>NZ_JABRWQ010000040.1 GCF_013249065.1 Winogradskyella litoriviva
TTAGTTGCGTGGTTTAAGCAACTAAGTTAGCAATAATTTACGACATAGAAAATCCGAGAGGATTTTCGTACGTAAGCTCAATAAAGCAATTAGTTATACACATTGTTAACTCTAGTAATTGTTTTGTTTTTTATTGATTCTGTTATGAAATTCCGCCATATCGATTTTCACGTATGAGTGAGAAATTCGCGCGTTGAATTGTTAGTTATCATTCCACAAACTTGCTAAAAGTCCAGCGTAATGCAATTCAGATTTCGAGTGAGAAATTCCGATTGAGTGAGATTCGAGATAAGAGTGAGAGATTCGTGCGTTGCGCTCGTCAATCCAACGTTTTAAAATTCAGAATTCGAGTGAGCTTTTTACGTTCAGTTCGGCTTAAAGACTTGATTCTTTAGCGTTCAATTCCGATTTTGAAATTGCGCTGCCTTATTAGAGTTAACGTGTTTGTGTATG
>NZ_JABRWQ010000041.1 GCF_013249065.1 Winogradskyella litoriviva
AACGTGTGCGTGTATTACTTAGTTGCGTGGTTTAAGCAACTAAGTTAGCAAACTTTCACGAACCTGTGAATATTCCGAAGGAATATTCGCAAGTAGAGACTAATACAGCAATTAGTTATACACATTGTTGGCTGTAGTAAATTGGCATTTAAATTCTAGTTCAGATTATGAGTAAACAATTCCGATTGAGTGAGTAATTCGCGCGTTCATTTCACATTCCAAATTAGTAAACTAGCTAAAAAGTCGTACGTAATACAAGTCAGGTTTTGAGTTAGAATTCCGACTGAGTGAGATTCCAGAGTTGAGTGAGAAATTCGTACGTTATGTTTGTCAGTCCAGGGTTTTAAAATTCAGATTTCGAGTGAGAGATTAAGAGAATATTCCACTTAAAATTTTGGGTTTTGATTGCGAAATATTCGTGCTTTTGTTGCGCTGCGTTATTACAGCCAACG
>NZ_JABRWQ010000042.1 GCF_013249065.1 Winogradskyella litoriviva
GTTGTGTCGGTTCCTGCATCTGGTCCGTCTACTGTCTCATTGTCTAAGATTGGATTACCATCTGGATCTACATCCGTATCTGAAACATCACTCACATCATCTGTACCTGTTGGACTATCGCCTGTCGCTGTTGCACTATTCTCTATAAAGCCTGCATCTAAATCCGTTTGAGCTATCGTTTGCGCTACTGTGACTGTGGCGCTTGCGCCTGGTGCTAAACTTGGAATGTTTGCTAAGCCGCCTGGATAAGTTAAACTGCCTGAATCTGCATTGGCATCTGTTATCTCGATATCTGTAACAGTAACGTTTCCGGTGTTCGTTACAATAATGTCATATGCTATCACATCATTTAAAGCACTTCCTGATGTCGTGATTGTTTTTGTAACCGTTAACTC
>NZ_JABRWQ010000043.1 GCF_013249065.1 Winogradskyella litoriviva
AACACTGTGTATAATTAATTGCTTTTTAAGTGCTTACTCGCGAAAATTCCTGCGGAATTTTCTCTGGTTCGTAAAAGTTTGCTAAATTAGTTGCTAAACCACGCAACTAACCATACACAAACACGTTGGCTTCAATAACTCAGCGCATCCAAAACTGGAATTTTAAGCTATTAAAACCTTAACTTAAAGCCGAACAGTTCGCAAAAAACTCACTCGAAACCTGAATTGCAAAACGCAGGAATTTATCACTCTACTCTGGAGTTTCACTCTGCCCGAATTATTACTCAACTGGAATTCTTACTCGTATTCTGACTTCCACTCTTTCGGAATTCTCACTCAAAATCTGAATTTGAAT
>NZ_JABRWQ010000044.1 GCF_013249065.1 Winogradskyella litoriviva
TTACAATAATGTCATATGCTATCACATCATTTAAAGCACTTCCTGATGTCGTGATTGTTTTTGTAACCGTTAACTCCGCATTTGGTGCTAAGTCCGTTCGGGTTGGATCTTCGGTTGTGTCGGTTCCGGCATCTGGTCCGTCTACTGTCTCATTGTCTAAGATTGGATTGCCATCTGGATCTACATCCGTATCTGAAACATCACTCACATCATCTGTACCGGTTGGACTATCGCCTGTCGCTGTTGCACTATTCTCTATAAAGCCTGCATCTAAATCCGTTTGAGCTATCGTTTGCGCTACTGTGACTGTGGCGCTTGCGCCTGGTGCTAAACTTGGAATGTTTGCTA
>NZ_JABRWQ010000045.1 GCF_013249065.1 Winogradskyella litoriviva
TTTTGACATCATTTTAAATAGTCCTCCACAAATCAATGATTTTGAATCTTATAATATTTGTGAAAACAATGAAAATCAAGTCAATTTATTAGAAATCAATGAAATTATACTTAATGATACATTTAATGTAATTATTGGTTATTACGCAAACCAAACTGATGCTGATAACAAGGAGAATCCGCTAGACACTAATTATTTATACCAAAACTCAATTGAAACACTTTTTGCTAGAGTAGAATATAGTACTACCCAATGTTATGCTATCTACCCTTTTCAATTAATTATAAATCCGCAACCTGTTGCCAACCAACCTAATGATATTATTGTTTGTGATGATGACT
>NZ_JABRWQ010000046.1 GCF_013249065.1 Winogradskyella litoriviva
GCTAATTCGGAATCAAACACGAAGAAAAAAGAACTGACAGAAACTGAAAAGGAAATTGAAAGCGTAGCCTTATCTTTCCATAATTGGTATATTAAAAACACTAATGATATAAAATCCGAAATTCCAATAGATTTTGTTGTTACAGAAGGAAAAAATGATAGTTGTTTAGTAGATTATGAACCATATTTTAATGAGCTTCGAAAATTAGGAACAATTTCTAACTCATTTATGGAAAAAGAAAAAGAAAGAACTAAATCTTGTGCCGAAACTATTTCGAAAATGAAATGGAGTGAATATATCGGAGTTATTCCTGAAAA
>NZ_JABRWQ010000047.1 GCF_013249065.1 Winogradskyella litoriviva
ACAAGGTAGGAATATGCAAACCTTCTCACATTTTTAGCCACCACGGCTCTCCATTACACCCTAGAACCTTTTGGAACCTGTTTTTATTTAGCTGACACAGTAAGCTATCATATGCAATTTGAATTTTTGAGCTAGCTGTAGCCATTGCCGAGATATCGTCCTGAGAATATTGGATGTTTACAAGGTAGGAATATGCAAACCTTCTCACATTTTTAGCCACCACGGCTCTCCATTACACCCTAGAACCTTTTGGAACCTGTTTTTATTTAGCTGACACAGTAAGCTATCATATGCAATTTGAATTTT
>NZ_JABRWQ010000048.1 GCF_013249065.1 Winogradskyella litoriviva
TTAAACTACTCCAAAGTACCGCTTTTTACTATCTCATAGCTAAAAATGACATTTTGTGTTGAAATTAGGTTTTTTGGTGTGCAAACAGCTTTCAAAGACATAAAACGCGTTTTCTAGTTTGGGTTTTAGCTTATTGCATCAACGGGACTCTGTTAAACAAATGCAAGTATTGTTTTTCATAATCTCATAGGTAAAAATGACTTTTTGTGCTGAATTTCGGTTGCCTAGTGTGCAAACAGCTTGCAGGGACTTAAAAGGCGTTTTCTACGTTGAGTTTTTGCTTATTGCATCAACAGAACACA
>NZ_JABRWQ010000049.1 GCF_013249065.1 Winogradskyella litoriviva
GTCGACTTTTGGAGTCGTCAAAGGTCACACTTCCAACGGTTAGAATCGCTCAAAAATCGTTTTCTACGGTGGAATTTGGCCGCAGAGTTCAAAAAAGCAATTTGTTTCCGCGTATCTCGACGGGAAGTATGACTTTTCGAGACACCGAAAAGTCGACTTTTGGGGTCGTGAAAAGTCACACTTCCAACGGTTAGAATCGCTCAAAAATCGTTTTCTACGGTGGAATTTGGCCGCAGAGTTCAAAAAAGCAATTCGTTTCCGCGGATCTCGACGGTAAGTATGACTTTTTAAGACA
>NZ_JABRWQ010000004.1 GCF_013249065.1 Winogradskyella litoriviva
GTTAAGCCCGTTTGCGCCGATGGTACTGCTTAACTGTGGAAGAGTAGGTCACCGCCTTTTTTTACCGAATTAATCGGTATTGTAAAACCCTTACTATATTATTTAGTAAGGGTTTTTGTGTTTTATAAAGTAATTTAGAAAAATAAAAAATATGGAATTACTTTTTATTATTAAACATACTATTCATTATTGTGTTAATACCAACTACTAATAAACCGATAGCCAAGATACATAGTAAAATCGCCAAAATTAGTAGTGCAATATAAAGTGGTTTGTTTTGATTGCTAAAGGCTAAGTGGAGTATTGCAGGTCCTAAAAACATAAAGATTAAACACAATAGTAACTGTTTCAACCCTTTGGTTAAAACCTCTTTGTTCGTTCTGTTATTTTCTTCCATGGATAATACTTTTTCTAACTGACTTAAATTTAGTTAATAATTTAGAGGCTTCTGATTCAGCAATGTTTAGTTCTTGCATTATCATTTGTATACCTCGCTTTACTAGTTTGTCATTGCTTAATTGCATATCGACCATTTTATTCCCTTTAACTTTACCCAACTGAATCATACTTGTAGTTGTAATCATATTAAGTACAAGTTTTTGTGCGGTACCTGCTTTCATCCTTGAACTTCCTGTTAAAAATTCAGGGCCAACGATGACTTCAATAGGATATTTTGCTGTTAAAGATAGTGGGCTATCTTTGTTACATGTAATGCAAGAGGTGATTATATTATGTTTATTACATATTTCTAAGGCATGAATCACATAAGGAGTAGTCCCAGAAGCTGCTATACCTATAACAATATCTTTTTCTGAAATATTCACGTTTAATAAATCTTTCCAGCCTTGAGTAGTTGAATCTTCTGCATTTTCGACAGCTTTTCTAATTGCTTTATCTCCACCTGCAATTATTCCAATTATTAAATTATTTTGAACTCCAAAAGTGGGAGGGCATTCAGATGCATCTAGAATTCCTAATCTCCCGCTTGTTCCTGCTCCAATATAAATTAATCTTCCTCCAGTTTTTAGTTTTGAAACAACTTGTATAATAACACTTTCTATTTGAGATATTGATTTTTCGACAGCTAATGGAACTGATTTATCTTCGTTATTAATAGAGCTCACAATCTCATTAATAGACATATCTTCGAGATTATTGTAATTTGATTCTTGTTCAGTTGTTTTTGTAAATTTCATGATTTAAAGATATGAAATTTATTATGTAGAATTTCGAATTTATAATTGTATTGAATTACTATTTTAATCAAATAAAATATTATTCTATGATATATATTTGTTCTTCAACTTCCGATAGTCGGAAGTACCCAAAAGGATAATTATCTTCATTAGTTGTATTGATACAGTTTCCTCTTACAGTTGCTGGTTGTGTTTCAAATGGACCTCCACCATCTTCACTACCTTGCTGTAATAGTATAAACATGAATTCATAGTATTGTTCTGAAACTCCATAATGTCTTATCGTTATCTCATTTCCTATTTCTAAATCTTCTTCTGCATAAAATCCGAAAATTTGATTACCATCTATAAATTTATCATCTAAAACATCTAATGATATATCTTCTAAGTCAGTGTAATACTCAAAGAAATAGTAATTATCTATATTTATTGGGTCTGTAAAATATACTTTAACCTCTATTTCATCACCTAAAAAACCACCATCATTATTTTGTTCTATATAATCTATTGGTACTACTGACATTAATATTTCTTTGGCGGTATAAATCTCATTGTTATAATTAATAGTTAAAGTGTATTCTTGATTAATGATAGGAATAAAATTATTATTTAAATAGATGCCTGTATTTGCATCTTCGATAAAATTAAAGATATTATTATTTGTGTCCGTAATCTGAACTATTGCTCCATTAGCAGGAGGAATTTCATCGTCAAAAAATGGAGATGAAAGAGATAGTTTAATACTCTGCTCGTTTCCCGCAGTATTTTTATACCAGTTTATTGAAGCTTCTATAACCAGTCTTGGTTCCGTTTCATTTAAATCTACATCTATTACATCCTCACAATTGTAAAATGAAATACAAATTATAAATAGGTATATTAACTTTTTCATAATTAAAATTTAAAATTATATGAAATTGATGGCACCATTCCGAAAATTGCTAATTTTATGGCTTCGTTTGTGCCAGTATCACTATTTTCTCTAAAAGAAATACTAGCGGCATTTTTGCGACCATATACATTATAAATTCCAAATACCCATTCTCCTTTAAAAGTCCTATTACTTTCTGGTTTTGGATTGTAATTGGCAGATAAATCTAAACGATGATAAGATGGTAGCCTACTAGAGTTTCTAGCTTCATAATTAGGAATTACAAGTCCATTATATTCATATTGACTATTAGGATAGGTGGTAGGTTGACCAGTTTGAAATATAAAATTAGAACTAAATGACCATTTTTTATTTAATTCATAACTCCCTGTTAGCGAAATGTCATGTGTTTTATCGTAGGCTGTGTTGTACCATTTTCCATTATTTATGCCTGTTTCTACATCAGTTCTTCCAGGTGTTCGTTGTTCAGATTTAGATAGTGTATATGCCAACCATCCTGTAAAGCGGCCTTCATTTTTTCTAAATAATACCTCTAATCCATATGCTTTTGCTTCTCCATTTAATATAACTTGTTCAATAGCATCATTAGCAATTAAATCTGCTCCATCGACATAATCTATGCGATTTTTAATGGTTTTGTAAAAACTTTCTACTTCTAATGAAAAAGTATTGTTCTTAAAAGTTTTAAAATACCCTAGTGCGATTTGATCTAATAATTGTGGCTTTACATATTTACCACTTGGTGTCCAGACATCTAAAGGGGTAGGAGAGGTGGTATTAGATAATAAATGCAAATATTGACTCATTCTATTATAACTAGCCTTTATGGATGATACCTTATTTAATTGATACGCAACAGCAAGTCTTGGTTCTAAATTGGCAAATGATTCAATAACATCGCTTTTATCAAATGTTTCGGTTGCAATAGGTTCTGCCTTTTCGTATATGCCAATTTCTTCATTAAATGTTAGAGGTAAGTTGTTCTCATAAATATTTAATTCATCTTGGCCGAGCCTATGGAACATACTTAACCTTGCACCATAACTTAAGGATAGTTTATTATTTATTTTATGTTCAGCATCTATATATATGGCATTCTCTAAAGCATATTTGTCAATTAATTTGTAGGGATTAATTCCTGATGTTTCTGTCGTAGGATTAATTTCTCCGGGATTAAAATTGTAATACATACTATTAAAACCGTATTCTAGTTTAAAATCATTATTAAGATAATGTTTAAAATCATATTTAAGGTTGAAGTTTAAAATACCAGAAACCCAATCAAATTCAACAAAACTCAATTCTAGTCCATAATAATAATCTGAATAGATTAAAGACAGATTAGAAAATAATTTATCAGAAAACAAATGATTCCACCTAAAGTTAAGAACTGTATTTCCAAACGTATTTTGAAAACTATCAGAGATTTCAAATACATCACGCCCAAAATAACCTGATAAATAAACATTATTATTGTTATTAATATTGTAGCTTAATTTAGTATTTAAATCATAAAAATAAGCTTTACTGTCTATGTCAAATAACGGTAAGAACAAATGTGCATAACTACTTCTTCCTCCAATTAAAAAAGAGCCTTTATCTTTTTTTATAGGACCTTCTGCTAGTAAACGGCTTGATATAAGGCCAATTCCTCCATTCATATGAAACGAATTACTATTGCCTTCTTTCTGATAAATATCTAAAACAGATGAAACTCGACCTCCATATTTAGCAGGAATTCCTCCTTTATACAATTTAAGATCTTTAATCGCATCTGGGTTAAAAACTGAAAAGAAACCAAAAAGATGTGAGGAATTAAAAATTGTAGCTTCATCTAATAGAATTAGATTTTGATCGGCTGCTCCACCTCTTACATTAAAACCTGAAGCACCTTCACCTGCATTTGTAACACCAGGTAAAAGCGTGATGGATTTTATAACATCTACTTCACCTAAAACTACAGGCATATTCTTTATCGTTTTTATAGATAAAGAGTTAACACTCATCTGTGGTTTTTTTAAATTTAATTTTTCAATTTTCTCTGTAATAACTACTTCATCTAAACTCTCAGTAGTTTCCTCTAATCGGTAGTTTTTAGTAAGGTTAGCGGTAAGTTCTAATGTTTCAGTTATAGTTGTAAAACCAATATAACTAATTTGAATCTCATAGTTGCCAGAAGGTAAAGTTATAGAGTAAAAACCATATTCATTAGTTATAGTTCCTGTTTGTAATTCAGGAATAATAATGTTAACACCTATAAGTGTTTCATTACTGCTACTATCTGTTATTGTTCCACTTAATGTTATCTTATCTTGAGCACTAAGATTGAACGAAATAAAAAATAAACACAGAAAAAAAACTCTTATTAGTGTTTTCATATATAATGATAATAGTTTTATTGATGAATTCTTATTTTTAAAACGAATACTTTCAAATCTTGTTACACTAAAAGTAAATTAAAAAGCATAAAAAAAGCTTCTCGGAAGAAGCTTTTTAACAAAATCTTAATTGTAATATATAGTTAATTTATAATACTATTAAATGCCTTACTTGGTCGCATTGCATTTGAAACTAAATCTTCATTTGGTAGATAGTATCCTTCAATATTTACAGGTTCACCTTGGCAATCTATTAATTCTTTAACTATAGTTTCTTCATTTTTAGATAATGCGCTAAATACTTTAGTAAATTCTGCTTTTAAATCAGCATCGTCATTTTGGTTAGCTAATGCTTCTGCCCAATAAAGTGCAAGGTAAAAGTGGCTACCTCTATTATCTAATTCATTTACTTTTCTAGATGGTCCTTTTCTGTTTTCTAGTAATTTATCTGAAGCATCATCTAAAGCAGCACCTAAAATACTTGCTTTTTTATTTTTGTTTACTTCAGAAAAATGTTCTAAAGAAACCGCTAACGCTAAAAACTCTCCTAAAGAATCCCAACGTAAATGGTCTTCTTCTAAAAATTGTTGAACGTGTTTTGGTGCAGATCCACCTGCTCCGGTTTCAAATAAACCTCCACCATTCATTAATGGTACAATAGATAACATTTTAGCACTTGTACCAACTTCTAAAATAGGGAAAAGATCTGTTAAATAATCTCTCAATACGTTTCCGGTTACAGAAATCGTGTCTTTTCCTTCTTTAATTCTTTTTAGAGTAAAATTAGTAGCTTCAACGAGGGATAAAATTCTAATATCCAAACCTTCAGTATCGTGGTCTTTTAGATATGTATTTACTTTTTTAATTAATTCTGCATCATGTGCTCTTTTCTTATCTAACCAAAAAACTGCAGGAGTCTGAGATGCTCTTGCTCTAGTTACGGCTAATTTTACCCAATCTTGAATAGGCGCATCTTTAGTCTGACACATTCTCCATATGTCTCCAGCTTCCACTTTATGCGTTAAAAGAACATTGCCATCTGCATCAATTACTTCTACTTTTCCTTTAGATTCAATTTCAAAAGTTTTGTCATGAGAACCATATTCTTCAGCCTTTTGAGCCATAAGTCCAACATTAGGTACTGTACCCATAGTTGTAGGATCAAATGCGCCATGTTTTTTACAAAAATCTATTGTAGCACTATATACTCCAGCATAACTACTATCTGGAATCACTGCTTTTGTATCTTGTTGTTTACCATCTGCGTTCCACATTTGTCCAGATGTTCTGATCATCGCAGGCATAGAAGCATCAATAATTACATCACTTGGTACATGCAAATTTGTAATTCCTCTGTCAGAATTTACCATGGCTAAATCAGCGCTATGGTCTAAGGCAAAACGAATATCATCTCTAATTTCGTCGCGTTTATCTTCTGGTAAATCATGTAATTTTTCTAGTAGATTACCAAAACCATTATTAACATCAACACCAATTTTATCGAAAGTTTTGCCATGTTTTTCAAATAAATCTTTAAAGAACACACGTACAGCATGACCAAATATAATTGGGTCAGAAACTTTCATCATTGTTGCTTTCATGTGTAAAGAAAATAATACACTTTTATCTAAGGCATCTTCAACTTGCTCCTCTAAAAATTCAAGCAAAGCTTTTTTGCTCATTACAGTAGCATCAATAATTTCACCTTTTAATAAAGATAATCCTTCTTTTAAATTTGTTGTCTGCCCTTTAGAATCTGAAAGTACAATTTTTATAGTTGTAGCATCAGCAAGCGTAACCGATTTTTCATTGTGAGCAAAATCACCTTTTGTCATTGTTGCTACATGGGTTTTAGAGTCTGGAGACCAAACACCCATGCTATGTGGATTTTTCTTAGCATAATTTTTAACGGCTTTTGGTGCTCGTCTATCAGAGTTTCCTTCTCTAAGTACAGGGTTTACGGCACTACCTTTTATCTTATCGTATCGCGATTTTATTTCTTTTTCCTCATCATTTTTTGGTTCTTCTGGATAATCAGGCAGTTTAAATCCTTTTCCTTGCAACTCTTCTATTGCAGCTGTAAGTTGAGGAACTGAAGCGCTAATATTTGGTAATTTAATAATATTGGCTTCAGGTTTTTTTGCTAGGTCGCCTAATTCAGCTAAAGCGTCGTTAACTTTTTGATCAGTGGTTAAAAAATCCGGAAATGCAGCTAAAATTCTAGCTGCTAATGATATATCTTTTGTTTCTATGGTAATGCCAGAAGACTTTGTAAATGCTTGAACAATAGGTAAAAATGAACGTGTTGCTAGAGCTGGTGCTTCATCCGTTTTTGTATAAACAATCTTTGCTGTTTTTGTCATAAGTCTTGAAAAAATTTTGAATGAGATTTTGCTTAAAATTAAGCTTGCCAAATATACGAAAACGTTTGATTTTTTTAGATAAAAGATTTACAGTAAACAGCTTCTAATTTTAGGAAATTGACAAAATAATTATATATAATATATTTTTAACTAATTATCTTAATGTTGAAGGCATTGCGTAAGCCAGAAATTGTTTCTTTTGTATACATTAAATGAAAATTCAATTAGTGAGATTTACGTAGTAATTGTTTATTTTAGTTTATTTGAATATCGATTTTTAAACTAATTCTATAGATAATAGAACTAAAAATTTAGACAAATAAAAAGCCATATCACTCAGATTAAATCTGTGTTGACATGGCTTTCTTAGAAACAGTACTACGTGACCTGTCTAGCTTACGCTAACTCTTAGGAGGATGACCGAAATCATTCCGTTTTTGGTTCAAGTGTTCCTGCTTCAAATTCGAAACAATTCATACCTTTCAAAATGTATTGACCTGATATTACTATGTCTCTTAGGTCTGTTTTTCTTGATGTTTTTCCTTTCAAACTTCGTATAAACGAACAAATAGGTTTAAACATTGCTCTTTCTTTTTGTGTTCACTTTCGATTCCACTACTTTTTCTGAGCTTTCCACTTTATTAATATCACCTACAACGCATGTCATATTACTAAAGCTTCATGATTGTTTTACAAACACTTGCTAATGCAAATTGCTACACAATCTCAAAAAACGACCTCAATACATAAAGAACGAATCTTTAGTAACAATTTAACATAAATCTAAATTTTACTTTAAAACCAAACTAAGTTTGTTGTTAATTGTTTGACTAAATTATAATTTTTTTTAATAAATCACAACCTTTTAACACTTTAGATATCAACAGCTTATAAACTGTAGTTATTAACAATTGTTTATAACCAAAAAAGCCTTCTAAAAAGAAGGCTTTAATTGTAATATATAAGTTGGAATTATCTTCTAACTTCTTTGATTCTTGCTTTTTTACCAGTAAGACCTCTAAAGTAGTAAATTCTTGCTCTACGTACTTTACCACGCTTGTTAACTTCTATCTTTTGTAAAGCTGGTAAATTTACTGGGAAGATACGTTCTACACCAATAGTTCCTGACATTTTACGGATAGTAAAGGTTTCAGAAGATCCACTTCCTTTACGTTGCAATACAACTCCTCTAAAAAACTGAGTACGTACTTTTTCACCTTCTCTAATTTCGTAGTAAACAGTGATTGTATCACCAGCACTAAATTCTGGAAAGTCTTTACGGGTTACAAATTCGTCTTGTACAAATTTTACTAAAGAATTCATTTTCTTTTATTTATTATAGTTGATTTAAAGCAACATTCACGATTTTCGCCAGAGGTTGGTCTAAAATGGTGTGCAAAAGTAATGATATTTTAAATATACACAATGGTTTAAAGGGAAAAATTTTATTTAAAGATTACTAGTTGTTTGACCTTAGCCTTTAGGTATTTGACTATAGCTAACAGAACTTAGTCATCTAAAAGGTCTGGTCGTCTTTCTTGAGTTCTTTTATAAGCTTGTTCTTCTCGCCATTTTTCAATTTTAGCAAAGTTGCCACTAAATAAAACTTCAGGAACTTTCATACCATCATATTCTCTTGGTTTAGTATAAATAGGTGGTGCTAATAGATTGTCTTGAAATGAATCGGTTAGGGCAGAGGTTTCATTTCCTAATACGCCAGGAATTAATCTAATTACGGCATCACACAAAACGGCAGCTCCCAATTCGCCACCAGAAAGCACATAATCTCCAATTGATATTTCACGTGTAATAAATCTATCTCTCACACGTTGATCGACACCTTTATAATGGCCACAAAGAATAATAATATTCTCTTTTAAAGATGTTTGGTTGGCAATACTTTGATTTAATTGTTCACCATCTGGTGTCATATAAATAATTTCGTCGTAATGACGTTCAGATTGTAATTTAGAAATACATTTATCAATAGGAGCAATAGACATTACCATACCTGCGCCTCCTCCAAATTGTGTGTCATCCACGGATTTGTAGTTTCCGGTGGCATAATCTCTTAAATTATGAAAGTGTACTTCTACTAGACCAGCTTCTATAGCTCTCTTTAATATGGAAGCTTCAAACGGGCTTTTTAAAAGTTCTGGTAAAACGGTAATTATATCTATGCGCATGGGTAATATATATAGTTTGCAAAGATAGGATTAATAAAAGAAAATTTAATATTTGTAATTATTACTGTTTTAATTTTATTATTAGACGCATGTTTTTTACGATCTTAATTTTTTCATTAAGACGTTTTAGTTCTTCATAATTTTCTTTAGGTATTAAGTTTTGAATTATTCTATATTTTGAATTAAATCTCAATTGGTTATTATTACTCGTCATGATTTTAAAAAAATATTCTCCATATTCATTTTTAAAATCAACATTTTTGTTATCAAGTCCTACAACTTCTATATCGCACGGAAAATTTAAATCGAAAAATAAATTGTCGGAATAGCTATAATCAAGATAATAATCTAATTCTGACGTATCAGTAATTGTTTCTATTTCATTATGTTGTATTAATTTGTTTACTGATACACTTACTAAGCTATCATTTATAAACGATACTACATTATTTAAAGTCCCATTGCCATTCATAGTATAAGAAAACGGTTTATTTCTATTAAATATTACATCTGTTATAGTATCAATTTCTAAAGTGTTATCATTGCCTTCAAAATCAGATAAGGCCTCATAAAAATTACTTGCATCTTCATTTTCATTTAGCATTTCAAAAAAAGTTCTTACATCTGTTGATAACCCTCCAGAGATTTTAAATTTGTATCTAAAAGATGTGGTTTTTTTATCTATATTTATATTACTCGATATTGATTGTATTATATAATTATGGTTGGCGTCCATTTCAGGTAAATTAATTTTAGCAACGGATACCGAATCTACTTCTGCAAGTTCTAAATCTCTATTTATAAATTTGTCTTTTCTTTTCTTGTTAGCTTCAAAATAAGGCTTAACTATAATGGCTTCTGTACCATAAATAGATGTTGGTATTTCATCAATTTGGTACATATAAAAGTCTTCATGTGGATATAGAAATTTAAGAAATCCTTTTTCGTTTTCATATGCGAAAAAAATATGATCAAATTCACCTTTTCTAATATAATGTGCATCTATTTTACCAGCTCGTTTGGTTCTGCTAAAAACTGCCCAATATTTTATGTCTAAATCCTCTAATATTTGTCTATAAAAACGTCTTATACTGATAGCATCAAATCGTTGTTCTTTTAAAAAATATCCTGTGGACTTTATAAATTCACTATCATTTATGGGCTCAACTTTAAAGTTGTCTAATACTGCGGAATGTAATAGTTTAAATTTATGATATTTACTACTATCTTTTGCAGTACCAATTACTCTTCGTTTCCACCTTTTGTAATATGAGGAATTGTCATAGTCTAGTGCCATAGGTTGTGTTAGAAAATTAAATTCTTGGTTGTAAACATCTTTCCATGTTCTTAATTCGCTATCTTTTTCTTCTAAAGAGTAATATATATATGGTTTTTCACATGGTAAACAATTGTGGTCGTTTACCAATTGTCCTTTTAATTTATCCATAGAAAATTGTACATAAACCATGGTGTCGTTTGCAACAATTGCTGGCTTAGGGAAGTTGTTGTAAGACTTATATCTTACTGATAACTCAGGGCCAGTTCTTACAGTAAACTGACTATTTATACTGGGAATGTCTCTATACAAATTAACAAAATTCATTAATTCGTGCTGTCGTAGGTTTTTATAATATACGTAGTTGGTTTCAATGGTGTCACCAGGTTCTACAGCAGGTATAGGGTAATTTATAGCGCTAAATTTTTTGCCTTTTGAGTTTTTAAAAAATACTTTACTTGAATCTAATTCTACTATAGAACCATCTGCTTTTAAGGTTTTTATTTTAATGCTTTTTAAGTGGTTGCTTTCGTATTCGTCTAAATTTAAGAAAGCATAATTTTCCACACCTTTTATAGAGTTAACAACTAATTTATTACTGACCGAAATATAAGTTTTATAACGTGCCCAGCTTTTTGCATAGGAAATATCTGTATATGAGTACAAATAATACGCATCTGCATTTTTACATAACTCAGTGAAAGGGTCGTCGCTATTATTTTTAAAGTTAGGTTTAAAGCTGAAAAATAATGCAAATGAGCATATGATGATAATGCTATATTTTTTGTTTTTTAAGAACAATTGGTTCATTTATTATTTTTTTAAATGATTGTAGTATTTCATTGGTTTTACTAATGTTTTCTTTGTCTATAAAAATATAGTTGGAGATAAAATCATAGTTGCACTCTAAGACTAAATTAGATGTAGCTTTTATTTCCATTTTAAGCGAAATTCCATTTTCCATATATTCATAGTTGATGGAATTAAATATTTCTATTGGCTCATCTAATAGAATTGTTACTTGTACTTGTTTATAAAAAGAGTTTCTTAAGTAAGTACCTTCCATTAAAGTTTCTCTATTTTCAGTTTCTATTAGTCTTGGTAAAAAATCAATAAAAAGATATTTATTTTGGTTATCATTAAAAGTTTTTCCATTTATAGATATATGACCATTAAAGTGAAATTTTTGTACCTCGTTGGTGAAATTTAAGTTGCTAACTGATTGGTTACCAAAAATTTCTTGGTACAATTGTTTGCTATAATTATTAAATTCTATTTTAGTTTCATAATTAAGATTTCTACGTAAATAATTGCCAGAAGCTCCAAAATAATCAATATTAAAATCACCTTCTATAAGTGTTTTTTTAGAATCTAATTTTAAATTTATTTTATAATTAATTTTGTTTTGTTGAGGCGTTAATGCTTCCACTTTATAGAATAAACCTCCATTAGAGTTAACAATTAATATGGTGCGTCCTTGCAAACTTTGAACTGGTGTTCCTTCTATATGGATTGGGTCAGTTGGGTCTAATAGTAGTGTTTTATTGTTAATGAATGCCGTTGCTATAACATGATTAGCTGAGCTTAAAGAAGGAAAATCACAATCACTAATATGGTCAAAAGTTGCAGCCAAAGCAATGTTACTAGTAATCCCTTTATATCTTAAAGCTTCAGATAAAAAATTAGATAAATCTTTACAGTCTCCTTGTTTATTTAAATATACTTCGTTTGGATGAGAAGGAATAAACGCTCCCATACCAATTTCTATAGCGACATATTTGAAGCTATTTTTTACATAATTATATATAATATTAACAATTTCAAGAGGGTCATTAGTGTGTGATGTTAAATCATCTATTTTTTCTTTAACTGTTACATTTAATCCCTTTTTTTCTGCTACATTTTTATTATACCAATCATTAATATAACTGATAGGTTTATTATTATATGAATTAGGGTATACTATGGTCCTCATAAAGGGAATCTTCATATTTTTATAGATTCCAAAAAACTGTAGAGGATCAGGTTTAATTTTTTTTGGACATGCGACAATAAGCCATTCAGATCCTGTATTGGTTTTTGTTGAATCTATCTTAAAAAAAGGTAATGAGTCTGTATAAATTGTTTTGTGTGCTAATTGAAATTGCTTAGGAATATTGATTTGATACTTTAAGGTATCTATAACGTTATATGAAGAGAAGTGCAAACTAGCGAAATACATTAATTGGTTGCATGATATTTGATAGCTTAATATTATATCCATATCAGCTGGTATCACTACAGATTTATTTTTTTGACTAGTTATGTAATCTAATTTAACGTCTTGCTCATATATTTTTTTGATAGCTATTTGTTTTTGGCGTTTTCCTTTTTTAACATAGAGTCTAATATTTGAAATTTCTTCTAGTTCCGAATCATAAAATATGGGATAGATCCTGACTTCATCACTTTTTTTAAATGTAACTATTATTTCATTTGTAAAAGTGGAGTCTTCTTTTATTTTAATTTTTTCAAACTTAGATTTTAAATGTAGATTTTGAGAGACTCCATTTAAATTGTAAAAGGTTAAAAGCAAAGTAATTATTGGGACAAAATAACTTTTCATATTTAAATTTAATCAATTTTATATAATTTTAAAAATTTGAAATGATTAAATTTTTTGTAAGTTATTTATTACTATATTTTTTAATCTATAATATTAGAGATTTTGGATATGTTTTATTTAAGACTCTATTTCTCTTTCAATTATAGGGGCAATAGCTTCTCTGTATTTATTGTAAGCTCATGCAGTCAGATGAATGCTATCAAAAGAGAATACGTCTTTTAATATTTGCTTATAAGGGAATAGTATATTAAAATCAATATATTACCATTCTTCTCTCACATAGTTTTTTACTTATAAAATGTTTTTGTTAAAGCATTTTAGGTTATATAAGATTGGGAATCTTCTGAATTATAAATAAAAAAATCCGTAATTAAATTACGGATTAAACTTATATTTAATTTTGTTATTAAGACTTTTGCTTATTTAGCTCGTCTTGTAACTGGCGTCTTACTTTTTGTTCGCGTTCTAAAGCGGTACGTCTGTGATCTTCAAACTCAATTTCTACTTCTTCTAATTTACGCTTAGCTTCTCTTGTAGATGAATTGCTTCCTTTAAATTTGTAAATAAACAAAAGTAATAAGGCAAATAAAGCACCAATAATACTCCACATTAAAACCTTATAACTTGCTTTACTAGTTTGTATGCCAAATAACGAAATGTTATCTTTTTCCTCATTTGTGGCATTTAGCGTAGTTTCAGTATTTGCTAAATTAGATTTTAAACTTTCAATTTCATCTGCTTGTTTCTTTACTACTGCCTGTGTGTCTGATAAATCTTTGTGTACTGCCTTTAGTGTATCTGCTACATGAGATTTTAAGGTATACAACCAAGTTCTTTTAACTACTTTGTATTCTTGATACTTACCAGATTTTCTAATTAAATATTCAAACTGATTATCTATTGTACCACTGTTAAGAGATAATTTCTCTTCTGTTTCCGTTTCAGTTTGTGCTTTTATAGTTTGTAAACTAAATGTAACTAAAAGAATAACAGAGACTTTGGTTAGGAATTTCATCTAAGGTGTAATTTTGATTTTGTTAGATTAATTGATTGCCAAGATAATAATTTTATGAAGATTTCCATACATATTTACTAAACAAATAGCCTCACAATAATGTGAGGCTACTTATATACGACTTAAAAATTATTTTAGATGTTCAACAATCTTAAAAGTAAAAAATTTCTAATTATTGCACTTTAAAGTATTGGTTATTGGATACCAAAATGAAAAAAATCTCACCAATGGGTAAGATTTTTTCTTTTCCTTTTTCAATAATTCTAATAGTAAGTATAGCGTCTTACTTTAGAAATATACTTTGCCAAACGAACTACTTGATGACTATAACCATATTCATTATCATACCATATATAGAGTATAGCATTTTTACCATCTTTTCTCACAATAGTTGCTTTACTGTCATAAATAGAAGGTGCAGAGCTACCAACAATATCGCTAGATACAAGCTCGTCGCTCATTTCGTATTTAATTTGTTCTACCAAATCACCTTCAAGCGCATATTTTTTCATAATAGTATTAATGCTATCAACTGAAGTTTCATTTTTTAATTCTAAATTTAAAATTGCTAGAGATCCATTTGGTACAGGAACTCTAATAGCATTTGAGGTTAGCTTGCCTTCTAAAGATGGTAAAGCTTTGCTTACAGCTTGGCCTGCACCAGTTTCTGTAATTACCATATTTAATGCTGCAGCACGTCCTCGTCTATATTTTTTATGAAAATTATCTACTAAATTCTGGTCATTGGTATAAGCGTGTATTGTTTCTAAATGACCTGTAATAATACCAAAAGAATCTTCAACGGCTTTTAATATAGGAGTGATAGCATTGGTTGTACAAGATGCAGCTGAAAATATTTTAACCTTATCTGGATTATGTTCTGTATGATTAACACCATGTACAATATTAGGAATTCCTTTACCTGGTGCAGTAAGTAATACTTTGTCAACACCTTTTGCTTTAAGATGTCTACTTAGAGCTTCCTTATCTCTAAATGCACCAGTATTATCAATAATTAAGGCATTTGAGATTCCATATTTAGTATAGTCTATATCTTCTGGCTTATTTGCCGAAATGATTTTTACAGTAGTACCATTAATAATTATTGCTGAGTTTTTTGGGTCTGTACTTACCATTCCGGAGAAATCACCATGTACAGAATCGTTTCTTAGTAAAGAAGCTCGTTTTTCTAACACCGTTTCATCAATGTCGCCTCTGGTAACAATAGCTCTTAATCTTAATTGGTTCCCTTTACCAGTACGTGTCATTAATTCACGTGCTACTAAACGTCCAATTCTACCAAATCCATAAAGTACAACATCTTTAGGTTCAATAGCTTTATTGTTTTTAGCCTTACCTAATTTTGAAGCTACAAATGCTGTAGCATTACTATATTTTTGGTCCTCTAAATGAAACTCGTAAGTTAACTTCCCTATGTCTAGCTTAGCAGGAGGGAAGTTTAAAGCACTAATTGCTTGTGCAATTTCAACAGAATCAAAAATTGAAATTGGTTTTTGAACAAATTCACCTGCATATTCATGTAAATTTAAAATTTCGCTTACATTTCTGTCTATTAATTGATTTCTAAACAAAACGAGCTCAATAGACTTATCATACCATAAGTCACTTATTATTTTAATAAATTCTACTGTTGCTCTGCGACGGTCAGCTTGAAACGCTAACTCTTTCTCGTAAGTGGCATTAAAACCCATATTAATTGGTTTAGAGATTAAATATTGATTAGTTTATTTTTGCGAAAATACTATATTTCAAACGTTTTCGTAGCACTTTTTAACGAAAATAAAAACCCTTCAAAGAATATTACTTTGAAGGGTTCTCTTAACCTAATTATTAAAGAATTTATCTAAAATTATAGACTACTTTTTCACCATCATTATTAATAACCTCTATTTGTAAAGGTTCATTTATTGCTCTTGTTTTTATAGCATTTTGTGCATCGTCAATGGTATAAAGTTTATTACCATTAATTTTTGTGATAATAGAACCTTCTTCAATACCATTTTTATTCCAATATGGTTTATAATTTTCGTCGAAGGTTGAAATCTTAACCCCAAATTCAGTTTTATATTTTTTAAGTTCTGCTTTTGTAGCATTTTTTATAAAACCAATTGTTGGTAGTTTAATAGTTGAAGGCTTAAGTAAAGTTACTGGTACTGTTTCTTCTTCTCCATCTCTAAGTAATGTAACGTTTACGACATCATTAGGGCTTTTAGTTTTTAAATAGCCAGATAAGTCTGAAAATTTTTGAATTTTAACATTATCAATTTTATAAATGATATCACCAGATTGTATACCAGCTTTTTCAGCACCTGTGTCTTCTTGCACATCACTTACATAAAAGCCTTCTGTAGTGTCTGTCCCTAATTCTTTTGCAGCATCATTATTTAAAGCACCACCAACAACACCAAGAATTCCGTTTTGAACATTACCATATTCCATTATATCATTCACAATTTTACGCGCAATATTACTTGGCACGGCAAAAGAATAACCAATATAAGAACCAGTTTGCGATGATATAGCCGTATTTATACCTATTAAATCACCACTGGTATTTACCAATGCACCTCCTGAGTTTCCAGGATTTACAGCAGCATCAGTTTGTATAAAGGACTGTGAGTGGTTGCCAGATAAATCTCTAGATTTTGCACTTATAATACCAGCAGTTACTGTTGAGTTAAGGTTAAAAGGATTACCTACTGCTAAAACCCATTCGCCAACTTTAGCATTATCAGAATCTCCAAAGGCCATAAATGGTAGGTCTTCATCGGTTTCAATTTTTAACAATGCTATATCTGTGGTTTCGTCCGTACCTATTAATTCTGCCATATATGCTTTATTGTTATTTAGCGTAATGCTTATTTCGTTTGCATTCTTAATAACATGGTTGTTTGTTACAATATAACCCGTTGGAGAAATAATAACACCACTTCCTGTACCAACGTGTGCACGCTGAGAGCTACGACCATAAAATAAGTCTCTCATTGATGTTGGCGCATTTACAATAGCTGTGTTTTTTACATGGACTACAGCATCTAAAGATTTATCAGCTGCTTCAACAAAATTTGCTGCAATTAGATTGTTATTATTTACTGTATTGTGAGTAGATGTTGGCACAAATACAGGAAGGTCAGTAGACGCTTCAACAGTTAAAGGTTGCGATTCATTTTCAACAAAAAGCTTATAACCACTTAAGGTTAAAAATCCACCTAATGCCGAAACAAACACTAATAATAATACCTTCTTCATAATTTTCAGTTTTAAGTTTAATTTTATTTTTCTTTTATCTAACGATTAAAATTAGAAATTTATTGATTTCAATTTTCAATTTAACGTCTTTTTAACTTCAATTTTAACGCGTGTTTAACAACTGTTTATAACATGTATTATTCTTATATTTGCCTCTAATTATGATTATGACATTTTACAAATATCAAGGTACAGGCAATGATTTTATTATTGTAGATAACCGACTGCAAACTATAGATAAGAAGAATACTAAAGGTATTAAGGAATTATGCGACCGTCGTTTTGGCATTGGCGCAGATGGATTTATACTTTTAGAAAATGATGAGGATTCAGATTTTAGAATGGTGTATTACAATGCAGATGGTAATGAAAGTAGTATGTGCGGAAATGGAGGTCGTTGCATTGTTGCTTTTGCAAAATTTTTAGGCATTATAGAAAATGAAACTCAGTTTAATGCTATTGATGGACTGCATAATGCAAAAGTTGAAGCTGATATAGTACATTTACAAATGCAAGATGTTTTAAATATTGAAACTCACAACAATCATCAATTTTTAAATACAGGATCGCCTCATCATGTAGAAATGGTTTCAGGCATTTCTAATTTTGAAGTTAATTTTTATGGTTCTAAAATTAGATATGGAGAGCCTTATAATGAAGCTGGTAGTAATGTGAATTTTGTTGAACAAATAGACACAAATCATTTTGCAGTTAGAACCTATGAAAGAGGTGTAGAGGATGAAACTTTGTCTTGCGGAACAGGTGTTACTGCAGTTGCAATTGCAATGCATAAAATAGGAAAAACAGAAAGCAAAAATATTAACTTAAAAACACAAGGTGGTGAGCTAAAGGTTACATTTAATTATGATGCTAACGGTTACCATAATATTTGGTTAGTTGGACCAGCAGAGCAAGTTTTTAAAGGCAATATTGAATGGTAAGTCTAAAAGGGAAACATATCTATTTACGAGCTTTAGAACCAGAAGATTTAGAGTTTGTCTACACAATTGAAAATGATACAAACCTTTGGCATTTAAGTGATACGCAAACACCATATTCTAGGTTTTTAATAAAACAATATCTCGAAAATGCTCAGCAAGATATTTTTGAAGCCAAACAGTTAAGACTAGCCATTTGTAATAAAGATGACGATACTGTTGGTTTAATTGATGTTTTTGATTTTGATATAAAAAATAAACGTGCAGGTATTGGTATTCTTATAAAGGATAAAGAGAATAGAAATCTGGGTTTTGGTAAAGAAGCGTTGGAATTATTGGTAGATTATTGTTTTGAAACTTTGCATTTGCATCAAGTATATGCTAATATATCAGTAAACAACTTAGCAAGTTTAAAACTGTTTCAGAAAAATGGATTTAAGAAAATAGGACTAAAAAAAGATTGGAGTTTTGATGGTAAAATCTATACCGATGAATTCCTTTTACAACGAATCAACAATTAACTATGTATATTAAAAAAATTCTTTGGGCAATTGCTCTTATTGGTTTGGTAATTTGTGGCGCCTTTGCTTACTATATATATGGAGCAATGTTTAAGCCCAATACAAAATTTAATAATGAAACGGCTTATATTTTTGTGCCAACGGATGCAACTTACCCACAAGTGCTTGCGCAATTAAAACCACTTTTAAAAGATATAGATAAGTTTGATGCTTTAGCAAGTCAGAAAAAATATAATACTAACATTAAAGCTGGTCGTTTTGCAATTTCTAAGGGAATGAATAATAATGACATTATTAATTCTATAAGAAGTAAAAATCTTCCAATTAAAATTGCTTTTAATAATCAGAATAGTATTGAGGATTTAGCAGGAAGAATAAGTAACCAAATTGAAGCCGATAGTTTATCGCTTTTAAAGGCAATGACAGATTCTGAATTTTTATCAAAAAATGATTTTAACCAAGCAACTGCTTTAGGCATGTATTTGCCAAATAGTTATGAATTCTTCTGGAATACTTCTGCTGAAACCTTTAGAGATAGAATGTTAACTGAGTATAATCGCTTTTGGACAGACAAAAGAAAAGCACAAGCTAAGAAACTGAATTTAACACCAAATGAGGTGATAACTTTGGCTTCTATTGTACATGAAGAATCTAAGCAAGCAGATGAGCAACCTAGAGTAGCTGGAGTCTACCTTAACCGATTAAGAATTAAAATGCCATTACAAGCCGATCCTACATTAAAATTTGCAGCTTATAAATTGCCAGAATATAAGAATACTGTTATAAGACGTGTTCTAAATGTTCATAAAGAAATAGAATCACCATATAATACCTATAAATATTCTGGTTTACCACCAGGACTTATTGCTATGCCAGACTTATCAGCAATAAAAGCCGTTTTAAATCCGGAAAAGCATAATTACTTATATTTTGCAGCAGACGCCAAGCGTATTGGCTATCATAAGTTTGCTAAAACGTTGGGTCAGCACAATAATAATGCAAGACAATATCATAACTATTTGTCTTCTCAAGGTATTAATAAGTAAGATTTGAATTATTCAATTTGCCATATTATATTTTTCATATTGGCTAGCAATTTTCTCTTTTCGCAATCTAACTTCAATAAAGTTTTAAAACCTAGTGATAGTTTAAATAAATCGAGACGAAACACTGTTATTATTACTGAATCGGTCTTAGCTTCTACAACTTTAATTAGTCTACACCAGCTATGGTATGCAGATTATCCTCGTTCTAGTTTTAAAACTTTAAATGATAGTGGAGAATGGTTGCAAATGGATAAAATGGGTCATGTGTTTTCCTCGTATCAGTTAAGTAGATTAGGAGTAGGTGCTTTAAATTGGGCTGGTGTTAAAGAAAAAAACCAATTAATATATGGTTCTGCATTAGGCCTAGGGTTTTTAACAACTGTTGAAGTGATGGATGGTTTTTCTAAAGAATGGGGATTTTCTTGGACAGATATGGCTGCAAATGCAGCAGGAACAGGTTTATATGTTGGGCAACAATTACTCTGGAAAGAACAACGAATTACATTAAAATATTCATTTCATAGAACACAATTTGCAAAGCAGAGACCAAATAAACTAGGAAATGGTTTATCTGAAGAGTTTTTAAAAGATTATAATGGACAAACCTATTGGTTGAGTGCTAATATTAATTCATTTTTAAAAACCGAAACTATACCTAATTGGTTGAATTTAGCTTTTGGTTTTGGAGCAGAAGGCATGTTAACGGGAGAAGCCAGAGATCCTTTATTTTTAAATCAAAATAGAAGACGTCAATTTTACCTTAGTTTAGATGTTGATTTAACCAAAATAAAAACAAAATCTAATGTTATGAAAACCATTTTTGACGTTTTTAACGTAATTAAGGTTCCGTTCCCAGCGATAGAACTGAATGACAATGGACGTGTTAAATGGCATCCTGTCTACTTTTAAGTTAAAATTTTAACACTTAATCGGTTGATTTTCAGTTATTACAAAATTGTTGTATATTTGCACGCGAATTTTGTATCATAGTTTGGGGAAACTATTTTACTTTAAAAATTTAGCTGTTATGACTAAAAATAGTGTTAAGAACTTTATAGTACCATTTGCAGTTTGTTTATTATTGGCAGTTGCATTGTATCCAGATTCAACACTTAATCCTGAGACTTATTCCACAGAAGGGTTAGAACTTAATTATAATATTTCTGCAGATTTAGCAATGGTTGATAATAACCATTCTTTAAATCATAATTTCTTTTCACCTCAATTAGGTAAATCCTTTGAAGGTTTTAAAGAGGCTATTGCGTTTAAAGAATCTCAAGGTGATTACTTTACCGTAAATACCTTAGGTTATTTAGGAAAATATCAATTTGGAAAAGAAACTTTAAAACTATTAGGCGTATATACACCTAATCAATTTTTATATAATCCTGAATTGCAAGAAAAAGCATTTATTGCCAATATAGAGCGTAATAAATGGGTTTTAAGAAAAGACATTAAACGTTTTGAAGGTAAACACATTGCTGGTATTAAAGTTACCGAATCTGGTATTTTGGCAGCTGCACATTTAGCAGGTCCAGGTAGTGTTAAAAAATTCTTACGTAGTTATGGTGGTAATAATATTTCCGATGATTATGGTTCAACCGTAAGAGGGTATATGAAAAAGTTTTCTGGCTATGACACTTCTATGATTGCACCAGACAAGAAGGCAAGAGTAACAATGTAATTAAGGTTTCAATTAATTTTTCTGAATAATAAAGATGGCAGGTCTTTTGTGAAAATCTTCTTTATTGTGTTTCCACTCTTTGGCTGTTTTAGTTTTTATAAATTCTGTTGGCAAAGTTAAATCACATGCCACACAGACTCTAGTTTCTGGATGTAACATATTGGCTAAATCTTCAAGCATTTTCATGTTTCGATAAGGTGTTTCAATAAAAATTTGTGCTTGGTTGTGCTCCGAAGAGATTCGTTCTAATGCCTTTATTTTAGATTTTCGTTCACTTTTATCAATAGGTAGGTAGCCGTTAAATGTAAAACTTTGACCATTCATGCCAGAACCCATTAGAGCTAAAACTATGGAAGATGGGCCAACAAGTGGAACAACTTTAATATCCATTTGATGGGCTAATGCTACTATGTCGGCACCAGGATCTGCAATTGCTGGACAGCCAGCTTCAGATAATAAACCTATAGAAATCCCAGACAAACAACTGTTTAAAAAAGTACTACGTTCTTCTTCCGTTGTATACTTATTCAAAACTTGTAGTTTTAAAGAAGGTTGCGATTTACTTGGAGAAACACGTTTTATAAAACGACGCGCTGTTTTTTCGTTTTCAACAATATAGTAATCTAATTCTTCAATAATTTTTTTGATTGAAATTGGTAGTACCTCTAATGGTGGATTATCACCTAATCTTGTTGGTATAAGATATAAAACTCCTTTTGTAGTGCTCATTAAATTTTAACCAGTTTGTTAATATATTGTTTAGAATTAGGTCCAGTTATTTTTAAAATATAAATCCCGTTGGATAGTTCTGATATGTTTATAGTTTGTATTATATCAGAATTACGTTGTATTGATTTAGTTAGTTTTCCTTGTAAATCAAAAATAGATATTTTATCCGAAATGTTGTTAGTGTCTACTGAGCCAAAATTTATACTTAGATAGTTATTACTTGGATTAGGATATATTGAAATTGTAGAATATGTATTGTCATTAATACTTAAAGATGTGTCTGTAATTTTATATATACTGCCAGATGTTGGGTCTGCAACATATAATTCACCATTAACATCTTCACCAAAAGAAGACCAATTGCCATTAAAATCTTGTAATGTCTTGGTCCACATATTTATTGCTTCATCAAAGGCTAAATAACCAATTTCTTCACTGCAATAGTCGGCAAAAAAATAATAGCCATAAATATTAGGAAATTCAGTTCCACGATATCTATAACCACCAGTAATAGAGCATTTAGACTCACCATCTCCAAAATGATTATAACCTTCAACAGGAAAGGTATAGGAGCTAGGTGTAGAGCAACCGTTGGTATTGTAGGGTAGATTACCTTCATAACAGCGCCAGCCATAATTTAGACCTGTACTAGCTTCAATTGCAGTGACATGATTTATTTCTTCATAGTCATTTTGTCCAACATCAGCAATCCAAATATCACCATTTAAGCGATCAAAAGAAAATTTCCACGGGTTTCTTAATCCATAAGCCCATATTTCGTCTCTAACGGTTGTATCACCAATAAAAGGATTATCCGAAGGAATACTATAATTATGAGTTTCAGTTGTGGTATCAATATCTAAGCGGAGTAGTTTACCTAATAAACTTTGTGTATTTTGAGAATAGTTATCTGGGTCACCACCTGATCCTCCATCACCAGTAGCTATGTATAAATAACCATCAGACCCAAACGCTAAATCTCCTCCATTATGGTTGCTATAGGGTTGGTTAATTGATATAATATTAAATTCAGAATTTACATCAGCAATTAATGGATTTGACGCTTGTCTTGTAAATCTAGAAATAACTGTATTCCCAGAATTATTAATATAGTTTACAAAAAAATAACCGTTAGTACTATAATCAGGATGAAAAGCTAAGCCTAGCAATCCTCTTTCAAAGCCAGTGTTTATAACAATATTATCGATGTCTAAGAAAGGGGTTGCTTCTATTGTGCCGTTAGAATTTATTATTTTTATATAGCCACTTTGTTCTACTATATATAGCTTGTCTTCGCCAGCATGTTTTATACTAACAGGTCCATTTAAACCATTGGCATATAATTCTAATTCTAGGCTTTGTGATTGTGAATACTGAATAAATAAAAATGTAGATATGATTAAAGTTGTTAATGATTTCATATTTTTATTAAAATGGTTCAGCTACTAAGTTACAAAAAAGAGTTTTAGTAGAGTTGGAGATAGTTTTAACTCCTCATTAAAGCTTTCGCAATAATATTGCAAGTTTCATTAACCAATTTATACACATATTCAAATCCATCTTTTTCACCGTAGTATGGGTCTGGCATATTTTTGTTTTTTACAGAAGGATTAACATCTAAAAACAATTTAACCTTGTTAACATCATCTGTGTCTCTTGCTAATCGGATAATGTTGTTGTAGTTAGACTGATCCATAGCATAGATATAATCAAAAGCATCAAAGTCAGAGACTTTAAACTGTCTTGCGCTTTGTGTACTGATGTCTAAACCATTTTTTTTTGCAACAGCAATAGAGCGTCTGTCAGGGGCATTACCAATATGATAGGCACCTGTGCCAGCTGAATCTACATAGAAATGGTCTTCTGGTAATTTGGATTGTAAAATGCCATGTGCTAATGGCGAACGACATATATTCCCCAAACATACCATTAAGATACAAGTCATAATTAAGAGTAATTAAAGCGCTAGTTTTTTAGATAAATCTTCTACGTATTTTCTAAATTGCTTATCTGTTGAAGATAAATTGTCTACTGTTTTGCACGCATGAAGAACAGTAGCATGATCGCGTTGCCCAATTTGAGAACCAATACTAGCTAAAGAGGCTTTAGTGTATTTTTTAGCAAAGAACATTGCTAATTGACGGGCTTGTACAATATGACGCTTACGTGTTTTAGATTGAAGCGTATTTACATCCATTTGAAAATAATCAGATACTACTTTCTGTATATAATCTATAGATACTTCACGTTTTGTATTCTTTACAAACTTCTCTACTATATCCTTAGCAAGGTTAATTGTAATTTCTTTCTTATTGAAAGAAGATTGCGCAATTAATGAAATTATAGCACCTTCAAGCTCTCTAACATTAGTTTTAATGTGCTTTGCTACATACTCTACAATTTCATCAGGCATTTCAACACCATCTCTGTAAAGCTTGTTTTTTAAAATCGAAACTCTTGTTTCAAAATCAGGTGTTTGTAATTCGGCAGAAAGTCCCCATTTAAAACGAGATAATAAGCGTTGCTCAATATCTTGCATATCAACAGGTGCTTTGTCACTTGTTAATATTACTTGCTTACCATTCTGATGTAAATGATTAAAGATGTGGAAAAATACATCTTGTGTACCTGTTTTACCAGATAAAAACTGTACATCATCAATAATTAAAACATCTATAATTTGATAGAAGTGAATAAAGTCATTTCTATTATTCTTTTTAACAGAATCTATATATTGCTGAGTAAACTTTTCAGCAGAAATATATAAAACTGTTTTTTCAGGATATTTATCTTTAATATCAACACCTATGGCATGCGCTAAATGTGTTTTACCTAGGCCAACACCACCAAAAATTAACAAAGGGTTGAATGATGTACCTCCAGGTTTATTTGCAACAGCAATTCCTGCATTTCTTGCCAAACGGTTAGAGTCACCTTCTAAAAAATTTTCAAAACTATAACTAGGGTTAAGCTGAGATTCTATCTTAACATTTCTTATTCCTGGGATTATAAACGGATTTCTAAGCTCAGGGCTTTTATTGTTAAAAGGAACATCAACATCTTGTGATTTTACAGCCGATCGGTTAGAACTTGGTATCTTTTCTGTAAAAGGTTGTTTGTTGCCATACGTGTTTTCCATTTTAATAACGTAAACCAATTTGGCATCTTCACCTAACTCTTTTGTAAGGGCTACCTTTAAAATTTTAACATAGTGCTCCTCTAACCATTCATAGAAAAATTTACTAGGAACTTGTATACTTAATGCATTACCAGAAAGTTTCACTGCAACTATAGGTTCAAACCATGTTTTATAGGCTTGAGGTTGTATATTATCCTTTATAAAGGCAAGACAATTACTCCATACAGATTGCGCTGTGTTATCCATGCGTTAAATTAAATTTTACGTTGTTAGTTAGTTTAGCAAAAAAAAAAGAGAATTAGGATTCTCCAGTAGTTTTGAACAGGACAAATATGTGAACAAAATTCTTAATAAAAAAATTAAAAAACTTTGAATATTTAGAAATAATTCCTCATGTTTAAAACGATTTTAAAATTACAAAATTATTCCTAAATAAATTTATATAAATGAATTATAATGAAACTAAAATAAGGGTACGTTATGGCGAGACAGATCAAATGGGTGTAGTGTATCATGCCAACTACGCTGTGTACTTTGAAGTAGGTAGAACTGAGTGGTTGCGCGAGTTTGGGTTGAGTTATAGTGGTATGGAAGCAGATGGCATTATGTTGCCAGTTGTGTCATTGTGTGTAAACTACAAAAATTCAGCACGTTATGATGATGTTCTTAAAGTAAAAACTACACTAAAAAAAATGCCTAAAGCTTCTATTGAATTTGAATATGAATTACGAAACGAGTCCGACATTTTATTGGCAACAGGAAGCACAATTTTAGCTTTTATTGATGTGAAGAAGAATAGACCTACGAGATGTCCAAAATATCTTTTAGACAAACTGCAAAATTATTCGTTATAATTCTTTGATTTCAACACCGAAAAATTGATCGAACAAATCAAAAACTTTAGAAGTGTGACTTTTTCTGACAGATATTTCTAACAAACAATTTAATTCTAAGGTTTGATTTTTTATTTCAACATCATTTTCTTTTAAAATCCGCATAACTTTGCTCATATTTTTATATTCAAACTTGAGCTTAAATTTTTTATCGATGGTTCTTTCAACAATTTTAGAGGCTTCTAATGCTAATTTCGCTCCTGTTCGGTAGGCATTAATTAATCCGCCAACACCAAGTTTTACACCTCCATAATATCTGACCACTATAATTAAGATATTGGTGACTTCAAAAGATTGTATCTGTCCATAGATTGGCATTCCGGCAGAATTACTTGGTTCGCCATCATCATTAGCTCTATATTGAATAGTTTCTGTACCTATTTGGAAAGCGTAACACCAATGTCTTGCCGCATAATGCTCTTTCTTAATCTCTTCTAGATGTTGTTTTATCTGTTCTTCGTTTGTGACAGGAAAAGCAAAACCATAGAACTTGCTATTCTTGTCTTTAAATAATTCGCCTTGGGCTGGTTCAGTAATAGTTTTATATAAATCGTTTTCCATTACGATAGTGTAACTAAAAGTATAGCAATAAAAGCCAATCCAATACCAATCCAGTTCTTCTTAGATAAGTTTTCTTTAAATAGCGCTAATCCTAATAGTGTTGATAGAGCTAAAATACCAATGTTGTTAATGGTAAATATAGTAGAGCTTTCAGTGTTTTCTACTCGTAAAGCTAATATTAAGAAGTACATAGAGCAATAGTTAACTAAACCTAACACAATACCAAATGGTACACTTTTTATTTGTAAAGTCTTTTTTGAACTTATGGACTTATATATCAATAAGAAGAATCCCATTATACCAGCAATTCCGAATATGGTAGACAAAAACATAGGAATATTCCCTTCTGGAGCAAAATGATTTACAGTAGTATCTATAATGCCAGAACCGATAAATAGAATTATTGGTAAATAGATTGATTTTGTTAAAACGGTTGTGTCTTTTTTCTTAATTGAGGTTAAATAAACAGCAACTAACGCTAAAGCAATTCCAATTAATTTTTGAGCTTCTGTACTTTCGTTGTGCACGTATATGCCAAATAGTACCGGAATTACTAAACTCATTTTACTAGCAACCGAAACTACAGAGAGTCCATTTTTTTGCGCTGTAAGCGCCATAACGTTAAATATTGCAATAAACAGAAAACCTAAGCCAATGGCGGCAATAAACCAATTGGTTTCAATTATTTGAGTAGGTGATATGTTACCATCATATAAAATAAATCCGCATACAAAAGCTGTAGCATAGTTAACCACAATTGCTTGTAAAGTGTCTACATTGTATTTGCTAAAAAGCTTAAATAATACAAATATTGCCGTAGAGGACAATACGCTTAAAAATAAATATATCAAAAGAGGTCGTTTTTAGTTTCAAAAAGTGTGATGACATCTTCTTTAGTTTCGTCGATGTTCCAAGTATGGAATCCCATTTGGTCTGCTGTGTCAGTATTGGCTTTGGTGTCATCAATAAATAGACATTCATTCGCGTTAAGGCTATTTTCATTTAACACGAATTCAAAAATATCGTTATTCGGTTTTCTAAAATGAATTTGCTGAGATAAATAAAAGACATCAAAACACGACTTAAATTCTTCAAAAAACGGAACCGTTTCCTTTACATAATCAATATGCATATCATTTGTATTACTCAGTAATATGAGTTTGTATTCTTTTTGAAGCGCTAAATTTTTAATAAACTCTAGGCGATGCTCAGGAAAATCTTTAATGATACAATTCCAAGCCTTAATAAGTTCTATGTCACTAATATTTGGAAATTTCGATTTGTAGAATGCAATAAACTCTGAAGTCGTAATCTTTCCTACTTCATATAATTCATTGATTCCAATCATATCAACTTCAAAGGTTTCTAAATTGAATAAATCTAAAGCATGCTGCATAGCACCTTGCTTATCAAGGTTAATAAATACATCGCCAAAATCGAAAATTAAAGTCTTAATCTTTTGCATATATTTTTAAAGTATCATTTTTAATAGTATTTTCAAATATTAAATTTCCTATGATTTGTGGTGCTTTAATACCTGATTTAAATTCGGTTTTTCCGATAAAAACTCTGGCTTCATCCCAAAGATTTTCGTCTATAAATGTTTGAAGTGTTTGTGAGCCACCTTCTATAATAATAGAGTTGATATTTTGTTTGAATAATACATCTGCAATTTGAATCGCTATTGGTTTTTCAAAATCAATATCTTTATCCGTAACTCTTATAGTTTTGGCTTCATCATTAAAAATAGAGTAATCAGAGTTTAATTTTGAAGTTCTGTCTAATACCACTCTAATAGGATTTTCGCCAGACCAATCTCTAACCGTTAAACTCGGATTGTCTTCAATTACTGTATTTGTTCCAACTAAAATAGCTTGTTCTTCGGCACGCCATTTATGTACTAATTGACGAGAATATTTATTGGTTATCCAAACTGGTTTTTTTTCATCTTTCTTAATTGGCGCCATAAAACCATCAGTTGTTTCTGCCCATTTGAGTATTATATAAGGGCGCTTTTTATTGTGAAATGTAAAAAATCGCTTGTGATGCGCTTTACATTCGGCTTCCAAAACACCAACAGTAACATTACAGCCAGAAGCTTTGAGTTTAGCAATACCTTTACCCGCAACTTCAGGATTATCGTCAATACAGCCAATGACTACATTCGGAATTTTATGTTTTACAATTAAATCGCTACAAGGTGGTGTTTTACCAAAATGGCTGCAAGGTTCTAATGTTACGTAAAGTGTGCATTTAGTTAAAAGCGACTTGTCTTTTACGGCATTTATAGCGTTTACTTCAGCATGGTTACCACCATAAGCACTAGTGTAACCTTCTGCAATTATCAAATCATTGTGCACAATCACAGCGCCAACCATTGGGTTTGGTCTTGTGGTTCCCAATCCGTTTTTGGCAATTTGTAAACAGCGTTTTATGTAGGTTTCGTGCGTAGTCAACTAGAGTTTTATTTTAACATCTTGGATTTCATCAACCGTATATGTAGAAGAGTAACCCATAATTTTATATTTAATATCACCTTTATAATGTACTTTCAGGCTTTGGCTAATTAAACTACCTAACAAGCCACCAAGGCTATTCTTGTCTATAAGACGTTCGGTTTCTACAGTGACAGTTAAAGGAATTGTGAAATTCTTTTTGCGAGGCACATCAAATTCATCAGAGATAATCGTTGCGACTTCTGCATCATTAATGTAAACCTTTAAATCATCAGTTTTTAAAGTGCCACCAACATCGTTTTTATTGAGAAAAAAAGCATCTGCACTAAGCGTAATCCTTTTAGAATTAGAATCAATGACTTTGATATTATCGAGTTTAACAAACTCAGGTTTTTCAGTTACAGCACAGTTGAAAAGTAGTGTAAAAGTTAGGGAAAACATTAAGAGTCTTTTAAACATAAAATTGTTTTTATATGTATTTTTGATTTTGACTAAAAAGTAATTATTAAGTGCGCAAAGATACTATTGTTATCCGAGAAATTGAAGCTAAGGACAATCCTAAAATAGCAAAAGCAATTCGGACTGTTTTAATAGAAATGGGAGTTCCTAAAGTTGGAACAGCTTATGAAGATGCCGCTTTAGATTGTATGACAGAAACGTACGACCAACCTAAGAAAGCGTATTTTGTAGTTGAAAGTGGTAACGACATCATTGGTGGTGCCGGAATTTCGCCCTTAGATAATTACGAAGGTAATGTGTGCGAATTACAGAAAATGTATTTTATGCCAGAAGGCAGAGGAAAAGGTTTAGGTAGCAAAATGATGAATAAGTGTTTAGATTTTGCTAAGCAATCTGGTTTTAAACAATGCTATTTAGAAACCTTACCTTATATGGATGATGCCCGAAAATTATATAGAAAAGTAGGTTTTAAATCTATTGATAAGCCAATGGGAAACACTGGTCATTACTCATGTACAGTTTGGATGCTTAAAGATTTGTAAGTAATGGTATTAAAAGAACTTCAACATATATTTCATATAGAATTAGATGCTATTTATGGTAAACATGAAGTGGATAGTTTCTTCTATTTGTGTACCGAACATTATTTAAACGTGCCAAGAATACAATTGACATTAGAACAAGGATTAGCAATTACAAAACCTGAAACAGAGACTTTCTTTAAGGTTTTAGAAGATTTAAAACAGCAAAAACCGATTCAATATATTTTAGGTGAAACAGAATTTTACGGATTGCCATTTAAAGTAAATGAGCATGTGCTGATTCCGAGACCAGAGACTGAAGAACTTGTAGATTTAATGATTCGTTCTGTCACAGCGAGTGCAGTCGAGAAGTCTATAAAAATCCTGGATGTTGGTACAGGTTCTGGTTGTATAGCAATTTCATTAGCTAAAAACTTACCAAAAGCAGAAGTTTACGCTTTAGATGTAAGCAATGAAGCGTTAGCAATGGCAAAAGAAAATGCTAAAGGTAATAATGTAGACATAACATTTATTGAGGTAAGTATATTAGAAGCGTCTAATTGGAATTTGTTTTTTGAAAATACAAAGTTCGATGTCATTGTGTCTAATCCACCATACGTAAGAGAAATAGAAAAACAAGAAATACAACCCAATGTTTTAGATAACGAACCACATTTGGCTTTGTTTGTTGAGGATGATAATCCTTTAATATTCTACAAAGCGATTACTTATTTTGCAGTTAAAAAGTTGAAGACAAACGGTAAATTATATTTTGAAATCAACCAATACCTTGGAGAAGAAACGAAGCAATTATTAGTTGATGCTAATTTTGAAAATGTTGAGTTGCTGAAAGATTTAAATGGGAATGATAGAATGTTGAAAGGAGTAAAGATATAATATGAGAGTTTGGTTAATCTTAATAGTTGTATTTATTTGTTTTTCTTGTAAAGTGAATTCACAAGAAACGGAAAAGAAAAAAGTAATTATTGAGCAAGCGTATGATTTTAGTTCTATTGATAAGGACACGCTTTTTATTGAAGGTAAACAATTACTGTATGTGAAACCTTCTCAGAAAGAATTCGAAATTATAAAAAACATAGAAGGAGTTCAAGCTTTAAACAATACATTTAATTTTTCTGCATCAAATATCATTGACTCTTTAAAGTCGCAAAATTTAGTTTCAATAACTAGTAAAAGAGTTTTAGGAATTATAACAAAAAATGACACCATATATATTGACCGTTTAAATACCAAAAAATTCAATTCTCATAATCATTTTTCAATATATTATATAAATACGTGTAATTATATTAGTTACACTTATAGAACTCGAGATAATCCCTATTTTGTTGTAGATAAGTTATATGAAGACATGTCTTGCGATTCCATAATTGAGCAAAAATATGTGATTGCACAAAATGGATTAAATATTAGAAAAGCAGGAGGGCAAGTTACAGGTAAGTTTAATAATGGAGATATCGTTAACGTAATAGGTTACACTAAAGATTCTATTGAAATAAAAGACAAAAACAAAATTGTAAAAGGGAGATGGGCAATTATTAATTATGAAGATTTTGAAGATGGTAGACGTCATAAAAAACGATATGTTTTTGAAGGTTATTTAGGTAATATTGAAGATGTAAAAGTTTATGATGAAGACTTAATTTATGGTTCTGTAATAAAAACTCCTGCTGAGCAAGACTATAATGACGATGCCTATATTGAAAATCTTTCTGATTATTTTAAATATGAACTGATATCAGCAAGTAAATTCAATTCTGTAAATCAAGATAATTCATATTTTTTAACTAAAAACCCTTCGATTAAGATTACTAAAAATGAAGATAAAACAGAGAATTTTAATCTTCCTATAAAAGATAGTATACTAACTTTTAAAAGTAAGATGGATTACAGTGCAGCTTCGTATACATATTATGGAGATATTGATGTTATTAATTCATATCTCGTTTATGGAGTTTACTATAAAGCAGAAGAAGCTTTGTTTAGTGTAATAGATAAAGAAACGGGAGAAACAAAGTTTATGTTTCCTGAGTTTCCTAATTTCTCTCCAAACAAAAAAAGAATCATTTGTTTTAGCTATAATATTTATAGCGAAATCAATTATTTAGAAATTTATAGTGTAAAGCCAAATCAAACAATGATTTTAGATTATGTGTTTACTTTTCCCAATTGGATTAATTTTGAAAGTGATAATGTAAAATGGTTATCTAACGATACAATTGTATTTAAAATAGTAAATCCGAATATCTACAATGGAAGTGAAGTTGTAAATCCACAATATTTAAAACTTCAATTTAAAAAATAGAATAAGAATAAATGAATACAAAACAAAAAATAGAATCACTTAGAGAAGAAATACGTCAGCACAACTACAATTACTATATTTTAGATGATGCAACCATTAGTGATTATGAGTTTGATATAAAACTAAAAGAACTTCAAGCTTTAGAAGAAGCTCATCCTGAGTTTTTCGATGCTAATTCACCAACACAACGTGTAGGAGGAGAGGTGACTAAGAATTTTAAAACCACGGTTCATGATTCGCGTATGTATTCTTTAGATAATTCCTATTCTAAAGAGGATTTATTGGATTGGGAAACGCGTATTAAAAAGATGGTTGATGGTGATGTTAATTATACATGCGAATTAAAATACGATGGTGCATCTATAAGTTTAACTTACGAAAACGGTAAATTATTAAGAGCCGTAACTCGTGGAGATGGCGTACAAGGTGATGAAGTCACCGCAAACATAAAAACCATTAACACCGTTCCGCTTCAATTAAAAGGTGATTTTCCAGAACGTTTTGATATTAGAGGAGAAATTGTATTACCTATTGAAGGCTTCTTAAAAATGAACGAAGAACGGATTGAAAATGAAGAAGAACCTTATAAAAACCCAAGAAATACAGCTTCAGGAAGTTTAAAACTGCAAGATAGTTCTGAGGTTGCCAAACGTCCTTTAGAATGTTTGCTATATAGTATAGTAGGAGACAATCTTAATATCACATCACAATTTGAAGGTTTAGAGAAGGCTAGAGCTTGGGGTTTTAAAGTTCCACAAGAAGCTAAACTGGTAAATTCTATTGATGAGGTTTTAGAATATGTAGACTATTGGGATGAAAACAGACACAATTTACCTTACGAAATAGATGGCGTTGTAGTAAAGGTTAATAATTTGTATCAACAAGACGAATTAGGCTTTACGGCAAAAGCGCCACGTTGGGCAATGGCTTATAAGTTTAAAGCCGAACAAGTGTCTACGCGTTTAAATGAAATCACTTACCAAGTTGGAAGAACAGGAGCCATTACACCAGTGGCTAATTTAGAGCCAGTGCAATTGGCTGGTACAACTGTAAAACGTGCATCGCTTCATAATGCAGACCAAATTGAGAAATTAGATATTAGAGAAGGTGATGAGGTATTTGTTGAAAAAGGAGGTGAGATTATACCAAAGATAATTGCGGTTGACTTCACTAAGCGTCCGGAGAATTCGGTACCAACAACCTATATTACAAACTGTCCAGAATGTCATACTGAATTAGTAAGACTAGAAGGTGAAGCAAAGCATTACTGTCCTAATTATACGGCATGTCCACCACAAGTGGTTGGGAGAATTCAACATTATATCTCTAGAAAAGCTATGGATATTGATGGGTTAGGAGGAGAGACGGTTGCTTTATTAGTAAAGGAAGGCTTGATTCATAATTATTCAGATTTATATGAATTGACTGTAGAGCAAGTAATTCCATTAGAACGTATGGCAGAAAAAAGTGCTGTAAATTTGGTTAATGGTATTGAAGCTTCAAAACAAATTCCATTTGAGCGTGTTTTATTTGCGCTAGGCATTAGATATGTAGGTGAAACAGTTGCTAAGAAATTAGCTAAGCATTACAAATCTATCGATGCACTTATGTTAGCTTCTCTATTAGATTTAGTTACAGTAGATGAAATAGGAGAGCGTATTGCAGAGAGTGTTGTTCACTTTTTCTCTATGGAAGAAAACAAACACATTATAGAGCGTTTAAGGTCATTTGGAGTACAATTAGAAATTTCGGCAGAGAAATTAGCTAACCAAACCGATAAGCTTAAAGGTCAGACTTTTGTAGTTTCTGGTGTTTTTGAAACCATTTCTAGAAATGAGCTTAAGAAACTAATAGAAGATAATGGAGGAAAAGTATCTTCATCTATCTCATCTAAAACAACTTATGTTGTTGCAGGTGACAAAATGGGACCAAGTAAACGTACAAAAGCAGAAAATTTGAATATTCCACTGCTAACTGAAATGGACTTTTTAGACCTTTTGAAATAAATTCTTACATAAAAAAGAGCTTTTATTCGATGAAATACACAATTTTAACGCTAAAGTGTTAAAAAAATGTTTATATTTGCTTCCGTTAATAAGGGATTAATTAATGTTAGTAAATAAAATTTTAAAAGGTGGATTATTGCTCTTAGGTGGCATCTACATTTTACTTGAAGGTCTTGCCAAAGAAGTAGAAGGAGCAGTTCTAGGTGCAATACTCTTGGTTTTGCTAATATGGCTGTACTCGCGTATTACAATTCATAAGTCCAAGTTTTTTTATTCCTTTCTAATAGTCTTTACTTTAGGGCAAATATTAAGTGCAATTTCATGGTTTAGGTTAGAAATAGAAGAGGGAGAAATTGATTACATGTATTTTTTAACAAACATACTTTTTATTATTTCTTATGTTTTACTCATTCTTAAAACAGTAAAGCAGTTAAATTTAAAAGTAGTATTTTCAGAGCTCACCACACCTATAATTGTCTTAGTTGTTTTAGATGTTTTTTGCGTGTCATTAATATCGGGTACTACAGAGGTAGCATTGTCCAACTCTCAATATATTTTAGAATATGTTTATAATGCAGTAGTAATGACTTTATTGTCGTTTGCTTTAATAGATTATATGTACAGAAACAATTCTAAATCCATGTTGTTTTTGCTAGCTGCAATTTTCATGACATTTTCTGAAATTATTCAGCTTGCTTATTATTATATCTTACAAGATGATAATTTAGGTTTTATATATGCTTTCTTTTTAGTGATAGCTTTTGTCTTCTTTTATTTACAATCACAGTATAAGGTAACCGCTCCAGTAGCTGCTTATGAGGAGGAATCTTTAGAAGTTAAGAATAGTTAATCATTTTTAAAATGAATTGTTTTTTATACCAATATCAAATGGGAGAAATTTCCACGTCACCATTTAGGATTTAAAATCAAAATCTACACCATTACAGAAGTACCTTCAGATTTAATTTGCTTACCTGAATTAAAATAGAAATCTATTTTTCCTAAATACAAACCATAACAACCTACTTGGTTTACTAGTACATTTTTACCAATACTATTTGTTTCTATAGTAGGTTTGGATAAAAACGTATGTGTATGTCCTCCAATAATGAGGTCAATATCTTTAGTTGCTCTTGCAAGTTTTATATCACTAACTTTATTTGGCTTGTTTTTATAATCATATCCAATATGAGAAAGGCAAATAACCAAATCACATTTTTTTTCTTCTTTTAAAAGACGAGACATGTCTTGTGCTTTTTCTATTGGGTCATGATATACGGTTTCTTTATACATGTTTTTGTCTACTAAACCTTCTAGCTTAATGCCTAAACCGAAGACACCTATTTTTATTCCATCTTTAATGATGATTTTATACGGCTTAACATGGGTATCCATTACTGTGTTTGAGAAATCGTAATTTGCAGAAACGAATTCAAAATCTGCATGAGGAATTTGTGCATACAGTCCGTCTATACCATTATCAAAATCATGATTACCTATAGTAGCGACATCGTATTTCAGCATACTCATTAGTTTAAACTCTAATTCGCCTCCATAATAATTAAAATATGGAGTGCCTTGAAAAATATCACCAGCATCTAACAATAAGGTATTAGGGTTTTCTTGTCTTATAGATTCAACTAAAGTGGCACGTCTTGCAACGCCTCCTTTATTAGCATTTCTACCATCTTCTGGTCCAAAAGGATCTATATGGCTATGTACATCATTGGTATGTAAAATTGTTATTTTTTTTGTTTTAGAACCAAATGATTGTAAACTAAGTCCGCCAACACCAGCTAAAACAGCAGCAGCTGTCGATTTTTGTATAAATTGTCTTCTTTTCATATTCTTAATCGTTAAGCTGAATAAAACGTTTGTCTTGTTTTGGGTTTATGGTGTCTTTCTTTTTAAAATTGTCTAATAATACATCTCTTATTTTATAGTTTAAAACATGTAAACTTTCATTTTTGCTAAAAAATACCATGCCATCACCACCATTAAATAGATAATCATTGGTGGCTACAAAATAAGTTTTAGAGGCGTCTATTGGTTCTCCTTTAATCGTTGCAGATACAATATTTCCATCTTTGTCTAAAGTTAATTGCAACTGATTAGAAACCGGATGCGCACGTTTGGCTTTAGCCAGGTATTGCATCATTTCATTAACCTGCTCGCCTTTTAATTCTACAATTACCACGGAGTTTTCAAAAGGCATAATTTCAAAAGCCGTTTTTGTAGTGATATCTCCTTTTGAGATGATGGAGCGTATTCCACCATGATTTAGTAAAACAAAATCAATGTTGTTGCCTGTTCTTTTATTAAAAATAGGATTACCTTCCATATAAACAGCATCTGCCATAAAATTACCAATAGCTGTATTATAATCGCCATCAGATTTCGTGTAAGTTTCAGGTGCATAAGAGATGATATTATTCATGTCTTTATTAACGTGCTCTCTGTATGGTTTTATAAAAGCTTCAACGGCTTCATTAGGTTCTAACTTTTCATCTATATTAAGTCGTTCGCCTTCAGTTTTTGATATTTTTGGCGATGCACAGCTGAAAATGAGTAACAAAAAACATAATTTTAAAGTGTGTTTAATAGTCATTGAATAACTTATATAAAGTTTATATTAATATGTTGGTGCTTTTATTAAATTTGCACAAAGGCTAAAGATAAATGATTTTAAAAGCATTTAAAGAAAAATCAAATCGAAAATATGTTAATAAATTATTGGCAGAACGTAAATCTTCTGTAAACAATAATAAAATAAGGACAGTTGCAGTATTATTAAATGCTAATGAGTTTCATGAGTTTGAGGTATTTAGAGTTTATTTTAAGGCATTAGGCTTAATCTCTCCAAAGAATAAAATAGTTGCTTTTACAATGGACGATAAGTTAGAACATAATCAATGGAACACACATTTTAGTCCAAAAGATTTTGGATGGAAAGGAAAAATAAAAAATACAGATTTACAGTCTTTTATAAATGAACCATTTGACATGATGATTTCTTTTTATAAAAGTGAAGTTTTACACTTGAATCAAATTACGGCAGCATCTAAAGCTCTTTTTAAAGTAGGTATATCTAATGAGGATGAAAGACTTTACGATTTAATAATAGATGTAGAATTAAAGGAAATCAATGTTTTTAAAGAAGAACTAAAGAAATATTTAAACATACTAAAAAAGATATAATGACCAAGTTTATAGGTACAGGTGTAGCATTAATTACACCTTTTAACGCAGATTTAAGTATCGATTATGATGCTTTAGAGCGTCTTGTAGAATATAATATTGAAAACGCGACTGATTATTTAGTTATTAGCGGAACTACAGGAGAGAGTGTTACAGTAACGCCAGAAGAAAAAAAAGAACTTATTGCCTTTATATCTAAAGTAAACAATGGAAGATTACCACTGGTTTTAGGTGTAGGAGGAAACAATACAGCCAAGGTTATAGCAGAAATTAAAGCAACAGATTTTTCTGGCATAGATGGCATTTTGTCTGTTTCACCCTATTATAGTAAACCAACACAAGAAGGAATATATCAACATTTTAAAGCAATTGCTGAGGTTTCCCCTAGACCAATAATTTTATATAATGTTCCTGGTAGAACATCATCTAACATGTCGCCTCAGACCACATTGCAATTAGCTAAGGATTTTAAAAATATAGTTGCAATAAAAGAAGCAGGTAATAACGTTCACCAATATTTAGAATTATTAAGAACTAAACCAAAAGACTTCTTAGTGCTTTCTGGAGATGATGATTTAGCTCTTGGTGTTGCATTAGCTGGTGGTTCTGGTGTTATTTCTGTAATAGGACAAGCTTTGCCCAAAGAATTTTCAGAAATGATAAGATTAGGTATAGCACGCAAAGCAAAGGAAGCATATGATATTCATTTTAAATTAATGCCTATTACAAGTCTTATATTTTCGGAGAATAATCCTGCAGGTATAAAAGCTGTATTAGAAGGGTTAAATATATCTAAACCACATGTACGTTTACCACTAGTTGAGGCAACAAATGAGTTAAAGTCTGCCATTAAAAATGAATTAAAAATATTGGGTAAAAGTTAAACTTTATATAAATACCTGAATTGCCTAGAAACAAGGCTTAATTTAGCCAATAATAATTGTTTTTAAATTCCGTTAATAATGCTTACTTTTGCATCCTGTTTAAAATTTATGAAGAAAGGTTTATACATACTATTATTAAGTATTCTATTTGTTTCATGTAGCGATTTTCAGAAAACTTTAAAATCTGACGATACTGCAGCGAAGTTTGAAATGGCAGAAGAGCTTTATGATGCGCAGAAATGGGCAAAATCATATAGGTTGCTAGACCAAATACTTCAGAAGTATAGAGGAAAACCTCAAGCTGAAAAAATAACATTTATGCATGCTATGTGTTCTTACCATTTAGGTGATTATTACATTGCAAGTTATCACTTAGATAAATTTACAGATGTATATCCTCAAAGTGAAAAGTTAGAACAAGCATCTTTTTTATCTGCTAAAGGCTATTATTTTAATTCGCCTGTTTACTCTAAAGAGCAAAAAGAAACCTTAGAGGCGATTGAAAAATTACAATTATTTATAAATGCGTACCCTAATTCACAATATTTAGGAGAAGCAAATACATTAGTAAAAGAATTAGATTTTAAACTAGAGAAAAAGGCATTCGAAATTGCTAAACAATATGATTTAATTAAAGATTATAAAGCTTCAATTAAATCATTTAATAATTTTTTATTAGAATTTCCTGGGACTTCTCTTAGAAGTGAAGCATTTTTCTACAGACTTGATGCTGCTTACAATTTAGCGATTTTAAGTGTAGATTATTTAAAAGAAGATCGACTTAAAGAAGCCATAAGTTATTACAATGCATTAAAGAAATCCTATCCTAATTCTACAAATTTAGATAGTGCTAATTTAATGAATGAAAGATTACAAGAAGAATTAAAGACATTTACTACAAATAAAGTTAAAACATTATAATGATGGATTTAAAAAAAACAGATGCACCAGTAAGTACAGTTACTTATAACAGAAACGCAATTGATGCGCCTACAGATAATATCTATGAAGCAATTTCTGTGATTTCTAAGCGTGCAGAACAAATAAATACAGATATAAGACGTGAGTTAATAGATAAACTAGAAGAGTTTGCAACTTATAACGATAGTCTTGAAGAGATTTTTGAAAACAAAGAACAAATTGAAGTTTCTAAGTTTTATGAGAAATTACCTAAGCCACATGCTTTAGCAGTTAAAGAATGGTTAGATGATAAAATTTATCACAGAAATACTGACGATCCACAGCCTTAAATAAAAGCATGTCTATTTTAAAAGACAAAAATATTTTACTAGGTATTACCGCAGGTATTGCCGCATATAAATCTGCTAGTTTAGTCAGATTATTCATAAAAGCAGGTGCTAACGTTAAAATCGTTATGACACCTGCTTCTAAGGATTTTATAACACCACTTACACTTTCTACTTTATCTAAAAACCCTGTTTATTCCTCTTTCGTTAATGATAAAGACGGAAATGGCGTATGGAATAGTCATGTAGATTTAGGACTTTGGGCAGACCTCTTTGTTATTGCTCCAGCCACTGCTAATACAATGGCTAAGATGGCAACTGGAGTTTGTGATAATTTACTATTGGCCACTTATCTTTCTGCAAAATGTCCTGTTTACTTTGCACCAGCAATGGATTTAGATATGTATTTGCACGAAACAACTAAAAGTTCTTTTGAAAAACTAATCTCATTTGGTAATAAGTTGATACCTGCAGGAACAGGTGAGCTTGCTAGTGGTTTGGTAGGTGAAGGTCGTATGTCAGAACCAGAAGATATTTTGGCATATATAAAGAAAGATATTTTAAATCAATTACCGCTAAGAGGAAAGCAGGTTTTAATAACAGCTGGTCCTACTTACGAGGCTATAGATCCTGTACGTTTTATAGGAAATCATTCAAGTGGTAAAATGGGTTTTGAAATTGCAAAGGCAGCTTCAAATTTAGGTGCTGAGGTGACTTTAATTACGGGTCCAACACATCAAAATATAGTACATAATTTGGTAACTGTTATACCTGTGGTAAGCGCAGAGGAAATGTATAACAAAGTCCATTTACATTATAAAACTGCCGATATAGCTATACTTTCTGCGGCTGTTGCTGATTACAGACCAAAAAATGTATCCGATCAGAAAATAAAAAAGAAGGATTCAACGTTTACTGTTGAGTTAGAAAAAACAAAGGACATTTTAAAATCACTCGGAGAGATAAAAACCAATCAATTTTTAATTGGGTTTGCCTTAGAAACAAATAATGAAATGGAGAATGCAATCGGGAAATTGAAATCTAAGAATTTAGATCTTATTGTGTTAAATTCATTGCAAGACAAAGGAGCTGGTTTTGGAGTATCCACAAATAAAGTTACATTTATAACATCTTCTAACACCATTATAGAAAATGAATTAAAATCTAAGGCTGATGTGGCCAAAGATTTAATGCAACTAATATTAAAACAAACGCATGCGTAGATTAATTCTTTTATTTGCTTTTTTATTTTCAGCAGTAGGGTTTTCTCAAGAACTAAATTGTACTGTTAATGTTATTGCTCAGCAAACAGGCAATGAGAATGACATAATTTTTAAAACTTTAGAAAAACAATTAACAGAGTTTATAAATAATACAAAATGGACAGATAAGACTTTTAAGCAAAATGAGCTTATTAATTGTAGTATGGTTATAAATGTGAAAGAAAACAATAACGATATGTTTTCTGCCTCTTTACAAGTGTCTTCTTCTCGTCCTATTTTTAACTCAACTTACAGTTCGCCAATATTTAATTATAATGACAAAGATTTTAACTTTCAATATTTAGAGTTTCAAAATTTAGTTTTTAATGAGACACAGTTTGAATCTAATTTAATTTCAGTATTAGCTTTCCATGTTTATATGATTTTAGGGATGGATGCAGACTCTTTTGAGTTAAATGGTGGAGATGATTATTTTGAGCAAGCTCAAACTATAGCTAATTATTCGCAACAGCTTAATGGTCAAGGTTGGAAATTAGAAGATGGTTTACAATCACGTTTTGCCTTAATAAATAGTTTAATGTCTCCAACATATAGTGGTATACGCTCTGCGATCTATAAATATCATATTGAAGGTTTAGATATTATGAATGAAAACTTAAAGGAAGGGAAAAACAATATTATTTCTGTTTTTAATGATTTAAAAAAGGTACATAATTCTCGTCCTAATTCTTTCTTAATGCGTGTTTTCTTTGATGCAAAGGCAGATGAAATTACAGATATTCTCTCTGGTGGACCAAACGTTAATATATCTAATGCTAAAGATATTTTAGATAAAATAGCACCAATGTATTCCCAAAAGTGGCGAAATATAAAGAATTAAGATTTTACAATATTACTGCTGTAGTATAAAAGAATTCTTAATATTTTTCTTTCTAGTTATTATTTTAAAATCTTAATTACTTAATTTGTATTACTAAATTATAAACGGTTGTTAACATCACTTTACATAAAGAATTACGCCCTAATTGACGAGTTAAACGTAACGTTTAATAACGGTCTAACCATTATTACAGGAGAAACTGGAGCAGGTAAATCTATTTTGTTAGGTGGTTTGTCTTTAGTTTTAGGGAAACGCGCAGATTTAAGTCAGGTAAAAAACACCAAAGAGAAATGCATAATAGAGGCTGTTTTTGATGTTGCTAATTACGATTTAAAAGCGCTGTTTAAAGCATTAGACTTAGATTACGATGTGCAAACCATTATTAGGCGCGAAATTTTACCATCAGGAAAATCTAGAGCATTTATTAATGATACACCTACCAATTTAGAAAACTTAATTGCATTGAGCAGTTATCTAATAGATATTCATTCGCAACAGCAAACTCAGCAGTTAACACAAGATGATTATCAGTTTAAAGTTATTGATGCTTTGGCTGATAATGAATTAAATCTCAAAGAATTTTCAAATCGATTAACGGACTATAAAACACTTCAAAAGAAATTAGAAGAATTAAAGCAGTCTAAAGCCGAATTAATAAAAGAATACGATTACAATCTGTTTTTATCTAAAGAATTGAATGAAATTAATTTAGAAAAAATAAATATTGAAGAATTAGAAGCACAATACGAAGAACTTAATAATGTTGAAATTATAGCAGAAAAATTAGGAAGTGCCAAAACAATATTAAATGCGGAAACTCTGGGTGTTGTGGATCAAGTTAATTTGGTTAAACAAGAGCTGTCAAAAATTGCAAACTTTGGAAAATCATACGATGCTTTAAGAGAGCGCATGGTAAGTATTAGTATAGAAATCGATGATATATTAGTAGAACTTGACGACTTAGAAGAGAATTTATCATCTGACCCACAAGAATTAGAACGTGTTGGGAGTAAACTTCAAATTATAAATAATTTATTTCAAAAACATTCCGTTGTAGATATTAATGAATTATTAGAAATTAAAAATAATTTACAATCTAAAATTGATAATACAGAAAGTTTAGATGAAACAATAATTCAAAAAGAACAAGAAGTTTTAAAATTAAACGAAAAACTTAATGAAATTGCCTTAAAAATTCATAAAAAAAGGAAAAAGGTGATTCCTGTATTTGTTTCAAAATTAGAAGCAATACTATCTGATTTAGGTATGCCAAATGCTAAATTTAAAGTAGAATTAGAAACTATTGCTAAATTTTCTAAAAATGGAAAAGATAATCTGCAGTTTCTGTTTATGGCCAATAAAGGGTCTAGTTTTAACGAATTAAAAAAATCTGCCTCAGGAGGAGAACTTTCGCGTATAATGTTGGCTATAAAATCTATTTTGGCAGAATATATTCAGCTACCTTCTATAATGTTTGATGAAATAGATACAGGTGTTTCTGGTGAGATTTCAAATAAAATGGGAGAAATTATGAAGCAAATGAGCGGAAAAATGCAAGTGTTTACTATAACACATTTACCCCAAATTGCGGCTAAAGGTAACTCGCATTTCAAAGTATTTAAAACGGATATTGAAGATATAACACATACACAACTTAAAAAGCTAAATGAAGAAGAACGTATTGTAGAAATTGCACAAATGTTGGGTGGTTTTGATATAACTGATTCTGCAATGGCTCATGCAAAGCAATTATTAAATTAAGATTGTTATATTAAAAAAATCAACCATAAATAAACCAACTAAAATATATAAGTATGTCATATAATTTACTAAAAGGAAAAAGAGGAATAATATTTGGAGCATTAGATGAGAATTCCATAGCTTGGAAAACAGCTGTTCGGGTACACGAAGAAGGAGGAGTTTTTGTATTAACAAATGCACCTGTCGCAATGAGAATGGGACAAATAAATGAATTGGCAGAAAAAACAGGTTCTCAAATTATACCAGCAGATGCAACTTCTGAAGAAGATTTGCAGAATTTAGTAGAAAAATCTATGGAAATCTTAGGAGGTAAAATTGATTTTGTTTTGCATTCTATTGGTATGTCTATTAATGTTAGAAAAGGAAAGCATTATACAGACCAAAATTATGCATGGACACAAAAAGGAACAGATGTTTCTGCAATGTCTTTTCATAAAGTAATGCAAACTCTTTATAAGGCAGATGCCATGAATGAATGGGGAAGTATTGTAGCTTTAACTTATATGGCTGCACAACGTGTATTTCCAGATTATAATGATATGGCAGATAATAAAGCCTACTTAGAAAGTATTGCTCGTAGTTTTGGTTATTTCTTTGGAAGAGATAAAAATGTTAGAGTAAATACTATATCGCAATCACCAACGCCAACTACAGCTGGTTCTGGCGTTAAAGGTTTTGATGGTTTTATAGCATATGCAGAGAAAATGTCACCCTTAGGAAATGCAACTGCAATGGATTGTGCTAATTACACCATAACATTGTTTAGTGATTTAACAAAACGTGTTACACTCCAAAACCTTTATAATGATGGAGGGTTTAGTAATATGGGAGTAAGTGATGCAGTGATAGATACTTTTGTAGAGAATCAATAAGTTATTAAATTTAATATTAAATAAAAGCCGTTTCATTTAAATGTAACGGCTTTTATTTTTTTTGAATTTACCGAAATTTGATAATTAATAATAATAGAGTTCAATTAAAATTTATCTATTATGTTAATTGATGTTTCTTGTCGTGATTTTTTACATTTTATCGATTTGAAAGTTAAACATCCGTATCTTCTAAAGAATTAACATATTTTTAAAGAATTACTAACTTTTAATCCATTTTACATGAAAAAAATTACAATAATGCTATTTGCGTTGGTTGCTTTTTGTTGGCAATCTAATGCGCAAATTTTTATTCAAGAAAGTCTAGATTCTGGTTTCCCAGCAGGATGGACACAAGTAAGTTATTTTACTAGTACAGCTGAAGCTTATTTGTGTGAAGGATCAGGGAACATCGCTGATAACATGTTCAGTTCAGCATCAAATGATGGTTCTTTTACATCACCAAATTATGTTGGAGGTTCAAACGGAACAGATACTACGGTTGAATTTCAATGGTTGGCGAGACCATATTTAACTAATGCTGTTGATTATATTATTTATGTAGAATACTCTACTGATGATGGTGCTGCTTGGAATTCAATTTCGTCTTTTGGAGTTACAGAAACTACGGCTTGTTCGCAATACTCTGAAACTATACCAGCAGCAAGTTTGCCAAGTGGCTCTGATTTTAAATTTAGAATTAGAGGAGAGTGGCAAAGTGGAGATAGTTATTTTTATTTAGATAATTTATCTGTAACTCAAGTTATCGCTAATGCCCCAGATTGTCCTACAAATATTGTAGCTTCAGCTGATGCAAGTTGCGGAAATTTCGATGTTCCAATTACATGGGATTCAACGGCCACAGCAACAGGATATAAAATTTCTGTAGGTACCACTGCTGGAGGAACAGATATTGAAAATGCAACAGATTTAGGTAATGCTACATCTTATACACTTTCTAATACTGCTTTAAGTACAGATTATTATTATACTGTTATAGCTTATAATGATTTAGGCGATTCTACAGGCTGTTCTGAAATGTCATTTACAACAGGTGCTAACGAGTGCTATTGTGATCCTTCTTCTGAAAATACAAATACTACAACTTTAATAAGTGACTTTGTTACAACAGGAGGTGATGATAATATCTCAAATACTGCAACTGGTTTATCTGTTGGTCATTATGAGAGTTTTTATGATACTCATTTTGTTTCTAGTTTTGCGGATGGACAATTTGATTTCAGTGTTACTATTGAAGGAGGTACAGTTGGTTGTGCAATTTGGGTAGATTGGAATTCTGACTATGTTTATGATGTAGCTACAGAAACAGTTTTTAATACTACAAGTTATGGAAATGGTCCGTTTACCGGAACAGTTACAATTCCTACGGGAACAGCTAATGGTGATTATTACATGCGAGTAATGATAGATTGGAATGATGCTAATCCTTCAGCTGATGCTAGTGATGATGCTTGTACACTTAATTCAGGTAGAGGTGAAGTTGAAGATTATAAAATTACTGTAATCGATGCACCTAGTTGTCTTCCACCTACAGATTTATTGGTTTCAGCAATAGGTTCAGACCAAGTAGATTTAGAATGGACAGAAAATGGTACAGCATCATTATATAATGTTGAAGTAGTAGCAGAAGGAGCTGAGCCAACAGGTACAGCTACAGATTTAGGTGTTTCTAATCCATATACAAAAACTGGTTTAACACCTGTAACAATGTATGATTATTATGTTCAAGCAGATTGCGGTGGAGGTGATGTGAGCGCATGGTCTGGCCCTTATACTTTTATGACAGGTTGTACTGCTTATGCAGCTCCATATATGGAGAATTTTGATGAAGTTTCTTCTTCAGAAGTACCTGCATGTTGGTCAACGATTGTAAATTCTACATCAGAATATGCTACTGTGCTTACAAATACTACACAAGCTGTTTCGGATCCGAATTCTATGCGTTTCTATAACTCTGGAGATACAGATGCAGAATTAATTTTAGTATCACCTAATTTTAGTGATGACTTTACATTAAATAGAGTTCGTTTTTCTGCGAGAGATGCTGATGCAAATGATTTTATTGTTGGTACTATAACAGACCCAACAGATGCAAGTACATTTACAGCATTTCAAACGATTACGTTAACTTCAACACATACAGAGTATTCAGTAAATTTTGATACTTATACAGGTACTGATGAATACATTGCTCTAAGAATGGTGCCATCTGGAACGTATGATTACACTTATGTAGATAATTTTAATTGGGAGGCTATTCCTAGTTGTTTAGAACCTTCAGATTTAGTACTTACAGGATTTACAGCAACATCAGCAGATATTGCTTGGACAATTGGAGATTCAGAAACACTTTGGGATATTGAATTAGTTGATATTACAAATGGTGGATCTGTTACAGGAACAGCAACGTCTACCGATGTAACAAACCCATATACAATAGAATCTTTAACTGCTAATACTGATTATGAAGTATATGTTAGAGCAAATTGTGGTGATAGTTATAGCCCTTGGGTTGGTCCGTTATCTTTCTTTACAGGATATTGTTCATCAGTACCTTCAAGTAATGATGGTGATGGTATTTCAAATCTTCAAGTTGGTTCTGTAGATTTTGCAAGTGGTGGTGATATTACATATGAAGATTTTACTGGTTCTCCAGTAGATTTGGCTGCTGGTATTAACTCAAATGTTCAGATTACATTTGTAACAGGTTATACTTATGGTACAAATATTTGGATTGATTTTGATGATGATTTAGTATTTGATGCTTCAGATTTAGTTTTTACAGGTGAATCAACAAACGCTAATCCAACAACATTAGATGCATCATTTACTATGCCAGCAGGTGCTAATTTAGGTCAGCATAGAATGCGTATTGTAACAGATGATTCTAATTCTAATGCTACAGACCCATGTAATAGCTCTACCTATGGTGTAACAATGGATGTAGATATTAATATTATTGAAGCATCTTGTGCACCTGCAGAAGCAACAGCTACAATTGTATCTGATTGTGATAATAATCAATTTTCAATAGATGTTGATGTTACAGCTTTAGGTGATGGTACTCCAGAACTTTATGATGGCACAAATACGTATGCTGTTTCAGGTTTAGGAGTTATAACAGTTGGTCCTTATACCAGTGGTACTAGTGTTGACTTAAATATTTTACATGGTACAGATAATACTTGTGATTTATTTGTAGGATCTTTTGTTTACGATTGTCCTCCTTTAAATGATGATTGTTTAGGAGCATTTTCTGTTACTGTAGAAAATGAAATAGCAGATTTTGCATCTGCAACTCAAATTCAAGGCTCAATAGCTGCAGCTACAGATTCAGGTGTTGCTGCTTGTGCAGGAACTTCAAATGATGATGTATGGTTTAGTTTTGTTGCAACTGCAACGGACATTAATATTGATGTAACTGATGATTTTGATGGTGTAATAGAGCTATTTAGTGGAGAATGTGGTAGTTTAGTATCTGTAGAATGTGATGATTATGATGTTACTTTTGGTAATCCAAGAATTAGCCGTACTGATTTTGTAGTTGGTGAAACTTACTACTTAAGAGTTTTCTATTATTATGCAACTACGTCTTCAGCATCAGATTTTACATTGGCAATTTGGTCAGAATCTGAAGAAGCATTATCTATTGATAATTTCGAAAACGAAACAGCTTTCTCATACTATCCTAACCCAGTTAAAAATACATTAACTTTAAATGCTCAAAATACAATAGAGCAAGTTTCAATGTATAATATGCTAGGTCAAGAAGTATTAAGAGCTATGCCTAATACTATTGATAGTGAATTAGACATGTCTCAGTTACAGACAGGGACTTATTTTGTAAAAGTTACTATTGCAAATGTTACTAAAACAATTAAAGTGATTAAGCAATAATAGCCTAATCCAAATAATTATTAAAAAGCCGCTTTTTAGCGGCTTTTTTTGTTCCTTATTTTAACAATAATGTGCTGCTGTTATCTTTATATAAGTCTAAAGATAATTTTTATTTAAGCTACTCTTAGCATTAATTTTTGTGTTAGGTTTAATTACCTTTGTAACTTATGAAAACATTAGATTTTTCTTTTATTATTCCTGTATATAATAGACCTGAAGAAATCGAAGAACTCCTCAGTAGTTTTTTGAATTTTGATGGTGATAATAACTTTGAAATAGTAATAGTTGAGGATGGTTCTTCTGATACATCAGAGCATGTTGTAGAAAAATTTCAAAGTAAATTAGATATCTCTTATTATTATAAACCAAATTCTGGTCCTGGAGATTCTCGAAATTATGGGATGCAAAAGGCAAAAGGCAATTATTATATTATTTTGGATTCAGATGTATTAATGCCTTCAAATTATTTAGCTGAAGTAAAAGCTTTTTTAGAAAAAAAATATTTTGATTGTTTTGGAGGTCCAGACGCTGCACATAGTTCATTTACTAATCTTCAAAAAGCCATAAATTTTGCCATGACTTCTTTTATTACTACAGGAGGAATAAGAGGAGGTAAGCAACAGGTAGAGGATTTTCAACCGCGTAGCTTCAATATGGGTTTGTCTAAAAAAGCATTTATAGCATCTGGCGGATTTGGAAGGATTCATCCTGGTGAAGATCCAGATTTATCGTTACGCTTGCATAAACTCGGTTTTAAGACTGCACTTATAGAAAAAGCTTATGTGTATCATAAACGTCGTATTTCTTGGACGAAATTTTATAAACAAGTAAATAAATTTGGCATGGTTAGGCCAATACTTAATCAATGGCATCCAAAATCTAAAAGTCTAGTGTATTGGTTTCCAACTTTATTTAGTTTGGGACTAATTGTTTCATTACTTTTAATGATATTCAACTGTTATTTACCTATTTACTTATATGGATTGTATTTTATTATAGCCTTTGTTTTAGCTTTAATTTTTAATAGAAGTATTGTAATTGCTTTTCAAGCTTTATTTGCCATTGTTATACAGTTTTTTGGTTATGGTTTAGGGTTTTTAATCTCAACATTTAAATTGGTTGTTTTAAGAAGAAACCCAAAGGAAGCATTTCCGCAATTGTTTTTCTAAGTTTAAAAAAAATGAAATCAAATATTAATTCTAACATATTAGATTATTTTAAAAATAAAAATTACAAGCGCTTTAGTTTATTTTTTTTAGCAGCCTTTATTTTATTGATTTTTTCTAAACTTTCTAGTGATTATAAGCAAACCATAAAGGTAAAAGTAAAATTAATTAATGTAGAGGATGAGATTATAATTAAAAATGACTCAGCTAATTATATTGATGCTTATGTTGAAGCTAAAGGTTTTTCTTTGGTGCCACTTCTTTTTAATAGTTCAAAAGAATTAATAGTAAATTCTAAGAATAATTTGACAAAAAAAGGAAATCAATTTATTTTTGATGTTCAAAAAAACAAATATTTATTAGAAGGGCAGCTGGGTAATTCCTTTAAATTACTAACTGTTTTGCCAGATACACTTTTAATTACTTTTTCTAAAAGAGCATCAAAAGTTGTACCTATAGAACTAGTTAAAAATATTAATTACGCTATTGGTTATGATTTAAAAGGTGAATTTAAGTTTAATATAGATAGTGTAAAAGTTGTAGGGTCATCTGCAGTCGTAGATACTATTTATTCGATACCTACAGAAGAATTAGCTCTAGATAATGTTAACCAAAACATTAATAAAACTTTAATTTTAAACACGTCTGCATTAGAGCAGGTTGAAGTTTTTCCAAAAAATGTAAAGGTTACTGGAAGTGTAGCAAGGTTTACAGAAGGAATTAAGGAAATTCCAGTTATTGTAACCAATCAGCCAAAAGATATTACTATAAATATTTTTCCTAAAACAGTAAGTGTATCGTTTTATGTGGATTTAGAAGAATATAATGATGTAAAAACAGAAGATTTTAGAGTAGAATGTAATTATGAAGAATTAGATTTTAATCAGACCTATTTATTACCAAAAATAGTAAAGAAGCCATCTTTTGTTAAGCGAGTTAATATTAAGCAAAAACGAATCGATTATATAAAGTTGTAAAATGGTAGTAGTTGGTCTTACAGGAGGAATAGGTAGTGGTAAAACCACTATTTTAGAGGTTTTTAAAAGCTTAGGAGTACCTGTATATATTGCAGATACGGAAGCTAAAGCATTAATGAATCGTTCTAAAGTTATTAAGCGAAAACTAATACATCTATTTGGTGAAGAAGCCTATAAAAATGGGAAACTAAATAGACCTTATTTATCATCAAAAATTTTCAATAATAAAGAATTATTAATAAAAATGAATGCTATTGTTCATCCTAAAGTAGCATCTCATTTTAAACGATGGGTATCCAAGCAAAATGCCGAATATGTTATAAAAGAAGCCGCAATTATTTTTGAAAACAATCTTCAGAGTCAATATAATTATATAATCACCGTTGTAGCAGATGAAGATTTAAGAATAAAGCGTGTTATAAAACGTGATAATGCTTCAGAAGAAAAGGTGAAAACAATAATTAATAATCAATTATCTGATGCGGAAAAAATAAAAAAATCAGATTTTGTTATTATTAATAACGATTTGCACGAAGCTAAACAACAAGCCTTAAACGTACATAAAGAAATTCTTAAAAAAATAAAATAAAAATCGAGCACTTTCTTTTGTTAACGTTAGGTTAAACATAATTTGTGCTAAATGTTAAAATGTTAAATTTGGCTGATGGGCAAAAAGCTATTCGTCTTATTGGTAGTTCTTATGAGTTTATCGCTCCTCGGAATTATTTTTGTACAATCGTTTTTTATAAACAATAGTTTAGAAAATGAAGAGGAGAATTTTGTAAGAAGTGTAAAACGATCTTTAAGCTATGTTTCTAATTCAATAGAAGAAGATGAGTTTAAAGATTATTTAAAGAAACTACAACCTTATTTAAATAATGAAAATAAGGCAAATTCTTCTATCATAAAGCAATTGTTAATTACCGCAGAAGACGATATTAATGATAAAACCATAGTGCATCGTAATACGGTTTTTGAAGAGCTTTACAAAGTACCATCTATGTTCATTGAAATTGATGCAGATAGTTTTAATATAAGTAAACTATATAGTGAGCGTGTAACGGAATATTACAATACCACAACCATAGACGGTAAAAAACGAATGGATCCTGAAACGAGTCTAAAAGAGTATTCCTCTTTGGGAGATTTAGATAAGCAAGTTTATGAAGAAACCATTAAAACATTATTAAAAGACCAACCAGTTTACAGACGTGTTTCTGCAAAACAAGTAGAATCGTTATTAAGAAAAGAACTAACAAAAGAAGGAATTGATTTAGATTTTGAGTTTGCTATTTATGATGAAGATTTAGCGACTAAAATAATGTCTCAAAATTTTGAAATGACTTCAGAAGCACGTGGAGTTCCTATATTTTTAGATAATTATAATGAAAGTAGTTATAATCTTTGGGTAGAATTTCCGGAAAGAAAAAAATACCTTTTATCTTCTATTTTAAAGATGATAGTGCTTTCTATTGTATTTACTAGTATTATAATTGTCGCATACACAAGTGCTATTTATCAATTAATTAAGCAAAGGCAAATATCACAGATTAAAACGGACTTTATAAATAATATGACGCATGAGTTTAAAACACCAATTGCGACTATTAATTTAGCTTTAGACTCTATAAAGAACCCCAAAATACTAAATGACCAAGAAAAGGTTCTGCGTTATTTAGGAATGATAAAGGAAGAGAATAAAAGGATGCATGCGCAAGTAGAAAATGTATTACGTATATCTAAGTTAGAAAAAAATGAGCTAAATATTAGTAAGGAAAGATATGATATACACGACTTAATTGAAGATGCAATAACACATGTAGAACTTATTGTAGAAGATAGAAAAGGTTATGTTAAAACTCATTTGAGTGCAGAACAGGCGTCAGTTTTAGCAAATGAAACACATTTTACTAATGTGTTAGTAAACATATTAGACAATGCCATAAAATATTCGGATGAAGCACCTAAAATTGATGTTTACACCGAAAATGTAGGAAATAATATAATAGTAAAAATAGCAGATCAAGGCAACGGAATGAGTAAGGCTGTTGCAAAACGTGTGTTTGAAAAATTTTATAGAGAACACACCGGAAATGTACATAATGTAAAAGGTCATGGGCTAGGATTAGCTTATGTAAAAAGAATAGTAGATGATCATCAAGGTCATATATCAGTAGAAAGCGAAAAAGGAAAAGGCAGTACTTTTATTATAAGAATGCCATTAATATCATAAAAATCGAATTATGGAAGAGCAAAATAAAAAAATACTTTTAGTTGAAGACGATCCAAATTTTGGAACAGTTTTAAAAGATTATTTAATGATGAACGATTACGACGTGGTTCATGCTAAAAATGGTATGGAAGGTTTTGAGAAGTTCAAAAAAGACGATTACGATCTTTGTATCTTAGACGTTATGATGCCCTATAAAGACGGATTTACGTTAGCAAAAGAAATACGAGAAAAAAATACAGATGTGCCTATCGTTTTCTTAACGGCAAAGGCTATGAAAGAAGATGTATTAAAAGGTTATAAAGTAGGAGCAGATGATTATCTTAATAAACCTTTTGATAGTGAAGTGTTATTAATGAAAATTAAGGCTATTATGCAACGTAAAGCAACAGATACTGTTGCAGATAGCAAACAATTTGAATTTAAAATTGGTCGTTTTGATTTAAATTCTAAACTAAGATTTTTAAAATTTGATGGAGGAGAGCCAACAAAACTATCTCCTAAAGAAAACGAATTGTTACGTTTATTAGCTTTACATGAAAATGATTTAATGCCTAGAGAATTGGCATTAACAAAAATATGGAGAGATGATAACTATTTTACATCGCGTAGTATGGATGTGTATATTGCAAAATTACGTAAATACTTAAAACCAGATCCTAATGTAGAAATTTTAAATATACATGGTGAAGGTTTCAGATTAGTTATAAATAACCAATAAGGTTTTTGCTTTTGTATATTATAAAAAAAATCCAGTTCATTGAACTGGATTTTTTTTAATACTATTTTTATAAATGATTAAGTTCTTTCAAGGAGTTACAATTGTATTTCTACTTTTTATAATTTGGATTATATTTTCTGCTAATACAGGTGGTAATAATATATTTTTTGAGTTTGTGAATTGGTTGCCTTTTGGTGATAAAATTGGACATTTTTTCTTGTTTGGATGTTTAACCCTTGGTGTAAATTTTGCGTTCAACTTTAAAAAGTTTACATTCTGGGAAGTATTACCCTTAGGAACGTTTTTAGTTTCTGTTTTTGTGTTAATAGAAGAATTAAGTCAAGGCTTTTTACCTAATAGAACCTTGGATGTAGCAGATTTATTAGCTGATGGTTTAGGAATAGTTAGTTTTACTTTTATTGGAAATGTACTTAGTAAAAAAGGATTTTTCGGATTGAGAGTAACAAATAAATAAAACAATCTTTATTCTTCAATAGAGTTTATATAAGATATAATCTCACTCACATTAGTTTCGTAATCGAACCACTTAATTGATTCCTCTTTTTTAAACCACGTTAATTGTCGTTTTGCAAACCGTCTTGTATTTTTCTTTATTTCTGAAATAGCAAAATCTAAAGACCAATTTCCTTCAAAATAATTAAACAATTCTTTATAACCAACTGTATTTAAAGCATTGAGTTGCTTGTGGGTTATTAGCGATTCTACTTCATCTAATAAACCATTCGCCATCATTATATCTACACGCTGATTAATTCTATCATAAATAATAGAACGTTCTGCGTTAAGGCCAATAGTTATGGTTTTAAACGCTCTCACTTTTTTGGGATTTGTAAGAAATGAAGAATAGGGTTGGCCTGTGCCAATACAAATCTCTAAAGCTCTTATAATACGTTGAGGATTATCTATAGCAATCGTTTTATAAGTTTGAGGGTCTAAATTATGTAATTGGGTTTGTAATGATTTTAGGCCTTTGCTTTCTAGTTCTTTATTGAGTTGTAGTCTTATATTAGCATCTACATCAGGAAAATAATCTAAACCTTTAGCAACAGCTTTTACATACAAACCAGAGCCACCTACCATAATGACAACTGGATTTTTTTTATGTAATTCTTTAATTTTAGAAATTGCTTCACGTTCAAAATCACCAACATTAAAATTATCTGTAATAGATTTATTTTGAATAAAATGATGTGGTGCTGCATTCAATTCTTCTTTAGAAGGTACAGCTGTTCCAATAGTCATTTCCTTATAAAATTGACGAGAATCAGCAGAAATAATTTCTGAATTAAAGTATTTAGCAAGCTTAATACTTAAAGAAGTTTTACCGATGGCAGTTGGGCCAACTATGGAAATAAGAAGTTTATTCATGGTGTAATTTACAACCACATTTATGGCAGTATTCTGCACCATCTTGATGCTTTTCGGCTAAACAATTAATGCAGCATTGCGAATTTGTATGTACTTCAATTAAATCTTCTGGTTGAATAAGTTTGTTACCTTTATTTTCTTCTTTGTTTAGGCTGTTTTTAGCATATTCGGCAGATACTATTCCCGTTGGTACCGCAATTATACCATAACCTAAAATCATAATAATTGTAGTTATAAATTGACCTAGTGGTGTTTGTGGAGCAATATCACCAAAACCAACAGTGGTTAAAGTTACGATACACCAATATACACTTTTAGGAATATTAGTAAATCCATTGGCTTCACCTTCAACCAAATACATTATTGTACCAAAAACTACAGAAGATACCATTACAGCAAATAAAAACACCAAGATTTTTACTCTACTTCCAATTATAGAATCTTTTAGTTGTTTGGATGCACCTAAATAACGCGCTAATTTTAGAATTCTAAAAACCCTTAATAATCTTAACGCTCTAAGTGTTACTAATGCTTGTGCACCTCCAAATAAAAAGGTAAGGTACATTGGTATTGTAGATAAAAGATCTATAATGCCAAAAAAGCTAAAAATGTATTTTAAGGGTTTCCTAACACTAATTACTCTCAATACATACTCTATAGAAAATAGGATAGTTACAATCCATTCTCCAATATATAATATCTGATGATATTCTCTATCTATACTAACCACGCTTTCTAGCATAACTAGTATAATACTTATAATAATAAATGCTAATAATAGAATATCAAACCATTTACCGTTAGGTGTATCTGCTTCATAAATAACTTCATGAAGTTTTGATTTCCAGGTATGTTTGTTTTCTATTTCCATTATCTAAAAGTACAAAAAGTAAAATTATTGTTTTTCTAGTACAATGACAGCGTTGTTTTGTATTTCTACAACCTTATCCATAAACTTTTTTAAATAAGGATAATACTCTGGTGCATAGATAGGTAAATTAAATTGCACTTTAAAATAGAGTATTAAAGATTCATCATTTAACTCAGAATTAAACAAAAGACTACCCGATTTATTTGGCAGTATATAATTGATTGGTTCGGGAATTTCGAGTACTGTTAGATCGTCATCAATTTTAATTTGTATGCTATAATTGTAAATGTCTTTGTAACCAAAATCAATAGGATAACTGCGTTCTTGCAGTTTAAAAGGATTTTCTTCAAAAAACTTTATGAGAAAAGGATTCAAGTAAATTTTATTTCCAATAAATTCTGGCTCAAGAGTAACATCTGCCTCTTCAATAAAACTTGATTTAGAAATATCAAAATCTTCAACTTTGTGATTTTCAATTGCAATATCTGTAAATTCATTGATTTTGTTCTCTAAATAACTAGTTGGGTTTTCATTGTATTCTCTTTTTTGTTGATGAGAATGATAACCAGAGTATTTACTCTGTATGGTTCCAGTGAATTCGTCTTCTATAAAAGAATCGAGTTTTACTCTATGAGTTCTCAGGGAAAAAGGTTCAATAATAATATCTTCCCAATAGCTACCATCTTTAAAATCAATAAGTCTACCGTATTGGTTTAATGTTCTAAATGGTAATTCACCAAAGGCGAGATATTTATCAGTTGCATCTAAATAATAATCTTTTTCATCGATTGTGGTTTTCAAAATCACATAATTAAATTCAGATAAAACCGGAAAAATTTTGGTGGCAAGTGCGTTATCTCGTGTAGATACTAAAATGGGATAAACCGTAAAACCTTCATTAGTTAGTAAGTTTTCTAATAATAAGTTAATTTCAAATACACTACCTACTTTTTCTTTAATTAGGTTTTTTACTGATACATCGTGACGTTCTATTTTACCATTCCAGTTATAATTAGTTAAAACGAATTGGTAAATCGCATTAGCTTTTTCTAGTTTATTGTTTATTGAGGATATTTGTTCTGGTAATACACCTTTAATAAGACTTTTTTTACTAATCTGTTTACCAAAATCCTTATCTGCTTTTAATTCTTGGTCAACATCTTTCCATGTTTTAGTTATTTTATCAACGGTGCCATCAAATCCTTGATATACGCTTAATTCGTATTCAATTCTTGCTGTATAGTTGAGAGCTGTTGTGGTAAAACCTTCTGGTTTATATGCAGGTATATTTTTCATTACATACTTACTAACCGTGCAGTCTGCAGTGCCACCTCTACCAACTTCTAGGCAATTTCGTTCTATTTTAGCATCGTTAATTTCTAACGGAATTCCGCCTACTAATTTTACGTGATAGTCGTAGTTGCCAGGAATACTAGTGTTATATTCGCTGTATAAAACGGGATCTGGACCTTGAAAATACCAAGGCTGAAATTTATTCATAAATCGAGACTGTTTTTCATAACTATAGGTTATAATACTACCAACTTTGATATTAGGTAAAACAAATTTTACTGTAGTTGAGTATTCGTTTTCTTCTTTAAAAATGGCATTTAAAGAGAGTTCTGTCTTTACTACTTTTCCATTTTCTAGGTTATAAGTTGCGCCTTTAATATTATCAATTCGTTCTTTGGACGATTTACCTTTGTATAAAGTTACCTCAATTTCTCCTCTATCAAATCCACTTGATTTTAAAATTTTTACTTTTTGTTTTATTTGCACTTTTAGCCAAAATGTTTCCTTATCAATGAAACTATTTCCGTAATCATATATAACAAGTGCATTAGCTGTAGAGTCTTTTGAATAAGACGTTTGTTCTAATTCACTTTTTATAACAGCCATATTACTAACATAGCTTTGAGAAAAACATAAATAAGACGCAAAAAGCGAAACAATTAACAATCTATATTTCATTAGTCTTTATTTAAATCAATTATTTTTAAACGTTTATTTCTCCTTAAGTAACTTTGTATAATATGTTGAGAATCTCTATCGTTTGTCATAGGAGTAATAACAGACTTGAGAATTTTTAAATTATTTATTTGATGGTTCAGTTCAAAATAACCCATACCTTTAAAAATACCATTTTCAATTAAAAACACAGATTTTTCTTCTATTTCACGACCTTTATCAATAATAAGCATATTTTTATTATCGTAACTAAATTTTTCCTTAAGTAAATTAACTCGATTATTATATACTTCTATGGGTTCTTCATTAATACAAGCACCTAAACATTCTTTTACTTCATATTTAAAACAGCTTGTCTTTGTAGTGTATAAACCAGTTAGCTTTTGGCATAAATTAAAATCTTCTACAGCCTTAAACAAAAAATGTTTTCCACTAGCCCTAGTGCTAAAGGTTGTTATTGGAGCATCCTCTCTATCTGATTTATCTATTTGGAGATTGATATAACCATTGCTATCTGTGTAACTATATAGAGCATGGGTGAAAATACTTCTCCGTAAAGCTCTATTAAAAATAGGTTTGTTTTTTTTTATTTCTGCACTTTCTTTTAATAATGCGGCTAATTCGCTACCTGTTTTTTCATAAGTAACTGTATTAACTAATTTCTGAATTTTCTTAGATTTAGAATTTGTACCCGTAAAATGCTGAATAATACGCTTTCTTATATTTTTACTTTTACCTATATAAATAATTTCACCGTCTACATTATGTATGTAATAAACACCGGTATCGGATGGTAACTCATCTATAATATTATTAAGATTAGAAGACATTTTAGATTTTTGTTCAATCTTAATTGCGTCTTTTACAATCACTTTATCTAAATCTTTATTCAATAGCATTTTAAACAACTTTACCGTTGCCATAGCATCTCCATTTGCTCTGTGTCTATCTGCAATAGGTATTCCAAGTGCACGTGTTAATTTCCCTAAACTATAAGATTCCATATCAGGAATTAATTGTTTAGATAACTCAACGGTACAGAGTGTTTTGCGTTTATAGGGAAAGCCTAAACGTTTAAATTCGGTTTTAAGAATTCTGTAATCAAAAGAAGAATTATGAGCTACAATAATGCAATCTTCCGTAATTTCTACAATACGTTTTGCAACCTCATAAAATTTAGGTGCATTTCTAAGCATATTAGAATTTATGCCTGTAAGATTAACAACAAAGGGTTGAATTTCGCGTTGCGGATTAACTAAAGAAATAAATTGGTCTGTTACTTTATGACCATCGTACTGATAGATTGCAATCTCTGTAATCCCTTCTTCATTGTACTTTCCACCAGTGGTTTCTATGTCTAGTATTGCGTATATGGTATTCTGATATTTTATTCTAGTTGTACAGTTATATTTAAAGTAACTTGTACGTTAACTAATTATTGTAATTTCTTACTCCAAATATACTACTTCCTACGCGAATCATGGTACTTCCACATGCAATTGCTAACTGATAATCACCACTCATTCCCATACTTTTAACTTTTAGTTCAGCGTTTGTGTTTTTAAGTTCTGAAAATGTGTTGTTTAGGAATTTAAATTCATTTTCAATTTGTTTTGAATTATCGGTAAAAGTGGCCATTCCCATTAGGCCAACAATCTTTATGTTTTTTAATTCTGAAAACTCATTAGATTTTAAAAGGGTAGAAGCATCATTTGCAGACATACCAAATTTACTATCTTCTTCAGCAATTTTAATCTGAAGTAAACAATCTATAACTCTATTATGGTTTTTGGCTTGTTTGTTTATTTCTTTTAATAATTTGAAGCTGTCCACACCATGTATTAAGCTTACAAATTTAGCCATGTACTTCACCTTGTTTCTTTGTACATGTCCAATCATATGCCATTCAATGTCTTTTGGCATTTCTTCATGTTTATCAATCATTTCTTGGATTTTATTTTCTCCAAAAATGCGTTGGCCAGCATTATAAGCTTCCATTAAATCGCTTACGGGTTTTGTTTTTGAAACTGCTACTAAAGTAACATGCTTTGGTAGTTTAGATTTTATATGTTCTAAATTTGCTTTTATACTCATTATTCTGTTTATTTTGAATAATTGTTATTTTTTTCAGAGTTAATACTCATATATAGTTATCGCACTTCTTAATTTTGGTAAAATATAGGTGCTTTTTGGTGGCATACGTAATCCTTGATCAGCAATTTGTTTCATTTGTTCTACATTAGATGGACACATGCCAAAGCCAACTTTATATTCACCACTATCGACACTACTTTTAATGGTAATCATTTCATGTTTACCATTGACATAAGAGATTCTGTTATCTTTTCTTAAATCTTCAATACCTAAAATAGGTTGAAGTATGGTTTTGTATAATAATTGTGCATCTAATCGGTCTAAAGCTGTTTTAAAATTGTAATTCGTTTTTCTTAAATATAAAGAATAAAATTCTCCATCTAAGTACATACTAAAATGATGTGGTTTTGATGGGTTATAAGGTATTAAGCCTCTATTTTCAATACGATAAGATGTATCTAGCTTAATTAAAAATTCTTCTTTTGTTAGACCGTTTAAATCTTTAATTAGTCTATTAAACTCTTGAATAACCAAATCAGATTCAGGAATTAAATAAGACATAAAAAAGTTATAAGATTCTTTTCCGTTGTGGTTTGGATTCTTGGCTTTTTCATCTTTATATAGCAAATAAGACGAAGCTGATCGATGATGACCATCAGCTATATAAACAGTATCCATTTTGCTAAATTCTTTTTGAATAGTTTTAATAGTTTCTATAGCATCTATTTTCCATAAATAATGTGTATCTCTATAGGTCATTGTAAATTCAAACTCAGCATAACCTTTTTGTGTTTCCTTAATAATCTGTGCAATTGTAGGATTATCAGGATAGGTGAGAAGCACAGGTTCTGCATTAAAACCTACGGTTTGTAAATAATTTTTGAAGGTTTCTTCGCGTTTAGCAATAGTTTCTTCGTGTTTCTTTATTCTGTTTTTTTCGTAATCTTCAGCGCTTGTTGCAGCAATGATTCCATTAAAAACTTGTCCATGTCTATTTACAATTTTATAAACATAAAAAGAAGGTTTCTCATCTTGTACAAAAACACCATCTTCCTTAAATTCTAAATATCTATTTTTTACAAGTTTATAGCGTTCTTCACCTGTAACTTCTTGTGCGTATTTGTAACCAGGATTTATAATATGAAGAAAACTATATGGATTATAGGCCATGCGAGATTCTCGCTCATCTAAAGTATAACTTTGATAAGGGCGTGAAGCAACAAGACCAACAATTGCTCTTGTTGGTTTAACGGCTTTAAATGGAATAATTTTAACCACTCTAGTTTCTGTTTTTATTAATAAAATTTGTTGGATTTAAATATCCAGTTGTGTCTGTAGAATAGCCAGAACCAATATCTAAATCTACTTTATTTCTAATTTCTAGATGAAGATGTGCAAAATATGCACCATTACAATTTCCTATAGTAGCAATCTTTTCTCCTTTTTTAATAAATCGATTAGAGTTTACTAAAATAGAATCGCAATGCGCGTAAATTGACTTGTACAATTTTTTATTATGTAAATGAACAATTCGTATAACTTTTCCCCAGCCACCTTTATAATCTTTTACTTCACTTATATACCCATTTGCAATAGAATATATTGGGTCTCCAAAATCCGTGTTGCCACCATTTTCACCATTCCAATCATCGCCTAAATGGTTGTTTTCTTGAAATTTTTGAGCATTATAATAGCCTTTGGCATTTGGTTTTCCTACAGGGAAATCAAAGCCTTTGGCCACAAAAGTTGTATCATTTTTAAACCGAGTTTTATAATTATTTTTTTCTGTAAAAACAGGTGATGTATCTGTTGAGTAGGCATTTATTGGGTCATCAGCTATTTGTATGGCATTGTCTTTACAAGACCAAAATATAAAGCAGACAAAACAATAAATTACAGGATATTTCATAAGTAGAAATAGTATTCAAAATAGTATAAGTATTCTGTTTACTTTACAAACTGTTTAGAAACTTTTTCAGCTTTTCTACTTTCTGAATAATCGTAAAAACCTGCACCAGATTTTACACCTAATTTACCAGCCATAACCATATTAACAAGCAATGGGCAAGGTGCATATTTAGGGTTTTTAAATCCATCGTACATTACATTAAGGATGGACAGGCAAACATCTAAACCTATAAAATCGGCTAGTTGCAATGGACCCATTGGATGTGCCATTCCTAATTTCATAACGGTATCAATTTCTTCAACACCAGCTACACCATTATATAATGTTTCAATAGATTCGTTAATCATTGGCATTAAAATACGGTTAGCTACAAAACCAGGATAATCGTTAACCTCTGTTGGTACTTTGCCTAAGGTTTTAGATAATTCCATAATCGTAGAAGTTACCTCATCACTAGTGTTGTATCCTCTAATTATCTCAACTAATTTCATAATTGGTACCGGATTCATAAAGTGCATACCAATAACATTCTCTGGTCTTGAAGTCACTGCAGCAATTTGCGTAATAGAAATAGAGGATGTGTTGGTTGCTAAAATGGTATCATTGCTACAAATATCACTTAATTGCTTAAATATTTTAAGTTTTAAATTTAGATTCTCTGTTGCAGCTTCAACAATTAAATCAGCATTTTTAACCCCTTCTTCTGTATTTGTAAACGTTTTAATGTTACCTAATGTAATGGCCTTGTCAGACTCGCTAATTTTTTCTTTAGCTACCATGCGATCTAAATTCCTGGCAATGGTATCCATGCCTCGTTTAAGAGAGTCTTCACTAATATCAATTAGTTTAACGCTAAATCCAGATTGTGCAAATGTGTGAGCAATTCCATTTCCCATGGTTCCTGCACCTATAACTGCTATATTTTTCATATTAATATATATGTTTTAAATGATGAAATTCTAAGATTAATTATCGCTTATTAATTCTTCTCCATGATAAGGACAGAATTTCCAACTACCATTATGTTTTTTATTATCAATAGGGCATTTTTTCTCTCTAACTAAAGAGGGTAGCGGTAAGTTGTATTCAAAACTAGAATTATTAAAATTAAGTTGAAAAACTGTTTCCTTTGTAGGGGAAATAGCATCACTGAAGGTATTGTCAAAAACGAAAAACTCAATATTTTCACCGACTTCACCTAACATTTTACTAAAAGTTGGTTTAAGCACATCTATCATAGATTGAATTTCATCAGAATAAGATTTTAGAGGCTTATAAGAATTGTTATTAACAACTAACTCTAAGTCTAAAATTTTATTTTTCTTAATTCCAGAGAACGCAGTTAATTCGGCATCAAGTAATATAAAGAGTGAATAATCTTTGAATATAGTGCTGATTTCATCTATTAAGGCTTGTGTGCCAAGAGGACTATCTTTTAAGGCAACTTCCCAATATACTTCAGGTAACCACCATACTTGTTTCATATTTTGTCCAGTTTTCTCAGTTTGAATTAAATCTTTAACTAAGGTCATTAAATCTGGATTCTTATTTTTGTTTTGAGAAAATGCTATTGAAATATAAAAACAAAATGCTATAAATATTAGGTTTTTTTTTATCATTTAAAATTGATTAATAATCATATTAGCAACTCGCAATGCTTCTGTACCATCATGCAATGTAACAATTGGTTTCGTGTTGTTATTAATGGCGTCAGCAAACGTTTCTAATTCATCTAAAATAGCGTTATTGTTTGCTATATCTGGATTGTCAAAATAGATTTGTTTTTTAATACCTTCGGCATTTTGAAGAATCATATCAAAATCACCTGGATTATCTGGTGCGTCTTTCATTTTTACAACCTCACATTTCTTTTCTAGAAAATCTACTGATATATAAGCGTCTTTTTGAAAGAAACGTGTTTTACGCATGTTTTTTAAAGAAATTCGGCTTGCCGTTAAATTGGCCACACAACCGTTTTTAAATTCTATACGTGCATTGGCAATATCTGGAGTTTCGCTTACAACAGAAACTCCACTCGCAGAAATATGTTTTACAGGTGACTGCACAACACTTAATATAATATCTATATCATGAATCATTAAATCTAAAACCACAGGAACATCCGTGCCACGAGGGTTAAATTCTGCTAGTCTATGACATTCTATAAACATTGGATTTTTAATTTGGTCTTTAACGGCTATAAATGCAGGATTAAAACGCTCTACATGTCCAACCTGACCTTTTACACCATGTTCTGCAACCAAAGTTCTAATGGTTTCAGCTTCTTCTACTGTATTGGTAATTGGTTTTTCTATAAAAATATGCTTTCCTTTTTTTATAGCAACTTTAGCACAATCATAGTGAGAAAGTGTAGGTGTTACAATATCAACCACATCAACAGCTTCAATTAAATCGTCTATAGAATCAAAATATTTATAACCAAATTCGTCTACGACAAGTTTTGCATTTTCTGGATCTGCATCGTAAAAACCGATAAGATCAAATTTACTAGATTGGTTGAGTAACCTTAAATGTATTTTTCCGAGGTGACCAGCACCAAGAACACCAGCTTTTAGCATGTTTTTCTGTTTTTAGCAAAAATAGTCGTTTTCAATTAGAAATTGAAAAAAGAAAATGCAAAATACTGCGAATTTAATATCGACTAAATTTATAAGTTTAGTTAGTCTTTTAGATAGCTATTTATAAATTTAAAACTAGTAATTATTTATTACAAACAACTAGGTTATATTATTAAATTCTAATAATTAGTTGATTATATAATTACAATTGAATTAATATCATTTTACCATTTCCTCAGCCCAGACAATTGCATCTTCAATATTTCTAAATATTTTGAAATCTTTTTCAAAAAAAAGTTTCTCTATTTGTGCATTACCAATCACTTTAGCGTTATTAGAGACTATAGCAAGCCCTTGTAAATTTTTAATCTTTACAGTTTCAAAATAGATTTTTGGATCAACGGAATAAGAATTTATTCTGTTAGAAATATAAACGAATGGTTGATTTTGAAAATGGGATTCTGCAATTTTTGCGAGGATGTCATGCTGTTTTAATCTTAGGTCAACACCTTCATTTACAACAACTATTACATATTTATCAAAGATTGACATCTGACAAAAGTCATAAGTAAGGGATTCTCTCATGTTTAAGTTTGGTTAGGGATCGTCAATATAAAAAAAAAACTCCTTCTATTAGAAGGAGTTTTTTTAAAATTTAATCTTTTTAAGATTCTGTTGTCTTACCAGAAGATTTTATCTTAATACTTAATTCGTCATTTTTTTCGTCTAAGTCCATTACAATGGTATCACCTTCATGAATTTTTGAATTAATGATTTCCTCAGCTAATGCATCTTCTACATATTTCTGAATAGCCCTATTTAATGGTCTTGCTCCATATTGTTTATCAAAGCCTTTTTCAGCAATATAATCTTTTGCTTTGTCTGTAAGGTTAAGAGCGTATCCTAAACCTTTTATTCTTTCGATAAGTTTAACTAATTCTATATCAATAATTTTATTAATATCTTCTTTTTCTAGAGCATTAAAAACAATTACGTCATCTATTCTATTTAGGAATTCTGGAGCAAATGCTTTCTTTAAGGCATTTTCTATAACAGCTTTAGCATGGTCAGATTCTTGAGCAATGGCTGCTGAAGTACCAAAACCTACACCAGTTCCGAAATCTTTTAGTTTTCTTGCGCCAATATTAGATGTCATAATAATGATAGTATTTCTAAAATCAATTTTACGTCCTAAACTATCGGTTAAATAACCATCATCTAACACTTGAAGTAGCATGTTAAAGACATCTGGATGTGCTTTTTCAATTTCATCTAATAAAACGACAGCGTAAGGTTTACGTCTTATTTTTTCAGTTAATTGTCCACCTTCTTCATATCCTACATATCCTGGAGGTGCACCAATTAAACGTGAAATTGCAAATTTTTCCATGTATTCACTCATATCTATACGTACAAGAGAGTCATCACTTTCAAATAATTCGCGAGCTAAAACTTTAGCTAATTGTGTTTTACCTACACCTGTTTGACCTAAAAATATAAATGAACCTATTGGTTTATTAGGATCTTTAAGTCCTGCTCTGTTTCTTTGTATAGCTTTTACAACTTTAGCAACAGCTTGGTCTTGTCCAATAACTTTCCCTTTAATTAACTCAGGTAATTGAGATAGTTTTGTGATTTCGGTTTGTGCAATTTTGTTAACAGGTATACCTGTCATCATAGAAACGACATCTGCAACATTATCTTCTGTAACAATTTCTTTATGTTGTTTGGTTTCTTCTTCCCATTTTTCTTGGGCAGTTGCCAATTCTTTTTCTAGTCGTTTTTCATCATCTCTAAGCTTTGCAGCTTCTTCATATTTTTGTTTTTTAACAACTGTATTCTTGGTTTCTTTAACTTCTTCAAGTTTCTTTTCTAGTTCTAGAATTTGTTTTGGTACATCAATATTAGTGATATGAACACGCGAGCCTGCTTCATCTAAAGCATCAATAGCTTTGTCTGGAAGAAAGCGCTCTGTCATATAACGATTAGTTAATTTAACACAAGCTTCTATAGCTTCATCTGTATAACTTACATTATGATGTTCTTCATATTTTCCTTTTATATTATTAAGGATTTCTATTGTTTCTTCTACAGAAGTTGGTTCTACAATTACTTTCTGAAAACGACGTTCTAATGCGCCATCTTTTTCAATATATTGTCTGTACTCATCTAGAGTAGTAGCACCAACACATTGTATTTCTCCTCTTGCTAATGCTGGTTTAAACATGTTGGAAGCATCTAAACTACCAGTTGCGCCACCTGCACCAACTATGGTATGAATTTCATCAATAAAAAGAATAATATCATCATTCTTTTCGAGCTCGTTCATAACGGCTTTCATACGTTCTTCAAACTGTCCTCTATATTTAGTTCCGGCGACTAAACTTGCTAAATCTAAAGTGACAACACGCTTATTAAATAAGGTACGTGATACTTTACGTTTAACTATTCTGAGTGCAAGTCCTTCTGCAATAGCAGATTTACCAACACCAGGTTCACCTATTAATAAAGGGTTGTTTTTCTTTCTTCGACTTAAAATTTGAGATACACGTTGTATTTCTTTTTCTCGACCTACAACTGGATCTAATTTACCTTCTTCTGCAAGTACAGTTAGGTCTCTTCCAAAATTATCTAAAACAGGTGTTTTAGATTTTTTGTTTGTTTTGCTTGCTTGTCCTCCAAATGGATTTTGCTTTGCCTCTTCTTCTTCGTTTATATCATCGTCAGAAAACGACTCTGCTTTTGGAGTTTCTAAATAATCATCTTCGCTAGTTGCCATAGATTTAAATTCTTCTTTTACGTTATCATAATCTACTTTAAGCTTGTTTAAAAGCTTAGTTGTTGGATCATTTTCATTTCTTAAAATGCACAATAATAAATGTGCTGTATTTATTGAGGTGCTTTGAAACAATTTAGCTTCTAAAAACGTTGTTTTTAATGCACGTTCTGCTTGCCTTGTTAAATGCAAGTTCTTTTTTTCGTTAGATGTTGTAACGATATTTGGATTAGCAGGACTTAAAATCTCTACTTTACGCCTTAAATGATTAAGGTCTACTTCTAATGCACCTAAAATATCTATTGCTTTACCATTGCCATCTCTTAATAAACCAAGCATTAAATGCTCAGTTCCTATAAAATCATGACCTAATCGTAAAGCTTCTTCTTTGCTATAAGCTATAACATCTTTAACTCTTGGGGAAAAATTATCATCCATACTATATTCCTTTCTGCTTTAAAAATAATAAAAACATATTAGGTAGACGGCAAAAATCATACCTTAAATTATATGTTTAATTAATGTTGTAAACGAAGAGAGTAAAAAAGGGATTTAAATCAAAGAAAAATAGTAGATACTTATTAACTAAAAAGATATCAAATATTGTTAATAAAAAAACCTAAAAAGCAAGTCGAATTTGTTTAGAAACAGTGGTATTTTGGTTATATTAGCACGTTATGAAAAATCACAAAAAAACTAATTAATTTTATATATGGCAGAAGGAGAAAAACTCATTCCAATTAACATTGAAGACGAAATGAAATCGGCTTACATTGATTACTCAATGTCGGTCATTGTGTCACGTGCGTTACCAGATGTAAGAGATGGTTTAAAACCCGTTCATAGACGTGTACTTTATGGTATGCATGAGCTAGGTATTAGAGCAAATAGTGCACATAAAAAATCAGCAAGAATTGTAGGTGAAGTTTTAGGAAAATACCATCCGCATGGTGATACTTCGGTTTATGATGCAATGGTACGTATGGCTCAAGAATGGAGTTTACGTTACATGTTGGTAGATGGACAGGGTAACTTTGGGTCTGTAGATGGTGATAGTCCAGCAGCAATGCGTTATACAGAAGCAAGAATGCGAAAGATATCTGAGGATATGTTAGCAGATATTGATAAAGAAACTGTAGATCACAAATTAAACTTTGATGATACGCTTAAAGAACCTACAGTTTTACCAACACGTATTCCTGGTCTTTTAGTAAATGGAGCTTCTGGTATTGCGGTTGGTATGGCAACTAATATGCCACCTCATAATTTAACAGAAGTTGTAAACGGAACAATTGCATTTATTGAGAATAATGATATAGAGATTGATGAATTAATGCAACACATTAAAGCTCCAGATTTTCCTACAGGCGGAACAATTTATGGTTATGATGGTGTAAAAGAAGCTTTTCATACTGGTCGTGGACGTATTGTAATGCGTGGAAAAGCAATAATTGAAGAAGTACAAGGTAGAGAATGTATCGTCGTTTCTGAGATTCCTTATCAAGTTAATAAAGCAGATATGATTAAGAAAACTGCTGATTTAATAAATGATAAGAAAATGGAAGGTATTTCTTCTATTCGTGATGAGTCAGATAGAAACGGTATGCGAATCGTTTATGTATTAAAGCGTGATGCTATTCCTAACATTGTTCTTAATAAACTGTATAAATATACAGCGCTACAAACGTCTTTTAGTGTAAATAATATTGCACTAGTTAATGGTCGTCCTCAGTTATTAAACTTAAAAGAATTAATTCATTATTTCGTAGAACATAGACATGATGTTGTTGTTAGACGTACTACTTATGAATTACGTAAAGCAGAAGAACGTGCTCATATTTTAGAAGGTTTAATTATTGCATCAGATAATATTGATGAAGTAATTAAAATTATACGTGCATCATCTAATGCAGATGAAGCTCGTAACAACTTAATTGAGCGTTTTAAACTGTCAGAAATTCAGGCAAAGGCTATTGTTGAGATGCGTCTGCGTCAGTTAACAGGTTTAGAGCAAGATAAGTTGCGTGCTGAATATGAAGAAATAATGAAAACCATAATAGATCTTAAAGATATCTTAGATAAGAAAGATCGTAGAATGGATATTATTAAAGGAGAACTAGAAGTTGTTAGAGATAAGTATGGTGATGATCGTCGTTCTGCAATAGAATATGCAGGAGGAGATTTAAGTATCGAAGATATGATACCAGATGCACAAGTTGTAATTACAATTTCTCATGCTGGTTATATTAAACGTACTTCGCTTACAGAATATAAAACTCAGAATAGAGGAGGAGTTGGCCAGAAAGCATCAACAACCCGTAATGAAGATTTCTTAGAGCATTTATTTGTTGGTACAAACCACCAATATATGTTATTCTTTACTCAAAAAGGAAAATGTTTCTGGATGCGTGTATATGAAATTCCTGAAGGATCTAAAACTTCAAAAGGTAGAGCAATTCAGAATTTAATAAATATTGAGCAAGATGATAAAGTGATGGCTTTTATTTGTACTCAAGATTTAAAAGACGAAGATTATATTAATAGTCACTATGTAATAATGGCGACAAAACAAGGCCAAGTTAAGAAAACATCTCTAGAGCAATATTCTCGTCCAAGATCTAATGGTATTAATGCTATTACTATTAAAGAAGATGATGTTTTATTAGAGGCTAAATTAACTACAGGTGAAAGCCAAGTGATGTTAGCTTTAAAGTCTGGTAAAGCCATTCGTTTTGAAGAAGCCAAGACAAGACCAATGGGTAGAAATGCCTCTGGTGTTAGAGGAATTAGACTTCAAGATGAAAAAACAGATGAAGTTATTGGGATGATTGCCGTTGACGATATGGAAAGTAACATTCTTGTTGTTTCTGAAAATGGATATGGAAAACGTTCTAGCTTAGAAGATTACAGAATTACCAACAGAGGTGGAAAAGGTGTAAAAACAATTTCTATCACCGAAAAGACTGGTAATTTAGTATCAATTAAAAATGTAACCGATGAAGATGATTTAATGATTATCAATAAATCTGGTATCGCTATTAGAATGGCAGTAGCAGATTTACGTGTTATGGGTAGAGCAACTCAAGGTGTAAAATTAATTAACCTTAAAGGAAATGACTCTATTGCAGCTGTTGCTAAAGTGATGAAAGATGATGATGAAGATTTAGAAAATATTGATGCAGAAGAAACTAATGGTGATTCTGTTGATAATCAAGATTCTAATGAAGATGGCACGGCTATTGATAATAATGAAACCGAAAACTAATATTTAACAAAAAAACTATTTATTACAAGATGAAAAAATTAATGACATTAGTGCTATTATTTGCAGTTGGTTCAATGTCCTTTGCTCAAAAGAATGAGTTAAAAGCAATTGAAAAAGCACTTAAAGATGTAAACTTCTTAGACGCCAAGGCAGCGGTAAAATCTGCCGAAGCTTTAATTGGAAATATGGACGATAAGTCTAAAGCGAAATTTTATTACTTAAAAGCACAGGCATTATATGCCAATGGCGCAGGATCAGATGCTAATATTGATTCTGCAATTGAAACTTTAGACGAATTAAAGACATTAGAGTCATCAATTGGTAAGCTAAAATACACAGAGCAAGCCAATGAGATGAAATCTAAAATGTTTAATACCTTTATTACAAAAGCAAATGAAGCTTTTAATAGTAATAACTTCGATGCAGCGGCAGATAGATTTGAAAAAGTTTATAGAGTATCACCAAAGGATACTTCTTATTTATACAGCGCAGCATATTCATCAATTAAAGCTAACGATTATCCAAAAGCTTTAGGCTACTATATTGAACTAGGAGATTTAGGTTATACAGGTATAACTACAAATTATTTTGCTACCGACAAAGAAACAGGTGAAGAGGTGTTATTTGCAGATAAGGCAGGACGAGATTTTAATGTTAACATAGCGAAAACGCATATAAAACCTAGAGATGCCAAAGCTGAATCTAGACGTTCAGAGATAGTAAAGAATATTGCTTTAATTTATGCAGATCAAGGTGAAAGTGAAAAAGCATTAGCGGCAACTGTTGCAGCAAGAGAAGAAAACCCTGATGATTTGGGATTAATTGTTGTACAAGCACAAACTTATTTAAAATTAGGAAATAAAGATAAGTTTACGGAATTGATTGACGAAGCTTCTGTAAAGGCAGATGGAAATGCAGAGTTCTTATATAATTTAGGCGCTTTATTAGCAGAGTCTGATAATAATGAAGAAGCTAAGAAATATTATAAAAAATCTTTAGAAATTGACCCAAATTACAATAATGCTAACTTAAATATGGCATTTGTTATTTTATCTGATGAGGCCAAGTATATTGAAGAAATGAACGCTATTTTAGAAAGTAATTCTCCAGATTATAATAAATACGACGCAATTAAGGCAAAAGTAAATAATCTTTATTTAGAGGCTATTCCTTATTTAGAAAAGTCATTGAGTTTAAATGAAACTGTTAATACAGCAAAAAATTTAATGAATTTATATAGTGCAATAGGAGATACTGATAAATATAAAGCAATGAAAGCTAAACTCGAAGATATGGAAGCGGCAGCAGCTGGTGGAAATTAATTTTAGAGAATAAAAGTTCAAATTTGTGAATAAAAAAAGCGACTAATTTTAGTCGCTTTTTTTATATTATTTTTTTTATCACTCGGAGTTTATGAGTATGTGCATTCTTTTCTTTGTTGTATATGCCACTATGGTCTAAACGGTCAATTCTTACTTTCCCGTGTGCGTGAATAATATAATTATCTTTCATTATTATACCTACATGAGTGATATGGCCTTCTGCATTATCAAAAAAAGCTAAATCACCTGGTTCACTTTCTTCTATAAAACTTAAAGCTTCTCCTTGAGTTGCTTGTTCTGAAGCATCTCTTAGTAGTTTGTAACCATTAAGTTTATATACCATTTGAGTAAAACCAGAACAGTCAATACCAAATGGTGTTTTGCCTCCCCAAAAATAAGGCGCATTTAAATATAAGAAAGATGTTGTTATAATATTTTCTTTTGCACTATTTGATTTTATAGTAGAGCCATCAAAATGATGTTTTAACACTTGTAAACCATTAAGGTTTGACCCAACAGGAATTGGGTACAAATTGTTGGATTCGTCCGTAACAAACTCAATTAAATCTTTAGATAAATTAATATCTGAAGAAAGAATCTCATTATAGCTAGACTCTTCAATTTCTAAGTATTGTTTATTATCTATCCAACCTTCATAATTATCAAAAGCAAATCGAACACGACTCCATTTTTTACGTTGTTCCAATACTTTAAAAACATCACCATATAAGGCTTGTGTTACCATTTCACTGATATCACTAGGTTCAATTCGTATAGGTACAATGCCAAGATTGCAAATGCCGTATTGCATAAAATTTGGTTAAGCTCGTTCTAATATTAAAGCAGATGCACCACCACCACCATTGCAAATAGCAGCAGCTCCTAGTTTAGCATTATTTTGATGTAAAACGTTAATTAATGTTACTAGAATTCTAGCACCAGAACATCCTAATGGATGACCCAAAGAGACAGCTCCTCCATTAACATTAACATTGCTGTCATCTAATCCTAAAATTTTCATATTTGCCAAACCAACTACAGAAAAAGCTTCGTTAAATTCAAAAAAATCAACATCACTTAATTCTAAATTTGCTTTTGCTAATGCTTTAGGTAAAGCTTTTGCAGGAGCAGTAGTAAACCATTCAGGTTCATGCGCAGCATCAGCATAACCTTTAATGGTTGCTAACGGTTTTAAACCTAGTTCAATTGCTTTCTCTTTACTCATTAGTATTATTGCAGCAGCACCATCATTAATTGTAGACGCATTTGCTGCTGTAACTGTTCCGTCTTTAGTAAATGCAGGTCGTAAGGCAGGAATTTTATCTATTTTTACATTAGTATATTCCTCGTCTGTATCAACAATAACAGGTTCTCCTTTACGTTGAGGTACTTCGACAGAAATAACCTCTTCTTTAAATTTACCAGAATCCCAAGCTGCTTTAGAACGTTCATAAGATTGAATAGCGTATGCATCTTGGTCTTCTCTAGAGAATTTGTACTCAGTGGCACATGCGTCTGCACATACTCCCATTGCATTTTTATCATAGGCATCAACTAAACCATCTTTTTGCATACCATCTTCTAGCGTAGCCGGTCCGAATTTTGTACCAGAACGTGCATGATAATAATGAGGTATAGCGCTCATATTTTCCATTCCGCCAGCAACAATAACATCAGCATCGCCTAATTGTATGGATTGCGCTGCTTGCATTACGGCTTTCATACCAGACGCACAAACTTTATTAATTGTAGTGCAAGGTACTGTATTAGGTAAGCCAGCATAAATTGCAGCTTGCCTTGCAGGAGCTTGCCCTGTACCAGCTTGTACAACATTGCCCATAATGACTTCGTCAACCATGTCTGGCTTTAGGTTTATTTTGTCTAAAGCGCCTTTAATAGCAGTTGCTCCTAGTCTAGGTGCAGGCACAGAAGATAAACTTCCTAAAAAACTTCCAATTGGTGTTCTTACAGCAGAAACGATAACGACTTCCTTATTCATAATAAATACGTTTGATGTTATTTGTTGCGAAATTAAACATTTTTTGAGAGATTTTAGAATGTATTATTGATATTAGCCTTCTAAAATTTTAATATTTATTACATTTGATTGTATATGAATGCATTCCTCAATAAATGGTATAAAAATCATGCCTTAGGCTATAAAATATTGCTGTACTTAGTTACAACCTTATTTATAGTTTACTTATTTCCTAAAACAGGGAAATTTAGATATTCCTTTGAAAAAAGTAAACCTTGGCAATCCGAGAATTTATATGCTCCTTTTAATTTTGCGATTAAGAAATCTAGTGATGAAATAGAAAAGGAAAAACGTGAAATTAAAGAACAGAGTCAAGTTTATTTTGATATAAATAAGGACATAAAATCTCAGGTTTTATCGGATTATCAAGTTAGATTTAATCAAGTCTTTAAAGATTCTAATGCAGTTGTTAGTATTAAGAATTCTAATTTATATGCCAAAGGAAAGTCAATAATAAATAAATTGTATAATCCTGGAATTTTAGATTTAGAGTATGGATACTCTGATGACAGAACAATAGTTTTGGCAATATCTAATAAAGTGCAGAATGAGCTGCAATATGGCAGCATAAATCAATTAGGAGAGCTTAGGGAACTTATAGAAAAGGATTTAGGGAATAGTTTATATGAAGACGAAAAAAAACGAATGATTTCAATTTTTTTCGATGTCATAAAACCTAATATTAGTCTTAATAAAATTTTAAGCGACAAAGTTCTTGAAGAAGAATTGTCTAAAATATCATTAACACGAGGTCAAATTGAAAAAGATCAGTTAATTGTTTCCAAAGGGCAAGTTATAGAATCGGATCAATATGACATCTTAAGTTCTTTAAAATCTGAGTATGAATCACATATATGGAATACTAAGAATTATAATTGGGTTCTTGTAGCTTATACACTTTTGGTTGCATTAGCATTGTTAATGCTTCTATTATTTCTTAGAAAATATAGAATTGAAGTATTCTTAGATAACACTAAGGTTACCTTTATATTTTTCAATATAGCATTGATGATTCTGTTAACGACTTTAGTTATCAACTTTAATTCTCAATATATATATGTAGTGCCTTTATGTATTTTACCGTTAGTATTAAAAGCTTTTTTTGATGCTAGATTAGGCTTATTTGCACATGTACTTACTGTATTACTTTTAGGTTTTATTGTGCCTAATAGTTATGAGTATATGTTTCTTCAAATCATTGCAGGTATGGTTACAATTTTAACGGTTTCAGAATTATACAAAAGAGCAAATCTATTTATATCTGTTGGGCAAATTACATTTATTTACATCATTGCATACTTTGCTTTTTTTGTAATTCACGAAGGACAGTTAACAGGTATTAAATGGGAAACTTTTGGGTTATTTGTTCTATGTGGTTTAGCTACGCTTTTTGTACAGCCATTAATTTATATGTATGAAAAAATATTTGGTTTAGTATCAGATGTTTCACTATTAGAGCTCTCAGACACAAATTCTAAATTATTAAAAGAATTATCTAATAGAGCCCCAGGAACTTTTCATCATTCATTAAATGTTGCAAATTTAGCAGAGGCCTCTGCTAATGAAATTGGGGCCAATGCAATGTTAATTAGAGTGGGTGCTTTGTATCATGATATTGGTAAGATGAAAAACCCTACCTATTTTACAGAAAACCAAAGTACTGGTATAAATCCTCATGATGAATTATCTAGTAAAGAGAGTGCGAAAATTATAATTAATCATGTTATAAATGGTATAGAAACGGCTAAAAAGTATAAACTGCCGGATCGTGTTATAGACTTTATAAGAACTCACCATGGAACGAGTTTGGTTTATTATTTTTATATGAAAGAAAAAGCGACTAATGAGCTTGTTGATATTAAGAATTTTACTTATCCAGGACCTAAACCTTTTAGTAAAGAAACTGCTATTTTAATGATGTGTGATAGTGTAGAGGCTGCCTCAAAGAGTTTAAAGGAGCCAACTAGTACTAAGATTAATGACTTTGTTGAAAATATTATAAATAAACAAATGGAAGCCGGTCAATTTTTAAATGCTGATATTACTTTCAAAGAGATACAATCTATTAAAAAAGTTTTAAAGCATAAATTAGCAAATATCTACCATTTAAGGATTGAATATCCTGAGTAATCATTAGGCAAATTGTGCGTTCTTAATTAATAATTATAACTTAAAAAAGACCAACAGAATAAGAAACAAAAAAGCCTTAACAGAAATGTTAAGGCTTTTTGTGATCGCACTAGGATTCGAACCTAGGACCGCCTGCTTAGAAGGCAGGTGCTCTATCCAGCTGAGCTATGCGACCATTTAGAGTAAACTCTAAAATAAATCAATAAAAGTCGGGGTGGCAGGATTCGAACCTGCGGCCTCCACGTCCCAAACGTGGCGCGATAACCGGGCTACGCTACACCCCGAATTTAGTAATAAAAAATACTTTCAGTCGCATATGCTGAAGTAAATTTTTGCGGAGAGACAGGGATTCGAACCCTGGGTAAGTGTTTCCACCTACGACGATTTAGCAAACCGCTCCTTTCGGCCACTCAGGCACCTCTCCAATAAATAAATGAACGTGATTCATTAAAAATGCGGATGCAAAGGTAACTTTTCATATTAAAGAAAACAACATTTTTATTGAGTTTTTGATAAAAAAAAATAATAAGATTTTCAACTAGTCTATAAATAGGTATTTATCAGCCTTATAGGAAGAAAATAGAGATTTTTATATTTACTAAATCAATGAAATATGTAGAATTTCATTGTGCTACAATTTAAAATTATTTAGGAATTAAGTCAAAATTACGGTTTTAACTATTTGAATATAAAAGCCTTTTATAAAATATGAACTGCAATTTTTATCGATAAATGCTTTTGCTCAGTTGAATTCATTCCGAAAAATGTGCATTTCATCGAAAATATTAAACTTTTTATCGGTAAAGTTTAATACATTTTATATGTTTGCAGTCCCAAATTAAATGATTTAAGGATAAAACTTATTTCAAAAATTAAATAAAAATGAAAAACCTACTAAAGTTAACGGCTAGTTTTGGCCTAATCTTATTGTTCTCTGCTTGTACAGCAACAATTGAAGACTATACAATTGAAAATGAGAGCGTAGCTGCACCATTAAATCCACCTTGTGATAATGAAGACCCAAAAACAAGGGTAGTTAATAACGGAACCGTTTCGTTTAATTTAGAAGTTTTAACGGCAGATGGTTCTACAGTTGTATCAATATTAAATATTCCTCCAAATTCTACTACATCTTGGGCTAGTTTTTCTGAAAACGAAGTTATGTTTTCTTTAAAAGGTTCAAATTTTAACGTAGCAGATGATAAGGTTTTGATACAGATGGATAACTGTATGGCTTATGAAATTGAAGTAAACGGTAGCAATGAGATAGTCTCATATGTTCCTACAATACTTTAGAGCAGACTATTATAATTTTATGGTCATTGATATCTGTTGTAAAAAATAGATAAACGTTACCACCATGTTTTATTTTTAGTTTTTTCCGAATTTCATCTACTGAAAGCGGGAAGTTTCTAGTAGTAATATTTGCTTTAGATATATTTTCTTTTGACAATGATTTTTTGTTGAAGGGTAGTGTAGTTTTTATTATAAAACGTCTACCTGGAAAATCTAAAAGCGCGTTAGACGTATATAAATGTGAATGTTGATGTAGTTTATTAATCTTTAAACTTTCACTAACTGAATTAAAACCTCCAGACTTTAATACAGCTGCATTTGGTTCGTATAAATAGGATAGGGGTTTGCTGAAAGTTGCATTAGCACTATATTCTTCATTAAAAACATACTCAAAAAACTGTGATTTTATTTGTTTTAAATTCACAGTTTTTACTTTTGGAGAACCTTCAAAATTTCTTTCTATAATCCATAGTAATTCTTTGACTTCGTTATTGCTTGCAACAATGTGGATTTCTTTTACATGGTTTATCTCAGTTAAAATCGCTGATAAATCTAATAATGGCGATGTTTTTATCATCACATTTTTAGAGTATTTTAAAAATAATGCTTGATGTGCCTTTATGTTAGGTTCACAATCTTCTATTAGAAACACCTTTTTCTTTAGATTATCTCTTCTTGAAGGGTCAATATAAATCCAATCAAACGTTTGGTCTACCTGTTTTAAGACTTCAATTCCATTTTCATTTATGCATCTAATGTTTGATACATTTAGTGCTTTATAATTATGATTAACTATGTCTGAAAGTTCAGTATTTATCTCACAATGGGTAATTTTATCAATTTTTTTAGCAAAATAAAAAGTATCAACACCAAATCCTCCAGTAAGGTCAATAAGTTTAGTACCAGAAACTAAACTAGCCTTGTATTCTGCAGTAGTTTCTGAAGATGTTTGTTCAATGTTTAGTTTATTGGGATAGTATATATTCGCTTTATTAAACCAATTTGGTAGTTTTTTTAAACAGCGTTTTTTAGATTCAATTTGTTCAACAATTTGTTTAGCGTCTATAGCTTTAAAAGGAACTCCTTTCAATAATAATTTTGTAATGTCAGAATTTAAATTTGAGTTTATAAATTCTTGAATTTCAGTATTTAATAGTTCTTTCTTCAAATTAATTTATAAACCTTTTGTAAACTTTTTTACAATTTTATATTCAGATAAAAATTCTTTTAAAATAACTTTTATTGCTGTGTAAGTTGGTACAGCGACAATCATCCCAACTATTCCAAATAGAATACCTGCTATAACAATGACTAAAAATATTTCTAAAGGGTGAGATTTTACGCTTTTTGAGAATATATAAGGCTGACTAAAAAAATTGTCAACCAATTGTGCTATAATAAAACCAATCATTACATACGTTGTCTTCGGTAAAATAACGTCGCTAAAACTTTCACCTAAATTACTAGACATGCTTAATAACAACATTAAAAATCCACTTACTAAAGGGCCAACGTAAGGAACTAGGTTGAGAAGTGCGCATAAAAATGCAATAACAATAGCGTTATCTATACCAAAGATTAATAGTACAATTGTATAGATTATAAAAAGGATTAAAATTTGAAATATAAGACCAACAAAATATCGAGATAGCAAATCTTTTATAGTATTAATGGAACGTTTAGAGCGTTCTTCATTGCCACTAGGTACAAATACCATTATTCCATCTTCAAACAATTTACTGTCTTTTAAAAAGAAAAATGAAATAAATAATACAGAAAATAAACCAATACTAAAACTACCCAAGCCACTGATAAAACTATTTAAAAAATTTGGAATGATTGCAAAATCTAACTTAGAAAGTACATTAGAGTCTTTTATGGATTGCTCAACATCAATATTATTAAATTCAAAATAAGTAATTATTTGATCGTAAAGGTCTTCTACATTAACCTGTAATTCTTCAATATTTAAAAGAGAAAGGTTGTGTCCTTGTTCTACAATAAGCGGAATAAATAAACCAACTAAGCCTATTAATAAACCTAGTAAAAAGGCCATTGTAACTACTACAGAAATAGTATTATTAAATTTTAGTTTGCGTCTTAAAAAAATAATAATTGGTCTACCAATAAGCGAAATTACAGCTGCTATAGCAATGTAGATAATAACGGATTGAATTTTAAAAAGAAAATATAATACTAAAGCAATTGCCAAAATTATACCTAGTGCTCTTAAAATGCCTTTGGCTATGGTTTTTGAATTCATTTCTTTTTGTTTACTCAAAGATGCTGAAATTTATTCAGCAAGGCAAATTTAGGAATTAAGTTGTTTTGTTATTTCGTAAAGTGCAATACTAGTAGCTTGTACCACATTCATACTACTATTATTACCATACATATTAATATGTACTATACTATCAACCTGGTTTAATACAGTTTCAGATATTCCAAAATTCTCGTCACCTAAAATTAGGGCAATTGGTTTGTTAGAGTTTAATTTAAACTCTGTTAAAGGTTGGCTTTGCTCAGTAATTTCTAATGCAATAAGATAATAGTTTTTAGACTTTAAGGCGTCAATTTGAGATTCAATATTTTCTTCAATGCAATGAGATATGTACTTTTCTGTAGAACGTGAGGTTTTTTTAATTCGTTTACCGAGAGAAACATTAGTACCACAAAATATAATTTCTTCTATTCCAAAAGCATCTGCAATTCTAAATAAACTACCAATATTTGGAGCGTTGCTAACGCTATCGCATACAACTGTGATTGTATGTTTCTGTTTTTTAAAGTTTGTATTGTAGTGAGTTAGTTGCTTCAAGTTATTTATAAAAAAAATATAAGTAAACAGAGTTTTTTTAATCTACCATTGTTCTATTAAAGTTACTAGACTTTTTTTTCATTTCTGCCCAAAACCAAATAGGAATTGATCCTGATAGGGTAGAAATAAATCCAAAATCCCACAAAAAATATGTTGTGATCGCAGCTAAAATAAACCCTGTTAAAACATAAATATAATTATCAACTGCATATAAACGATTAATATGCTTTTTAGTAAAGTTTCCACAATGTTTACAGCGATGCTTAAATTCATTTGCCCTTGTTTCCATTAATAAGCCATATCTATCTGTAGCTTTTGTTTTTAAGTAATTGTCTTTTTTGCAAGAGCTACAACGGTAACTTAATTTCATTTTTTAGCTTCTGTTTTTATTTTGGCAGCTAATTCTCAAAAGCATACTTTATAATATTAGCTCCCATTTTCAGAGCTTTTTCTCTTACATCTTCTGGGTCGTTATGTACTTCTTGGTCTTCCCAGCCGTCACCTAAATCACTCTCAAAGGTAAATAATAAGACCAGTCTGTTTTCTTGAAAAATTCCAAAAGCTTGTGGTGCTTTACCATTGTGTTCGTGGATTTTTGGTAATCCGTTTGAAAAATTAAAGGCAGCATTAAAAATGTCATGATTTTTAGGAATTTCTACTAGTTCACTATTAGGAAACACTTTTTTTAGCTCTTTTGTAATGTAGGGTTCCATACCGTAGTTATCATCAATATGAAGAAACCCACCTGAGATAAGATAGTTTCTTAGATTTTGTGCATCATCTTCACTGAAAAACACATTTCCATGACCTGTCATGTGTAAAAATGGGAACTGAAAAATATCTGTACTACCAACTTCTACAGTCTGAACACTTTCATTAATTTGGGTGTCGATATTTTCATTACAATATTTCACTAAATTAGGCAATGCTGTAGGGTTACTATACCAATCGCCTCCACCTTTATATTTTAATATTGCAACATCTTGAGAAAATATTAAAAGGGTGAAAAATGTAAAATAAAAAGTAAAAATAGTTTTCATCTAATTATTCATTTAAAAAAGCAACAGAGTGGCAAGCAGCAATAGCTGCTGTTTCTGTTCTTAAACGCGTGTTACCCAAAGTTACAGGAATAAAATTGTGTTGCAAGGCTATTTCAATTTCTTTAACGCTAAAATCGCCTTCCGGACCAATTAAAATAGTATAATCCGCTTTAGGTGCTAACTGAGATTTTAAAGATTTTTTATCAGTTTCTTCGCAATGCGCAATGAAGTTTTGGCTATTAAATTCTTGCTTAATAAAATCTTTAAAAAGCATAGGTGTATTTAGCTTTGGTAAATAACATTGTAATGATTGTTTCATTGCCGATTGAATAATTTTTTCAAATCGTTCTGTCTTTACAACTTTGCGTTCACTATGATCACAGATAATAGGTGTTATAGTGTTAATGCCAATTTCTGTAGCTTTTTCTAAAAACCACTCGTATCTGTCATTCATTTTTGTTGGTGCAACAGCCAAATGCAAATTATAATTTTGTTTAGGTCTAAAATTTTTAGAAGTTATATTTACAACACAATTTTTCTGTTCTGCAATGGTTATTTCTGCTGTAAATAACCAACCTTTACCATTAGTTATATGTAAAATATCACCTTCTTTTTTTCTTAAAACTTTAGCAATGTGTTTGCTTTCGTCTTTATCGAATTTAAAACTGGTGTCGTTTTCAGATATATTTGGATTATAAAAAAGTTGCATTACTCTAATTCTTCAGAAAATTTTAAAACAATAATTTCTTCTATTGCTGTTTTTGCTTCGGTTTTTACAACTAAATAATATTTGTTGTTTTCAATGTCATCTATAGTAAAAACCTCACCAATAGCATGTGTTTTATTAAATGCAATTTCATCAAAAGCTGTAGACATATCTCCAGATTTTATCCAGCCAGTATCACCTCCCATTTTTGCAGTAGGACCAGAAGAATTATGCTTTGCTAAATCTTTAAATCTATAACCTTCTTTATGTAGAGCAAGTACTTTATTCCTTTTTGCTTTAGCTTCTTTTGTTGAAGTATTTGAGGCATCAAATACAATGATATCAAATCTTGAAAACATGACTTCAGATTTATCAATGATTTTGTAATAGGTTTTTTTAAAGTCGGTCTTAATTACCTTTTTTCCTCCTTTAGCTAAATTAAACAAATCATTAGCCAATCTTGTTTTATGTTTAGCTCTATTAAACGTAAACAGTTTGCCTTGTTTTGGTTTGTTAGCCTTTAAAAAAGAGGTTGCTTCTTCAGAGCTAGAAATTGAATCTAATTGTTGCTCTATAGTCTCTTGAGAAAAACAAATTATAGGTATTAATAAGATAATTGTAAAAAAATACTTCATGTTTATTATGCTTTTGATTTAGGTATTACAAAACAACTAAATTTTAAAGTACCATTGCGGCAATGCCATAAAGATGTTAACAGATGTTTTAACAATTTTAAACTAATTTTTTTCTATTGAATTAGTTTCCAAATTAAATCTTTAATCTCGCAGTTGCCATAACATCAAAATCAGAAAAATCTTTTTCTAGATACTTAAGGTAACCAACAATAGCAATCATTGCCGCGTTATCTGTAGTATATTCAAATTTTGGGATATAGCTTGTCCATCCAAATTTGTCTTCAGCATCTTTTAAAGCTTTTCTTATACCAGAATTTGCAGAAACGCCTCCACCAATAGCAATATGATTAATGCCAGTTTGTTTTACGGCTAATTTTAATTTTGTCATTAAAATCCCAATAATTGTATATTGAATTGAAGCACAGATATCGTTTATATTCTCTTCAATAAAATTAGGGTTAGCCTTAACTTCTCGCTGCACAAAGTAAAGAATGTTAGTTTTTAAGCCTGAAAAGCTAAAGTTTAAACCATCTACTTTAGGTTTGGTAAATTGATAAGCTTTAGGATTACCAAGTTGTGCTCTTCTGTCAATTTCTGGACCTGCAGGATAACCTAAGCCTAAAATTTTTCCGCTTTTATCGTAGGCTTCACCAACAGCATCGTCAATAGTTTCACCAATGACTTCCATTTCAAAATAGCTCTTAACCTTCACTATTTGTGTATGTCCACCAGAAATAGTCATAGCCAAAAATGGAAAAGGAGGTTTTTTATGGTCTTCTTCGTTTATAAAATGCGCTAAAATATGCGCTTGCATATGGTTAACATCTATTAAAGGAATATCTAAACCGTAGGCCACTGATTTTGCAAACGACGTACCCACTAATAAAGAGCCCATTAAACCAGGTCCTCTTGTAAATGCAATAGCACTTAATTGTTCTTTTGTTATTCCTGCTTTTTCTATCGCTTGATGAACTACAGGTACTATGTTTTGTTGATGTGCACGCGAAGCTAATTCTGGTACAACTCCACCATATTCTGCATGTATTTTTTGATCAGCAACAACATTACTTAAAATCGTATCATTACAAAGAATAGCAGCAGATGTGTCATCGCAAGAAGATTCAATTCCGAGGATATAAATATTTTCTTTTTCCATAGTCGATATTAGGCACAATAATTGTTAATTTTACATATTAAAATCCATTACCATATAAAATAACGTATTGTAAGGACAAAGGTAATAAGTTTTAAAACATTTAAACGTAAAAATTCTATCAAGCGGATACTTAAAATATTAGGAAAATTAGTAGCAATCATTTTGTTACTTTTTTTGATTTTATTTTTAATTCTTTCCATTCCAGCAGTTCAAACAAGGTTAGGAAGATACGTTACAGATAGATTAAATAATGATTTTAAAACAGACATTAATGTTGGTAGAGTAGGATTGCAGCTAAATGGTGATGTAGAGTTAAAAGAAATTTTAATTAGAGATTATAAAAAAGATACACTTATTAGTGTTGGTGAATTAAATAGTTCTATCATTAGTTTTAGAAATTTAATCAATACGAAATTAAATTTTGGAGATATCGATATTCAGAATTTAGTTTTTAATCATAAAACATACAAAGGTGATGTAGAGAGTAATTTAGATATTTTTGTTGCTAAATTCGATAGTGATAACCCTAGAGTTGGCCCTAGTGAATTTTTGTTTTCTTCAAGTGACTTATCTATAGAAGGTGGTGTTTTTAAATTAATTGACGAAAATTTAGAAACACCTCAAATTTTTGAGTTTTCCGAACTCAATGCCAACGCTACCAATTTCTTAATTAATGGTCCAGAGGTAAGTACGCGCATTAATAAATTTAGTTTTAGAGACAGTAGAGGCATAGCGGTTGAAAATTTAATGGCAAATTTTGAGTACACGCTAAATCATATGATTTTTGGTGATCTAAATATTAAAACAAAAGCATCAGAATTAAAAGGCGATTTAAGATTTAATTATAAGCGAGAAGATTTAAAATATTTTAAAGACAAGGTAAATGTAGTTGCCAGTTTTAGAGATTCGGATATTTCTTTAACAGAACTTAATGCTTTCTTTGATGAATTTGGCACTAACCAAAATGCTAAGTTAAATGCAGATTTATCTGGAACTTTAAATAATCTTATAGCAACAAATCTCAACGTTAGCACTTCTTCTAACACTAAAATTATTGGAGATATAACCTTTAAAAACTTATTTAGTAGAGAAGATGATAGTTTTGCATTAAATGGAGATTTTCAAAATTTAGCATCAAATTATAGAGATTTGACAGCCCTTATGCCGAGGCTTTTGGGTAATTCTATTCCGAGTGTAATTTCTAAAGTAGGTAACTTTAGTATACAAGGTACATCAATTATAACGGCTAAATCTGTTGAAGCAGATATTGATATAAATACAGATTTGGGTTTTGTAAAATCGGATTTACTTTTAACTGATATAGATAATATTGATAATGCTAATTACATCGGAAACGTTGTTTTAAAAGAGTTTGATATTGGTAAGCTTATTAATGATCCTTTAGTGAAAACAACCACATTAAACCTCGATGTTGATGGTAAAGGATTCACAATAGACAATCTTAGATCAGATGTAAGAGGTGAAGTGTCTACCTTAGAATACAATGGTTATACTTACAGAGATATTGAGCTTTCAGGTAATTTAGGTAACAAAATTTTTAACGGAATTATAAATGCCGAAGACTTAAATCTACAACTCAATTTTAATGGATTGGTAGATTTTTCTGAGGATATTAAAAAATTCGACTTTAAAGCAAAAGTAGGCTATGCTAACCTTAACAAATTAAACTTTGTTACAAGAGATAATGTTTCAGAATTTAGAGGATTAGTAACTATGAACGGCACAGGTTCTACGTTTAATAATGCAGAAGGTGCTATAAATATTAAAAATACAACGTACAAAAATCAAGATGGAAGTTATGCATTTCAAGATTTTGATATCGTATCTTCTTTTAATAAAAATGAACGTACCATTGCCATAAACTCTCCAGATATTATTAGCGGAAATATTACGGGTCAGTTTAATATTGAAGATATAGTAGGATTAATTGAAAATTCAGTAGGAAGTATCTATACTAACTACGTACCAAATATATTAGAAGAAGGACAATACCTTAACTTTAAGTTTGATATTTACTCAAAAATTGCAGCAGTATTTTATAAAGAATTAACATTAGGAAAAAACACATTTATTGAAGGACGTATTGAAACAGACGAAAAAGGTTTTGAACTCAGTTTTAATTCTCCAGAGATAAAGTTTAAGGATTATTTTGCCAATAAAATTAATCTAAGTATCGATAATAGCAATCCTTTATATAATACATATATTGAAATAGACAGTATAGGAACAGGTATATATAATGCATCACAATTCAGTTTAATTAATGTAACAAAACGTGATACCTTATTAATTAAATCCGAATTTAAAGGCGGCACAAATAATACTGATAATTATAATTTAAATCTATTTTACACTATAGACGAATCTAATCAATCTGTTGTTGGTATTAGAAAATCTGATGTACGTTTTAAGGGTTATAATTGGTTATTAAATTCTAATAAAGACACCTTAAATAAAATCAGATTTGACAGAGCTTTTAAAGCGTTTGAGGTATTTCCTATTAGTATTACTAATAATGATGAAGAAATTTTAGTATCTGGTAAAATATCAGATTCTTTAAATAAAGATTTTAAAGTTGACATTAAAGATGTAGAACTCGTAAAAATAACACCTCGTATAGATAGTTTAGCACTTAAAGGATTAGTAAACGGAAAACTACAAGTCCTAGAAAATGATGGTGTTTATTTACCTAAGTCTAATATAGAAATTAGTGGTCTTTTTGTAAATGATTACGATTTAGGAAACCTAAAAGCTAATATTGAAGGAAATAATTCAATCACAGATTACAAAGTAGATGTAACATTAATTAATGATAATCTAAAATCTTTAGGAGCAAAAGGAACCATTGATGTTTCAGAGCAAAACCCAACCATAAACTTAGATGTTACGTTTGAAGAATTTTTACTAGATCCATTAAACCCGTTAGGAGAAGGTGTAATAAGTAATATTAGAGGCTTAGTTTCTGGTTATGCAAAAGTTAATGGTAGTTTAAAAAAACCGAGTATTGATGGCGAATTGTTGTTAGATAGAGCAGGTATGTCAATACCATACTTAAATGTAGATTATGGTTTTGATTTTGATTCTAAAGTTGAATTAAAAGGTCAGCAATTTATATTTAAAAATGTTGCAATGACAGATTCAGAATATTTTTCAAATGGAAATTTAAATGGTTTTATTGAACATCATAATTTTTCGGATTGGAGATTAGGTTTAAGACTAAATACAGATAGACTATTAGTTTTAAATACCGAAGAGTCTGAAGACGAACTTTATTATGGAACAGGCTTTATATCCGGAATAGCAGAAATAAAAGGACCAACAGAACAACTAGTTATAGAAGTTAATAATGGAAGAACCGAATCTGGTACGGAGTTTTTTATTCCTTTAAATGATTCGGAAAGTTTTGGAGACAACTCGTATATACATTTTTTAAGTCCTGAAGAAAAATTAACACGAGTAAAAGGTAAAATTTTAGAGCAAATAGAAGTAAAAGGTTTAATCTTAGATTTTGACCTCAATGTTAACCAAAACGCTACTATAGAAATTGTAATAGATAAAGAAGCAGGTAGTACAATAAAAGGAAAAGGAGAAGGAACGCTTAACTTCTTTATCAATACAAACGGAACCTTTAATATGTATGGTGATTTTACAGTTTATGAAGGCTTTTATAATTTTAAGTATGGTGGTTTTGTTGAGAAGAAATTTAAGGTAGAACAAGGCGGAAGTATCGTTTGGCAAGGAGACCCAATGGGTGCAGAATTAAATTTAAAAGCGGTTTATTCAGCACCTGCAAACCCTTCTGTTTTATTAGACAATCCAATTACCCAAAGTATTGATGTAGAGGTAGAAATACACTTAACAGGTCAACTAGAACAACCAGAACCAGAATTCGATTTTAGATTTCCAGGAGTAAGTTCTACCGTTAAATCCGAGTTAGAGTATAGATTGTCTTCTAAAGAAGAAAAAGATAACCAAGCTTTAATATTTTTAGCAACAGGTGGTTTTTCTAATGGCATACAGGGCGCAAATTTTACAGGTACAATATCAGAACGATTAACAGGTATTATAAATAATCTTTTTGGTGCCAATAATGGTAATTTAGATGTTGGTTTTGATTTTGAATTAGGACAGGACACACCAGATCTTCAAACCAATAATAAAGTAGGTGTTACACTCCAAACCAAAATAAGCGATAAAATATTGGTTAACGGTAAAGTTGGAGTTCCATTTGGTAGTGCAAGTCAAACCGTAATTAGTGGAGATGTGCAAATAGATTTCTTATTAAATGAAGATGGTACATTAAGAGCTAAAGTATTTAACAGAGAAAACAGTATTGTTTACCTTGGGGATGAAATTGGTTATACACAAGGTGTAGGTTTATCTTATAATGTAGAATTTGATACCTTTAAAGAATTTATTCATAAAATCTTTTCAAGTAAAAATAAAAAGGAAAAGACAGTTAAAAAAGAAGAACAAAAAAACACAGAAGATAAAAGTGATTTTATGCCAGATTTCATGTCAGTAAAAAAAGAAAATGGCAAAAAGAAGTCTTAATATCCTTAAAATTTTAAATTAATTTAAAATACTTATTAACGAAAACGTTTGAATTAGTTTTTCATAGAATATTTATGATAATAGTCACATTTTTCTATGTATTGTTTATTAATTTTACTGCAAATAAATATTATAAATGCTACAAACAATTAAAAAAATAGGTGTTTTAACATCTGGAGGCGATGCTCCAGGAATGAATGCTGCAATTAGATCAGTGGTAAGAGCTTGTGCTTTTCATGATATAAAATGCTACGGTATTTATAGAGGCTATGAAGGAATGATTGATGGTGACTTTGTAGAAATGGATGCGCGTAGTGTAAAAGGTATTATTAATAAAGGCGGTACTGTTTTAAAATCTGCAAGATCAAATAAATTTAGAACCAAAGAAGGAAGACAAATTGCATACGATAAATTAAGAGAAGCTGGTATTGATGCTTTTGTAGTTATTGGAGGAGATGGTAGTTTTACAGGTGCCATGATCTTTAATCAAGAATTTAATTTTCCGGTAATGGGAATTCCTGGGACTATTGATAACGATATCTATGGTACTACTCATACTTTAGGGTATGATACAGCTTTAAATACAGTTGTAGATGTAATAGATAAAATTAGAGATACTGCAAGTTCTCATAACAGATTATTCTTTATAGAAGTAATGGGACGTGATGTAGGACATATTGCATTAAACGTTGGTATAGGTGCTGGTGCTGAAGAAATTTTAATACCAGAAGAAGATTTAGGACTAGATCGTTTAGTTGAGTCATTAAGACGAAGTAAAGCTTCAGGAAAATCCTCGAGTATAGTTATCGTAGCCGAAGGTGATAAAATAGGTAAAAGTGTTTTTGAACTAAAAGACTATGTTGACGAAAACATGGCTGAGTACGAGGTTCGTGTTTCTGTTTTAGGGCATATGCAACGTGGTGGATCTCCTTCTTGTTTTGATAGAGTTTTAGCAAGTAGAATGGGAGTAAAAGCAGTAGAAAGTTTAATTACTGGTAAAAGTAATTATATGGTTGGTATTAAAAATGATGTAATGGATTTAACACCATTTGATCAAGCTGTGAAAGGAAAATCTAAAATAAACATGGAACTATTAAGAGTTTCAGATATAATGTCAATTTAATAAAAACAAAAATTTAATTAATAATAAAAAAATGGCAAATTTAAAATTAGGAATCAACGGATTCGGTAGAATAGGTAGAATAGTATTTAGAGCAACAGTAAAGCGTAATGATGTAGATGTTGTAGCAATAAATGATTTGTTAGATGTAGAACATTTAGCCTACCTTTTAAAATATGATTCAGTACACGGAAGATTTGATGGTACAGTTGAGGTTAAAGACGGACACTTAGTTGTAGACGGAAAAACAATTAGAATTACTGCAGAAAAAGACCCAAAAAACTTAAAGTGGGATGAAGTAGGAACAGATGTTGTTGCTGAGTGTACAGGTATTTTTACAACATTAGAAACAGCACAATATCATATTGATGGTGGTGCTAAAAAAGTTGTTATTTCTGCACCAAGTAAAGATGCACCAATGTTTGTAATGGGTGTAAATGACGGAGAATTAACTGCAAGTAACACTATTGTGTCTAACGCATCTTGTACAACTAACTGTTTAGCACCAATAGCTAAAGTTATTGAAGATAATTTTGGAATAGAGGAAGCTTTAATGACAACAATCCACGCTTCAACTTCTACACAATTTACAGTAGACGCACCTTCTCGTAAAAATTACCGTTTAGGACGTTCAGCTATTGTAAATATTATACCTTCTTCTACAGGTGCTGCAAAAGCGGTAGGGAAAGTAATTCCTGAATTAGATGGGAAATTAACAGGTATGGCTTTTAGAGTACCAACAGCAGATGTTTCTGTTGTAGATTTAACAGTAAAAACTTCAAAAGAAACGTCTTTAGAAGATATTAAAGCAGCTATGAAAAAAGCAGCTGAAGGATCTATGGAAGGTGTTTTAGGATATACTGAGGATGCAGTTGTATCTCAAGATTTTGTTAGTGAAGTAAGAACAAGTGTTTTTGATGCAGATGCATCTATAGAGCTTAATTCTAAATTCTTCAAATTAATATCTTGGTACGATAATGAATTTGGGTATTCTAATAAAATGATTGATTTAGCTCAGAAGGTTAATAGCCTTTAAGACATTTTAATAATTCCGAAAATTCCGTAGGATTATGTATTGTCATAGGCTACGGAATTTTTTTATATATACATTATCATGATTTTAATTACAGATGGTGGTTCTACAAAATGCGATTGGATTGCAATTGATAAAAACGGTAAACAAACCGTTGATAAAATTAGAACCAAAGGTTTGAATCCTGCTATTGTAGCAGAAAAAAAATTAATCAAAACAATTCGTAAGAGTAAAGAATTAATGGCAATTGCCGATGAGGTATCGTATATTTATTTTTATGGTGCTGGTTGTGGTACCGATAAGCCTACATTATTACTAAAGTCAATTTTAGAATTTTATTTTAAAAATGCTATAGTAGAAGTTAGAGAAGATACCTATGCAGCGGTAAGAGCATGTATAAATACTAATGATGAAGCAGCAGTGGTTTGTATTTTAGGTACAGGCTCTAACTGTAGTTATTATGATGGTAGAGATTTACATCAACGCGTATCTAGTTTAGGCTTTATTTTAATGGATGATGCCAGCGGAAATTATTTTGGTAAGCAATTGATAAGAGATTATTACTTTAATAAAATGCCAGATACAATTAGCGTAGCATTTGCACATAAACACAACTTAGAAGCAGACTATATTAAATACAACTTATATAAGCAAACTAATCCTAGTGCTTATTTAGCGGATCATGCTGAGTTTATGTTTATTAATAAAGATTCAGAATATATTAGCAATCTTATAACTAACGGAATTCGCTTGTTTACAGAAAATATGATTCTTCAGTATAAAGAAGAATTAAAAGCAGGAATCCCAGTTCACTTTGCAGGTTCTATAGCTTATTTTGGTCAGGCTGAAATTAAAAAAGTAGCAGAAGAATATGGTTTTAAAATTGGTAATTTTGTAAGAAGGCCTATTGAAGGCTTAGTAAATTATCATATAAAAAATTTAAAAGCAGAGTAGGGTAAACCTATTTTGTTTATTTCCTGTTAATAAAACTAGGTTAAGGTATTGTAAAACTTATATTTTGGTTATATCTTTGCAGTATTAAAACGTAAACGAAACAAGAATTATGTTCGAATTTGATCAGTATTTAGGATTTTTAGCATTTTTAACCATTTTAACAATAGGATTTTGGTTAATGATTTTCCTTTTAACTTTTGTAATACCTTATTGGGTGTTTGGTTCTGCAATGGAGCGTTTTAAAGAGATTAAAGAAGAAAAGAAAGCTGCGCGTGAAGGTTTAACGCTAGAGTAAATTTTAACTATCATATAAATAAAAAGAGCGCAATTTGCGCTCTTTTTTAGTTTGTATTATTAAGTAATTCTATTAACTCTTATTATAATTTCTTAAACAATATGCTTTTTTTACTAAAATCATATGCAGCATTTACAACAGATTTGTAATCTTCGTAATGTTTTAAGTCCATATTTAATTTATAATAACCTTCAGTTACATTAATGGTGATAATATTATTTTCAATACTATAGTCCGAAACAAATTTACACGCCGTGTCATTATTAATAATGACGTTACGGTTTATTTTAGTGTCATCTAAACCTTTAACTTCATAACCTTCTGGTATTGGAATAGAAAATGTGTATTTATATTCTATTAAACTTCTTAATTCAATAGGGTTAATACGCTCAGATTCTTGGTATAGTTCATTTTGGGTTCCAATGACTTTTCCAAAATTAAGCATAAAATCTTCATTTATTTCATCTATTAGACTTTCAGCTTGGTACGTGTAATTTATTTCTAGAGGTGTATTATTTGCAGATAGAGAGAGTGCTTCGTTATTAATCTCAAAGTTTTTAAAATCAACATCTTCAATTCCTGAAGCTCCTGTAAAAGTTTTAAACTCATTTAGATCTCTAGTTTTAAAATATTTGTAAGCACCTCTACCACTGGTGGCTCTATATCCTGTGTTTTGTTGTTTACAATTTACAGTAGCTAATACATTATCAGTATCTAAAGTAAATACATAATCTCGTTTTATCATATTGTCTTTTGCATTAGGAGCTTCTATCTGTTTAAAACGTCTACCTTCAGCATTAATAAAAACACCATAATTACCAATAGTTTCCCAAGGCGCAAAATTTAGTCTTGTATTAACATGATCTGGTTCTATATACTTTTTTTCCTCTATAAAATATATTAAAGCAGTCTGTAAATTACTGTTTGAAAAAAAGTTTGAATCGAATTTATGGTTAAACCTATTTGAAGTAAGTACTAACTCGTAATCAATTTGTTCGGAATTTAATAAGCACGTATAAAGCCTAATTATTCCTTGCTCTGTAGCTTGTTTATTTTTAAAGATATGTTTTAACTGCGATAATTCTTCAGAGTGTGTACGTATAATATTGTATGAAGAGGTTATATATTCGCAAATATTAGTTATAATTTCTTCAGAATTGCCTTTAGGTTTGTTTTCCGCAAATTTTTTGTAATGATTAACGAGTGAGCGATGTTTGTTTGGCTGTATGCTAATATATTTACTTCTAATATTATTCTCTAAACCTCGCCACATTTGAGAATCTGAAGGGATACCTACAGCTACTTGGTACAAAACCTTCATTCTATTTGCAGATGGGCTAGCGTTGCTTTCGTCTGTCATTCCTTTAACGTTAGTTACAGTAGTTATTAACGCTTCTTTATTTCCATCAACTTTTTCTGTTTGCATATTAGGAAAACCATTATAGCCTTTTACACGGTATTTTAAAGCACGTGGTTTTCTAATAATCACTACAGCTTCTTTAACAAAATATTCTTTTTGTATTACAATAGATCCTAAACTTGTGGTTTTGTTTTCTAACGTATAAATAAATTCTAATTGAGAGTCTTTTGTTAAACCTTCAATGGCAAAAATTTTAAAGCCTCCATAATTTTTTACATTTTCTAGCTCCTTTATATTGTTTTTGTCTAAGTATTTTACATCTCCATTGCTTTGAGTAACGCGCGCTTTTATATCAATTACTCTTTTTACGTTGCGCATTGGGATATACACTCTATTATGACTTTTTATGCCTTTTTCAGTATTTATTCTAATGATACTGTGTTTTGTTTCAAACAGTTTAAAACTTCGTCCTAAAACAGGTTGATAATACTGAATTAAATATTTTTCTTTAATCGCAACGGAAGGTTCTTTTAATTCAGATGTGTTGAGTTCATAAAATTCTTGGTTTTCTTCCCAATCATGACTCTTATAAAGTTGTGCAGAAGCAGTAATTGAAATTAATACTAGTATTAGAGTTAATAAGCTTTTTTTCATGATTATAGATGGGTTAAAACTATGGATTGTTTGTTGGCTTTATTTAAGGCTTTTATAAAATGATTCCAGTCCTCGATATCTATGACTTCAATTTTCAATGTATTTATTGTAATGTGTTTTTCAATCTCTAGTATTTTAGAGTCCTGAGATAGTTTATATTGTATTTTAAAATTAAAATATGGATGATTAAAATTAGAATTTTCAGGAATGGTAATATCTGCATAATCACCTGAAATGTTAAGTTTTGTGATAAAAGATTTTTTGTATTTATGATTGATTTTTTTATCAAAATCCTTCTCTTCGTTCTTTACAATTTCAGATAATAAATTAAAATCTAAATGAGGTTTTAGGTAAATATTATTTTCTATTTTTTTAATGTAACGTTCAGTTTCTGAACTAAATTCAATTAAAAGCGTATCGTCAGCAAGTTCAAGATTTTTATATTTTATATCTTTTATATGAGTCCTTTTTTTGCCGAATTTAAGTGCTGATTCTAAAAAGCTAATATCATCATTATCTTTTCTTTCTAATTTATGATGCATATGTAGTTTTTCAAAACCTGTTAATTCAACTTTATGATTTCCTATTAAAGTTGTGTTACTAAGCTCTAGTTCAGAAAAAATGGTCGATGTGTTTTGAGATGCAGGTACTTCTGGTACTTTTATTATTTTAAACTCTGTTTCACTCAATCCAATGAGTGCTTCTTTTCCTTGTATAGAAGGTGAAGGGAAACCGTAACCTAAATATTTAGCAGTTGCATCTAAGAAGGTGTAATTATCATTAATTTTTACAGCAGTAATCATATGATTATCTGTTATAGGAGTAGGTACATCAGTGTAAGAATATGGTTTTTTACGTGTACCAATCCAAGTTAAATAAGAATTGATACCTGCATAATGCAACATTTGGTTTAATAAATTGGCCATATCCTTACAATCACCATATTTGTTGACGTAAATATTTTTAGCATCTCTTGGAATAAAACCATTTAAACCATCTTCAAATGCGATATAATTAATTTCATTTTGAACGAAATAGTAGATTTTTTTTATTTTTTCTTCTTCAGATTCTATTCCTTTAATTAATTCTAATGATTTGTTTTTTAATTCACTTTGGTCAGTATTATTAATATTTCTAATTAAAGACCTATACCAAGAATATAAATCACTAGTATTAGAAAGAACAGGAAAAGATTCTCCATTTATTGTGTAAGATTTGATATGTACTATAATTTGAGGAATGTAATAGATGGGTGAGAAATCATAATTTCTATTAATCTTAGGTATAGATTTTAAAGTCCATTTATAAGTAGTTATGTCACTGTCTTTTATTTCTTCGAAATTAGTATCAATATTCTCCAAATTAAAGGTTGTAAAAGCTACATCAACATCATTTGGAAAACTAATACTTACTTCTGCCTTTTCTATAGGTACATTATCACTAATTAAAAATGACGGAAGAAAATGTGGGTCATTAATGGTTTTTTCGTAACTTAAATGTGTTATAGAGCCCTTATTTACGTTAGGAAAAGAGAAACTCTTCTTCTTCTGGTCATTATAAAATACACCTCTAACTAAAACATCTTCATCATTAAAATCACGAACAAAGCTTTTTGTTATTTTATCAGAAATATTATTTTCTGTGAAAGCAGTAATGTTTTTTATAGTATTAAACGTATTATAATTTACACTTTCAGTAGCATGTGTTAAACGTTTATTAGTAAGATAGAAATCTTTTCTATTAACAATTTCTTTTATTGAAAGACTGCTTTTAGATTTTGTAATACTTATATGCTTATTTAAGGATAATGTTATAACATCGTCTTCTGGATACGTAGCATTATATTCATCTAAGTTTTGTGAATAACAAAAAAAAGAAGTTAAAACCAAAAATAGTAATGAAAGAGTTTTCAATTAGTTAGTAGGTAGGGTTGAGTATTCTCAAATGTAATAAAAATCTTATTTTTTATAAAAGAAAATATAGAATAATTACAGTAAGTAGTTGTTTTTAATATATGTATCTAATTAAAAAGGTTTAACTAATTAGTTAATGATACTTAATTATACCTGTAAAACGCCCATATTAAAAGGCTTTTCAATAGGAGCGTGGTTAGCAGCTTCAATTCCCATAGAAATCCATGTTCTGGTATCTAATGGATTAATAACACCATCTGTCCAAATTCTTGAAGCGGCATAGTATGGAGATACTTGATTATCGTATCGCTGTTTTATCTTATTAAATAATTCTTCTTCTTTTTCTTTTGTAATTGTTTCGCCTTTCTTTTTAAGAGAAGCTGTTTCAATTTGTAATAGTACTTTTGCTGCAGAATTTCCACTCATTACTGCCAGTTCTGCACTTGGCCATGCAGCGATTAATCTTGGGTCGTATGCTTTGCCACACATAGCATAGTTTCCGGCTCCGTAGCTGTTTCCTATAATAATAGTGAATTTTGGCACTACAGAATTGCTCACAGCATTAACCATTTTTGCTCCATCTTTAATTATTCCGCTATGTTCAGATTTACTGCCAACCATAAAACCTGTAACATCTTGTAAAAATACCAACGGAATCTTCTTTTGGTTACAATTAGCAATAAAACGGGTTGCTTTATCAGCAGAATCATTGTAAATCACACCTCCAAATTGCATTTCGCCTTTTTTAGTTTTTACCAATTTTCGTTGATTGGCAACAATACCCACTGCCCAACCTTCAATTCTGGCATAAGCTGTGATAATGGTTTTGCCGTAATCTTGCTTGTATTCATCAAATTCAGAGTTATCAACCAGTCGCTTAATTATCTCTTTCATGTCATATTGGTCAGCTCTACTTTTTGGAAGAATACCGTAAATATCATCCGGATTCTCTTTTGGTTTTTTAGATTCAGCTCTGTTGTATCCAGCTTTATCAAAATCACCAATTTTATCAACTATAGATTTTATTTTGTCTAAAGCATCTTTATCGTCTTTAGCTTTATAATCTGTAACTCCAGAAATTTCACAATGTGTGGTTGCACCTCCTAAGGTTTCATTATCAATAGATTCTCCAATAGCTGCTTTTACTAAATAGCTTCCGGCTAAAAATATACTTGCTGTTTTATCTACAATTAAGGCTTCGTCACTCATAATTGGTAAATAGGCTCCTCCAGCAACACAGCTTCCCATAACGGCTGCTATTTGGGTAATTCCCATACTACTCATTACTGCATTATTTCTAAAAATGCGCCCAAAATGTTCTTTGTCTGGAAATATCTCATCTTGCATTGGTAAAAATACACCAGCACTATCCACCAAATAGATTATTGGTAAATGATTTTCTATAGCAATTTCTTGAGCACGTAAATTTTTCTTTCCTGTAATGGGAAACCAAGCACCTGCTTTTACAGTTGCATCATTTGCAACAACAATACATTGTTTGCCTTTTACATAACCCATTTTTACAACAACACCTCCAGACGGACAACCACCATATTGCTCATACATGCCATCTCCTGCAAAAGCGCCAATCTCAATTGACTTAGCTTTTGAATCTAAAAGATAGTCCACACGTTCTCTAGCAGTCATCTTTCCTTTTGCCTTGTGCTTTTCTATACTTTTTTCACCACCACCTAATTTTACTTTAGCAAAACGCTTTTTTAAGTCGGAAACTAATAGCTTATTGTGATCTTCGTTTTGGTTGAATTTAATATCCATTAATAGAGATTTGTTTTGTACGAATTTACAAAACGAAACTATTTTTGGAAAGCTAATGTTTTGTTAAAAAATATTACATGGAAATATATTCCTAGGTAAATAAATATATTTTGTTATATATTTGCAGTCTAATTAAATTACAAATAGAATGAAAAGAGATAAAATTATTTTTTATGTTGCCACAGGTTTATTGACATTATTAATATTGTTTTCAGTAAACATGTATTTTTTTAAGCACGATATGGTGTCGGAAATGTTTAAAGGTTTTGGATATCCATCGTATATTATTTACCCTTATGCAGTTGCCAAGTTATTAGGTTTATTTGCGCTTTGGTATCCAAAGTTTAAAACCATTAAGGAATGGGCATATGCTGGATTCTTTTTTGCATTTATTCTTGCCTTTTTCGCACATTATATGATTGGAGATGGAGGACAAATGGCAGCATTAGTAGCATTAATACTTTTAATCGTTTCTTATATATTTAACAAAAAATCACAAAAGTAGTATGAAAAATATTATAGCATTTGCAGGAAGTAATAGTAAGCAATCCATAAATAAACAACTCGCTAGTTATGCTGCTAGCTTAGTAGATAATGCAAAAACAGAGGTTCTGGATCTTAATGATTATAATTTGCCACAGTATAGTGTAGATTTTGAGCAAGAAAATGGTTTTCCGGAAAATGCTAAGCGTTTTGTAGAAGCCATTAAAAATGCAGACGGAATTATAATTTCTTTAGCAGAACATAATGGTGCCTATACATCTGTATTTAAAAACTTATTTGACTGGATGTCTCGAGTAGAGCAAAAGACATTTCAAAATAAACCAATGTTATTAATGGCAACTTCTCCTGGAGCTAGAGGAGGTGCTTCTGTTTTAGCTATTGCAAAAGACAGATTTCCGAGACATGATGCTGATATTGTTAGTGAATTTTCATTACCATCTTTTTTTGAGAACTTTTCAGAAGGAAAAATTAGTAATGATGCGTTAAATGAACAGTTGCTAATTCAAGTTAAGCAATTTGAAAACGCATTATAGGTTTTAGTATTATTAAGCGTGTAATATAAAAGCAAGTAGATAATTAAAAAGTAATAAATGGGCGATTTTTCTAAAGATATCAATTCAACTTTTCCTAATCAAAAGGTTAAGGCCATGTTGAACATTATGTTCACAGCAAATTGGATTAATAGTTACCAAACTTCATTTTTTAAACCTTTTAAAATTTCGTCACAGCAATATAATATTCTCCGAATTTTAAAAGGAGCAGGAGAGCCTTTAAAAGTTCAAACTATAAAAGAGCGAATGATAGAAAGGTCGCCTAATGCAACACGTTTAATGGATAAACTCTGTTCAAAAAACTTAATAGAGCGTATTTCTTGTCCAGGAGATAGACGCGTCGTTCATATAAAAATTACGGAAGAAGGATTAAACCTATTACACGATATCTCTAAAGCAGATAAGAAAGATTTATTAGGGAATTTAACCGAAGAGGAGGCGGCTCAGTTAAGTAACTTATTAGATAAGGTAAGATGAACTAAATCTTTAAATTAGGTTAGGTTAAATACATTTTATTAGAACCAAAAATCACTTTAAAAATGAAGAAAGTAATTCATAAAGCAGAGAGCAGAGGGGTTGCTAATCATGGATGGTTACAAGCTAATCATTCTTTTAGTTTTGCTAATTGGTATAGTCCTGAAAAATTACATTTTGGTGCGTTAAGAGTATTAAATGATGATATTATTGCTCCGAAAATGGGTTTTGGGACACATCCACATGACAATATGGAGATTATCACAATTCCTTTAAAAGGAATCTTAAAACATCGTGATAATATGTATAACGATTGGCAAGCCGTTATGCCAGGAGAAGTACAAGTAATGTCTGCAGGAACAGGAGTTCAGCATTCTGAAATTAATGGTTCTGTTGAAGAGCATTTAAGTTTGTTTCAAATTTGGATTATTCCTGAAAAGCGAAATGTTCAACCTCGTTATAGTCAAAAAATGTTTAAAGCTGAAAATAGAAGAGGAAAGCTTCAAACTTTAGTAACATCATTTAAAAATGAAGATAAAGAAAGTTTAAAAATTCATCAAGATGTAAAACTTTCAAGAATTGATTTAGCTGCAGATGAAGAATTCACATACGATTTAAAAGGTGAAACTCATGGTGTTTATTTAATGATTATTTCAGGCGAAATTAATTTTGAAAATGAAGATTTAAAAATGAGAGATGCCATTGGTATTTCAGAAATAAATAGCTTTCAACTTAAATCAAAAACAGATACAGAGCTATTATTTATTGAGGTTCCTATGATAAAATTATAGTTTTCAATAGTATTTATAGTAGAAGCATCACAAAACGTGATGCTTTTTTTATTTAAAATACGATATTTGTAATTCAACTAACTAAATTAAAAGAATAGAATATGGCGATGAATAAAAACACGGTACTATCTTGGGCAACCTGGATAATGATATTTGTAGGATGTGGTTTAATAGCACTTGGCGCATTTAGATATGACGACGTAGCAGGTTGGGGATTTGCAGCTGTTGGTGGTGGATTTTTCTGTATCGCTTGGGTTTTTAATGCTCTTAAGGGACGTGTTTAATAGATTTAAACAACTTTTAACTAAAAATAAACTTTATAAATTAATAAAATGAGTGACGATAAAAAAGTAATTTTTGCGATGTCTGGTCTTACAAAGACTTTTTCTGGAGCAAACACACCTGTTTTAAAAAATATATATTTAAGCTTCTTTTATGGTGCTAAAATTGGAATTCTAGGTTTAAATGGGTCTGGTAAGTCTACCTTATTAAAGATTATTGCAGGTGTTGACAAAAACTATCAAGGCGATGTGGTATTTCAACCAGGTTATACGGTTGGTTATTTAGAGCAAGAGCCACAACTAGATGACGATAAAACAGTAATGGAAGTAGTGCGAGAAGGTGCTGCAGAAACTGTTGCAATTCTTGATGAGTATAATAGTATTAATGACCAATTTGGTTTAGAGGAAGTGTATAGCGATGCAGATAAGATGGAAAAGCTTATGAATCGCCAAGCTGAATTACAAGATCAGATAGATGCAGCAAATGCTTGGGAGTTAGATACAAAGCTAGAAATCGCAATGGATGCTTTGCGCACGCCAGATGGTGATAAAAAGATAGGCGTTCTTTCTGGAGGTGAACGTAGACGTGTAGCTCTCTGTCGTTTGTTATTACAAGAACCAGATGTATTATTATTAGATGAGCCAACTAACCACTTAGATGCAGAATCTGTACATTGGTTAGAACACCATTTAGCACAATATAAAGGAACGGTAATCGCTGTAACACACGATAGGTATTTCTTAGATAATGTGGCAGGTTGGATACTAGAACTCGATAGAGGTGAGGGTATTCCATGGAAAGGCAACTACTCATCTTGGTTAGACCAGAAGTCTAAGCGTATGGCTCAAGAAAGTAAAACAGCTTCTAAACGTCAAAAAACATTAGAACGAGAGCTAGATTGGGTACGTCAAGGCGCAAAAGGAAGACAAACCAAGCAAAAAGCGCGTTTAAAGAATTACGATAAATTAATGAGTCAAGATCAAAAACAACTTGACGAGAAGTTAGAAATCTATATACCAAATGGTCCACGTTTAGGAACCAATGTGATTGAAGCTATTGGAGTAGCTAAAGGTTACGAGGATAAATTATTATACGACAATTTAAATTTCAATCTTCCTCAAGCAGGAATTGTAGGTGTTATTGGACCAAATGGTGCTGGTAAAACAACAATTTTTAGAATGATAATGGGTGAAGAAAAACCTGATAAAGGAGAATTTAAGGTAGGAGAGACTGCTAAGATTGCTTATGTAGATCAAAAGCATTCTAATATTGACCCAGAAAAAACAATTTGGCAGAACTTTAGCGACGAGCAAGAGTTAGTAATGATGGGAGGAAGAGAAGTAAATTCTAGAGCTTATTTAAGCCGATTTAATTTCTCTGGAGGTGAGCAAAATAAAAAGGTTAAATTATTGTCTGGTGGAGAACGTAACCGTTTACATTTAGCAATGACACTTAAAGAAGAAGGTAATGTATTACTTTTAGATGAGCCTACTAACGATTTAGATGTTAATACGTTAAGAGCTTTAGAGGAAGGGTTAGAAAACTTTGCAGGTTGTGCAGTGGTGATTAGTCACGATAGATGGTTCTTGGATCGTATATGTACGCATATTTTAGCTTTTGAAGGTGACTCTCAAGTCTATTTCTTTGAAGGTGGATTTAGTGAATACGAAGAAAATAAGAAGAAACGTTTAGGTGGAGATTTGATGCCAAAACGAATTAAGTATAGAAAGTTAGTAAGATAAATCTACAGAACATCAGAGCAAATAGAGAAAGCCAGCAATTGCTGGCTTTTTTATTTATTATAAATATGGTTATTATCTATATAATAATTGTTTTCTATCTCTAATTCTTTAAAATTAGCGTTAAATTTCTCTATTTCTTCATTTATAGACGCATCGTGCTCATGAGCGTATATATCAGGTTTCATAAAAAGGATAAATATTGTAAAAAAAATGAAGAACGGAATTAATATTAAAAAGGCCATAGTCTTCAATTAATTATCACCATAAAGATGACCACTAGGTGTTTCTTCTGTAGAGTCTTCGTAATCCTTAAATGCATTAGTTTGCATAAGTTTTTTGTTTTCTGCTTTTAGCTTGTACATTTTTACAATAGCAATAGAAATAAGTACAAGAAAAACAGTGGCTACTGAAATTAATATCATAGTTAGTTGTGTCGTAGTCACTATCAGCGCCTTAGTAAGTAGAATTTTATACATACGTTTTGATGTAGAATTGGGGTTCTAGACCGCTAAGATAAAGAAAATATTATTTTTAAATCTTTAATTTTAAACTTTTTACATTAAAAAAATGATGATTTCGACGTTTAAATGTGATTTAATTCCGATAAACAGCAGTGTTTTTAGGGGTTTTCGGGATTTTAATTGCTAGTTTTAAAACTCATAATTTAACGTTTAAATTGTGTATGAATGGGTTAAATCTTATATATTCTATTTAAACGATGAATTTTCTATAGTTATTTAACGTTTGTCTTAAAATAATTTGAAAAAAAACTGTAACATTTTTTAAAATACATCTACCTATATTTTTGTAGGTAAAGTTTTTATAGTCCTAAAAAATTACCGAAATTGTTAACCTTAAATTGTTCAACTTAATAATACTACACAAATATGTCTGATGATTTTGATTTATTAGAAACAAGTTCCAATGAAAAAACAGCGAAAGTCGATGTAAATTGGGGGAAAGCCATTGACCAAATGAAGTCTAAATTGGCGCAAGAAGATGATCCAGAAAGTCGTCAGAAAATATTAAATGCAACATTAGATAATGTTGTAGATATGGCAGAAAAGGATAGAACTACTTTATTAGATGCTATTAAAGATCTAACAGATTATCAAGATGAAGTTGGTATTATGTTTGAAGGGTTTTCAGCTCTAAATGCAGCAGAACAAAAAATCATTGATGATGCCGTAAAACGTTTAGAACGTGCTAAAGTAGAATTAGAAGATGCCAATAATAAACCAGATACTTGGTGGAATAATCTTTGGGGACGCAAAAGCAAAATTAAAGATGCAGAGGCAGAGTTAAAAAATGCTCAAAAAGAGCGTGATGCTTCAGATAATAAGGCTAAGGCTATGTTTCAGCAACGTATAGAAACAGCAGACGTACAAACCTTATTAAATGAATTATCCTTTAAAAGTCAAGCGGCAATTAAGCGTTTAAAAGATAGAGAAATTGAGATTAAAGAAGTAGAAGAAAGCCTTAAAACGGCAATTGTAGAAGCGTCTAATAATCACACAAAAGCACTTCAGAAAAAGAAAGAAGTAGAAGATAAGCTAGAAACCGAGTATGCTTTATTAAAGCAAGCGCGTCAATCTTTAGAAGAAGTTGCAGATAAACAATCTACTGAATATTCCGATGCTTTGGCTAAAGTGACAACTTTAGAGCAAAAAGTAGAAGAGTTAGAAGGGCTTAAAAATGCTTATACTACATTAGCTGCTTCAAAAGATAGTTTTGTTCATAAACATAATCTTACAATTAAAGTATTAACATCTTTACGTAGTAATTTACAAACGCATAGAGCAAAATTAAAGAGTGATACGGATGAACGTTTAAAGTATTATGATGGTTATGTTGTTGCATTAAAAGCACGTACAGATCAAGAATTTGCTGCTATTTTAGAGCATCTTGGTGTAAAAACAGATGAGCATATTGGTGAGACATTGGCAGCAATGCATACAGCAAGTGCTAAAGCACGTCAAGAAATGATGGATAATATTCCGGTGCACGAAAAAGTAATGCAAGGTGTTTACGGAAGTTATGCAGAAGCTTTACAAGAAATTAGAGAAAAGGATAAATCAATCCAATCAAATTTTGCTGACCGTTATGGTATTGATATGAAAGAAATTTTTGAAGATTACTATGCAGCAGATGGAAATGCACCATCAGGTGATGGAGGCGGAGAACCAGCAGGTGAGCCAAAACCAGAAGCTAATGATGATGACTTGTTAGGATAAAAAAAATATATAACTATGGTATTCAGTTGGCAGTCAAATCAAAACTGAATACCCTAGATATATCTATTTCAATATCTTTTTAATAATACTTTAAAAGTATTCATGTTAAGCTGAATACTACCAACTGCCTACCATAATGATTGTTACACCATTAGATTCCGCAATATTAGATTCCAAAGAACAATATGTGTTCTATCACAAAATGATAGATTTTACATTAAAGGAACTCATTGTTGCTGTACAGGAAAAACAAATTTTAAATCAACAAGAAGTGTTGTTATTTAAACAATACAGTGATTTGTTGTTGTATTCAATTGAAGCCATGCGTGTAAAATACATGTATGACGATGAGGAAAACATGAAAGTTGATTTAACCGATTCTGGATTTCCAAATTATTTAGAATTTAGATACTTATTTAATGACTTAGAGTTGCGCGAAGAGTATTTAGGGAAACTAACTAATATAGAGGTGTTAAAAGAGGAGTTTTTAGACACCTTAATGCGCAAAAAGGAGCCAATTTCCAAGCGTAAACTCTTTCAGGCAGCATCAATAGTTTACTATACTTCAGCAAAAAAAGAGTATATTTTTAATCGTTTTGTGCAGGGCAAAATCATAAAAACTACAGAAGGTACTGAGGAAGAATATTTAGTAAGTTGGAGTTTCTATGATGTCACTCATAACAGGCCATACATTTGCTTTATGTATTTTAATTACGACGGTAAAAATGTTCTTGATTATAAAGACGAAATCTATTCTATTCTAAAAAATGTAGCGGATCGCGATATGAGTTTAGATACTATGGCTTATGCAATAGATAAGCGTTTGCCAAAGGTATTTCCTAAACGAATACGACGTGTAGATTTAGGACCATTACACAATGTTTTTGCAAAAGATGAAAATAAAGTAACGCATACAATTTTACAGAGTATTGCAAACAAAGAAATTCCTTTAGAGTCTTATGCTATTTCTTTTAAAATAGATGAATTAAAATCTGCAAGCGAATTTAAAGAAGGTAGTTTTTTTAGTAAACAAACTTTTCAGCGTTGGGATGCTATTTTCAATCAACGATACATATTTGCACCGCACAGAATCATTCAATTGTTATATAATAAAACTCCAGAGATTATGAATAAGTTGGCGCAGAGTCCTATTCAGATTTCGGAATTAGAAATGAAGTAAAAAGTTAACTGTCGCAGTTTCAGTTTTCAGTATTGCGATAAAATCACATATTAATAATAAACAGTTTTAGATAAATAAGGCAGTACAATGTAAGAAACTGTTTTTTAAGTCTTAGACTGAAGCCTAAAAAAAAATGGAACACAACTCAACCTTCCCTATAAAGCAAAATGAATTAGACATGCTTCGAGATGAAGCAACAACGTATCTAAAATCTATTCAATGGGAACAAAGTCAACGCGCAAAAAACAAAGATAACGACGCTAAAGATGAATCTATTTTATTGTATTTATCTCGGGCAAACAACGGAAGCAACGTCAATGTTACTTCAGTTTCAAAAACTATTTTAGCCTTAAAAAAACGTTTATTGCCAGAGTCTGTAGCACTTCCTATTTATTTAAATCAAACTTTATTTGCGGTACAAGAAGCTTTAACGCTAGGTATTTGGATTAAAGATAGCTTCTATGATGCCTCAGGATTATCGAGTTTAAGTGAAAATAAATCGGCTTTAGATAATTCTGGAAGACGAGAATACGAAAGTAAAATGCATACGTCTACAGCCTTTATGTTATTTGCTACAGCGTATAAAATTTTGCATGATTTAAAACCATATGCTTCAGATGATTTATCGGTTATGAAACAAAAGTTTGCAGGTATTCCTGAAGTGTCTTTATTGACACCTTTAAAAGGGATTTCTTGCCAATTGTTTTATTATGATAAATATTTAGGTCATCCAGAAATCATTAAGTCAGATAAAGATGTTATTGATTTTACGGTAGTTTATTTTGAAGCCTTAATAGACGAGATTCAACTTAGAAAAAGTAGCTTAGAATACACAGAAACAATTGTTGATAGAACTTACAAATTAGAAAATTCAGAATTTGCAGTATCTGGTTGGGAAAATTCTTTTTCAGGTACAGCAAAGAGTATAGAATTCAACAAAATTCAGTTTGAGCAAATTGTAGGTAATAGAGATGCCAAGCATTTTGCACGTCGTTTAACTGAGCGTTTATTAAGCTATGATATAGAAGCTAAGAAAAACCCATTTCAAGAATTAGGTGGTTTTATGCCTGTATTTATGGGTTACGGAATTCCTGGAACAGGAAAAAGTATGCTTATTGCAGCCATTGCAACCAGGTTAAAAGAACATTCTGATAATTTAGATATTCCATTTTTATTCCACCCAATGCCAGATACGTTGATTAGTACTTTTCAAGGTGGTTCTGCTGAAAAAATGGTAGAGTGGATGAAACCTTTACAAGATCCAACTAAATTAATTTTTGCGCCAATTGATGATGCTGAGAATAATTTACAAGAACGAACAGCGCAAGGTGTTTCTGCAGGTGTAAAAGAAGTTATAGGTGTATTTTTAAGGTATACTGAAGGTGCTTATGCTGTAAATTACGGTAACAGTTCTATTGGTTTATTTACCAATTTACCAGAAATGTTAGATAAAGCTGTAATTTCTAGAGTACAAGGTAGATTTAAAATTGATGGAGCACGTACGGAACACGATTTTGTTGATCAGGATTACATCTGGTGGAAAAAGTTAAATGATACAATGCCAGATTTTGTAAACATGAATGATCCTGAAGTGTATAAATACTTATCTGATCAAGGTTTGGCTAATAGTATGGGAGAAATTCTTAATGCATTAGAAAAACCTTCAGAGGCTAGAGTACATGATACTTTTGATAAGGTAGAAAAGTTACATCAAGAGACTGATCATATGTTTTACGCAGCATTGTATAAAGAAATTCAGAAGATATTTCCGTTTTTCTCGTCTAGAGATGTGCGTAACATTCAATCTGCAATTTCATTGCGACTTACTGATTTCGATTTAGAAAAAGATTGGTTTGAAAATCCCGAAACCTATTTTAAAAAGGATTATGAAACCAAATTTAATATGTTGCAAGAGTTAATGAAGTCTAATATGAAAGGTCTTAACTTTTCAGATATTAGAAGACAAGAGGTTATTCGTTATTTAGATAATGTAGCAACCATTGCAGATACAGACTTTAAGCGAAAAGTAGACGCAAGAGTAAATCAATTAAATATAGAGACAGAAGCAAGAGAACAATTTGGGAATAGAAGTTAATAATGAATTACGACACAAATAATGAAATAGAGTTAGATAATTCTTCTAACAAAACAACAAATAGTTGGTTGCAGAGACTAAAGGATGAAAGCTGGGAAGCAGAATTGTTAGTGTCTGCAATAGCTATATTTGGAACATTTCAATTGTTTGAGGTTATCGATTGGGCAACAAATAAATTGATTAACACTTTAGATCCTAGCCAGTATTTGGTTGGTTATGCTATTGTCTTTATTGGTCTATTTGCCATTAGTATTTTAGCGTCAATGTTTGTAATCCATTTTTTTCTCAGAGCTTATTGGATTGGGTTGGTAGGTTTAAATTCTGTTTTTCCAGATTATAGTATAGAAGATAGCGCGTATTCAAAGATATATACAGAGAAGATTCTTTCTATATTACCAAAGCTAGAAGATTCAATAAAAAAGGTAGATGAACTTTGTAGCGTTATCTTTTCGGCTGCATTTACATTTTTATTGATGTACTCCTATATGGCAATTTTGGCGTGTGTGTATTTATTAGTATTTAATATGTTGTCTAGTTATGTACATACTTATATCCTTTTAATTCCTCTAGTTTTATTTATTGCAGCTATGTTGTTTCAGATGGTTATAGGAACAATAGCTAATTTGAAAAAAAATAAAGAAAAAGAAAACCTTCAGATATTATATTTTAAAGCCGTAAAATATGGCTCTCTAATTATGATTGGGCCTTTGTATAAGTCTATTCTTCAAGTATCAATGATATTTGGTTCTAATTTTAAAAAGAATAAATCTCTAGCGTATTTAATGTTGTCTTTTTTAATAGTTGGAATGCCATTAGCTGTTATTCAAATGAATAAAACTAACATACCTTATTTGATTAAAAATGGGCTTTCTATAGAGTCAGATGACTTAAAGATAAATCCTAGTTATTATCAGTCTGAAAACACTAACAGTACGTTTCTTTTAGCGCCAGAAATAGAATCAGACATTATTAAATCTGAGGTTGTTAGAGTATTTATTCCCATTTTTGATAATGAAAAGAAAATGAGAGAAGGAACATGTGATGCTTATGTTAAAGACTCAAATAAATCTAAAGTAGAACAAAGAAAAGAAGAAAGATTAAATTTTTTAGACTGCTATCGCAAATACAATACAATATATTTAAATGAAGAAAAAAAGGATATAGACTTTTTAAAATATACACATCCTATAACTAAACAATTTGGTATTATTGGCTATGTACCTCTAAATAATGAAAAGTTTGGAATGCAGACTATTACTATAAAGAAAGAATTTAACCAAGAAAACATTAGATCTTGGTCCATACCTTTTTATTATACACAGAATAATTAGATCTATCTAAAAGATAAATCATTATGAATAACAATCTAAAAAACATAACTAAAACAAATCTTTCTAAAGAATGGGCAAGGTTAGATAGAATTGATTACGATTATCAATTTAAAAATGGAGATTGGAAATCTGTTTCTAGAGAGTGTTATAATCGTGGAAATGGAGCAGCAATTTTGTTGTATAACGCAAAGAAAGGTACTGTAATTTTAACCAGACAATTTAGAATGCCAGTTTACGAACAAAATCAATCAGAAGGCATGTGTATTGAGGTTTGTGCAGGAGCAATTGACAATAATGATGGTGCTTTAGAAACCATTCTTAGAGAAACAGAAGAGGAGGTAGGTTATAGAATTAATAATGCGAAACAAGTATTGTCCGCATATACATCACCTGGCGCTTTAACAGAAAAAATGTATTTATTTGTGGCAGAATATGTAGATGAAATGCAAATTAATGATGGTGGAGGATTAGAAAGTGAAAACGAAGAAATTGAGGTTTTAGAATTACCATTTTCTAAGGCTTTAGAAATGATTAAAACAGAGGAGATTATTGATGCAAAAACAATTATGTTGTTGCAATATGCTCAAATCAATAATTTGATTTAAAAATAATGAAAAAACTAAAAGTAGCAAATTTATACAGAAGCGAGCTTATTCCTATAAGTGGAAAACTCGTTGAGCGTTATAATAAATGCTTAAAAACACTAGGTTTTACAGAGACAAAACTCAAGTCATTTTATATAGATGGTATTGGCTGGAGTCCAGAAGTTGCTGAAGAGAAAAATAATACACAATATTTAAATCATGGTGATGCCAACCCAAATGGAATCATTATATCACCTTTACAAAAAGGTAAACCTGTGTATTTGCCTTTTCATTCTTTCGATAAAGAAATGATGCAACATATTTTTAGAACACATGGACAAAAAATCAATGATATCACTAGAGATTCTGCGATTTGCATAGATTTTGACCAAGATATAGATGTGTTTTATGAGCCATTAGATGTCTTAAAATATGATAATATCACTATTAAATTTAGGCTTATAGATAACCTTGAGCAGGTACAGAAAGATCAATTAAAATTAGTTGATAAATTTAAAACTGATAATAATTTTATAGATGAAGGTATTCATCAACAATTATTAGATTCGGCAAAAAAATATGGCGATTTGCGAGACAGAGATTTAAGCTTACATCCATTGCATTTTACTACAAATTCATTTTATACAAGAGCTTTTGGTGGTGTTTATTTATTGAGAGATTTTATAAAAACAATTATTATTTTTGAAAGCTTAAGTGCTTATAAGGAAGCTATAAAGGACACATTACATGATGTTTTAATTTACCATATAGCACAGCCAGAATTAGTAGATAAACTAAAAGATCATATAATAATTGAATGTGATTTAGAACATATGGTAAAAACGCCAAATTATGATCGTATTAAAAAGTATGAATTAGCACTGTTTTTAAAAGATACAGAACATCCAATTAAAGATATATTAAATGATAATGTTTTATTTAAAAGCTATTTAAATAAAATAGATATAAAGGCAAGAAAACAGGTAATGAGCGTAGAATTATACCTCGAAAAACTTGAACGCAGTAATGCTTATAAAATAGAAGATATTGTAGATCAATCGTTTTATTTTGCTTTACATCAGCCTCATTCTTCATTATCTTCAGAACATCGAGATTTAATCCATAAATTACTCATTAATATTGCACCAATGGATGTATTATTCTTGTATTGGTACGATAAAGAACAGTTTTATAAGAGTTATGAAACTTGGGAAGATTCCTTTAAAGATTGGGTAATTGAAAGAATCAGTAACAATATTTAATAATTTTAGACTAACTTTATAAGAACCATAAATTTAATATGATGTCACTAGAAATAATAGCATTTATAGCCTCAATTCTTTTTGGAATTGTATTGTACTGGAGAGAATCTAAAAGCAATAAAGTATACCGTTTTTTTAATAAAATTTTTTATTCTAAAGATTTGCAAATGCCTTCAACTAGCAAAAAAGGATTTTTATATCAACAGTCTTTTTTAATGCGATTGGTTTATATTGGTGTTTTATTTCTTGTTTTTATTGTGATAGCAAGGTTTTTAATTCCTATTGATTTAATGACCATCTCATTATTTGCGTCAAGTATGTTTGGTACCTTAATAGGAACGTATTTAGCAAACTTTGTATTTAAATCATCTGAAGTTATTGATGAAAAAGGTGATTCATTATTAGATGCTGTAAAAGACACAGTAGAAAAAGGAAAAGATTTTATACATGAGCTAGAATCCAAAGACTCAAATGCCGAAACACAGGTTAAACAAGATATAGAATCAAAACCTGAAATAGAAAAAACAAGTGCACGTGACCGATTAAAAGATAAGGGTCTTATGTAATGTAAAATTTGGCGCTAAGTTAATTTTTAGGTCGCTATTAAGTAAATAAGTTTAAAGTTCTGATTTAAAGTTAGAATTACAAAAAATAAGAAATGATTAAGAAATACTGGAACAAGGGAGGAAAACAGAAAGCAGTCACAATTTTTGTGGTTTTACTATTATTAGTGTTATTGTTCTTTTTTAGAGACGATTATCAACCTGTTTTACTATTTATTAGAAAATACATCTTTATAATTATTGTCAGTTTATTAGTTTTAATTCTTGGATTGCGAAAATTCAGAAATTCTGCAAATGTTGGTAGTCGCTTAGGGATTTTAGCATTGATGATTGTATTTTTTGGAATATTATATGGTGTAGGTTGGCATCTAAAAATGTATGATTACATGAAAACATATAATGTATTCAATAGTTTAAATAAAGTTGAAATCAACGAACTACCATTAACGCAAAACGAACGTATTCAGCCACTTAGAAATATATTTTCTATGGCAAATGAAAGTGTAGGTGAAACCAAAGACGTTTCGCTACCACATTTAGTAAGAATTGGCACTGAGAATAAGTGGACTATGGCAATTCAGCCAAGTGAGAAGTACGTAATGCAACAAATTAGCGATAATACAGAAGAGGTATTTGCTGTAAGTAGTACAACGCCATTTCCGAGGTTTTCTAACGAAAATAGAATTGATGTTACCTTTTCAATAGGTGAATCTCTAAAGTTTAGCAGAAACACTTACAATGCTGTTGTGCAACGTTTTAATCCATGGATGCTTTTTAATTACGAGCCAAGTGATACATTTTACATGAAAAATGACGATAATAAATGGGTAGAAGTTGTGAGTTTAATAAAATGGAAAGGCTTCTTTTTTCCATATCCATCATTTGGAGGTGTAATGATTATAGATAGTGGTGAGCACGATGTAAATGATTATATAGAACGCGTAACGATTGGTAAAGGCACATTTGTGAGTCCAGATGAAATTAAAAATTATCCATTTTTAAACAAACAAAATACTTTAGCTGAAAAAGTGTCTCAATTACAAGCAGAATCTTTAAAATTTCTTGGAGGATTTAGTGATCCATTACCATGGAAAATGGAAACAGCAGTTAAAATTCCAGTTATGCCAAAAGACCAAAATCAACAACCTTATGTTACTGATTTTGATTTTGCAGGTTCTAATTCAGATGCTTATAGCGGCTTATACCATTGGTTTGGTTTAGAGCCAGTAGGCGATGAGCGCACAAGTTTAAGCTATAGTGTGTTTATTCCGGCAGACGGAACCGATAAAATGTATTATTACGATCATGCCACTAAAAAACAAGGTTATGCAGGTGTTTCTGCAATGCCATTAAAAGTAAAAGAGTCTCGTAAAGAATATGATTGGAATGCAAGCACACCTGTAGAATTTAGACCTTACATAAAAGAAATTGCAGGTAGAAAACGTATGTTTTTCTTGGGTACAATATCTTCTATAAGTACAACTGATGCGCAGCAATTTGATGGTTCTGCAACGCCAGATTTAGTATTGATAGATAGTGAGTATAGAGATGTTATTTGGATAGATGTAAAACATCCAAGTACTTGGGATGAAGAAGTTTATAATCAATTAAATGAAGCTTGGAGAGCAAGTGAAGGTATTGGTTATTATTATAAAGAGGTTCCAAAAGATGAAGATGTAATGGAGCAACAAATGGATTCTTTAATGCGTATTCCTAAAATTGACGATAACACAGAGGTAATTAATAGATTGCAGCGTCAAATAGATTCGTTGAAAGCTGCTTCAGAAAAGCAAAATTAAAAAGGTAAATCATCATCAGCATTAAATAATTTATCATCTGTATCAGTGATTTTATTTTCTTTGAATGAATCATCCTTTATAGGTAAAACTTTACCATTTATGATATCATCTAATGTGATTTTTGAGTAATCTCTGTATTCATTATCTTCAAAGTTATTCATCATCATTTCGTCTGCTATTGAGTCATAGTCAATTACGAGTTTGGATTGACGTTGAACATTTTCTATAGAATTTATAAGTGCTATATCATTCCAGTCTTGTCGAAGCATAAATCTATATTCAATTTCAAATGATTCATTTATATTCAAAGTTATGAATTCGATATACTTTTCGATTTTATCAATTATTTCATAGTTAGCATCTTTTTCAATATTCTGATTTTTTAAAAAGTAATAATTTGACTCTATATAATCTGAAAATACTGCTTCCAGATGATCTAAGAAATAATCATATAATTCTAATTCGTTTTTAAATAAATTAAAAATATTTTTATTGAAATGTCGTATAAAAATATTTAATAATTCTATCAAATTCTCTAAGTTTTCTTCATTTGTAAGAAGAATATAAAAGAATTGCGAATTAAAATCACAAATAGTTTTATTTAGTTTATTTATACTCTTTGAATAGTTTAATAATTTCTTTGAATAGAATAAAGCACTTTCATTTCTATTTAAGAAATTCCAATCATTAATGCTTTTTAGATTGTTAATATTTTCTTCTAGTCCGTTTTCAAAAAAGTATTGAATAAAAATTGAGATTAGAAATTTATCGTAATTAATATCTAATGAGTTTTCAAGTAATTCTTTATAGTTATTTAGAAAAAAACAAGAAATGTTTTTTTCTATTGCATCTTTTGGCTTGATGTAAGGCGAATAAAAGAAATACCATTGTTCAATATATTTTGATGAAAATAAAATTCTTTCAACCTCTTGCCTATTTACATTAATTCTATATTTAAGAAAATCTTCAAGAGATGGATTGATGAAGTTAATATATTTTGGTTTGTTGTTACTAATAATGATAAAACCATCATTCATCAATTTTAAACTTTCGTAGTATGGATTTTGAGGTTTAATATAATTGTTTTTTTCTACTTCAAAATTTATTCGAGCATTGTATGCTTTTTCCAGATGCTTTATATCGGTTTCACCATTTAATGAATAAAGCGTATTCAAAAGAAATCGATCAAATTGAGTAATTTGTTTCATGTAAGCATGATTCCAAATTTCTTTAGGGTCTTTAAGATTATTAATTATAAATTTTTTTAAATCTTGAGGCTCAAGATTAACTCTGTCGGAATTAGTGAAAAATTCAACAATTCTTGGTGTAAAATTATCATTTACACATATGTCATGAGCTAGTATTCTAATAATATCTTTTTGTTTTTTTTCTAATTCAGAATCGTAAATATGATTATCTAATATTTTTCTTTTTATAGAATACGAATATGTTCTTAGTTCAATTTTAGTTTCGGATCTAAGTGGGTCAAAATGTCTAAGTCTTTCTGAACCTTGCATGAAAGAAGTCAAAATAAATTTTCTAGTATTTAATATCAAATATTTATTTTCAGAATTTTCTATTTGACTAATTATTTTAATAAGTGAAGCTTCTGCAGATTTTGATTTATTTATTTCTTCTTGAGTATGTCCAAGAAAATCGTCAAAATAAAAAAGTTGTTTAGACTCATCATCAATTAAAACATTTTCTATTTCTTTTATATTATCATACACTATGTTTAATTGGTAGTCATTTTTCAGATAATCATAAATAATCATTTCAGATAAAGTACTTTTTCCTACTCCAGGTTCCCCTGTTAAAATAATGAATTTGTTTTCATTTAATATTAATTTCGCTTTGTGGAAATCGTTCGTAATAACGAAAATTCTAAATTTTCTCTTTAAATTTTTTTCTGAAAATTCTTTTCTTCTACTTTGAAATTTATGGTTGAGTATTTTATTTAAAATAATTGTACTCGAAAACCATAATTTGTAATGCCTTTCTTCAATATTCTTGTTTTGATTTAGAATAGAGTTTAAGTCCTCTCTTCCAAAAATATGATCAATTGACAAAATGTAAGGAGCAAAAATCTCTTTTATTTCTAACTTATTTTGAGGACTTAATTCAAGTGAAGTAATTACTAAATAAGAAGTAGGATTTAATTTGAATATTTTCTCTTTTTCAGTGTTTTTAAGGTCATATTTTAAATTAGCATATTTCGATTTATTATAATGTTTTACCTGTCCAATAATTTTAAAATCATTTTCAGGTGTTGAAAGAAGTATGTCAATTCCTTTATCTCTGCCAGGTTTGAAGCTTTTAAATGTACCACCTAGGTTTTTATTAATAAAATAAGCATTCATCAGGTCACATACCAATTTTTCGAAATCTGTTGGACTTAATGTTGAGAAATCATAATTTGTCATATGAATAAAAGTTAATTTAATACGCTAACAACATCTTTATATCACAGCGTTCATAAGGACAATTTTCTTCAACCGAAATTTCCACAAAACCATATTTTCTATATAAATAAATAGCGTTTTCTAATTTTCTACTTGAATAGAGTAGAAGACCTTTTAAATTTTTAGTTTTACCAAAATCAATACAATGTTGCAATAACTGCTGACCAATTTTTTGTCCACGTTCTTCTGGTAAAACGGCCATTTTAGTTAATTCTAAAATGCCAAAAGTTGCCGTTGGCATTAATGCTGCAGTACCAACTACTTTTTCGTCTTTTAATGCAAAGAAAATAAAACCACCTTTTTTAATAATGTATTTATCTGGATGGCTTAAAACATCTTCATCATAAGATTCAACATAAAAAAAAGTTTTTAACCACTCAATATTTAAATTGTAAAAGTCTTTGGCGTACTGAGGTTGGTAGTTAATTATTTTAATTGTCATTGGCTCTAATAAAATCTGTAATGAGGTAAGTAATTAGTTTTCCTACTTTGGTCATTGTTTTTTTTGTTGGTGCAGCTTCGCAGATATGTAAATAAGAAGCATTTTTATGCTTACCAAAATAACTTACAAACTGTCTGGCTTGTGTTACATTAAAACCGCTTGGTGTCATTGCACTACTCGGAATATCTGCTATGGCATCGCAATCTATTTCAATCCCAAATAATTTTTCAGATACATGATCTAATGCAGCTTTCATTTCTGGTTTAAAATCTACTTCATTTCTAACCTCAATAGATTCATAAGTATTGTATTTAAGATTTTTAATCTTTTTAATTGTATTTAATAATTTAATTGAAGTATAATTTTCATGCAAGCCAAAAATGAAATAATTTCTCAAAAAACCTTCAGCAAAAGCATAGCTAAATCCGTTACCACTATGTCTGCCTTCGTCTTCCCTAAAATCTGAATGTGCGTCAAAATTAACCACATTCATTCTTTTATTATTGGCTAAAGAGCAACCTTTTATATTTCCGTAGGCATTATTATGTCCACCTCCAACAATGATTGGTGTTTTTCCTGCTCTAACAATAGAAGATACTACGTTGGTTACATCTTTATCTATAGTTTCAACAAATTGTCGGACCTTAGAGAGTTCCTTCTTTTTAGAAATATCTAAAGAAAGTAGCGATTTACGTTCTTCTAGATAATCTAATTGACCTAAAATAAGCACACGTTTTGCAGATGTAAAAGAGTTACTTTGTATATTTAACAAAACTTTTAGAGTTGCTTCCCAAGCCTTGTAAGTGCCTGTTTGTCCGAAGTTTCCGAATACACCAATATCTTCATTTATTCCAAATAAAACATAGTCAACATCTAAATTAACAATATCATCGTATATGTTAGTGAGGTTAGGTATTAACTGAATATGTTCTCCAAATTTTGATTCGCCTTTACGTTTCTTTAAAAGCTTTTGTTTTTCTTTTTCAGTAAATAAGACAAGATGATTCATTTTGGATAAATAATTAAAATAATAGAATAAAAGTACAGTTTTATTTAATTACTTTGATCTCAAATAAAAATTAAAAACAACAATTAACAATACTTAAAACCAAACAATTTATGGAAGGTTCACAAAAATCAAACACAGGATTAAAAGTAGGCTTAGCGATATTAGCTGTATTGTTCTTAGGAACAGCATTTTTTACTTCTAAGTTATACAATGAAAAGCAAGAAAATGAAAAATTATTAGTTAGCGAGAAGCAACAAGTAATGACTGACCTTAGTAATTTAGCAAAGGATTATGATGAAGCTATTGCTGAAAGTGAAGTAAAAAATCAAGATTTAATTGCTGCAAGAGAACGTATTCAAGGTTTAATGGATTCTTTAAAAATATCTCAAAATAGTGTAAATAGTTTATGGAGATATAAAAAGAAATACCAAGCTTTAGAAGAAGAAATGGAGATTTTATTAACTGAGAACGATCGTTTAAAAGTTGAGAATGAATATTTAGCAACGTCGTTAGATAGTACGCAAGTACAATTAGCAGAACGTACTATGTTTACAGATTCTCTTTTAGTACAAAACACTCAGCTTTCTACGGTTGTTAAAGATGCAGCAGCACTACAAACTGTGGGCTTAGTAGGAATGGGAGTAATTGAAAGAAGTAGTGGTAAACAAATTCCAACAGAACGTGCAGGAAGAAGTGATAAACTTAAAGTTTGTTTTACAGTAGCTAAAAACATGTTAACTGAAGCTGGTGATAAAGAATTATATGTGCAGGTAATAGACCCTTTAAACAATGTATTAGGTTCTAACGATCAAATAAACTTTGATGATCAAGTATTAAACTACAGCTTAATCAGTAGATTTAATTACGAAAATAGAAATTTAAATATTTGCGAATATATAGACGAGTTGGAAGATTCTAAATTTGAAAAAGGTCGTTATAAAGTAAATGTATTTAATGATAAGGCATTAATATCTTCTTCAGAGTTTACTTTGAAGTAAGGGTTGATTAATTGATTAATAGCAAAAAATCCAGAAGTTTACTTCTGGATTTTTTTTGTTTTAATGTCTTTATAGAAATTATAGTAATTGACCATTTATTATAACTTGCTCAATAGGATTATGAGCAAATGCATAAGGAATTTCACTATAATGATTCATAGGCTTTGTAATTAATAGGTTAGCCTTTTTGCCTCTTGTTATGCTACCATACATATTACTTATTCCCATAGCATATGCTCCATTAACAGTAGCTGCATTAATGGCTTCTTCTGGTGTCATTTTTAATTTTACGCAAGCGGAACTTACAACAAAATTCATATTACCACTTGGTGAAGAACCAGGATTGTAATCTGAAGCAATTGCTAACGGTAAACCTGCATCAATAAGTTTTCTAGCAGGTGTATAAGGAATACTTAAAAAATAAGAGCAACCAGGAAGCGCAACTGGCATAGTGTCACTGCCTTTTAAGGCTTCAATATCTTTTTCGTTTAATTCTTCTAAATGGTCAACTGATAGCGCATTGTGTTTTACACCAAGCGCAATACCTCCTAAAATATTAAACTGATTTACATGAATTTTTGGTCTTAAATCATAAGATTTAGCAGCTTCTAAGATGGTATTGGTTTCTTTTATATCAAAATAGCCTTCCTCACAAAACACGTCTATAAAGTGTGCAATGTTTAATTCAGATGCTTTTGGTATTAGTTCTTCTGTTATTAATTTAATGTAGTCCTTCTTTTTAGATTTGAATTCGGAAGGAATTGCATGAGCAGCTAAAAGAGTAGGTATAATAACAGCTAAGCTTTCTTGTTTTATTCGTTTAATAACACTTAGCATTTTCATTTCTGCATCAACGGTAAGTCCATAACCTGTTTTAATTTCAATAGCACCTGTTCCCATTGCTATTAATTCATTTACACGCTTTATGGATTGATTGTATAAATCATCTTCTGAAGTGTCTTGTAAAACTTTAGCCGAATTTAATATGCCACCACCTTTGTTAGCAATTTCTTCATAAGATAATCCATTAATTCTGTCTACAAATTCAGAGGTTCTGTCACCAGCATAAACGACATGCGTATGAGAATCGCACCATGAAGGTAAAACTATTTTGCCTGTAGCATCAATAATTGTATCTGCTTCAATTGTTCTATAATCTTCCATTTTTCCATATTCAATAATGGTATCGTGGTCAATATAGATGTAAGCATTTTCTAGCATACTAAGTTCTTTCATCTCTTTACCCTTTATAATAGTAACATTAGACTCATGAACCTGAAGCAATTGTTTTATGTTTAAAATGAGGACAGACATAATAAATGATGTTTTTGTAAAGATTGTTAAAATTTTGAACAAAAAAAAACGCTAATGATAATTTAATAGCGTTTTTTTTATAACATTTTATGATATTCTTTATTCCTTAATAAATTTTGTAGAAAACTTATCATTCAATTTAACAGTATATATACCAGAAACTAATGACGAAACATCTAATTTTTCACCAACAGATAAATCTTTAGTTAAAACTTGTTTTCCTAAAACATCAAAAACCGTCACGTTAATTTCGGTATTTTGCCCTTCAAAATTTAAAAAATCTTTAGTGGGATTAGGAAATATAGAAACTGTTTGCAAATCTAAATTAGGTATGCTAAGTACAATTTTTTGATTTTCAAAATAATTTAGATTATCTAGATTATATTCACAGCTAGCAATATCTAAATCGCCATCTGCGTCAAAATCTTCAATAGAATATACAAAAGCTTGACTTTGGGTTGCATCTATAATTTCTTCGGTAGCAAAAGTACCAGAGCCATTATTTTTAAACCATACTAAATCATTTCCAGCATTTGCTTTTCCACTACTTAATATAATATCATTTAAACCATCATTATCTAGGTCTTTAAAAAGTGCCAGAGCAGGATTGCTAATAGTAGTAGAGAAAATAGTTTCTGTATATCCAGAACCGTTATCTTCATACCAATATAAGTTTCCTGTTGGTCCTCCACCATAAGATACTTCAGTTGCCAATATATCTAAATTGGTATCACCATCAATATCCTCAAAAGTAGCATTAAACATACCAACTTTACCTGTGGCAACAGAAATAGCATCTTTTGTAAATGAAACTGTACCAGAAGGCACCAAATTATTTCTAAATATTTCAACAACATCATTAGAATAAACTGCGGTTGCAATTAATGCATCTAAATCGCCATCTCCATCTATATCTTTTAGGTTTACAACACCTGGAGCACTTAATGTATCATCAATTTTAGCGCTTTCTAATGTAAAAGTACCAGTACCATTATTAGAAAACCATATAACTTCATTACTGTCGTAAGCGGTTACAGCAACATCTATAAATGTATCGTTGTTAATATCACCTACAGCGATTCCAGAAGCACCCATTATAGTATTAGAAATTACATTTTGAACCACAAAATTTCCTAATCCATCATTTGGAAACCATACAAGACGGTCATTATTATAAGCTGTTGCTAAAATATCTAAATAACCATCACTATTTAAATCAATAAGTTTTAAACCTCCTATACCATCTAGAACATTAGAAACTAAGGTTTGTAATGTAAAGGTATTGTCGCCATTGTTTTTATACCATTCTATAGTATTACCTAAATTGGTGCCTACTAAAATATCTATAAAAGAATCACCGTCAATTAAGCCTGTGTCAATAGAATAAGGTGCATCACCTGTTGCTGAATTTATGACTACTTTTGGTAAAAATGTAGTTTGGCCAAAAGAAAAAGCACTTATAAAAGCAATAGCGAAAAGAAGTTTGTGTTTCATATTAAATAATTTTTATGGTTAATTAAGAGATTCTATTTTAAGCTTCCAACCATATCTTCTGGTTTTACCCATTCGTCATAATCTTCTGCAGAAACATATCCTAAGTTAATAGCTTCTTCTTTTAAGGTTGTTCCGTTTTTATGAGCAGTATTTGCAATTTCAGCAGCTTTATAGTATCCTATTTTTGTGTTTAAAGCAGTAACCAACATTAATGAATTATTTAATAACTCTTTTATAACCTGATGGTTTGGTTCTATACCACTTGCACAATGCTCTTCGAAACTCACACAAGCATCACCTATTAATTGAGCAGATTGCAAAATGTTTGCAGCCATCATTGGTTTAAATACATTTAACTCGTAATGTCCTTGTGTACCACCAACAGAAATAGCAACATCATTACCAATTACTTGTGCACAAACCATCGTTAAGGCTTCACATTGCGTAGGATTTACTTTTCCTGGCATAATTGAACTTCCTGGTTCATTTGCTGGTATTATAATTTCACCAATACCAGAACGTGGACCAGAAGCCATCATTCTTATATCATTGGCAATTTTGTTTAATGAAACCGCTAATTGTTTTAAAGCGCCATGTGTTTCTACAATAGCATCATGTGCTGCTAATGCTTCAAATTTATTTTCTGCCGTTATAAATGGTAATCCGGTAAATTCAGCTATGTATTTAGCCACTAATACGTCATATCCTTTAGGCGTGTTCATACCAGTTCCTACTGCTGTACCACCTAAGGCTAATTCACTTAAATGGTGTAATGTGTTTTCTAGTGCTTTTAGACCATGGTCTAATTGAGAAACATATCCAGAAAATTCTTGACCCAAAGTTAATGGTGTTGCATCCATTAAGTGCGTACGACCAATTTTTACAACCGTTTTAAATTCTATAGATTTTTTATGTAATGTATTTCTCAATTGTATAACACCAGGAATCGTAGTTTCAACTACTTTTTTATAAGCAGCAATGTGCATTCCGGTAGGGAAAGTATCATTAGAAGATTGTGATTTGTTTACATCATCATTTGGTTGTATTGTTTTTTCACCTTCTCCAATAACTTTTCCTGCAATTTGATGTGCTCTATTAGCTACAACCTCATTAACATTCATGTTACTTTGTGTACCAGAACCTGTCTGCCAAATTACCAACGGAAATTGATCATTATGTTTACCTTCTAAAATTTCATCACAAACATTTGAAATTAAATCGCGTTTTTCTTTAGATAAAACTTCTAATTCGCAGTTTGCATGTGCAGCAGCTTTTTTTAGATAAGCAAAACCATTTACAATCTCTAATGGCATTGATGCAGAAGGTCCAATTTTAAAATTATTACGAGAACGCTCTGTTTGTGCTCCCCAAAGTTTGTCGGCAGGTACTTTTACCTCGCCCATTGTGTCTTTTTCTATTCGGAAATTCATATGTATTATATTTTATAATCTTACACAAAATTAAGTTTTTTTGTGAGTTTTATATGATAAATATTAAGGTTTATTTGAATATTTTTTGATGTAAATAGTTAATAAGTTTCTAGGTTATAATAATCAGATTTTTAACCATTTAACTTTTGTTGAATTGCTAAAATTTAGTCTTTAATTTTATATGATTTTAGAAATGGTTTTTACTCAGCAATTTTAGCTCTAGAATAATCTATAGAATAGTATTTTTGGGATGTGTATTATCATTTGGAATAAATACTAAAATCTTAAATCTAAAGTTAAGATGAACTATAATTTTAAGTTGAATACTGTTGAAATATTAAAGATTTTAATTTGAATGAGGAAAAAACTATTTCAAAAATCTCTACAGTTTAGATATCTAAACACCTATTAACAAATAGTTATATAAAATAAAGGCTTTGATTGATTAAATTTGTCAAAGACCAAAATGGTTGTGCGTATTTATTATATTTTTTTAAAGGAAAAATATATAATGATATTTGTACATGTTAGAGTTTTTTTACTGATATAAAAATGGTAAAGTTAATAGAAGAAGTAAATAATGGATAAGTATATAGATGCGTTTGTAAATGCCTTTTTAGGAACGGTTGATTGGACATGGAAATCAATTATATTTGAAGTGCCTTGGTATACCAATTACTTTTGGGGACTTACGGTTATTTCTTTAATTGTTTGGTGCTTAGAGATAATATTTCCTTGGCGAAAAGAACAATCAATTTTTAGAAAAGATTTCTGGTTAGATGGATTTTATATGTATTTCAACTTTTTCATATTTGCCATTGTAATAAGTGGTGTATACGAGATGTTGGGCGTGCTATTTGGAGATTTAAATATAACAGCAAAAAGTTTAGCTATAGTAGATGTCTCTAATTGGCCAATGTGGTTGCAATTATTGGTTTTCTTCATTGTTTTAGATTTTGTACAATGGTTTACGCATGTGTTATTGCACAGATATCATTTTTTATGGAATTTCCATAAAGTACATCATAGTGTAAAAGAAATGGGGTTTGCAGCACATTTAAGATACCATTGGATGGAGAATATATTATATAAACCTTTAAAAACATTTGGAGTAATGCTTTTAGGTGGTTTTGAGCCAGAACAAGCTTATATTGTCCACTTTATTGCAATTTCAATAGGTCATCTTAACCATTCTAACATTAAAATTACTTGGGGATTTTTAAAGTATATTTTTAATAATCCTGTAATGCATTTATACCATCATGCCTATGTTTTACCAAAAGGGAGTAATGGTGTTAATTATGGTATTAGTTTAAGTCTGTGGGATTATATTTTTAAAACAGACTACATCCCAGAAGATAGTGGTACAGTAGAAATTGGTTTTAAAGGAGATGAAAAATTTCCAAAAGATTTTATTCACCAAAACTTATATGGGTTTAAAAAAGGAGAGGATTAAGCTAAATTTATTTTAAAGGGGAAGAACTGTGTTATGATATTCTCACGCAATATTTTGACCAAATATGCCTCAATTGGCTATAGTTTTATCCCAAATTTAAAGCCTAGAGAAAAATTGAATAATTTTTGGTTATCAACACCTTCTAAATATCTTTTTCTTCCAAAGAAAAGATGACTATCACTTTCTAAAATATAATCAGTTTCAGGATTATAAAAGCTATTTGGATTTTTAAATGTTTTATTTCTAAAGCCAAATCCCGAATAAACATCGAGATACATGCGTTTGCCTACTGGAAAATTTAGCCCATATTTTATATTAAAGATATCTAAAAATTTGTGTACCGTAATTGGCTCTCTTATGTAATAATTAATATCGTTATTAATTCTTCTTATACTAATCACTTTATTAAATTGATGTCTTAAAAAACGCGCTTCTAACGCAATATATTCGTTAACTTTAGGATTGTTAGTTATGCTAATTAGGTTATAGTATTTTAATTCATATCTCGAAGTAAAGCCTTTGTTTTCAGAATAATTAGGTTTAGAATTGTCTTTGCTACTTTTTATATACATTGTACCATATTCTGCACTAATACTAAAATTGTCTAATGGGAAATATTCAACTCCAAGTGTTACCATTGGTTGCGAAAAAAAATCCATAAAATGTAATGGTGATGTATAAATAAACGTTGTATGTTGTTTAAAAGGCTGTTTTTTGCCCTCAAATTGTTTAAAAGTGTTTGTGGTAGAATCTATTTCTAAATAAATATTTCGTTTATAAGTAAATCGTCTTTGATTGGTGAAATCTATTATAAACCCAGCACCAAAAATTTGTGGCGTAAAGAGATTTGCATATAAAAGTCCTGATGTTTTTCTTTTAAAGGCAAAATCGGTAGAAATGCTATCTTTAGTAATAGTAAATTTTAAAGAATCTCTTGAGCGTTTTGGGTATAAACTTGTTTCACCTTCGTATACAATTGAAGTTTGTTTGTTGTAATGTACCGTAGCGTTTTCTGGAGCATATATATTTACTCGTGTTGTTTTTCCATTAAAAATTGTGGCACAAGAGTTTAGTACCAAAGCTAGGCAGATAAGGAATATTGTTTTTCTCAAGTTAATATAACAATTGGTACTTGTAGATGTATAAAGTGTAAAAAGGTTGCGTTTAAAAATCACTTATTTATGGGATAAAATAAATCTCATAATTGGTTGTATTTTTATTTCTATCCTACAATTTTACCATCTACCATAGTTAGCTTTCTATCTGCCATAGCAGCTAATTCTTGGTTATGAGTTACAATAACAAAGGTTTGATTAAACTCATCTCTTAATTTAAAAAATAAGTTGTGTAATTGATCAGCAGATTCACTGTCTAAGTTTCCAGATGGTTCGTCTGCAAAAATTATGTTTGGACTATTAATTAAAGCTCTAGCCACAGCGACACGTTGTTGTTCTCCACCAGACATACTGTTTGGTTTGTGATGAATTCTATCTTTAAGTCCTAAATAATCTAAAAGCTCTTTGGCACGTTTTTCTGCATCTGCTTTAGGCGTATTATTTATAAAAGCAGGTATACAAACGTTCTCTAATGCTGTAAATTCTGGTAATAATTGGTGAAACTGAAATATAAAGCCAATATTTTTATTTCTAAATTTAGCTAATGCTTTATCGTTTAATGATTTTATAGATTGATTATTTATAACTAATTCTGTATCAGAGTTATAATCTGGTTTATCTAATGTTCCTAAAATTTGAAGCAACGTTGTTTTACCAGCGCCAGAAGCGCCAACAATAGATATTACTTCACCCTCTAAAATGGTTAAATCTACACCTTTTAAGACTTGAAGATTTTTATAGGCTTTCTTAATTTGTTTAGCGGAAATAACTGTTTTACTCATATGCTGTGAAAGTAATACTTAATCAATTAATTCACAATATTAGGATGTAGATTTGTTTTTTGAAAATACAGATTTTAGATTATTGTAATCTAAAAAGTATTGTAATCTAAGAGAAAATGTGTGCTGAATAGGTTCTTTAAATAAAGTATTAATACTTTCAAAGTAGTCATCTTCTGCATTATTGTCTCTATTAAATAATTGGTTTCTATATAAACCTGTAACAAAACTACCAGGTGCAATTTGCCATGTGTAGCTTAAGTCTAAATTCCACGTATTAAAATTTACATTTGGATTATCTACGTCTGCAACGGTATAGCCATCTTCGGTAGACAAAGTTCCGTTATCATTTAATACAAATAATTTATTATCGTAATTTACTGTTGTCCAAAAATTCCTAAAAGTTAAAGCCAATGAATGCATAGGATTAAAGGTGTAATTGCCAGAAATACTGTTTTCTGCCGAAAAAATATTACGCTCTCCAAAAATTATTTGGTTATCAATTTTGTTTACATAACCACGACTTCCGTTGTTATTTCTTAACGTAAAATCGTAATTTAATCTAAACTTATCATTAAAACGTACCGAAGGTTCTATACCAAAACCATAACCTGCTAAATCTCTTTCACTATCAAAAGCATGAAAGGCGTATGCAAAAAACTCAAGAGATAGTGTTTTGTTCTCATTGGTTTCAAACCAGCCTTCTATATTTCCTATGTTTTTGTATATAAAGTAGCGTTTGTTTTCAAAATCTCTAGGTTCAAAATAATCGTATTGCTTTCCTGGTTCTACATTTATACTTGCTCCAAACCACATTAATTTTTTAGTTTGGGCATTCATATTAAATCCAAAATTTGTTCCTGTAAAGGTGTCTGGTTTGTATAAGCGTCTATAATTAACCCATGTATTAATGCTAAAGTTGTTTAATTTCTTTGTAGGTTCAAAAATCTGATAAGATGCATCTACACCAAAGTTACTGTAGTTATTTCTATATATTAATCCAAGATCATTAATATCGTATCTGGTGTTTGCTAAACTATGGTCAAAACTATATCTAAATTTTCCATGAATTTTTCTAACCATAAAGAAGGTGCTTAAACCAGTTTCTAAATTATCTTTTTCTGGTTTATTAACATTACTCATCTTAACCTCACCAAGAATATTGTATGTGTTTTTTTTATTAGAAATATCGGCAAGCAAGCCAGAAACATTTGCGTCTCTAAATTGGCCATTTCGTGTAACATTTGTATTTATAACACTTACCGAAGAATTACCATTAAACTGTTGGTCTACCACCAAAATATTGTAATTACTGAGTGGCTCTATAGTTTCCTTTCTGCTTGTAACAATAGTTTCTATTACTTGTGTATCTGGGTTTAATACGTCTTCTGTTGATTTTATGGTAACGTCTGTTTTCTCGGTTATTGCATTAAAGAAACCAATGCCTAATCCTTTTTTTGTTCTACCTGAAAACTTTACAGCATTTAATACTTTAATTTCTTCAGGATAATTTATAATTTCTTCATTATCTTCAAGATTAATACTGCCAGAAGGACCACCACCAACTCTTCTAGAAAAGAATAAGTCGCCTTTGCTGAATAAGTCTACACCTTCTTTAAAAAATTGTCGTTGTTCTCCAAAGGTTTGTTCAAAAGGTCCAAGATTTAAACTTAAATCATCAAAAGCAGCTTGACTAAAATCTGGAATAAGAGTAGCATCTAGCGTAAAGTTTTCTGTAACACCATATTTAACATCTAAGCCAATTTTTAAGTCGGTATCGGTTTCACCATCGTAAGTATTTGAAATTCCTGTTACAAAAGGGTAGAGGCTTAAGCGAGTAGGAGGTTCTATATTTTTAATTCCTGTAAGTTCACCGTGGTACAAACTTGAATTTCCTTTAGTTCGGTCTATAGGATTCCATGAGTATTGTGAGTTGTCTAATCTAAAACGTCTATGAAATTGAATTCCCCATGTTTGAATGTTATCATTAGAAAAACGTAATGCTCGGTATGGAATTTCCATCTCCACAATCCAGCCATCATCAACTATTTTTACAGCACTATCCCAAACTGCGCTCCAACCAAAGTCTTCACCATTACTTGGAGTTGCTGTAGCATCTGCTTGTGTACCAGAACTGAAAACGAAAAATTCTGTATCGTTTTGAGCATCATTATTTGGGTTAAGTATAATGCCGAAAAAATCTGATTGTCCAAAATTATCTCTACTTGTAAGTTGTTTTTGTATGTCTTCTGGTTTATCTTTTAAATAGGCCGAAACGTAAATTGCTTTATCATCATAAGCCATTTTTACAATGGTTTTTTGATGGTCCTTGGATACCACTCCCATTTCTGGTTTAAATTGAGTGAAATCTGATGCAATTTCTGCATTTTTCCATACGTCATCATCTAAAACACCATCAATTTTAGGTGAATTTTCAGTACGATGAATGTTTAAAGATTTTTTTTCTTGTGACTGTATTGTATTAGAAAAACACAATAAAGCAACAATAGAAATGATGAGATTAAAGCGCATATTTGATTGATTGATGATTGCTAATAATGTATTAAAGATGTAATGAAGAAGCATTTGTTACACTTTAATACGCACAAATTTAATATCTCATAAAGAGCAATGGTCTTAATTAAACGTTAAAAAGAAGATATACACCTTTAAAACATTTTTAGGAGTTAATGGTTAAATGCATTAAAATGGAACACTTATTGCTTTGTAAGAAGTAATAAATATTAATACTTTAAATGAATAAATACAAAATACTTGGATTAGGTATTCTTTTTGATGCCTTGGGCTTAATCTCTTTTATAATACCTGGCATTGGAGAATTCTCGGATATTATTTGGGCACCAGTTTCGGCTTGGTTAATGACAAAGTTATATAAGGGCAAAGCAGGACAAATAGCAGGAATCATTACTTTTATAGAAGAAGCCTTACCTGGCTTTGATGTAATACCGACATTTACCTTAATGTGGGTTTACACTTTTGTAATAAAAAAGGAACGTTAATAGCATTAAAATAAAAAAAGCACTCAAATGAGTGCTTTTTTTTACTGTATTGCAAACAATAAATTACTGTACGGCTATGTTAAAAGTAACTTCAACATCTGTACTACCACCAGCATCAGCAGATGTACCATCGTTTGGTTTTGTAGGTTCGTGCTTTAAGATTATAGTTAAAGTGCCAGAACCTGGGTCTCCTGTTACCAATGTAGACTCTATGCCAATTGGGTTTCCATCTTCATCAGAATCTGTTTTTGTAACTATAATATCACTAATTGAAGATGTAATAAAAAATTCATGTTCGTCTCCTTCATCTTCAACCTCTTCTGTGATATCCTCAGCAGGACTTTCCGTTTCGTTTAATAACTCAATACTACCAGTATATATAGTATTAGCAGTTAATGGACCAGAAACTGTATACGTAGGAGCTGCGCTTCCATCACCATCTATATCTTGAAACTCTAGAGTAACAATGTCCATACCACTGGAGAGTTGGTAAGTAACAGTAGTGATTAATTCTTCTTCATGATCGTGATCATGGTCGTCATCATCATTAGAACAGCTTGCTATTGTTAAACCTAAGACAAATAATAAGGCTAATAATTTGATAGTTTTTATTGATTTATAGTTTTCCATGTTTTTATTTTTGTATTAATAATTGATTTTTATTTTTAAATTAAAGTTTCTACCCAATTCATCTGCGAAATAACGAAGCCTGTTTAAATGCTCTCTATAGGATGTATTGAATAGATTTTCTATGTTAAATTCTAATTTTATATTCCCTTTTTTAAAAGCTTTAAATTGCATAGAGCTATTAAAGCTAAATAAAGAATACGAAGATGGTGTAGAGCTAATATCTACATAAACATCTTCTTGTAAAGTGGCATTATAGGTGTAAAAATTGTAATCTGGATATCTTTTTTGTTGCAATACAGTTTTGTGATTTAAGCTAATTGTTAATTGGTTTAAATCATCGTTTTTATAAGATATACTATTAGAAAAATTAGTTGCAGGCATGTGAATTAGGGCAATATTCTCTGTTTTATTATCTCCTTTAAGAAGACTAATACTACCATTATAATCAAAGCATTCATTAATTTTTTTATTTACATCAATATCTACACCAAATATTTGCGCATTTACTTGGTTGTATTCCCAAACCGGAAAAGCACCACGTACGGTAGTGGTTATTCCTGTGGGAATAAGTTGTATATAATCATTTATATAATTATAATATGGACTTATTGAAAATCCGAAATTCTCGTTATTTTTTTCTAATGAAACTATTAATTTATTAGCAATTTCTTTATTGAGTGTTAAAGATCCAATTTCAATTCTAGCTGCACCATGATGTAATCCGCTACTAAATAATTCCGATGGATTTGGAACTCTAGATGCTAACCCATAGTTAAGATATAAAGATAATTCATCATTAAATTGTTTTGAATAACTTAAATTAGAAGAAACATAATTATAAGCTTCTTCCCAATTTGTATTATCCTCTCTGCCATCTGCTTTAAAACTCGTAAAATCGTATCGTAGACCTGCACTAATTTCGGAAGTTTCATTTAAATTGTAACTTCCAATAACATATATACCAGCATCATACTTATCAAAATCTGGAATTAATGGACTTACGCCTGTGCCAGAAATTGCGTCATTTTGTTGATAGCGTAATAATAAACCAGTATCAATCTTGAGGTTATTAAAATAATCTATTCTTAAATTAGATTGCAAAGAATTGGTAAATAAACGCAAATCAATAACAGGTGTATCGGATAAATCTCCACGTCTTAAGTCAAACTCTTTACGTCGGTTTATTTGTAAATCGTACTGAAGGGTTAATTTTCCAAAACCTTTAAAACGTTTATGGGCTTCAACCTTACCTAAGTGATGCAATATTTCTTGCCTTGGGTAATCTATATTATATGAAAAATCTTCAACAATTCTAGGCTCTTCATTATTTATAGCAGCTACTAAATCGTTAACGTTACCGATATGCGATGATTGTAAGATTGCTAATTCGTTACTAACAACACTATAGTATGCGTCAAAACCTTTTTCAAACCTGTTTAATCCAAAATTTAAAGACATATTTATATTCTTCAAACCAGAATTGGTTAAGTAGTAATTAGGTGCTTTAAAATCACCAAACTGCTTGTAACTAGTCTGAAATTTTCCATAATAACCAGACTTATATGTTTTAACCAACTCTGTATTTACATTTCCTCCGCGACCATTTGAATTAATGGATAGGAGAGAGCTACCAAATAGGCTATCTTTATCCATATATTTTTTAGGTCTTACTAATATTAAGCCACCAATTGCATCGCTACCATATTTTAAAGTATTAGCACCTTTAATAACTTCAATTCTGTTACCAGAATTAATATCAATATTAGGTGCATGTTCATCTCCCCATTCTTGGTCAAACATGCGTACGTTATTGTTAACAATCAAAAGTCTACTACTGTGTAGTCCATGAATCATTGGTTTTGTAATTGTATTTCCAGTATTTAAAGAAGAAACACCACTAATTGTGTTTAGAGCATCTCCTAGAGATTTATCAGAAAAGTTTTCAATTACAGCTTTATTAATAGACTTCTCAATACTTGTCTCTTCTGTTTTTAGGTTAGAATTTACCACCACTTCATTGAGTTCTTCTAGGTGATGTTCTAAATATATGGTCTTAAACACATCATTATTTATCTCATAAGAAACTGTTTTGGTTTCGCAACCAATATGAGAAATAGTAAGTGTTAAGATGCCTGAACAAAGGTTTTCAATTTTGAATTTACCATCTAAATCTGAAACTATATATTTATCCTTTTCTTTAATGTAAATAGTAGCAGATTCAATGGATGAGCCATCATGAAAATCCTTTAACTCACCTAAAAAAGTAAAGTTACAGGTTTGACCATAGCTAAAACCATAAATGGTTAAAACTAAGCCAATAATTAGTCGTTTCATTTAAATAAATTTATTAGAGTATTAGAAAATTTGAATTCTAACTTAACGTTGGAGGACCTCTAACAAACCTTGTTTGTTGCTGATAATTATTTGAAGAAATATAATAAGAAGATGGCTGAAATGAAGCCAACTTTTTAGTAGTTATTTCATAGCTGTTAATTACTAGAAATAAATTATTTGATAGTTTAAATTTATAAAAATCACAATCAAAATCAGATACGTGAAAATGTGTATCTGTAGAATTATCATTTTTACAAACTTTATGAGTATGATGCGAAAAAACGTGATTAAATTTTACAGCAGTAGGCAATAATACAGCCAGTACAAGCGTAATTGCGAGTACTTTAAATGTTAATGCTATTGCTGTTTTTAAATTCAATCTAAAAAACGTTTAAGTCCAAATCGTCTAAGCATTTTCTTTTCAAATTCCCAAAAAAACTTGAATTGCCCAAAAAGCCATCCAAAGCTTACTAAAAGTATCTGATAGAAAATAAGCCCAATGATAATGAATAATATCCAATAAATAAGAGGGTTTAAGTTTTCTTTAGTAATTCCGATCATTTTAATTATGGGTCTACCAATAAACAAAGATGATGAACCTGTAATAGCAAAGACCATAAAAACTCTGATCATTTCCCATTTATAATCTAGAATCCATTTTTTTTCTAATTTTTTAAAAAGAAATAGAGTAATCTTTAATAAAAAGTACAAAATAACAATTGAAGCTACAATTTTTAATATAAGATTATAATCACCAAGAATAGCCTTAGAAATTTTATACGCAGAATACCCTAAGATGATAACACCAAAAAAGGGAAATAACAACTGCCAGTTATGTTGTATTTCCCAATATTTTTTAAATTTTTCCATAGCACAATTTTCGTGCTGTAAAACTAATAAAATAAGATGTATTTATATCCTAAATTCTGGGCCTAAAAGCAGATAATCGTTGATTATATTTTAATTGAAAATAAAGAAAGTAATTATATAATTTATAGTTAACCTCATAACCATAATCTGTGTTAGTGTCATAATCTATACGAAGTTCATATAAATTAGGGTCGTACGTTTGAGGTTGAAGATTTCTTTGATTCCATGTTTGCACCATAATTGCATTTCTAGATTCTAACCAAGACTGTGAGTGGAAACCTTCTGGTCTTGCGGTTGTCATTAACCACGAATTAAAACCAGGTTCAATAATTATAATTTCATAATCGTTTTCGTCACTACTGATAGAAACTGTATCGCTCTCTACTAAACTATTTTCGTTTTCGTTATTAATAGTTTGATTTTTGTTGTAAGATTTACAACTCGCTAATAAAAAGAGGATAATAGTAATTGAAATAAGCTTTCTCATGGTATTAAAGGTATTAAATATTATTTAGAGTTAATTATATTTTACTTTGATTTAACACTACAAAATAAAGGTTTATTTACGATGAATACTATAAGAATTAAGTAAGAGAAGCTTTTGAATTAGTAAACCTGTAGATTTTAAAAGTCTAATGCACTTAAACAAAAAAGCAGTTCTAACTATAGAACTGCCAAATTGTAAATATGTATAAAGGAATTTTATTTTCCGAATAAGCCACCTAAAAGGCCACCAATACCGCCTTTTTTACTTCCTCCTAAAACCATACCAGCTACATCATCGATAACACTACCGTCACCATCTGCGTCTAATATTTTTTCTAAGAAGCTTTGTTCATTTGCAGTATCATTACCACCTAATAAACCTCCTAAAAGACCTGTAATTCCACTTTGATCACTAACATTGTTTTGGCTAGCTTGTTTACCTAGAACTCCCATTAAAATTGGAGCAGCTACTTTTAAGATATTACCAACAGCACCAGAATCTAATCCAGCTTTTTGACCAATAACTTGCTCAACACCTTGTTGTTTGCTGCCAAGTACATGTCCAAGAATTTTAGAACCATCATTAGTTACTTCTTCATCAACACCACCACCAAATAAACCACCTAGGTTATCTAATATGCTACCATTATGCTTTCCACTTAATGCACTCATAAGACCTTGAGCACCTTCTGGTGTTGAAGCGTTACGCTCCATTGCTTTCATTAATACTGGTAACGCCATTGTTAAAACGCTACTAGTTTTTCCTTGATCTGTTCCGGTAGAACCTGAAACACCACTAATTATAGTTTTTCCTAAGTCGCTGTTTAATAAATCTAAAATTCCTGCCATTTTGTTATATTATAGTTTAAGTTAATAAAATTAAGCATTGTAAGGTACAAAAAAAGTCCCACATTAAGTAGGACTCATTTTTTATGCATTGGTCACATTTTTATTTTTTAACCAAGAATACTAATAATTTGTTCAGCTAATTCTACACCAATTCTATCTTGTGCTTCATTTGTTGCTGCTCCCGTGTGAGGTGTTAGTGATAAAGCAGAATTCATTAATAATTGAATTTCTGGTTTTGGTTCTTTTTCAAAAACATCTAGAGCTGCTCTTGCTACTTTTCCACTTTCTATAGCTTTTACAAGTGCAACTTCGTTAACTACACCACCACGTGCTGCATTAGCTATTATTACACCATCTTTCATTTGTTTAAATTCAGCCTCATCAATTACGTAGTCTTTTTGAGCTGGTACATGCAATGTTAAAAAGTCTGCTTGTTTTAAAACATCCTCTTTAGAAATAGTTTTAATTTCAAAATTCACTTTTTGTCCATCAAAGAAATCTAATTGTAAATCTGCTTTTTCTAGAAAAGGATCAAAGGCAACAACTTTCATTCCTGCTCCTAAAGCCACTTTTGCAGTAGCTTGGCCAATACGTCCAAATCCTAGAACACCTAAAGTTTTACCTTTTAATTCTGTTCCTTTTGCATAGGCTTTCTTTAAACCTTTGAAATTTGCGTCGCCTTCTAGTGGCATATCTCTGTTAGAGTTATGCAAGAAACGTGCTAGTCCGTAAAAGTGACCAAACACTAATTCTGCAACAGAATGAGATGATGCAGCAGGTGTATTAATTACACTCAATCCTTTGCTACGTGCATAGTCTACATCGATATTATCCATACCAACACCACCACGACCAATAATTTTTAGGCTAGGGCAGTTATCAATTAAATCTTTTCTTACTGTTGTAGCGCTTCTTACTAACAATACTGAAATTTCATTAGTGTTAATGTAGTTTTCTAATTGTTCTTGGGCAACTGTAGTTGTTATAACTTCGTAACCAGCAGCTTCTAAGGCATCAATACCACTTTGTGAAACTCCGTCGTTTGCTAATACTTTCATGTTAATGTTTAAAAGTTTAAAAGTTTCTCAACTTTAAATTTGATTTTTTTTCTGAATAAATAAAAGGGACAATACCCATTTTTATATGTTATGCTTTACTTTCTAATTCACTCATAATTTCTACAAGTGCCTTCACGCTATCTAAAGATAGAGCATTGTACATTGATGCTCTATAACCACCAACGCTTCTATGACCGTTTATTCCATTAATACCTGCTTCAACACACATGGCATCAAAAGTTTCTTTAAGATTTTCGTTCTCTAATGTAAATGTTGCATTCATATTAGAGCGATCTTCTTTTGCTGCGTATCCTTTGAATAAGGGATTTAAATCAATTTCAGAATAAATTAAACTTGCTTTCTTTTCGTTAATTTCTTCTATAGCTTTAATACCTCCTAAATCTTTTAACCACTGCATTGTTAGCATAGAAACGTAAACTGCAAATACAGGAGGTGTATTAAACATACTGCCTTTGCTTATGTGCACCTTATAATCCATCATTGATGGAATTTTACGAGATACTTTACCTAAAATATCTTCTTTAATCACTACCAGAGTTGTACCTGCTGGTCCCATATTTTTTTGAGCACCAGCATAGATTAAATCAAATTGAGAAAAATCTAACTGACGAGAAAAAATATCACTACTCATATCACATACCATAGGTATCGGTGAGTTTGGAAAACTCTTCATTTGTGTTCCAAAAATAGTGTTGTTGGATGTACAGTGAAAATAATCGTAATCTTCTGGAATATCGTATCCTTTAGGGATGTAATTGAAATTGGCACTTTTAGAAGAGCCTACTTCATATATGTCATCATAAATTTTAGCTTCTTTTATAGCTTTGTCTGCCCAAGTTCCAGAATTTAAATATCCAGCTCTTTTTTCTAAAAGGTTTAATGCAACCATTAAAAACTGTGTACTTGCGCCTCCTTGTAAAAATAAGGCTTTGTAGCCTTTGCCTTCTAAACCTAATAATTCTAATGCTAAGGATCTAGCATTTTCCATAACATCTACAAAAGGTTTGCTACGATGTGATATTTCTAAAAGGGATAAACCTTCGTCAAAGTTTAAAACTGCTGCTGCTGCTTGTTCCATTACCGATTTTGGTAATACACATGGTCCTGCACTAAAATTATGTTTTTTCATTAATTCTAAATTTATATTTTAGAGGATATCAATTCCTCTAAGTTTTTAAATATTTAATTAACTACAAAGGTGCTAATTAAATGCTTAAATTGTGTTATTAAATTGATAATTTTTAAGTCATATTTCTAATAAAAATTTAACGGTATCTACGTTATCTGCATAATCATACAACTCAGGATTTTGAGTTTTACCAAACGGGATTTCATCTTCTAAAATACCTTCAGCAACTATACATTGAATTTTATCTGATTCTAAATCAATTTTTTGTTTTAGGTTTTCTATGTTAGTATAATGTTCGTAGAACAATGTAGCGATAGGCGAAGCGTAACTTTTATCTTCTTTTATCATAAGAAATCCGTTTTCTAACATATCAAATTCACTCATTAAATAAACGGCTTTATTATAATCGTAATTATTGGCGTATTTAGACTCTTCAATAATAGGATGCCATTTATAGACGGCTTTAAAAAGTGCTTGAAAATCGTAATCTTTTGGCACAAATAGTTTTGAAACATTTCTGCAACCTAAACCATAATATCTAAAAATATCATCGGCTAAAGCTTCTAGCTGTTTAGAGGTTTCTGCACCTGTTAAAATCGCAACCGAATTTCTGTTTTTTCTAATTATTGAAGGTTTGTTTTTAAAATAATATTCAAAATAGCGCGCTGTATTATCGCTTCCAGTTGCTATAACAGCATCAAATTTTTCTAACTTTTCTTCAGTAAATTTTATTTTTCCTTTAAAGCCTGGTTCTATAACTTCTAAATATTTAGCTAAAAAGGGAAGTAAATGTTTATCGTTAGAAGACTGTTTTACCAATACATTATGATTGCAAATTAATACAGATAAAAAATCATGAAAACCAACTAATGGTATATTACCTGCCATTATTATAGCAATGGTTTTAGGTTTTGTGTTGTTAAAGTTATACTTTTTGGTCCACTCATTAATGTTTTTGTATGTCAATGCATTAGACCAATTTTTTAAAGCAAACGTGATATTTTTTTCTGTAAACCATCCGTTGTTTTCTTTAGCTATTTTTATTTGATGCTTAAAGCCATCAAAGAATAAATCGTTAGCTTCGATAGTATCATTTTTAACGAATTCATTATTCTGAAATTGTTGTAAAAAAGCACCTAATTTTATAAATGCGTTAATTCTTTGTTGTAATTCCATATATGGTTTGGTTATACGATGTTTTGGCTTTATTTTCGCATTTGCAAAATTACGTAAAGTAAAAAGAAAAAGATAAAATACTATGGCAATAATAATCACCGACGAATGTATAAATTGTGGAGCATGCGAGCCAGAATGTCCAAATACAGCTATTTATGAAGGCGCAGATGATTGGCGTTATTCTGACGGAACTAGTTTATCTGGAAAGATAGTTTTACCTAATGGAAAGGAAGTTGATGCAGATGAGACGCAACAACCAATAGATGACGAAGTATATTACATTGCGCCAGATAAGTGTACGGAATGTATGGGCTTCCATGAAGAGCCTCAATGTGCAGCAGTTTGCCCTGTGGATTGTTGTATACCAGACGATGCACATGTAGAAACGGAAGAAGAGCTTTTAGCAAAACAACGTTTTATGCATCCTGACGAATAGTTTACAACGACATTTTATATAAAAAACCCAAAGTTTAAAACTTTGGGTTTTTTATGTTTTATAGATAAGTAATAATTACTTTTTTACTCTGTCTTTAAGCTCGCCAATTCAAAAACTAAATATTGAATTGATCGTTCTACAGCTTCAGATTGTGTAGCGCTATTCTTAGTGTGAAATGAAGAATATAAAACACCACCATCTCCATGATTAAAAGTATAAGCTAAATGAATGTCTTCTGCGGTGCCGTCTGTGTATTCAACTGGTCCATGTAACCAAGGTATAACAGTATCTTCATTATAAGAAGCAACGGGTTGCCAACTATCTAAAAACTGATCTATAGTTACAGTATTATCTGTGGTAGAAATATTAAAATTTAAGGTCATCCAATTTAATAAATCTGTGTTCAGCACTTCTGCAACGGTAGATAATGATTGTCCTGAACGATTTGGTTCTCTAAAACTTATATAATCTGTACCATAATTGGTAATATCATTTAAATATACAAATGCATAATCGGTAGCGTAAAGTAATCCTCCATTTGCAACAAAATCTGTAAGGTTACTACTGTAATCTGTTTTGTATTCTGATAAGCCACAGTTTAAAAAAATAATATCATAATTGGCTAATAAAGTAGGTGACTCAATTAAACTTCCAAAACCAAAGTCTACATTAGGTGCTAATTGATTGTTGGTGGTTTTGCTATGACTAGCGTTAGCATGGCTGTGAGTATGTTGAGTCCCACTTGGTCTTCCTACTAAATCCTGTCCGTCAATAATATCAAACAAAGGCTCAAGAGTTACAGGGTTAACGAGACCTATGTTATACAAAACAGTTTCAATATTGTCATAATTACCTGTAACTACTGCAATATTTGGAAACTCAGTTATTTCAATTGTACTTAAATCTATATCAAAAATATCATCTTCATTAGATACGGTAGTATTGAGTGTAGTTGAAAATAAACCCTTAGATAATTTTATTTCAAAATCTCCAGGAAACACATTGTTAATAATAAAATTACCTTCACTATCAGTTAGCGTTTCAGAAATTACAATATTGTCCTCATATAACATTACTTTGGCTTTAGATATAGGATCAAGACCGTTAGGAACAACAAATTTCCCAGAAAGCGTGTAATCTCCTGTGAGATTATCTGAGTTTTTTTCTGAGCAAGAAAAGGCAAGACATAGTAACAGAATAAAAGCGATTGATTTTTTCATTATATGAGATTTTAATGGATTAGTTATATAATAAAGATGCACAATATGTAAAATGGTTGCGTCTAATGTTGGTATTAATATAACATGTTAGGTTTGGTTTTCCCTACTTTTAATAATGTATGGGAGAAATAGAAGTAGTATTAGATTAAAAACCTTAAGTCTTTGACTTTAGATTTTTTTTGGAAATTAAAGCACATCAATCTATTGCTATTATATAAGTAAAACCTAATTTCGCAGCTTATAACTAAAATTATTTAGTAGATAAAGAATAATAAATAAGACGCAGTAATTTACTTTAATATGGAACAATCAGAATTTTTAGAGAAAAATGTATTTACAGGTTTAACTAATATTAATGACGGATTCGATTCTGAGAATATTTATTATTTCTCTGAAGCAGATTTTGAAATAGTACTGCAACGTGCAGAGCACTTTGGACTTAGTATATACGGAATAGAACCTTGGTTAAACGGCGAAATGTTTGATGTTTTAAGTCATGATTCATTCAGAAAAAAAGCTACTGATCCAAAATGGTATAATAAAGCATTTTCTGAGTTTAAAAAAAGACAAGAAGGCTTAGCTTATGCTGCATCATATAAGGTTTCTAAAAAACTTTTAGAGCGCGAGTAATACAATTTGAAATCATTTAGTTTATTCAGATTTTTTATTTGAGAATTTGTTTATTACCTTATAAATTATGACATACCAAGAGGATTTTATTGTGTTTTGGCAACAAGTAAAACAAAGTATTAAAGAAGAAGCTTTTGCAAAGCTAACCATGGCTAAAACCATTGGTAAGCCAGAATTAAAAAATATATTCCTCAGGCCTATTTATGCTGATGGTGAGTTTAAGGTGATTCTTAAATACAGCTTTAGACCAAGAGAAACAGAAGATATAGAGGAGGAGATGACCTTAGAAGAAGCATTAATCATTATAAAAGAACATTTAAAGACATCTTTTCTATCTGTTTTATTATTTTCTACAGCAAAAGATGTTACTTTTAAAATAAATAAAAAAGGCATAGGTACAATTACAGAAAATTATCCAACATTTAAAAATGTTAGTTAAATAGCCTTTTGTTTTAAATACCTTAAAAGATGAAAATAATATTTGCTCTTTTACTACTATTTAATCTTTCTCTTAGTTATTCTCAAATAGACAGTATTGCGAGAAAGAAGTTGATTGATAAGGCACTTCTTTCAGAAAATGATAATGAAGAATTAAAATTTATAAATACTTTTGAATTAGACAGTTCGTTAGTTAAAATTCATAAAAGAGTAATGGATTAATTTGTGATTTTTAATGGAGTGATTTTATTATTTTTAAAAAATGACTTCTTTTTATCTAAAATCTATAGTGTTGTTTTAACAACAATCCACAGAAATTTAAATTTTTAGGCTTAATAATTATTCCAAAAACTTTTATCTTAACTATTCCACGAATTAACTACATTTGCACTCGCAAAAATATTATCAAATGAAAGCTGGAATTGTAGGATTACCAAACGTAGGAAAATCAACCTTATTTAACTGTTTATCTAACGCTAAAGCGCAAAGTGCTAACTTTCCGTTTTGTACCATAGAACCTAATATTGGTGTGGTAAATGTACCAGACCCAAGATTACAGAAATTAGAAGAATTGGTAAAGCCAGAGCGTGTATTGCCAGCAACCGTTGAGATTGTTGATATTGCAGGTTTAGTAAAAGGTGCTTCTAAAGGTGAAGGTTTAGGAAATCAATTCTTAGCTAATATTAGAGAAACTGATGCTATTTTGCATGTTTTACGTTGTTTTGATAATGAAAATATAGTTCATGTTGATGGCTCTGTAGATCCAATTAGGGACAAGGAAACTATTGATATGGAATTGCAGTTAAAAGATTTAGAAACTGTAGAAAAGAAGTTAGATAAAGTAAAGCGTGCTGCCAAAACTGGTAATAAAGAAGCTCAAAAAGAAGAAGCGATACTTTTAAAAATAAAAGAAAATCTAGAAGCTGGTATTTCTGTTAGAGCACTAGAATTTACTGAAGAGGATTACGAAGAGTTTGTAAAGCCATCTCAATTTATTACAGACAAACCAGTAATGTATGTTTGTAATGTAGATGAAGGTGCTGCAACTACTGGTAACGCTTATGTAGAAAAAGTAAAAGAAGCGGTTAAAGACGAAAACGCAGAAGTTTTAGTATTAGCTGTTGGTACAGAAGCAGATATTAACGAGTTAGACGACTACGAAGAGCGCCAAATGTTCTTAGCAGATATTGGGTTAGATGAACCTGGTTCTGCAAAATTAATTCGTTCGGCTTACAAACTTTTAAATCAACAAACATATTTCACAGCAGGTGTAAAAGAGGTTAGAGCTTGGACAGTAAATATTGGAGCAACTGGTCCGCAAGCCGCTGGTGTTATTCACACGGATTTCGAAAAAGGATTTATTAGAGCAGAAGTTATAGCTTATAATGACTATGTAGAATACGGAAGCGAAGCCAAAGTAAAAGAAGCCGGAAAAATGCGCGTAGAAGGGAAGAATTACATTGTTAAAGATGGCGATGTAATGCATTTCTTGTTTAACGTGTAATTAGAATTCTTCATAAATAAATAGTTTAGATTGTTAGATTGGTTTTATTTTGTTAATATAAAAAGTCAAAACTGTCTAATTATATAATGGCAACAATAGAAATCAAAACCTTTATAAAAGCAGATTTAAAAACCTGTTTTGATTTGGCGCGGAATATTGATTTTCATAAAGCTTCAATGGCAGATTCAAAGGAAAGAGCAGTAGCTGGTAAAACCTCTGGATTAATTGAGTTAGGAGAATCCGTTACATGGGAAGCTATTCATTTTGGATTTAAGCAAAAATTAACTTCAAAAATTACTGAATTTGAAACTCCTACGTATTTTGTAGACGAAATGGTTTCAGGAGCTTTTAAATCGTTTAAACACGAGCATATTTTTGAAAATAAGAATGAAAACACTTTAATGATTGATAAATTTCATTTTCAATCGCCAATAGGAATTCTAGGTAAATTGGCCAACGTACTTTTTCTAAAACAATACATGATAAATTTGTTAGAAACTAGAAATAAACTACTAAAAACAGAAGCTGAAGCTATAACTAAGCAATAAGATTGTAATTATTAAATGTTATATCTTTCTAGATTAAGATTGTTATAATTTTAGCAAATCAAATACTTTCAAAAAGTAAGGATATTAGCGGATTTATTCAAAAATAATGCTTTCTAAACTCAATACTAGTGTATATCTAGGTTCTCAACAGGTTTTTGTGCATTATTGTTAATTACTTTACCTATTCCATATTTCATTTTTTGTGGTATAGTATTATATTAGCATTCCATCTATAATTTTGCCTATCTCTATGTCAGAACAATCTAATTATACCGAAGATAACATACGCTCACTCGATTGGAAAGAACACATCCGAATGCGACCAGGTATGTATATCGGAAAATTAGGTGATGGTTCTTCTCCAGATGATGGTATTTATATTCTATTAAAGGAAGTTTTGGATAACTCTATTGATGAGTTTGTGATGGGAGCAGGTAAGACCATTGAGATTTCTATACAAGGTGAACGTGTTATTGTTAGAGATTATGGTCGTGGGATTCCTCTTGGAAAGGTTGTAGACGTTGTTTCTAAAATGAATACTGGTGGAAAGTATGATTCTAAAGCCTTTAAAAAATCAGTTGGTTTAAATGGTGTTGGTACAAAGGCGGTAAATGCGTTATCATCTTATTTTAGAGTTGAATCTACTAGAGATAGCAAATCAGCTTCCGCAGAGTTTGCACAAGGAAATCTTACCAACCAAGAGCTTTTAGAAGAAACAAGTAGAAGGAAAGGAACTAAAGTTAGTTTTATACCTGATGAAATCATCTTTAAAAATTATAAGTATCGCAATGAGTATGTTGTTAAGATGCTTAAAAACTATGTATATCTAAATCCAGGATTAACCATAGTTTTTAATGGTGAAAAATATTTTAGTGAAAACGGATTAAAGGATTTGTTATCAGAAAACATTAATGAATCCGATATGCTATATCCAATTATTCATCTTAGAGGTGATGATATTGAAATAGCAATTACACATAGTAAAACTCAGTATAGTGAAGAATATCATTCTTTCGTTAATGGACAGAATACCACTCAAGGTGGAACTCATTTAGCGGCATTTAGAGAGTCAATTGTTAAAACCATTAGAGAGTTTTACGGAAAAAATTACGAAGCATCAGATATTAGAAAATCCGTAGTAAGTGCCATTGCTATAAAAGTAATGGAACCTGTTTTTGAGAGCCAGACTAAAACAAAGTTAGGTTCTACAGATATGGGAGGCGATTTGCCAACAGTAAGAACTTATATTAATGACTTTGTAAAGAGATATCTCGATAATTTTTTGCATAAGAATCCAGATACTGCAGAAAAAATACAACGTAAAATACTTCAGGCAGAACGCGAGCGTAAAGAATTGTCTGGTATTAGAAAATTAGCAAAAGATAGAGCTAAAAAGGCAAGTCTACATAATAAGAAATTACGCGACTGTCGTGTGCATTTTGGAGATACCAAAAACGAAAGAAATTTAGAAACCACCTTGTTCATTACAGAGGGAGATTCTGCATCTGGTAGTATTACAAAATCGAGAGATGTTAATACGCAAGCGGTTTTTAGCTTAAAAGGGAAACCCTTAAATTGTTATGGTTTAAGTAAGAAGATTGTTTATGAGAACGAAGAATTTAACTTGCTTCAAGCTGCTTTAAATATTGAAGATTCTCTTGAGGATTTACGTTATAATAATGTAGTAATAGCAACAGATGCTGATGTCGACGGAATGCATATTAGATTGTTGTTGATTACGTTTTTCCTACAATTTTTCCCAGAAGTTATAAAAGAAGGACATTTATATATACTGCAAACACCATTGTTTAGAGTACGAAATAAAAAGGAAACCATTTATTGTTACTCTGAGGACGAAAGAAGAAATGCAATGGAAAAACTAAAGCCGAAGCCCGAAATAACTCGATTTAAAGGATTAGGTGAAATTTCACCAGATGAATTTGTGCATTTTATTGGTGAAGATATGAGATTAGACCCTGTAATGTTGGATAAAGATATGTCTATTGAAGAGCTATTATCCTTCTACATGGGGAAAAATACACCAACACGTCAAGAGTTTATTATAGATAATCTTAAGGTTGAACTTGACGTTGTTGAGGACACAATATGAGAACAGATAACAGAAATATAAAAAACAAAATTATTTCCATCTATTTTATATTAGTGGTTTGTGCTATTTTATTTGCCACAGTATTTAAGTCACTTAATCTTTTTCAGATAAATACACTGTACATAATAATAGGGTTGTTCTTAGCTGTCCTTTTTGTTCATTTTATTGCAAGATTTTTTGAATATGATAGCGATGGGACTAATCTTATAATTAAAAATAAAGGACTAATCCTCGCAGATTTTGTTAATTACAGAGAGCACAAAATAGAAATTCCAAAGTATAAGATTGAAGGATTTCATATATGTAATTATTTAGTATTTAAATCTTTAGTATTGGTTGTAAAATACAGTGATGGCAGTATAGTAAAGGAGCGATTTAATATTACACTTTTAAAGAAAAAGAAAATTAAATACGTTAGGCAGTCTTTAAAAAAGATTATAAAACAAAATAAAAAAGTTAAACAAGGGTAATGGCAGAAGAGCATGACGAGTTATTAAATGAAGACAATGGTAGCCAAGAAACAATAAAGAAGGTTACCGGAATGTATAAAGACTGGTTTCTAGATTACGCATCTTATGTAATTTTAGAGCGAGCTGTACCAGCAATTGAAGATGGTTTTAAACCAGTACAGCGTCGTATAATGCACTCTATGAAAGACTTAGATGACGGACGCTATAACAAAGTAGCTAATATTGTTGGTCACACCATGCAATACCATCCACATGGAGACGCTAGTATTGCTGATGCAATGGTACAGATTGGTCAGAAAGATTTACTCATAGATACTCAAGGAAACTGGGGAAATATATTAACAGGTGACCGTGCTGCCGCTTCACGTTATATTGAAGCAAGGCTATCTAAATTTGCCTTAGATGTAGTTTATAATCCCAAAATAACAGAATGGCAAGCCTCGTATGATGGCAGAAGAAAAGAACCAATAAATCTTCCGGTAATGTTTCCGTTATTGTTGGCGCAAGGAGGTGAAGGTATAGCCGTAGGTTTGTCAACTAAAATTTTGCCACATAATTTTATTGAGTTAATAGATGCATCAGTAAAACATTTAAAAGGTAAACGCTTTACAATATTACCGGATTTTCCAACAGCAGGAATTGCAGATTTTTCTAATTATAATGATGGTTTAAGAGGAGGAAAGGTTAGGGTTAGAGCAAAAATTTCTCAACGCGATAAAAATTCATTAGTTATTACAGAGATTCCTTTTAGCACTACAACATCATCTTTAATAGATTCAATTTTAAAAGCCAATGATAAAGGGAAAATAAAAATTAAGAAGATTGAAGATAATACAGCAGCTGAAGTTGAAATATTAATTCATTTGCCATCTGGTTTGTCTCCAGATAAAACGATTGATGCTCTTTACGCTTTTACAAATTGTGAAACATCTATATCACCTCTAGGTTGTGTAATTGAAGATAACAAGCCTTATTTTGTAGGTGTTACAGAAATGTTACGTCGATCTACGGATAATACAGTAGAGTTATTAAAGAGTGAATTAGAGATAAAGCTTGGTGAGTTTGAAGAGCAATGGCATTTTGCCTCTCTAGAGCGCATTTTTATTGAAAATAGAATTTATAGAGATATTGAAGAAGAGGAGACTTGGGATGGTGTAATTAATGCCATTGATAAAGGACTTCAACCGCATATAAAGCATTTAAAACGAAAAATTACTGTAGAGGATATTACGCGTCTAACAGAAATTAGAATTAAGCGTATTTCTAAATTTGATATAGATAAAGCTCAACAAAAAATAGATGCTTTAGAAGATCAGATAGCTGAAGTAAAACATCATCTAGCCAATTTAATTGACTATGCAATAGCATATTTCGAAAGATTGAAAAAGGAATATGGAGAAGGTAAAGAGCGAAAAACAGAAATTAGAATTTTTGATGACGTAGATGCGACAAAAGTGGTAATTAGAAACACAAAGCTCTATGTGAATAGAGAAGAAGGTTTTGTTGGTACATCTTTAAAACGAGACGAGTATGTTTGTGATTGTAGTGATATAGATGATATTATTTGTTTTACTAAAGAAGGTAAAATGATGGTGACAAAAGTGGATTCTAAAACTTTTATTGGTAAAAACATTATCCATGTAGCGGTATTCAAGAAAAAGGATAAACGCACCATTTATAACTTGATTTATCGCGATGGTAAAGGTGGTCCATCTTATGTAAAACGATTTGCAGTAACCAGTATGACAAGGGATCGTGAGTACGACCTAACTAATGGTAATAAAGGCTCTGTTTTATGGTATTTTTCTGCTAACCCAAATGGTGAAGCAGAGGTAGTTTCAATCTCACTAAGGCAAGTAGGTAGCATAAAGAAGTTGAAATGGGATTTAGATTTTGCAGATGTACTTATAAAAGGTAGAACATCAAAAGGAAATACGGTAACAAAATATGCAATAAAGCGTGTAGAACTCAAAGAAAAAGGCGTTTCTACCCTAAAACCAAGAAGGATTTGGTTTGATGATACAGTGCAGCGTTTAAATGTTGACGAAAGAGGAGAACTGATTGGAGAATTTAGAGGAGAAGATCGTTTGTTAATTATTAGTCAATCAGGTGTTGCAAAAACTATAATCCCAGAATTAACGGCTCATTTTGATAGCGACATGATTGTTATGGAGAAATGGATTCCTAGTAAGCCAATTTCAGCAATTTATTATGATGGTGAAAAAGAACGTTATTATGTTAAGCGATTTTTAATTGACCAAGAAGGAAAAGAAGAATCTTTTATTTCGGACCATCCAGATTCTCAATTAGAAATAGTTTCAACAGACTGGAGACCTATGGCAGATGTAGAATTCACTAAAGAACGAGGTAAAGATCGTAAGCCAAACATGGAGGTTAATCTTGAAGAGTTTATTTCGGTTAAAGGCATTAATGCTCTTGGTAATCAATTAACTAAAGACAAGGTGAATCAGATTAATTTGTTAGAGCCATTACCGTATAATGCTCCAGAGGAAGTGCATGCAGATGAATTGGAAGTAGTAGATGAGGAAACTATAAATACGGACACAAAGAACAATTCTGACACAGTTAAATCATCGAAATCTGAAGATGAGTTTTCTAAGAAAAATGATAATGAAAATGACGATGATTTAGGTACAGATGAACAAGGCCAGGTGACACTTTTTTAAATTTACATGAAGGGTTTTAATTTTTCTGATAAATATGCAGAGAATTTTTCAGCACCAATTACAGACATGTGCGTTGCGTCTTTCCAATAGGAGTTATCCTTAGTATCTTTGTAAAGATTTGTGAAATCTAAATATTTCAATCCTAAATCTTGCATTAAAGTTGAAAGCAATTTATTGTCTTCATTACAAGTATCATTGTAAATAGGTGTCGTCACAAATATAAATTTCTTATTTGGTGAATTGTCAATAAATGATTTTATTGATTTTAAATAATTAACAGCAGTAGTATTCATTTTAGTTTTACCCATACAATCTTCTGTTATGCTGGTATTGGCTTTAGCTAGAATAATATCTCTCATTTCTTGTTGAGAATTACTTACAGTTAGTGGGTCGTATCCAGAATAGGTTTTGTAATTATAGCTAGGTTTGAAGTAATTTTTTAAAATCCCTATTGAGTTTCCGTTATAATTCATGCTATAATAAAAACGTTGCAATACAGAAAGGCTTTTTGATTTGTTAAGCGAATTAGTAATGTTCTTTTCTCTGTGATATTTTGTTTTTAAACCTCTAATGTCAGAGCCATCATAGTTTGGGTCAAAAAAGTTTTTAGTATCAATATGTATTAATATAAGCTGTTTTTTGTCATTTTTCAAGGTGTTTATTAGAGTGCTGTTGTATGCAATACCAACTCCGTCAACGCCAATATTGAATCCGTTTTTACTAAATAAGTCAACATCTATGTGATGATTTGCTCTTGAGTTTCCAAAGACTATAAAGTCTGTACTGTCTTTAATGGATAAAAACTGATTTAGTTTACCAATTGCTTGTCCAGTCATAACTTCGTCACTTATTTTATTTAAACTAAAGAAGACGAGTTTGTCTAATCCGAAACTAATTATTAAAATTAATCCAATAAGTTTTAAAAGCTTTTTTGTGATTTCTGAGTTCATAATCTAGAATTGAAAATAAATAAAGTTTTCAGCTGTTGAATAGAAGAGACAAAGCAATAGAATAATTAAAGAAACTATAATAGATAATTTTAACATGCTAAACTTAACTCCATAATCTTCCAAAGGAATATTGGTTCTAAAGATTTTTAAATCAATTACAAACCCTAGGGCAAGTAAAAGTATAGCGTTTATAAATGTGTTTATGTTTCCTATAAATAGAGAGCCATAATTAAAACTAATTATTTCTGACAAAATTGTTGATGCAGAGTGAAAGTCTGGAGCCCTAAAAAAGACCCATGCAATGAGAACAACTATAAAGGTGTAAATATATCCTAAAGCGTTGAATGTTTTAATTTTAAGCGCAGAAAAAGTGTACTTTTCTAAACTTAAAAATAGACCGTGAATTCCTCCCCAAATAACAAAATTCCAGGAGCTGCCATGCCATAAGCCACCAATTAGCATTGTTAAAAGTAGGTTTCTGTACGTTATTACAATACCTTTTCTATTTCCACCTAAAGAAATATATAAATAATCTCTTAACCAAAACGATAAAGACATGTGCCATCGCCTCCAAAATTCAGTTAATGTCCTTGAGAAATATGGAAAATTGAAGTTTCTGTTAAAATTAAATCCAAATAGTTTAGCGCTACCAATGGCTATGTCAGAATAACCAGAAAAGTCAAAATAAATCTGAAATGCATAAAAAATGGTGGCAACTAAAAGAGTAGAGCCATTGTGTATTTCATAATTTCCATAAACAGAATCTACATATATCCCTAAATTGTCTGCAATTGCGACTTTTCTAAATAATCCAATAAAAATTTGAAAAATCCCAGTCTTAATTAATGTAACGTTAAGATTTCTCTTCTTTTCAATTTGTGGTATTAAGTTAGAAGCTCTTTCAATTGGGCCTGCAACTAACTGAGGAAACAAGCTTACAAACGTAAAAAAGGCTACAATGTCTCTGCTTGCTTTTATTTCTTTTCTATATATGTCTATACTATAGCTTAGTGTTTGAAATGTGTAGAAACTAATTCCAACCGGCAAAATGATGTTTAGTGTTAAACTGTTGACCTCCCAACCTATTGTAGACATTGTTGTTGCAAATGAATCTGCAAAAAAGTTATAGTATTTAAAAACCCCTAATAACCCTAGATTTGAAAGGAGACTAACGTATAGCCATCGTTTTTTGTTTTTGTCTAAAGCATCTTCGATTTTTTGACCAACAAAGTAATCTAAAAAAGAACTAAAAATTATAAGTGATATGAATCTGTAGTCCCACCAGCCATAAAAAACGTAACTAGAAATAAGTAATAAGATGTTCTGATTCTTATAATTGTTTTTTAATAACCAATAGATAATGAATACTATAGGTAAAAAGATTAAATATTCAATTGAATTGAAAAGCATATTTTTTAATTTTTATCTATTTACTTAAGCTGTAAGTTGCAATAGCTTCATTTATTTTTGATTTTGAGTCTTTGCTTTTTAATAAATCATTAATTAAAAGATTATTAAACATTTTAGAGAATCTATTAGCTCCTAATGAATTTAGGTGGTCTAAATCTACATAAAAAGTATTAGGTAATTTAAATGAATTAAAATCGAGTAATGTTACATTTTTAAAATGTTTTTTCTTTATATCTTGGTAATAGTTTTCATTTTTTAATACAGGAAGATCTTTATGCTGTGGACTTCTAATAAGGAAAACATCTTTGTTATGTGCTTTACAAAACGTAATTATTTTTTTTAAATAATTTATGTTTGATTCTGATATTTTATAATTAATTCCATAATTAGTTGTGTCTGACTTTGCTTCTTCTAGCATTTCATCTAATTTGTTAATTTTTGTTGATTTGTAGCCATCAATACTATTTATAATGTTAAAATCGTTATTGATTGTTCTGTAAATATTTTTCTTAGCTGCAATAGATAAACAGGAGGTTAAATCTTCTCTATTATTGTCATATAATAAGCTAAAGTCTTCCTTGTTAATAAATGTCAAATAAGTAGGAAGGAAGTAAGACATTTTTTCAAATCCCCAAATCCATTCATTTATTTTAGAATCAATCTGATTGTTTGTAAATTCAATAAACACAGTTTGTATTTGAGGGTTATTTGGAATAATATTTTTTACTTTTTGATAAGTATAAAAATATGATTCTCCGGCATCTGCTAAATTTTTGAAATTCTTAATTATTGAGTCGTTATAAGCGTAACTTGGATGTGAATGTCCAAATACAACATATGTTGAGTTTTCGTCAATTTTGAATTTTGATTGATTTTTAATAATAGTTATAGGGATTATAGCTATCGCAACTACAGTTAGTATTGCAATAATCAAAAAAACGAGTATTTTTTTTATAAATGCTTTCATTTAAAACTGGAAATAAATAAATTCTTGCTCTTTTCCTATAAATAAAAAGATTAGACAAATTAATAGTATGTAGAACCCTAATCTCAAACTTCTTGGCCATTTGAAACCAAATTTTTCAATTCCGTATTGAGTTTCTCTACCAAGCCATTCTATAACCACTAAAAAGACAATTAAAACTAGAGTTTCAATTGCTAGTTGTCTATTTGAAAACTCTGGTATAGAAAAAAGGCTTTTAGAAAAAATGGTACTTAAATAATTAATAGCATGTGAAATATTGTCTGCTCTAAAAAATACCCAAGCAATTACAGTAAGTAAAAATGTTACACTAATATTTAAAATGTCTTTAAGTGGAGCAAAAAGTTTGCCTTCTGCAGAGATTCCAATATTATTTCTATTTCTATTCATAAGAAGTAATGGTAAAAAATAAATAGCATTTAAAAGGCCCCATACAATAAAGGTCCAGTTTGAGCCATGCCAAAATCCACTAACAATGAATATTATAAAAGTATTTCTAACTTTCATTGAGGTTCCTCCTCGACTACCGCCTAAAGGAATATACAGATAATCTCTAAACCAAGTAGATAAAGATATGTGCCAGCGTCTCCAAAATTCAGCTATATCTCTAGAGAAATAAGGAAAAGCAAAGTTTTGTTTTAAATTAAAACCAAATAGACGAGATGTACCTATGGCTATATCTGAATAACCTGAAAAATCACCGTAAATCTGAAATGTGAAGAATATTGCGCCAAGCAATAAACCACTTCCTCCATAATCATTATAATTATTAAAAAATTCGTTTGCAAATCGAGCCGAGTTATCGGCAATCACTATTTTTTTGAATAATCCCCAAAGAATTTGACGTAATCCATCTACTGCTTTTGAATATTCAAATTTGCGCTTTGTATAAAATTGAGGAAGTAAATTTGTTGCACGTTCAATCGGACCCGCTACTAATTGTGGAAAGAAACTTACAAAGGCTGAAAATGCAATAAAATCCTTAGTAGGCGTTAATTTCTTTTTATAAACATCGATTGTGTAACTTAATGTTTGGAATGTGTAGAAACTAATACCAACAGGTAAAATTATTTTTAATGAAGAAACGTTTAATTCTTGACCAAATAGGGTAAAGGCGGTTATGAGATTATCTAAGAAAAAGTTGTAGTATTTGAAAAAACCTAAGAATCCTAAATTAACAATAATACTGCACCAAAGTAGTATTATTCGTTTTCTGTTATTTTCTTCTTTGGAAAGTAAAATACCTATAGAGTAATCAACAATGGTACTGAAAACAATTAACGATAAAAATCGCCAATCCCACCAGCCATAAAAGACGTAGCTTGCTAGTACAATTAGAAAATTTTGATATTTAAGATTTTTCTGGGTAACAAACCAGTATAGTATAAATACGATCGGTAAGAAAACAGCAAAATCAATTGAGTTAAAAAGCATTAACGTTGAATTTTATAGATTTGGGTTCTTAAAAAGAATAGTTAAATTTTTTGGAAATATAGCTAAAGCTAGTATTTAGCACATTAAAAATTCTAGATTTTAGTTAAGAGGATTAAAAATATCGTTCTACAACCGAATTCAATTTCTTAGTATTAAAAATTTCTATTTTTGCGTTTCTAATTCCTTGTTTTTTAGAAGTAAAGCAACAATTTCTCCATATTTATCACCTAATCTTAATAGTCCAGATGCATCATAGTGCAGATTATCAGGTTGTTTGCTAAGTTGGTCTGTGTTAATATAAAAAGTATTGGGAACAGATAGGCTTATTGCGGATTGTGCTTTTTGAATATTTGAGACGAATTTATGTTCATTTGTTTTTGGGTTTACCTTTCCGTATATAACAGGTAGGTCTGGATTTTTGAAATCTTTTCGTACTTTATTAATAAGTAATTTAAAATTTTCTTCATAAGATTCTGAGTTGAATTTGTATCTAGCGTCAGTTTCTCCTTGCATCCATAAAAAAGCAATTGGTTTTGTTTTGTATTTAAAGGTTAAGCTGTCGGTCATTTTTATGAATTTGCCGTACAAATTTCCAAAATCAACACTTCTCTTGATATTAGAATCAACTTCGGGTAGCCAATCAGTAATTGAGGAGCCTCCAACAGCATACTTAATGATTAAAAAGTTTAAAGCAGGAAAGGAGTCATTTAACACTCTAGATAGGCCTACTTCTGGCCCAAAAGAATAATTTAATAATCTTTTTAATCGTGTATTAGCACTGTAATTGTGGTAAGTTATATTGTTAGGTAAATAAAAAGAACTTAACTCAGAAACCTCGCCTAAGCCTACCATGTTAGATTGGCCAGCCATTAAGATAACTTGATAATTTTTATTGACATCAAGATTCGAGTTGTAATTAAGTCGCTGTTTGTTTTCGTTACAGCTTGATAGTATAATTAAGGATTTTAAAGCATAAATTATTTTATTTCTAAAGGACATTTATTTTTTAGTTTTAAAATTCAAAAATTCAACAAAAAGGGAGAATGCAATGGCAAAGTATAAGTAGCCTTTAGGAATAGCTCCTACGGTTTTACCAAATAACTCAGTATGTGAGAGATGAGCCGCTTCTGTGATAAGCATAAAACCAATTAAGATTAAAAATGCAAGTCCTAAAATTTGAATACTTGGATGAGTGTCTATGAATTTACGAATTGGATTTGCAAATCCTATCATTATGCCTATTGAAATCATAACTGCAATTATCATTAATACTAATGTGTAATTGTGGTTTTCATGTAACCCATTAGTCATTCCTACAGCTGTAAGTATAGAATCGATTGAAAATATAAAGTCTATAATTACAATTTGTACAATGGCATTACTTAGGGATTTTATGACCTTAGATTTTGCTTCTTTTTCGTCATGTGAAGGGTCTTCAACTTTTTCTCTTATTTCAGTAGTACTTTTGTAGATTAAGAAAAGTCCTCCAGCAAATAGTATGAGTGCTTGCCAGCTTATGCCAACAGAGAGCCATGCTGTTTCAATAGAATAAAAAGGTTTGCTAAGCCCAACTAAAAAGGATACAAAAAACAATAGAATAATTCGCTGTACCATTGCTAATATCAGCCCTATATTCGTTGCTTTATTTCTTTGTTCTTCAGGTAGTTTATTTGCTGCGATAGAAATAAACACTATATTATCTATACCTAAAATAATCTCTAAGAAAGTCAAGGTTAATAATGCCATTATAGCATCAGATGTTAATAGAAAATCAAGCATAATTCTAGTCTATTTTTTTAGCAATTCCTTGCTCGGTATTTAATGGCTTATTGGGTCTTTTTACCGCAAGTTTGTATTCAAACGTATATGAGTCTGCTGTAGTTGTTAAAATTTTCATATGGATTGCATCTTTTTCAGAATTACTGGTAGGATGCAGTTTTTTAAGAATAAACTCGCAATCGTTAATCCATCGAATAGAAGAAGAGTCTGCTTTTCCTTCATGGTAATCAATGTTAAAGTCTTTGGTGCGCTTAAATCTTGATGTCTGTTTTACACCATTGAGCATATAGGTAAACTCAAATGTACCTGTTTTAAAGTCCGAACATTTTCGTTCAACAGAGTAGCAACTTGTTAATAATGATAATAGCAGTATAGCTAAAAACACTTTCATAATTTGTCTTTTTACAAAGATAATAAATAGCTAATCGAAAATTATGGTTTGTAACTTTTAAAAGTTCCATCTTTAAAAAAGATAACTATTTTCTCAATTTCTGAGTTCTCATTTGAAATAGGCTTTATGGAATCTGACTTTTTGGTTTCGAGATTAGCCGCTGTAAGATTCGGGTCTGGTAAAGTTGAAGTTTTAGAGATATTAGGAAATTGTCCTTTGCCATTCATTAGCCAATACAAATCTACTTCTGGATAGGTGTGAAGTATCTTCATTACAAAGTCTAAACTGGGTTTATTTCTTCCTGATAAAATATGCGAAATACTAGAACGTTGCACTCCGATTTTTTCAGCAAAACTCGAGGCTGTTTCGCTGTAGTAATCTATGACTTTTTGAAGACGTTTAGTAAAATCGATAGAGTTTATCATTGTAAACTATAGAGTTTTGTATTTGGTTATACAAATGTAAACAATCGTAATTGATTTTTAATAAAAACTGTAATTAATCTTTACTTGTATTTAAATAAATAATTTAACAAAAAACACATAAGTACCTGATTAAAAAATAAATATATTTAAATTATAATAATATCATTGATTTTATTTTTAAATGAGTTGATTTGTTGTTTTTCTTATTGCTATTCTGTTTACCAATGTAACATATTTAGTGTTTTTACTTGTTTACAATTGTAAAATTTCAAATGATTACATTTGTAACCAATATTTTAACCTCATGAATTTAGACCTTTTAAATACGGCATTTAATTCTGTTAGAACTTCAGAGTTGCATGGTCGATATATTACCAATTTTCATATTGAAAAATGCTTTAATTTATTTTCGAAATTTAGAATTTCTACCATTGGAGAATCTGTAGAAAAGCGACCAATTTATAGTTTTAAATTTGGGAGTGGACCTATAAAAATATTATTGTGGTCGCAAATGCATGGTAATGAATCAACATCTACAAAAGCACTTTTTGATTGTTTTAAATTGTTTGAAGCAGAAAATAGTCTTGTAGCTACTATTTTGAAAAATTGTACATTGTTGGTGATTCCAATATTAAATCCTGATGGTGCAGAGAGGTATACACGTCTAAATGCAAATCTTATTGATTTAAATAGAGATGCTCAAAATCTAAGTCAGCCTGAAAGTAAAGTTTTAAGAGCTGCTTATAACGATTTTAGGCCAAATTATTGTTTTAATCTTCATGGTCAACGTACAATTTTTAGTGCAGGAGAAACAAATAATGTGGCAACACTTTCGTTTTTGTCACCTGCAGAAAATGAAGAGCGTACGCTTACTCAGAACAGGAAGGTGGCTATGACTATTATTTCTGATATAAACGATTTACTTCAGCAAGAGATACCAAATGCAGTTGGGCGATACGATGATGGCTTTAATATTAATTGTGTGGGTGATACATTTCAAAATTTTGGCGTTCCTACAATATTATATGAAGCGGGTCATTATGCAAATGATTATAGTAGGGAAATTGTGAGGCGCTTTATGTTTATTGCTTTGTTAAAAGGGTTGAATGTTATTGCTAACGGAATAAGTTATGATAAACACAAGGCATATTTTAAAATTCCAGAAAACGCAAAATGCTTTTATGATGTAATTATTAGAAATGCTAAATGTAAAATCTCAGATAATGAAGTTGTTGATATTGCATTTCAATTCCAAGAAGTTTTAATTGATGGAGTTGTTGACTTTATACCTAAAGTTGAAGCAATTTCTAAAATGAACTTAAAATTTGGGCATAAAGAAATTGACGCCAAAGGTAAAATGGTAACAACTACAGAAAATTCTGAGTTAAATGTAGGTAGCGAAATCGATTTCGTATTGTTAAATAAGGAAAGAATCTCTCTATATTCTTAAAATAATTCAATTTTAATGCGTTATCGTTAGAATAAATGTCTTATTTTTGCGTTTAATCTAAAGATTATTAAATAATGGCAAAGTTTAAATTAGATGAAGTTGATCATCAAATTCTCGATATGCTTATCGACAACACACGTATTCCTTTTACAGATATTGCAAAGAAATTATTGATTTCTGCAGGAACCGTTCACGTTAGAGTTAAGAAAATGGAAGAAGCAGGAATTATAAGAGGTTCTTCATTAACATTAGATTACCACAAGTTAGATTATTCATTTATTGCATATGTGGGTGTGTTTTTGCAAAATACGTCTCAAACTAAGTTTGTTTTAGAACGTATTAATGAAATCCCATACGTAACTGTTGCGCACATAACAACTGGGAAGTTTAATATTTTCTGCAAGATTAGAGCAAAAGACACTATGCATGCTAAAGAGGTGATTTTTATGTTGGATGATATTGATGGTGTTTATAGAACAGAAACTATGATTTCATTAGAAGAAAGTCTTAACGATAAAAAACGTTTAATGCATACTATTTTTAATGAATTGTAATCAATCTTTTAAATAATACAAAAGCCCTATGTTTAGTTACTTAGGGCTTTTTTGTTAAACTAATATATTAAGTAATTAATGAAATTAAATGTTAATGAATATAATTCGTATTACGAGTCTTATATTGAGAAATCTAATCAAAAACCAATTGTAGAAGGTTTAAGTGATAATTTAGAAAGAATAGTGTTGTTTTTTAGAGCAATACCTAAAGGGAAGCAAGACTATTCTTATGCTGAAGGCAAATGGACAATAAAAGATATTTTACTTCATATTATTGATACAGAGCGTATTTTTTCATATCGAGCTTTGCGTATATCGAGAAACGATAAAACACCTTTGCCTGGTTTTGAGCACAATGATTATGTGTTTAATGCTTCTGCAAGCAATCGCTCATTAGAAAGTCTTTTAGAAGAGTATACAGCAGTAAGAAAAGCTACAATAGCATTGTATAATAGTTTGAATCCACCAGTTTTATTAGAAATAGGTGAGGCGAGTGGTTTTCCTATATCAGTTAGAGCTATTGGTTATATAATTACTGGTCATGAGAATCATCATTGTGAAATAATTAAACAGCGTTATCTCTAATTATTATAATTAATAAAAGCTTCTGTAATGAGTTCATTGCTAACCACGCAATCTATTTTAGGTTGCCCTATAGCTTCAAGAAGTACAAATTTAACAACACCATGACTATTCTTTTTATCGTATTTCAATAAGTTTATAATGGCTTTTTGGTCGTTTTCTGTTATTTTAACTTTTGTAAATGTTTTTAAGATTCCGTTGGTAATAATTTCTAACTCTTCATTAGATAATCCACAAGTTTTTGTAGATAAATAAGCTTCTAAAAGCATTCCTATAGCAATAGCTTCGCCATGTAGTAAAGGAGTTTTATCAGCATTTTCTAAAAAATAACTCTCAATTGCATGGCCTAAAGTGTGACCAAAATTTAATATTTTTCTTAAGCCTTGTTCTGTTGGGTCAGATGTCACTACTTTGTTTTTTATTACAACAGAATCGTATATTAATTGATCTAAATCAGAAATATCTAAAGCTTCTAAGTGAGTTAATGTATTCCAGTAATTTTTATCAAAAATTAAACCATGTTTAAGCATTTCGGCAAAACCAGAGACCATTTCTTTTGAAGGAAGTGTATCTAGAAAAGATGTATCTATGGCTACCATTTCTCCTTCATTTATAACGCCAATTTGATTTTTTAGTGCACCTAAATCAACTCCAGTTTTCCCACCAACTGAGGCATCAACCATTGCTAATAGCGAAGTTGGTACATTTATATAAGAAATACCACGCATATATGTACTAGCCACAAAACCACCTAAATCCGTAACAACACCACCTCCTAAGTTTATTAATAAACTTTTACGGTCGGCATTATATTCTGATAGTGCTTCCCAAACACCTGTGCAAATATCAATTGTTTTATGTTCTTCACCGTTAGGCATTTCCATTACTTCTATTTCTATATTACCAGATTCTATTTGCCCCAAAAAATTAGGTAAACATGCATCGTGCGTGTTAGTATCAACGAGTATAAATATTTTAGAGGGTTTAGTCGTTTCTATGTACTTATTTATTTCGGTATAGACTTCGGAATTAAAATAAACAATTGCGTTTTTAGTTGAAATAGAATTCATTTTATTTTATCTAATTTAATGACGTGAAAATACTTCCTTTTTCATAAAAAAAGAACCTAATAATAAATATATTTGTTTTTATAAAATATTTTTTAATGATAAATCGATCTCTTTTTGAAAATACAGAAACGGCTTTTGTTCTTAAGTCGGATTCAGCTCTAGAACGTGCTTATTTTTTATTTAAAATGATTTCTTCGCAACCTTTAGTACGTATAGGTACTGCAGCAACAAATTTTGCGCTAAAAGCGCATTTACCCGTTGAAGGGTTGATTAGATCTACAGTGTTTGACCATTTTTGTGGTGGTGTAAATGAGGATGATTGCTTAACTGTTATTGATAATTTATATACAAAAGGCGTTAGTTCTGTCTTAGATTATTCTGTGGAAGGAAAAGCAGAAGAATCACAATTTGATAATGCTTTAAATAAAATTTTAAAAATTATTGACTTTTGTGATGAGAAGGAAGCTATGCCCATTGTTGTTTTTAAGCCTACCGGTTTTGGGCGTTTATTTTTATATCAAAAGAAGACAGAAGGTATTGAGTTAACAAAAGACGAGCAGGCAGAATGGAATAGAATAGAAGAACGTTTTGATGCGGTTTGCAAACTTGCTAAAGCAAAAGATGTAGAAGTATTAATTGATGCCGAAGAAAGTTGGATGCAAGATGCTGCCGATGTTTTGGTTGAAAAAATGATGCAACGTTATAATAAAGATGTCACTATAGTTTATAACACATTGCAACTCTATCGTTGGGATCGTTTTGACTATTTGAAAAGCTTACACCAAAGAGCAAAAAATAAAGGTTTTAAAATAGGAGTAAAGATTGTTAGAGGAGCATATATGGAGAAGGAGCGTGAGAGAGCCGTTGAAAAAGGTTATGAGTCTCCAATTTGTGAAAACAAAAAAGCAACTGATGATAATTTTGACGACACATTAAGTTATATTATTCAAAATTTAAATGATATTTCTGTTTTTATTGGTACACATAATGAATTGAGTTGTTATTTGGCCATGGAGCTAATGGAAAGGCATAATATTTCTAAACGAGATAATAATGTTTGGTTTGGTCAATTGTATGGTATGAGTGACCATATAAGCTTTAATTTAGCGGCAGAAGGTTATAATGTAGCTAAATATATTCCTTTTGGCCCTGTAAAAGATGTTATGCCTTATTTAATTAGAAGGGCTGAAGAAAACACATCGGTTGCAGGACAAACTAGTAGAGAATTAACTCTAATAAAAACAGAGAAAAAAAGACGCAAGTTGTAATTTTAAATTGAACTTTTATAAAACAAAAAAGCCACTTTCGTTAAAAGTGGCTTTTTTGTTTAAATACAATATAGTATACAGTAAATTAAGATTTTTTAAACTGGTACCATTTTTTCTTTCTATTTGGGTTATTACCATAGCCGTAACCGTAGCCTCTTTTTGTTTTAGTTGTACCGTTTAATAAGACAGTCATATTTGGTAATCGTTTCTCTTCATATAAAGTCTGGGCATTTTCTAATGCTCTTTTATCTATATTCTCGGCACTAACTACATAAATAAACATATCAGCAAAATCACTAATTAGAAAGGTGTCTGTAACTAGACCTACTGCTGCTGTATCAACTACAATATAGTCATATTTATCTTTAACGAATTTAAATAATTCATGCATACGATCACTCATTAAAAGTTCCGCTGGGTTAGGAGGTATTGAGCCTGAATGAATGATACTTAGATATTCATTATCCTTTAAAGTGGAAATAACGTCCTTAATTTCAATGGATTCATCAGAAATATAATCCGTAAGGCCATTTTTACTCCCTTCTAATTCTAAATATTCTTTAACTTTTGGAACTCTAATGTCAGCCTCAATTAGTAATGTAGATTTTTTTGAAAATGATAATGAAGATGCTAAATTAATCGAAGTATGAGATTTCCCTTCCTGAGCACGGGTTGATGTAACAAACATTGTTTTAGATTCGTGCTTTCTAGATTTTAACATAAAATCGATATTTGATCTAATTATCCTAAAAGCTTCCGCCTTAGGAGAGTAGTCTATTTTTTTAATAACACGTTTCTTTCTTTCTGATCTAGGTATATCTCCAATAAAAGGTATACTTAAAACTTTCATTAAATCCTTTTTCGTATGTATCTTAGTGTCTAATAAATTTGATAAATAAACAAATATAATAGGTAGCATTGTGCCTAAGACTAATGCAGCCATGTAAATAAAACCTTTTTTAGGACTTATTGGTAAAGATCCGGTATAAGCTCTATCAATAATTTTAGCATTATTCGAAGATAGCCCTTGATTTATTGCTGATTCTTCTCTTTTTTCTAAAAGATAAAGATATAGTGATTCTTTTATGTTCTGCTGTCTTTTAATATCAGTAATCTGTCTTTGCTTTGTAGGTGCACTGTAAATTTGACCTCTAATTCTATTTCCTTCTTGATTTAATGCACTAAGAGTAATCTCATTTGTAGATTTCATAGTGTTTAAAGTACCTTTTAAAGTTTGTTTTAAGGAATTTATTTCATTAGCTAGTCTAATTACAATTGGGTTTTTATCACTAGAATTTTTTAACATTCTATTGCGTTGTTGAACTAAATCATTATGAGCTTTAATTATTTGAGAGGTACCATTATCAGAAATACCTATGTCGGCAGGGAGGACGTCTTCATTAGAACTTTTATCTTTTAGTTCTTGTTGTAAATACTTTATTAATTGAATATTATTAGTAGTATTTACAACTTTGTTCTCGTTTTCTTTTTCACTTGCTAAGTAAATATTAGTTTGTGAACCAAGAGCAGTTAATCTATTCTGCTTTTGTAATGACTCCGCAGAAAAATCAACTTGTTCCAATTCTTGAGAAACTAAATTAAGTCTATCATTTATAAAATCAGAGGTTGCTTTTACAATTTCTGCTTTATCGTTTGCTACATCTTCATTGTATTTTTCTACAAGTTTGTTTAATATTAAACTTGCCCTTTCTTTTAAATTGTCATTAACATTGAGGGTTACAATATCAGAACCCATTGAATTTACAATACTTATTTTAGTTTTATAAAAGTCTACCATCCTATCAACAGAAATAAGATTTAACTTTATATTAGTACCTACTTTTAAAGAATCAGCTTTTAAAGAGTTAGGTGTTATTACAATATTTCCAAATCCTGTAGCAATTTTATCTCCAAACGAATATGTTTTAGCAGTTTCATCTTCTAAATCCAATATCTTGTTTTTTTCAACACTTGATAAACTAAATTTTGTTTTAGAATTGATTTTTATATATAGTGTAGTGTCTATTTGATTAATTATTGAGTCACCTTCATAAAAACTAATATTAATTGGAGGGTTTTTGTATAATTCTGTTTCTTTAATTCTTCCAAGTTCAAAATATTGAATATTTAAATCCAATTCATCAATAACTTTTCTTAAAATTGTTCGAGATTTCATTATCTCTATTTCATCACTTATATTAGTAAAGTCAGATGAGAATAAGCCGTAATTTTGAACAGCAGATAATTCAGGTAATTGACTACTCGAATCATTGTTTGAATTAATTTTTATAGATGCTGTTGCTTGATATTCATAGGTCGCATATCGTAAATAAGCAAAAGCTAATCCGATTGCTATTATTATACAAAAAAGAATCAATTTCCATTTACCTACGATTAATTCAAAAGTATCTCTGAAATCGTCATTTATGTTATGTTTAGAACTCATTTGTATGTAATAATTATTTTTGATTAGAAAGAACAATTGCTGTAATTGTTGCTAGGGTTGAGATTGCTGAGATTATAACACCATTATTTTGATTATATGATGATGATCTAATCTTTGCTCTATTTGGTTCTACATATATAACATCATTTTGTTGTAAGTAGTATAAATGAGAATTTACAGTGTTTATCGAAGTTAAGTCTATATATGCAAATTTCTTTTTACCATCAATTTCTCTTATTAATTTAACATTTTTTCGTCTACCAAATATTGTTAAATCATTAGCATAACCAAGTGCTTCTAATAATGTTACTCTTTCATCTTGCATTGTGAATGTACCAGGTCTGTTAACTTCTCCAATTACAGTAATTGTGAAATTTGCCAATCTTATATTAACAATTGGGTCATTAGCCATTACTTTGATTTTATCTACAAGTAATGAGGTCAGTTCAGTACGAGTAAGTCCTTCTACTTTAATAGTCCCTAAGACAGGAAATTCAATATTACCATTATAATCAACTAGATAAGATTGTTGCTGCATTGTACCTTGCGCACTTGTAATATCAAAAGTATTATTGGAAACAACAGGAAGATTAAAGGGTCTAACAGTGTCTGGATCTAATGCGGAAACATTAATTGTTAAAATATCGTCTGGCTTATATTTTAGCTCAGTTGGTTCGGTTGAAAGTTGCCCTTCTTCAAGTTGTTGATCTTGTAAGTATATAACATCCTTACGCGAAGCACAAGAAGTAGAAATAAAAATGGATAATAATGAAATAACAATTATATGTGGTCTCATATGGGTAATATTATTGATTAAGTTTAAAGATAAGTTTATTTTTTGTTATCCAACACTTCGTAAGTAGAGTTATTAGAAATATACTCCGGAATTAATTCTTTAATGAAAGATACAATTTCGAGAGGCTGTGTTAATGTATTAACTGAAGTTAATTCATTTATTTGGTTTTCGACACTAACGATATCTACTTTTCTGGATTTTGCAATCATAATTTTTTCATGATAGGTTTTTTTAGTGTTTTCTCCATCCGCTAAGAGTTCTTCGTATATTTTCTCACCTGGTCTTAGTCCTGTGATTTTAATGTCGATATCTTCTGGATAACGCAAACCTGATAAAATAATCATATTTGTTGCTAGGTTAAATATTTTAATTGGTTCGCCCATATCAAATACAAAAATCTCTCCACCATTACCCATTGCAGCAGCTTCTAATACAAGCTGACATGCCTCAGGTATTGTCATAAAATATCTTGTAATTTCTTTATGTGTTACTGTTAATGGACCACCTTTTTCTATTTGCTTTTTAAAAAGTGGTATTACGGAACCATTAGATCCTAAAACGTTACCAAATCTTGTAGTTATAAACTTTGTATTGCCTTTTCCTTTTAAACATGAGACATAAAGTTCTGCAATACGTTTAGTTGCACCCATTACATTAGTTGGGTTCACCGCTTTATCTGTAGAAATTAACACGAACTTATCGACGCTGTGTTTGACTGCAATATCAGCGACATTTTTTGTTCCGCCTATATTAACACTAACAGCTTCAAAAGGATTGTTTTCCATTAGTGGAACATGTTTGTATGCTGCCGCATGAAAAACCATTTGTGGTTTATATTGATTAAATATTTGGTCAATTCTAGTTTTATTTCTAACGTCTGCAACAATAGCTTCAATATTACTTAATCCTTGTTGTCTAAACTCTTGTTGAATGTCGTATAAAGCAGATTCTGCATTATCAACTAATATTAGTTTTTTAAAGTTATATAAACTTGCTTTTCTGGCGATTTCGCTTCCGATTGATCCAGCTGCACCAGTAATTAAAATAACTTTATTGTCGTATTGATCTTCTAATTCTGGATTTTTAATGTTTATTGGGTCTCTGCCTAATAAATCTTCAATTTTTACCTCTTTTATTTGACCAACACTTAAATCACCATCAATCCAATTTTGAACAGGAGGAACAATTTTTACTTTAAGGCCTAAAGAAAAAAGGCTGCCGGTAATTTGGAGTAATCTTGATGGGTCTATATTCTGAATTGAGATGATAACATCTTCAACATTGTGCTTTTTTATAAAGTTTTCAGTAATACTATCAATATTGTAAACTTTTAATAAGTTTATTTTCTTACCGACTTTTTGGGCATCATCATCTATAAATCCAACAACTTCAAATCCATTTTTAGTATCATTTTCTATGGCATCATAGGTTAACATACCTGAGTTACCTGCACCAAATATTAAAACTTTAGAAATTGACTGAAAATCTTGGGTTATGTAATTATATATAGATTTTATAAATAATTTAGAACCAACTAAAAATAAAATATTCAATAATAAATGAATATAAACAATTGACCCAGAGATACTAAATACGCTATCTTCTCCGACTATTTTTCTACTTAAAAAAGTAATACAGATGAGTAAAGTGGCTAAGATATTTGCACCAATAATAACATTAACAATATCTTTAAAGCCCGTAAATCTAACAACGCCTTTATATGTACCTACAGCAATTAAGCTAATAGCAGCTATAATTGCAACGTAAGGGATTTGATTGATTAATTTTCCAAAGTCAAAATCTAAGGTGAAATTGTACCTAATTAGATAAGCAATAAAAAACATTGCAACCACTATTACTATATCAAATAGTAAAACCAACCATTTGGATGCGTATTTTTTTGATATTTTATTTAAATATTTGACTAACATTTTTCAAAATAAGTATTTACAGCAGAAACAACTCTGTTTAATTCAATATCAGTAAGATTAGAACCACTTGGTAGACATAATCCTTTTTCAAATAACTCATCAGATACACCGTTAAGATAACTAGGAGAATCTTTAAATATTGGTTGTTGATGCATTGGTTTCCACAATGGCCTAGATTCAATATTTTCTTTTTCTAATGCCAGTCTCAACCCTTCTCTTGTGGAGTAAGAATCTAGTAATATACAAGTTAACCAACGGTTAGAAAAGTAACCTTCTGGTTCTCTTAAAAAAGTGATTTCACCTATGGCTTTAAACGCATTTTTATAGAATTCATGGTTAGATCGTCGTTTTGATACGTGGCTATCTAAAACAGTCATTTGGCCTCTTCCTATTCCGGCTACAATATTAGACATTCTATAATTATAACCAATCTTTGAATGTAAATAATGAGGTGCATTATCTCGCGCTTGTGTTGCCAAAAACACTGCTTTTTCTTTAAACTCTGCCGTTGGTGAAACCAAAGCACCTCCACCAGATGTTGTTATTATTTTGTTACCATTAAATGACAATATTGATAAGTCACCAAATGTTCCACAATTTCTACCATTATATCTACTACCTAATGATTCTGCACTATCTTCAATAATGGGAATATTATATTGTTTTGCTACTTTGTTAAGTTCGTCTACTTTATACGGCATTCCATATAAATGAACCGCAATTATAGCTTTTGGTTTTTTTCCTTTAGCTATTCTGTCTTTTATAGCTATATCTAACTGAATAGGGCACATATTCCATGTCTCTCTCTCACTATCTACAAATATTGGTGTTGCACCTTGATATATAATAGGATTTGCTGAAGCGGAAAATGTCTTACTTTGACAAATCACTTCATCTCCATGCTTTACATCTAACAAAATGAGACTTAAATGTAGGGCAGAAGTACCAGATGCCAATGCCGCGACATGGCTATTTTCTTTTAAATAAGTTTGTAAGTCATTTTCAAAGCCATTAACATTTGGGCCTAAAGGTGCTACCCAGTTAGTATCAAAAGCTTCTTTTACATAAGATTGCTCATTACCACTCATGTGTGGTGATGATAGCCATATTTTTTCATTCATAGGTTAATTCTTTAAGTTAGTACCTAAAGTTTTTAATTAAAGGTGTTTGGGACCCATATAATTAATAGCATTTATTGTGCTAATATAAGTCCTTAAATTTTAAACAAAGAAACAAAAATAATAATTTACGATAAACTGTTTGGTTTACACGTTATATCAAAATTATTTATAAGTTAAATGTATAATTATCAGACCAAAAGAACCTCTTTTTACTTAATATCAATATTTATAATTGAAAACTAAAAAAGAGAAAAAAATAATGGAATATTATATCTTATTAGTAATATAAGATTGAAAATATTTGTTTATGAGTTTTTTGTTCCAGTAAAAGCAGGCATATCTACAGTTTCGGAGCTATTTATATCACTTTTCTTAATTACTTTATAAAAAGTTAACCATAAGATTCTAAGGTCTAACACAAAAGATTGATTATCGACATAATATACATCGTGCTCAAATTTTTCTTCCCATGAGATTGTATTTCTTCCGTTAATTTGCGCCCATCCTGTAATACCTGGCATTACCTCATGTCTTCTATTCTGTTTTTCATTGTATAATTTTAAATATTGTGGTAAAAGTGGGCGAGGACCTACTAAACTCATATCACCTTTTAAGATATTTAATAATTGGGGAATTTCATCTAAAGAATATTTTCTACAAATATTACCTGTTTTGGTTACACGCTGCAGTGCAGGTAATAATTCTCCATTTTCATCGGTCTTATCAGTCATGGTTTTTAACTTAATAATGGTGAAGATTTTCCCATTTTTGCCTGTTCTTTTTTGATAAAAGAATGGTTTACCTTTATTTAAAATGCTTAAAATAATTATAAGTGTTATAAATATTGGTGATATTAAAACTAAACCAATAAAAGCTGCGAGAAAATCTAAAGCACGTTTAACAATATTTCTATATGTTTTTTTCATTATTCTAAAGTTTTATATAATTTTAATAATTCTTCCCAAATATATTCTCGTCTATAATTATCTAATATATTTTGTCTAGTGTTTTTTGCTAAGTCCTCTCTTAAATTTGGGTTTTCTAACAATTGTCTCATAGCGTTTTCTAACGCTTTTGAATCCTTTGGAGGAATGATAATGCCATTAAATCCATCTGTTATTATTTCGTTACAACCATTAATATCAGAAACAATACATGGTAAGCCCATAGAGTTAGCTTGTAAAACAACATTTGGAAACCCTTCTCTATAACTTGGAAAAGTCAATACATTGCTAATTGCTACATATGGTCTAATGTCCTTTATTAAGCCAACAGAATGAATATTTTTATTTTTTTCTATTAAATCCTCGGTTTTAGAATCAATAGGATCTAGTTCCTTTTCACTTGGACCTACAATAACAAGTTTTGCTGTAGAATTTAATTTACTTATCTCTGAAAATGCAGAAACAAGTTCATTTATTCCTTTGTCTTTTACCACTCTACCTATGAAAATAAAAACAGTATCTTGTTGTTGTATATCTAATTGTTGTCTTAACTTATTTGCTTCTTCTATACTTACTTTATCTTGACTATAGTGCTCAACATCTATACCGTTCGAACTTCCTTTTCCAATAATCTTTAGTTTGTTTTCTGAACAGAATTTTTCTTTTAAAATTATCTCTTTCATTCCGAATGAATTTGGAAGAATTAGAGTAGAACATTTATAGGTAAACTTTTCTACAATATTTAATAATATTCTTTTATTTCCTGTTGCTTCCAACAATGGTAAACCTGCGATGGTATGCAATCTGTGAGGAACACCTGCTAATTTTGCAGCAAGCATACCAACGGTGCCTGCTTTTGGAGTATGTGTGTGGACAATTAAAGGTTTCTCTTTTTTAAATACCTTATAAAGACGATAAACAGAAACTAAATCTTTAAGTGGTGTTATAGATCTTGTCATAGGTACATCTATAGTTCTTATGCCTTCAATTTCTTCAACTTCTTTTAAGTCTTTTCCTCCACCAGAGACACCTATTATTTCAAAGTACTTATTCATGAAACTTAACTGTCCTTTAAGTAATATTTTTAAGGACATTGCAATAGTTGTAATTCTAATTATTTTTTTCATAATACTTCTATCATACATCTTCTGTTTCAGCAATATTTCATAATAAAATATGACATATTTACATTGGGATTAATTTTTATTATTTTAACAGGATGTAAGAATTATTTTTTGATATTGATTAATTCTGATAAATAATTTTTAAATTGATTATGTAACCGAAATTAATAATTTTTAGTTTTAATGCTGTTTTTTTCTAATTAATTCGTTATATCAACTTTTTCAGGGGTTATTATTTCGTTTATGCGTTTGATAAAACTACTAATATCTCGCTTGTTAAGAAACTCCTTATGAATATTTTGAGTACTGTTGATAGGATTTTCTAGTACTTTAAGAATACCATTATATAGTTTTTCTGCATTATCTACTTCAACCGTAGTAATATTTGGTATCTTATCAATTCCTCCTGCACATGTTGTTGAGATTACGTTGTTGTTTTGCGACATCATTTGCAAAAGAACATTAGGAAACCCTTCTATACGAGAGGATACAACACAAGCTTGAGCATTTTTGAAATAAGGATAAACATTACTTACATGTCCCACAAAAACCACATCGTTTTTAAGACCTAAAGATTCTGCTTGTAATTTTAAGGTTTCCTTAAGATTACCTTTTCCTAATATTAAAAGTTTTAAATCTGGGTAGCTAGCTTTTAATTTAGCCAATGAATTTATTAATAGGTCAAATCCTTTAAGTTGAATTAATCTGCCGGCAGAAACTAAATATTCTTTAGGAAGTTTTATTTTTGCTTCTCCTTTTGACATGAACTCAATTTGGGATTTGTCAATAGGATTTGGTATCTCCTCAACAATTGTCCTTTTATTTATTTTTGGAAAGTACTCTATAAGTTGATTTTTCATTAACTCTGTTTGGCAAATTAATAAGTCGATTTTTCTATATCCAAACTCATATAAAAACTCATATTTTGCCAATTTTATACCAGTAAACCTTGTAAAAACTGTTGTAGATTCCCTTGCTATAAATTTTTGTGTTTTTAGAATATTTAAACTCAACATTATCCCAACAAAAGCATTGACTGATACATGTGAAGTAAAAATGTAATCATAGGAGTTCCGCTTAAATAATATTTTAAAAAAATATTTAAGGATACCTATAGTTTCATTTTTAGAGCTCATATACTTTTGATTAGTATATGTATTTAAATTCTCCCAAAGTGAAGATTCTAATTTTCTAAAAAAAACAATTTCAACATCTTCAGATTTATAATGTTCTGCAACCATTTTGAGATATTGTTCAGCTCCTCCTAGAATATTATTTGGTAATAAAAAAAGAATTTTCATATTTATTTAATTGGCCTATTGTTCATTAAGTTGTCAAATAGACACTCATATTTTGACAATATAATTTCGCTACTATATCTACTTGTTACAGAAAGATTAATTGTTTTAGAATCAAATAGTTTAGTTTTATTATTTTTATTTAAATAGTTAATAAAATCTGTTTCGTTATCAACAATATATCCATTAATTCCATTTTGTATAATTTCATCTATACCTCCAGGAGCTGCAAATGTAATTACTGGTGTTCCCGTAGCACAACTTTCTATCATAACATTAGGAAACCCTTCTACAAAAGAACCATTTAAAAATACATCACTTTCTCTTAAATATTTTGGAACTTCTTTTGTGTATGGAATATGTATCACTTTGTCTGATAAATTCAATTTATTGATTTGCTCAGTTATTTCATTTAATTTTGACCCATTTCCAATTATTGTGTATCGGAAATCATGGTCTAATTTTGATAGTAAATTAAGTAATCTTTTGTGTCCTTTTCTTTCATGTAATGCTCCAACTGTAATATATTTAACTATGGAGTTTTGTTTTTTTCTGTCTTTTAAAGTAAATCCTTTAGTAATTGGGTTATTTATAGTAATAAGTCTGTTGGTGTCGATATTGTTTTCTGATATTATATCTTTAAGCATATCGTTAGATTGACATATTATTACATCTAAAACTTTTAAACTTTTTTTGTGAATAATAGAAAAAATTGTATTGTTTTTAGAATTCATTTTGTTGCGCACACTACCTACATTTGCTTCTCTACCAATAAATTTTATTTTTTTAAATAATGGAGACACTAACGCTAATAAACTATTTACATGACCTATAGAGCAGATAACAATATTGGGCTTTTCATTTTTAAAAACATTTATAATTGTAAAAATACCTTGAGTAATTTTAGTTTTATTTAAATAAATGATTCTAATACCTTCTGTATTATAAACAACATCTTTTTCAAAACCAAAAATCACCATAAAAGGCTCAAACTTTGATTTATCTATGTTTTGGGCTATATATGTCATAACACGTTCCGCTCCACCAGCTTTTAGAGAGGGTAAAACAAAACATATTTTTGTTTTTTTATTCATACATCATTAATTTTTTTCGAATAAAAGATTCATTATCATTTTTATCAATATATGAGTATATTGGGATTAACATTATAACCATATAAACATCATAATCTGAGTAAAATAAGAAGTTGTTATGAAACATAGAGTGTATAATATAACCTGTTACATAAAGAGTAAACAATATTTTATAAGTAGAAATATGCATTTTTATATGCTTAAAAAGAAAAATAAAAAATAGTATTATTACAGGGTATCCAAATATTGTATAGTTAAATCCAACATTTACAAAACCGTTATGAGAAGGTAATACTAGTACTGCTTCTTTTCCAAATTTATAAAACATCTCACGTCGAACTTCAGCATATTCCTCACTAGTTATTCCAAGAGGATGAGTAGCTACTGCGTATAAACCTGTTAGCCATAATAAGTCCCTATGAGAACCTTCATCATCTAGTTTAGTAAGACGAGAATCTTTATTTCCTGTAAAAAAGGATTCAATTTTATTAATAAAAACCAATGAAGCGATTAGTCCAATTAATGTAAAAATGACTTTGTAAGAATTTAGTTTTTCGTTATGAATAAATACAAATACACCTAATAGAATAAAAAATTCGGCTAAAATTAATGATCTTGTCTGGGTTAAAAATGAACAAACTAAAATTAGGCTAATTATACCTAAATAAACACCTTTTTTTTGTCTAAAATACATATAAATATTCAAGAAAAAAGTACTCAATAAAAAATATGAAAAGGTAATAGCGGAAGGAAATGGACCAGATGCTCTAAACCTAATGCCAATACCTAATTTTATATATTCTTCCTGATTATTTAATTTTTTAGCGATTCCTTCACTCGCCTCTATACTTGCAAAAAGAGTCTTTTTTATAGCCATCATCGATGAAGAAATAGGTGACAATGGATGTTGTAGAATAGCAAAAACACAAATTAAAACATGAACTCCAATAATGATATTAACAAATTTAATATTTTCTTTGGCTATAAGGTAGAATAGAAATGAAAAAACTATGTATGAAAAGCATTTTACTAAACCTATAAGTATAAATTCAGAGTCATAATTAAGTATTGCTACCATCCTCAGATTCATTAATAATTGTAATAAAGTTAGTATAAATAAAAACAGATTATATCGTCTAAAAAAAGTATTAGTTTGAAAAGCAAATAGATATTCTTTAAAGAATACGAAGAAAAATATAAATTCTAATAATCTATCATAACTAATACCACCGACTTTAAAATTTATAAAAACATTGTTTACTCCTAATAGAACGGCAATAATAATAAACCCAAGAGTTCTCATTTAATTAGTTTAATTTTACGTGCAATTTTTTTTGCACCGTTTGGTAAATTTTCAATAATTTGTTTAAGCATGTCTAAATTATGTTTATTATAATAGATACTTTTTTTGTGTCTTATTGCAATAATAAACAAAGGAAGAATAACTATCGCAGAAAAAATTAACGCGAATATCATTGAATAATAATCAGATAAAAGAAATATTAATATAATTAGAATAATCGGAGAGAATATAATAAACATTCTAAAGTGTAAATTTAAGAAATCTATAAACTTAAACTTTAATATTTTATGAATTCTGTAAGAAACCTGAATATAATTAATCACTGTTGCAAAAAGCACTCCTAATGCTACTCCATTCAATTCCCAAAAATTAAGCCCAACATAAGTACTGATAGCCATTATTGCGGCAAATATAATTTGGTATTTTGCACTTTTATATACATAGCCTAAAGATTTTAAAAAAGATTTATTTATTCTTGTGCCAAATCTAAAACAAAAACCAATTATGAGAATTTGAAATGGCAAAATAACGGAAGTCCATTGATTTCCTAATAAAACATTAACGAGAAGTTCTGCATTAAACATTAAAAATACAGAAACAGGCAGGAGGATAATTAAACAAAAAGATATACTGAAAAAATAAAATGAGGTAAGTTTTTTTACATCATTTTGTATACTAGATAAAACGGGAAATAATACTTTATCATATAATTGTCCAAAAAAGCTTGCAGGAATTGATAAAAACTGAAAAGCTTTTGAATACACACCCAAACTAGCTTCTCCTAAAAATTTACCGACAATAATATTATCTGAATTTTCAGCAATAAAATTAAAACTAGAATCTAAAGTAAAACCTGAACCAAAAACCAATATATCTTTGTACGTTTTTTTATTTGCTATCAACGTAAAAGAAGGCTTTACAAGAAACATTACTAGAATAAAATTTATTAGAAGCATTGCTAATTGACCATATATTAGTGCCCAAAGACCCATTCCCATATAAGCCAAAATTATTGAAACTAAACCATAACCTAAGAAATAAGATATTGACCTACATTTTACTATTATGGAAAATTTAAGTTCACGTTGTAAAATAGAGAAAGCTACACCAGTAAAACTCTTTAATGGAAAGAAAAATGAGAAAAACTGAATAGGTTCATCAAGGTTTTCTAAATTAAAAAAAATGGCAATTAAAGGGGCAATAAAATAAAATAGAGTACCAATAATACTTCCTAAAATAAAAGAAATTGCAAAACTTAGAGAAATATGCTTTTTTGTCAATTTTTCCAATTGAACAATGGCACTACCAATACCCATTTGGGTAAAAATATCGGAAAAATTTACAAATATTAATATAATGCTCATCACACCAAATTCCGCAGGAGTTAATAAGCGGGATAGGACGGCAATAATTAATAATTGAATTACAGTATTGAAAATATTTCCAAAGAACATCCAAATAAGACCAGTAATTCCGGATTTAGTTTTAGAAATATTATTGTTCATAAAATGATTGCAATTAGCGGATAAAAGTGCAACAATTATTTCTAAACTTATAATATTTTCGATTAAAGATCATTGTAAAGGTTTAATTGGTTTTTGAGGTATTTCTTTTAATTGACCTATGGTAATGTACTATCTTTTCTATAATTAAAGGCTTTTTTTTAGTATCATATCAATGACAAAATAGATTTTAGTTGAAGTCTTACATGGGTTTTTGTATTAAATTTCTTCATTCTTCTGATTGTTAATATTTTGTATATAAAATAATTTTTATTTTTTATGTGGGCATCTATATAGTCATATTTTTGAGAAGAGTTAATAATTTTAATTAAATATTTTTCTAAGCGTAAATAATAATAATAAATAATCGCTTAATTTTTATTATCTAATATAAGTTACTGTAATTTAAAGTGTTGTTTTTGTTAAAGTTTGTAAATAATTAAATTTTATAATCTTTTTTTCAATTTGGTTCGTATTTATTAAAATCAGAATGATTGTTTAATTATTTGCAAATAACTACATCTTAAATTGTAAGGTTATTACTTACAAAAATATACATTATATCGAATAACTGTGGATTTTAACTGTTTTTGTTATAATATTTGTTTTTTTTGCCATGTGAATGATTGATAAAGACTTTTTAAATTTTCAAATCCCTAACAATAAATGATTGATTTTAATTTTCAAATAAAAAAAGTATTACCACTATTTTTTTTGTTTTTTATATTTACGGTTAATTGCTTTTCTCAGCAATTAGCTTTTCCAGAAGCTCAAGGTTTTGGGAAATATGCAACTGGAGGTCGAGGAGGTGTTGTATATAAAGTTACAAATACTAATAATGATGGACCAGGAAGCTTAAGAGCTGCTGTTGAAGCGTCAGGACCTCGTACAGTAATTTTTGAAGTAAGTGGTACTATAAATTTAACTAGTAATTTAAGGGTTTTAAATAGTAACCTAACTATTGCAGGGCAAACTGCGCCTGGAGAAGGAATTTGCTTAAAAGGTGCTTCTTTTATTGTTATGGCTCAAGACGTCATTGTAAGATACATGAGGTTTAGACTGGGGGATAATGGATATAAAGATGCAAATGGTAATGTTGTAGGTTCAGACGGACCAGATGCTGACACTGTAGCTATTTTTACTAGCCCAAATTCTACTCGTAATATTATATTTGATCATTGTTCTATAAGTTGGTCTATTGACGAAAATGTTGGTATTAGTGGACATTCTGATTTAACTAAAACTGTTTCAAATGTTACTTTTCAATATTGTATATTTTCAGAAGGATTATTCGCTAGTCATCATGGAGACGGCTCACATTCTATGGGGTTTCTTATTAATAATTTTACTAAAAATGTAACACTATATAAGAATTTATTTGCAAATAATAGAGAAAGACACATAAGAGCAGGTGGAGGATGTAGTTTTGAAATGATAAATAATGTTATATATAATTACACTTATTCATCAGTAATAGGACCTGCTAATAAATTTTCTGTTATAAATAACTATTATAGAGAAGGTACTGAAGGAGTTTCCGTATCCTATATTGTTGATTTTAGTTCACAAAGTGGTTTTAATATGTCCGAAACAGAAGCTTATGCATCTGGTAACATTAACAATTCAAATAAACCCGAATTTGATAATCTTTTCATTCCTTATCAATTAGATACTCCTTCAATTGATTCTGGTATAACACCAGATTCGGTTGATGATGCAATTGCAGATGTATTAGAGAACGTAGGTGCCATATTACCTCAAAGAGATGAGGTAGACTCTAGAATAATTGAACAGTATAATAGTAATACTGGTGCAATAATAGATACACAAGAACAAGTAGGTGGTTATCCAGTACTAAGTTCTTTACCTGCTTTGGAAGATTCAGATGAAGATGGCATGCCAAATGATTGGGAAACAGCTAATAGTTTAAATTATTCAGACCCAGCAGATAGAAATATAATAAATGTTAACGGATATACTAATTTAGAGCATTATTTAAATGGTATTGAATTAGATTTAAATGGCGTAATACCTGTTACAGGTGTTGAAACTTCTCCAGAATCAATTTTCTTAAATATTTCAGAATCAGAAACTATTATCCCATTGATATTTCCTGAAGATGCTACTAATCAATATGGTTATTGGATTTCTGACGACCCATCTATTGCCACAGTTGCAAATAATGGAACAGTCACAGGTATTTCCGAGGGTGAAACAGAGGTTAGATTCTATACAAGTGATGGAAATTATATGGACTCTACTTATGTAAATGTGACTGATGTTTACATACCCTTAGTTTCGGTATCTATTTTACCAGAAACTCAAACTTTAGCTTTAGACGATGAATTACAGTTAACATTATCTGTAACTCCTATTGATGCTTCAAATGTTTTTGGTACATGGACTAGTAGTAATGAATCCGTAGCTTTAGTAGATGATAATGGGAATTTAACCCTTATAAATGAAGGAGAAACAGAAATTAGTTTTGTTTCTGTTGATGGAGTACAGTCTTCAACAGCTTATATTACAGTGACGGATGATTTTTATGGAACTTACCATCTATATAATGCAACTACGGATGTGTTATTAAATGTAATAGAAGAAGATACTTCCATTGATATAAATACAAGCGGAACTCAAATTAATTTTAGAAGTATCCCACAAGATGGTGACGCAAATATATCAGTAGAGAGTGTTGAAGTTACTTGGACAGGTCAATCAGAAGGGTATTGGCTCGAAAGTTCGCCATTATATGCAGGTATGTCTAATCATAATGGTCTTAATTTTGAGCCTTATGCTATAGAGGAAGGTGAGTATTTGTTCACAGTAAAATATTATAGTGAGAATTCAGGTGAAGGAGAAGTAGTAGCGATAGATACATTTAAATTAGTTTTTTTTTATGATGTTGGAGTTACTGCTGATGCTGGTGTAAATCAAGATATTTGTGAAGGAGAATCGGTAACATTAACAGCTTCTGGCGGCTCAAATTATTTGTGGAATACTGGGGAAACTACTGAAACTATAACAGTCACCCCATTAACATCAGAAACCTACAATGTTACTGTTTCAGATGATGACGGGAATTTTGATAGTGATAGTGTAAATGTTTCTGTTTACCCTGTACCAATTGCATTTGCTGGAGAAGATCAAAATATATGTGAGGGTGAATCCGTAGTTTTAATTGCGACTGGAGGAACAACTTATTTATGGAGTACAGGAGAAACATCTGATACGATAGAAGTAAATCCTGTTGTTGATACTATTTATACTGTAGAAGTAAGTTCAAACAATTGTTCAAGTATAGATGAAGTTACGATTTTTGTAAATGAAATTCCAGATTTAATTCTTACAGAAGATTTGAATATTATTGAAGGTGAATCAGCTATATTAACCGTTGAAGGAAATGATAATTACATTTGGAGTACTGGAGATATAACAGAATCTATAACTGTAAGCCCTTTATCTACAACGACTTACTCTGTTAGTTCAACTGGATTAAATGGCTGTGTAGCTACTAAAAGTGTTACCGTTACGGTTCTACCAGAAGTTATTGCAAATGCTGGGGAAGATATTACAATTTGTAGTGGTGAGACAGTTTCTTTATTAGCAACAGGTGGGTCTAATTATTTATGGGATTCAGGGGAAATAACAGATGAGATTACCGTAAGTCCATTAGAAACAACAACTTATGTCGTAACTGTACAAGATGATTATGGTAATTCAAATTCTGATGAAGTAACTGTATTTGTTAACGAATCACCAAATATTACTGTTAATGACAACATGTATATGATGGTTGGTAATTCCGTTACATTAACTGTTTCTGGAGCTAACTCCTATTTATGGAGTACCGATGAAATTACCGAGTCTATAATTGTAAGTCCTGTTGTTACTACAACTTATACTGTTACAGGTTCTCTTGAAAATGGATGTCAAGATATCGAAGAAGTTACAATAACTGTAGTAGATGTTTTATCTGCTAATGCTGGAGATGACGTTTCCATATGTGAAGGAGAGAGTATTATTATGAATGCTTCTGGCGGTATAACATACACATGGAATACGGGAGACACAGGACCATCACCAATATTTACACCAGATGAAACCACAACATATTATGTTACTGTGACAGATGGTTTCGGTAATTCTGATACAGATAGTATAACCGTTACAGTTAATGCTTTACCTATAGCAGATGCAGGGGAGAGTCAAACAATATGTTTAGGCGAGTCAATAATATTAACTGCTAACGGTGGTGAAACTTATTTGTGGAGCACCGGTGAAACAACTTCATCTATTAATGTAAATCCGCAAATAGATACTGTTTATTCTGTTGAAGTTTTTTCAACTTCATGTTCTGATATCGATGAAGTTGAAATATTTGTATCTGAAACCCCAGAATTGTTGCTAACAGAAAATGTGTCAATATTTGAAGGAGAATCAGTAACCCTTCAAGTTTCTGGCTCAGACAATTATTTATGGAGTACAGGAGAATTTACCGATTCTATAATAGTAAGTCCATTACAGACAACTACTTATAGTGTTATAGGTACCTTAGAAAATGGTTGTAATAGTACCGAAAATGTAACTGTAACTGTATATCCAGAAGTTATTGCGGATGCAGGAAATGATGTTACTATTTGTTCTGGCGAAAGTATTACCCTACATGCTTCAGGAGGAGTTACTTATTTATGGAGTACAGGTCACTCTGTATCATCACCAACTTTTATTCCTAATGAAACTACAACTTATACTGTAACTGTTACTGATGGTTTTGGAAATTCAGATACCGATAGCGTTACGGTAACAGTGATTGATTTGCCTAATATTACTGTTACTGATAATTCGGTAATTGTATTGGGTGAAAGTATAACCTTAGAAGCTTTTGGAGCTGAAACCTATTTTTGGAATAATGGTAATACCTCAAATTCAATAACAGTTAATCCAACTACAACAACAACTTATACAGTTACTGGTTATAATTCGACAAATTGTTCGGTTACAGAAGAGATAACTATCACAGTTGTTCCTCAAGTAGAAGCAAATGCAGGCTTAGATTCAAATATTTGTTATGGTGATAGTATAACCTTAGTTGCTTCAGGAGGGAGTATTTATAATTGGGATAATGGAGCAACTACAGCAGAAATAACTTTGAGCCCTTTAGAAACTTCAACTTATACCGTTACGGTATCGGATAATTATGGTAATTCAGATACAGATAGTGTTACAATTACAGTTAATGAATTACCAATTATAAATGTATCTGAAAATGTCACAATAATAGAAGGAGAAAGTATTGATTTATATGTAAATGGTGCATTATCTTATTTATGGAGCACGGGTGAGACGTCGAATATAATCACTGTTAATCCAACACAAACAACAACTTACTTAGTTACTGGGTATTCAAGTCTTGGTTGCCAAAATTCAGCTGAAGTAACTGTTACTGTGATACCAGAAGTCAATGCAAATGCGGGTAACGATGTTTCTATATGTGTAGGTGAAAGTGTAACTTTAAATGCAAATGGAGGTTCTAATTATATATGGAGTACAGGTCAAACTGGCGAATCAATTACTGTAAGTCCTATTTCAACGGAGACATATACAGTTATGGTAACCGATGTATACGGTAATTCAGATTCAGATAGCGTTACAGTAACAGTTAATGAATTACCAATTATCAATGTATCTCAAGATGTTACCATAATTGAAGGAGAAAGTATTGATTTATATGTCAATGGTGCATTGTCCTATTTATGGAATACTGGAGAAACATCAAGCACAATAACTGTTAGTCCAACAGAAACAACAATTTATACTGTTTTTGGTACATCAAATTCTTGTGATAGTATAGTTGAAGAAATTGTTGTGACGGTAACTCCATTATTTGTTGCCTCAGCTGGTATAGATGAACATATATGTGATAATTTAAATTATGAAGTTGTTCTTACGGCTAATCAAGGAGATAATTACTTATGGAGCACAGGAGAAACTTCACAATCAATTATTGTTAGCCCATTATCTACTACGACATATCATGTAACAATCACAAATGGAGGGCAGGTAGATACCGATTCAGTAACAGTTTATGTCAATCCAAGTCCAGAAGTTGTCATTGAAAATGGTGAAAGCGTAGATATTATGAGTGGAGACTTTATAACATTATCCGCCTCCGGAGCGAATACTTTTGAATGGAATAACGGTGCTACTCAGCCAAATATAGCAGTGAGTCCTTCCGAAACTACTACATATGAAGTGAGAGGATACGTTGGAGACTGCTATGATGAGAAACAAGTTACGGTTAATGTATTACATCCAGTTATAGCTGATGCAGGTGAAGATTTTACTATTTGTTTAGACGAAGTAGTAATGTTAACGGCAACTGGAGGTGATGATTATGTTTGGAATACAGGAGAAACAACTCCTACAATACAAGTGTCTCCGTTGGAAACAACTGAGTATACTGTTACAGTTTTTAATGCTTTAGATTTTGATGAAGCTTCTGTAATAGTGGAGGTTGATTTAGATTGTACCACACAATCAAATAATCCATTAGATAATGAAATTTATAATGACTTGGATTTAAATATATACCCAAATCCAGCTAATAACATGGTAAACGTTAAATTAATTGGCAGTAGAGATATTTCAGAAATTCATTTTTATGATGTAACGGGTAAATTAATAAAACAGAAAATAATTACAAATGAAGATTTAGCTCCGATAGTAACATCTCAGATAGATATTAGTTCGTTTCAAGCAGGAGTATACTTTGTTAAAGTATTAGATGATAAAAATGCGATCACTAAAAAGCTTTTAGTTGAATGATTATTTAATATTAATATCAAAACAAAAAAGCACTAAATATTTCTTTTAGTGCTTTTTTGTTTTAAACATATTATTTTTAATCACTTCCCAATTGAGGAGTATTCAAAACCAATTTTTGTCATTTCATCTTTATCCAAAATGTTTCTCCCGTCAAAAATAAATGCAGGTTTCTTCATTTGGTCATAGATTTTTTTCCAATCGTAAGTTTTAAACTCATCCCATTCTGTCATAATTGCAACAGCATGAGCGTCTTTTGTCGTTTCATAAGGGTCGTCAAAAGAAGTTACAAGCTTCTTGTTTTCTTCTTCTGACCGTGTGTTAAGATAGTTAAGGTCTGCTTGTACTTTTAGATTATTTACTTTTGGATCATAAACAGCAATATTTGCTTGTTCGTTTAATAAATGATCTGCAACATAAATAGCAGCTGATTCTCTAGTATCATTGGTGTCCTTTTTAAAAGCCCAACCTAACATTGCAATCTTTTTTCCTGATACCGTGTTATATAATGTACTAATTAGTTTGTCAGAAAACCTTCGTTTTTGATGATCATTTAAAATAATTACTTGTTCCCAATAATCGGCTACAGCATTTAGCCCGTAACTTCTGGCAATGTAAACAAGGTTTAAAATATCTTTTTGAAAACATGATCCACCAAAACCTATTGAAGCATTTAAAAACTTAGGTCCTATTCTAGAATCCATACCAATTGCCTTTGCTACTTCGTTAACATTGGCTTCGGTATGTTCACATAATTCTGAAATTGCATTTATAGATGATATACGTTGTGCTAAAAAAGCATTCGCTGTAAGTTTAGACAATTCAGAAGACCACACGTTAGTTCTTAATATTCTATCTTGTGATACCCAACTGCCATAAACATTTGCTAAACTATCTATAGCATCTTCAGATTCTCCACCTATTAATACCCGATCAGGATTTAATAAATCTTCAATAGCAGTTCCTTCAGCTAAAAATTCTGGATTAGATAAAATACTGAATTTTACATCACTTCCTGTATTGTGCAAAATGCTTTTTATTGCTTGGGCTGTTCTAACAGGTAAAGTAGATTTTTCAACAACTATTTTATCTGTAGTAGCGACTTCTGCAATGTTTCTAGCACATAGTTCTACATATTTTAAATCTGCAGCCATGCCTTTTCCTTTACCATAAGTTTTGGTTGGTGTATTAACAGAAATAAAAATCATTTCAGATTCTTTAATTGTTTTGTCTATTTCGGTAGAAAAGAATAGGTTTTTTCCTCTTGTTTCTTCAACAATTTCAGCCAAACCTGGCTCGTAAATTGGTAATTTAGAAACGTCTTCGTCATTCCAAGCAGCAATACGATCTGCATTTATATCGACAATGGTAACTTTTATATTGGGATTCTTTTTTGCAATTACAGCCATAGTAGGTCCTCCTACATATCCAGCACCAATACAACAGATTTTTGTTATTCTCATTGTTTTAAGTTTATTTAGATTTGAGTTTAATTTTAGTTTTAGAGTGCAAATTTGGTTGAAATAAGTTTAGAATGATAATTTATTACACCAAAAACACTTTTTCACGATTAAGTCTTATAATTGCACAAAAATAAGAACAATAGTTTTAGAATGAAACTTAATTATAATAGTTTTTAAACCAATCAATAAATGATTTTACACCATGTTTAATTGAAGTGTTTGGACTATAATTATAATCTTTAATTAATTCATCTACGTCTGCCCATGTGCGTTCTACATCTCCTGGTTGCATTTCCATCATATCTTTGGTTGCAACTTTATCTAGATTAACTTCGATTTCTTTAATAAAATCTAACAATTTCACTGAATTATTATTTCCAATGTTATAGACCTTATATAAATTATTAGATTCAATTCTAGGTTGAGGAGATTTTTCTATGATTCTTACTACGCCTTCTACAATATCATCAATATAAGTAAAATCGCGCTCCATTTTTCCATGATTAAAGACTTTTATTGGTCTATTGTTTACAATTGCATCAGTAAATAAAAACATAGCCATATCTGGCCTTCCCCAAGGTCCGTAAACAGTAAAAAACCTTAAGCCAGTAGTAGGGAATTTAAACAAATGACTATAGGTATGAGCCATAAGCTCATTACTTTTTTTAGTAGCAGCATATAAACTTATAGGATGATCTACATTATCATCTGTTGAGAACGGAATTTTTTTGTTCATACCATAAACACTAGAACTACTTGCATAGACTAGGTGTTTAATGTCATTATTTCTACAACATTCTAAAATGTTTAAGAAACCAACTAAATTAGAGTCTACATAAGTTTCAGGATTTTCTAAACTATATCTAACACCAGCTTGAGCAGCAAGATTACAAACAATATCAAATTTTTGAGTTTGAAATAATTTTGGAAGTTCTTCACGATTTTCAAGATTCATTCTTACAAATGAGAAGTCATTTGTAGAACTTTTACAAACTGTATTAAATTCCCTTGCTTCATTTTTATCAATACCTAGTTCCTTGAGTCTAGAATATTTTAAATTGACATCATAGTAATCATTTATATTATCTAAGCCTACAACTTTATGGCCTTTAGCTGTTAATACTTTAGAAACATAAAATCCTATAAAGCCTGCAGCTCCTGTAACTAATATTTTCATTATAAAATGATTTAACTTTTAAGTTTGACTTCAAATATTCAAATTTAGATTGAGATCTCTAAATTTTATTGTGATCAATTTCAACAAATTAGTTGTTTGTATAATTAATATCGAGGAGTGTCGCTATAGAATCACAATTTTTAATTTTCAACTCCATATTACGTTCTTTATAGATGTTTTCTATATAATATACATTACATGAATCTAATTTAGTATTACTCTTAGAAAAATTAACACTACCAAACTTTATTAAATTTATAACTGTAGTGGAATCTATATGTTGATTTATTACAAATTCGGATGATTTTTCTGAATATTGAATTGACTTAGAACTAATATTTTTTGTCGTCCGTGCATTGGGTCCGTAATCGCAAGACGCATCTTTACCATTTAAAAAAAACATTAAAAGCACTAATCCAATGGCAAATCCTCCAAGGTAATAACCTAAACGATGTATAAATTTCATAGATAAAAATAAGATTCCGTAATTGCGATTTTAGTCAATAACTATAGTTTTAAAAAATCAACAAATTGGCATCATTGTAATCTAAACCAAACCATTCTGCTACAGATTTGTTAGTTAAAATGCCGTGGTAAAAATACAACCCATTTTTTAAACCACGATCAAAACGAAGTGCATTTTCTATACCACCATATTCGCCAATTTGTAATAAATAAGGTGTAAAAATGTTACTGATAGAAACTGAAGCTGTTCTAGAGTAGCGCGCAGGAATATTAGGAACACAATAATGAATTACACCATTATATTCAAAAGTTGGCTTATCATGTGTTGTAACTTCACTGGTTTCAAAACATCCTCCCATGTCTATACTAACATCTATTACTACAGAACCAGGTTTCATATGGCTTAACATACTTTCCGTAACAACAATTGGTGCCCGATTAGAGCCACGTACAGCACCAATAGCTACATCACAACGTTTTAATGCTTTTAAAAGATTTTTTGGTTGCATTGTTGACGTGTAAACAGTACGACCTAAATTATTTTGAAGTCTACGTAATCTAGTAATTGAACTATCAAAAACTTTAATATTTGCACCCAAACCAATAGCGGATCTTGCGGCAAATTCTCCAACAGTACCTGCACCCAAAATTAATACTTCAGAAGGTGGTACACCATTTATATTTCCCATCATTAAGCCATTTCCTCCATTAACATTGGAAAGAAGTTCTGAAGCGATTAATATGGATGCTGTACCTGCAATTTCACTTAATGAGCTAACAGCTGGATATGCGCCATCATCATCCTTAATATACTCAAAGGCTAGAGCTGTAATTCTTTTTTTTGCTAATGCTTCAAAATAAGATTTATCTTGAGTTTTTATTTGAAGTGCAGAAATTAGAAGTGTTTGTGGATTAATAAGTTTAATCTCATCTAAAGAAGGCGGTTCTACTTTGAGTATAATAGGACAGGAGTAGACCTTTGCAGTATCCTTAGTAACTTCTGCACCAGCTTCACTATAATCCTTATCTTTAAAATTGGCGCCTTCACCTGCACCAGACTCAAACAATACGCGATGACCGTTTGCCGTTAATGCAGAAACAGCATCTGGAGTTAAACAAACACGACGCTCTTGAAAATGCGTTTCTTTTGGGATACCAATAAAGAGTTCCCCTTTTTGTTTAAGAATTTCTAGGGTTTCTTCTTGAGGTAATAATTGGGCTTTAGTAAATGGAGAAAATGACTTACTCATTGAAGTTTTAGCTTTAGTTTACCATTGCAATATAATGAATAACACTATATAATTGGTTGTTAAATCTAAACTTCAAATAAGATTAAAATTATAAAGCAAGTTAGAAACTTAAAAATATTGCTTAACTCTTCCCCAAACACCTTTAGGCTTAATCATAAACTCTTGTTCCAGCTCTTCTAGTGTTTTATCCGCATTGTTTATTTTATTAAACATTTTAGCTCTAATTAAATAAATTGAAGGGACAACAATTACTAAAACAGGTAATAAAAATAAGAATTGATTTTCATCAGTACGAAGTAGTTCTGCATTAACACTTGTAATGATTTGAAATGAATACATAACAATTGGTACTAATAAAGCATGATGCCACCAGTGCCTGCAAGTGAAAAACCAAATTAGAACTAATATAAGAGGTACAACTTTCCCGGTATAAACCCACATTGCATATTGTGCAGACTCCCAAAACCCACTTTCGTAAGTACCTAAAAAAGTGTGCCAGATAGCATCATCTGGCACACTTTCATGTATTAAATATAAAAGAGGAGTAGAAGCAATCACTGTAGATATTATTGTACCTATAACAGCGCTCCTAGTCAATTTAATATTATCCCCATTTAACGAGTTTTCTTTTCTTCTTCTCGATTTTTGTTGTAGTTTGTCCATCTAAGTCAATAATGTTTGTAGCTTGTACAGTAAATAACACTCCTCCAAAGATAGCAATTGCTAATACTAGGTTTTTTTTGTTTTTCATAATTCAAGGGATTTAATTAATTAATTACTTCAAAATTAAATGCATATGGCAGTAATTACAAATGTAATGTTGTTAAAGTCCAATAAATTACGAGATAATTGTTACGGTTTTGACGTAACTATAGTACAATCTTGTAGGAATTTTTATAAAATTTTATTTAAAATTTCACTGTTTTCATAGCTTTATTTACGGTTAAATGATTTGTGTTTATAGTTAATTTGAGGTTTCTTTTATTGTCTTCTAAATCAGTAATAGTAATAGATTGGCTGTTTTCTGGTAGGATGTCTTCTATACGCTCAGGCCATTCTAAAAAAAGCCAATGATCACTGTTAAGATAATCTTCAATACCAAAGTTATATGCTTCTTCTATTGATTCAATTCTAAAGAAATCAAAATGATATACTTTATCATTAGGTATTTTATATTCATTTACAATAGAAAATGTTGGGCTAGTGGCTACATCATTACTGTGCATTGCTTTTAATAACGCATTTATAAAGGTTGTTTTACCTGCTCCCATACTGCCATTAAAAAGTAAAATTTTAGAATTTAAATGATCTAAAACACTAGATGCAATAGCATCAATATCTTTTAAATGGTATGTATAATCAATGGTTTTCACTGTTTCAAATGGAATTTTAGAAAACAATGATAAGGATATAATATGACATAACCAAAGAAAATATGTATTTCATCGGTTATTTTTGCGTTTTAAGGAGTTTTTATTGTAAGTGACTACGAATAAACTCCAAAGATTTAACTACAATTAAATTATTTAAAAACTATTTTGGATCCATTACCACAAACGGTATAATCATTTCTTCTAAAGAAACACCACCATGTTGATAGGTGTTTCTATAGTAACTTACATAATGATTAAAGTTATTAGGGTAAGCTAAAAACATATCACCTTTAGCAAAAATAAAAGAGCTACTCATTGTTAAAGAGGGTAAATGAATGGATTTAGGATTTTTAATAGCTAAAACATCTTTATCTTGGTAGGTTAAACTTCTTCCCGTTTTATAACGTAGGTTTAAACTAGTGTCTCTATCTCCAATAACTTTAGAAGGTGCTTTTACATTTATTGTACCATGATCAGTGGTTAAAATTAATTTAAACCCTAATTGCTGTGATAATTGTATCATTTCTAACAATGGCGAATTTTTAAACCAACTTACAGTTAGAGATCGGTAAGCCTTATCATTAGAGGCTAGTTCTTTAACAACCTCCATTTCGGTTTTAGAGTGAGATAACATGTCTACAAAATTGTAAACAATGACATTAAGGTCATTATCTTTTAATGATTTAAAATTTTCTACAAGTTTTTTACCTGCCTTTAAACTCGTAATTTTATGGTATTCATGTTTTATGTTCTTTAACCCTAAACGTTTAAGTTGTTCTCTTAAGAAGTCGTCTTCATGCATGTTTTTTCCACCTTCATCTGTATCATTTTTCCAATATTGAGGAAATAAACTCTCCATGTCTGCTGGCATTAAGCCAGAGAAAATAGCATTTCTAGCATATTGTGTTGCTGTAGGTAAAATACTGTAAAATGCTAATTCTGAAGATTTTTTGTAATAATTATTCACAATAGGTTCAAAAGCCTTCCATTGATCATACCGTAGATTATCTATTACAATTAAAACGGTTGGTTGCTTGTCGCTTAATTCTGGCACAACTTTGTCTTTAAACAATGTATGAGACATTACGGGAGCATCAGTGTTTGGTTGAAACCAATCTTCATAATTTTTTTCAATGAATTTGCCAAATTGCATATTAGCTTCTGTTTTTTGAGATTCTAAAATGTCAGTCATTCCTGCATCTTCAATGCCTTCAAGTTGTAATTCCCAATAAATAAGCTTTTGGTATAACTCTACCCATTCTTCATAAGAATTAACCATAGATAAATCCATGGCAATCTTTCTGAATTCCTGTTGGTAATTAGATGTTGTTTTTTCAGAAACTAAGCGAGAATGGTCTAAATTCTTCTTCAAACTCAATAAAATCTGATTTGGGTTTACAGGTTTTATTAAATAATCTGCAATTTTATTACCAATTGCTTCTTCCATAATATATTCCTCTTCGCTTTTGGTAATCATTACCACAGGTAAATTGGCTCTACGTTCTTTAATTTCATTTAACGTTTCTAAACCAGTTAATCCAGGCATATTCTCATCTAAAAAGACAATATCGAAATTCGTATCATTAATTACTTCTAAAGCTTCCGTACCACTTTGGCATTTTGTAACTGTATAACCTTTTTGCTCTAAAAAGATAATATGTGGCTTTAATAAATCTATTTCATCGTCAACCCAGAGAATATTTATCATGTTATGGTATATTTGTTTATTAATTTTTGAATTTTAATATTTTGCCTACAAACAATAAGCTTAAAATCTTTAACGACCCAATTTACGGATTTATTACTATACCGAATTCGTTAATTTTCGATATTATTCAGCACAAATACTTTCAGAGGTTACGTCGTATTAGCCAAATGGGATTATCTTATTTGGTTTATCCTGGTGCACATCATACACGTTTTCACCATGCATTAGGCTGTATGCATTTAATGCAAAAGGCAGTCAATGTGCTTCGTTTTAAAGGTGTTACAATTTCTAATGACGAAGAAAATGGATTACTGTTAGCTATTTTATTACATGATATTGGTCATGGTCCATTTTCGCATGCAATGGAACACAGCATAGTTAATGATGTGTCTCATGAGGAAATTTCATTGCGCTTTATGGAAGAACTCAATGTAGAGTTTAACGGAAGTTTAACGTTAGCCATCTCTATTTTTAAAGGAGAATACCCAAGACAATTTATGTGCGAGCTTATTTCTAGCCAATTAGACATGGATAGAGCGGATTACCTAAAACGAGATAGTTTTTATACAGGTGTAGCAGAGGGAAATATTAATAGCGAACGTTTAATCACCATGCTTAATGTGGTTGACGATCAATTGTTAGTAGAAGAAAAAGGTATTTTAAGTGTAGAGAAATTTTTAATTGCCAGACGGTTTATGTATTGGCAAGTTTATATGCACAAAACAGGAGTGGTTGCAGAGCAGTTACTAATGGGTGTTTTAAAACGAGCAAAAGAATTGGTTCAACAAGGCGTTAAGTTAAATTGTAGTGATGCTCTATTTTATTTTTTATTTTCTGAAATAAATGGTGAAAGTTTTACAAATGAAACCCTTATGGTTTTTTCAAAATTAGATGATTATGATATCGTTGCTGCTTTAAAAGAATGGAAAAATCATAATGATTTTGTGTTAAGTAGTCTCTGCCAAATGATTTTAGATAGAAATTTATTAAAAGTGAAGTTAAAGAATAAGGCAATTAAAGCTTCAGATTTAAAAGAACATTCAGAAGAGATAATAAAAAAATATAATATTTCTAAGCATGAAGCTTCATTTTTTGTGTTTCATGGAGAGCTAACTAATCAGGCGTATCAGAATAAATTTCAGAAGATTAACATTTTATTCAAATCCGGAAAAATTAAGGATATTGTTAAAGCTTCTGATCAATTAAACCTAAAAGCACTCAGTAAACCTATAACTAAATATTATATGTGCTATCCTAAAAAGAAAATGTAATCCTTTTTTTCTATTTTTGCGTAAACCAACTTTTGACATTAAAATTTTACCATTGAAATTTACAGCAGAACAAATTGCAGGTATTTTAGACGGAACCGTTGTTGGTGATCCTAGTATTGAAGTTTCTAAACTTTCTAAAATAGAAGAGGGAACTCTAGGATCATTGACTTTTTTATCTAATTTAAAATACACGCCTTATATATATACCACAGAAGCTTCGATTACTATTGTTAATAATACTTTTGTGCCAGATAAGCCAATTTCAACTACATTAATAAAAGTAGATGATGCTTATGAAGGTTTTACAAAATTATTAGAATATTACGATAGAATAAAAACGCATAAAGAAGGTATAGAACAACCTAGTTTTATTAATGAATCTGTTAATATTCCAGAAAAAATATATGTTGGCGCATTTGTTTATATTGGCAATAATGTAGAACTTGGTGATAATGTAAAAATTTATCCTAATGCTTATATTGGTGATAATGTAAAACTTGGAGATAATACCATTGTTTTTCCTGGAGGTAAAATATATTCAGACTGTATTATTGGAAATAATTGTGTAATTAATTCTGGTGCCGTAATAGGAGCAGATGGTTTTGGGTTTGCTCCAACCAAAGATGGAGGTTACACTAAAGTTCCACAAACCGGAAATGTTATTTTAGAAGATTTTGTAGATATAGGAGCTGGGACAACAATAGATAGAGCAACAATGGGATCTACAATAATTAGGTCTGGTGTAAAATTAGATAATCAAATACAAATTGCTCACAACGTAGAAATAGGAAAAAACACGGTAATTGCTGCGCAAACAGGAGTTGCTGGTTCTACTAAAATTGGCGAACATTGCCAAATAGGTGGACAAGTAGGAATTGCAGGGCATTTAGTAATCGGAAATAATGTAAAAGTGCAAGCGCAATCTGGTATTGGTAGAAATGTAAAAGATGACGAAGTCTTACAAGGCTCACCTTCTTTTGGATATACTGATTGGAATAAATCTTATGTTTATTTCAAAAACTTACCTAAGCTTGCAAAAACTATTAATGAATTAGAAAAAAAAGTAGATGGCCATAATTAAAACAGAAATTAAGCAAAAAACCATTGAAAAAGAAGTCACTTTAAAAGGTGTTGGACTTCATACTGGTGCAGAAGTAAATTTGGTATTTAAACCAGGTTCTGAAAACTCTGGGTTTAGTTTTGTACGTGTAGATTTAGAAGGTAGCCCAAAAATGGAAGCTGATGCTAATTACGTAACAAGCACCCAACGTGGTACCTGTTTAGAAAGAAATGGTGTTACAATTCAAACTTGCGAACATGTTTTAGCTGCTTTAGTTGGTTTAGATATTGATAATGCTATTATAGAGTTAGATGCTTCAGAGCCTCCTATAATGGATGGGTCTTCAAAGTTTTTTGTGGAAGCTTTAGAAGAAGCTGGTATTGTAGAACAAGATGCTTTTAGGGAAGAATATGAAGTAACTCAGGTGGTTTCTTACACAGATGAAGAAACCGGAAGTGAAATTATTTTAATGCCTTCAAGTTCTTACCAGATTACAACAATGGTAGATTTTGGGACTAAAGTTTTAGGAACCCAAAACGCCACTTTAAATAATGTTTCAGATTTTAAATCTGAAATATCAAATGCTAGAACGTTTAGTTTTTTACATGAAATTGAAATGCTTTTAGAGCATGGATTAATTAAAGGTGGAGATTTAAACAATGCTATTGTTTATGTAGATAAAGAATTATCTCCAGAAACGATGGAAAAACTGAGAGTAGCATTTAAAAAAGATAATATTGCCGTAAAACCAAATGGTATTTTAGATAATTTAACGTTGCATTATCCTAATGAAGCTGCTCGCCATAAGTTATTAGATGTTTTAGGTGATTTAGCTTTAATAGGTACAAGAATTAGAGGAAAGGTTATAGCTAATAAACCAGGACATTTTGTTAACACACAGTTCGCAAAAAAAATGTCTAAACTTATAAAAAACGAAAGACGAAATAATGTACCACAAATAGATTTAAATGCTGTTCCATTAATGGATGTCAATCAAATAATGGACATGTTACCGCATAGGCAACCGTTTTTGTTATTAGATAAGGTTTATGAATTGTCTGATAACCATGTTATAGGTATGAAAAACGTGACCATGAACGAAGAGTTCTTTAGAGGTCATTTTCCTGGAGCACCAGTTATGCCAGGTGTTTTAATTGTAGAAGCAATGGCGCAAACAGGTGGTATATTAGTATTGAGTACAGTACCTGATCCTGAAAATTATTTAACATTTTTCATGAAAATGGATAACGTAAAATTTAAGCAAAAAGTAGTGCCAGGAGATACCTTAATTTTTAAGTGTTCATTAATTACACCAATCCGAAGAGGTATCTGCCACATGCAAGGTTATGCATATACTAATGGTAAGCTGTGCGCAGAAGCAGAACTAATGGCACAAATATCAAAAGTAAAATAGAAGAAAGTTTGGCATTGTAACTGCATGTCTTAAAACAAAGAAGCTTATAAAGTTTTTATAGCAAATAATATTTTGCTTTATTAAATAAATACAAGAGAAATGAACCAACCGTTAGCATACGTACATCCTGGTGCAAAGATTGCAAAGAATGTAGTAATTGAACCTTTTACAACAATACATAATAATGTAAAAATTGGAGAAGGCACTTGGATTGGAAGTAATGTTACCATCATGGAAGGTGCGCGAATAGGAAAAAATTGTAATATTTTCCCAGGAGCAGTTATTTCTGCTGTTCCTCAAGATTTAAAATATAATGATGAGGATACAACAGTAGAAATTGGAGATAATGTTACCATAAGAGAATGTGTAACGATTAATAGAGGTACAACGGATAGAATGAAAACCGTTGTTGGTAATAACTGCCTTATAATGGCTTATTGTCATATTGCTCATGACTGTATAGTGGGTAACAATTGTATTTTTTCTAATAATAGTACACTTGCTGGTCATATAACAGTAGGAGATTACGTAATATTGGCAGGCATGACAGCTGTACATCAGTTTTGTTCTATAGGCAATCACGCCTTTGTAACTGGCGGTTCATTAGTCCGTAAAGATGTGCCACCTTATGTAAAAGCAGCAAGAGAACCTTTATCATATGTAGGTATCAATTCAGTAGGATTAAGACGAAGAGGATACAGTACCGAAAAGATTAGAGAAATTCAGAATATATATAGAATGCTCTATCAAAAAAATTATAACAATACCCAAGCTGCAGATTTAATTGAAGCAGAAATGGAAGCTACTCCAGAGCGTGATGAAATTTTACAATTCATTAAAAACTCGCATCGTGGTATTATGAAAGGATATTTTAAATCCAATTAAGATTGAATCTTATAGAATCAAATATTAGCTTAAATTAAATAAATAATTAAAAAACAATAATGGCAACTACTTCAGATATTAGAAACGGATTATGTATTAAATACAATAATGATATTTATAAAATTATAGAATTCTTACATGTAAAACCAGGAAAAGGACCAGCTTTTGTTAGAACAAAAATGAAAAGTGTTACTACAGGTAAAGTTTTAGATAATACGTTTTCTGCAGGTCATAAAATAGAAGATATACGTGTTGAAACTCATAAATTTCAATATTTATATAATGATGGTGAATTTTATCATTTTATGAATGAAGCAGATTATACACAAATTAGATTATTAGAATCAGCATTAGATAGACCAGACTTAATGAAGGAAGGTGAAGTGGTTACTATTCAGATTAATACTGAAGATAATATGCCTCTTTCAGTAGAGTTACCCGCTTCTGTTGTATTAGAAATAACAGCAACAGAACCTGGAGTAAAAGGAAACACAGCAACCAATGCAACTAAACCTGCAACTGTTGAGTCTGGAGCAATTGTAAATGTGCCATTATTTATTAATGAAGGTGATAAGATAAAGGTAGAAACGGATAAGGGTACTTATAAAGAACGTATTAAAGAATAATTTATAAGTTAACAGTACATAGACTTCAGTTTGCTATTGCAATCTGGTTACTGTTAACTGAATATTGAATACTGAAACATGAAATTCCCCAAGCCATACTCTTTAAAGGAAATTGCAACATTAATTGGTTGTAAGTATAAAGGCGCAGAAGATTTTGAAATTTTAGGCATCAACGAAATTCATGTGGTAGAACCAGGTGATATTGTTTTTGTTGATCACCCAAAATACTATGATAAAGCATTAGAATCTGCGGCAACAATAGTCTTAATAAACAAAGATGTTGATTGCCCAAAAGGTAAAGCACTATTAATTTCAGACGATCCATTTAGAGATTTTAATAAGCTTACAGAACATTTTAAACCTTTTAAAGCTTCAACCAGTGCAATTGCAAAGGATGCTATTATTGGTGAAGGTACTGTGATTCAGCCTAATTGTTTTATAGGTAATAATGTAACAATAGGAAAAAACTGTATTATTCATGCCAATGTAAGTATCTATGATGAAGCTATAATTGGAGATAATGTAACTATACATTCTGGTACCGTTTTGGGCGCAAGTGCATTTTATTATAAGAATAGACCAGAGGGTTATGACCAATTGAAATCAGGTGGTCGTGTTATTATTGAAAACAATGTAGACATTGGTGCATTATGCACCATAGATAGAGGTGTAACTGGCGATACAACCATAGGAGAAGGTTCTAAGTTAGATAATCAAATACAAATAGGGCACGATACCGTTATAGGTAAAAAATGTTTAATAGCATCGCAAACCGGAATTGCAGGTTGTGTTGTTGTAGAAGATAACGTTACTATTTGGGGACAAGTTGGAGTAAAAAGTGGAATTACTATTTCAAAAGGCACTGTGTTATATGCACAAACTGGTTTAGGACACACAACTGAAGAGGGCAAAACATACTTTGGGTCGCCTGCAATAGAAGCAAGAACATTTTTTAAGGAACGTGCTTATGTAAAAATGATTCCTGAGATTCTTCAAAAATTAAAAAACTTATAATTTTAGTCTTAGAGTTTATTAAAGATTTTAACAAGGAAATAAAATTATAAAAGAGGTCGGTTTTGCATAATAATTCTCTTATTTTTGTGCAACAAATTTATAAAACTTAAAAACAACAATATCAAATGAGCGTTTTAGTTAATAAGAATTCTAATATTATAGTTCAAGGTTTTACAGGTAGTGAAGGTACATTTCATGCTGGACAAATGATTGAATATGGAACAAACGTTGTAGGTGGTGTTACTCCAGGTAAAGGAGGACAAACACATTTAGACAAGCCAGTTTTTAATACAGTTTCTGAAGCTGTTGAAAAAGTAGGTGCAGATACTACAATTATTTTTGTGCCACCAGCTTTTGCAGCAGACGCTATTATGGAAGCTGCTGATGCAGGTATTAAAGTAATTATTACAATTACCGAAGGAATTCCTGTAGCTGATATGATTAAAGCGGCTGACTATATTAAAGACAAAGAATGTAGATTAATTGGTCCTAACTGTCCTGGTGTTATTACACCTGGTGAAGCTAAAGTTGGTATTATGCCAGGTTTCGTTTTCAAAAAAGGAAATGTTGGTATTGTTTCTAAGTCTGGTACATTAACTTACGAAGCTGCTGACCAAGTTGTAAAACAAGGTTTAGGTATTACTACTGCAATTGGTATTGGTGGAGATCCAATTATTGGGACAACAACAAAAGAAGCTGTAGAGTTATTAATTAATGACCCAGAAACAGAAGCTGTTGTTATGATAGGTGAAATTGGAGGTCAGTTAGAAGCTGATGCTGCCAACTGGTATAAGGAAAGTGGAAGTAAAAAACCAGTAATTGGTTTTATTGCTGGTGAAACTGCTCCTGCTGGACGTACAATGGGACATGCTGGTGCTATTGTAGGTGGTAGTGATGATACTGCTCAAGCCAAAAAGAAAATTATGAGAGCTTGTGGAATTCATGTTGTTGATTCTCCTGCAGAAATTGGTAAAAAAGTAGCTGAGGTTTTAGGATAAACTTCTGTTAAAATAAATATAAAAACACCTCGTTATTAATCCATTGGCTATATTTTTAGCTAATGGATTTTTTTTATCTGTTATTCAATCAATTTAAATCTAAACAATGAAAATCACTAAATCAGTATTACTGCTTCTATTTGTTGCAGTAGTTTTTGGGTGCAAAACCGAAAACGATTCAAAAAAACTTGGTTACTCAATTGAAACCAATCAAGACGCTAATGGTTTTAGCTATGAAACTGTGGCGAATGACCCAACAGGTTTGCGTCTTTACACTTTAGACAATGGACTTAAAGTCTATTTAGGTAAAAATGATGAAGAACCAAAAATTCAAACCTTAATTGCAGTAAGAGCTGGTTCAACTTATGATCCTGCTGACAATACTGGCTTGGCACATTATTTAGAACACATGGTTTTTAAAGGGACTGATAAGATTGGTACTCAAAACTACGAAGAAGAGTCTAAATTGATAAAGCAAATTTCTAATTTATACGAAGAACACAAAGCGGAAAAAGACCCAGAAAAGAAAAAAGAGATTTATAAAAAAATTGATGAAATTTCTTTAGAAGCTTCTAAATTATCTATTGCAAATGAATATGATAAAATGGTAAATTCATTAGGAGCAGAAGGTACAAATGCCTTTACCTCTAATGAGCAAACGGTTTATGTAAATAAGATACCATCAAATGAAATAGATAAATGGTTAAAAATAGAAAGTGAACGTTTTAGCAAATTAGTACTACGTCTATTTCATACAGAATTAGAAGCTGTTTATGAAGAATTCAATAGAGGACAAGATAGTGATGGACGTAAACAATACTTTGCAACTTTAAAAGGTTTATACCCAACACATCCTTACGGAACACAGTCTACTATAGGTATTTCAGAGCATTTAAAAAATCCATCTATGGAAGCTATTAATGCTTATTTTGATAAATATTATGTGCCAAATAATATGGCAGTAATAATGGTTGGTGATTTAGACTTTGATGCAACCATTAAAAAAGTAAATGAGGCTTTTGGAAGTTATGAGAAAAAAGAGGTAACACATCCTACATTTCCTGAGTTAGAACCTATTACAGCACCTGTTAAAAAAGAAGTTTTAGGTCCAACTGCAGAATCTATCTATGTTGCATTTAGATCTAAAGGCAAAGGCTCTGACCAAGAGGTAATTTTAAACTTAGTAGATTATATGTTGGCGAATTCTCAAGCTGGTTTAATAGATTTAAATCTTAATCAAAAACAATTAGTACAACGTGCCTCTTCTTTTACAAATTTTAATAATGATTATGGTTTTCATTTACTTTATGGTTCTCCAAAAGCCGATCAGACCTTAGACGAAGTTAAAGATTTGTTATTAGCACAAATAGATAAAATTAAAAAAGGCGAGTTTGAAGATTGGTTATTAGATGCCGTAATTAATGATATGCGTTTGTCCAAAATTAAAGAATTTGAAAATGGTTCTGCTACAGCTTATGCTTATTTAGATGCTTTTATTGGACAGCAAGAATGGAAAAGCCGTTTAGAGATGTTAGATGAAATGAAGAAAATAACTAAACAAGAAATTGTTGATTTTGCAAATTCATTCTATGGAAATAACTATGTAGAAGTACATAAACTAAAAGGTGAAGATACATCTATTGTAAAAGTAGAAAATCCTGGAATTACACCTATTGAATTAAATAGAGGTAAAGAATCTGATTTTTTAAAGTCCATAAATAAAATTGTTTCTCCAGATTTAAAACCGCAATTTATTGATTATAAAACGGCTATTAAGGAATCTAAAACAGATAATGGACTAAAACTTTCTTATATAGAAAACCCAAACAATGATATTTTTGATTTAAATATTATTTTCGATATGGGTCAAGATAATGATAGAATGGTATCATTAGCAGCAGGATATTTAGATTATTTAGGGACTGATAAATATACACCAGAGCAATTAAAGCAAGAATTCTACAAAATTGGAGTAAGCTACAATGTGTTTTCATCTAGTGATAAAACTTATGTTGGTATTTCCGGACTTAAAGAAAACTTAGATGCAGGTTTAGCCTTATTAGAACACTTATGGAATAACGCAGAACCTAACCAAGAATCTTACGATAAGTATGTTGAAAGTATTCTAAAAGGAAGAGAAGATGGGAAAACTCAAAAAGGAAATATATTTTGGAACGGATTAATGAATTACGGACAATATGGTGAAAATTCTCGATTAAGAAATATTTATTCTGAAGTAGAACTTAAAGCTATAAGCCCAACAGAATTAGTAAATAAGATTAAGGAAATGCGAGCTTATAAGCAGAGAATTTTTTACTATGGTAATGCAGAAGACGAAGCAAAAGTGGCTTTAAATAAACATCACAAAATACCCGAAACTTTATTAGACTATCCTGAAAAAGTAGAATACACTAATTTAGAAACAGGTGGAAATGTTTACTTTGTAGATTATGATATGGTACAAAGTGAAATTCTATTATTAGCTAAAGGTGAAGAGTTTAGCCCAGAAAAAATGGCAGCTTCACAGTTGTTTAATACGTATTTTGGTAGCGGATTATCTTCAATAGTGTTTCAAGAAATAAGAGAATCAAAATCCTTAGCTTACTCAGCATTTTCTAGTTATAGAATGGCAAACGAACAAGGAAAACCAGATTATACAATGGCATATGTTGGTACGCAAGCAAATAAATTAGAAGATGCTGTTAACGCTATGATGGAATTAATGACCAATATGCCAGAAGCAGAAGATCAATTTAATCAAGCAAAAGAGGCTACTTTAAAACAAATTGCCGCTAAGCGAATTACTAAGTCTAATATATTTTGGACGTATGAAGGTTTAAAAAAGCGAGGTATTGATAATGATAACCGTGAGGAGATTTACAATGCCATTAAAAACATGACGATGGATGACCTTAAAACATTTTTTAATAATAACATCAAAGGTGAGAAATACAATGTGATGGTTATTGGAAATAAAAAGGATATGGATTTCGATGCCTTAAGTAAATTAGGAACAATTAAAGAATTAGATATCGATTATCTTTTCAATTACAATCAACCTGTAGCGTTAAAGCAATAGCAGTATTATCTGAACCTAAAAAATAAACCTCATATTGATTTAAAAATATGAGGTTTATTTATATCTAAGAATTTTTAATTTATAGTATATTTGAATACAAGTGTTAAGTATAATCATTTTTAAAATAGATTTGCTTTATACATTACCATTAAAGACAACACTAACTAAACGAATTTTATATACATGAAACTTTTAGAAGGAAAAACAGCAATTATAACAGGTGCAAGTAGAGGTATAGGCAAAGGAATAGCCGAAGTATTTGCAGAGCATGGTGCCAATGTAGCCTTTACATACAGTTCATCTGTAGAAGCGGCCAACGCTTTAGAAAAAGAATTAAATGCAAAAGGTATTAAAGCAAAAGGTTACCAAAGTAATGCAGCTAATTTTGAAGAAGCTCAAAAACTCGCAGCTGATGTTTTAGAAGAATTTGGTGCTATTGACATTCTAATAAATAATGCAGGAATCACAAAAGATAATCTCTTAATGCGAATGCAAGAAGCTGATTTTGATAAAGTGATTGAAGTAAACTTAAAATCAGTTTTTAACATGACCAAAGCTGTGCAACGCACTATGCTAAAGCAACGTAAAGGCTCCATAATAAATATGAGTTCTGTGGTTGGTGTTAAAGGAAACGCAGGACAAACAAATTATGCTGCATCTAAAGCCGGAATCATTGGTTTCTCTAAGTCAGTAGCCTTAGAGTTGGGATCGCGTAATATTAGAAGCAACGTTATTGCTCCTGGTTTTATTGAAACTGAAATGACAGCAAAATTAGATGAAGAAACCGTAAAAGGTTGGAGAGCTGGTATTCCTTTAAAACGTGGAGGTTCACCAGAAGATGTAGCAAATGCTTGTGTGTTTTTGGCTAGTGATTTAAGTGCGTACATTACAGGACAGACAATTAATGTTGATGGCGGAATGTTAACTTAATACATAACTCATTTTAATATATTAAACAAAAAACAGCACTATAATAGTGCTGTTTTTTTATTTAAAAAGGGTAAGTAAAAAGGGAATTTGTTAAATATTTAATCTGCTATAAACCATTGATTTGTAGCTCTCTCCAATTGGTATTCTTTCGTCATTAATTACAATTCTATTTTTTTGAATAGATGTAATTTTATTGACATTAACAATATAAGAACGATGAACTCTAATAAATGTATTCTCTGGTAATTTATCCTGAATTTCCTTAAAACTCATTAAAGTTAAAATAGGCTTAGATGCTTCAGCATGTATTTTTAGATAATCTTTTAACCCTTGAATATGCTTAATGGCCTTTATATCAATTTTTAAATTTTCGTACTCAGATTTTACAAAAATAAAATCGTCCTCATGAGGTGTTGAGGAAGATATAGATTCTCCACCTGCTGAAGACACATTAAAAGAGCTGTTAGCTTCATTTAATTTAATCATTTCTTTAACTCTGTTTACAGCTTTAAGAAAACGTGGAAAGGGTATGGGTTTTACTAAATAATCAACAGCATTTAAGTCAAATCCTTCTAAGGCGTATTCTGGATATGCGGTTGTAAAAATAAAAAAAGGAGCTTTTCCTTCTATAGCTTTTATTAGTTCTATTCCAGATATATTAGGCATTTCAATATCAGAAAAAACTAAATCTATGGGATTGCTGTTAATAAAATCTAAAGCATCAATGGCATTAGTAAATGTAGTAATAACCTCTACTGCGCTAATGGCTTTACAATAAGATTCAATTACATCTATTGCTAATGGTTCATCATCAATTATTATACATTTCATTATTGCTTAGATTTATAGTTAAATACACTCTATAATGCGTTTTGTTTTCTTCAATGGTTAATGTGTGATTATTACTATACAAGTGTTTGAGTTGATTTTTTATATTCTCTAAACCTACACCTGAGTTTTTATCATCACGCTTATATAATCCAACTATATTTTCTACATTGAAAATTAATTTATTATTTTCTACAACAATTTTAATATCAATATGTGTGTTTCCTTTATAGTCAGTACCGTATTTAAACGCATTTTCTATGAATGAAATTAATAACAAAGGATATATTTTTAGGTGTCTAGTCTCACCTTTTATGTTAAGTTTAACAGCTTCTGTGTTTTTTAGACGTAATCGTTGTAAAGCGATGTAATTTTGTATGTAATTCATCTCTTTTTCCAAAGGTACTTGCTCATCTCCAGCTTCATAAAGCATGTAGCGCATTAACTCAGAAAGTGTAATTACGGCTTCTGGAGCATTATCTGATTTACTTCTAACTAAGGAGTAAATACTATTTAGTGAGTTAAATAAAAAATGAGGATTTAGTTGATTTCTTAAAAATTGAAGTTTAATTTCCTTCTGTTCATTTTCTAACTCTTTAGATTCTCTGTCTCTTTTGTAAAAATCAACGACTAAACTAAAAATTCCACCTAATAAAAATATAGATAATGAAAATACTATTGGGATAGCATGTCTTATTCCTAATGGTCCGGCAGGTCTACCATCAGGCTGTGGCATTCGTCTAAATTCATTAAAAATAAGATTTGATATTAAATCTTCACTAACGTAATTAAATATTATTAAAAATGCTATTGAGAGGATGATGTATAATAATAGTTTTCGTTTTAGTAAAAAATGAGGAACTAGAAAAAGATAATTAACATAGAATAAAATAGGGCGTAAAGCTTGTCTAAAATATAAGTCTGTTGGTATTTTTCCTAAATCAATATAAGCTGTGAATAATGGAAATATACTTATTATTAGCCAAACGAAAATATGAACTAATAATTCTTTATATGAGATTTTTTTTATCAATGTTGAATTCTTAAAGTGCTAAACTAAATTTTTTCAAAATTAATGTTATTATCAATAAGTTCTTTCTTACTTATAACAGGAAAAGCATTTTTTGAAAGTTTTTTTAGCATAAGATTACCAATTTTCTCTGCATCTTCTTTTGTTTTAAAACTTTGCTTGCCTTTTAACGCAGGAATATATTCTTGTCTTATAAACAAACTGTCATTATTATAAATTTCATAAATCCAAGCGCTGTCATTGTCTATAACATGTAAAGTATATGGTGAATTGTTATTTTCAATTGTTTCATTATTATTGCTTTGAACGTATATAAACAAAATGGTAGCAATTGAAATTACACAAAAAACCAAGAAGTAGCTATATATTTTTTTCATTCTATAATTATTAAAAAATAGAGTCAGAAAAATGAAGTTAAATCAACATTCTCCCGACTCAGAGTTTGGCTATTAACCAGTGTCTAAAAAATTAATAGCGCATTAAACAATTAATCAAAACAATGTTGTTTTTTAGTTATCATCGTCATCTTGTTCTTCATTAGGGAAAAACTCCATGTTATCATCTAAATAAAGTGTTCCGTTTCTTCCTAAAGCTACAAATGCACGTTCTCCGTTATTAAAGGAAACAGCATCCTTTCTAGCATATAGTTCAAAGTCAGTTTTTTCTTCCCAAGCTTCGGTAGATGGAGTATACTCATAAACGGTACTTATACTTCCACCATATTCACCACAAGCAATATAACCTAAGCCGTCAATAGTAAAAGCAACTGCATTAGATCTCTGAACGTAATCATCGTCGTCCTCATCAACATCTTCGAGTTCTGTCCATGTTTCTGTATCTAAATTAAATACCCAAAAATCTGTTTCATAAACTCCATTACTAATTCCTGTTCCTAAATAAACATTGCTTCCAATTGTAAAGGTTACACCATCTCTTCTTTTATCACCTCCAAATCCATAAACTTCGGTCCAAGTATCTGTTATTGGGTCGTATTTGTAGAAATCTTTTTTATCGCTACCATCATATCCTGTACCAACGTATCCAACATTATCAGAACCAAAGCCTACAGCTCCATATCTTGCAGAACCACCAAAATCGGCAATTTGCGTCCATGTGTTGGTTGTAGGATTGTATTTGTAAAAATCAGATAATTCTTCATTAGTATCACCATTATAACCAGTGCCTAGATAGCCTTCATTATTAATAACAAAAGAGGTGGCAGAACTGCGAGCTTCTCCAGGAAAATCTGCTAATTGTTGCCATGAGTTAGTATCAATATTATAGCTCCAAAAATCCTTATAATAATCATCGCCATCATAACCTGTACCCATATATCCAATGTTGCCAATAGTAAAGGCAGAAGAGCTACTTCTAGCTTCTTCATTAAAGGTAGATTTTTTTACCCAGTTTCCTAATACCTCTTCACTGTCATCATCATTACAGCTAAAAAACAAAGTAAGTATTGCACTTAAATAAAGTAATCTTAGAGTTGCTCTGCTATTAAATTTTTTCATTTCAATTATTGTTTTTGATTAAACTAATTTGTTTGCTTAATTAAGAGTGTTTTTACACTTTGTACTGCGAACTTACTACCTCAAACTTTTAATATAATTATAAAATAGACCTAGACCAATATTGTGTAGACCAACACTGCTATTTAATCTATAAATCCATTCACTCAATTTAATAGCATAAAATGTACTATTTGTAGATAAATAATTCCCATCGGTATATTTTACTTTTTATTAAACATATTGCTTAGTTGATTTGTACAAATTCTAAAAAGCAAATGTTTAAATATTATCTAAAATTAGTCTTCACTTTGGTTGTTGCCATTGTTGTAATTTCTTGTTCAACTGATTCTGAAGAAAATTTGTTAGCAGGAGAAGATTTTACAAGTACAAATATTAGAGTCTTATCTGTTGATACATTCTCTGTGAAATTTTCTACGATGAAATTCGATTCTATTGCGACCTCAATAAGCAGTAGATTAATGATAGGGAAGTATACAGATGATGATATGGGAATTGTAAATTCTTCATCATATTTTAGCTTCAATTCAACATCTTATTCTATTGATAATGATGCTGTTTTAGATAGTGTAGGATTAGTGTTAGGCTACGACACATACTATTATAATGATACAACGCAAGTGGCAACTCTTAACATACATAAGCTGACGGAAAAAATGAGTAGCGATGATGATACGTTTTACAATACGTCTACAACAGCATATGAAACCACACCTTTAATAACTAAATCATATATACCTACACCAAATAAAGATTCGATATATGTTACATTACCTTATACATTTGGAGAAGAATTATTTAATGATATTAGGGATAATAATATCACAGATGATGAGTCCTTATATCAAAAACTAAAAGGATTTACAATAATTCCAGGCACTGATGATAATGGTTCTGTAATTGGATTTTCTCCATCTAGTGAAGATACATACATCCGCTTTTATTACACTATTCCAGATGAGTTGTATACAGATGAATATACATATGATTTTTCAATAGATACCTATTATAATCATACAGAAACGGATGTCACTGGTTTACCTTTAGAATCTATTATAGACCAAGAGTACAACCTAGATTCTTCTGACAGTAATGGTATTTGTTACAACCAATCTGGTACAGGTTATGTAACTAAAATTGAATTTCCGACCATAAAAAATATCTACGACATTGGCAGAGAAGGAACCATATTAGATGCTGTTTTATATATAGAACCTAATACAGGTTCCCATTCTGATATTCAACCGTTAAACGAATCGTTACTACTTTATACCATTGATCAAAATAATGATTTGGCTAGTCAGATTTCCAACAGTTCAGATGTTGTAACTGCCACATTATCTACTGATGATTCTGAATTTAATGTAATTACTTATGAGGTTCCGGTAATTGATTTTATTGATAAAAAATTAAATGAAAGTCCAGAAACTGAAGATGCTCTTATTCTAATTCCGAGTGATTACAATTCTGAAATAAATAAAATAATTTTTAATGACACTGAAAAATCTAATTATAACACCAGATTAGTCATAACCTATGCTATATATGAATAAATCTAAACACATTATTATTTTTACCATGGTATTAGGATTATTTGGCTATTCTCAATCCAATAATTTAACCAGTTCACCATATTCACTTTTTGGGCTAGGAGTAGAAAGCAACTCTGGAACAGGAAGAAATAGTGGATTAGGAAGAACCGGAATCGCTTTAGATGCCAGTTATGGTTTAAACCTTTATAACCCAGCTTCACTAGCTACTGTAAATCCTGACGAATTTATTCTTGATTTTGGTGGTACAGGAGAGTTTGTTAACGTATCAAGTAATGATTTAAATGAACAAAGTTCCACTTATAATTTTTCCAATATATCCTTTGGCTTTAATAGTGGAGGGAACTACGGAATAGCTTTTTCATTAAAACCAGCTTCTAATGTAGGTTACGCATTAACTGGGATACAAAGTAATATTGAAGGAAGTACTGAACAGTTTATTACCAATATTGAAGGTTCTGGTGGATTAAACGAATTGAGAATAGATTATGGTAGAACCTTATTAAAAAATTTAAATGTAGGTCTAAAGGCATCGTATCTATTTGGTAAAATTGAAGAAAATGAATCTATTCTTACAACAAACAGTTATTTAGATGTAAATGAAGTAAACTATTATAGAGGTGCACAACTTGGTTTAGGTTTACAATATAAACTAAAAGAAAAACATAATTTTGGATTGACTGTAGATTTTCCAACAGAATTAACAGGTACCCAAGATGTGGTTATTGGTAAATATTCTAATTCGGCATATTCATTATTAGAGGAAACCGAAGATGAAGAAATAGATAATTTTTCTATACCATTTAATTTAAGGTTTGGTTATAGTACAAAAATTAAAAACATATTATTAGCGGCAGATTATAGTAAAAGCTTTTGGTCTAATACTGACCAATCTGATGCTATTGGAGAATATGTAGATCAAGATATTATTAGTTTGGGAGCATCTTATTCTGTAGATCCCAGAAGTCATAAATATTGGAAACGTGTGGATTTTAGAATGGGTTTAAATTACAATTCAGGATATCTTAAAGTAGATGATACAAGGATTGACACATATGCTGCTTCAATTGGTTTAGGCTTACCTATTGGTAAAAAATCGTTACTAAATGTATCTTATACTTTTGGTAAAAAAGGAACTACACAAAGTATACTTATACAAGAAAATGTTAATACACTAAATATTAATATTTCGCTTTCGGATTTATGGTTTCAGCAACGTAAATTCAATTAAAATTAGTAAAATTCTCTTCGATAAAATAAGCGTTTTCGTCTAGAGAATTAAAGCAATCATCTATTACGGTTTTATACATTAGTATATAGTTTCATTTTTGAAGTGTTAAATAGAAAACACCAAAAAAAATGAAACTATTCTTTTTTATAATAAGTATAATTTTTGCGCAAGTAACTTTTGCTCAAGACACTTTAGTAAACTCAAAACCTAAAGTTTGGTCTTTAGAAGACTGTATAACTTACGCTTTAGAAAATAACATTACAGTTAAAGATGCAACCTTAAATAAGAACATTGCAGAAGTTAGTTATAATAGTGCAAAATCTTCAAGATTACCAAACCTTAATGCTAGTGTTTCTCAAAATTTTTCTAACGGAAATACTATTGATCCTATCACTAGTGATTATGTAACTGATCAAATACATAGTACTAATGTTGGAATAAATAGTTCAGTAACATTGTTTCAAGGAAATCAAATTAGTAATCAAATTAAACAGAACAAAATATTATTTGATCAAAGCGTTTTTCAAGAAACAGTCGAAAAAAATAATATAGCATTAAGTATTCTCGAAATTTATTTACAAACCCTTTATAGTAAAGAAAGTATCATTATAGCAGAAAACAATGTTGTTGCGTCAGAAAAGGAAGTAGAAAGAGCTAAAGCACGTTTAGATGCTGGCACAATTGCATTAAGTGAATACACTGAAGCACAAAGCCAAGCAGCAACTAATAAATACAATGTTATTTCTGCAAAAAATGATTATCAACAATATATTATTCAATTAAAACAGCTATTAGAGCTAACGCCTTTAGATACTATTGAAATTGAAACTATTGATGAATCTATTGATTTAGTCAACCTAGAACTTAACAGAATAGAAGTGTACAATAAGGCATTAGATTATATGCCAGAAATACAAGTTAGCGACTTAAATATCGCGGCAAATGAAAAAGAATTAGATATCGCTAAGGGAGCTTATTTGCCAACGCTATCTTTATTAGGAAGCTTAGGTTCTGGATATACAAGTATTAATGATACTACGTTGTCTGATCAGTTTGATGTCAATTTTAATCAGCAATTAGGGCTGTCATTAAATATTCCAATATTCAATAGAAAACAAACAAAGGCAGCAGTAACAACAGCTTCTATAAATATAGAAAAAGCAAAGATTCAAAAGCAGTCTACAGAGAAAGAAATCTATAAAAAAGTAGAAACAGCGTATCAAAATGCATTATCGGCTCAAGAGCAAGTTATTGCAGCAGAAGCCTCAAAGTTAGCTGCAAAACAAAGTTACGAACTAGCACAAAAAAAATACGAGCTGGGAGCTTTAAGTACTACTGATTTAGTAATTAGTCAAAACACTTATACCAATGCGCAGCAAAACTATTTGCAAGCCAAATACTTAAGTGTATTATACCATCAATTATTACAATTTTACCAAGGAAACGATATCAAAATTTAATCTTAATAGTCATGAACAAAAAAACAAAAATCATAATAAGTGGCATTGTACTAGTTGTACTTGCAATAGTAGCATACGGTTTTATAAAAAGCGATGATACCGTTGTTATAGAAGCTAAAACCGTTATTGCCAAAAAAGAAAATGTAACCACAATGGTTACAGCAACAGGAACAATTGAACCTATAAACCAAGTAGATGTTGGCACGCAAGTTTCTGGAGTCGTTGAGAAAATATATGTAGATTATAATAGTGTAGTTAAGGAAGGGCAACTTATTGCTGAGTTGGACAAAACCAACTTAAAAGCAGCTAAAACACAAGCACAAGCGGCATATGATAATGCTTTAAGTCAAAGAAATTATATGAAGACAATTTACGACAGACAAAAAACATTGTATGAAAATCAAGTTATAAGTAAATCAGATTATGATGATGCCGTATACAATTACGAAACTGCAAAAGGTACGGTAACACAACGTTATTCAGATTTACAACAAGCAATAACCAATTTAGGATATGCTAATATTTATTCTCCAATTGATGGTGTTGTTTTATCGAGAGATATTGATGAAGGACAAACCGTTGCAGCAAGTTTAAGCACACCAACCTTATTTAATATTGCACAAGATTTAAAAGAAATGCAAGTAGAAGCAGATGTAGATGAAGCAGATATAGGACAGGTAAAAGAAGGCCAACGTGTAGAATTTACAGTAGATGCGTATATCGGTGAAATATTTAATGGTGTAGTAACTCAAGTGAGGCTAGACCCAGCAATCACCTCAAATGTAGTGACTTACACTGTGGTAATTAAAGCAGAAAATGAAGATTTAAAACTAAAGCCTGGTTTAACAGCAACCATTTCAATTTACACCTTAGAACTAAATGATGTCCTAACTGCAGAAGCAAAAGCTATCAATTTTAGTCCAGATACTGAAACTTTAAAAACTTACAATCTGCATCATGAATTACCTGAAACAACGATTAAACCAACTGAAGATAAAACTGTGTTATGGGTTTTAGGCAATGATAAAAGCATCACACCAAAACAAGTGACTATTGGAGCTAGCGATGGTGTTAAAGTTCAAGTTTTAAGTGGTGTTTCAGAAGGAGAAAAGCTAGTTTATAGTTTAAAAGGTGTCTCTAAATCTGAAGCAAGTTCTGGAGGAGCAAACGAAAGTCCATTCATGCCAAAACCACCTGGAGCCAACAAAAAAAAGTAAACAGCCATGAGTAAAGAAATTATTAAAATAGAAAATTTAAAGCGTGAATTTATCATGGGTAGTGAGACGGTTCATGCATTAAAAGGGATTTCGTTTGATATAAAAGAAGGTGAGTTTGTAACCATTATGGGATCTAGTGGTTCTGGTAAAAGTACTTTATTGAATATTTTAGGATGTCTAGATAATCCTACTTCTGGAAGCTATGAAATTGATGGTGTAAAAATGAAGGATTTAACTAAAAATCAATTGGCTACTATTCGAAACGAAAAAATAGGTTTCATTTTTCAATCCTATAACTTATTGGCAAGAACTTCGGCTTTAGAAAATGTAGAATTACCATTGTTTTATAACAGCAAAGTGTCATCTGAAGAACGTAGAGAAAGAGCTATAAAAGCCTTAAAAATGGTAGGTTTGGAAGACAGAATGGATCATACACCATCGCAACTTTCTGGTGGACAACAACAACGTGTTGCTATTGCAAGATCATTGGTAAACAATCCAGTTATGATTTTAGCTGATGAAGCCACAGGTAACTTAGATACAAGAACATCTTACGAAATTATGTCTTTGTTTCAAGAGTTAAACAAACAAGGTATAACAATCACCTTTGTAACGCACGAACCTGATATTGCAACATTTAGCAGTCGAACAATTGTGTTAAAGGATGGCAATATTATACAAGATAAATTAAATAACGATGTGCAATCTGCTTCAGTAGAATTGGCAAAATTACCTAAAGAAGATCATTAATTATGAAATGTCAAAATAAAGATTTCGATTTCAATTAATATGTTAATTATGGCATTCCAAATGACCTTAAAAAAACAATAAATATCAACATATGAGACTATTAAATTTACTTAAAATCGCCTTTAAGGCCATTGTTCTTAATAAAACGAGAACATTGCTAACCATGCTAGGTATTATTATAGGTGTGGCTTCAGTAATAGCCATGTTAGCTATTGGAGAAGGCTCTAAAGAAAGTATTCGTTCTACCATTTCTAGTATGGGTTCTAATATGGTAACCATTAGACCTGGAGCTGACGATAGAGGTCCAGCAAGAGGAAGTGGTGGTGATGTACAAACCTTAATATTTGAAGATTATGAAAAAATAAAAGAACAAGCAACCTTATTAAGTCACATTACACCAGTAGTAAATGGTGGCGGACAAGTCATTAACGGTTCTAATAACTGGCCTTCAACAATTTTTGGTGTTAATCCAGAGTATTTAGAAATAAAAGCTGTTGGTTTACAAAGTGGTAGCATGTTTACAGATACCGAAGTAAAAACGGCTTCAAAAGTGGCTTTAATTGGGCAAACGGTTGTTGAAAATGTGTTTCCTGATGGCCAAGAGCCAGTCGGACAAATGATTCGATTTAATAATATTCCTTTTAAAGTGATTGGTGTGCTAGAGGAGAAAGGAGAAAACACTTTTGGACAAGATCAAGATGATATTGTAATTGCACCTTATACAACAGTACAAAAACGTATTTTGGCCATCGATTATTTAAATCAAATTATGGCTTCTGCAGTTAGTGAAGAAGATGCTTCTGAAGCTGTAGAGCAAGTCACCGAAATATTACGTACACAACATAAATTAATGGATAATGAAGATGATGATTTTACAGTACGTTCTATGGAAGAGTTAATTTCTACCTTTAGTTCTACTAGTGAAATGTTAACGGTTCTATTGGTAGCAGTTGCAGGTATATCCTTATTAATTGGTGGTATTGGTATTATGAATATTATGTATGTTTCCGTAAAAGAACGTACCAAAGAAATAGGATTACGAATGGCTGTAGGAGGTAAGGGGTCCGATATTTTAATGCAGTTTTTAATTGAAGCTATTTTAATTAGTATTACTGGTGGACTTTTAGGTGTAATCCTTGGACTTGGAGCCACAGTTTTTATAGAAAATTTCTTAAATTGGCCAACAAGTGTTGCGCTTTACTCAATAGTTATATCTTTTGCTGTTTGTGCTTTAACAGGCATCTTTTTTGGATGGTATCCTGCAAGAAAAGCTTCGGCTTTAGACCCAATAACCGCTTTACGTTACGAATAATAAATTATGTATAAAAACAGAAATATAAACGTCTTTTCTCACGTACTTGTTTGGTTAGTTCTATTCAGTATGCCTTATGTGTTGTCTTATGGACAGTCGCAAGAAATTGATAGAATTATAGCACATTTCTGGATTCCTATAGCTTTTTATGCCATAATATTCTATACCAATTATTTTATACTTATTGATCGTTTTCTGTTTCCTAAAAAAATGGTGTTTTTCGTCATCATTAATTTAGTAATGATTGCATTATTTATTACCATAAAAGAGCAAATTGAAAATGCTTTCTTCAGTGATTTAATGAGAAGACCTTCTCAAAATGATGTCAATAGTCCACCTTTTAAAATGTTCGTTTACGTTCAAATGATATCGTATATGGCACCTTTGTTATTTTCTATAGCCATAAAAACAACGCAACGATGGATAAATACCGAAACCGAACGTAAGGAAGCTGCTAACTTTAAGTTAAAGTCAGAATTACAGCATTTACATTATCAATTGCAACCACATTTCTTTTTTAACTCGTTAAATAACATATATGCATTGGTGGATATTTCGCCAGAACAAGCAAAAACGTCTATTCATAGTTTAAGTAAATTGATGCGTTATATGCTATATGATACTAATGAAGAAGTGGTACCTTTATCTAAAGAAATCGATTTTATGAAAAAATATATCGAGTTAATGAAACTGCGAGTTTCAGATAAAACTAAGGTGACTTATAATTTTATTTCTGAAGAAACTGGTATTAAAATTGCGCCTTTATTATTTATTTCATTAATTGAAAATGCCTTTAAACATGGTGTATCTGCAAGTAATGAAAGTGAGATTATAATTGATATGACTGTTCAAAATAAAACAGTTTTGTTTAGCATTGAAAATGATAACTTGCCTAAAAAAACAGAAGATAAAAGTGGATCTGGTATTGGGCTTCCTAATATTGAAAAACGTTTGCAATTATTATATCCTAATCAGCATAATTTTAAAACTATGGTGAAAGATAATCGCTTTGTAGCGCAGTTAGAAATTGAAACCAACTAAATTATGAGCAACCTAAAAATTACTTGTGTTATTGTAGATGATGAACCTATGGCACTTAATTTAGTAGAAAGCTATGTTGAAAAAACACCTTTTTTAGAGTTGAAAAAAAAGTGTAGTAGTGCTATTGAAGCTATGGAGTTTATAAAAACAAATCCCGTAGATTTATTGTTTTTAGATATTCAGATGCCAGATTTAACAGGTTTAGAATTTTCTAAAATGTTACCAAAAGAAACAAGGGTAATATTTACAACTGCTTTTGATCAATATGCTCTCGAAGGTTTTAAAGTGGAGGCTCTAGATTATTTATTAAAACCCTTTGATTATGCTGAATTTTTAGCTGCAGCAAACAAAGCTAATACCTGGTTTGAATTAGTAAAAGGAAAAAAGCAATCCATTCTTTCCGAAGAAAAAGAATTCCTTTTTGTCAAATCTGAATACAAACAATTACGCATAAAACTAGCAGATGTACTTTATTTTGAAGGGCTAAAGGATTACATTAAAATTTGGTTAAAAGACAATACAAAACCTATTTTAACTTTAATGAGTTTAAAATCTTTAGAAGAAGAATTACCAGCTACAAATTTTATGCGTGTACATCGTTCATTTATTGTTTCTTTAAATAATATTGATGTCGTTGAGCGTAGTCAAATACTTATTAATAATCAACGAATAACTGTATCAGAACAATATAAACCCAAGTTTTTGGAGTTTATTAACAATAACTCATTGTAATTAAAATCTTTTACCGTTGGTCTATTATTCTAGAGGATTAAAAGAGAGATTTACCCTATTAGTATATTCTCTTTCTTTAAACTAAAAGGTAACTTTACTTTTGCATCATAATTTAAATATATATAATTATGAAAAAAATCATACTTCCCTTAGCGTTAGTTATAAGCATGTTTAGTTGTGATAGTGTAAAGAATGTTAATTCTTCAAGTCTGTCGCAAGCAACAACATTATTAAGCTCATTAAGTTCTAATTCTACAGTTCAGCAAATAACTACTCTTTTTGGATTATTAGATGCTAATAAAGATGAAGCTATCAGTTCTACAGAGGCAATTGGTTCGGTAGCAGATAATTTTAATGTGTTAGATACAGACAACAGTTCTAGCTTAAACTTAACTGAATTAACAGGTTTGTTAGGCTTATTAAAATAATTTTTTAGCCCTTATTAATAGAAGGCATACATTAAATTGTATGCTTTTTTTATGGGATTTTTAAAAAAAAGGTAGAATCATGTCTATAAAAAAAACCAATACGTAGATGAAATTGTATTGAACATCTATTTGGCTTTTATTCAAGAATAAACAAGTTTACTTTTAAACTATCATTATTAAAAAAAGTCTTAATAATGAATAAAGAAGTTTAATCTTTTAAATATAAAAATCATGAAAACATTTATAAAAGCATTTGTTTTGCCAGCCATATTTATAATGGCTGTTTCTTCAGAAGCTACAGCTCAATCCAGAAGAAGTACAGCAACAAAAAAATCAGAAAAAACAGAAAGAACAGTTAAACAAACGACAGTTAGGAGAGTACCAAGTACTAGAGTAACTTATAAAAAACCTACTAGAAAAGTGGTTTCTGTAAGGTCTATACCTAACAGAAAGGTGGTGAAACATAAGGGTCAAACCTATTATTATGCTAACAATAAATTTTACACTCAATCTAGAGGCCGTTTTATAGTAATAGCTCCAAAAGTTGGATTTAGAATTAAAGTTTTACCTGCACATTACAAAAAAGTAAGATTTAATTCAGGTATATATTATAATGTAGATGGAACGTTTTATTTAGAGATTGATAATGAATATGAAGTTGTAGAACCAGAAATAGGAACTATTGTTTATGAGTTACCAGACGACTTTGAAAAAGTTACTATAGATGGACTAACTTATTACGAATTCGGAAACATTTTATACGAAAAAATACAAGTAGATGGTACAAGAGCTTATGAAGTTGTAGGTATCATAGATATGGAATAAAAGTTAGATTAGATTGATTGTTTATTAGTAGAAAAGGAGGATAGTTTTTTATTATCCTCTTTTTTTTGATTTTAGAAATTGATTTTTACAATTGCATTATATTTAATTCTTCTAATTATTCGTAATTTTGATTATTGAGAAACACTAATAAGTATTGTAATTTGTTAGTGTTTCTAAATTATAGAAAACACTAAAGCTGAAATCTATCCTTTTTCTTTAGTAACAGGTAAATTTAGATGCAAAACTCAACAATAATTTATATAGTTATAGCAGCAATAGCAGCGCTTTTATTAGCGCTGTTTCAATATTTATATAAGTCAAAAATAAAGTCTAATTTAAAATACCTACTAACAGCATTAAGAGCTATTTCTCTTTTTGGAATTTTGTTATTGCTCATTAACCCAAAGTTTGAATCGTTTACGTATTTTAATGAAAAACCAACACTAGTTATTGCGGTAGATAATTCAGAATCTATTTCATATTTAAAACAAGACCAAAAATCTCGTGAGGTTGTTAAAGTACTAAAAGATAATGCAGAAATAGCAAACCGATTCAATCTAGAAGCATATAGCTTTGGAAAATCAGTTTTTACATTAGATAGTCTCAACTTTAATGAACGCCAATCTAACTTAGCCTATGCTCTAAAGCAATTTGGAGAGATTTACGCTAATCAAACGGCACCGATTGTAGTTATTACGGATGGTAATCAAACTTATGGTTCAGATTATAGTTATATAGCTAAAGATGTAAAACAACCTGTATATCCGATTGTATTGGGCGATTCTACAATACATTCAGATTTAAGTATTAAACAACTTAATGTAAACCGTTATGTATATTTAAAAAATAAGTTTCCTGTAGAGGTTATTGCAAACTATAGTGGAAATCAGTCTGTTAATACTGAGCTTAAAATTTGGTCTGGTAATACTTTGGTGTTTAGAAAAACACTTCAATTTAATGCTTCAAAAACATCCGAAATTATTGAAACAACACTTGCCGCAAATAGCGTAGGTGTAAAAACATATAAAGTAGAACTGACCACATTAAATAATGAAAAAAACACTATTAATAATACTAAAAATTTTGGAGTAGAAGTTATTGACCAAAAAACAAATATTGCGTTGATTTATGATCGTATGCATCCAGATTTAGGTGCGTTAAAAAAAGCGATTGAAAGTAATGAACAACGTAGTGTTTCAATTTTAAAACCAAAAAAATATTTAGAAAAAATTAATGATTTTCAATTAGTTATATTGTTTCAACCTAATAACAACTTTAATACTGTTTTAAGAGAAATTGAAGATCAAAAAATCAATACGTTTATTATTACTGGCGAAACTACTAACTGGAATATCTTAAACGAGAGTCAAGATTATTTTAGACAAAAAATAACAAATCAATTTGAAAATTACCAACCGATACTAAATAATAACTATGGAACTTTTATCGTAGAAAATTTAGACTTTAATAGTTTTCCGCCATTAAAATCAGAGTTTGGTTCTCTTCAAATTACAGTGCCTTATGAAACTTTATTGTATAAATCCGCTAACGGAATAACAACCGAAGATGTTTTATTAGCAACTTTTGAGGCTAATAATACAAAGCATGCTATTTTAAATGGCGAAGACATTTGGAAATGGCGAGCGCAGTCATTTTTAAATACCAATAGCTTTAATAATTTTGATGAATTTATAAACAAACTCGTTCAATACTTAAGTTCTAACAAAAAACGAAAACGCATTAATATTGATTACAAATCGTTTTACAATGGAAATGATAATGTTGTTATTTCGGCTCAATATTTTAATAAAAATTACGAATTTGACGATTCAGCATCATTAAGCATTGTCTTAAAAAATAAAGAAAATGAAAGTGTAAATGAAGTACCACTTTTACTAAATAATGGTAATTATACAGTTGATTTAAGCGGTATAGAAGCTGGTTTGTATGATTTTACTGTAAAACACAATTCAGAGTCTGTTGCGGTTTCCGGAAGTTTTCAAATTTTAGAATACAATGTTGAACAGCAATTTTTAAATGCTGATATCACAAAATTAAATGCATTAGCTAATAATAGTGAAGGTGAAGTTTATTTTTCTAATCAGATTTTACAATTAGTAGAGCATCTAAATAAAGATAAACGTTACGCAACTATTCAGAAAAGCACTAAAAATATCGTACCTTTGATAGATTGGAAATATCTACTTGGTTTAATTGTATTATCCCTTTTTATTGAGTGGTTTATTAGAAAATATAATGGATTAATTTAAAGACTAAAAAATGGAAAAATTACCAAAGGTTGGATTGCCAATTTTAATTGGAGTTGTATTATTAATAATATTAGTAGCTAAATCTGCTGTTACAATAGGTCCTGGAGAAGGAGGTGTTTTATTTGAGCCACTTGGTGATGGTATAAATACCGAACGCACTTATGGTGAAGGTTTTCATATTGTTGCACCATGGAATGATATGATTGTTAAAAAAGTAAGACAACAGTCTATATCAGAAAACATGAATGTACTTTCCGTAAATGGATTAGATATTACAGTAAGCGGAACTATTTGGTTTGAACCTGAATATAAAAATCTTGGAAAATTAATTCAGACAAAAGGTGAAGATTATATAGAAGAATTACTAAATCCTGCCATTAATGCCGCAGCTAAAAGTGTTGTGGGTCGCTACACACCAGAGCAATTATATTCTAGTAAAAGAGATATTATTGAGCTTGAAATCTTAGAAGAAGTAAGAAATGAGCTAGAAGGGCAGTTTGTAAACGTTAAACGTGTTTTAGTAGAAAATGTAAAATTACCTACCACGATTAAAGATGCTATTGAGCGTAAATTAAAACAAGAGCAAGAATCTTTAGAATATGAGTTTAGACTAGAAAGTGCTAGAAAAGAAGCTGAAAAAGTAATTATTGAAGCTAAAGGTAAAGCAGAATCTAACCGTATTTTAAGTGCGTCGCTTACAGATAAGATTTTACAAGATAAAGGAATTGAAGCTACAGTAAAACTATCGGAATCACAAAACAGTAAAGTTATTGTTATTGGTTCTGGAGAAAGTGGAATGCCAATTATTTTAGGAAATCAATAAAGTTTAAGTTGAAATAATAATTATTTCCTAAAAATGTGATTTTTTTAATCATAAATTAGGATTTAAAAATATTATTTCACAATCTTTGTAATAAGAATCAAAAATATGACATTTATTCAATTACATCATCATTTTCATACTAGCGATCAAGCGAGGTGAATTTGTATTGAATAATTTCAAAATATATTATAAAAACCCGTTTGAGAATTTCAAGCGGGTTTTTTATTTTTTAAACTCAGAGATTCTTAGACATTATCAAATTAAGAAATGAATAAACTAAAAATTGCAGTACAAAAATCTGGACGTCTTAATGAAGACTCTATGAGAATTTTAAAAGAAATCGGAATTTCTGTAGATAATGGTAAAGACCAGCTTAAAGCGTCGGCTCGAAATTTTCCTTTAGAAGTTTTCTATTTAAGAAATGGTGATATTCCTCAATATTTAAGAGATGGTGTGGTAGATGCAGCTATTATTGGCGAAAATGTATTAATAGAAAAAGGAAACGATTTAACCATTGTAGAGCGTTTAGGGTTTTCTAAATGTAAAGTGTCTATTGCAGTGCCAAAATCTTCAAAAGCAACAAGTTTAAAAGATTTAGATGGTAAACGTATTGCAACATCTTATCCAAATACAGTTAATCAATATTTAGAAAAAGTAGGTGTTAAAGCAAATTTACATATCATTAATGGTTCTGTAGAAATTGCACCAAATATTGGTTTAGCAGATGGCATTTGCGATATTGTTTCTAGTGGAAGCACCTTATTTAAAAACGGACTTAAAGAAATTGATGTATTATTAAAATCTGAAGCTGTATTAGCAACATCGCCTTTAATTTCTGAAGAAAATCAAGAGTTGATTGATAAAATCCAATTCCGATTAAAATCTGTCTTAAAAGGAAGAGGCAGTAAATATGTATTATTAAATGCACCAAACGAAAACCTTGAAAAAATTATTGGTTTGTTACCAGGCATGAAGAGCCCAACAGTTTTACCTCTAGCTACAGAAGGTTGGAGTTCTGTACATTCAGTAATTAATAAAAATGATTTTTGGGAAATTATAGATGAGTTAAAAGCTAATGGCGCGGAAGGCATTTTAGTTTGTCCAATTGAAAACATGGTGCTATAAATTCCTGCGAATGCAGGAATCTTAAGATTATATTGAGTGCTTTAAGAATTAGAAAAATATGAAACTACATATTAATCCAGATAAATCAACCTGGTCAGCGTTATTAAAAAGGCCAACGCAAACCATTGGAGATATTGAAGAGACTGTAAAAACAGTTTTCAATGACATTAAAACCAATGGCGATAGTGCAGTTGAAAAATACACATCAAAGTTCGATGGTGTTACACTAAAAAACAACATCGTTTCTAAAGAAGAAATAATAGAAGCAGCCAACAACGTTGATGAAAATCTAAAAACTGCAATTCAATTAGCTAAATCTAATATTGAAACATTTCACAGTGCACAAAAAACGGATAGAGTTGAAGTAGAAACAATGTCTGGTGTAGCATGTTGGCAAGAAAAACGACCAATTCAAAAAGTCGGATTGTATATTCCTGGAGGTACAGCACCTTTGTTTTCAACGGTTTTAATGTTGGCTGTTCCTGCGCAGATAGCAGGTTGTAAAGACATTGTATTGTGTTCACCACCAAATAAACAAGGAAAAATTGCCAACGAAATTTTATATGCCGCGCAATTATGTGGTGTAACTAAAATTGTAAAGGTTGGAGGTATTCAAGCCATAGCAGGATTAACGTTTGGTACGGAAACAATACCACAAGTCTATAAAATATTTGGTCCTGGTAATCAGTTTGTAACAGTAGCAAAACAATTAGCGACGCAATTTGGTGTTGCTATAGATATGCCAGCTGGTCCAAGTGAACTTTTGGTTATGGCAGACGATTCTGCAAATGCGGCTTTTGTAGCGTCAGATTTATTGAGTCAGGCGGAACATGGTGCAGATAGCCAAGTAATTTTGGTCACGACGTCTAAGGAATTTTCAGAAAAAGTAAATGCAGAAGTTGAATCACAATTAGAAGCTTTACCAAGAAAAGATATGGCTCAGATTTCCATTTCTAATTCAAAGTCTATTGTTGTTAATGATTTTGAAACCGCTTTAGAATTAATAGATACTTACGGTCCAGAACACTTTATTGTTGCTACTGAAAACGATGATTTCTTTGTTGAAAATATCAGTAATGCTGGTTCTGTTTTTATTGGAAATTACACACCAGAAAGTGCAGGTGATTATGCATCAGGAACGAATCATACCTTACCAACTAATGGATTTTCAAAAGCTTATTCAGGTGTGAATTTAGATAGTTTTCAAAAGAGCATGACCTTTCAAAAGATTTCTAAGGAAGGGATTCAAAATATAGGAAAGGCAATTGAACTTATGGCAGAAGCAGAAGGGTTGCAAGCACATAAGAATGCGGTAACTTTAAGATTAAATGACTTACAAATTCCTGCGAAGGCAGGAATCTCGATCTCTAAAACTCAGAATACATAATGAAGAATTTAGAGTTCAATTTAGACGCATTATTGCGTAAAAATATTCGCAACATCAAACCCTATTCTTCAGCTAGAGATGAATATAAGGACATTACAGACGGAATGTTATTTATTGATGCTAATGAAAATCCGTTTAATACAAACGTAAATCGTTATCCAGACCCTCAGCAAGTCAAATTAAAAAGTCAATTAGCTGAATTAAAAGGTGTTTCAGAGAAAAACATCCTTTTAGGTAATGGAAGTGATGAAGTTTTAGATTTGATTTTTAGAGCGTTTTGCGAGCCAAATAGCGACAAAATTATTACGTTGCCACCAACTTATGGTATGTATTCTGTGTTGGCGAATATTAATGCGGTAGAAAATATTGAAATTGAATTAGAATCTAATTTTCAACCTAATACAAATGCGATTTTAGAAGCAGCAAACAACCAAACGAAACTATTATTTTTATGTTCGCCAAACAATCCAACAGCCAATAGTTTTGAAGCGAGTAAAATAGAAGCATTACTAAATAATTTCAAAGGAATTGTAGTGATTGATGAAGCATATATCGATTTTTCTAAAGAAGAAAGTTGGTTAAATCGTTTGCAGGATTTTCCGAATTTAATCGTAACACAAACTTTGTCTAAAGCTTATGGTTTAGCCGGAATTAGATTAGGAATTTGTTATGCTTCCGATGCAATTATAGCTGTTTTAAACAGAATAAAACCACCATATAATATTAATCAACTGACGCAAGATAAAGCCTCAGAACGCTTAAATAATATGGAAATAATTAAGGATGAAGTTTACACAATTCTATCTGAACGTGAATTATTATCGAAAAAGTTAGAAGATGTATCACTTGTAGAAAAAGTTTATCTATCAGACGCTAACTTCTTATTAGTCAAAGTGGATGATGCTACAAAACGTTATAATGAATTAGTTGAAAAAGGGATTGTGGTAAGAAATAGAACAACCCAAGCTTTGTGTGAAAATTGTTTAAGGTTCACTGTTGGAACTGAGGTTGAGAATGAGAAATTAATCGAAATTCTTCGATTAATTTCGAAATCCTGAACTTGTTTCAGGAACTCATAAATTTAAAAATAATGCAGAAATATTATTGTTACATAATATCAAATAAAAATAGAATTGTATTATATATTGGTTACACAGAAGATATAAAAAAGAGACTAAAAGAACATTTAAATGGAAGAGGAGCAAAATTTATTAAAAGGTATAATGTTCATGAATTAGCACATCTTGAGGAATTTGAAACTAAGAAATTAGCAAAAGGAAGAGAAAAACAATTAAAAAATTGGCATAAAGAATGGAAATGGAACTTAATTAAAGAATCCAATCCAAATTTAGAAACATTAGAGATAAATTAAAAAAGCCCTGAAATAAATTCAGGGTTGCACAATAAAAATTATGCAAAAACCAGTATTATTCATAGACAGAGACGGAACACTAATTAAAGAACCAGCAGACGAGCAAATTGATTCGTTTGAGAAATTAGAGTTCTACCCAAAAGTATTTCAATATTTAAGTAAAATCGCTAAAGAATTGAATTTTGAAATCGTGATGATTACCAACCAAGATGGTTTAGGTACAGATGTATATCCTGAAGATACCTTTTGGCCAGTTCATAACTTCGTTTTAAAAACGTTTGAAGCTGAAGGTGTAATTTTTAAAGAACAGTTCATTGATAGAACATTTGCCAAAGACAATGCACCAACTCGAAAACCAAATACAGGTTTGTTAACCAAGTATTTTTCCGAGGATTATGATTTAGCGAATTCCTATGTTATTGGCGACCGTTTAACCGATGTAGAGTTGGCTAAAAACTTAGGTGCTAAAGGGATTTTTATTAATGACAATACCAATTTAGGAACCGATGAAGTTACCGTTAGTAATTCTGAATTAGAAGACTACATCGCTTTAGAAACAAACGATTGGGAAGTCATTTATAAATTCTTGAAAACCACAGAACGTGTTGGTTCTATAGAACGAAACACAAATGAAACTAAAATTAAAATCGACCTAAATTTAGACGGAACCGGAAAAAGTAACATAGATACTGGTATTGCGTTTTTCGACCATATGTTAGACCAAATTTCGCGACATGGACAATTAGATTTAAACATTAAAGTTGACGGCGATTTAGAAGTAGACGAACACCACACAATAGAAGATACAGCAATCGCACTAGGCGAAGTATTTGCAACAACCTTAGGAAACAAGTTAGGAATTGAGCGTTATGGTTTTTCTTTGCCAATGGACGATTGTCTAGCACAGGTGGCAATAGACTTTGGAGGTAGAAATTGGTTAGTTTGGGAAGCCAAATTTAAACGCGAAATGATTGGAAAAATGCCAACCGAAATGTTTTATCATTTCTTTAAATCTTTTACAGATGGCGCAAAATGTAACCTAAATATAAAAGTAGAAGGCGATAACGAACATCATAAAATTGAAGCTATTTTTAAAGCATTTGCAAAAGCGATTAAAATGGCCGTAAAACAAGATGTTGAGAAAATGATTTTACCGAGTACGAAGGGAATGTTGTAGAAAGCCCATCTTAATCTTCCCGAAGGGAAGAAACTGTTGCGGATTTAAAAATTTAAAAATAAGTAGTTTTTTGAGATGAAAAGCGAGAAGCAAAATCAACATAAGAGTAAAAGTTCTTCCCCTCTGGGGAAGCTAGAAGGGGCTTCGTCTTTAGTAATAATAAATTACGGAGCAGGAAACATTAAAAGCATCCAATTCGCCTTTAAGCGATTAGGTGTAGAAGCTGTTTTAAGTAACAATCCAGATGAAATTATTGCTTCAGATAAAGTGATTTTTCCTGGTGTAGGCGAAGCGAGCTCTGCCATGAAAATGCTTAATGAGAGTGGTTTGGACCAACTGATTCCAACGTTAAAACAACCGGTTTTAGGCATTTGTTTAGGAATGCAGTTGATGTGCAATCACACTGAAGAAGGCGATACTAAAGGTTTAGGAATTTTTAATGCTGAAGTGAAACGGTTTTCAAACAAGGTCAAAGTGCCTCAAATGGGTTGGAATACCATTTCAAACTTAAAATCTGATTTATTTAAAGATATTAAGGACAATGAATTTATGTATTTAGTGCATAGTTATTATGCTGAAAATTGTGATGAATCCATTGCTACATCAAATTACGAATTAGAATATGCTTCCGCATTAGAAAATGATAATTTTTATGGCGTTCAGTTTCATCCAGAGAAAAGTGGAAAGGCAGGCGAGCAGATATTACAAAATTTCCTAAATCTTTAATAGAAAGATAGTGCTCTTTAGAGGGTTTTAGAGATGTTTTTTATCCTGCAAGGTTTCAAAAACTTTGTAGGTTTATAATCAAAGTTAATAATTAAAAAGATTCCTGCTTTCGCAGGAAATGTTATGAGAATAATACCAGCAATAGATATCATAGAAGGAAAGTGCGTAAGACTTACAAAAGGGGATTACGACACTAAAAAAATATATAACGAAAATCCGTTAGAAGTTGCCAAATCTTTTGAAGATGCAGGTATTGAGTATCTTCATGTTGTGGATTTAGATGGCGCAAAAGCCAGTCATATTGTAAACTATAAAGTTTTAGAAAGTATTGCCATTAAAACCAACCTTAAAATAGATTTTGGTGGAGGCTTAAAATCTGACGAAGACTTAAAAATCGCATTTAATTCTGGAGCAAATCAAATTACTGGAGGAAGCATAGCAGTGAAGAATCCAGATGTTTTTGAAAATTGGATTTCAAAATTTGGAGCAGAACGCATCATTCTTGGAGCGGATTGTAATAACGAAAAAATCGCGATTAGCGGATGGCAAGAAGAAAGCACTTTAGAAGTGATACCATTTATTAAGGACTATCAAGCTAAAGGTATTCAGTATGTAATTTGTACAGACATTTCAAAGGATGGTATGTTAGAAGGACCAAGTTTTGAGTTGTACGAGAGGATTTTAGACGAAAATCAGAAAATAAAACTAATAGCATCTGGTGGTATTTCAAAATTTGAAGAGTTGCCTCAATTAAAAGAAATGGGCTGCGAAGGAGTAATTATAGGTAAAGCCATTTATGAGAATAGAATTAGTTTAAAAGAATTAGAGGATTTTATAGTTAATGGATAATCAAATTGTTGTCATTCCGCACTTGATGCGGAATCCACTTTGAAGAATTAAATAATTAGATTCCTGCCTTCGCAGGAATGACAGAAAACTATGTTAACAAAAAGAATAGTACCATGTTTAGACATTAAAAACGGAAGAACCGTTAAAGGTGTCAACTTTGTAGATTTAAGAGATGCAGGCGACCCAGTTGTACTGGCAAAGCAATATGCAGATTTAGGCGCAGATGAATTGGTGTTTTTAGATATTGCAGCGACTATAGAAAACCGAAGAACCATGCATGATATGGTTTTAAAAGTAGCAGAACAAGTTAATATTCCGTTTACAGTTGGTGGTGGAATATCATCTTTAGAAGATGTAGATGATTTGTTGCATTGTGGTGCAGATAAGGTGTCTATTAATTCTTCGGCAGTAAAACGACCAGAATTAATTAATGAGTTATCTCAAAAATTTGGAAGTCAATGCGTTGTTGTAGCTATTGATGCCAAACAAGTGGATGGCGAATGGTTAGTGCATTTGGCAGGAGGAACTATTCCAACAGACATTAGTTTATTCGATTGGGCAAAGGAAGTTGAAGAACGAGGCGCAGGCGAAATACTATTTACCTCTATGAATCATGATGGTACAAAAGGCGGCTTTGCAAATGAAGCGTTAGCACATTTATCAGAATTGGTTAATATTCCGATTATTGCTTCAGGAGGCGCAGGAACCATTCAACATTTTGTTGATACCTTTAAAGAAGGTAAAGCAGATGCAGCATTAGCAGCAAGTGTGTTTCATTTTGGCGAAATACCAATATTAGAATTAAAAGAAGAATTAAAACAACAGGGTATTCCTGTGAGATTATAGTTGTCAATCCTGTTTAGACAGGAATACAAAAAATATTAATGAAATAGATCCCTGCCACAGTTTATCTTGAGCGATAGTCGAAAGGCAGGAATGACAAAACAATATTATGAACGTAGATTTCAATAAAAGTCCAGATGGTTTAGTGCCAGCAGTAATTCAAGATGCGGCAACTAACAAAATATTAATGCTAGGTTATATGGATGCTAATGCGTTAAAGAAAACCATTGACACTAAATTAGTGACATTTTTCAGCAGGTCTAAGCAGCGACTTTGGACTAAAGGCGAGGAGAGTGGTAACGTTTTAAATTTAGTAGATATAAAACTAGATTGTGATAGTGATGCTTTATTAGTAAAGGCAAGTCCAGAAGGTCCAACGTGCCATAAAGGAACAGATACGTGTTGGAACGAATCTAATATTCAAACCTATGGTTTTATCTCTGAATTAGAAGAAACAATTGCTTCTCGCATAAAAGCAGGTAATTCTGAAAAATCTTATGTGGCTTCTTTATTTGAAAAAGGAATTAATAAAATTGCTCAAAAAGTAGGAGAGGAGGCTGTTGAAGTTGTTATTGAAGCTAAAGACAGTAACGATGATTTGTTTTTAGAAGAAAGTGCAGATTTATTATTTCATTATTTAATGTTGTTGCAAGCCAAAGGGTTTAAAATGAATGATGTTGTTGACGTATTAAAAAAAAGAAACAAATAATTGTAGCGTTTTAAGTATTACTACAATATTTAGAAGTTTTTCTAGAACAAGTTTTTCTGGTTACAAGAAAATGAAGATTTGATAGTATAAATTAATACAGTGACGAGATTATAATTTTCCAAATTTAATGCTATAGGAAGACTGAACTTATTATGCTATACATAATAATTATTTCTTATTGTATCCTAAAAGCATAAACCTATGTGTAATTAATTACATCTATTAATGATGTTTTAATTTAACTGAAAGTTTAAAGTCTATAATAGTATAATGCTGAATTTTTTTTTCTTATTGTCATAACTATATACTACTTCAAATACTTATTATTGAATCTGTTAAATTCAAATTATTTTAATTATAAAGTAATTTTCTACTACTGATAAGTATTTTACAATCAATTATGTTTAATTAAATATTTTGAAAATTAAACAGAAGGAAATATTTCTTGCCTCAGATACTAAATTGGTGTTTTCAAACAAAATTATTTAATTGCTTTTTATCGATTAAATATGTATTTAATCGATTTTAACGTAATTTAATCGATTTTATTGTTTTTTTTAACGATTAATTTTGCGTTTCAACGAATAAAAATGATGTTTTTATAAATTTGACATATAAATTTAAAACCCTAATCTTATGAAAACTTTAAAATCTACATTTTTATTACTATTTGCGATTTTCGCATTTAATTTTACAAACGCCCAAATTAGCTATACCTATAATGGTATATGGTCTCCTAGTAATCCAGTTGGAGTTTCAACATCTGATGATGAAATTGAAATTGAATCTGGTGTTGCAATCATTGATGCTAACACTACATGTTCAAGTTTAGTTATTAACGAAGGCGCTACTGTCATACTTAATAGCGGTTATACATTGACTGGAGATGTTGAATTATACTCTTCTTCTTATTCTTTTGCTAGTATAATATCTAATGGTACTGTAGTTGGTGATGTAAGTTATTACAGACATGTTGCACAAGTTGCACCTATCGGAACAAATGACTTAATATCATCACCACTTTCTGGTCAACTTTTTCCTGACTTTGCATCTGATAATGTTAATTTACCTGCTTTAGCTGATCTTAGAGCATTTGCTCCTTATAACACTGCTACAGGTTTATATGAGAATTATGACGTAAAGTTAAACCAGTATACTGAAATTGAATCAGGAATAGGTTATAGAACAGCCACTACAGACGATTCTGAGTTAGTTTTTACTGGTGAAATTAGAACAGACGATGTTTTAGATATACTTATTTCAGATGATGCTGCGGGTAGTGGATGGAATCTTATTGGAAATCCTTACCCATCATATATTGATTTTGCTTCATTCTTTGCGGTTAATGAATCTCAATTAGAATCTGGTCTAGCTCATGCTATATATGGCTTTGATGGTGATACGTCGGATGGTTGGGTTATTTGGAATCAAGCGGTTATTGATGCACCAGATGTTCCTGAAATGATTGCTCCAGGTCAAGCATTTTTCGTAAAATCTAAACCAGGTGGAGGACTTATTGATTTTACAACAAGTATGCGTTGTATTGGTTCTTCAGATGACTTTATTGCAGGTAGATCGGAAACAACTTCTCCTCACCATGGACATATTAAATTAAACTTAAGTTCTAATGGTTCTAATTTTGATTCTGATTTTTATTTTAATGACAACGCAACTTGTGGTTTTGACCCAGGATATGACTCAGGTCTTTATGGATCTACACCTCCAGAATTTTCAATTTACTCTAATTTAATAGAAGAGAACTCTGGTTTAGCACTTGCTATTCAAGCAATGAACCCAGAATCAATGGATGATGTTGTAATTCCATTAGGTGTTAATGCAACACAAGGAGAACAAATTACTATTAGTATTATTGAAACAGATATGCCAGAAAATATAAATATCTATTTAGAGGATGCTGTTACAAATTCATCAATGTTATTAAATTCTAATGATTATGTATTTACTCCAACTTCTGATGTTGCTGGTGTTGGTCGTTTTTATTTGAGGTTTACTAATCCAGAAGCATTAAGTATAGATAACTCAAAGTTGAATACAATTAGCATTATTTCTAATAACAGTAACAAAACCATTGAAATTAATGGTCAGCTTGAAAACGATACAAAAGCAGAATTATACGATATTAATGGACGTCTTATCTTAGAAAGTGCATTAAATACAAACAGTACAACTCAAATATTAGATGTAAGATATTTAATACCAGGTGTATATGTTATGGCTTTAAATGGTGATGATACCAATGAACAACGTGTAGAAAAATTGTTAATTAAATAATCTTTAACAACTACACTTAGAAAAACTATCATAGTCTTAAGATTATGATAGTTTTTTTATTTAATAAAAGTAGTCTTTACTTTTGGAATCTTCTTTAAAATAACGTTATTGCTCTTATGTTTGACAAACGTTATTATTACCTTATTAAAATTCAATATTTAGGTTATCGTTTTCATGGTTGGCAAAAGCAACCAGATGTAAAAACGGTTCACTTAATGATAGATCGTACGTTAAAATATATTCTAAAAGATGTTAGATTTAAAACCTTAGGTGCAGGTAGAACTGACGCTATGGTTTCTGCCAATGAAGCTGCTTTAGAATTGTTTATTTATAACAAATCCATTACTGATTTGAACGAATTTTTAGCATTGTTTAATCATAACTTGCCTCAAGATATTAGGGCATTGTCTATTAAAGAAGTTGATAAGGAATTCAATATTATTCAAGATTCTAAACTCAAGGAATATCATTATGTGTTTTCTGAAGGTCAAAAAAATCATCCGTTTTGCGCACCAATATTAACTACAATATTAGAGCCTCTAAATGTTGAAATAATGAAACGAGGTGCTAAGTTGTTTGAGGGTTCTCATAATTTTAAAACCTATTGTTATAGAGCTACAGATAAAGGTGAATATTTTAGAACCATAGAGTCTTCAGAAATTATAGATAATACAGTGTATAAAGCAAATTTCTTTCCTGAGCAATCGTATGTTTATAAAGTTGTTGGCAAGGGTTTTATGCGTAATCAAATACGGCTAATGTTTGGATGCCTAATAAAATTAGGTAGAGGAGAAGTAACTTTAGAATATATTGAAGAAACCCTAAAAAATGAAAGTACAGAAGTCATGGATTACATAGCACCAGCTTCTGGATTAATATTACATTCTCTAGATTTTCAATAAAAAAAAGGTAGAAGAATTATCTAATACCTTTTTAAGTTTTGGTTGGTTAAAATACCTACTTATTTCAAATACAATAAATAAGATTTTCAATAAATATACTATTTTAAATTAAACATCTTAATAAAATTGCGATGTTGAGAATAAATAATAGGACTAATCAATTTTATTAATTGCTATATTTTGAAAATAAAATTATACTGCAAAATTAATCTGCAACATGAAGTTTTGGTTCTTTGTTAACAAATTTTCCGTCTACAGATTCTCCTAATATGATTACTTCTTTAGAGCGCTCGTACATTTTTATAGCACGATGCATCTGTAATTTAGTACCACTGTAAAGTTTTACACCCGATCTTGATCCTTTATTTCTGATTTCAATATAGTAACCGTCCTTTAGTTTTGTTGGTCTTGTTGCTGGTCTACCCATAAATATATTATCTGTTTTTAAAAGTAGTGCATAATAGCAAAAATAATAGCAACTCACAAGTTTATTTAACAACAATTATTCATGAAATATTCACTTTTATTAAACCTTAATTTAAGTTGCTTGGTATTTATTGAGCTAAACCTTATAGCATAAGAGCAAAACGTTTAATAATATGTATGCGATATTTGCTCTATACAAAATGAGTTGATTATTTATTACTATAAAAAGTACATTCTTTTCATTTAAAAAAATATAATCAGCTATAATAATAATCTAAAATTCAATAATTATGAAAGAACAATTCAATATAGCATTCGGCAATCTGGTAGATAAATTAATAGGCTGGTTTAATACTCTAATAGCAAGTATCCCAAATTTAATTTTAGCCATATTAGTAATGGTTTCAACTTATTTCGCTGCAAAATATATTAGTAGATTAGTTGGCAAACTTATAGACAAAAAAGTAGAACAAACATCAATTAAAAATGCCATTAGTAGAGTGAGTGCAGTAGTTGTTGTTGCCCTAGGATTATTTATAGCTTTAGGCGTTTTAAACTTAGGTAAAGCGTTAACATCTTTGCTTGCAGGAGCTGGTGTTGTTGGTTTGGCTATAGGTTTAGCTTTACAGGGAACTTTAGCAAATACATTTGCAGGACTTATATTATCCTTTAGAAAAAAAATACAAATTGGTCATTGGGTAGAAACTACAGGTTATTCTGGTGAAGTAATGGATATTAATTTAAAAGATTTTACCTTAAAAGAAGCTGATAATAATATTGTCATTATTCCGAATAAAACAATTCTAGATAATCCTTTAAAAAACTATTCCTTAACTACACGAATGCGTGTTTTTATTGAATGTGGAGTAGGCTATGAGTCCGATTTAGAAAAAGTAGAACAATTAACAAAAACAGTCATTGCTAATACATTCGACCAAGTAAAAACGGCAGATGATGTAGAGTTTTATTATACGGAATTCGGCGGAAGCTCTATCAACTATTTATGTCGCTTTTGGATTGATGCAGATAGTATGCTCGAAAAGTTAAGAGCAAAAACCAAAGCGATTATTGAGATTAAGAAAGCTTATGACAAAGAAGATATTAATATTCCGTTCCCAATAAGGACGTTACAATTCGATAACAAATTAAATGTTAAAGCTCCAGATTTTAAACAAGCTTATGCAAATAATTAAAATAAGCTATTATCTAAAAGCTCTTAACAACAGAGCAAATAAAAATAAATATCATAGTGGTATTTGAAAAAAAATTAATTTAAAAACAATAATATGAAGAAGTTAAGTTATTTATTTATAGCATTATTTAGTTTGAGTTTAATGACAACAAGTTGTAGAGAACAAAAATCTACTGGTGAAAAAGTTGAAGAAGCTGTTGAAGATACAGGCGACGCAATTGAAGATGCTGCAGATGATGTTTCTGATGAAGTTGAAGATGCCGTTGACGACAATAAATAATACCAAATAGTAAAATTAAAAAGCCATCATTACGATGGCTTTTTATATTTTTATAAAAATAAGACCATATTAGAAATAAAACCTATGAGTAAGTCCATCCCAAAAGAAATATTAACTTTTTTTAAAAAGCTTGAAAAAAATAATAATCGCGATTGGTTTAATGAGCATAAGCCAGAGTTCAAGGCTATTGAAGCTACAGTGAAGGCTTCTTATAATCATTTAGGTGAATTAATGAATACGCATGATCAAATTGAAAAAATAAAGATTTTTAGAATCTATAGAGATGTCCGTTTCTCTAAAAACAAATTACCCTATAAAACACATTTTGGTGGTTCTTTTGCAAGAAAAAAGCCAGAATTAAGAGGTGGTTACTATGTACATATTCAACCCAATAATGAATCTTTTATAGCTACAGGGTTTTGGGATCCAAGTAAAGAAGATATTTTACGAATAAGAAAAGAATTTGAAATGGATGATAGCGAAATGCGCGACATTTTAAACGATAAAACCTTTAAAGTCACTTGGGGAAATTTTACAGGAGACGAACTAAAAACGGCACCAAAAGGATTTGATAAAGAACATCCTGCCATAGACTTAATAAGAAGAAAGCAATTTATCTTTGTAAAGAAGTTTACCGATAAGGAAATTCTTGCAGATAACTTTTTAGACGAAGTTAATAAAGCTTTCAAAAATGTAAGACCATTTTTTGATTATATGAGTGATGTGCTTACAACTAATCTTAATGGCGAATCGCTATTGTAAAATTTTAGATTTCCTGTAATTCTGGCTGGTTAAAAAGTTGGATACTATGTATTAAGCGCTCTTTTATAATACTAGTCATTCGCTTATTTAATGCCGAAGAATTTTTAATGTAAAGTTTATATTCTTCAACTGTAAATTGCCCAATAACCATTCCTTTTAAAGAATTTCTAAATTTTATATCCTTTTGTATGGCATTACCAATATAAATTATCTGCTTATCTAAAGTTAAATGGAAAAATACGTTTTTATGTTTTCTAATATAATTTTTAAACACAGCAATAAACAAATCGTGCTGTAACTTTATAATAGGTCTCAAGGTTGTATTCTGAAAAGCCTCTTCAGCACTAGTGCCTGCATGTACTTTAGCGGATAAAATTTGAGGTCTAATGGAAAGTAGGTTATTTAATCGTGAAGCCATAACATGGTTATAAAGGATTATTTCGGAATTAAAATTAATCAATTAGATAACGCATTAACTTACCGCAATAATATCTTGTTAACGCTGTTATTAACATTGTACATTTTAATATAAAAAAATGCAATAGGTTTTAAGACCTATAATTGTATCATTCTTATACCTTTATGGTTTAATAATTACAACTAAAAACACACAACATATGAGATTTCATACAAGAAAATGGGTAAAACCCGAAGATTTAAATCCAAATGGTTCTTTATTTGGAGGTCAGCTTCTAGCGTGGATAGATGAAGAAGCTGCACTTTACACAATTATTCAATTCGAAAATTCTAAAATAGTAACAAAATATATATCCGAAATTAATTTTATGAGTTCAGCTGTACAAGGTGATATTGTTGAATTAGGAATAGATGTGGTAAAATTTGGAAAATCTTCAGTGACATTAAAATGTGAAGCCAGAAACAAAATGACCAGAGAAACTATTTTAACTGTAGATAATATTGTAATGGTTAATTTAGGAAAAGATGGAAAGCCTGCACCACATGGTAAAACAGAAATAGAATTTGTAAAAGACAGACTTGCTTAAGTTGAGATATTTATTTTCCTAAATCTAATTCGTATATCTCTAAATCAAAATAATTTACGGCTGCTAAAACATGGTCAAAAATATCACCAATAATAAACTCATAGTTTTCCCAGCGTTGATCTTTACTAAAAGCATATATTTCCATAGGTATTCCTTGAGCTGTTGGCTCTAATTGTCTTACCATTAAAGTCATATTTTTATTTATGGCAGAATGATTCTCAATATAAGTTTGTAAATATTTTCTAAACACACCAAAATTAGTAAGATTAATACCATTAATTAAAACGGACTTATCAGCACCATGATTAATGTTATACTTATTTATTTCAACTTCTTTGCGCTCAATATAGTCAGTAACTAATTGAATTTTTTTCAGCTTTTCAATATCTTCTGCATCTAAGAATTTAATAGTAGAAACCTTTATAATCACAGAACGCTTAATACGTCGTCCTCCAGAAGAGAGCATACCTCTCCAGTTTTTAAAAGAATCAGATATTAAGGCATAAGTAGGTATTGTAGTAATGGTTTTATCCCAATTTTGAACTTTTACGGTAGCTAAACTAATTTCAGTTACTTCACCATCTGCACCATATTTTTCAAAAGTAATCCAATCTCCAATGCGCACCATATCATTAATAGAAACTTGTATACTTGCTACAAAACCAAGAATGGTGTCCTTGAAAATTAAAATAATTACAGCAGAAGCTGCACCTAAAGAGGTGGCAAATCCAATAAAAGAAACACCTGTTACAATAGCAATTATTGAGAAAAACCCTAGAAGCCAAGCAAATATCATAAAGACTTGCACGTAACTATCTATAGGTTTATCTCTATACCTAGGCAACGTTTTTAGGTAATCCTTAATAGAGCTTAATAGACTTCTTATAATTTGAAGTGTTAATAAAATTGTAATGACTTTTAGAGATTTTTCAATTACCGTTTTCGCCATTTCAAAATCCGATAAAACCTGCGGCACAAACTCTATTAGAATTAATAACGGAATAATATGGGCAACATTTCGTGGTAGTTTATTGGTGATTAAAATGTTATCAAAATTAGTTTTTGTTCGTTTGGCAACACTCGATGAAAAACGCCAAAGCACACGCTTAGTAATATAATCTACTATAAAGGCAATTACAATTAGAGCGATAAGAAGACCAAGCATGTTAAGATACTTGGCTGTATTTTCAGACAAACCTTTGTCTATTAAAAAATTGTATAAAAGGTGTTTTATATTAAGCACGACTAGATTTTGTTAAGTATTTTTTATCAATATAAAATGTGCCAAAGGGTAAAACGGAAGCAATTAAAACAATCCAAAGCGTACGTGTTGTCCATTTCATTTCAGAACTAATTAAAACAGCAATAACTACATATATCATAAATAAAATACCATGTGGCATTCCTAATAATTTAACGTATTGCGGATCGTCATAAAACCATTTTAAAGGGGAAGCTATAAACAATAATAACAGGTATGAAACACCTTCTAATACAGCTACAATTCTAAAAAAGGGTAATAGTTTTAACATCATTCTAATTTTGGTGCAAAAGTACTGTAGAATTAAGGAATAAGTATAGACTTTAACAGCTTTTAAGATTTTTTTTGAAACTATAATTCTTTAAGTATCTTTAACCAGATATTTCAATAAAATTCCAACCAATCCATGAAAAAAATCCTAACCCTCACATTGTGCGTATTCATTGTGCTTTCTTGTTCAACAGCACAATCGGCAAGTAAGAAAAAGAGTAATTCTAAATCTACTGAAGTTGCTGCTGTAACTCCAAAAAAGAAAAAAGGAAAGATAAAGGATTATAGTCAAGTAATTACCAAAGAAGCAATTACAGATAAAGGTTTGTTTGATGTGCATATGGTAGGTGAGAAGTACTATTTTGAAATTCCGATGGCGCATCTAAATACAGATATGCTTTTGGTAAGTCGTTTTGCTAAATTACCTTCAAATTTAGGTGGTGGATATGTAAATGCAGGTACTAAAACAAATACCAGATTAATTAATTGGGAACGTTTTAAAGATAAAATTTTAATTAAAGAGAAATCGTCGAGCGCAGTAGCTTCAGATAGTTTACCTATTAATGTTTCTGTAAAAGCTAATAATTATGAGCCTACGTTATATGCTTTTGATATTACTGCATTTTCAAAAGATTCATCTTCAGTTGTTATTGATGTAAGTAGTTTTTATGGTTCAGATGTGAAGTCAATTAGTGGAATGTCTTCAAGATTACGTTCAGCTTACAAGGTGAAGAATTTAGATAAGTCTAGGAGTTTTATAAACTCTGTTAAAAGTTTTCCTGAGAATATAGAAGTGATTCAAGATTTTACATATAATGCGGCAAAGCCTCCTATTAACACAGGTGATGAAACGATAAGTGTACAAATGAATCAATCAATGATTTTGTTACCAAAAGTACCAATGCAACCAAGACTTTTTGATGAACGTGTAGGTTGGTTTACCTTAAGTAAATACGATTATAGTAGTGAAGAATTAAAAGCAGACAGAAAAACATACCTAAGACGTTGGAAGCTTATTCCTAAAGACATTGAAGCATATAATAGAGGTGAATTAGTTGAGCCAATTAAGCCAATTGTCTATTATTTAGATCCTGCAACACCAATGAAATTTAGGTCGTATATGAAAGCTGGAATTGAGCTTTGGCAAAAAGCTTTTGAAGCAGCCGGATTTAAAAACGCGATTATAGCTAAAGATCCACCAACCAAAGAAGAGGATCCAGATTTTAGTCCAGAAGATATAAGATATTCTGTTGTGAGATATGTTGCTAGTACTACCAGAAATGCAATAGGACCTAGTGTTACGGATCCTAGAAGCGGTGAAATTATTGAAAGTGATATTATTTGGTACCATAACCATTTACGCTCTTACAGAAACAGATATTTATTAGAAACAGGAGCAGCAAACCCTTTAGCAAGAACTTTAAATACACCAGATGAAGAAATTGGTGAGATGATGAAAATGGTAATAGCTCATGAGGTTGGTCATACAATCGGACTTCCTCATAACATGAGTGCAAGTTATGCTTACGATGTAGAAAGTTATCGAGATGGCGATTTTACACAGAAAAATGGTATTGCAACGACTATTATGGATTATGCTCGTTACAATTATATAGCGCAACCAGGTGATCAAAACATTAGGTTTGTGAGACAATTAGGGCCATACGATGATTATGCTATTAATTACGGTTACAGATATATTGATACGGTAAATTCTGCAGATGAAGAGAAAGCAATATTAAATAGCTGGATTCTTGAAAAAGCAGGAAATCCTATTTATAAATTCGGAAAACAAAGCAGTCGTTTTGATCCTACAGCACAAACAGAAGATATTGGAAACAACAGTATTAAAGCAAGTACTTACGGACTTAAAAACTTAAAAATAGTAGCAAAGAATTTACCTAATTGGACTAGTGACCAAACCGATAACTACGAAGATTTAGAAGAACTTTACGGAGAACTGTTAAGTGTTTGGAGTCGTTACGTTGGTCATGTAGTAACACATGTTGGAGGTGTTGTGGAAGATACTAAAAACCCATCACAAGGAGGTGTGGTTTATAGCCCAGTTTCTAAAGCTTATCAGAAATCTGCGATAGATTGGTTACATAAAAATGCCTTTGAAACACCAACGTTTTTAATAGACAAGTCTATTCTGCAAAATATAAATTATGCTGGATATACCGATAAGATAAGACGTTACCAAGCCAGACATTTAAATAATTTACTGAATTTTGAGCGTTTAGGAAGATTAATAGATCATAGTGCATTAGATGCAAAAAGTTATTCAGCATTAGACATGTTAAGAGATTTACGTAAAGGAATTTGGGCAGAAGCAAATACAGGTAAAAATGTTTCAGTTTTTAGACGTAACTTGCAACGTGTTTATTTAGATGCAATGTTCAATTTAATGACAGAAGATTTAGACCCTAACAGAAGTCGTCAATATTTTAATGTTAACCAATCTGATGTTAGAGCATTGGTTAGAGGTGAGTTAAATGTAGTTAAGCGTATGCTTACTTCAGCATCTAGAACAGAGATAAATACAGAAACACAATACCATTATAGAGATGGTATAGAACGAATTAATACAATTTTAGACCCAAAATAACATGAAAAAATTAATCCTATTAGCTTTCATTTTTAGTCTTTCAGCTTCCACTTATGTTAGCGCGCAAACCAAGCAATCGCAAAAAGAAGTCTTTGCTTCAATCTACCAAAATTCAAAATCTATAGTAAAATCGGAATCATTTGTCTTTGTAGGTAACATGGTTTTAGAAGATAGAACGCGTGAGAAATTAAGTGATGATTCTAATCAATTAGTTATTTCTGATTCTAAAATGTCTGGAGAACTAGTTTCAATTAAATCTAAAAATAAAACAATTAATGTTTCTGGTGATATTAGCGATTACAACGTTAATTTTAATGACGACAAACAAGAGATTTCTATCAACTTTAGTGTAAAGTCAGCAAGCAAAACGGTATCAGTTAATATTGAAGTTAAACCAAACGGAAATGCTTTTTTAACAGCATCTTCTGGTAATGATACTTCAATTTATTGGACAGGAAAAATAAAAAACAAGGACTAAATAACGTCTCAATTTAGATTTTAAACGTAAATAAGGTGTTATATAATTTTATAACACCCAATCGTTTAACCTAAATCTAAATTATGAACCTACTTAAATCAATGCTATTTTTAGCATTTTTCAGCATTTCCTTATTTTCATTTTCACAAAAAGCAACCAATCAAGATTCGCAATTCGCTCTTGGTTTTTTTAGTGGATATAATAGAGGACTAGGATTTAACCTTAATTTTACTGCTCTAAAGCCTATAGAATCTTTACCATTACATTTTCGGTTTGGTATAGGGTATACCAGTTTAAATCCTGGAAATTCAGCAGATGCAAGGCGTATATTTATCAATAATGCCACAAATGGTGTGCCTGAAGAAAAAGGGAAATCTTTTGATTACAGATTAGATTTTATGTGGAAGCATGACATACTTAACCTTGAAGAATCTTACATCGTATTTGGGCCACGTTACTCAAGTTTTACTGCAAATTTTAATTACATTGGTGGTAATGAGGATTTTGATGTTACTTCTAAACAATTTGGATTAGGAATAGGAGCAGAAACTCAGTTTAAAATTTCAGAAAAATTTAATCTAGCTGCAGCAATTGGTTTAGATTATTTTTTCAACAATACCTTAAAAGGGCATGACTCATCTTACAGTCCTGATGATGATAATGTAAATCCGAGGGATGATAATCAAAACAACAATACTCAATTCACCTATAGCGATGCAAATAAGGCCATAAAACAGCCAAGTCTTATGCCTAGAGTACTTTTAGGAGTTGTTTATAAGCTTTAAACTAAAATATTTGGCATATATTTTGTATATTCGCAATCGGTTTATTGAAGATATACTACACAAGTAACGTTATCCTTAAAGTTATTTTACTAGAATTTAATACTATTCATTGTTAAGTTAATTAACGTGTTTGCATTACAATATTTTCAAAAGCACACATAATTTAATTTTTAAAACTACGAATGGCTAAATCACAACAGACTTTTAGTAAAAGTGAAAAAGAAAAAAAACGATTAAAAAAACGAGAAGACAAGCGCAAGAAAATGGAAGCGCGTAAACTTCAAAAAGAAGAAAATGGAACAGGTGGAATTCCTATGGCTTATGTTGACCATAACGGAAACTTAACAGATACACCTCCAGATCCTTCAATGAAAGTAAAGGTTAAAGCAGAAAACATAGTTATTGGAATTCCTCAAAAAGATGATTCTGATGTTGAAGAGTTTGACCCAATTAGAAAAGGAAAGGTTTCTTTTTATGATAGTTCTAAAGGTTTTGGCTTTATTATAGATACAGAAACTAACGAGAAGCATTTTACGCATGTTAGCGGAATTATTGACGAGATTGCTGAAAATGACAAAGTTACTTTTGAGCTTGAAAAAGGACAAAGAGGTATGAATGCTGTTAAAGTAAAACAAGCATAAAGATTGTCAAATAATATATAAATAATAATTGGCCATTATCTTATAGATAGTGGCTTTTTTAATACCATAGACTGATTTGAAGGTAAAAATAGAATCTGTTTTAGAAAAAAAACTAATAGGAATAAAAAGCACCATGAATCATGGTGAATATAAAAATATTGTAGCCCTATGGCAACAATTTATGCCTCGCAAAAAAGAAATTTTATCTAAATTAAATGAGGAGTTATTCGCAATTCAGGTATATGACAACTTTAACGCAATAGAAAAACCATTTGAAATTTGGGCATGTGTTGAAGTTTCAAATTTTGATAGCATACCTGAAGGAATGACATCTTTTATAATTCCTAAAAGTGAATATGCTATTTTTCTTCATAAAGGGATGGATGCTTCTGCAACTTATCAAAAAATAATGACGGAATGGCTACCAGCATCTGGTTATGAGATTGATAATAGACCACATTTTCAAGTCATGGGTGCAAAGTACAAAAACGCCAGTGAGGATTCGGAAGAGGATTTTTATGTACCTGTTTTAACTAAAAAGTAATATGGTTTTCTCTATAAAAAGTTTTAGGTTTTTGTCTACTAAAATTAACCGGTGAGAAACGTTGGCTGCTTTAATACTAGAAATTAACTCTAAAATCACAGCCTGTTTTATAATTACTACAACCAAAAGCAGTTTTACCTTTTAATATATTTCCTGTTTTACATTTAGGGCAAGTATCTCCTGCTTTTATATGCTCTTTTTTTGTAGTCTGTTTTGGCTCGAATTTTAGTTTGTAATTATCGTCAAATCGTATTAAACCTTCAGAGGTTTGTCCATCAATTTTAAAGCCCTTTAAATTTACGGTAGAGCCTTTAGATAGCAAACGAATATATTGTTTTTCAGAAATTTTCTTTTCACCAAAACTAAATGGCAAGGTAAAATCACAAGATTTTCCATACAAATTACAACCGTAAGCCGATTTTCCTTTTAAAAGCTGACCTGTTTTACATTTTGGACAAGCACTACCTACTAAGGCTTCAGTTTTAGTTTTAGATTTTACTTTTCCTGTTGGTTTGTTGTTTACAGCAGATATTCTAGTTTGTACGTTTTCACTTCTTACTTCGTAAACTAAGGCATCTACCATACGCTTCATACCTCTAATAAAAGCACTAGCACTAAATTCTCCTTTTTCAATATCTTTTAATTGCTTCTCCCAAGAACCTGTTAGCTCTGCAGATTTTAATAATTCGTTTTGAATTGTATCAATTAATTGAATACCTGTAACCGTTGGTAAAATTTGTTTTTTGTTTCGTTTAATATATTTACGTCTAAACAATGTTTCAATAATATTAGCCCTCGTTGATGGACGACCAATACCATTTTCTTTCATTAAATCTCTGAGTTCATCATCTTCAACCTGTTTACCTGCAGTTTCCATGGCACGTAGGAGAGAGGCTTCTGTAAATTGATTTGGTGGTTTGGTTTGTTTCTCTAGGAACGAAGGTTCATGAGGTCCTTTTTCGCCTTTTACAAAAGTGGGTAACAATTTGTCTTTTGACGTATTAGTTGTTGTTGAAGTATCTTGTTTCTCAAAAACCACACGCCAACCTTTAGATAATATTTCTTTTCCTGTAGTTTTAAAATTTACATCAGCAGCTTTTCCTATAACTGTGGTGTTAGAGACTTTACAATCATCATAGAAAACAGCAATAAAACGTTTTACAATAATATCATATACTTGTTGCTCGTTGTATTGTAGGTGGGTTTGCATTCCGGTTGGAATAATAGCATGGTGATCCGTTACCTTTTTATCGTTAAATACACGAGTAGATTTCTTAATTTTTTTGTTTAATACTGGTTCTATAAGCGACGAGTAATCAGTAAGTTTAGATAAAATACCTTTTACTTTAGGATAAACATCATTTGGTAAAAAAGTAGTATCTACTCTAGGATAGGTAACTGCCTTTTTTTCGTATAACTTTTGTGCTATTTTTAATGTGTCGTCTGCTGAAAATCCAAATTTTGTATTACAATACACTTGCAAACCTGTTAAGTCAAATAACTTAGGCGCATATTCGGTTCCTTTCTTTTTGGTGATTGATACAATTTCAAATTCGTGTTCTTTTACTTTATTGGCCAAAACTTCACCATCTTCCATTTTAAGAAAACGACCTTCCTCATAACTAAAAAGTGTATCTCTATAAAGTGTCTGTAATTCCCAATAAGGTTGTGGCACAAAGTTTTCAATTTCTTTAAAGCGATTAACCAACATCGCTAAAGTAGGTGTTTGTACACGTCCAACAGAAAGGACTTGTTTGTAACCACCATGTTTTACCGTATACAGTCGTGTTGCATTGATGCCTAAAAGCCAATCTCCAATGGAGCGCGAAAAGCCTGCATAATATAAGTTATCATACTTTTCAGAGGGCTTTAAGTTTTTAAATCCTTCTTTTATAGCTTCTGTGGTTAAAGATGAAATCCATAAACGCTGAACTTTTCCTTTATATTTCGCTTCACTAATTACCCAACGTTGTATCAATTCTCCTTCTTGCCCAGCATCACCACAGTTTATAACCACTTCGGCTTTATCAAATAAACTCTTTACAATTTTAAATTGCTTCTTTATGCCGTCATTATTAGAAACCTTAACTTGAAATTTTTCAGGAAGCATTGGTAAGTTGTTTAAATCCCAGCTTTTCCAATAGGGTTTGTAATCTGCGGGTTCAAATAAAGTACATAGATGCCCAAACGTATAGGTAACTGCATAACCGTTGCCTTCATAGTAACCATCACGCTTTGTGGTAGCTCCTAAAACAGAGGCAATTTCTCTGGCAACACTTGGTTTTTCGGCAATACAGACTTTCAATTAGAGTAAATTTTAATGACTGCGAAAATACAGAAAATAATAGATGAAGTTGTTATTTTTTAAAGTTCTAAAACTAATTTTTGACCAATTTTTAAAGGTGAGGTTGGCTTAATTGCATTAGTTTTACAAAGTCTATATACAGACATATGATTACGTCTCGAAATGCCATAAAGTGTATCACCTTTTTTTACCACATAAAATCTAGGCTGATGAGTTAAACTCAACAAAGCAGCTTCATCTGCGGATTTAATAACTTTTACATTACTCATTCGTTTTGAACTATGGAACCTGGCATGTGTCCATTTCTGAGTTACCCAAACGTGCTGAGATCTAATCTCATTTTTTGGTGAAAAATCAAATAAATATTCCGGATGAATAGGTTGACCTTTATAACTTAATTCTAAATGCAAATGGCTTCCTCTTGAGTTTCCTGTATTACCACCTTTTCCTAAATATTCTCCTTTTCTAATGGTGTCATTGGCCTTTACACTTATATGAGATAAATGAGCATAAGTAGATTCTAATCCGTTGTAATGCCTTATAACCACAACGTTTCCAAATCCATTAGAATACTTTGCAATTCTTACAATTCCATCTAGTATAGAAACTACAGAATCACCAGTTACTAAATCAATATCAATGCCATTATGTGGTCGACCTCTGCGCCAACCATAACGGGATGTTACTATTTTTTTATGAGGAACAGGAGAGGCATAAGTACTATCCGTAAATTTTAATTCTAACGGAAATTGTAGAGCGGTTTCTAAATAAGGATTATGATTTGTATTATCCCAATAATCTCCTTTTATATCTATAACAGGCTCTTTAGCTATTGGCTTAGCTATTATTGGTATTTCAACGGCATTGATAATAAGCCCTTGGTTAAGTTTATGAGATTGCAATTCAATTTTAATAGACGTTGGAATAGAATCTTTCTGAGCAAAACAGAAAGCACTCATAAAGCATAATAAATTGCAAAAAAAGATGTTCTTCATAGAGGGATTTATAGTCTAACAAACTTTAAAAACGTAAATATAAAATAAATATTATTGTTGTTTAAATTTTAGGATTTGTTAACTTTTAAAGTGAATAATAGGTAAGGCTAGAGTTCGTTTGCTTTTGTATATAATGGCTTCACGTTTTTTTTGTGAAGGAAAGTGTTGTAAATTTGCATCTTCAAAAATAATCCGAAACAAAATTTATGTCTCAAACAAATCAAGCTGTTCAAGAAAAAAAGACCGATAAAGAATTATACGATTACCAACAAGGTGCAATAAGTCAGATATTCGAAAAGTTTGATAACGAACGTGAAGATTATCACTTACTTTATCAGTTACCAACAGGTGGAGGAAAAACGGTTATCTTCTCAGAAATGGTGCGTCAATACCTTAAAAATCATAAAAAGAAGGTATTAATAATGACACATAGAGTAGAGCTTTGTAACCAAACCTCTAAGATGTTAGATGGTTTTGGTGTAACAAATAAAGTAGTAAATAGTAAGGCTAATTTAGATGACCAAGATCAATACTCTTGTTTTGTTGCTATGGTAGAAACATTAAATAACAGGCTAAATGACGATATGTTAGATATATCTGATGTTGGTTTGGTAATTATTGATGAAGCGCACTACAATTCTTTTACAAAGCTATTTAAGTTTTTTGAAAAATCCTTTATTCTTGGTGTAACTGCAACTCCTTTAAGTTCTAATAAAGAACTCCCAATGAAGGATAACTACGATGAACTTATTACAGGTGAAACCATAGAAAATCTTATAGAAAATGAGTTTTTAGCAAGAGCAGAAACTTATGCTTATGATATGGGATTAACATCATTAGAAGTCGGTTCTAATGGTGACTATACCGTAAAATCATCTGAAGACTTATATTCGAGTCCTGCAATGTTGCAAAAACTAATAGATGCATACAAAAGACATTCCTTAGGAAAGAAGACATTGATTTTTAATAACGGTATTAACACGTCTATAAATGTGTATTACGCTTTTAAAGAAGCGGATTTACCAATTATGCACTTAGATAACACAGCAACTAAAAAACAACGTAAACAGATATTAAAATGGTTTCATGAAACTCCAGATGCTATTTTAACTTCGGTAAGTATTTTAACAACTGGTTTTGATGAGCCAACCATTGATACTATAATTTTAAATAGAGCAACAAAATCATTAACACTTTACTACCAAATGATTGGTCGTGGTTCTCGTATTCTAAATAATAAAACAAAATTTACTACCATAGATTTAGGTAATAATCTATATAGATTTGGTCCTTGGGGAGCAGATTTAGACTGGCAACTTATTTTTAAATCACCAAATTGGTACGCAGATCGTATAAAAGATGATGAAACCATTGAGGCCAATTTTAAGCACGATTTATCCGAAGAAATAAAGGAAGAATTTTCTAAATCTGAAGATACTTATTTCGATATAAAACAAACCTATAAAGATGCTGTTGCCAAAGGCGAATCATCTAAAGTGGTCTTAGAACGATCTATAGAACAACATGCTAAAATTTGTATAGAAAATAGTGAAGATGTATATGATGCCTTAGCTTTAGCCAAATTGTTAAAAGAAGATATTAATCAACGTATAGAGGTCTACGCCAAGTGTATTAGTAGAAGTACATATAATTTCTTAAAATGGTTGAAGGACGATTATCAGAAAAAACTAAACGCTTATCTAAGATCTAATTTTGATGAAAAGTTTGAAGAAATTCATGGTTTTCCACCAGAAGATTAAGCTTTTGTATATAAAATATTAAATTAATTTGGTGTTATATTTTAGTGTATTTTCGCGCCTCAAAATAAAACACTTACATGAAACGTATTAACCAATACAAAAAGTTATTTTCAGTAGAGGATGCTATAGATTTAAAAACTTTAAAAAAATCCTACAGAAACCTCGTAAAAGAATGGCATCCAGATAAATTTCAAGATGGTGATGTTGGACAAGAGGTAGCAGAAAAAAAGAGTGTAGAAATAATAGATGGATATCATTTTTTGGTAAGTATAGCTCCTGAAACAAAGGTTGCTAACCTTAAAGAGTATACAGAAACAATATCCAATTCTAGTATATTAGATTTTCAGCATAAAGGGCAATTGTTAGAAATTACCTTTTTAGATGGAACAACGTATGAATATTTTGGTGTTTCTAAAGCCGTGTTTATAAAGTTTTTAAACTCTGATAAACAAATGCGTTTTGCTAGACGAAGTATTTTTAATTCCTATCTATATAGAAAATCTAAAAAAGACTTACAGGAAGCATAACAATAAATAGTTAAAGTTCTAAAGCGTTATGAGCGACAAAAATTCAAATCAACCTGAAGATATCTCTATCGATGAGATAGAAAAGTGCATTTCTACATTAGAACGTTTGGTTAAGGATACCGATCAGATTTTCGAAATCCCTAAATCGTTAAGAACCGCTTTAATTAAGGCTTCTGGTCAATTATCTCGTCCAAGTAGAGAAGAATTTTCACGTCGTAAAAAAGATGCTAAAAAAGCAGCAAAACGTAAACAAGCAGCAAGAGATCGAAGCGCAAGGAAAGAAACAGGCATTAGATCGGCAAGAGAAGCACATATCTTTGTTGCACCTAAATTGTTACCAGAAGCAGATTTAAAAGCCAAAGAACAGTTAGAACTAGAATCACCTAGAAATTGTTATGTATGTAAAACTGTCTATAACAAATTACATCATTTTTATGATACAATGTGCGAAGAATGTGGTGATTTTAACTACGCAAAACGTTTTCAAACTGCTGATGTTAAAGGGCAAGTAGCTGTAATTACGGGTTCTCGATTAAAAATTGGGTATCACATTACTTTAATGCTATTGCGTGCTGGTGCTACAGTAATTGCTACAACGCGTTTTCCTGTAGATTCTGCATTGCGTTTTTCTAAAGAAGAAGACTTTACAGAATGGGGACACAGACTAAAAATCCATGGTTTAGATTTAAGGCATATTCCTAGTGTAGAAATCTTCTGTAACTTTATAGAGCAACGTTATGAGAAGTTAGATATTCTTATTAATAATGCTGCGCAAACGGTGAGACGTCCTGCCGGATTTTATAGTCATTTAATGCCAAATGAGGAACGACCAATTGAGGAACTTCCAAAATTTGCTCGCGACTTACTAAACGACCATACCGAATGTTTACAAGAATTAAAAGAATTAACACCAGGTGCATCTTCTAATAAAAATATGCCTGTAACTTGGCATGGACCAGAACCAGGAATCGGTTTACGTTCATCTGCTAAACTATCTCAAATACCATATAGTTTTGATAATACTTTAGTAGCACAAGAGGTGTTTCCGGAAGGTAAATTAGATGCCGACTTGCAACAAGTAGATTTAAGAAAAACTAACAGCTGGCGCTTAAAATTAGGAGAGATTGAAACCACTGAAATGATAGAAGTGCAATTGGTTAATTCCGTAGCACCTTTTGTTTTGTGCAATAGGTTATCTGAAGTAATGAAGAAAGAAAACACTGGTAAAAAGCACATTATCAATGTTTCAGCTATGGAAGGAAAGTTTCACACTTTTTTTAAAGAAGATCGCCATCCACATACCAATATGGCTAAAGCGGCTTTAAATATGTTAACACATACCTCTGCTGGCAGTTTGGCTAAAGATGGTATTTATATGAATGCTGTAGACACAGGTTGGGTTACCGACGAAGATCCTGCAGAACTCGCAAAACGAAAACAAGAGTTGCACGATTTTCAACCACCTTTAGATATTGTAGACGGTGCAGCCAGAGTAATGGACCCATTATTTGATGGCATTAATACCGGAAAACATTGGTCTGGTAAATTCCTTAAAGATTATCGTCCTATTAGTTGGTAATTGATAACGACTTTAATTCATTTTTATACTTTAAAATACTGTTAATGATATTGTTAATTTAATATTTTGGTAGTATCTTAGATTATTATGTTGAAGAGACTTATATATAAACGTTTTAATCTAATTTTCTTATTAACTATCTTAACTGTGTTATATAGTTGTAAAGCTAATGAGGTTGCGACAAACAATAAGCATACTTCTGACCTTAACAAATTACAAATGTTAATAGATAAAGATGCTTATTATATTGATATAGAAGCCGTATATCCTATGAATACAGCTGCTACACAGCAAGTAGCTAATGCGTTGTTCTTATCAAGAACAGGCAATAGTGCTAGTAGAATTGATGTTGCAGGAGATGGTCATTTTATACATATAAAGTCCGATTCAGTAAAAGGAAATTTATCCTTTTTTGGAGAAAGACGATTAAGTGGAGGTCATTATGGTAGTACAAATGGCGGCATTGTGTTCGATGGTTTGTCTAAAAATTACGAAAAGACAATTAACAAAAAGAAAAGAAAGCTAGAGATTAAATTTACAACTAATCAAAAGGATGAAATTTCAGAAACGTATGAAATTAAAATAGAAATATTTCCTAATAATAATGTTAATGTAAATATAGCTTCTACGTTTAAAAGCTTTATTAATTATACCGGAACGCTAAGAGATGACAACATATCTCTATAACCCTTTTTAGTGTTCTTATTAACGATCTTAAAAATCATTCATATTTTACCATTAATTCTATTGTTTATACGATGGACAAATTACCTTTGCACCTCAATAAAAACGCTATGGCTACATTTTCAGAATTAGGAATTCACAAATCATATATCAAAGGATTAAAAGAGCTTAACATTGTTAAACCTACCGAAATACAAGAAACCGTAATTCCTGTACTGCTAGATTCTAAAACAGATTTAATTGGTTTAGCCCAAACAGGTACTGGAAAAACAGCTGCCTTTGGTCTACCTGTTTTACACGCTATTGACACAAATAATACTAATGTACAGGCTTTAATTATTGCGCCAACACGAGAGTTAGTGCAACAAATACAGAAGCAATTGTTTAGGTTTACAAAGTATGCAGATCATAAAATTTTTGCGGAAGGTGTTTATGGTGGCGAAAAAATAGATAAGCAAATTAAAAAGCTAACAAGAACAACACATATTATTGTGGCAACGCCTGGCCGTTTGCTCGATTTAATTGAGCGTGGTGCCGTAGATATTTCTAAGATTAAAATTTTGGTTTTAGATGAAGCTGACGAAATGCTAAGCATGGGTTTTAAAGAAGAATTAAATAAAATCTTAAAGTATAATACATCTAGAAGAAATACTTGGTTGTTTTCTGCAACAATGCCTACTGAAATAAAAAACATAGTTAAAAACTATATGTCGCCAAACGCTGTTAGAGTAGAGGTCAACAAAAATGCATTGGTTAACGAGAATATTTCACATCATTTTATTCAAACAACCATTAAGGATAAAGTGAATATGATTATTCGCATTTTAGATAAGCGTCCAGAAGAAAGAGGTATTATTTTTTGTAGAACTAAAGCTGGTGCAAAAGCGTTATCAGAACAATTACAAAATGAAGGATTTGCGGTTGATGCTCTAGAAGGTGATATGCAACAAAAAGAGCGTGATAAAGTGATGAGAGCCTTTAAAAACGAAAGTTTACAAGTCCTTATTTCTACCGATGTTTCTGCAAGAGGTATCGATGTTAATAATCTAGGATTTGTGCTGCATCACCAATTACCAGAGCATTTAGATTATTATACTCACCGAAGCGGAAGAACTGCAAGAGCAGGAAAAACAGGACAATCTATTGCGTTAATAATTCCTGGCGAAATGCAAAGAGTAATTGAAATACAAAAAGCCTTAGGTATTACCTTTAGAGAGCTAACGATGTAGTTGGGTGTAAGTTTTTGGGCCTACTTGTCATTTCGACAGAGTGAGGAACGAGCGACGAGAAATCGCATTATGTAATTCTAAATTTACTATACATTTCTTTTTACCAATCATTTATAAGCTTAAAGAGATGAGATTCCTCTTCGTGCCTCATTCGGAATGACAAATCGAATCAAATTATTCTTTTAACGAGAATTACTTCCTCACAATTCAAATACAAAAATCATAACCTTAGAGCAGCAGAAAATTGCATTTTCATTTTTAAGCACTATCTTGTCTGTCTAATAAACTATAAACAACAAAATAATACTAATGAAATCATTCTCAATAGAAGACATCAATGCCTTTGTAAACGGTGAAGTTGTCGGTTCTACAACGCATAGAATTACAGGATTAGAGCAAATTCAAAATGCCACCGAAAATCAAGCAACATTTATAGGTAATCGAAAATTTGCAAAACTTTGGCCAGATTCTAAAGCGAGTTTAGCTATTGTAAATGACAATTTAGATATAGAACCTGGTGAAAATAGGGTATTGATTAAAGTGAAGAATGCCGATTTAACTATGGCTAAATTACTAGAATCGTTTACACCTGAAACGCCTTATTTTGAAACAGATATTCATCCTGCAGCCAACATAGATGCTTCTGCTAAAATTGGCAATGGCAGTAGAGTAGGTGCTGGTTCATACATTGGTAAAAACGTCGTTTTAGGCGATAACGTTACAATATATCCTAACGTTACTATTTTAGATGAAACTACCATTGGTGCTCACACGACTATTTGGTCTGGTGCTATAATTAGAGAGCGTTCTGTTATTGGTAGTCATTGTATTTTTCATAATAATGTAAGTATTGGTGCCGATGGTTTTGGCTATCGTCCAAGTGAAGATGGAAGAGGACTTGTGAAAATTCCGCACATTGGTAATGTTGTAATTGGTAATGGTGTAGAAATTGGTGCTAATTCTTGTGTGGATCGTGGTAAATTTAGTTCTACCATTATAGGCGATGGTTGTAAAATCGATAATTTGGTTCAAATCGCTCATAATTGTATTTTGGGTCGTTCTTGTATAATGGCAGGAAGTTCAGGACTTGCAGGTTCTGTAACCTTAGGTGATGGTGTAGTAATAGGAGGTAGCGCGTCTATAAAAGACCATACAACGATTCATTCTGGTGCAACCGTTGGTGCAGGTTCAGGTGTTATGAATGATGTTGCAGCCGGAAAAACAGTATTGGGTTATCCTGCTGTAGATTCTAGAGAGATGCTGAAACAATGGGTGGCGTTGAGAAAATTAGCGCGATAATCTTCAAACAAATAGTACAGTTTAGTCGTCACTTTGAGTGATGACATTCGATTTTTAGAATTTTGTATCGAGAAGCTTCTAGGTATAAGAGGTTCTCGATACAAATTTGCTATTGCAAATTCACTCGAACTGACGTTACTATGTAATATAAGCGGAACAATTAAGCCGATTTCTGCTCAACATTTTGTTTTAAATGCAACAAACCAGCCACCATGCCATCTAACTCATGCTCTAAGAAGCTGGCATTTCGTTTGCTAAAACCTTTAATGGTATTAGCATATAGTTCTACACCTGCATGCTTTATACAAACACTATACGTGTCGTTTTCTGCATCTAACTTTACCGAAGTTCTGTAATCACTAGAAATTAATAACCAGTAGCATAAGCTGTTAATCTGGTTAAACAAAGAGAATTTTGTTTCCATAATATTTAGATTTAAGATCGAGGGAAATCTGGTGTAAAGGTATTATCAAACCTGCTTTAGCTTTAATTTCTATGTTGAATCGTTAAGTTTTATCGATGATGTAGTTGTAATGAACTTAAAATCCGATGATTAACAACCCTTTTATTTTTGGCATCATTGTTGAATACCTCTAAGTAATTATTAAAATAAAAAATAGAATACAATGATTAAAGGAACAGTAAAATTCTTCAACGATGCTAAAGGCTTCGGATTTATAACAGAAGAAGGTTCAAACAAAGAACATTTTGTACACATCTCAGGATTAGTAGACGAAATTCGTGAAGGCGATAACGTTGAGTTTGATCTTAAGGAAGGAAAAAAAGGATTAAATGCAGTTAACGTTACAGTTATCTAACAATATATATTACTTAACCTAGAATTTATGGAGGCTCATCATTTTATGATGGGCTTTTTTTAATGCTATAATTGCGCGTGTTCAACATTTTGAAACACCGTATAAATACCTTGCAAGCGATTTATACGTTAACTATAAACTGTTTTTTTGAACTCATAGACTATTGCAGCAAGGTTATTGTAAGCGCTGTGGAGTAGTATTCTTTATATTTCTATTTTACATAATATAAATTATAGGACATTTATAACCTTTAGTATAATAGCGGTTTTAAGTGCTATTTGCCATCATTTGAGTTTTATGACAGCTGTGATAGATTATGTACAAGTTAATTGTGTCTTGGTTAGACTAATTAAGATGTGTAGCTATACTGATATTTTGTACTATTGCGTTTTTTGTTAATTTGCATAGACTGTACAACGCTGCATTTATTTTAAAATACGCGATTCTCAGCGATTGGTATTGTATGCATCTGCCATACCTAGTATAATTATAGGTGTCATTTATTTATACCAAGTTTATTTGTATACATATGTACCATTTTGAATCCTAATTATATAATTACAGTTATTCTTATTAAAAAAATACCTTACCCGAAGCATACCCGACGCACACCCGACGCATACCCGACGCATACCCGAAGGAGCTCTTTGTGAAAATTAGGTGAAAATGCGCTCAATTTGTGGTATTATGTAAAATAGAACTAGAAATTGTATTTTTTAAATTGATACTCCATTAATTCTTTAAAATAGTATATCATTTTGGAAACATATACGGTTCGCTATGCTATATAGTATGCTCTTCTCTCCTATTGTTTTATCCAAAATTTTATGATGATAATAAACTAAATATAAACAATCTCTTTTTTATTAATCTCATCAATAACAAAGAATAAATTTTCAAATCTTTTATATATATGAGGTTCACTAATTGTTTTTATTTCTTCTGCAAAATTTCCTTTATTTCCAGTTATTTCAAAGAGGCCGTCAATTTCTAATTTCGTTAACATTTTATTTTCTTCCAAAAATTCCTTTTCAAAATAATGTTCAATTTCAAAAAACTTAAATTCTTGTTTAGCTTGATTATAAGCAGCTAATTCATCTGGAATTGGCAAAATGATGGCATAAATATTTTTAGTCTTATGTTTTTTTATCACTCCAGGTTTAAAAACTTCAAAATCTTCATTTTTAAAACCATTAAATTCTTTAAACCCTGAAGCATCATTGTCAAAAATCCCAATAATTGTCTTATCTTGATATTTACCAGTATCCATTTCTAGAGCTATGTTATTTAATGTTTTAGCCAATTCATGAGTTCCTCCTCCATCTTTATTTGTTTTAATTTCACAAGATTCGACATTCCAATATGGTTCGGTATTTCCTGTTAAAGCCTTAAAAGCTTGCATCATATATGTTGCATCAGTTTTTCCTTCAGTATAAATTTCTACATTTTTAATTGGTTTAATAGCTTCTAAACTAGTAAACCTAGTAACATCAACACTATTGTCTAAGTAATACCTAACTCCTTTTTGCATTTTCTGTAGACGTTTTTTTAATTTATACCTCTCTTTTAATTCATTTTTGTTTTTTGGGTCTATAATGTCAAGACCATTATCAAATAATAGAGCGAAAATTGGATTTGAAAGAGTATTCTTCCTAGAGTAAAATAAATCTAGTTTATCATTTTCATCAAATTTATCTGAAGTTAAAGTTGCACCTATACAAAATAGCTTATATTTTAAGTTCACAATATCATTAGGCAACCCAGTATCCTCAATCTTGTCCAATTGTAAACTTATATGGTCAAATGCAAGCTTTAAAGTATCTTCAAGAGTTTTTGAATTGAAGTGATTAAAAAACCAAAAGAAGTTCATTAACGCAATATCTGCATCTCTTAAATTTTTAAAAATGGGTAATGTCGACGATAGTCGCTTAACATCTTGGTCAGCTTTAATTAAAAGCTCCAAAGATTTAATTACACCATCTTTTCTTAAATCGGAATCTGTTAACCATAAAGATTGTAAAATATAACCTAAACCAGAAGATGCTATTAATTCGTCTTTTAGTTCGGTGTATTTATCTACTCTAGTTAGTAATGCCGTCAAAAAATCTGGCATATCTTTAGTTCTACCAGTATAAAAAATAGCTGTGTTTTGCCAACTGAATTTTGTAAAGTTCTCAATTAGTTTTGGTTCTAAATCTCTGCGTTGATTAAAAATTTCTCTAGATGCATAATACTCCATAAAATAATCATGCTTAAAATCAATTTTACCATTTTCATCTTCATATAAAACACCTGTTCCTTGGGTTAAAGATTTGATTAGTTCAGGATAAACTTCATCTTTAATAGTTATATTCTTTCCTTTAAAAAATTTCTTTATAAATGATTCAAATTCTTGTTTTGACTTTCTCGTATTATTTGGGTCTCCAATAACTTCAACTGCATATATTGATAGAATTCTTTCTTTTATAGTTATATCTAAGAATTCAAGGCTAGATTTTACAGATGTTCTTCCCAATAAGAAAATATTAAAATTATCGTATATATCTGTTATTGTAGCTGGTATTTCATATTGTTTTTCTTCAAAAAGTATTGAAATGAGCGACACAGTTAGAGGTGTAATTGGTATTTTTTCTAATATGTTATTATCATGAAGCGTATCCCATAATTTATTCGATTTTTCTAAATTAAACCTAAAAAAATTATCCAAAAATAATTTAACTTGGTTCATATCAAAATTACTTAGGTTAACTCTAATATGGTCATTCAATTCAAAACCTTCAACTAGGTAATCGTAATTTCTTGTTCCTATAATAAAACGAATTCCTATTTTTTCTTTTAAATCATGTATTTCATTTAAAACCTTCAATTGATTCTCCCTTTCAAATTCATCAATAGAATCAACAATTAAAACAATCTGATATTCGTTATATATTCGCTCTATATCAAATGCTTTATAAGTTTTTAGTAACTCTTCATCTAAAATCTTTTTAATCTGAAATTTCGACTCAAGAATTTTACTAGCTTTAATTATTATTGGTATATTTTTAAAGATTAACTCTTTATTTTTTTCAATAAGCTCCTTTCCTATTTCTTTCAGCAATGTACTTTTACCAGTTCCAGCTTCACCTGAAAGCACATAACTACCTGATTTTATAATTTTATCCTTATTTACCCTGCTCTTTGTTAAGGTCTCCGTTTCAGAATCTTCTTTATATATATATAATTTTGGTTCTATAAATATTTCTAATAACTTATCATATTTATCATCTAATTTTAATAAACTTTTTAAATGTTTATCTGCTTGTACTGAATCAATAAAGCTTATTTCATATGGCTTTAAGAAAGTGTCATTATGCGACCAAAAGTCTTCATAATATTCATTGATATTATCAATTACATCTTTTTTACTCCAATACTCAATTACTGTGTTTTGGTTTTCACTATTTAGCCAATCTTGAAAATAGTTTGAAAGTTTGGCATTTGAAGTAACAATATATAAATGGTCATATTTAGGAGTAATGTTTTTTACTCTTTCATCAATAGCTGGAACTTTGCCGTTTAATTCACTTAACGTAATTAAAAAAAATATTTTTTGATTTTTAAGGGCTGTTTTTTGAGTTGCTTCGATTAGATTGTTTGTAATCCTAATTACATTTTCCAAACCCATTCTAACTAACAAATCTTCAATTAGTTTAGAGAAGTCGCTTTCTTTATCTATTGCTTCAATTATACCGTTCTTGTTCATATTTTATATACTACCAAAATTATCCTACTAAAATATGATTATTGAATTAGAAAAATGCAATAAGTTTATTAAAATCCATTCCACACATTATGCTTCCCTCCTACGTCGTCGCATAAAGAATGTTTAATCACAAGGTTAATATTGTTTTAGATGAATTTTTGAATCTCGTACATCGATTTCATTAACTAAGTAAAAAAAAACTTATAGATTAAATTTTTCTGTAATAAGAAGACAAACATGCGCTTTTAACCAAAACTTATGTTGTACATAACGCAAGTACATTATAGGACATTTGCAACCTTTAGTATTATAGCGGTTTTAAGTGCTATTTGCCATCTAAAACTAAAGTTGACCAAAAGCATAAACTTATGACTATTAATATTCTCATTATTTTCTATGTATTCGGTTCAATATCTTTTGCATAAGATGCTAATCGAAGTATATCATAAAACTTTTTAAGGTCACCTTGTATTATTGAAATGGCACTATGACTTACTAATAATGATCTAGAAACGGATTGTTTATTTTTTTGAATGATTTGTTTAATTTTTGCTTTAGAATTTTCTAATCCTTCTGTTTTGTATGTATATAATACTTTAACTGCATTTTCTTCAGCTGTTATTGTTCTTTGTTTAGGTGTATATCCCATTTGTTTCACCATAGTTTCTGCTAATGCCCAAACCGACCATGGGTTTTGTCCTGTTATTAAATTATTATCATGGCTGATTTTTTCCAGATACATGAAATTTTCGTTAAATGTCGCTCCTTGAGCAATCAATTTGTCTTGCAATAAGAAAGGAAATATTGATTCAGCTTTTGGAATTAACAATAATTCTTCCTTATTAGTAAAGCCACTTACCTGTTTGTTTTTTAAAAACAACTGTCCATCTTCTAATTTAACATTTACCAATGCTGCAGGTCCATGACAAACTGCACCAATGACTTTGTTATTATTATGGAAGTTTTGTATTAAGGCTTGGATATATTTGTTATCTGGAAAATCATACATAGCGCCTTTACCGCCAACAAAATAAACAGCTTTATAATCTTTAGAAATAACTTCATCTAACAACAGACTATTATTTACTTTGGACTGTGCGGTTACATCATTTAAAAACGCATAATCAAAAACTCCCATATCATCATCATCTAAAACAACTGGTGGCTGACCGCCTAATGGACTTGCAATATCAACTTCAAAACCATTAGCTTTAAATACATAATAAGCTCTTGCTAATTCTGTGAGTTCATAACCTGTACTTTTACCACTTGATCCCATTGCATCTGTGCTTGTTACAACAGCGAGTATTTTTCCTCTATAAGAAGGGACATCTTCGGTAAGATATGTAATATCACTTACCTGACTATGTATTAATTCTGCCTCCTCTTCTGGTAATAGACTGGCAATATATATACCTAAAAGCAGTATTAAGGTAATCATAAGAGCCAATGAGGCTAGAATCCATTTTAAAATTTTATACTTTTTAAACATAATTTTATTGGTTAATTAATTTATATACTGAAGACGACTTATAATGAAAATCGCTACATGTAATTAGAAACAACGTGCTATTAAGTTTGTTCTCTAAAAAACTTATACAACCTCCTAGTTCCAAAACGCGGTGCAATGTTATCTTCTGCCATAAGTGTTAAAAAGAACTCAATTGGGCCATACGTTTTAGATGTTGTAAACGTGCGTACAGTCCAAATCACAAATTTTCTTACCCAATCTGGTAAATGAATAATTTTTATTGGTTTTTGATGTGCATCTAAAGCCATTTCTCCTATTTCATTTAAGGTTAAAATATCAGGACCACCAACTATTATTTCATTGCTAGTTGATTTAATAGCTTGCAAACAAACGATTGCCAAATCTTCGCCATGAATGGGATTAAATTTTTGTTCTCCATTACCGAAAAGATATATTTTACCGTTTTTTGCCATGTCTAAAAAATCTTTCATATCAGAAAAAAAACCATTCGGACGAATTACAACATATTCTAACCCAGAATTTCTTAGAGCATCGACAAACTTTTCTTTAGCTTCAAATATTTTTAGATGTCTATATTTATTACCATTAATTGCAGATACATAGATAAACTTCTTTACTCCTGCTCTTTTTGCTTCGTTTAATAAGTTTAGATTAGCCTGATAGTCGACATCCATATAAGTTAAACCATCTTTTTGACGTGTAATACCAACTGTAGATATAACAGTTGTTACTCCTTCGCAAATTCCATATAACGTATCAGGCTTGGTTACTTCAGCTTTTATAATTTTTACTGTTTTACTTTCAAAAGATTTAAGAGTTTTTGTTGACCTTGCTATGAGTTTAGCTTTAAAATTATCTTCGACTAAAGCTTTAGCAACATAACCACCTAAATAACCTGTAGCTCCTGCAAGTAAAACGGTTTTTGAATTCGTAGTGTTCATTATTATGATTTTTTTATAACCTAGATTTTACACTGCCTAAATGTAAATCACCAACCAATTTAGATTGTGCGTTGCGTGTTCAATCCCTTTTTTCTAAATTTCGATTCTGTTAATTTTTGTTTTCTATAAGTTTAAGTATTTCATAAACCAACAGTAATGCTTTTTTAGAAGCTTCTAATTGATTTAACGTACCAGAGATGTACGTGTCTAATTGTTTACAATACCATAAGAATGACGCTGTACTTCCTGGATGTCCAATCAGTTGTAGTTCTGAGTCTCTATCTATTAAATCTTTAAAAGATACCTTACGTATTCCAAATCCATATTTCATTCCCTTTGTTTCGTATATCCAATTTTGCATTGATATTCGAGTCTTTTTATTTACAATTAAGTCATTATTAAAAGCTTCAAGAAATGTGATTAAGTCATTTGTTGTCGATACTAAGCCACCTCCACCCCAATCGGCACTTAAACTTTTAAGGGTTGATAACTCAATATCTCCAACAAAGAACTTAGCCATAGGAAAAGTTTTGTCTATTGGTGATGATTTTAGGTTGATGTAAGAACTATGCATTTTTAAAGGCTGAAAAATATTTTCTTCTAAGAACTGAGAGAACGTTACACCGCTTACTTTTTCTATAATCAATGCTAAAAGTACATACTCTGTATCTGTATAATGATAGTATGTACCAGGAACAAAATGAGGTTTCATGTTATGCTTAGTAAATTCTATCATTTCTTCTGCTGACCATGACTTATTGGTGTTCATTAATATCTGATTGATCATATTAGGACTTCCATCAATAGTGTTGTCTGTAAAATAGTCTGGCAAACCTGAAGTGTGTTGCAATAAGTGAGCAATTGTAACATCTTTTGAATAGTCTTTACCATCCAAAACGTGCAGATTATACATCATAGTTTCTGATAAATATTGAGCAATTTTATCTTCAAACTTTAGCTTATTGTCATCAGCTAAAATTCCTATGGCTGTTGCAGTAAGCATTTTAGTGACACTAGCTGTATAAAATGGGCTGTTGATATAAATAGAATCTTCTTTACTTTTGGCTAGTTGAATATCAATACCACGAGATTCAGAATATATATGTAGAATTCCACTTTTAATATTTTCTTTTTCTAATTCGGTTTTAAATAATTTTGTGACTTCATCATCAATGATTTGCTGACCAAAACAGTTTAAACTAATAAAAAGAGTCAAGCTTAAAAATATAGTTCTCATAGGATTTGTATTGATGTAATTTGACGGTATCATAACTTAAAATCTTATACCAATATATAGATTAGGTTCAAACAAAAAATAAGATTTCCACCTGTTGTCTAGCTGCTTAAAGTCTTCAGGTGTGTTGGTGTCAATAATCCAATTATTACAATGAAATTGAGGCTCAATAAAGAATTGTTTCTTTTTACCAAAAGCGAAGTGATAACCAATGTGATAAGAGGTATACAACTTAAAACCATTGGCTATTTTCTTATTGTCTAAATCTAAATAGGTTTTGTATTGTGGTAATACTTCTACTGAGGCGAATAACCCTTTCCAAAGCATACGTTGATATGTTACTCCTAAACCTGTTTCACGCAAGTAGCCAGGATAAAATTCGGTTTCAGAATCTATTTTATCTAAAAGCCCGTCCCACCATTGAATGCCCATAGGCTGAAATAATCTCCAAGTAGCAAATTTTACACCGACAATGTTTTTAGAATCTAATTGACGTTTTACATGAAATTCTATGTGTTGCGTATTAATTCTTTCTCCTCCTTTACCAATATTGCCTAAGATTATTGCAGGAAAGCTCACTCTGTATTTGTAATCTTTGTTATCTTTTGTTACATCTTCTTTAATGCTTTGAGCAAATCCATTTGTAGCAAGTAGTGCAAATAATATTGTTATTGATACTAACTTTTTCATGTTTCTATTATTTTAAGAGTCGTTTACTATTTTTAATTAAATTCATTTGTTAATACCTGTTGAATAATGGCATTACGTTGTGTCCCTGTATCGTCTTGATTATTACTTAAAAGCACAATTGTTGCATCATACTCAGGTATAAAGCCAATCATACTCCAATAACCATTAATATCACCTCCATGCCAGTACATTGTAGTATCTCCTTCTTGGGTAGTGAACCAACCTAAACCAAAATCAACAAAACCACTTGGTACGTTTTGCGCAAATATTTCGGTTTTTTCAGTTTCTGTAAACCAAGTGGTTTTAACAGCATTAGTCCACGTTTCCATATTTTTGGGTGTACTACTAAAATCGCCTACACCAAAAGCAATAGTCATTGGATACGTACTATTAATGCTGCCACTTTCATAACCTTCAGCATGAGTATCAGCATCAATAATATTGTCACCTTTATAGGTGTCAGTCATTCCTAAAGGGATTAAGATTTTTTGCTGAATATACTCGTGGTAAGACATTTGAGATAATTCTTGAACTAATAAAGCTGCGATAAGAAAGTTTGAATTGCTATACTGTTTACCAGAACCTGGCTCAAAATTGAGTCCGTTTTCTGAAATCATATCAGTAATAACTTCATATATATCTTCTTCATCCAAGGTTGCTCCTTGTTCGTAAGCGTCTTCAACTACAAACTGATAATCTGAAATGCCAGATTGATGCGATAATAACTGTGCAATGGTAATTTGTTCGCCATTAGGAAATTCTGCATCAAATTCGTTTAAGGTTTGGTTAAAATCACTAATTAAACCATCACGTTTTAGTTGTACGATAGCTGCTGCTGTTAACGTTTTAGTAACTGAACCTATACGGTAAGCAAGGTTATCACTTTGAGGCATTGCTGTGCTTTCATTTGCCAATCCAAAACCTTGACGTACTAAATCATTTCCATTTTTAGTTACAATGGCATACCCTTGAAAATCAATATCAGTTAATACATTTTCAACGGTTGTGTTATTGTTATTCGGTGGATTGACATTGTCATCATCATTGGAACATGATGTTAAAAAAGTAGTCATAGATAGTAATAGAACTATCATAAAATGACCTGTCGTTTTGAGCTTGTGAATCATTGTGTTGGTTTTGAATTTGTGATTTGATAAATTCATAAGTGTTCGTTTTTTATTGATTAATATTAATTTGATAGTGCAAAGTTGATGCATAATAAGCCTCCAATCGTCCGAGATTATAATTTCGAACGTTCGGAATTAATTTTAAATCAAATTTGAGTAGTAAGTTTGAGAGTCCGCTTTAAACCAATTTCGGTAGAGGATTTTAAATAGAAGTATGAGTATTACTTGATGACGAGTATTTAATTATGAGACTTGACCCATTGACTTGGTGTAACACCTTCTGTTTTTTTGAAGTATGTATTAAACACACTTTTAGAATTAAAACCGCTATCATAAGCCAAGCCCAAAATAGTAATGTGCTTAAATTTTGGGTCGAGTGCAATGGTTTTAAAATGTGTTAATCTGAATTGATTAATAAAATCGTTGAAGTTTTTATTATACTCTGCATTAAGTAACCACGAAAGCTTGTTTGGATGCAAATCAATGCTATTACCAAGTTCTTTTAAAGAAAGATTAGGATATAAATAAGCCTCATTATTTTTTATAAAATTCTCTAAAACTAATTTGTATTTATCTATTTCAGAAGTATCCAATGGTTTTGTAACTTCTTTTTGGGCGTCATTTAAAGATTCTTTTTTTACAGGAATAAACCCTGAAGAGATAATTTGTTTTTTGATTAACCTAAACCTTTTATGATGTCTCAAAGGCTCTAAAAATGGGTCTAATTGAAAATTGACGAGTTGCCCGATTTTCAGTTTCATTTTATCTTCAAAAATTTGCATTGCTTTTTCTGTTTTACCAGAATGTATGAGGAAATAAAAGTGCCAAGGGTAAATACTTTTAAAACTCTCTTCAACATCAACAATTATTTCATCAATCCCAATATTTAACTGCTCATTATTAATCAGACTATAGAGGATTTCACAAATTTTTGGACTTATTAATTGCGGCATTGTAGCTATATAACTTTTAAAGTTAGTTTTGTCATTTAAAAATATAAAGCAAGCCAATTTTGTCTCAATTGCTAAAGTGAAATTTGGATCAATCCTTAAGCATTCATCAATATAATTAATGGCTTTTCGATATTCTTTTTTCAGAAAATACACATTACCTTTTGTAAAATGGTGATTAGGTGATAAAGGACTAATTTCTATAGCTTTACTAATGTTTAACAAGGCTTTATCTAATTGATTTGTGGCCATATAAATCTCAGCAATTCCCTCATAGGCTATAGCATAACTCGTATTTTTATGCAATGTTTTTTTTAGAGAATCTATACTTTTAGTATAATTCCAATCATTCCAAAAGTTTAACGAAGACTCAGAAAAATAACCTAAATAAGATGTAGCGTTAATTTTCAAACCTTCCTTTAAATAATACCTAGCCTTCTTCTCCCCTTCTTTTTTTTCAATAAATCCCCAACTCGATAATATGCCATAGGATCTACTTATTGCAAAATAGGCATCATAAAAATTCTTGTCAATCTCAATACTTTGTTTATAACAATTTATGGCCTCAATATAATCTTCTAAAGCCCAATTAAGTTGATAGGCTCTTCCTTTTAAATAGAGTTTATAAGCATTAATATTTTTAGTTCCGATAATAGATATATGGTTAGAGATATCTAAATGCCCGAAATTTTCTCGTATCTGCTCAGCAATGATGAGACTAATTTCGTCTTGAAGCTCGAAAATATCATCTAATTTTCTGTCGAAATCTTGTGACCAAACTTGAAAGCTGTCATTGGTTCTAATCAATTGAATATTAATACGAATTCTTGCATTAAATATTCTAATACTGCCTTCGAGAACTGTTGCAACTTTTAATTGATTACCAATAGACCTAACATCTACGTTCTTATTTTTAAAAGCAAAAGAAGAAGTTCTTGCTATAACTTTAAGACCTTTTACCTTTGTTAAGGCGTTAATGATTTCTTCGGTTATACCATTGCAAAAATACTCGTTATCAATATTATTACTCATATTGACAAAGGGTAAAACTGCTATGGATTTTTGGTTTATCAAATTTTAATTTTATACAAAGAAAAATAAAAAATATAGAAACATAAATAAGTGAGAGCAAATCATTTTAAGTATTCCCATATAAACTCATTCCACACACATTACGCTTCTAAAATTCATGATCTAAATCACTTAAAATAGATGTGTCGAAAATAAGCCCATGTTTACACTTTAGTGAAACCTATCTTGAGCAAAGTCGAAAGGCGCAGTGCAGGTGGCACAGCATTACATTATAGGACTTTTCTAAATAATTAAACACAATTGCCTTGAAAGCGTTGTCATAATTTAAAAGTCTTTTAGTATACCTTTTTCAATTAAACTAAAATTATTTCGACTAGGTACATGTTTTGAATTTTCTAATAGCACACTATTATTAAGTGATGGTAATACCTTTTTGGCTCTTTTAATCATTTTTTCACCTGGAAACATAATGTCATTTTTACAGGCGAAAATGGTAATTGGTGTTTCTATTTGTTGAGCAGATTTTTTAGCTATAATGGGTAATGGTGAAAAATCCATATTACAATTTAAGAAAGTGGTGGTGAGAAACTCCTGCGCAAAATCATCGTATTCCGTAAAAAGTACATTCATCACTTTTATTATTTTCTGTTTGTTCCCAGTTTTAATAAACTTTTTTAAGGGGATAAACATTTTCCATAAATTAATTAATGGGTTCCCGTTAACAATATAAACAGGTGCTATTAAGAAGACTTCCTTTATAAGTATTTCACTATATTCGAGCGCTTTTAAACTAATTAATCCGCCAAAGGAAAACCCAACTAAAGTGACGTCTTTTAGTCCTAATTTGATAACGACTTCTAACAGCCATTCTCCATAATCGAGCGATTTTATATCTAAGCTTTGTTCTGCGCTTTTGTTAGGTTGGGCAAGCACATCAATGGCATAAACACAGTATTTAGATGATAAATTAGGGAATGATTCTAAAATTAATGGTGCACAACCACCTGTACCATGAACAAGAACTAAAGGTGGTTGTTTTGTGTCACCCGTAATTATAATATTTGTATTACCGAACTTTGTTTTTAATAGTTTTTCGGAATAATCTATATTGAGTTGATTAAGCTTTTGATTGTAAAGTTTTAATATCTTTTCTTTTCCTTCTTTTGATTTAAAAAACATACACTGTTCTTTTTTTGATTGATGAATTCTTATTGATTTATGAGGACGATGTTCCCTACTTTTCGGTCAGTTTCGAGATAATGATGCGCTTTTTTAATATCTGACAAGTAGTAACTTTTATCTATAACCGTTTTAAGTTGTTTTTGCTTAAAAAAGTCTACTAATTCTAAAAGCATTTGTTTTAATTCCTCTGGTTTTTTTAGACCTGTAGCTGCGAACTTTACTCTTTTTGGATTACTCATTGAGTGCCACAAGATATTTAAGCTTAATACAGGCGTTAAAAATACGCCTCCAGATTTTAAAGCATTTCTGGACTTACTATAATTGGTTTTTCCTACTGAATCATAAATAACATCATATGTTTTGATGTTTTTTGTGAAGTCGTTGTTTTTATAGTCGATTACAAAATCGGCTCCTAAGGCTTTAACCAACGCCATATTCTTAGTACTACAAACACCTGTAACGGTAGCACCCATAAGTTTTGCAATTTGCACTGCGGCCGTTCCTAAACTTCCTGAGGCACCATTTATTAAAATATGTTGTCCTGGCTGAATGTTTGCGATATCTTTTAAAAAGTTATAAGAGGTTAGAAAACCATCACAAACAGGTGCAGCCTCTTGATGTGATATATTGTTGGGTTTAAGCGCAATTATTGAGTCTTCAGCAATGCATATAAATTCTGCGTTAGTACCATTACTAAATAGTTTTTCTCCAAAAATTTCATCACCTACGTTGAATTGCGTTACCTCTGAACCAACCGAATCAATAACTCCAGAAAAACCTGTACCTAGTGACGTGTTCTTTGGTTTAAAAAGACCGAGAAACAATCTCCCGAATTTGGGTTTACCTGCTCGCATCATTGTATCGGCACGAGTAGCGGATGATGCTTTAATTTGTACTAACATGTCCTTCGATTTTGGCAATGGTTTTTTCGATTCTAAAATTTGAATAACTTCTGGTGAACCATAAGATGTATAAATTGCTGATTTCATAATCACTTATTCTATTAATTTTTCAATTTTGTTGTCCGTTAAGTTTTGAATGTTCTTTGTGATTTTTTCGATATCCCAATTCCACCATTTTAGTTCTAAGAGTTTTGCAACTATAGCCTCTGAAAATCGCTTTCTGATTGCTTTGGCAGGATTTCCACCAACAATTGTATAAGGCTCAACATCTTTAGTTACGGTTGCGTTTGTGGCAATAATTGCACCATCTCCAATGGTTATACCAGCCATAATAGTTGCGTTATAACCAATCCAAACATCATTACCGATCGTAATATTTCCTTTATTTGGATAGCTTTTTCCATCCATTGCGTTTTCCCAACCCTTTCCAAAAATGGCAAACGGATAGGTTGACAATGCATCTGTTAAATGATTTGCGCCATTCATTATAAATTTTACGTCAGAAGCAATCATACAGAACTTACCGATTATTAATTTGTCATCTACAAAGTCAAAAAGGTATTTTACATTTTTCTCAAAGTTCTCTACATTTTCAAAATCGTCATAGTAAGTATAGTCTCCAATACTAATATTAGGGTTTTTTACAACATTTTTTAAGAAACAAAGTCTGTCGTAATTCTGAAGTGGGAATTTTAAGTTTTTGTCTGGTCCATGCATAGGTGTTATGTTTTTAGTCAGTACTATTTATTTTGTGCCTTGCTTGCTCAAAGTCTTTTGATCTCTTTATCTGTTCTTCAAGATTCCATTCAAAATCAAATCTATTCTTTAGGAATATGGCAATAGAGTCTAAACCAATTTCAGTTCTTCTCTTATCAATATTTGCAGGATCAAAGACTGGCCATAAATTAAAACTTTTGGTTTCTGGATAGTATTTCATTTGTCCACCATAGATTTGTAAATCACCTCTTTCTGTAGCAATTCTGTCTTCTGCTCTTACCAAAAAGCGTGGTTCTAACTTTTTGTCTTTAACCGCCTGCCTCATCATTGGCAGGTATTGTATTCTAACTTCATTATCTGCGTGTTGAATAACATTACAAATGGTCCAATTACCACGTTCTCCCATCAATTCTTTTGTTGGCCAACCATGTTTTTCAAGGATACTTTTCACTTTAGTTTCATTAATTATATGATTTTTATCTATAATAACTTGCTGTTCTTTTACCAACTCTGAGTCGACACCATAAATAGAAATTAAGGAATCTCTTAGTCTAATTGGTAATTGTTCTGTTTGCCAGATCGTATCTATAACTGCAATAAGATTTTCTTGAGTCTCCTTTTCTATTGATACAAATTTTGACTTAGATGTATTAGAGCATCCCATCATTATTAGTAAACTTGTTATTAAAATATATTTCATCTTTATATATAATTGTATTTTTTTCGTTTTTCTGATTTATTTAATTTTTACTCCTTTTACCAATAACCAAATTCCAAAATTGAGTTCGAAAATTGCACCTGGAGCCATAACTACCATTAACTGTTTTGAAGTCTCTGGAAATAGTATTTGCAATGTAAAACCTATAAATACTGTTGCATAAGTAAAAAATCAGGTGAAGCCAACTATTTTGGCTTGTTTCTGAATATTTTGAGTGTTTAAAATTGATGAATTCATTTCTTCTTTAATTGTTGATTAATTCATATTGATTTATAATGACGATGTTACCCACTTACGACAGTTTCTAAATTTCTCTGTTCTCAATCTTTATCATAGCTAGCTCTACCGATATAATGGCTTAAATGAAAATAGTTCCCTTTTGGTGCTAATTGATATAGGATAACAGAATAATCAACACCTTTTTTAATTAATTTAAAACTCAAGATTCCTTAAAAAAGAGCCATTTATAATCACTCCTTTTTTTAAAGGTTCTGATTTAAAAATCAAAACATCCTTTAATTTGATATTCTCCTTTTCTAAAGGACAAGCTCTAAGATATAATACCATTATTTAGGTACAATCCAATAAGACTGAAGGAATTAATAATTCCATGTGCAATTATTATAGGAAAAAGTTTTCGCTTAATTATAAAATAGACTGAACCAAATATAAGTGCAATACAACCAGTGGCAATAACACCTGCTAGTCCCTGGTAAATATGTAACATTCCAAATATTACAGCATGTGTAATTAATGCTATAATTATTCCCGATTTATTATTTCCAGTAAATTCAACCAATCTATTTAGTAAATAGCCACGAAATAACAATTCTTCACCTAACGCTGCACCAAACCAAACAACTGTAATTAGGTAACTTATAAACACAAGAGGTTTTCCCATAAAAAAGGCAAATCTATCAGCTACATCTGCTGGGTTTGTTAGACCAAAACTTTCCAAAATTGGTTTTACAATTAGTCCCATAATTGAAAAAACTAGTATTACAGTGCCAAGTGCTATCAATATATTAATCAACCAATTTTTTGTGCCTTTTGGAATCTGAGGCCCAAACGCTTTCGATTTTATTTTATTCTGTTTCATAAAAATTGTACTAACTATAATTCCGCACCAAATTGCTATTGAGCCAGCACCAATCACTTCGAAATAATCCGCAAGGTGTTTTATGGTTACTATAGTTAGGAATACAATTGCTATTTCTACAAGTATTTTAATTTTAAAGGATTTCTTTTGTGGTTCTATATTATTCATTTAATTGTTTGTTTTATTTATGGTTTTTAGCCCAAGTATCGTTAAAACGATAATTAGGATAACAAAAAAAGCAGTTGTCGAAATACTTTTTATCAGTGAAAATAAGCTAGTTGTTTTTACTGAAATCTCTATTAAATCAGGGTAACTTTTTAGCATTATGATAATACCGATATTCTCTAGATAATCAGCAATCCCAGCAATTATAGGAATTAGGCAGAGATACATATATTGGGAATTTAATTTGTTCAATTTTTTTAAGAAATATCCCAAAAGCAAACCGTAAGAAAGTCCGAATAGTAGTGGGTAAATCATATCCACAGGTATTTGATTGGTTAGGTATGTTAAACGTCCATTTTCTCCAAGTGAAGTGAATAATTCATTGACATAATTTAAATTATACCCTGTAGGCATCATATCCAGTAATTTCATTCCGTTAGAGAATTCCATTGTTTTAGGAATTGTAACAGTCAGCATAAAGGTGTAAACAACATTTGTCAAGATAAAAAGTCCTAAAACTTTTTTTCCTGAACTATTCTTTTCTATGAATTTTGTTAAATGTTTCATTTTTTAAGTTAAAATCTATACCCAATTCGCAAGTGCATATTTAATTCCATTTCACTTTTGTTCTTTACATAACCTGCTCGTTTAGCAAATGTGTAACTAAATCCTGCTCCAAGTCCTGCTTCATAATTAAAATGCTTGCCTAAATTCCGTCTAATTCCCCAAGTTGGTATAATGGAAAAATCACTCACAACAGGAGCATTGTCTTTATTGAATAAGACAAACCAGTCAGGATGATAGCCCATTTTTAAAGCAATAAAATTGCCACTATTACCATCAATTCTTTTTGATTTCTCTGAGCGTTTTTTGAGGTTGTAATAGAACCTTGGTTCCACAACTATAACAGGTGTTAATAGAAATGGTGAATCATAATCATCGTAAAAAGTTGTTTCCCAAATACCAAAATCAAAACCAAGTTCTGTTCTCAATGCTATGGTATTTGATAGTTTTGCTTCATTATATGCCCAGATTCCTAAAACTCCGGTTTGTAATCCATATATTGATTTTTCTACACTTGTGTTTTGTGATTTGACGATAAAAGTGAGTCCACACAAAATCAAGGTAAATATTGTTTTTTTCATAATAAAAATTTTAAGTGAATTTGTTAATTCTAACCTATAACCAGCTAAACCCTAATCCAACATTAAAGATTACTACATCTCTATGTGCATCTCCATCTAAAGATGCACGACCCATAACTAGTTTAGATTGTACATTAAGTGCGAAATTTTTCTTTTTATAGATTTCGTACCCTGTACTTGCCATAACAGCGCAACCAAAGTTCCAGTCATCATTTACATCGTCTTTAATATCATAAAGTGCTGGCGCATCTATAGCTAATCCAATGCCTCCGTGAATCCACCAACGGTCTTTTACCCAATATTGCACAGAAGGAATGAACCCTCCGAAGTGCCTGTCGCTATCTTGAAATTCGTATATGTTTCCTGGTAAAGAAGCGGTAATGGCGAGATTATCGTTTAGCATATAGCCAAATTTTAAATCAGGAAAAACGAATGTTCCTTGAGATTTGTCAAACGTTTGAATACCTGCACTATCTTCTAAACTGATAATACCGCCACCTGCTACGAATTCGAAGATGAAGCCATCTCTTTGTTTTGTTGATTCTGGATTTGTGTTTTGTGCATATGTTATACTAGATACTAATGCAAAGGCAATACAAGCTGTTCTTAATAAAATTTGATTTTTGATTGTTTTCATAATTGTTCGTTTTTTGATTTTAATTGATGTCATGATTGTTCATTTTTTGATTGATGATTTATTTTTGTATTGTCAGTTAATACATCAAGATTTTTTTGAGTATTCTAACGCTGCGCCAATAGCAATTCCAATAGGAAGCCACAAAGCTATGTTTGAGGTTAATAAGCCTAATAATACTCCTAAAACTATGCCTATTGTAAGTCTAATTCCTTTTTTACTTTTAATTAATTTCATAATTGTTCGATTTTAATTATGTGGTTGTTTTTATTTCGAATATTCAATTAGTTCCTCCACGTAGTGAAAATCACCTTGACTTTGAGTTAGTTTTATGAAATTTTTTACAGCAGGTGCATATAACCAAACTTCAGTTTCATCTGCGTTATATCCTCTGGAATTGGTGGTTTTACCAATGTATTTAATTGTGTAAGCCATAAATGCTCCAGCCTCTACTGTTTCTTCTTGGTAGGATAGTACCTCGGCATTCTGACTTAGGCTTCCTGTAGTTCCATCTTGACTAGTCCAATTGTTTTCATACTTCCATTTTTTACCCACTTTAAGAGGCCAGTCATACTTCGGTGTTTCGCTAACCTCTGGTTTAGTAATTTCGGAAATAGGTATTGTGTCCTTACCGATAGTCATTCCTAAAACCTCTCCAAATTTTACGACTTTCCTTGTATCTGTTCCTTCTGAACGTATTTCTCCTTCGGTAGTTACACCTTTATACTTCCATACCCATTTTTCACCAATAGTATAGTCGTTTAGTGTCGGTTGCTGTGTAATACCTGATTTGATTTTGTTGTTACACGCGCTAAGAATCGTAAAAGCAAATAGTACAATAAATCTATTTTTCATTTTGTCTTTTATTTTTTATTAAAATTTTTCTCTCAGATTAAATCTTTAAAAGCATTTCAAGGAATTTTGTTTTCCCAACTTTTCCAACAGCGTAGTCCTTTACTTTTCCTTCAGGATTAATGAAAACTGTAGTTGGCGTAGCTCCAATATTATAATGCTTTACAAGTGCTTTTGCATTTGGGTCATCAATATCAATTTCAACTGGTACAACTTCCGCATGCATAGCTTTCATAACTTCGCTATCAGCAAAAACTTGACGTTTCATAATGCGACAAGGTGAGCACCATTCTGCAGTAAAGAATATCATAATATTTTTGTCAGAATCGTTTGCATGCTTTTGAGCGGATTCAATGTCGTTTGTCCAAGCAATATCATTTGAAGGTGCATAAAATGAGTACCAGGCATACCAAAGGGAAACCACAAGAAAAGTCAGCCAGAAAAATTGCCAAAAGGGATGTGATTTCTTTTTTGATGGCTCTACATTTGAATTATTTTTCTTCATTTTTAATTTGTGTTTTATAATTCAGCATAAGTACTTTTTAGACTTTTTAATGATTCAATGGCGTCACTGTAAGCCTCTCTATTTTGTGCAAGCGTCGTCATTCTCGTTAACACCATATTTTCGAAATAAATATCTTTTTCGTAAGTGTCTGAAGAAATGCCCATATCCCTAAATTTGACGTTTCGCATCAAAAAATTTTCATAATAGGCCTCAATAGCTTGTTGTTCTGAAGCTTCAAGTTTTTCTATAGGGTTAAAGGTTTCGTAGGTTTCAGAGATAGCGTTACGTAAGTTTAAATCGTCAAACAATTTTAAGTCACCAGAAAACTTTAAATTTTCATAGGTTATCATAACTGGATAAAACTTTTTAGACATTATTAAATAGAATGATTTTGTAGATAATCTTGGGTTATCATAATCTTTAAATAATAGAATTTTGAATACAGTATCTAACTCTTTGAGCATTTGCTTTGACTCATTATCTAGAATTGCTAACTTTTTAAGATTACGATCGGCTTCATCATGCAACTGAATAATGTATGAATTCCGCAACTCCATTTTCTTCTTGCTATTTGAATGTTCATTAATTGCTAAGGCAATAAGTATCCCAACAATAACTAGAATAATCTCTCCAGTTGCGTAAGCAAAATAATTACCGAACTTATTTTGAGTAAGCATTTTTAGTCTATTTTTTCTAAATAATTTTATCATGACTTAATGGTTCATTAAATTGAAAAACAACGTTTTGTGTGTTACTTTAAATACGCTTTAACTCTTTCTGTATTACACTTTTAAATTTCCATTTCAATCCAAATAATGGTCTTAAAATATTAATTCGTTTAAGGATAAATTCATAAATAAGAACACAGATAATAAACGTAATTACGGTGATCGCAATAAACTCTAACATAGGATGAAGATCTAATGGTAAAATCAGTAGTGCAGCTGCATATAAAACAAACATGTGAATAATGTAAATAGGATAAACAGCAGGACTCAAATAATTTAGTAATGCACTTGGTTTATTAAAGTAGCTATACCCTATTCCGAATAAACCCAATATCCAAGTATTAGATTCTATAGTAGTGATATACATATTTGATATGGACTGATACCCTGTAAATCGAAGCGTAAATAAGACAGACGCTATACTTATATACAACCATTTCCACTTTGCAACGGTTTGCCAGAATGCTTTACCACTATACACAAAAAGAAATCCGAAAAAGAACGCCAAAAATCCTATAATAAATCCATGCCATGTTTGAGCGTATAGTTCAAATAGCTGTGGTTTTACTAAACCTACTTCCAACATAAAGAAAATAGATATAGTTAGAGGACCAAAAGCATAACTCATCACTTTTGAAATTATCTTTTTGAATCTTCCTTTTTCATTTTTCTTTAGATAGAAAAATAGTGGCGACAACAACAGAACGTATACAAAAATGTTACCCAAAAACCATAAATGGCCCATATGTGGAAAGTAGCTCAATGGCATCTTATAATATTGCTGAAAAATTAAAAAATGTAATGGCGTAATGGCCAAAAACCCGAATACAAATGGTAAAAGAATTCGTTTTCCACGCTCTAAGAATAACTGTTTCCAATTTCTTTTTTTCATTGCAAAATAGAGTCCCATTCCCGATACAAAAAAGAGTAAAGGTATTCGCCAAACATTCAGCATCGTCATTGGTTTCCAAAGTCCTTCTAAAGCGTCATCACTTTTTATAAAACCTATAAACAATGCCCAAGGTTGAAAAATAATGGCTATATGATAAATTAGTAATAAACCAATAGCAATAACTCTTAACCAATCTATATCGTATCTTCTTTCTGTTGTCATCTTAAATTGTGTTTATTGTAACATCATTGCTACAACAGGACGTGCTTTTTGTAATTCATTAAGGTCTAAAGTAAAACCCATTGGTTGTAATTGCTGAATTAGCATTTCATAGATAGGTTTCATTTGAGCAAAATCTGCCATTGCTGTTTCTCTTGCTGTAGCTCCAAAATTATTGCGAACCGTTTTATCTGCTTTTGCATCAATAAGTAATTGTACAATTTCAATACGACCAAAGAATGCTGCTGTATGTAAAGCCGTTCCTCCATCATTATTTTTTATAGACAAATCTGCATTTGCATTAATTAATACTTTAGCGATTTCAGGTTTATTAAAAGTGGCTGCAGACATTAAAGGTGTAGATCCAGACATGGCCTCTTTTTGATTAATATCAGTACCAGCTTCAATATGCTGTTTAACTGCTTCCAAATTTCCGGTGAGTACAGCACTATGAATATCTACATTTGGTTTGTTTACTGTCTTAGCTGTAATAGCAGTATTTTCCGAGTCTATTTTTTTATCAGATTGTGCGCAAGAACTCGTTAATAAAAGGATAAAGAATAACATTTGAATGGTAGTTCCAATTGAAGTCATATTAAGTGTTTTCATGATTTAAATTTTTAATGATTAATAACTTGGTTTTTGTTTCCACAAAGATGCGACACTACCCTAATTAATTGATAATGTGCATGAAGCCAATAGTATTAAGTTTGATGAGAGGTTGAAAATTATGACGCAGAAGTATAAATTATGACGCAAACAACTGTTTTTGACAAAGAATTTTGAATTTTGAGCTACTCCGTGTTTAAATAAAAAATTATACATTTGAATTAATACAAAACAACATGTCTAACAACTCATATCAAGGAAAATTCATTGAGGAAGCTGAGTCGCTTATTTTAGAGCATATCTCTAATGAGCAATTTGGTGTTTCAGAATTGGCAGACCTTATGAATATGAGTCGATCAAACTTGTTGCGGAAGATTAAGAAACAAACACAAGGTAGTGCTAGTCAGTTTATTCGTGAAGTACGGCTACAAAAAGGCATGACTCTGTTAAAAGAAACGGAACTTACTGTTTCTGAAATATCTTATCAAGTTGGGTTTAGTAATAATTCTTATTTCACTAAATGTTTTAGGGACTATTATGGGTATTCGCCAGGTGAAGCTAGAAAAAAGATATACGAACAAGTAGAATTAAGACAAGAAGATAGCCCAAACACAGCAGCTAATAAAGTAACTAAAAAAGGGTTTTTACAACAGTACAGCGTTCAAATACTATTAGCTGTTATTTCGGTTATAGTCTTAGCAGCATTCTTTTTATTTCGAAAAGAAACGCTCAATACCGATAAAGAAGATGTTTACCGTAGTAAATCTATAGCTGTATTACCGTTTAAGAATATGAGTAGTGATTCTAACAACTTATATTTTGTGAACGGACTTATGGAGTCGACATTAAACAATTTACAAAAGATAGAAGATCTTCGAGTAATAAGCAGAACCTCAGTAGAAAAATACAGAGACACAGATAAGACCATCTCAGAAATAGCAGAAGAACTTAATGTCAATTATTTAATTGAAGGAAGTGGACAACGCGCTGATAATCAAGTTTTATTGAATATTCAATTGATTGATGCTTCAAATGACACACCAATATGGGCAGAACAGTATAATCATAAAACAGAAGACATTTTTTCTATACAAAATGAAGTCGCTCTAAAGATTACCGAAGCGATAAAGGCGACAGTTACACCATCTGAATTGCAACAAATTGATAAAAAACCAACTGAAAACCTACTAGCATATGATTATTATTTAAAAGGACTTGAAACATACCAAGCAGGAACGAAAGCGGGCTTGGAAGCTGCTATAGTTTTATTTGAAAAAGCGATAGAGCAAGACCCTGAATTTGCGCTCGCATATTCTGAGATTGCTATATCATATTATTATTTAGATTTAAACCAAGCTGAAAAACGGTACACAGATGTTATTAATAACAATGCAGATAAAGCTTTGTTATATGATTCTAAATCTGCTAAAAGCCTTATATCAAAGGCGCTTTACTATATAAATAGTAAGGAGTTTCGATTAGCTATTCCACATTTAGAAAAAGCCTTAGAATATAATCCCAATTCGTCTTCTGTGGTTCAAATACTTGCCGATTTGTATTCACGAGCAATTCCTGATACTGGAAAATATTTGCAATATGCTTTAAAAGGTTTACAAATTGATATTGAAGCAAATGATTCAATAAACAAAAGCTATATGTATTTGGCGTTAAGTAATGCTTTTATTCAAAATGGTTTTACAGGTGAAGCACAGAAGTATATAAAATTGTCTTTAGATAATAACCCAGAAAATTATTATGCACCATTCTTAAACGTATTTATACAATACGCACAGCATCAAAATATAGAAAAGGCCACAGATGCATTGGTAAGAGAATGGGAAAAAGATACGACACGCCTAGATATTATGCAGGAAGTGGCTAAGTTTTATTACTTCCAAGAAAAATATGATAGTGCTTTTTACTACTATGATAAATTTGAAAAAATCAAGGCAAGAAATGGATTAAACATGTATCCACAAGAGAACCTAAAGATTGGAATGGTATTCGATAAAATGGGCATTACGGATAAAGCTGAAGACCATTATAAGGCTTATGCAGAATACTGTAAAAATGACCAATCTATTTACCAGCCTGTTAGTTTGGCCATGAAATACTTGAATGAAAAAAAACCAAATCTTGCTATAGAGCAATTAAAACTGTTTGCAACCAAAAATAATTATCAATATTGGGTTTTGTTGTTTCTTGAAGAAGATCCCTTAATGAAAACTTTAAAAAATCATCCTGAATATGATGAAGTCGTTCAAAAAATTAAAGATAGATTTTGGGAAAATCATAAGCAATTGGAAAAATCACTAAAAGATAAAAACCTATTATAATTCATTTGATTTAAAATAGGTTGTTAAGGATTTTTTAATAGAAATAAGTAGTTTACTATGTTTAGTTTATGATATTAATGTCATTCTACACACATTTACTCACGGCATTCTTATTGTTTAAGACATCGTGAATCTCGTTTCTCGATAAAAAAAGCTCATTAATTCACCTCAATGAGCTTTTTAAATCTATTTACTAAAATCCTAAACCAATTTTAAAACGGTTCTTCCTTTTAGTTGCCCTTTTAACATCTGGTTGATTTGCTCACTAACAGCATCTAAAGAAATGACTGTGGTATTGGCTTCTAAACCATCTAATTTCCATTCGTTAGCAAATTTATTCCAAACTTCTATTCTGTAATTCATTGGATAGTTTTGAGAATCAATGCCAATTAGTGAGACACCTCTTAAAATAAATGGGAATACCGTTAATTCTAATTTTATAGATGCTGCATTGCCACACGCGGTTACTACACCTAGAGGCGCAACAGATTTAATCATATTTTGTAAAATAACGCCACCAACGGTATCTATAGCGCCTGCATAAAGTGGTTTTAATAGTGGTCTGTCTTGTAGTGCTTCAAAATCGCTACGTAAAATAATTTCTGAAGCGCCTAAATCTAGTAAATACTGCTCTTCTGATGCTTTTCCTGTTATGGCAACCACCTTATAGCCTAGTTTATTTAAAATCATAACACTTACCGAGCCTACACCTCCTGTTGCTCCAGAGACGACAATAGTGCCATCTTCTGGCTTTACGTTATCTATCAATCTTAATACACACATGCCTGCTGTTAAACCTGCAGTGCCAATCATCATGGCTTCTTTCATAGACAGATTAGAAGGGCGTTTTACAACCCAATTGGCAGGTACTTTTACATATTCTGCAAAACCTCCATCGGTATTCATGCCTAAATCATAACTAGTTACAATCACGCTGTCGTCAACAGAAAATTGATCTGAATTTGTTGAGACTATAGTACCAACAGCATCAATGCCTGGCGTATGAGGAAAGTTTCTAGTTACGCCTTTATTTCCGCTCGCCGATAAGGCATCCTTATAATTTAAGGAGCTGTAATGTACTTTTATAAGGACTTCATTGTCTTCTAAGGTTGTAAACGGTATATCTTTTATATGGGTTATAAATTTTCCGTTGACTTCTTCTACTCTAAATGCTTTGAAGGTTGATTTGTTATTTATCATCTTATTCTCTATCTTTTTTATTAATTTTACATCAAATTTCGGTTATTAAGTAAAGCTATACAAGAGCTTACAAATTATGCACTTACGAACATTTTGTGCGGTTTTGTTTATAGCTTGGACTTTAAATGAAAAAAAAATGAAAAAAAGTTACTGTCCTATTGATACATTTATAAATGTGATTAAAGGAAAACGAAAAAGCACCATTATTTTGCATCTTTCACAAGGAAACAAAAGATATAATGAATTGATAAAACTCATTCCGGATATTAGTGATCGAATGATGACGAAACAATTAAAGGAATTAGTGGCCGATCAATTAATAAATAGAGAGGTTTTTCCTGAAGTACCACCTAGAGTTGAATATAGTTTATCTGAGTTAGGTCGTGAAATTCACCCTCACTTAAAAGGCATGTTTAGAGGTGGTATTCTTTTTGAAAAAATGATTGACGCAGAAAATAATTAAATCAAAAGGCCATATTAATATATTGGACTTATGTGTTCTTAAAACTCCTTAAACGCTAATCTAATAAGTCTAAAACAATACCAATATTGGCTTTAGTGGCTAAATTAGTGCCACCAGTCATAGTGGTTGCTACGCCACAAACAACACCCCATTTTAAGATGTCTTTAGAGGACCAACCTTGCGCTATAGCATATACTAATCCTGCTACCATACTATCACCAGCACCAATAGTGCTTTTTACTTTAACTGAGGGTGTGTTTTGGTAAAAAATACCACTTTTTGAGGCTAAAAATGCACCACGTGCACCTAAAGAGACAACAACATATTCTGCTTGGTTGCTATTAATTAAATGCATAGCAAAGGCTTCTTGTTCTGGTTTGGTTAAAAAGTCTTTACCTGCTAATTCTGCCAATTCACCTTGATTGGGTTTCATTAAAAACACAGGTTTTTTAAGACTAGACTTTAAGGCACCTCCAGAGGTATCTATAATTATTTTTACATTTTTTGCCTGTAAACTATCTATTAATTGAATATAGAAATCCGATGGCATATTATCTGGAATACTCCCACTCATTACAAACATTGAGCCATCCGTAACTGTTTTATTTAAAGTGTCTTTAAGGATGTTAATTTCAGTAGAAGTTAAGGCTTCTCCTGGCATACCAAATCGGTACTGCAAATCGGTTTTAGCATCTACAATGGCTAAGTTTTCGCGTGTCCAGGCGTCTACAAGAATTGGTTTAATTTCTAATTGCTCGTCTTCTAATAAACTTTTTAGAGTTTTTCCTGTATCACCACCATAAGTAAACATACAACTGTTTTTAACACCTAACGTATGCAGTACACGAGAGATATTAACGCCTCCTCCTCCTGCTTGAAATTGAATAGCTTTACATTTTAGTTTTTGCTCCGGAATTAATTGATCAATAGTTGCGCTTTTATCTAAGGCAGGATTTATAGTTAAAGTAACAATATTCATGAGATGTGTAATTTTTAAATTCTCTTTATAAATGCTATAAATTTAGGTATAATATTAAGAGATTGTCTTAATATTTTCGCCAAATTATAATTTTAATAAGTGCTGTACGCCTTTTACACAGTATATGCCTATTATTGGTAATTAGCACGATACTACAGAGCACAACATGAAAAATAAATCTTAAAATTAGGCTTTAAAATTAGCATATTAAAACCAAATTAAATTATAACTTGCCATGGTAAAATTAACCTAATATTGGTATGCAATCAAATTATAAAAACATCATAGAAAATGCCTATAACCTCACTAAACCACTTAAAGATTTAGGCAAATTAGCAACTTATATTCCAGAATTAGCAAATGTAAATCCGAATAAGTTTGGTGTGCACATGACGCATATAGATGGCACGCATTATGGTATTGGAGATAATCAAGAAAAGTTTTCTATACAGAGTATTGCAAAAGTGTTGTCATTAACATTAGCTGTAAAATTTATTGGTGAAAAGATCTGGACACGTGTTGATGTAGAACCTTCTGGAACTAAGTTTGATTCGCTTCTTTTGCTAGAAACCTACAATGGCATTCCACGTAATCCGTTTGTTAACTCTGGAGCTATTGTGATTTGCGATATTTTATTGACACATTTAGAACATGCTCGCGAAGAATTTCTAGAGTTTGTTAGAGACTTAAGTGATATACCAGACCTTACCTACTCTGATAATATTGCCGATTCTGAAAAAGCAACAGGGTTTAGAAATGTAGCTTTATGTAATTTTATTAAATCTTTGGGTAATATTAAAAATAAACCAGAAGATGTACTCGATTTTTATTTTGACATGTGTTCTTTAGAAATGAATTGCCAACAGTTGTCACATACCTTTGCTTTTTTAATTAATGGAGGTCGCAAATTAAATAATGGAAAGAAAATTATTTCGAGGAGCCAAGCCAAACGTATCAATGCCTTAATGCTAACTTGTGGTTTTTATGATGAATCTGGAGAATTTGCCTTTAAAGTAGGCTTACCAGGCAAAAGTGGTGTTGGTGGTGGCATTGTAGCCGTATACCCTAATAACTTCACAATTGCCGTTTGGAGCCCCAAATTAAACCCTAATGGAAACTCTTTTAAAGGCATGAAATTACTTGAAGATATCACCACACATTCTGAAATGAGTATTTTCTAGGTACATTAATTGCGATTTTAAAAACCTATGGAACGTTATTTAGGTAAATTCCCAAAAATTAGACGATCCACATCAGCCTGAAGTATTATTGAGCAAAATACCTTATTTTGCATATGTAATAGACCTGTGCTGTCTATTTTGTTTCTTTAATCTTACTCACACACTATGGCATTAAAAATTGTAATATCACATAAAACTGTTTATAAATACGATCGTAAGGTAGCATTATCGCCTCATGTTTTTAGATTAAGACCTGCACCACATTCTAGAACACCAATAGAATCTTATTCGTTAAAAATAAAACCAGAAAATCAATTTTTTAATTGGCAACAAGATCCATTTGGTAATTATGTAGCACGCTTGGTTTTTCCAGATAAAACAGATGAGTTATCTATAGATGTAGAAATCATTGCAGATTTAAAAACCATTAACCCTTTTGATTTCTTTATTGAAGAATCTGCAGAAGAATTTCCTTTTGAATATTCCGATACCGTTAAAAAAGAACTTCAACCCTATTTAGAAATTACGGACCATGGTAAATTATTACAAGAGTTTTTAGAGACTTTAGATTACACACCTAGAAAAACCATCTATTTTTTGATTCATGTTAATCAAAAAATTTACGAATACTTAAATTATAATATCCGCATGGATCCTGGTGTGCAAACCTGCGAAGAAACCTTAGAATTAAAAAAAGGGTCTTGTAGAGATTATGCATGGTTATTTGTGCAAACATTAAGACATCTTGGTTTTGGTACGCGTTTTGTTTCAGGCTATCTAGTTCAATTAAAATCAGATGAAAAATCTTTAGATGGTCCTTCTGGTCCGGAAGCGGATTTTACAGATTTACACGCCTGGGCCGAAGTCTATTTACCTGGTGCAGGTTGGATTGGCTTTGATGCCACTTCTGGCTTATTAGCTGGTGAAGGTCATATTCCACTAGCGTGTACACCATCTTTTGAAAGTGCTGCGCCAGTTTCTGGTATGACAGATAAATGCGAAACGGAATTCTTTTTTGAAAACTCCGTAAAACGAATTTTTGAGTCGCCAAGAGTAACCAAACCTTATACAGAAGACCAATGGAAAGCCATAGATAGACTCGGAAATAAAGTAGAAAAACAATTACAAAAAAATGATGTGCGTTTAACCATGGGTGGTGAACCTACATTTATTTCTATCGACGATCTAGAAGCTCCAGAATGGAATACTGCTGCAGATGGCCCTCATAAACGCCAACTGGCCAAAGCGTTATCTAAAAGACTTCATGAAAAATTTGCTAAAGGTGGTGTTTTACATCATGCGCAGGGTAAATGGTATCCTGGTGAACCTCTACCAAGATGGCAAATAGAAATTTGTTGGAGAAAAGACGGTAGACCAATTTGGTACAACAAAAAGTACCTAGAAACCTATGCTAGTGATTTTACAGTGCCTCCAAATACGGATAAGCTTTTCTTAGAAACCTTAACCACCTATTTAGGAGTTTCAAATCAACATATTTTACCAGGTTTTGAAGATGCTTTTTATTTTTTATGGGAACATGGCAATTTGCCTATAGATATAGACCCAACTAAAGACAGAGATAACACTTTAGTAAAAAATAAACTAAAAGAAATTTTAGAAAACGGAACCTCTAATCCTGTTGGTTATGTATTACCCTTAAATAATACTGGTGGCAATTGGTTTACTAGTGAATGGGCATTTAGAAGGCAGCATTTATTCTTAACACCTGGTAATTCTCCAATGGGACTGAGATTACCATTAAATTCGTTAATGGAAAAACCAGAGTACGAGATTTTCCCTTCCTATGAACCCGATTTATTTTCTCAGAAGAAACGTTTACCCAACTTTAGAGATCGTGTAAAAAAGCGTCATAAAGCTGTTTTAGAAAATGGATTAGATACTAACCAACCGAATTATTTTGTTAGAACGGCCATTTGTGCAGAAATAAGAGCGGGTAAATTGTACTTGTTTTTACCGCCTTTAGATGCGGCTGAAAACTTTTTAGATTTAATTGCTGCTATAGAATTTACAGCGAAAGAATTAAAAGTACCTGTGATTATGGAAGGTTACGACCCTCCTAAAGACAACCGATTAGAATCTCTTAAAATTACACCAGATCCAGGTGTAATTGAAGTGAACGTGCATCCTGTAACCAATTGGAAAGATTTGTGTCACAACACATTTACCTTTTATGAACAAGCAAAACTAGCGCGATTAGGAACTGAAAAGTTTATGCTAGACGGCAAGCATACTGGTACAGGTGGAGGAAATCATGTAACCTTAGGTGGTACGAGTCCTGCAGATAGTCCACTGCTGAGACAGCCAAGTTTATTACGAAGTTTATTAACCTTTTGGCAACATCATCCTGGTTTAAGCTACTTGTTTTCTGGTTCTTTTGTCGGACCCACAAGTCAGGCACCAAGAATAGATGAAGCTCGCCAAGATAGTTTATATGAATTAGAAATTGCCTTTAGTCAAATCCCTAAAAATGGCGAAGTGCCGTTTTGGTTAACGGATCGTTTATTTAGGCATTTATTAACCGATTTAACAGGCAATACGCACAGAGCTGAATTTTGTATTGATAAATTATATTCACCAGATTCTTCTTCTGGTCGTTTGGGCATTTTAGAATTACGTGGTTTCGATATGCCACCACATCCTAAAATGAGCTTGGTGCAAATGCTTTTGGTAAGAACTCTGGTCGCTTGGTTTTGGAAAAAACCATATGAACATAATCTGGTACGTTGGGGAACAGAATTACATGATAAATTCTTAATAGAACATTATGTAAGAGAAGACATAAAAGATATTGTATCTCAATTAAATAAAGCAGGTTATAAGTTTGAAGAAGATTGGTTTAATCCGTTTTTCGAATTTAGATTTCCGCTACATGGCATGGTAGAAATTAATAATATTCATTTAGAATTAAGAGCTGGTATTGAACCTTGGAATGTTTTAGGCGAAGAAATGACAGGTGGTGGTACAGCTAGATATGTAGATTCGTCTTTAGAACGTCTACAAGTAAAAGTGTCTAATTTTATTGAAGAACGTTTTGTATTAACCTGCAATGGTGTACGAGTGCAATTAAAAAGTACAGGTGTAAATGGAGAATATGTTTCGGGTATTCGCTATAAAGCATGGAATCCCTATTCGGCATTACATCCTACAATTCCGCCAGATACACCATTAGTTTTTGATATCGTAGATACTTGGAACAAGCGTTCAATTGGTGGCTGTACGTATTATGTGGCGCATCCTGGTGGACGTTCTTATGATGTGCATCCTGTTAATAGTTTTGAAGCAGAATCTAGACGTATCAACCGTTTTTGGGAGTTTGGACATACCCAAGGTGAAATAAAGCCTTTTGACAACATCACTTTTGATAATGAACCGACCTCTAGAAGTGTAAAAGAAAAAAGTAGCTCAAAACGTTTTTCTTATAAAGAATTACCAGTTAATTTTGAATTTCCTTATACTCTAGATTTACGTAAAAAATAAAGAGCATTGTCGCTTATATATGAAAACCATAACTAAAACATTATTTGAAAACTATTTTTCTGCGTCATCACGTTATGATGAATTACTTACACCTAAAATGAGCATAAAAGACAACTGGAAAGTCTTGTCGCAAAATTTAGTAAAAATTGGTCCGGAAAATCTGGTATTAAAACAAAAAGAAATCAATTGGCTGCTGGCAGAAAATGGTGTTACCTATAATGTTTATAATGATCCAAAAGGTTTAAATAGACCATGGGATTTAAATGTTGTTCCATATATAGTTCATCAAAACGAATGGAAAGACGTTGAAAAAGGGATACAACAAAGAGCTGAAATATTAAATCTTGTTTTAAAAGATTTATACGGAAAAAGAGACCTTTTTAAAAATGGTATTATTCCACCAGAAGCAATTTATGCCCATAGTGGTTTTTTACGGCCATGTGATCAAATACTCTATAAAAACGCTAAACAACTTTCAATATATGCTGCAGATTTAGCCAGAGGTCCAGATGGCAGAATGTGGGTTGTAAATGATAGAACACAAGCGCCATCAGGTATGGGCTATGCTTTAGAAAATAGGTTTTCTACAAGTAAGATTTGTCCTGAACTTTATAAAAATATCAACGTTTCGCAACCTTCTCAGTTTTTTAACGACTTTAATAAGTTGTTACTCAATGCGGCCAATACAAATGTAAAAAGTCCAATGATTGTGATCTTAACTCCAGGACCACATAATGAAACCTATTTTGAACATGCATATTTGTCGTCATTTTTAGGCTATCCGCTTGTAAAAGGGAATGATTTAGTGGTTAGACATGGTAAGGTTTGGTTAAAATCGCTTAAAGGATTAAAACAAGTTGATGTTATTCTAAGACGTGTCGATGATAGCTTTATGGACCCATTAGAGTTGCGTGAAGATTCTTATCTTGGTGTTGCTGGTTTATTAGAAGCTGTTCGTTTGCAAAATGTGACTATTTTAAATCCTATAGGCAGTGGTATATTAGAAAATCCTGCGTTAATTCCTTTTATGGAAAATATTTGTAAATATTTCTTAGATGAAGAATTAAGGTTACCGCAAATAGCTTCCTGGTGGTGTGGTCAAGATAAAGAACGTCAACATGTTTTAGAAGATTTAAAGTCTTTTGTCGTAAAACGAATTGACCGCTCTAAAAGAGAGCATATTTATTTTTGTGAATTTTTGGATAAAAAGGAACTCGATAATCTTAAAGCAGAGATTTTAGAATATCCTCATAAATTTGTGGCTCAAGAAAAAATATCGTTTTCTACAGCACCTAATTTTGTAAACAATCAATTAGAACCTCGAAAAATTTCGTGCCGCACTTTTGCTATTGCTAATGCGAATGGTTATAGTATTATGCCTGGTGGCTTAGTAAGAGTAGCAACAGAACGTGAAGAATTATTTGTATCTAACCAACGTGGTGGCACCAGTAAAGATTTTTGGATTGTAAATGATACGCCTCAAACTAATTTGCAAAACTATTCTTGGAACAAAACTAATTCTAGCCCTTCTACAAACATCAATGATGTCCCAAGTAATACAGCAGAAAATTTATTTTGGTCAGGTAGATATATCGGAAGAGCGTTAGTAACGGCAAGATATTTGAGAATGGTACTTAGCCAAATGACGCACGCACAGTACAATCACCGAAAATCAGAGTCCGAAAGTCTAAAAATACTGTTTCAATCAATTACTAAAATTACATCTACATTTCCTGGTTTTATTACAGAAAATGAAGAGGTGTTAAATAATCCTCTGTCAGAAATAAAAGATATCATTCTAGATGAGACAAAAATTGGAAGTTTCGCACAATCAATGCAAAGCTTTAGCAACTCGTACTATGCATTGCGTAATTTATGGTCTAGAGATATGTGGCGTGTTTTTGACGGCATTCAAAAACACCTAAAAAATCTAAAGAAAGAAGAAGATTTCACGGTTAATAAACTCACTAATTTCTTTGATAAAATTATAACCAGACTCATTGCATTTATGGCGCTTACCGAAGAGAGTATATTAGTGAGGCAAGGACTCCTACTCTACTTTATTGGTTTGCAGCTAGAGATTGGCGCTATGAATATAGAGAAATTTAGAGCAATGTTAATTGTTAATTACGATGAAGAACTAGAATATGAAGTTTTAGAATCCTTATTAAGTAGCCACGAAAGTTTAAATATCTATAGGTACAGCTATAACTCTTATTTAAGTTTAGAAAATGTGTTGAATCTAATAATCTTAGATAAAGAATACTCTAGGTCATTAACATATCAAATGCATCGTTTAAAAAAGGATATCTATAAATTACCTAAAACAAATAATTCCGAGGAACTTACTATATGTCAACAAAATATAAACGCCGTTATTTCTAAAATGGACCGCTTAAATCTAAAAGACATGTTAGTCATAGACGACAATTCAAACATGCGTAAGAATTTAGATGATGTATTGTCTGATTTAAGTGATTTACTGCATAACACATCATTATCTATTTCAGATACCTATTTTAATCATTCGCAAGCCCAAAAACAATTGGTTAACCGAAACATTACATCTTAATATGATTTTTGATCTTTGGCATAAAACAAAATACACATACGAGCATGGCGCTTCGTTTTGTCATAACCTTACAACTATAAAACCTAAAAGTTTTGCAGGTCAAACACTATTAGACTATAGTTTAGAAATTACGCCTACGCCAACTGATATTACAGAACGTCTAGATTTTTTTGGAAATGCTGTAACCCGTTTTTCTATACAACAACATCATAAAGAACTAATTGTTATAGCACGCAGCAAAGTGGCCAGAGATTATGAAAAACAACATAATGAAGCCGATTTTTTAAAAGCTAAAAAAGTAACAATAGCAGAAACCTTAACACAACTCAAAGGAACAGATGCAGAAATTATTGATGTAAGACAATTTGTAATGCCTTCACCATTAATTTCTATTGGTAATAATGAAATTAAGGCCTATGCAGCCAAATCGTTTAGTTCAGAACGTTCATTTTATGAAGCGGCTAACGAACTTATGCAACGTATTTATACCGATTTCGATTTTGTACCAGGATTTACCAATATCGCAACACCGCTAAAGGATGTAATGGCGGCTAAAAAAGGGGTTTGTCAAGATTTTGCTCAAATAGCTATTGCCTGTATACGTGCTATGGGTTTACCAGCTAAATATGTTAGTGGTTATATAGAAACATTACCGCCAGAGGGTAAAGAAAAATTAATAGGTACAGATGCGTCACATGCCTGGTTTTCCGTTTATATTCCTTCCTTTGGTTGGGTAGATTTTGACCCTACCAATAATCAAATCCCTAAAAACCAACACATTGTTGTGGCACATGGAAGAGATTATTATGATGTACCACCTTTAAAAGGTGTCATATATAGCATGGGCAAAAATACCATGGAAGTTTCCGTAGACTTAAGACCCTCTGCATCTTATATTAGTCAAATGCAAAGCCAAGCGCAACAATAAACATAGTTAGTCCTTCTATGAATAAGTACTTAGACAAAAAATGAACAAAACACTAAAGCGCTGTGTTTAGAGTACCTATTGGGTTTCAATACAATTAAACTAGCTCTAAATTAGTTATTGTTTTTGACTTTGCGATGACTCCTGTACATAGGGTGTAATAGAAAAGAATGAATTATAAATTGCAGAAGAAATAGCATTTAATTTAAGCTGAATATGATCTAAATATTCATGCATTCCTTGGGCTATAATATCATTGATGTCTACATATTCTAACTGTGATTTTAAAACACCTAATTGCTTTTGAGCGTTATTACTAAAACCAACAGAGCTTCCAGATAAACTCACTAAACAACGTTCAGCACTGAGTAAACATGCCAAAATAGACCTAGGAAATTCAGTGTCTAATATTAAAAATTCTGCAATACCAGATGGAGTTAATTTTCCATATTTTTTGCGGTACATATCGTATGCACTTACCGATTTTAAAAGCGCTGCCCATTGAATTAAATCTAATGACGACCCTATTAGTTTTGGTGATTTTAATAAGAAATGATACTTAGCATCTAAAACCCGAGAGGTTTTATCGGCTCGCTCAATTAATTGACCCAATTTTGCAAAATGCCAACCTTCATTTCTAGATATAGTGGCATAATACATACCATACACCAATTGACATCCGTTTTTAATGTCTGTAAAAAAAAGTCGTAATTGCTTATCGGTTTGATTTTTCTTAACCGCTGAATTTTTTACTAAATAATAAAGCGCATTTATTTGCTCCCAAACTTCTTTAGTAATTTCTGCGCGTACGGCTCGTGCATTTTCTCTCGCACTAGAAATACAATTTAAAATAGAATTTGGGTTGTTTTTATCAAAGGTTAAAAAATAGATAACCTTATTCTTTTCAACTTTTGGATATAGAGAAGTAAATAATTCCCAATCGCCAGTAATAAGCACAAGGGGTTGCCACTGTGCTACTTCATCAGGTGGTAATTCTAATGATAAGTTATAATTTACATCCATAAAACGTGCGTAATTCTCTGCGCGTTCTAGATATCTATTCATCCAATATATAGTATTTGCAACTCTGCCTAACATAGTTTTTATTTTTAACTGTTTAAAACCCAAGTATCTTTACTACCGCCACCTTGTGATGAGTTCACCACAATAGACCCTTTTTCTAAAGCCACACGTGTTAAAGCTCCGGGAATAATTTTAATAGAATCACCATACAACGCATATGGTCTTAAATCTACATGCCTACCTTCAATAGTATTATCTGCTATAGTAGGCACGCGTGATAAATTAATCATTGGCTGAGCAATATAATTTCTTGGCTTCGCTTTTATTTTTGTAATAAACTCTTGTTGTTCTTTTTTGGTGGACTTTGGACCAATTAGCATCCCATATCCTCCTGAAGCATCTGTCTGTTTTACAACCAAATTATGAATATTTTCAATCACGTATTTACAATCACTTTCTTCATCACAGATATAGGTTTTTACATTGGGTAATATCATATCTTCACCCAAATAATATTTAATAATTCTGGGGATATAGGCATAAACAGCCTTATCATCTACAACGCCTGTACCTGGTGCATTAACTAAAACGACATGGCCTTTAAGGTAGGCTCTAAATAATCCAGGTGTTCCTAATAAGGATTTCTTATTAAAGACTTCTGGGTCAATAAAATCATCATCCACACGACGGTAAATAACATCTACACGCTGTAAACCATGAGTTGTAATCATATAAACCATATCATTTTTTACCACTAAATCGCGACCTTCTACCAAAGCGGCTCCCATTTGTTGTGCTAAATAGGAATGTTCAAAATAAGCCGAATTGTAAATACCAGGTGTCATTACAACAACGGTTGGTTTGTCTATATCAACTAAAGATTCTAAGGTATCTCTTAAGGTGTGCGTATAGTTATAAACGGGTTTCACATCAAGTTTTTCAAATAACTCTGGAAACGTACGTTTTAATATTTCACGGTTTTCAAGCATATACGAGACACCAGATGGACATCTTAAATTATCTTCTAAAACATAATACTTGCCATCACCACCTTTTATTAAATCAGACCCTGTAATGTGGCACCAAATATCTTTTGGTGGTTTAAAGCCTTCTAATTCTTTTAAATAAGACACACTAGATAAAATCATCTCCTTAGGTATTATTTTATCCTTCAATACCTTTTGGTCATTATATATATCTTGAATAAATAAGTTAAGGGCTTTTATGCGTTGTTGTAAACCTTTTTCGAGTTGATTCCATTCGCTATTACCTATAATTCTTGGAATAATATCTAAATGAAGAATACGTTCTATTCCTTGATTGTCACTGTAAACATTAAAGGTCATACCCAATGACAGTTGTGCGCGGTCGGTTGCATGCTGTAGGGTGTTTAATTTCTTCTGACTTAATTTTTGAAGCCGTTCTGCAAACAATTGGTAATTAGGTCTAATGTTTTGGTTCTCATCAAACATTTCATCGTAAAACCCTTTGGTGTCGTAAGCGGAGAAATTTAGTTTTGGCATAAGCAGTTAAAGTATATATGAGTTAGTCAACGTTTTTAATTAGTCTTTTTTAGCTAAATGTTTATGGCCTAGTATTAATAAATACAATCCAAAAAAAATAGTGCAACCCTGTTAAAACCGTTGTATCCTAACAAAGTACAACAAATAATAATGCGAAACTAATATCAAGATTCAATTTACGATTCCGATAATTAACAAGAAGAAAAACTATGAAAACAGAAATTTAGGATACCTATAATTGAGATGTTAAAAATAGTATGTAGGAAAATTAGCTAGACAATGATAAGTATTGTGCTTCTAATTGATATATAAAAACAGGGTTGAATAGCTCTTTTAAAACTATGGTGCATTAAAACGAAATTGGCAATCTACAAATTAGGATAATCAGTTTTGGTTAAATTAAAATAGAATTTTAAGGGACTGTAAGTGCTTAATTCACCTCAAACAAATAAATTTTATTTTGTACACCTTTTTTTACAGAAAAGGTAACCACAGAAACACTTTAAATATGTACCTTTATATAAGTTTTAGTTGATATCCTAAATGTTCAATTATGAAGCAAATTATAATCTTTTGTACCGCGCTATTAATTAGCACAATAAGCCATGCACAATTTGAAATTTCCGCAAGTGGCGGTTATGCTATAGGTAGTGCAGGCATGAAAATTGGCGAAAAACAATCCGCCAGTTCAATCGAAAACACCTACGGAAGTTATGGTGAAGGACTTAATGCACAATTACGAGGAACCTATTTTTTTAACGAGCACATTGGCGCAGATTTAAGTCTAGGCTATCTTCATGGTGATGACCAAACCGTGTCTAAAGTGAGACTGACAGGTTTTGAGGTAGATGCTATAGCAAGAGCGCGTGCCTTTGGTGCCGCCGCATCTCTGGTTTATAGATTTAATCCTAATGTTTATACACGTCTCGGCGCCCTAGTTAAATTAGGTGGAAAAACAGAGGCCGTTGTACATCAAAAAGCAAACTTTACACAAGCAGAAGCCGATGCTTTTGGGGTGCCTTTTGGCTCTTATACAGAGACTAGCTATGTAGAAGATTATCACGGACACTTCCCTTTAGGCTTTATTGCTGCTATTGGTTATAGACATCAATTAAACGCTAAGTTTAGTCTTTTTATAGAAGCTGAGTATTACGGTATTAGTCTAAAGCGTAAGGATTCTGAAATTAAAGAATTTAATACTAATGTAGTTTTACCCGATGGTACGGTGGCGGTTAGTGGCCTGTATTCTTTAGATAATTTGCCAACGGGTGTCAATAGGACTACAACTTATGTAGATGATTTACCTAGTGATAATACGGATACATCTAAAGAACTTTCTGTAAAAGTACCATATTCTTCCTTTGGTATTAATTTTGGTATTATCTATAAATTTAAACGCAAAACTGAACATAAGCAATAAATAGTTATCTAGGAATTTGGTAATCCTTTTGTGTTCAAATCATATTAATATTAATAGATAAAAAAACACGCGCTAAAATGATAACATTGAAGAACGCGTGTTAATTAAGCACTATTAATCTATTTATAAGATGTGCTTTTAATTACATCGAAGCACTAAAATTAGACCCGTATAGTGCACGTTATTATTAATTCTTGTTTAAGAATAGTGTTGATACGTGTTATAGACTAACATCCATACTTGATTTAACTAATTCTTTCTCTATCGCTTCTAAAGATTTCCCTTTTGTCTCTGGTAATATTTTTAAAAGAATAAAGAAACCTATTGTGGCAATAGCGCCGAATATAAAAAAGGTTAACGCATTGCCTAAATGCGACAGTTCCCAAGGGAAAATTAATTGTATGATAGAACTCATTAACGAGTTTACAAAAGCAATGACACCTATCGCCAATCCTCTATATTTTAATGGGAATAATTCTGACAATAACACCCACATTACTGGACCAAGTGAAAATGCAAAACAAGCTACAAAACCTAATATGCCTATCAATATTAAAGGAGCATTAATTTGAGTTGCAGCTTCTAAAATTGCTCCGTCATTTTTACCATATATTTTTGTACCTAAAGCAGATTTTATATCGCTTTTAAAATCGATGTCGTTATCATAAACTTTATCCGCAAAAGGCATTAATTTTTCAGCGTCAGAAAACTCAAATTGAGCTATCTTCTCTTTTGGTAATTGATACGTCGCTTGATTAAAACCATATGCGCATAATAATAAACTAACTGCAATACCTGCTGTACCTATGAGTAGCAGAGGTCTTCTGCCCATTCTATCTATTAAATAGATGGCGACAAAAGTAAATACAACTGAAATGGTACTTAATAATACACCCGATGAAAAGGCTGCATCTGTACCAATGCCTGTTTGCTTAAATATCGATGTTGCATAAAAATAGACTGCATTTATACCTGTAATTTGCTGAAGCACACCAACAATTAAGCCTACAATTAGTATAAATCGTAAGGATGGTTTCAATAAATCTTTAATGTTTAATTTCGATTTGTCTTTATTAGTATCCGCGTTTTCTTCTATCGAAGCAATTTCCGCATGGCCCTTTTCAATGCCATGAAGTTTTATTAAAACTTGTTTTGCTTCAGTTACTCTATGTTTTAAATACAACCAACGTGGGCTTTTTGGCACAAAAAATAAAAACATAAAATACAATAACGCAGGTATTAATTCTACGCCTAACATCCATCTCCATACATTTTCATCGGTAAAAAAATCACTTTCTGGTGTATTGTATTTATTAAAAAAATAATTACTTAAAAAAGCGGCAAAAAAACCAAAAACAATATTTAGTTGTTGCAATGTTACTAGCTTACCTCTATTTTCTGCTGTGGATATTTCTGCTATATAAATAGGCGCTAAAACCAAAGCTGCGCCAAAAGCTAACCCACCTATCATTCTTGCTATGTATAGTATTTCATAAGATGTTGCTAAAGCGGATAATACAGCCGAAATTCCGTAAAGAAAGGCTACTATAATAAGCAATCTTTTTCTGCCAAATCGATCACTTAATCGACCTGAAAATAGCATAGCAATCATTGCCGCAAATGAAGGCGAACTTACAACCCAACCAGATTGTATTTCATTTAGGTCAAACTCTGGTCCAGCAAAAGACATTACTCCCGAAATAATACCGGCATCAAAACCAAAAAGAAAACCACCTAAGGCTACAATAAAACTTACAAAAATAGTGTATGCTTTGTTCATTATCTATTTGTTGAAATTCATAGAATGATTAGCGGATAAGGATACAGACCAAATACGATTGTATTAGGATTGCTTTTTAGATTCATGTTTCACCCAGTCTACCTCCATCACCCATTCGCCTTTCATTGCAAAATCGGTAATTTTAGCATAGTTTAAGATAGCAAACATAGGTTCTGGGTATTTATCACCCTCTCCAATATTGCGGTATACTTCTTTACCGTCTAATCTATAAATAAGGTCGCTTCCGTCCCACTCCACACTGTAGTCATGAAATTCATTGAGTGTTGAAGGAAAATTTCTTCGTTTGCTTTGCCAATCACCTTCGCCACATCCACCTAAATTTACAATGGCACCTGTAGTAAATTCATCCTTCATATGGTCTCCATGATGCTCAAAGATATCTATTTCTCCAGAGCCAGTTGTTGGCCAGCATACGTTCTCATTGTCTTCTTGTACAGGTGGTTCATTATTTTGAGCACCCAATAACCACCAAGCAGGAAACATACTAGGTTCTCCATTACTCGATAATTTTAGACGAGCAGTCCATTTACCTTTTATAAATTCTTTGCGGTTTTTAGAACAGATTCGTCCAGCAACATATTCGGTTTCGGGATGTTGGTTTCCTTGTTTGTCAAAATTGTCACAGGTTAACTTTGTTTCTATATTTTTTACTTTCAGTTTTAACGTACCATCGCTGACTTCTCTTGTGCCATATTCTCCATCAGGCACGTAGCATTGCGTTTCATCGTTAACCCAAATACGCTGGTCTTGCCAATTTTCTGGGTTAAATGTGTCAAACTCATCAAGGAAATCTACTTCCCACAAATCGGTTGATGCGACTTTTTGCAAATCTTCTTTACCGTTTGTTTTACAGGATACCGATAAAACTCCTATTAATAAAAATAATAAATAATAATGCGCTGTGTGTTTCATAATTTATTCTTTAAAACATTGATTATAATCCTTTATTTGTTTTATGATTATTGATATACTCTTACATAATCTATCTCCATAGTATCTTGAGTAAAATTAGGGTCTATATCACCACCTAGATTACCACCCATTGCGATATTTAAAATAATAAAGAAATCAGCATTAAAGGGTAAATTACTATGGTTTGAGAACGTTACATAAGTAACATCGTCATATAAAACATTTATTACGTCTGAGGACCATTCTAGTGTATATAAATGAAATTCAGATGTCGATGTAGCTGCTGCAGTACTTTCGCCATAGTGAGAATAAGAGTCACTTGAGCTATCTTGATAATGGAAAGTTCCTAAAACACTATTTTTATCCCAACCGGTTTGCTCCATAATATCCATCTCTCCACAGTGCGGCCAACCCACACTAGAAAAGTTAGAACCCAACATCCAAATAGCTGGCCATGTACCTTGAGAAGAAGGTAATTTAGCGCGTACTTCAATTTTTCCATAGGTAAAAGATTGCAAGCCTTGTGATTTTAGCCTTGCAGATGTATAACCAGTTCCATCAGATTTCGCAACTATTTTTAGTACACCATTTTCTACCTTTGCATTTTCTAAATTGTTTGTATAATTCTGTAACTCATTATTTCCCCAGCCATGGTCACCTAGATCATATCCCCAATTTGATGAATTTGGCGCACCATTGCCGTCAAATTCGTCTGACCAAACAAGCTGTAATTCACCACTATTAGATACATAGACAGTAATTGAATATGTAGTACTGATAAACCCTTCAGAATTATATGCCGAAACAATTACTGAATAATCATTGGTTCCGTTCTCTGTAAAGGTGTAACTAAAGGTGTTTTCTGTAAGTTCTAAAGTTTCATTGTTAATTAAAACACCATAAGAGGTAGCATTGGTAGCTGTAATTGTAAAGTCTACAACACCACTTCCATCACCATTAGGATGACTACCATCTGCTCCAAATTTTACTCCACTTATAGATAAGTCTGTAGGAAGAATAGGGGCGTTATCATTACTATCACTGCTACAAGATAGAAATGCTGATAATATTACAGTGAGAATTAGGAAAATTTTAATTTTCATTGCTTAATTTTTTTAAGATTCGTATTGTTTTATTCTTTGGATTAAGTATTATACTTTTTTATCAATTAGTAAAGTACAGATTGCATTGCATGTGGTTCAATTTTGAGTGAAATTTCACTGTCACCCACAATTAAATTATAGTCAATTGTATCATCGGTTTTGTTCATTACAACGGTAACGATACTACCATCAGGATTTTGGAAAGATGTACTTTCTAAAGTACTTCTGCTTGTGGTTGTACTTACTCTTAAAGCTCCTTTTTTTATGAATTTTGAAAAATGACCGATATAGTAATACGTAGGTGTATAAATCAATTCATTGGTTTTAGTATCGGCATGTATTGGTGCAAAACAAAAATTATTAACATGGTTTGGACCTCCTTTTTCATTTAATAAAATATTCCAATCGGTCCAACCTACAGTACCACTGTTAAAATCATTAATCATTGAATTACCATAGCGTTCTGCATTAGACCAACGCTGATATTGAGTTGCATCGAAGCCTTCTTGGCAGCCTTCAGTGAATAGTAAATTCATTTCAGGGAAAGATGCTTTAATATTCTGTAAGTTGTCATATTTTGGTTCGCCACCAGCCCAGGTTTCGTACCAGTGAAATCCAATTCCCCAAGCATATTTTAAAGCTTCTGGATCTTCAAAAATAGTATTTGCTCTATGCGATATTAAATCTCTGTTATGATCCCATACCACAATGTTCTTATCGCCTAACTCATTGTTTTGGAAAGTAGGTCCTAAATAATTTTTTAAGAAATCTCTTTCTTCTTCTGCCGTATAAATACAAGATTCCCAACGTTGAACTGCCATTGGCTCATTCTGAACGGTAACTCCCCAAACAGGAATACCCTCTGCTTCATAGGCTTCAATAAATTTTACATAATAGTTGGCCCAAGCTTGATTGAATTCTGGTAACAATTTACCGCCTTGTAGCATATTGTTATTGGTTTTCATAAAGGCAGGAGGACTCCAAGGACTAGCATAAAAAACCATATCCTCTTTAATGATTGCCTGAGCTCGCTTAATCATTGGGATGCGCTTTGCCTTGTCTTTTTCTATTGAAAAGGTTTTAAGTTCCTTATCGCCTTCTTCTATATATGTATGACTGCCTAGTCCGAAATCACTGCTGTGAATACTGGTTCTTATAATGTTGTAATTGATACCGTCATCAGAATAATAGGCGCTTAATAATTCCTCTTGTTTGTCTTTACTAAGGGTTGAAAATACCTCTGCTGCTGCATCTGTAATAGCACCACCTATTCCTAAAAACTCTTGAAATTGTTTTGCAGGATTTACAAAAACTGAAATTTCACCTTCAGAAGGTTGCTTTGATTGTTTAAATGTTTTTTTTTGATCTAAAGTTAGCTTTTTATCTGTGTTTTCTGCGGTTGTATATACTTGTACTTCTTTTCCTAATAATGCCACTGCTTCTTCTGTTTTAGGGCTATCTATATCAACTTTGTCATTACTTTTTTTGTCCTTATTACAAGAACAAATTAAAAGTGAAATTGTAAGGGTGAATATTATTTTTTTAATCATCTTAATTTAAATATTAGTTACCAGACATAAGTACCAACTGCACCTGCTTTTAAAGAGGTCGAAATGGATTCGCCTGGCGTTTTTATGTTAAATGCTTTATCTATGGCCGTATTATTAACAACAATAACTACTATAGTACCTTCTGGTGTTTCAAAGGCAACATTTGGTAAGTCTGTTGAATAATTAGAAGCTATTCTATGCGATCCTGGTCGTACAAATTTGGATGCATGCGCAATGATATAATAACCTACATTTCTTTGTACCGTATTTCCATTTATAGTTATTCCACCTAAACACTCTGTACAACCACCAGGTGTATGCGGCTCTAAACTAGCGTTAGAGGATAAATTCCACTCTAATACCGTTTTACTCCAGTTACGGGTTGCTCCTATAATTAATTCTCTAGTGTGCCACAATAAGTTATCTTCAAACGCACTATTTACACCAACCCATTGCTCTGTAAAGTATAAGTTCTTATCAGGATGTAGATTGTGCACAGTAGTAAGATTATTTATAGTACCACTGTATAAATGAAATGCAGAACCATCAATGTATGAATTTGCTTGAGGATCATCTAAAATACTCGTTGCATACCAAGGATTATCTGCGTTATGATCCCATATTATAATTTTAGTATCGATGTTAGCGGCATTAAAAGCTGGGCCTAAATGCGTTTTAATAAATAAAGCCTGATCCGTAGGTTCCATATACATACTAGGATTATTCCCATCATGATGTGGTTCATTTTGTACTGTTATAGCATCGATGGTAATACCTGCTGCTGCATAGGCCTGAATGTACTTTACAAAGTAATTGGCATAGGTTGAAAAATATTCGGGCTTAAGACTTCCGCCAATAGAATTGTTATTAGTTTTCATCCATGATGGTGCAGACCATGGTGATCCCAATATTTTTATGTCTGGATTTATGGCGAGAATTTCATTTAATACAGGGATAAGATGTTCTTCATCTCTCGCTATAGAGAATTGTTCTAAATTCTCATCTGTTTCTCCAGTAGATAAATCATTGTATGTAAATGGTTCTGCATCCAAATCAGATGCTCCAATGCTTACTCGTAAGTAACTTATACCTATATGCTCTTCATTAAATAATTCATCTAAAATTGTTGCCCTTTCGGCAGAGTCCATGTTATTTAAATGCAATGCACTGCCACCCGTTAAAGAAAATCCAAATCCATCCATTTCCTGATATATTACCTCAGGATTAACTGTTATCGAGAAATTTATATTTTCTGAAAACAAAGGCGGATTTGTAGATTGTAAACTTAATAACGCCGATTTATCTGCTTCTGTTACATATAAATCTACATTGCTGTAGGTAATCGTTGATTCTGGGTCTGTTGGATTAGAATCATTAGAGTCAGAATCGTTGGAAGAACAATTTATAAAAATCGTAATTGAAGATATTAGTATTAGGAACTTGCTCATTCTGAATATTTTAAACTTTTCATTTATACGGTCTAACATACTATTTATAATATATAGGTTAATTAAAGTGATTATTTAATTACAGATTAATTAAAGCCCACATCCATAACAGAACATGGGCCTTAAAATCTAAATAAATAAACAAATTCAAATAATTTTCTTCTTAATTTGATGCTCGCATTTCTACATTATCTATAGAAATACCATCTAATAAATTTTCGCCACCACATTTAATAACTAAATAAATAGTACCTGTCGCTTCTGCAATAAATTTTCCTGGCTCGCCTGGGTAAACCGTGTCTCCACATCCTACTTCCGATAATAAACCACTGAATGGCGTATCACCACAACCAGACCAGTAATTTATTGAGGCTAATATGCCTCCTGCAGAATAATCGTTTCCATCAACCGGTTGTGTTGCTGAAGCAAAAACTTCAAACCAGGTATTAATAATTCCTGAAGTAGAACTCGCTAACATATCAATGTTATATGTTTGTCCTTCTACAACCTCAATAGCTTGGTAGATGGCCTTTTGATTCCATCCACCACCTTGTATGGTTGCTTTTCCATCGGCGAAGGTCCATTCTGCACCAGATGCACTTATATTAAGAACCGTCCATTCAGCAATATCATCTGCAGTGTCAAATTTTCCTCCTCTTACAATGTTCCCAAATAATGGGTCCGAAGTTTCAACTTCTATGATTTGAGATACTGTTGACTCGGCACCACCAATACCGGAAACTTTATGTTGAACGGTATAGGTCCCTGCATCCGGATAAAATACTTCTTCACTATTTCCGCCTGTAAAAAAACCAGCGCCAATGCCAAGATTCCAACTTGAAGTAATATAGCTGTTGTTAGATTCTAACATATAAGTATTATTTACTCCTGATACTTCCGTAACAGAAAAACTTGCATCCATATCTGTCGCTGTGAGTCCATTACCATTTCCAATTTCATCTGGTTGACAGGAAAAAGTGACCGTTATTAAAGCAACAGCAATTAGCTTAATAGCCCATTTTAATTTCATATTTAATATCATAATAAATTTTTTAAATATTAATAATTAGGATTTTGTTCCAATAAGGTGTTTTCCAATTCAGCAAGTGGTATAGGTAATATTTCATTTTTACCAGGTGTAAATCCTTTAAACGCCAAAGCTGTTGCTGCATTACCGGTTCTAACTAAATCGTACCATCTGTGCCCTTCTCCTGCGAGTTCTAAACGTCGTTCTTGCATTATGGCGTCTAAAGAAACTGGCACAGAAGGCAATCCTACTCTAGCTCTAACCGCATCTAATAATGCTTGAGCACGTGTACCTGTTCCTCCTAATGCTTCTGCTTCCATTAAATAGGTGTCTGCCAAACGCATCATATAGGTGTGTTGTTTGTAATTTAGTACACTTGCTCCACCTCCTGTAGATACATCTGAGTTAAAAGGCATAAACTTTTTAAGATAATAGCCAGTATATTGATAGCTTTCTTCTAATTGAACTTCACCAGAATCAACATAAGCCTGTAGGTTTTCAATGGTATCGTCAAACCTAGGGTCGCCATCTAACGCATCATATAGGCTTTGAGTAATTATGTTAAATCCCCAACCTGCTGCATAATCAGGGGCTGTTGATCCAGCTGTGCGTACATAGCCTCTTGGACCGCACATTACGTTTAAGCTATTACCTTCATCTGCACCTGATCCCCAAAACCACCAGTCTGCATTACTCTGATCAGAGTGTGCTATTTCAATGATTGATTCCGTATTATAAATATTACTTATGTTCCATAAATCTGAAAAATCATCTAATAATTTATAACCAAATGCACTTGTAGAACCTGGTGTACCATTCACTTCTGCAAATTGAGCTGCTGCTTCACTGTTTTTACCTTGATATAAGTAAACTTTTCCTAAAAGTGCTTTAACTGCACCTTGTGTAAGTCGTCCTGCTTCATTTTCTAAATCTAAGGATACCGGTAATCCAGAAATTGCTTCAGATAAATCCGTCTCTATTTGAGCATATACATCATTTGGGTCGGCTTGCGTTACACTATATATATCATCAGTCCCTAGAGGAGATGTAATTAATGGAATGTTTCTAAACAGTCTTACCAATTCAAAATAATAAATGGCTCGTAACGCTTTTGTTTCGGCTGTAAATCTTGCTTTGGTTGTCGTCGCCATATCAACGCCTGGAAGTTTTAATAGTAACGTATTCGCTCTAAAAATACCTTGGTAAAAATCATTCCAATAACTGGTCGCAATGGTAGATTCGCTAATCGTATAATTAGAAAATGCTTGCAATTGTGAGCCATCTGATGAACTTCCTCCTCCCGTATAATGATCATCAGAACCAGAGTTTAACAGCGAAATCATATTTTCAAAACCTCGAGATTGTTTGCCAATTACATCGTAAACAGCGATTAATCCAGAATAGGCTTCAGATTCATTTCTATAGTAATTATCTTCTAACAATGTACCTGTAGTATCTACTTCAATATAATCAGTATTACAAGAAATAGTAAGAAGCATTATTGGTAAACCAATAAAGAAATACATTTTTCTACTTAATTTGTTTGCTTTCATAATTTTTCTTTTTTTAAAACTGTAGATTAACACCTAATTGGTTTGTAATGGCTTGTGGATAATAACCACGGTCAATTCCAAATATTCCACCTCCTATTTCTGGGTCGTACCCGCTATAATTGGTGAATGTTAATAGGTTTTCTGAGGTTATATATATTCTTAATCTGTCAATACCAAATTTCTTTAAAGTTTCTGACGGTAATGAATATCCAATTTGAATGGTTTTAAATCTTAAATAATCGCCATCTTCTAAATAAAAATCCGATGGATTCGAAAAGTTATTATTAGTATCATTGGTGGTTAATCTCGGATACGTATTTGATGTCCCTTCTCCTACCCATCTTCCCAATGCGGCAGTTTGATAATTAGCATTTTCTATATCAAGTCTTCTTAAACCTTGGAAGATTTTGTTGCCAGTAGCCCCTTGACAAAAGACCATAAAATCAAAATTTTTATAATCTAAATTTAATGTAAATCCGAAAGTAGCTTTAGGTATGGAGCTTCCTAAGAAATCCCTGTCATCAGCGTCAATATTACCATCATCATCTAAATCTTGCCATTTAAAGTCACCTGGCTGTGCATTAGGTTGTATTACTGTCCCTTCCGAATTAACATAATTATCAATTTCTGATTGGTTTTGAAAGATGCCATTAGTTCTAAAACCATAGAAAGAATTTATCGCCTCACCAACTTCTGTTCTTGTAATTGGATATGTACTTGATTGAAAAGATCCATCAGAATAAAAATCAACCGTTCCTAAATTTGTAACCGTATTTTTTAAGAATGAAACATTTCCGTTTAACGACAATCTAAAATCATTAAATGTCTTACTGTAACCAAGCTCTATATCAACTCCCGTATTTTCCATATCACCTACATTCCCTGTTGGACTACCAACAGACCCTACATAACCTGGTAATGGCACTGCGCGTAATATTCCTGAGGTTTCTTTTTTAAACCAATCAAATCCAACCGTTATATTATTTAAAACGCGTGCATCAAAACCAATATTTAGCTGACTAGTTTCTTCCCATTTTAAATCTGGATTTGATGGAGCGTTTGGACTACTACCAATTACAACAGAACCAGAGGTGCCTATCGTATAGTTTCTTCCGTCGCCAATGGTAGCTAAATAAGCATAATCTGCAGAACTATCATTACCTGAGACGCCATAACCACCTCGTATTTTAAGTTGGTTAATAATGTCATTATTCTCTAAAAAACTTTCTTTGGTTGGTACCCAACCTAAAGATACGGATGGAAATACACCATATTTATTATTACTACCAAAACGTGTAGAGCCATCACGTCTTACAATGGCGGTTAATAAATATTTTTCATCATAATCGTAAGTTAATCTAGTAAACAAAGAAGTAACTCTATGCTCTACTCCTGTATATGCAGATGCTGTTATTTGGTCTTCAGGAACTGAGAAATTAAAAGATGCTTCTTGGTAATTATCTACAGGAATACCAAAATACGTAACAGTTTCACCAGAACTTTTATTATCAACATATACACCTTGGCCAAGTAACAAACTAAAGTTATGTTTATTTAAAGATTTTGTATAAGACAGTGTATTTTCAATATTCCAGCCAAAACCTTTATTGGTACTTCTAGAAATATTATTTTGTGTTGTGATAGAAGAGGCATTTAAATAAGATACTGGTGTATAACTCTCAGAGCCCCAATACGCTAATTTACCTGCCAGTGTAGTTCTAAATCTTAAACCTTCTATTGGTTCTACTTCTAAATAGGCATTTCCTACAAAATTATCGGCCCAACCATAATTTCCTAAAAGAGTTTGCTGGTATGCTAATGGATTAGACATTTCCTGTGCTACCAAACTCGAAATACCATAAGGATTTCCGTTAGAATCTCTCCAAATACCAGTATTGGTATATGGTGCTTGGTTGATAAGAACTGGATCGGTTTCTACTGCTGGTGTTAAAGGGTCTAAATTTATTGCAGATGATAACGGACCACCAAATTCACTATTGGTATTCCCTATTCCGATATTTTTTTCATGCGAATACCCAACCGTTTGCCCAAATCTAATTGACTTTGTTATGTTGTGTGTTGAGTTTAAACGAATATTTTTTCTTGTATAATTCGAAATATCGGTCATTACAATACCTTCTTGGTCATTATATCCAAAAGAAGCAAAAAATTTAGAAACCTCATTACCACCACTTAAACTCAATTCATGACTAGTTCTAATAGCACTATCATTAAAGATTTCAGATTGCCAATCCGTGCCTTCTCCATAAGACTCAGGATTAGAAAACAAAATACCACCACCACCATTTACAGATTTTTCATTTAATAAAGTGGCATATTCTGTGGCATTTAACAAATCTAATTTTCTTGCAGCAGTGGATATGCCAGTGTAACCATTGTAATTAACACTCAGTTTACCTGTTTTTCCTTTTTTCGTTGTAATAAGTATTACACCAGTTGCTGCTCTAGAACCATAAATAGCCTGAGAAGCACCATCTTTTAATACCTCTACAGATTCTATATCAGATTGATTTAAAAATCCAATACCACCAGAGTCTACTATTACACCATCAACTACCCATAAAGGTTCATTGTTATTTAAGGTAGTAATACCTCTAACGCGTACAGTTGATGAAGATCCTGGTTGACCTGCATTTGCTGCTATAGTAACACCAGACACTCTACCTTGTAAGGTTTGTTCTACTCTCGTAATTGGTAAATCTTCAAGTTCACTTTGTTTAATTCCAGAAATGGCACCTGTAACAACACTTTTCTTTTGAGTACCATAACCGATAACTACAACCTCGTCTAGTCTAGCAAGGTCCTCAATTAATTGTACAGTAATACTAGACTTGTTTAGTATAACAATGTCTTGTGTAATATATCCTACATAACTAAACGATAATGTAGAGCCGACTTCTGCACTAATGGTAAAAGCGCCATCAAAATCTGTTGTTGTACCAGTACTAGTACCTTTAATAATAATGTTTACGCCAGGAATTGGCAATCCTGTTTCGTCATTAACAACGCCACTTATTGAAATTTCTTGGGCAAAAGAAAACCACGAAGAAATAATAAATAAAATCGTTAATGATTTTAAGATTAATTTGTTGTTTTTCATATTAGTTTAGATTTAATTTTTCGTTTTTGTACCTCTTAAGAAACTTGTAATCTTGTACTGCTGATTTAACAACAAAACCAAATCATATCGTTTCTAGAAATACCGATTATCTTTTTATTAATTTTCGAGTTGCATTTCCTAATTCAGTTGTAATATTTGTAACATAAATTCCTGGTGCTAAACTTGAAGCATCAACATTGGCTTGCAATGCATCTGGTTTTAAAGTAATTACTTTATGTCCTAATAGGTTAAACACTTCTATTAATTTTATTGTTTCATTTTTAGTAGAAATATGCCAAGAATTATTTGTTGGATTTGGGCTGGTCTTAAGTTCAGATATGTCATAAGCATCTACACCCAAAGGTGCGCCTGTATAAAAATACAAGTTATCAACATAGAATGTAGCATTGGTGAATCCTAGAGAACTATTCCCTGTTCCTTGTCCATTGCCATCAAATGTTTCTGTATCAAATTTAAATTGATGAATATCTGCAAAAGAAAAACCAGCATTTATTCCTGTAAAATATGTTAATGGAATATCGACACTTACCCATTGATTTTGTGCCGCAGACGGAATAATATACGCTACTTCTCCTGTAGATGCGCTTATTGGTGAAACTCTAAATTGTGTGCCATCGCCTGTCCAATAATCAAAATGTAAATAGTCTCTGCCTGAAACATCCATTTGATCAAAAGTTATACCTTGGTAATTTAATCCTGCGTATTTTAAAGTATTGTTTGCATTAATGACTTCTTCTGTCATTACCGTAGTTTGTCCCCAACCTGGATTATAATTTGGATTAGCAGGTGGTGTATACATATCGCTGTAAATTGCATCCGCATCAATTTGAGGATATGTAGGGTCAGCTGCGTCTACATTTGGTATTGTAGCTGTGAAAGAAACCATGTAATCCATTGTAGTTGACAAATCTTGTGAAGTTACTGTCACCATAGTTGTTCCTGGGATTCCCGAGGCTGGTGTTATAACCGCATTAGCTCCAGCTGCTGCTGTAGTAACAGTAACCGTTGGAACTGTTGTGGTTCCATAAAGCATATCATAATTATAGTTTGTTGTGCCAGATGCAAAACCAGAAACAGTAATACCATCTACTTGTAAATCACTTAGAGTAGCATTTGTACCATCTGTTGGTGTAACATCCATTAAGGTTAAGTTATCTATAACAACATTTGTAGTTCCATAAGTTTCCCCACCTGATCTAAATATTAAATAATAGGTTCCAGTTGCGGTAACTTCGATTTGATTTGGAGGAGTGCCTGGATCACATCCCGCAGCAGAAGCCAAACCACTATATGTTAATGTACTTCCACAATCCCAAAAATGAAACGCTCTTATTAGTGAAGAAGCACCATCCTCTGCATTATAATCATCGTTTTGAACTGGCTCAGTTTGCCCAATCCAAACTTCACCCCAAGCATTTACAATATTTGTATATGCCATATCCATATCAAATTGATAGGTTTTACCAGCTTCTAAGCTTACTGAAGTATAAATACCCATATGCTTCCATTCTATATTTGAAGTCTCGCTAAAAGTAGCAACACCTCCTGCTATGGTTACAGCCCCAAACGTATTTGAAGCATCATTATGGTTAACAACAGTCCAACCTGTCGCGTCATCAAAAGATCCATTTGAAATTAAGTTTTGAGCGAAAAAATTTGTTGTCCCAAGCAACGCAATAACTAATAATGTAATTTTCCTCATGTTTATTTATTTAGAATTATTTAACAAATTAAACGAAGAGTCCTGGAAAGTACAATGGAAAGTAGACTTAAAGTAGATATTTATTTAAAGATTTTTTTTTTAAATATCTCGTTAAGAGTAATTTGTATTTTAAATACTTAATTAAAAAAGTAGTATTTTTATATGGAATTGGTAGGTTAAAATATCAATATAAGCAACTATTGAGTTAATTTATAGCATAAAATAGAGAAAAAATATGGGTATTTACTTATGTGATTTTCTTAACTTTTTCTTCAAACTCATCTCGGTTTATAGCTATATTTCTAATCTTTACACGATAGTTATATATAGTATTTACAGAATACCTTAATATTTTTGAAATTTGAGAACTGTTGGATATGCCTAATCTAATTAAAGCAAAAATTCGTAGTTCTACTGTTAACGAGTTATCTTCTTTTACAATAATTCTATTTTCTTCTTTTAAGAGCGCATTAAAGCTTTCAACAAAATTTGGATATATGTGGAGAAAGGATTTATCAAAATTATTGTAGAATAGTTTTAATTCCTCATCTACAATATTTTTCGACTTAATCAGTTCAAGTAAATCATTGGTTTTATTGGTTACTATATATTTTCGAACTGTTTTTCTGTAAACGTCTAGTTTATCTATATAATCCGAGTATAAATTTAAAAAAGTCCCTATATATTGTTCTTTTATTAAATCAATAGCTGAAAGTTCTTCATATAATCGTTTAAGGTCTTTATTTGTATAATTTAATTGTTCATTTAAATCCTTGAGCTTCAAATTAGCAGTTGCTAAATATTCTCTTCCTAATTTTATTTTTTTGTATTGTCTAATAATAAAAAACATTGCTATTAGTAATATTATTGATAAAAAACTAATAAACATCAGTTGTTTTTTTAGCTTATTACTTTGTTTAATACTTTCAGTTTCATAAGCTTTTGAAATAACAGGCAATACATTAGATATATCTAAAAATCTTAATTTAGAATTGTAAAATTTGGCGTCTTCAAATGAAAAATCGATATACTTATGAGCTCTTTCTACATCGCCTTCTTCAAATAGAATGACGGCTAAATTGGCCATGGAAGCATTATCTTTTACTGAAGACTGAATATCTGAAATGGCAGACAAAATAAGAAACTTCTTTTGGTTCAATCTGCTTCCATCCATTTCATAACTCATGTAAGACCTATTAAAGGTCACCATCGCATATTCTCGTGTACCCATTTTTGCTAAATCCAGTCGTTTAGCGTTTATATCTAGAGCACTTTTAGTATCTCTGCTATCTCTATAGTTTTGTTCTGTAACTTCTAAATACAACTTAGAATCTTCACCAAGTTGTGATATTTGAATATCTAAGGAGTCTTTATAAGCAAAATACAATTGGTTATATTTAGCACTTATACTATGCACTCTCGAAATGGATCGAAGTTCATAATAACACCTCTTATAAATGATATAATAATCTCTAATTAATTCTTGAGATAATGTTGATGTTTTTATTTCTTCAAGTAATTTTATGGATTCATCATAGCGTCCAGAAGTGGCTAAAAGTTTTGCTAGCCTTAATGTAGATTCTTGTATAAATTGGCTATTATCTAAATCATTAGCCAATTTTAAACTATGTTCTATATAATTTAAAGTAGAATCAAAGCTATAAAACTCATATTCTTCAATTAATCTATTAGTTATATAGTATTCGTTTTCTAAGCTAGCTTCTGGATCTTCAAGTAATTTTTGTAAATTATTAATTCTTTCTTCTTTAGAAGAATCATACGTACTTCGTTTTAACATGGTTTCTTCCAATGTAACAAGCAAAGAATCCATATTTTGACTGTAAGATACAAAGTGTGCAACCCAAAATAATATGGAAAAAAATGGTATAAATCGCGTTGCTGTGTTCTTTTGAATCATTTAAGACAATAATTTAATTTAGATAGGCCGTAAACAAATATCTAAAAAAGTTTAGGAATGATGATCTCTAATTTATAGAAATTGTTAATTGAATTAATAATCAGCATATAGCTTTACTTATAAATCACTTATTCAAAACGTAAGAGCATTTCTAAGAACTTTGTTATATACAAGTGAGGAGAAAGCGCAGAACTTGCTATATTATAATAGGTTTACAGCCCCTTAGATTTACGTAAGATTTTAACAACACGACTATGGGTTATTTGTAGCAGATTCCATTGGTAGCCTTCAAAATCTGTGGTATTCATAAATTGAACCACAACAGCATCAATATCCTTATGGTATTCTGCCAAACATTGGTAGCCAGGCGCTAATCCACCATGGTTAAACTCATAAAGAGATGAGTAAGTTTCCATTTCTTTTTTATTAAGCAATGAGCCATCATTTAAAGCCCTTAAAAATATGCCAACATCTTCTGCAGAAGCTATCATCATTCCGTTATTTTCGGTTTTAAAGTCCTTGTCTACTCCAACATAGTAACCACTCATAACATCATCTAGATTAACATCATTTAGAGAACCAAATGTATGCTCCAACCCAAGTGGATTTAAAATAACTTCCGTGAAATAGTCTTGTCTAGAACCTCCTGTAACTTGTTCAATGATTCTAGAGAGTAACAAATAGTTGGTGTTAGAATAGCCATAGTCTTCATTAGGCTCAAAGTTGGCAGGTAAATCTAGCGCATACTTTAAGACATCTATATTGGTGTTTGGTTGGTTTTTCCAATAATCAGCACTATCCGTGAAGTTTGGAATACCACTACGGTGTTGTACCATCATCCGCAACGTAATTTGGTTTGCATTTTCAATTCTATTAATGAGTTCAGGAAAGTAATCCGCAACTGTTTTATCTAAAGAAATGCGCTTGTCATTTGCTAATTTGGTGATAGCCACAGCAACGTATAACTTACTGATGCTAGCGATTTTAAATAAAGCCTGAGGATTAGCTGGTATTTTAAGTTCGCGGTTATGATATCCAGCTGAATAAAAAGCGGGCGGTTTACCAGCTTCATCTACATAAATAATGACACCATCAAATCCATAACTTTGCGTCTGGTTAACCTGTTCTTGAACCGTATCTGGTAATGGTAATATCCATGCCTTAACCAAAATCCAAGGTACAAACCATAAGGAAACAAAAGTACTTGTTAATAAGACTATTCTAAATATTTGTTTGCCCTTACTGGTGCTTTTTTTATGCGTTTTCATGAAGCCTTATATTTTGTTATTGATAAGGTAACAAAAATATGAAGGAATTTCAAGGGCTTGCCGTTTAACATCCTGAACTGTAAAATACTGTGGATGAATTGGTAAATCTCCACAATAAAGACCTCTTTTTAATTAAGATTTTCCAATACTATTGAGTAACATTTTGTTCTTAAAATTTAATTTTAAAAGCCTCAAATACATGACTCATTGTCCACGCAGGACCAATCATTAAAAACTGTAAATCTTTGAGGAATGAAGGTTTTTTGCCTTCATGATTATGTCCGATAAATTGGCCAATCCAAGCAACTACAAATATGCCAAGCATTATTACCCAAAGTGGTGCCATCTGCAATTGTGCAATTTGATGAATTGTAAAAAGCACCAACGCTGAAAACACCAGCATACCTATAAACAAAACCATAGACAAGCGTAAATAATAGATTAAGCCTAACACAATAACGAGCGTTCCAAAATGGATGTACGATGCAAAAGAATTGGGAAACACACTAACTATGGCCTCTGGCACAGGAATACAGCTTAGTAGACCAATAAGACTAAAAAAGATGAGTGGCACACAAATGTAATGTATAGCAATATTTAATTTGGTTTGATGGCTCTCTGCGTATTCGTTTAATAGTGCTTCAATTTTTCTCATGATTCTCTTATTTATTTAGTCGTTGTTTTAATAAATTTTCGAAGTTCTTGATATTCGCTCATCCCTTTTTCAGTTAAATATGGTAACAGCAGATTCCACTGAATTTCTATACACGGTCGTTTGTTAACCTCATACTGTTCTGTTTTCATTGTTTGTTTTTGGGCTTGCCAAAACGTACTAATCATCCAAATGGTATAAATCACCTGATCGTAATCAATCGTTTGGGTTTCTGGCACCATTCTACCCGATTCAACATAGTAATCAATCAGTTTTCTAGCATCTTTAAAGCGTACTAAATTAGACGCTTCGTATTGTTTTGAAATGCTAGGATAAACCGTAGAAATGTGTACAATGTCTTTAAAGAAAAAGGCATAACGTTGTTGTAGATTATCAAATTTCTGCATCATTTCTTCAAAATGAAACAATGTGATGTACGTGTTCTCAGGAAGAATGTAATCTAAGGTTTCATCATACATTTCTGTATAAATCACCTTTAATAAAGCTTCCTTGTTTAGGTAATGATACCTTAAATTTCCTGCGCTAATTCCAAGTTTATCGGCTATTTGCTTCATAGAAACTACCGAAAATCCCAAAGTATTAAATAAAGAAATTGCTTCTGTTTTAATTTTATGTTTCATTATGATGGTAACGAATATAGAACATTATTACTATAATATAAAAATAATTAGTAAGCACTGACTAAATTAATTTCGTTTCTCATCCATATTATAAAAAAAACAGTCTAGTTTCCTTCCGTTCATCGAAAAATTAGGCTAAACGGACACTTTTCGATGAGTGACATTCTTTTTTAGTTTAAATTATTAATTTTGATATAATTAACCTACAAACCCAAATGTTATGGAAATAAAAAAACTACTATTTAGTTTAGTTATTGGTTGCTCCTATCTTAATGTTACAAGTTATTTAGAAGCCCAATCTAACCCTGTTAATCCAACAGAAGCTGCAACCAATTTTAATATTTTTACCTCTGGTGACGCCATTGCTATTAAGACAGAAACAGAAGGTTCTTGGGCTGTTGGTGGTGATTTCATTTTAGATGGTACAATAAATATTTTTGGTGGCGTAAATTATTATAATCAAGATACGCAACCTACAGCTCTAGTTGTAGCCGGAAAGATTAATTATAATTCTGGACAACTACAAATTCTGCAAAACAACTTTATTAAAATTGGAGATTTATCAACGAGTTCTATTTTTGAAGTTGATCAAAACAATGTGGTGAGCAATACTAGAATTACTGCAAACGGCGCAAATTACGATAGCACACCTAGAATTGCCCTTGCAACTCAGCAAACTGCAAATTCTATTGCAGAAGATCCTCAGGTAGATTTTAGTTCTGCTTTTGTAGAATTTATATCTATTTCAAATTATTTAGGCACGCTAACAACCAATACAACTTGGACTGCAAGTGAATTTAATTATGGTAAATTATGGATTGACTTAACACCAAATGAAACTAATGTTATCAATTTAACTGTTGCGGAATTTAATGCGTTGAGTGAAATTAAATTTAATAATCAAGTGCCATCAACAGATATCCCTTTTGTAATTAACATCACAGATAGTAATGATAGTAGCGAGGTTATTATAGATAGCTGGCCAAATATTGTTGGTAATCCCTTAAGTTATGCACCATACATATTAATTAATTTTCCTGATATTACATCTACCATCAACTATGTTGGAGGTGCTCAAGTTTACGGTACCATCTATGCGCCAGAAGCACGTTTTAATAACAGAAGTAATTTTAATATAGATGGTCAAATTATTGTTGAAAAGTTTGAACAAAACTCCGGAGAAGTTCATCCTTATATTTTTGATTCTACTATAGATATACCTGATGACTCTACACCTGTAGAAATTTGCGACGGTATAGACAATAATGGTGATGGTGTTATAGATGAAGGATTTGCTGACACAGATGGTGATGGTGTTGCCGACTGTATAGATAATTGTGTAGACTCTTACAATCCTAACCAAGTTGATGAAGATGGAAATGGTATTGGTGATGCTTGTGAGATTCAAGAAGCAGTAGAAATTTGTGATGGTATAGATAATAATGGTGATGGTGTTATAGATGAAGGTTTTACAGATACAGATGGCGATGGTATAGCAGATTGTATAGATAATTGCGTAGATACTCACAATCCTGACCAAGTTGATGAAGATGGAAATGGTATTGGTGATAGTTGTGAGGCTCAAGAATTAGAGTGGTTTTGTGATGGTGTAGATAATGATGGAGATGGCCTTATAGATGAAGGTTATACAGATACAGATGGCGATGGTGTTGCAGATTGTATAGATAATTGTCTTGAAACTTTTAATCCTGATCAGTTAGACGAAAACAATAATTATATTGGTGATGTTTGCGAAGGTTTTTTTGAAGATGCTGGTAGAGCTGCTCTCAGCTTAGAGCTTTACCCTGTTCCCTTTAAAGGTATTATAAATTTAAGTTATACTTCTAATATAGATACTACCGCTACAATAGAGATATTTGATATTCACGGTAGTTTACTAAAGACGGTGGATAATTTTGTAGATAAAAATGCGAATATTATAAAATTAGATTTAACTGATATTGAATTAGGAAGTCAGGTTTTATTTGTACGTTTTAAGACAAGTGAAGGTACCATTTACAAAAAGATAATTTCAAAATAATATTTGATTATTTTAATAAAAAATTAATGCTAAAAAAGCCAGATAAATTAAAAAATATCTGGCTTTTTTATAGGGTTAAAACATCGTATTTAGATTTGATAAAGCTTAATTTATGACGTTTTGAAGACTTAAATTTTCAACCTCTAGATTTATTGAGTTTCTTCATTATTTTATTGGCTTTTTAACAGGTAAAAACAGCCTAATTTTATGGTATTATAAGTATCTTTGTTAGGAGCCAAACCTTAAAAAAAATTCAGCTTTTTTATCTCAAAAATGAAAAACTACAAACCAAAAAATAGACTTAGTAAACAGGCATACATCGATGGTATTTTGCGTGGCGATCGGGTTATTTTATCTAGAGCCATAACCGTGATTGAAAGTAATCTAGACAGTGATAAAGTATTAGCCAAAGAAATTGTTCAACAAATATTGCCCAACTCCGGAAACTCTATCCGCATTGGAATTACAGGTGTTCCAGGTGTTGGTAAAAGCACCTTTATTGAAGCCTTTGGATTGTATTTAGTTAAAGAAGGCCATAAAGTTGCAATTTTATCGATAGACCCAAGTAGTCAACGATCTAAAGGCAGTATTTTAGGTGATAAAACCCGAATGGAAGAGTTAGCTAATCTCCAAGAAGCGTATATTAGACCTTCGGCATCTGGTGATACTTTAGGCGGTGTGGCGAACAAAACTGGAGAAACCATGTTACTATGCGAAGCTGCAGGCTATGATGTTATTTTAATTGAAACGGTAGGTGTTGGACAGTCGGAAACAGCGGTTCACGGTATGACAGATTTCTTTCTTTTATTGATGCTTGCAGGTGCTGGTGACGAATTGCAAGGTATTAAAAAAGGTATTATGGAAATGGCAGATATGCTGGTTATCAATAAAGCCGATGGCGATAATATTACCAAGAGTAAAATTGCCAAACGACAATACCAAAATGCCCTTCATATTTTTCCATTAGCAGAATCTGGCTGGAGTCCTGTAGTAAGAACCGCTTCTGCCATAAAAAACATAGGTATATCTAAAGTATGGGAAGAAATATTAAAGTATAAAGCGCATGTTGATGCCAATGGTTATTTTATAAAAAACAGAAACCATCAACAAATAAAATGGATGTACAATAATATTAATGAAGAACTAAAGCAGTTGTTTTACAATTCAAAAGATATTAAAAACGAACTTTCGAGATTAGAAAAAGATGTTATTGCAGCAGAAATTTCTCCTGTTAAAGCTGCTCAACAAATCATAGAGCAATTTAAAAAATCATTCTAGATAAAGCTATTCAAAATGACGTTTGATAATTTTTTTGAACAAGAATTTGAATTACGCTATTTTGAAATGAATGCATTAGGCCATGCTTCACCTGCAATTATGCTTGCCTTATTAGAAGAAACGGCCGCAGACCACTGTTATGTTATTGACTACAGTCTATTTGATTTATTAGAAGAAAATGTGGGTTGGGTATTAGTCTCTGGGGTTTTGCAAATGGAACGCTATCCACGTTATAAAGAAAAAATCACCATTAGAACATGGTTATCTCAATACTCCTCTATTAAAGGCTATAGAGAAAATATCATCTATGACGAACACCGCAATATTATAGGTCGAGCCAAAGGATTATGGGTTTTCTTTGATATAGACAAGCGGCGACCTAAACCCATTTTTAATTCCATTAAAGATAAATGGTCTTTTTATAATGCCGTTTCAATTGACCATAATATAAGGAAAAAACTAAATGTTGTAGAAGACGCTGATTATACCAATGTTTTTAAGGTTAACCGATTTGATACCGATACAAATAAACACGTAAATAATATTAGATATCTTCAATGGGTCATAGAATCTATACCCGAAGACATTGTAGACCATTATTATTTACATACTATAGATGGTCGTTTTATTGCTGAAGCGCAATATGGTGATACTGTTTTGTCTCAAACTAAAATATTAGCATCACCACATAAATTTCAACACACAATAAAAGTTGAAGGCAGTGATAAAGTCTGTGCATCTGCTATTACATATTGGAAGAAATATTAACTTTTAATTGAGTAGGCAATATTATCATTAACGCTATGGGATTAATGGGGAGTTATCATATTTCATTTTTAAACTAAAAAAAGCCCAAACAAGTTAATGTTTGAGCTTTTCTCCTAATATATCAACCAGGTACTCTAATCCTGCTCTAGATATTTCTCCATTATAGTTATAGCCGACTCTGAAATAACAGTACCAGGACCAAAAATGGCTGCTACTTTTCTTTCTAATAAATAATCATAGTCTTGTGCAGGAATAACGCCTCCTGCAAAAACCATAATATCTGGTCGTCCAAGTTTCTCCAATTCCCCAATTAATTGTGGAATTAAAGTTTTATGACCAGCCGCTAAACTTGATGCGCCAATAAAATGCACATCATTTTCTATTGCTTGTTTTGCCACCTCTTCTGGTGTTTGGAATAAGGATCCCATATCTACATCAAAGCCTAAATCTGCAAAACTAGATGCTACAACTTTTGCACCTCTATCGTGACCATCTTGTCCCATTTTTGCAATCATAACTCTAGGTCTACGACCTTCGATATCAGCAAACTTATCTGCTAATTGCTGTGCTTTTGCAAACGTACTATCGTTATCTACTTCTTTACCGTACACTCCACTTATTAATTTAGTATCAGCTTTATGTCTTCCGAAATGAACTTCTAAAGCATCAGATATTTCACCTAATGTTGCAAAATTTTCCGCAGCTTCAACCGCTAATTCCAATAAATTACCTTCACCACCTCCTGCACAATCTTCTAAAGCTTTTAAGTTAGCTGCTACAACCTCAGAATTACGCTCAGCTTTCATTTTGTTTAAACGTTCTATTTGAGAATTTCTAACCACGGTATTATCAACCTCTAAAATTTCAATATTAGATTCTTCCGTAGTTTTAAACTTGTTTACACCAACTAAAATATCTTGACCAGAATCTAAACGCGCTTGTTTACGAGCAGACGCCTCTTCAATTCGTAATTTAGGAACACCAGTTTCAATAGCTTTTGCCATGCCACCAAGTTCTTCTACTTCTTCAATTAGTTTCCAAGCTTTCTTTGCTATTTCTTGAGTTAAGTATTCTACATAGTAAGAACCAGCCCATGGATCCACAGATTTTGTCATCTGCGTTTCATCTTGAATAAATATTTGTGTATTACGTGCAATTCTGGCAGAGAAATCTGTAGGTAAAGCAATTGCTTCATCTAAAGCATTGGTGTGCAATGATTGCGTACCACCTAACGTTGCAGCCATAGCCTCAATACAGGTACGCGCTACGTTATTAAATGGATCTTGCTCACTTAAACTCCAACCAGATGTTTGGCTATGCGTACGCAATGCCATTGATTTTGGGTTCTTTGGATTGAATGATTTTATGATTTTTGCCCAAAGCATACGTGCTGCACGCATTTTGGCAATTTCCATAAAGTGGTTCATTCCTACAGCCCAGAAAAATGATAGTCTTGGTGCAAATTCATCAATTTTTAAACCAGATTTTAAACCAGTTCTAATGTATTCCATACCATCAGCTAAGGTATAAGCTAATTCAATATCAGCGGTTGCACCAGCTTCTTGCATATGGTATCCACTAATAGAAATAGAATTAAACTTCGGCATATTTTTAGTGGTATAATCAAAAATATCACCAATAATTCTCATAGATGGTAATGGTGGATAGATATACGTGTTACGCACCATAAATTCCTTAAGAATATCATTTTGAATTGTACCAGAAAGTTTATCTAAAGCAACGCCTTGTTTTTTTGCTGCGGCTATATAAAAGGCCATAATTGGTAATACGGCACCATTCATTGTCATAGACACTGACATTTTATCTAGTGGAATTTGATCGAACAAAATTTCCATATCTAAAATAGAATCTATGGCTACACCAGCTTTACCAACATCACCAGTAACACGAGGGTGATCAGAATCATAACCTCTATGTGTAGCTAAATCGAATGCTACAGAAAGCCCTTTTTGTCCAGCAGCTAAGTTTCTTCTGTAAAATGCATTAGACTCTTCTGCAGTTGAAAAACCAGCATATTGTCTAATAGTCCAAGGTCGCATTGCATACATAGCACTGTATGGTCCTCTTAAAAATGGAGGTACACCAGCTGAAAAACTTAAGTGTTCTGCAGTAGCAATATCATCTTTTGAAAAATGTTTTTTAACAGGAATGCCTTCAGGCGTATTCCAAACGTCTTTGTTATTTTTGGGTTCAACTGTTTGCTTTACAGTTGAATTTAATTTTATATCTGAAAAATCGGGTTGCATACGTCTTAAGATTTAATGGTTTGTTGAACTTTACTTTGAATGCTAGAGATTGTTGCAATAACATCTGATCTCATATTAACACATCCATCTAATCCAGCTTCGGTTAATTCGTCCATATTTGTTGGTGCACCAGCAATTAGTAAAACTTTAGTGCTATTTAAAGCTCTGAAGGTTTTAATAAATGTCAATGCTGTTTCGTTGTAATCATCATCTGAGCTACACATTACAACAACGTCTGACTCTGATTTTGCACTTAACTCTGCGGCTTTTTCAGCACTTTCAAAACTTTTTTCTTGCAGTACGTTATAACCACTAACACCTATAAAATCATAAGCAAAAGCGGCTCTGGCTTTACGCATGGTTAAGTTACCATAACTAGCCAATTCAACTATTGGACGTTTGTTAGTAGTTGAAACAAACTCCTCTGTTTTTCTTCTAATCGCTTCAATTTCTAAAGATGCTCTTCTAGGTGTTAACACTTTAGGATTTGTTGATTCGCCTTTAGAAAGTAAACTCGCCTCTACAGTTTCCATTAGGTTAGGATATTTATTAATACCCACCATAGGTGTTCTACGTTGACTGATTAGTTTTAGTTTCTGTAAACGAATTTCTGCAATTTGTTGTTGAATGGTTTCGTTTTCAAATGCTTTATAAAATCCGCCTTTAGCTTCAATAGATTTAAATAGCTCTAATGCTTTTTCGGCAATTTTAGAACTCACTTCTTCTATGTAATAAGAACCATCAACTGGATTTGAGACCTTTCCAAAATAAGATTCTTCTTTTAGAATGGTGGTAATATTACCTGCTATTCTATTAGAAAAATCCGAAGCACTTTTAAACTCTTTATCATAAGGATCTATTAAAACACCATCTACATTACCCAAAATAGCTGACATTGCTTCTGTGGTACAACGTAACAAATTGGTTTCGGCATCTGTAATCGATTTGCTCCAGATAGATGTTTTAGCCGTTATAGTCTTGTTATAATCTGTAATACCATATTTGGCAATAACTTCAGCTAAGAGACTATTAAAGGCTCTAAACTTCCCTATTTCAACAAAATATTCTAATCCTATAGCTAAAAGAAAGTTTAAGTTGTTAAATATCTCTTGAACTGCAACACCTTTTTCTTTTAGTTTTTCCGTTAAGAATACCAATGAATTTAATGTATATGCAATTTCTTGTACTTGGTTAGCACCAGAATCTAAATATTCAGTTCCTGAAATAGTTAGTACTTTGAACTTAGGAAAATCTTTAGTTAGTTTAATTACTTCTATAATCAACTCAACTTGGTTGTCATCAAAAGTCCCTGTTGTTACATAGTTTGAAATAACACTTGTATTAAGGTACCCTTTTAGATCCTTACCTTGTGCAAAAGCCACCAAGTCTTTAGTGAAATCAATGGTATTATTGTAAATATCAAAAGCAACCGTAATTTGGTTTAAATCAATATCTTTTAAAAGTTCTGCAACAGGAACTGTATCTAATAATTGAAAAATTAATCCTGAAATACCTTCTTCAATGGCTTTTTTAGCCAAATCATTGCCTGTTTCTGCACAACACACTGGTACTTTACGGTAATTCACTAATGTTTGAGAATTTTCACCTGTATTTTTAAGTTGTGTAATCTTGCTTTCACTATTGTAACATGGCTGAATATTGATGCCATTTAGGTTTTTCCAAACCAATTTTTTATTAAAATCAGCACCTTTTAAATCGGCTGTCACTCTTTCCATCCACTGTTCTGTTGAAACAGGTGGAAATTCAGAAAATAGTGGTTTGTTTTTGTTATTCATAATAATTACTATTATTCAAATTTATATTACATTAAAAACTACTTCCAAATCTTTCAAAAATAGCTTTATCTAATTCTTCTCTACTATCTGGATGTGCAATATCTCTTAATGACTCTGCACGTTCTCTTAAACTTTTACCAAATAATTCTGCAATACCATATTCTGTAGCTACATATCTGGCATGTGCTCTAGTGGTTACAACACCTGCTCCAGGTTTTAACGAAGGTACAATTTTTGAAACACCTTTTAAAGTTCTAGATGTAATGGCAATAATTGGTTTACCGCCTTTAGATAAAGCAGCACCACGCATAAAGTCCATTTGACCACCAACACCAGAAAACATTCGAGTACCAATAGAATCCGCACAAACTTGTCCGGTAAAATCTATTTCTATTGCTGAGTTAATTGCTGTTACTTTAGGGTTTTGACGAATTATAGATGTGTCATTTACATAGGCAATATCGTTCATTTCAATTTCTGGATTATCATCCATAAAATCATATAAACGACGTGTACCCATCGCAAAACCAGAAATTATTTTATGAGGATTTACTTTTTTATGTGCACCATTTACAATGCCTTTTTCTACTAGATCTACGATACCTTCGGAAAACATTTCTGTATGAACACCTAAGTTCTTATGATTTGTTAAATATGTTAATACGGCATTAGGAATACCACCAATTCCCATTTGAAGCGTTGCGCCATCTTCTATAATACCAGCGATATTTTTTCCAATAGCTTGTTCCTCTTTTGATGGCGGTACAAATTTCATTTCATATATCTCTTCATCCACTAAAACGCAGGCATCAAATTTATTTAGATGAACTAAGGCATCTCCAAACGTACGAGGCATTTTTGGATTAATTTGTGCTATGATTTTTTTGCCTTTTTCGATTCCGGCAATTATAATATCAACAGACACACCTAAAGAACAAAAACCATGCTTATCTGGAGGTGATACGTTTACTAAAACCACATCTACATCCATATAACCTTCTCGGAATAAACTTGGGATATCACTTAAGAAAATTGGAATATAATCTACAGTATTACCTACCATTTTTCTAACATTTCCGCCTATAAAAAATGCTTTAGTATGAAAGCTATCTTTTAAATCTGGATTTGTATAACCACTTTCACCTTCGGTATGTAAATGTACTATTTCAACATTTTTTAATTCAGGTGCTCTACCTACCATAGCTTTTATTAAAGTTTGTGGTGTGGCAGAACCGCCTTGAATTAATACACGATCTCCAGATTCTATTAGTTTAACAGCTTCATTTGCTGTCATTATATTTGGTATTTTCATAATGTAAAATTTAGTATTTTGTTTATTCTTAATGATATTTAAAACATTAACCTAAAAAACTTAAAATAATACCTGCAGCAATTGCAGAGCCAATAACACCAGAAACATTTGGTGCCATAGCATGCATTAATAAGAAGTTTGATGGGTCTGATTTTAAACCTTCATGGTGCACTACTCTAGCACTATCTGGTACGGCTGATACTCCTGCTGCACCAATTAATGGATTTATTTTATTATCGCCTTTTAAGAATAGATTCATGAATTTAGCAAATAATAAACCTCCACAAGTTGCAATAACAAATGAGATAGCACCAAGTCCAAAGATTAACATAGAATCTTTGGTAATAAAAATATCGGCTTGTGTAGACGCTCCCACTGTTACCCCTAATAAAATAGTAACTATATCAATTAATTTTGTTCTAGCTGTATCTGCTAAACGTTCTGTTCTACCAGATTCTTTTAATAAATTACCAAAGAATAACATTCCTAATAATGGTAATGCACTTGGTGATATAAACAAGGTTAAGATAAGCGCAACCACAGGGAAAATCATTTTTTCTTTTTGCGTTACCGCTCTAGGTGGCTTCATTTTTATCTTTCTATCCTTTTTAGAAATCAATAAACGCATAAGTGGTGGTTGAATAACTGGTACCAATGCCATGTAAGAATAAGCAGCAATAGCAATAGGGCCAATTAAATTTTTAACTGTTGTGCCATCTGGTAATATGTTAATTCCGTTAGCTAATTTAGAGGATAAGAATATGGCTGTTGGTCCATCTGCTCCACCAATAATCCCAATAGCTCCAGCCTCTTGAAGGTTAAATCCTAAGTATAAAGCTCCTAAAAAGGTAGCAAATACACCAATTTGCGCTGCTCCACCTAAAAGCATTAATTTAGGATTAGCAATAAGAGATGAAAAATCAGTCATGGCACCAATTCCTAAGAAAATAAGCGGTGGATACACCCCTTTTACCACTCCAAAATAGAGGTAATTTAAAACAGAACCCGTTTCATAAATACCTGTTTGGTTACCAGCTACAAAAGGAATATTTCCTAGTATAACACCTGTACCTATTGGGATTAGTAATAAGGGTTCGTAATCGTATTTTATCCCTAAATAGATAAAAACGATACCTATAAATATCATAATTATATTACCTGAACTTGTATTTGCAAATCCGGTATAACTGTAAAACGATTTTATGCCTTCTACGGCTTCATCGATAATACTATCGCCTTCTGTAATATCAACTTGTTCCGCAATTACAGTAGAATTACTAGACGTTGTATTTGCGCCTAAGCCAAGTACTGGTCTGATAAAAACAAGCAATGAGATCGCACTAAATATTATAATTAGTTTCTTCATTTTTAATTTAAAATAATGATTAGTTTTCTTTATTGAATAAGCTTAAATTGAATACAATTTTATTCTAATTCTATTAATAAAGCATCTTGTAACACTTGCTCACCTACTTGAACCTTTATAGAAGTAACAACTCCAGATTTTTCAGCAATAATATTGTTCTCCATTTTCATGGCTTCTAACACTAATAGTAAATCGTTTTCTTTAATAGTATCTCCTACTTTTACATTAAGCGAAAGAATAGTACCTGGAATTGGTGCTACAATTTTTGTTTTTGTCGATTTTGGGTCTACTTTTAAAGGTACAGCTGGTTGTTTTGAAGCTGCACGTACTAAGGTTGGTGTTTTGGTCTTTTTAACGTCTGCTTTTAGGATAACGTCATAGGTTGTTCCATTAACTTCTAAATTAATCACATTGTCTTCGTGTGATTTTATATTAACCGTATATCCGTTTTCGTTAACTTTGAATTTATAACTTTTCATGTGTTATTATTTATTTTGTTTTTATGATTATATGCTGTTCTACTTTAATTTTTTCTTTAATATCTGAAATCTAGAACAAGCTTATATCATATTTATAATCTGTTTTGAACTCCATATATCTTAGAACTCCAAGGCGAATATGATTTTTTAACTTCTTTTATCGTTAAGATTCCACTTTCAATATCATGTTGTTCACTTAAATACATATGTATAGAAGCACCAATAACAGCTGAAAGTTCTCCCGTAAAATTACTGTCTCCTTTTACCTTAATTTCGCTAATCTTTTTGTCTTTTCCTTTTGTAATTATCTTATACGCGTAAAGCATAACAGGTAATCCGAAGTTAAAAAATAAGGCTAGTATAACTAAAGCACTAAATACAATTAATAATCCGGTAATTAGTATAACGTATCCTTGACTTATTGGGTCAGTGTATAATAGTATCTGTGTCATTATAAAGGAATATTAGAGTGTTTTTTAGGTGGATTTAAATCCTTTTTATTTTGAAGTAACTGTAACGCTCTAATGATTCTGAAACGTGTGTTTCTTGGCTCAATTACATCATCAATAAATCCATATTTTGCAGCTTGGTATGGGTTTGCAAATCTTTCTGTATACTCATCTTCTTTCTTATCGATATATTCTTGTTTTTCTTCGGCATCTTCAATTTTTCTAATATTAGAACCTTCTAAAACTTCTACAGCACCTTTAGCACCCATTACAGCAATTTCTGCAGTTGGCCAAGCATAATTAACATCTCCTCGTAGTTGCTTACAACTCATTACATCGTGTGCTCCACCATAAGATTTACGCAGTGTAATAGTTACTTTTGGAACTGTTGCTTCTCCATAGGCAAATAATAATTTTGCACCATGCAATATAATTCCACCATATTCTTGTCCAGTGCCAGGTAAGAAACCAGGAACATCAACCAGTGTTACAATTGGAATATTAAACGCATCACAAAAACGAACAAATCTAGCCGCTTTTCTAGAGGCATCTATATCTAATACACCTGCATAGTATTTAGGCTGGTTAGCTACTATACCAACAGGACGTCCATTAAATCTTGCAAAACCTACACAAATATTTCTAGCATAGTTTCTGTGTACTTCTGTAAACTCACCGTTATCCGCAATAATTGAAATTACCTCAACAATATCATAAGGTTGGTTTGGATTTTCTGGAATAATATCATTTAATGCATCTTCCAATCTATCTATAGGATCGTTACAATCTAATATTGGTGCTTCTTCTAAATTATTAGAAGGCATGTAACTTAAAATTTTACGAATCAATAATAAGTTGGTTTCATCATCTTTGGCTAAAAAGTGCGAAACACCAGAACGTGTAGAATGTATTTTAGCACCACCAAGTTGATCTGCAGTAACTACTTCGCCTGTTACCGATTTTACAACTTTAGGTCCCGTTACAAACATATAACTTGTTTCCTCTGTCATTATAGTAAAATCCGTTAATGCTGGAGAATACACTGCACCACCTGCACAAGGTCCTAAAATTGACGAAATCTGAGGAATAACACCAGATGCCATAATATTACGTTGAAAAATCTCAGCGTATCCAGCTAATGATCTTACACCTTCTTGTATACGTGCTCCACCAGAATCATTTAAACCTATAACTGGAACACCAATTTTCATTGCCATATCCATTACCTTACAAATTTTTAAGGCATAAGTTTCAGATAAGGAACCTCCAAATACTGTAAAATCTTGAGCAAAAAGATAGACCACTCTACCATCAATTGTTCCATGACCAGTGACTACACCATCAGAGAGAAATATTTGTTTATCTAATCCAAAAGACTTTGTTCTGTGTGTTACAAACATGTCGAATTCTTCGAAACTATCATCGTCTAAAAGAATATCAATACGCTCACGAGCGGTTAATTTACCTTTAGCATGTTGAGAATCAATACGTTTTTCTCCGCCTCCCAACTTTGCTTTAGCTCTTTTTTCTATGAGCTCATTAATTTTATCTTGATTTGCCATAATTGTCTTTACTTATCTATAATATTATATCAAATTATTCTGGTTTAGAACATAGTTCTGTAAGCACTCCTAGTGTAGATTTTGGATGTAAAAACCCTATTTCTAAGCCTTCTGCTCCTTTTCTAGACGTTTTATCAATTAATTTTACGCCACGTTCTTCTACTGTTTTTAATGCTTCGTCAGTGTTGTTAACAGCGAATGCTATATGATGTATACCTTGTCCTTTTTTTGCAATAAATTTTCCAATTGGTCCATCTGGTGAAGTACTTTCTAATAATTCAATTTTTGTATTACCAACTAAAAAAAAGGCTGTCTTCACTTTTTGATCGACAACCTCTTCTATAGAATAGCATTTCATTCCTAATACCTGTTCATAGTATTTAATGGCTTCATCTAAATTTTCTACTGCAATGCCTAAATGCTCTATATGCGAAATATTCATAATTAAAATGTTTAATTTTTATACAAATTTAGTAGAGGTATGATTTGAATAATATGATAGATGTCATATTATAGGCAATAAAAATTATTCATTTTCCTTTAAAAGAATGCTTCAATACACCAAGAGTCGCGTAGTTATTGGCCTACGGGTAATAGTGATAATTACAAGTTTAAATTTATTAAAATTAGTACGAGATACGATTTATGATATCCCTATTTTAAGGGTTCTATTTTTGATAATAGTGTAAAATTATTGCGCGATTTTTTATAAAAATGAGATTTATGACCACAATTTTTAGTGTATATGAAGTTAAGACTATAAAATTAGTATGAAATTTATAACAATGGCTCTAAAACAGTACATTACGAAAACGTTATCGTGTTTTTTGATGAAAAAAAATTAAAATATTTTATCAAAAATGAATTCAAAAAACAGCTAAATTTTAGGAAAAAAAAGAGTAAAACATCTGGTTCGTTTCTAAAATTTGTTAACTAATCTTTTTTTTAATAGTAGTTATACTAATTTTTACAAACAATGGTTTTACTAAATTTTATTTCTTTCTGAGCTCAATTATTTTATGTTTTATTATAGGAATTCTAATAATGAAACCAATGCCAACGATTATAGCATAAATTAACCATGTTTTTTGTAATAGTACTACATGGATTATACTTAGAAATACAATTAGATATGCAAAACTCTGAATTTTTTTCCAGTTTCTTTTTAATAGTTTCATTGATTTTCTATTCGATGTTAAAACCAAAGGAATAAGCATTAGAATAGCTATAAAACCCAAAACATAATTAACTTGTGTAAAGGTTTCTAAAAACCCCTCAATGATTACAAACAATATAAAGTGTATAAAACTCCATACTGCAGTGACTATTCCCATGGCTTGACGTACAAATAAATTGTTTACACCAAAGAGTATAAAGAATGGCGTACATGTTAGCACTGCTGTCATCCATCTAATGGCAAACTCTCCAGATATATGATATAGCATATCTGTTGAGGACCTATCTTGGTTGGCTACATTTTTTACCAAACTAACGTTTAAACCGTTAGAAAAATCAATGTGTATAAAATTTAAAAGTGGAATAATTGGAAGAATAGCTAATATTACAACTATCATCCAACCGTAGTTTTTCTTGAGGAATTTCATTTCTATATTTTAAAACTAAATTACTATTTATTTAATTTAATTAAAGCTCATAAATAGCTGTATTTATCTGTATTCTCGCCATATCGTAAACTAAATTATTTTGGTTATTATAAGCTACAGATAGTTCTGTACAAGCGAAAACTACAGCTCCATTTTGAGTATACTTGGCTATTAGACTTCTAAATGTAGCAAGTTGTTCAGTGGTTTCTGTGCCATTATAAATAACTACTCGTAGGTTCTCAATTATTAGCCTATCTTCTTCGGAAGGTTGTAAAACAGATATATGATGTGATTTAAATGCGCTACTAATATAATTGGATTGCATTGTATACAATGACCCAAAAACCGTAACATGTCGGTGATTATCATCTTTTAATTTAATAATCGTTTGAGTTACTGGATGAATTATGTTGCTTGGTATGTTTAATCTGTCTAATGTTTCGTGTAATGTTATATTAGGTACTATTATGGAATGTACATTCAATTGAGCTAGCTTATTTAAAGGATTCAAAACAAGATTGTCTAGATGGTTAGACGTATTTGGAAGCAGATTATTTATAGCATCAAAATTTATGTTTAGCATAGTAAAAGGACAAGTACTAAATCCACCATGTTTTTTATTATATAACGCATTAAGTTCCTTTATATAAAATAAGGTTGAAAAACTACCTAAGCCCAATACTCCTAATTTACTCATACTATTTTTAATATATAGTTTGAAAAATAATTATTACTATCTGTTAATTTGTCTGAAATTTTGAATTTTGTTTTAGCAATGATACTATTTATGATGTCATCGTTATATTTTCTAGACACTTCTAAGTGAATTTTTTCATCTTTATAAAAATGAAACGATTTATTTAATGCTTCAACAAAAACATCTTGGTCTTTTGTACTCACTAAAAAACTTTTTGCAATACCTTCTATTTCATCGTATTCTGGTAGGTGTTTAAAAGTATTAATTGCAAAGTTCCCTTTTAATTCTGTATTAATTCTATTTAATAAATTTAAGTTGAAAGCAGCAGTAATCCCTTTACTATCATTATAAGCTGTAAGTACAATGTCTTTCGCTTTTATTAGATCAACACCTAAAAAAAGTTGATCACCTAACGCTAAACTGGCACTTAAGTTTTGCAAAAATACATTCGCTATATCATCTGTCATATTTCCTATATTAGAACCTAAGAACAATATAACTTTTTGATGTTTACTATCCTTAAATGATTCTAATACCTTAAAATAATCACCTTGTTTTGTTTTTACGGAAAGCGAAGGTATTTCTGTTTGTAGTGTTTTATCTAAGTTATCTAATGCATTTTGAGAAAAGTCTATTGGAAAATAATCAAAATCATAAGCCTCTTTATCTAAAAGCTTTAATAATTCCTTAGTTTTCGTTCCGTCACCAGCTCCTAGTTCTATTAATTCGAAATAGGTATCTTTTTTCAAATTTAAAGATGTAATTATTTTTAAAGTTTGATTTTTAAAAATCTCATATTCAGCTCTTGTTAAATAATATTCAGGCAAATTCATTATTTCTACAAAGAGTGCATCGCCTTTTTTATCATAAAAATACTTTGATGGTAAATTTTTGTTCTTAGCACTTAAGCCTTTATTTACGGCCTCTTTAAACTCTTCTATCATATATTATTTTACTAATCGTATTCCTGTGTATTGCCAACGTTCTAGAGGGTTAAAAAAATTTCTATAGGTATTTCTGCTATGATTTTTTGAAGTTGCTACAGATGCGCCTCTTAAAACCATTTTATTACTCATAAACTTTCCGTTGTACTCTCCTACTGCACCATTTGCTTTTTCAAAATTGGGATATGGTAAATATGCACTTGCTGTCCATTCCCATCGTTTTCCCCAATCTATTTGATTTGAAGCAATTTCCCACTCAAATTCTGTTGGAAGTCTCATTCCTTTCCATTCTGCAAAGGCATTTGCTTCATAAAAATTGATATGACTTAATATAGCATCTTTATCTACTGGTTGCAATCCTGCTAAAGTGTAATAATGCCATGTATTATCAATATTATACCAATATAATGGCGCTTTAACCTTGTTTTTGTTTACCCAAGTCCAACCTTCATCGAGCCATAAATTAAAATCTGAATATCCTCCAGACTCCATAAACTCTAAATAGTCTCCATTTGTGACTAAATGGTTGTTCATTTCAAAATCATCAACAAATACCTTGTGCAATCCTAATTCATTATCGTAACAAAAGTCTTTTCCTTTATACCCAATTATATAAATTCCTTCTTTAAATTTTATACGGTCTTGGTATTGGTTTTTATCTTTTAATAGATTAAACTCTTTTTGATATACTGGAAAAATAGGATTGTGACCAAACATATACTTGACGTCAGTTACTAATAACTCTTGATGTTGTTGCTCATGATTAAGACCTAGAATTATTAAATCCGCTAATTCTTTTGTAGAGTTCTGTTTTAATAATTCTATCATATAAGCATCTACATAATTTCTGTATTCTAGAATTTTGCTCGTCACAGGTCGTGACATATTACCTCTGTTAGCCTGTAAAATCCGAGTACCCAAATTATTATAGTAGCTATTAAATAAGAAATTAAAAGACGTGTTAAATACTTTATAATTAGGAAGAAACGATTTTAAAATAAACTCTTCAAAAAACCAAGTGGTATGAGCTAAGTGCCATTTAGGTGGACTAGCAAATGCAACCACTTGTATTGAATAATCTTCTATATTTAAATGGCTACAAAACGAAACGGTTTGTTCCCTAACCTTAGTAAAGTACTCTATTAAATTCATTCTTTTAATTATGTTGCTTTATGTCTTTTATAATTTCTAAAGTAGACTTATGCGGTCTATTTGTAGCTTTAATATAATCTGATTGCACATTATAAGCGCCTTTTAAAATACCTTCGTAAATACCAGCTATAACGGTACCCATAAAATCACCTAATTGAGCTTTTCGTTCTTTAGCATATGATTCTACTGACACAGAATTAAACGTAAGATTTGTACCATATACCTCATTAATAACATTTGCTAATTGGGCTTGCGTAATTGGTTCTCCAACCAAATTATAGACTTTACCATTATGTTTATCTTCTGTGAGCATTTTAGTATAAGCATAGGCTAATTCCGTTCTACTTGTATACGGACATTTTCCGTTTTCTGCACAATTTCTAATCTCTCCTTCTTTAATATAAGTGTCAATATACTCAATATCTGGTTCAATATAAATTCCGTTTCTACCAATCACCCAATCTAAACCTGAATTTTGAATGTCTTTTTCTGTTTGGCGATTACTTTGTACTATTGGACTAAACGCATTATTTTCTTCTGCACCTACTATACTTGTATAAACTATCTTTTTTACATTATTAGATTTTGCTGCTTCAATGACATTTCGGTGTTGCTGAATTCGTTTTTGAGGTTCATCCATACCAGACACTAACAATACAGCGTCTACGTCTTTAAGGGCTTTATCAAATTCTTCGCGATTATTATAGTCTCCACTTCTAACTTCAATGTTTAAATGTTTTGCTTTTTTTGGTGTACGCGCAATACCTATAACATTTTCACTTCCTATTATTTGAATCAACTTTGTTGCTATTGCAGCACCTAATTGTCCGCTAACTGATGTCACTGCTATTTTCATAATTCTATTTTGTTTGTTTTAATTCTGCTAATTCTTTTTCTAAGGCCTCAGCTTTATCCTTAAATTTTTGCATTGCTTTTTTCATCTGACCAATTTTTTTAAAAGCCTCTTCATCTTGCACTGCAGTAAAGGATTCTACACCTCCTTTTTCTTTGTATTTTGCTTTTGCACCGCACGTTGGGCACGTTCTTATATCTGACATATTATTTTATTATTAAGTTTTAAAAATGAAAAGACCATATTAAGTGATAACCTTTTCAACTATTAACCTGTTCTGTTGATAATTTTTCAATAATCCTTTTCTTTTTCCATGGTCGTCCATTTTGCAACTACTAAAATTTCATTTGTTTTGTTATTAAAAGCACTATGTCTACTTAGATAACTAGATTAATTAATACTGTTTTTAGCATCTACTTTTGCATCTTCTTTCCAGAATTTTTGCGCATATGATGGGTAGCTTTTAAAAATTAAATTTTCCGTTTGTGTTTTTTCTATTGGCTTCTGGTAAAATAGTTTCAATCACATCCCAATGTTCTACAATTTTCCCATTCTCTAACCTAAATAAATCGTAATATGAGGTTGGCTCACCTGCAAAACGACCCTCACTAATAGTTAATACAAAATTACCTTGTCCTAATACTTTGTGTACCGTCTCAAATTCCATATGTATACCTTGTTTAGCCATCGCTTCTAATGCTTGTCCGAAACCAGATAAACCATCTGCAATATTGGGATTGTGTTGTATATAATTATCGCCATCAAAATAGTTTTGAAGCTTATCCATTTTACCATTTATTAATACAGTATTTAAAAAACTTTCAACTTGTGTTTTGTTGGCTTCCGTTTTATCTAAATCGGTAATCGTTGTGGTACCATCAATTTGTGTGTGACCACTTGGATTTAATGGTTTAATTTCTATTAAGTTATCCCAATGCTCTACAATTAGACCTTCTTCGAATCTAAAGACATCAAATCCTATTTTCGGTCCGTAGAAATCGTATTCTGTTTGCGAAAAAACATAATCACCATCTTCGAATAATCGAACTGTACTTACTTTAAAACCACCTTCTGGTGCATTTTGTAGTACAGCACCAAAGCCAGCTAACCCATCTGCTACAGCTAAGTTATGTTGAATATATTTTTCTGGGTTAATGTAACTTGCAGGTATTTGGTTTCGAGTTTCCATACTCTTTAAAAGTGCACCTACTTTAGCTTTATTAGATAGTTTTATTCCTGTTTCCATTTGTTCTTTGTTGTTCTGTTCTTTAGACTTATTTTGTTGTTCTGACTTGCATGATGTTACTAATATTAGTAAGGCCATTGTTAATCCTAAATGTTTCATTTTTTTAGTATTTTAATTACAAGACAAAATTATCTTAGAACTACATAATAGTAAAGATGAATTACAGTACAAAAATGGTAAATATCGAACCTGAGGTGTTAGATGTAATCTTTTTTGAATGAATTTGGGGTAAATCCTGTATGTTTTTTAAAGTACTTAACGAAGTTAGTTGGTTCTTCAAACCCCAAATTATATGCTAATTCAGTACTTTTTATTTCAGAATTTATAAGTAAGCGTTTGGCTTCTAATATTATAAACTGGTCAATGAATTGTTTAGCGGTAATCCCAACTGTGGTCTTACAAATAGTGTTTAGGTGCTTGTAAGTTATATGTAACCTATTTGCATAAAAATCAGCATTTCTACTAACTTTATAATGCTGTTCTAACAAGGATTTAAAATTTAAAAAGGTATTGAGTTGGTTAGAATGTTTAAGATGAAATGTCTGGTATTGCTTTAAGCGTTCTAATTTCGAAAAAATAATAGAATGCAATGCTTTATAGGTGTTTTCTTGATTGTAATCCTCTTTAAGGTTGTTAAATTCATTATAAAATAATTCAAAATACTGCAAAACATTTGAATCGATTGGCACCTGAATAATTGGTGAAAATAAATGTGCATTAAATAACCTAACTATTTCATTCTTGGGTAAGCTATTTATTTGTTTTTGCAAATAATCTGTAGTAAATAATAAAATATAGCCTTTTAAACCTTTGGTAAATTTAAACGCATTAATCTGTCCTTTAGAAATGTGTATAATGGTGTGTTTTTTAACAGGATGCCATACAAAGTCTACCAACTGTTTACTTTCTCCTTCTGTATAATAGACTATCATATTAAAGGCAACTTGGTGGACTTTTTCTGGATGATGATTATCTAACAAATCGGTACGACTCGCCAATTTTTCTATGGTAAGAATATCAATACCCGAATTATTTGTTTTTTTAGCATTAAAGGCAATATTTGGAATATCTTTTGGCATACAATATACTATTTCCACCAGGTTTTAACTGTATATGTACTATCTTTTGGATAGATTAGTTCACCAATTTTAGGTGTTACAATTCTCAAATCAAATTCTTCAGCTGTTTTGGTAAAACGCTCAATTGGATCAGTCCAAGTATGCATTGCTAATTTAAATGCGCCCCAATGTATAGGCATTATTTTTTTAGCTTTCACATCTATTCCGGCTTGTACGGTTTCTTCAGGAAACATATGAATATCTGGCCACATTTCGTTATACTGACCACATTCTATCATTGCAAAATCAAACGGTCCATAGATCTCACCAATGGTTTTAAAATGGTTGGCATAACCACTATCACCACTAAAGAAAATATTATCTGTTTTAGATTGTACAATCCAAGATGACCAAAGCGTTTTAGCTCTATCTGACAACCCACGACCAGAAAAATGTTGAGCTGGTGTACAGATCAATTTTAAATCTTTAAAGTATGTTTCTTGCCACCAATCTAGCTCGGTAATTTTAGTTTTATCAACGTTCCATTTTTGCAAATGCGCACCAACACCAAGTGGAGTGTAAAAATGGTCTACTTTATTTTTTAATGCTATAATAGACTTATAATCGAGATGATCGTAATGGTCGTGCGATATAATTACTGCATCAATTTTGGGCAATTTATCAATAGAAATAGGCAACTCTTCATTAAAACGTTTACTGCCCAAACTAGGATGTGGTGCAGGTACATTACCCAACATGGGATCTATTAATATCGTTTTTTTATCAGTTTGAAGCAAAAAAGTAGAATGCCCAAACCAAACTAGTCGTGTTTCGCCTTTATAATCAGCAATATTTAATGAATCTATTTTAGAGAATGGTAAAATTTCTTCTGGTTTAGTATTTGGTTGACTTTTAAAAAATCCCACTAGTGCTTTTCCCATATCTTTCGCACTCATATCTAGTTTAACCTCAGTGCTATTTACAAAAATATCATCTTTATAGTTTTTAGACTTTTTATATTCTGCGATGGCTTCATCTGAAGCTTTTCCGCCGAATTGTGGGTTAAAATATAGAAATAACACTATTGTCAGTATCATTGCTCCTAATATTATTCCAATGCTTAACACCATTCGTTTTAAAAATTTTAAAAGTTTAACTTTCATTAGATTTTCCTAATTGTTTCCTAATATATTCACTATCCCAATGATTATCATAAGCCACTATGCCTCGTTTAAAATCATCTTCTAGTAATTTTTCTTGTTGTTCTAACTCTTTTCGTGCTTTAAAAATATAATTATCATCTCGATTCGGTTCTGTTGCTAGACGTCTTAAACTTGCTTCGTCATATTTAATGAAATTTTGAACCTGACGATTTAAAGTGTATTTTCTAAAACCCAATTTATTTAAAGCATCACTAGCTAGAGCTAACGAAGTGTCTAAAGTTTCACGATAAATATTTTTGACGTCTAGATTGAGTAATTCGTACGCATCGTATCTATTTTTAGTACGCACCAAAAGTTCTACGTTAGGATATTTCTCCTTAACTATTTTAGTAATTGCTTTGGCTACAGATACTTTATTAGTGGCACAAATCAATAATTTAGCTTCTGCAATGCCTGCAGATTCTAATAAATCTTCTCTGGTGGCATCACCATAATAGACTTCAAATCCCATTTTACGAAGAAAATCAACACGATTAGAATCGAAATCTAAAATAGTTGCCTCAACACCATGTGAGCGGAGAAAACGACCAACTGTACTACCAAAATGCCCAAAGCCAACCAATATAACCTTTTGTGATTTAGCAATATGATCCATTGGTCGTTTTATGGATTCTTTAGTACCAACCTTTGGAAGAATAAATCGTTCGTTTACCAAAGCTAAAATTGGTGTTAACGACATAGATACTGCGGTAACTACCAACATCATATCCATTTGTTCTTGCTCTAAAATATTAAGCTGAAATGCGAACGATAGCAATACAAAAGCAAACTCACCAACTTGAGCTAAACTAAAAGTTAACAATACATTCTGGTCTATTTTTAGTTTAAATATACGCCCTGTAATAAACAATACTAACGCTTTTATAGCAATGATGGCAAGTAAAATAACACCAATAGTTAATGGACTATTGGCAATGACCACAAAGTTGATGGATGCACCAACTGCCATAAAAAAGAGCCCTAATAATAAATTTTTAAAGGGCTCTAAGGTGCTCTCCAGTTCGTGTTTAAACTCACTTGTAGATAAAACAACACCACCTAAAAATGCACCTAATGCTGGACTCAAACCAACAAATTCCATTACGTATGAAATTCCGAATACGATTAAAAACGCAGCTGCAATCAATAACTCTCTAACACCTGTTTTTGCTACTTTTCTGAGTATTGGCACTACCACAAATCGTCCTGCCAATACAATTAAAACTACTGAAAGAATAATCGCTAAAGTTTGAAAACCTATAGGTAAATTTTCAATTAATGTTGCAGTTGAATGTGTATCTGTACTGCCTGCCTTTTCTTCAGAATTACTTAATAATGGTAATGCACCAATCATAAATATAACAATGATATCTTGAAACAATAAGATTGAAAAAGCACTTGAACCAAAGGTCGTATTCATCAAGCCTTTTTCTTTAATAGTTTGTAATGCAATTGCTGTTGATGATAGCGCTACAGCCATACCTATGGCTAATGACACTTGCCATTGGTATCCTAAAAACGCGAACAAAATGTACGTTAAACCAACGGTTAATGCGACTTGAATTCCACCCATACCAAGGATGGATTTTCGCATGTTCCAGAAGTTTTTAGGTTCAATTTCTAGTCCGATTAAAAACAGCATCACTACAACACCAAACTCTGCAAAATGCAGAATATCCTCACCTTCTTCACCAATAAATCCTAATACATAAGGGCCAATAAGTACACCTGCCAATAAATACCCAATAACCGAGCTTAGACCAAATCGTTTAGCCAAAGACACACAAATGATGGCACCAGCCAAAAACACAATTGCTTGAAACAATAAACTTCCGGACATAGGCTTACCTGGTTAAAAGATTTAAATCGTTAAGAAAAAAGCAATTTGACAACTGGGTTGCCTCAAAGTCACCTTGAAGCAAATCTATAAGCTGCTCGTATTGATTGGCGTAATTAACCAAATCTTCATCAGATAAATTATGTGTACCCATAACTGCAAATGGTGGTAAATAGTTCATTCCACATAAAGTGGCCGTTTGTTCATAAGGTTTTAAAAACTCATTTATAGTATATGTGTTATATCCTTGAGAACAATATACTTCTCTAGAGCCACCAGTGGTAATAACATTAAAAACTGTTTTATTATGTAATACTTTTCCTTTTGGTCCATAAGCCCAATTAAACTCTAATACCATATCCTTCCATTGCTTTAAAATAGCAGGACTACTATACCAATATAACGGATGATGCCAAATAATAATATCATGTTGCAGAAGCAATTCTTGCTCACGTTGTACATTGATATGAAAATTTGGATAATGCTCATATAAATCGTTAAAAGTTACATGCGCTTTATCTTTTAAGCGGTTTATTAATGCAGCATTAGCTCTCGATTTTTCAAACTTTGGATGTGCAAAAAGAATAAGTACTTTTTTCATTGGCTATTTTGATTGGTATTGAAAGCTCTAGTTGCTAATGATGGATTCTGTTAAAGTTAGTAATAATTTAATTTTATTGTCATTATATGCATCTGGATGTGCATTACTATAACTTCCTCTATCATTGTCAAAATATGTGCCTGAATGGTTTTTATGACGTTCTGACACTGCCAAGTCGTAAAGAATATCTACACCCTTTTCTGCAGGTGACCAATGCTGCCCATACGCTTCTTTTGCCATTTTTGTATTTAATAAAGAACCAGGGTTTACAGCTATCGTTACTATTTTTGAATGATTTTTAGCAAAGTAGAACGACCACATGGTCAAGGCCAACTTACTCTGTGCATAGCTCTCACTAGCGTTTACCTTAGCATCGCCAGTTAACACCCCTTTTTGGACTGTAGATTGTGCTGCCGAACTTAAATTGATAATTCTTGTTGCTGAGCCTTTTTGTAACACGGGTAAAATAGTTTCAGTTAAAATATATGACGCTAAATAATTTACAGCAATTCTAATATCTAAGCCGTCTATTGTTTTTTCAGAAGGACTTTTATAAATACCAGCATTATTTATTAAAATATCTAAACTTGATACTTCCTTTTTAATTTGCGCAGCCATTTGTTTAACAGCATTTAAATCTGAAAAATCAGCTACAAATCCTTTTATATTGTCGTTTTTTGAAGCTTCTTTTATCTCTTTTATTACATTGTTTACTTTAGTTTCACTTCTACCGTGAATATAGACTGTATTTCCATCTTTTGCCAGTTTTAAAGCAGTAAGTTTTCCTATACCATCTGTACTTCCTGTTATCAATATATGTTTCATTGTATTTTTTATGTTGATGAAAACTGGCAATACAACTATTGCCAGTTTTATAATTTTATTTTTGTTTAATATAATAAACTACGCCTGCCATAATTAGAATGGTGCAACGGTATCTTTAGGACCATCAGGCAAACTCCAACGTTGGCGAGCGGTAACGCTTTCCAATGCAACATCTTTAATGGTATCACTGCTACTATTTCCGTAACTGCTAGTACTACCACGTGGTATTTGCATACGGTCACCATACAGCCAAACTACTAAATTACTACGTTGTCCGCTTGTAATTGGGTGTGTTGCGTGTGGCACATTACCTCTATGGATGATGGCTTTACCTGGTTCAAAAATAGCTTGTACGGTTTTTCCTGAAGCTTTATCATAAAAATCTACCTCAGATCCTGTAAACTTTTCATCCGGTAAGTTAATATTAATATTTAAAGTTGCTGAAGATGCATCGGTATGTGCGTGTAAATCTTTGTCTTTATCTGGATTGTATTGTATTGAAAATCCAAAGGTCTGATTATCATAACCGTAGGTTCCCAATAACAAACGTGCAATCGGACGCATAAAACGGTCCATCATATCGTTATAAAAGGCTTGAAAATTAGGTGCAGCCAAATGCCCTTCAGAACGAGGATCTAGCATCATTCCATATCGGTTTAACTGTATGCCATAAGGTGCACGTTTTGGTACTCTTGAGTTTGCAACAGCTTCTAAATAGTTGCGAAAATCCGCTAAGCGATCTAAATCAAAAAACTGTGCGACATAAACACCAGGTATAATTTCTTCCCATAAATCGGCAACAGCAGATTCTTTTTCCGGGTTTTCCCAAGCGTCTTTAATAGCTTTACGTAAGCGTGGGTCAAGCAAAGTTTCGTCAGGAACTAGTAAATCGTCTTTGTTTTCTATTTCCCACTCTGCCCAAGCAGCTTCTAACAATTTACGGTTTTCATTCCAAAATTGAGCAACTGATGGATCGCGTCTTAAGGATAATTCTCTTGATGGTACTTCTAAAGCACGAGCTTCTGCAAGTGCATTGGTATGTTCTATTGTTTTCATAATTATATGTTTTAAGTATAGCTACTGCTATTGTATTTTTTATCTATAACAAAATTACGCACAAGCGGCTGTTCTGCTTTGGTAGAAAACAAAGTGGTATTAGTAAAAAAAGAGGTTTTAGTAAAAATTTAGGCTAAATTGGCTCTAAAGGTACTTAAACTAGTGCCTTTATAACTTTGAAACGTTTTGTTTAAATGACTAGAATCTGTAAAACCAAGTTCGGCAGCAATTTCGGAATATTGTAAATCGGTATATTTTAAACGTGTTTCAACCAATTTTAATTTGTAGTTGATGATGTATTTTTTTAGCGACACATCTGTATGTTTTTTAAAATATTCACTGATGTAATTATCTGCCATGTGAAACTCTTCAGCTAAACTTTTAGTAGATAATAAATCTGAATTATAAATATTAGAATGAATATAATTTATGATTTGCTGAATTTTGGACGATTTCACTTCTTTTACAGAATCTGAAGTATTTATAAATTGAATATTGCGTGCAATAAGATGCAAAATGACGGATAATGAATTTTGAATGATAAAAATATCGAAAGACTGTTTGTTTAAATATTCAGTTGCTACCATATTTACTAACGCTACCAAATGCGCTCGATCAGCATCAGTTTCGAACTGCATTTCACGAAGTTCGTGACTTTCACTATTTAAGATTTCTTCTATTTTACGAAACCAATCGTTAACGGGTAATGTTTCATTTTGTGAAGCTGTATTTCTAAAAAAACTCTTTAAAAACTTAATAGCTACAGTTGTTGTTTCTGTTTCTGGATTTACAATATAAATGTCATCTGGAATAAATACAAAAATACTTTTTGCAGAATAAGTTACTGTTTTGCCATTAATTTTTATGGTTCCATTACCTTTTTTAAAATATAGAATTTCGAAAAAACGAATAGTAGTATACTTACAAAACTCAAAAAATGTTTGGTCTTTGTATTGAGCAATCACAATGTTTTCGATAATGGTTCTTGGCATATAAATTTTTTTAAAGTTACTAAATATAATAAAAAGTAGAAGCCACGTATTGAAGTGGCTTCTTATTGCTATAAATCAATATTTACTAATTAATTACAGTTTTATTTATAAGTAACCTCATACTTTCCATTTGCTCTAATGTAAATGACAGCCTCTTGGTCATCTTTTACAGTAATTTTATGAGTTGAATCTTCAGCCGCTCCAAAATAACTACCTGCTTCTAAAAGATTAACAAATTCATTACCTGAAGCTTGGTGAGCAATAGTACCTTGAATAATAACTGCTCTAAAATTTGGACTTAAATTCTTTATTTCACCTTCAAAACCGGCTGGTAATTTTAACATGCTTGCGCTTAGTTCACTTTCTTTATGGCTTCCCCATAAAAATGCAGTTTCTACTTTAGACTCGTCAGTAACCCAAGTAATATCTGAAGCGTTTAACCAAACTAGATTAGATTTATCTATGTTTATAGGACGCTCACCATTATCAAAAGCTTCGTCAGTAGGTTTTACTAAATAAGGTCCTTCTTGAATTTCAATGTATGCCATATTTGCTTCGCCAGATGCAGCTGTTATATGTGCCTCACCTGCTGGTTGCTGCCAAAACGAGCCAGCTGGCAACCATTGCTCTTGTGCATTTTCATCATCATTATGCAATAAACCTTGAATTACGACACCACGATACGTTACATTGTGTATGTGTGGTGGTGATGAAAATCCTTTATTAAATTTCACTAGAAATCCAGAAGCTAAAGTATCTGTACGGTCACCCCAAAGGTTTCCTGCGGCTGGACTTTTATCACCTCGTAAGGGATTTAACCAACCCCATTCTACATTGTCTGCGGTTACTACTTCGTTTCTAGATTTTGCATCATCTGTTTTTGGTGTTTGTGCATTTACTCCAATTGCTAAGAATAACAAAACAACCATTATAATTTTTTTCATCACTATGGTTTTAACATGATTTATATTTCAGTAAAAATTTCACTTTCTGGCAATCTAGATTTTGGTGTTTTTTCGGTTGAATTGAAATCAGATTCCGATCTATATCCTAAAGAAACTGCAACTAAAGAAGTATATCCTTTTTCTCTTAATCCGAATTCTTCATCTAAAGCTTTTACGTCAATTCCTTCCATTGGTGTAGCATCGATTCCTAAACTCGCAACACCTAACAAAAAGCTACCAATATTAAGATATACTTGCTTTTCCATCCAGTGTTGCAAGTCTTTTAAATCGTATTTATGAATACCTGCAAAAGTTTTTACAGCACCTATAAAACCGTTTTTAATGTCTTCATTTGGAAATCTTCCACTTTTATCTTCTGTATTAGCAATGTGCTCAAAATATGCATTGTCTGCGTCAATTTTAGAACAAAATAAAACTACAGCAGAAGCATTAGTAACTTTGGGTTCGTTGAAACTAAAAAAACCTTGTGTTCCTTTTGCTATACGTGCTTTTCCTTCTGTAGTTTCAGCAACTATAAAATGCCAAGGTTGAAGGTTTACGCTAGAAGGACTCATTCTTAATAAGTTTTTTACTTCTGCCATATTTGCATCAGATATTTTTTTAGTTGGGTCAAATTCTTTTGTTGTATATCTCCAGTTTAACGTTTCTTTTAAATTCATTTGTATATGTTTTTTTGAGTTGATTAATAATGCACTATAAAAAGTATAGCGCAAATGTAGTTTTAGTGTACATTGTATACAATAACGGTCAAAAAGGATAGTATAAAATTACAATCATAAATTAACCGTATCTATCTAAATGCGTGTTTTTTACGCAAATGTTAAATATACTATAAAAAGTATAGTTGTGTAATTTATGATAGTATTATACCTTTGCCGTAATTTAATTAAAATATATATGTATAATTTTAATGGAAAAAAATACCCTTGTTGTGCAAGTTTAACAATGGGACTTATTGGCGGAAAATGGAAAACGGTAATTCTATTTCATCTCAGAGATAAAACGCTTCGATATAACGAACTGCGTAAGGAAATGCCTTCCGTTACAGAACGCACATTGAGTTTGCAATTAAAAACTTTGGAAGAAGATGGCTTAGTTAAACGTAAAGTTTATACCTCTAAACCACCTTTAAAAGTTGAATATTCATTAACCGATTTTGGTAAAACACTAATTCCTGTTGTACAAGCCATTGCTGATTGGGGCGTTTTTGCTGTTGAGCAAAAAGGCGCCATTATTGCGGTTAAATAATTAGTTGATTCAATGGTCTTTTAAAAACGTAAAGTAGAATGTTGTGCCAACACCTTCTTCACTTTCTAACCAAATTGAACCTTTATAGAAATTCACTATTTTTTTAACAATAGACAAGCCAATTCCCGATGACGACCCAGTACTTTCTAATTTAGTAAATACTTTAAAAATTTTATCGAAATAATTTGAATTAATCCCAATACCATTGTCTCTTACAAAAAACTCATAAACATCACTTTTTTCAGTATAACCAACATCTACTTTTCCTTGGTCTTTGTCGCTATACTTTATAGCATTTTGAATTAAGTTCTGAAAAACTTGCTTATATCGCCAAGCATTTCCATATAAGCTTGGTAAATTGTCTTGTATGGTTATGTTAATATGGCTTGGTAATAACATAGTTTGAAGCACTTCTTCTATTATTACATTAAAATTAATCAATGAATCTTGTGTTTCTAATTTGTTAATTGTAGAATAATCTAAAATTCCTTTTATTAAAAAATCCATTTTTTCTACATTAAACAATACTTGAGATAATGGATATAAATCTTTTTCTTCAAGTTTATCTTTATGATCATCCATAAACCAGCTCACTAACGTATGAATATTTATAAGTGGTGCTTTTAGATCGTGAGAAACAACATGTGCATATTCATTTAATTGCTCGTTTTGAAATGATAAATTTTCTAATAGTTTCTCTTTCTTAAGTTCTTGAGCTTTTAACTCTTCTTCTTGTTCTTTTCTCTGAATTACATTAACCAACATATTGGCAAAAACAAAAAGTATATCTTGTTCGTTATCGTTATACTTATTAATTTTCTTTACGGAATCAAAACCCACAAAGCCAATTAATTCATTATTCTTTAATTTAGGAATAACTATTAAACTCTTAATGCCTTGCGGTTCTAAAATGGCACGTAATCCAAATTCGCCATCATGCGGTAAAAGACTTACATCTTCAACATAAAATGCCTCACCTTTTTTGTGTGCGTCTAACCAATGTGTAATATAATCTATTGGTATATTTTGTAAATTATTAATTTCTGGTTCAATACCTTCTGCACACCATTCATAGGTATTAGATGTTGTATTATTAACAAAATCATAAGAAAAAATATAGCTTCTATCCGATTCTACAAATTCACCAATTTGTTTTAAAGATTGGTTAATTAGTTTATTCATATCAGATAAATCTGAATTAATATATTGTGTAGATATGCTAATTAATAAATCTTGAAAACGTAGCTGTCTCTCAATTATTTTATCTTTTTCTGCTTGGCTAATAGCATTATAATTAGAATCCTGTTGAAGATTTAATTCATTATTTTCAGATTTTAAATTATGTTCATCCATTTGAATAATAGTGATTTGAGATAATAATTTTGTTAGTTAGGTAAGATACTATTAACATTTTAATTATAAAAATTAACAATGATAAAACAGAATATTCTATAAAGTTTTTTGAATCTATATTATTAATGATAAACGTTTGTTAAAAAAAAGAATGAACGTTCATTTTTACGTATCTTTGTGTATCAAATTATAATTATGGCCAAACTTCAAAAAAGTATAGACAAACGGAATGCCCTCATAAAAGCAACCATAGAACTTGTAAATAATAATGGTTTTCATGCTACACCAATGAGTAAAATTGCTAAAATGGCCAATGTTTCGCCTGCAACGATTTACTTGTATTTTGAAAACAAGCAAGATTTGGTTAATAAGACTTATATAGAAGTAAAAGCCGAATACACTAAATATGCTTTTGCTACTTATAAAGACTCTATGTCTGTTGAAGACGGATTTAAACTGATTTGGCAACGTATTGCCGACTTTAAACTTAAAGAATGTGAAAACGCCATGTTTTTAGCTCAATGTGACAACACACCAATGATAGATGAGGAAAGCAGACAAGAAGGCATAAAACACTTACAACCACTTCTCGACCTCTGGGAGCGTGGAAAACAAGAAGGAATTATAAAACCGTTGTCTGACTATTTATTATATGCCTACGCCATTAATCCTTTATCCTTTTTAATGATTATACAAAAACGTGGTGTATTTCAATTAGATAAAACACATTTAGAAGAAGCCTATCAAGCTGCATGGAACAGTATAAAAGTATCTCTATAATATGAAAAAAACTGCAATTATTTTAGGTGCAACTGGCTTAACAGGTGGTTTATTATTAGACCTTTTAATTAAGGATGAACGCTACCAAAGCATAAAGTTGTTTTCACGTTCAAAAATAGAAGGTTTACCAACTAAAGTCACTCAATATATTGGTGACTTATTACAATTAGATCAATTTAAATTAGATTTTACTGCAGACCAAGTCTTTTGCTGTATTGGTACTACTAAATCAAAAACGCCCAACAAGGAATTGTATAAAAAAATAGATTATGGTATTCCTGTAGCTGCGGCAAAATTAGCTAAAGCTAATAAAATTGATACTTTTTTAGTGATTTCGGCTTTAGGAGCAAATGCAAAAAGTAGCGTGTTTTACAACAGAACAAAAGGTGAAATGGAACGTGATGTCTTAAAACAAAACATTGAAAATACGTTTATTTTACAACCTTCTTTAATTGGAGGTGAACGAAAAGAAAGTCGCACGTTAGAAAATATTGGTATAGTAATCTTTAAAATGATACAGCCTTTATTCATTGGAAAATTAAAACAATATAAAATTACAAATCCAAAAAACATGGCTCAAAGCATGATAAATTTAGCAAACAACACAAGTCATGAAGAAGTTATAATTACATCAAACGATATAAAAAGAATCACAAATAATAATTAAAATAAATATGGAATTAATAGATAAATTAAATTGGAGATACGCAGCAAAAGCTATGAATGGTAAAAAAGTACCAGAAGAAAAAATTGAACGTATTCTGGAAGCTGCGCGTTTAGCACCTACATCAAGTGGTTTACAACCGTTTGAAATTATAGTGATTAAAAATCAAGAGATAAAAGAACAAATAAAACCCGTAGCTTGGAATCAATCCGTTATAACAGATTGTTCTCACCTACTCGTATTTGCAGCTTGGGATACTTATACGGTAGATAGAATCAATTATATGTTTGATTTAACTAACGACATAAGAGGCTTTAAAAATGAAGGTTGGGAAAATTACCGCCAAATGTTATTAAATGCATACCCTCAAAAAGATGCTGAAGAAAACTTTAATCATGCAGCAAAACAAGCTTACATCGCTTTTTCTCAAGCTATTGTAGCCGCTGCGTTTGAAGGCGTAGATGCCACTCCAATAGAAGGTTTTGATCCTGCGGCTGTAGATAAAATTTTAGGACTGCGTGAAAAAGGATTACGTAGTGCTGTTTTACTTCCTATTGGCTACAGAAAAGCTGATGAAGATTGGTTAGTAGACCTTGTAAAAGTTAGAAAGCCAATGGAAGATTTAGTTACTGTGATTGAGTAATTCTTATTTTGTAAACAACATAATATCAACTAAAACAAAAGAAAATGAACAATTTTGAATTTAAAAATCCTACCAAAATTATTTTTGGAAAGGATACCATAGAAAAAGTAAAAGAAGAAATTCCTCAAGACGCCAAAGTATTACTACTTTATGGTGGCGGAAGTATCAAGAAAAACGGTATTTACGACCAAGTAAAAACAGCTTTAACAGGTGTTGATGTTACTGAGTTTGGTGGTATTCCTGCAAATCCAGAATATGCAACATTGATGGACGCTTTAAAAGTTATTAAAGACCAAAATATTACATATTTACTAGCTGTTGGTGGTGGATCTGTAATTGACGGAACTAAATTTTTATCTGCAGCTGCAGTTTACGAAGGCGACACACCATGGGATATTTTAACTAAACACATTAGAACAAAAAAAGGAATGCCTTTTGGTACTGTATTGACTTTACCAGCAACAGGATCAGAAATGAATTCTGGTGCCGTAATTACAAGAGCAGAAACTAAAGAAAAATTGGCAATGGGTGGACCTGGTTTATTTCCTGAGTTTTCAATTCTTGATCCAGAAGTGATTACTTCTATCCCACAACGTCAATTGGCAAATGGCTTAACAGACGCTTTTACACATGTTTTAGAGCAATATATGACGTATCCAATTGGAGCCTTATTACAAGACCGTTTTGCTGAAAGTATTTTGCAAACGTTAATTGAAGTAGCACCAAAGGTTTTAAAAGACCCAACAGATTACAATGCTGCTGCAAACTTTATGTGGAGTTGTACAATGGCTTTAAATGGATTAATACAAAAAGGAGTACCAACGGATTGGGCTGTTCATGCCATGGGACACGAGTTAACTGCTTTATTTGGTATTGATCACGCACGTACATTAGCTGTAATTGCACCAAGCCATTACAAGTTTAATTTTGAAGCTAAAAAGGAAAAATTGGCGCAATATGCAGAACGTGTATGGAATATTACTGAAGGTAGTATAGACGATAAAGCCTATGCTGCAATTGAAAAAACAGTAGACTTTTTCCATGAATTAGGAATTGATACAAAATTATCGGATTACACTAAAGACTATGAAGGTACAGCTGAAGAAATTGCAAAACGTTTTACAAATCGTGGATGGTTAGGGTTAGGAGAACACCAATCCTTATCACCAGATAAAGTTGAAAAGATTGTAAAAATGGCTTACTAGTTTTAATATGAAATTTATTAAAACAATTGCAATTGAATTGATTCTCATTGCTGCTTCAAATTGAAAAAACCAAGTAAGCAAAACACCTTCCGAAACCATTTCAGAAGGCATAACAACACTTAAAAAAGAAATAGAAATGAAAGTATTATTTATATTAACATCTCATGATAAATTAGGAGAAACAGGAAAAAAAACAGGATTTTGGGTAGAAGAATTTGCGAGTCCTTATTACACATTATTAGATAAAGGGGCAAATATCACTTTGGCAACTCCAAAAGGAGGCGCTGCACCAATTGACCCAAGTAGTGATTCTCCAGATGCTGCAACAGAAGCAACAGAACGTTTTAATAAGGATGAGAAAACTAAAGCATTAATAGCAAACACTAAAGTTTTAGCTGATATGAATGCAGATGATTTTGATGCCGTATTTTATCCTGGTGGTCATGGACCATTATGGGATTTAGCAAACGATAAAAATTCAATTGCTTTAATTGAAAAATTCAATACTCAGAAAAAACCAATTGCTTTTGTATGTCACGCACCAGCTGCATTAAAAGACGTAAAAAACGAAGATGGAACGCGTTTAGTAAAAGGTAAAAAAGTAACCGGATTTTCTAATCACGAAGAAGCTGCTGTTGGTTTAACAGAAGTTGTACCAATTTTAGTTGAAGACATGCTAATTGAAAATGGTGGCCACTACTCTAACGCAGATGCTTGGCAAGCTTATGCATTGCAAGATGGCAACTTAATTACAGGTCAAAATCCTGCGTCATCAGAGTTAGTAGCCGAAAAGTTATTAGAAGCATTAAAATAAATTGCGCTTATTGATTGATAGCGAAAGCCTGTATAACATTATGTTTGCAGGCTTTTATTTTTTTGCTATTTCTATAAATAAGTCATTAATATGCAATCAGCTCTACCCTTCTCTACGTAATACTTCTAAAGGCGAACTCTTTAAAACTGATCTAATATTACTTAACCCAATAGCTAAGACTAACAACGTAATACCTGGTATAAACACCAGAAACGGAATTAATGAAGGCGTAAAAGGTTCTTTAAAGACCATGAGTGCCAAGCACACACTGCTAAATAAAGCCAATAAAACACCAACTAAACTGCCAAGTAATCCTAGAAACAAATATTCAAAAGCAGATATTTGTAAAATTTGTTTGTTTTTAGCACCAAGTGTTCGTAGCAATACACTTTCTTTTATGCGCTGGTATTTACTCGTTCTAACAGAGCCAATTAATACAATAATACCAGTAACTATACTAAAGAAAGCCATGAAATTAATAATCCATGATACCTTATTCAAAATATCTTCAATAATTGTGTAAACCTGTCTTAAATCTATAATAGATATATTTGGGTGTTTTGCCACCAAATCGCGCTGTAAATCTGCCGAACCAGCTTCGTCTGGCACTGAAGTTAAAATTATATTAAACTGTGGTGCTTGTTCTAGCACACCTTTTGGAAACACAATATTAAAGTTGGGTTGTAATTGTTTCCAATCGACTTCTCTTATGCTTCCTACGGTAGTTTCCATTAAAACGCCTTGTATATTAAAAACAATAACATCACCAACGGTAACTTTAGTTGATTCGGCTAAATTATCTGAAATTGAAATAAAAACAGAACTATTAGGCTTTAACTCATTTATCCATTTGCCTTCTACAACTTTTTCTGAGTCAATTAGCGAATCTCGATACGTACTTCTAAACTCATGATTTAAAAATCCTCGACGTGATTTTGTAGAATCTCGGCGCAAATCATTTACTAAATCTCCTTTTATTTTATGCATTCGCATTGTTACAATAGGTATGTTATTTAGAATCGGTAAGTTTTTAGCCTTTATATTACTTTCTACAGCGTCACGTTGTTCTGCTTGCACATCCATAATAATAATATTGGCATTTTTAGAACTTTGTTCAATGTCTGTCTTAGCTAACAAAATATCTTTTGAAAAGTACAAAGTGCCTATTAAGCTTGTTCCCAAACCAATAGCAACAATTAAAACTACGGTTTGATTATTTGGCCTAAACAAGTTTAATAAACTTTGTCTGGCTGTAAATCCCCAACTTTTAGGAAAATAACGTCTAATTGCTCTAATACATAATAAAGCTACGCCTGCTAAAACGGCAAAAGCCACAAAAGTGACAACAATAAAGCCTAAGGCATACATCACATTATTCAACAACCAAAACGAAAATAAAAATAGAAATACTAATATGGCAGTAAACACTAACAATCTTACTTTTAATGGCTCTTTTGAAGCCTGTTCATCTACACGCAACACTTCTAAAGGTGATACATACCAAGTTCTTAATAATGGTAATAATGCAAATAATACAGACATAAATAGGCCAAGTAAAATACCCATAATTATCGGCTGAGCAGAGATCGAAATATCTACTGTAAATGGTAAAAAGTCTTTTAAAAATAAAGGAAATAGCTCTTGAAGTCCTACACCAATCAAGGCTCCAATTAAACCACCAACAATACCTATACCAGCAATTTGAATAAGATAAATAAGGAAACTTTGTTTTCTAGAAGCTCCCATACATTTTAAAACAGCAATAGCTCTTAGTTTTTCTTTAATGTAAATATGTACCGAACTCGCAATACCAATACAACCTAACAATAAAGCGATAAAAGCTGCTAAATTTAGAAATTTACCCACATTCTCATACCGATTTCCTAAACGTTCACTGGTTCTAATATGTGTATTTAGTGAGGCACTTTCAGCTTTTAATTTTGCCTGTAGCCTTTTATCTAGTGCAATTAAATCTAGAGTTTCTGACACTTTAAAAAAGAATTTGTATTCTTTTCTGCTTCCAAATTGTAAAAGTTCTGTGTCTTTTATAAACCTATAAGGTATTACTATTGGTGGTGCAACAGAAGTTGATATTGCCGTACTACCAGGAATTGCTTTTAGGCTTCCTGAAATAGGCAAAATAACATTACCTACTTTTATAGAATCTCCAGGTTTTACATTAAATTGAAGCATTAAAGTAGCATCAACTAATGCACCACCTAATTCTTGGTAAGTAGCTGCTGCAGAAGCAGGTTGCGTATCTATAGTTCCATAAAAAGGAAAGTCCCCTTCTAAACCTCGCACTTCTACTAATTTAGTACCACCATTCTTAGGGAAAGCAATCATGGAAACAAAGTTGACTTCGGTTGCATTAGGCTGTAAAGAGTCTACAATAGCTTGTGCACGTTCTGTAGGCACTTGTCTGGTTTCTATAACATAATCTGCACCCATTAGGGCTTTAGATTGGCGTTTAATATTATCTATAAGATTAGTACTGAATAGTTGAATGGATACCACAGCAGCTATACCTAAAATAATAGAAGCCACAAACAACAACAAGCGTACTCTACTTGCTTTGGCATCTCGCCATGCCATTTTAAAAAGCCAGTTTGTATTATGATTCATGTTTAAAATGAAGATTTACTGAACTAAAGTCTGTTCGTTGGTTAAAATTTGTCCGCCTTTAAGCCTTAAGATTTGTTGTGTTCGGTTAGCTAAATCCATATCGTGCGTAATAATAACTAACGTGGTTCCTGCTTCTTTATTCAATTCAAACAACAACTGAATCACTTTTTCACCCGTTTCTTCATCTAAATTCCCTGTGGGTTCATCAGCAAATAATATAGAAGGTGCATTTGCAAAAGCACGTGCTAAAGCCACACGTTGTTGCTCGCCTCCAGATAACTGTGATGGATAATGATGATAACGATCTGCCAAACCTACTTTTTCTAATAATGCCATACTCTTATTAACAGCATCTTTATTGCCTTGTAATTCTAATGGCACACTTACATTTTCAAGTGCTGTAAGTGTTGGTAATAATTGAAAATTCTGAAATATAAAACCAACATTCTTATTTCGTAACTGAGCGCGTTGATCTTCATTTAAGCTATTTAAATCTTCACCACAAAGCGCTACACTTCCTGCATTTGGCACATCCAAACCAGCACACAATCCCAATAAGGTAGTTTTACCACTTCCTGATGGCCCAACAATAGAAAAGGTTTGCCCTTTTTCTACGTCGAACGAAATATTATGTAATACCGTTAATTGTTTGTTACCGCTAGAATATGTCTTTTCTAGACCACTTATCTTTAATATCTTTGGCATATTAATTTTAATTTATAGAACGTCTTATGTCGAAGGCTCAAAATAATCAATTGGTTTCAATTTCTCCTATCTCATCACTATCTAAATTCTTAAAATTTTGTTATTTTATATTGGGCTTTTTATTGTTGGCTTGTGGTAATGATAAATCTGATAAAACAACAGTTGACGCTGAATCTACAACAGATATAGAACAAACCGCAACTACTAAAACAGAAACTAAAACCATTTTGTGTTTTGGAGATAGCATCACAGCTGGTTATGGTTTAGACGATAGCAATGACGCTTTTCCTGCGGTAGTACAACAAAAAATAGATTCTTTAGCATTGAATTACACAGTAATAAATTCTGGTTTAAGTGGAGAAACTACGGCAGGTGGAAAAAGTAGAATCAGCTGGATTTTAAATCAACCGATTGATGTTTTCATACTAGAATTAGGTGCTAATGATGGGCTTCGTGGTGTTCCTTTAACTGAAACCAGAGCAAATCTACAAGGAATTATAGACGCTGTAAAAACTAAAAGTCCTGAAACTAAAATTATCCTTGCTGGTATGCAATTACCACCAAATATGGGACGAGATTATACCACAGAATTCAAGCAAATATTCATTGATTTAGCAGAAAAGAACGAATTAGAATTTATTCCTTTTATTTTGAAAGACGTTGGTGGTATTGCTGAATTAAATCAAAAAGATGGTATTCATCCAACGGTTGAAGGACATAAAATACTTGCGAATACAGTTTGGGAAGTTTTAGAACCGTTAATTAAGTAAATTTAGTTTCCAAAACTAATCATCGCAACTAGCAAAAAATAGATTTTTTTCTGAAACCACAACATCTTTTGAAGATTCAATAGTAAACTCTAATCGCTTAAACGGTATAAGGTCATTATCTGTTGGATCTTCTATATGCGGAAAAAACTCGTTACCATATTCTAAAATATCTGGGAGAATTTCTGATTGCGTATGTGAGTATACAAAATCGAGTGTTTCTTTATCTATATCGTCAATTTCTGCACGTTTATTCAGTTTGTTTCGTTCATCTAAAACTAAAAATCCATCATTATATGTTGCATAAAATATGCCACCTTGTGAGTATTCTTCAGATAAACCTGCAATGATATAGTCATTATAATCTTCATTAATTTCAAATTTGTAAAAACCTGGTAAATCATCTAATTTTCCATCTCTAAAATTTCTATAATCTGGTGAAAATGCATCTAAACTAGTTAGTTTTTCTGTTTGTTTATAAATGTATGGATAACTGAAGCAATTGGCATTTTTATTAAACATCGGTGTAAAAGAATCATTTTTCTTTCCATTAATACGAAATGCAATTCCTCTACTACGATCAACCGCAAAACTTATGGCAACTGAATCTTTAAACTGTGGGTTTTGTCTTCCATATAAAACAAATTTAGGTTCTGAGTGATATTTAAATTCATAGGTATTATTATCTACCAATTTCCAGGTTCCCTTTTGTACACCTCCAAAATAGGCTACTACAAAGTGATTATTAGGTAAGACTATAAAAGTGGTTCCGCCTTCAGGGTTTCCACTACTTTGATAATAAGAACCTGTAATTGAATCGTTCTGTGCATGCATCACTAATGAGAAAAAGATTAATGCTATAGTTGTAAAAGACTTCATTGAAATACATTTAAAGAATTAAAGATAGTTTTATTGTAACGCTATTTATAATGGATTTCATTTTTTTTGATTGAAAATTGAATTTAAAATCTTCTTTTTGAAATCATTTTACACTTTTTTGACATTTAAAAAACACGACATCACTACTTTTACAAGTACAAATAAAGAAGTTATGTCTAAGCTGCTTTCAAAATGTTTTATTCTATTAATTCTATTACCTCTGTCGTTTACCGCTATGTCTCAAGATAGCATACAGAAATCAATTGTAAAAGCAGATAGTACATGGAGCACTGAAATTATTCCTTTTCCTGTTGATTGGTTACCAAAACTTACTTTTGAAGGTTTTGAGGAATTACGATTCTCACCAAATTGGAACAACCCAGAACATGAAGAATTTTGGTCAATCGTTATGGCATGGCAAGTAGAAACCACCTCAAAAATTCCATTAGAAGCTATTGCATTTAATTTTAATCACTACTTTACAGAACTAATGCATCCTAATCATTGGTCTCAGGAATTTCCTGACCCAAAACTCGAGTTAAAAGCTTTAGAAACTCCAGAAAATGGTGCACAATTTAAAGGACACATCACCATATTTGATGGTTTTCATACAGGTGAAATTATTACACTTAATATACTAGGTTACCAAACCTTTTGTGAAACTGCAGAACAGGCTGTTATTCTATTTAAGTTATCTCCAAAGAATTTTGACACTCCTATTTGGGAGGAATTGAATGCTGTTGTTATTAATGAGGACGATTGCAAAGATTAATTTTTGGTTATTTATTAATTTATCAGTTAGAAATAAACCAATATCTTCGCGCGCATTATGTGGATGTACCTTGGACTATTAGCGGCTTTATTTTTAGGCTTACACAACTTATGTAAAAAACATGCCGTACAAGGTAATGAAGTATTCCCTGTGCTGTTTGGGACTATCTTTTCTGGCTTTTTGTTTTTATTACCTCTTTATTTCGGTTCTTTATTCTATGAAAAACAGCTAATAAACATGCAATTATACATTGCAGAAATTCCGTGGAAAACACACGGCTTTATCCTTATAAAGTCTGCAATAATGGCAAGTTCTTGGATATTAGCTTATCAAGCTCTAAAGCATTTACCCATTACTATTGTAACTCCTATTCGTTCTGCTGGTCCGTTTTTTACTTTTATTGGTGCTATTTTAATTTACCAAGAGAAGCCTAACTTTTTACAATGGATTGGTTTTTTCCTTATTATTTTTTCTGTGTTACTATATTCTAGAATCGGAAAAAAAGAAGGCATTAATTTTAAGCGAAACAAATGGATTTTTGCCATAATTGGAGCCACATTTTTAGGCGCTTCTAGTGGCTTGTACGATAAATTTTTAATTCAGAGTTTAGAATTAAATCCACAAACCTTACAGTTTTGGTTTAGTTTTTATACAGCTTTAATTCTCTTAGTTATTTTATCAATTACATGGTTTCCTTTTTCCAATAAACGTAAGGCATTTAAGTTTCGTTGGACCATTATTGCTGTTGGAGTATTGTTAGTGGCTGCAGATTTCTTCTATTTTAAAGCTTTACAAGATCCAGATGCTTTAATAATGTTATTGTCCGCCATAAAGAGAAGTCAGATTTTAATTGCTGTTGTTATTGGAGGTTTGGTGTTTAAAGAACAAAATAAACGTAAAAAATTAGTGCCTTTAGCCGGAATTTTAATTGGTGTAGGATTAATACTATATTCTTAAGTATATTAGAATTATAACTTTTTTTAGTATTAAATAGGTAGATTCTCTTTATTTACTTTGTTAAGTAAAATAATTAGTAATGTCTAGATTCAATTAAGAAACTCTACAAGTTTTAACTTTACTATCTATTTGATGTACTAGATTACTTAAAAAATTCCCAGGACCTATTTCTGTAAAATCCGTTGCACCATCTTCAATCATATGTAAAATGGTATGTCTCCACATCACAGGATGCGTTAATTGAGCAATAAGATTAGACTTAATTAATTCTATATTGGTTGTTGGTCGACCTTTGATATTCTGGTAAATAGGACAAATTGGCCTTTTGAATTTTGCCTCGTTTACGGCTAATGTAAATTCTTCAACAATAGGATTCATTAAAGGTGAATGAAATGCACCATTTACAGGTAAATTTAATACTCTAATAGCGCCTGGTTTTAATTTTTCTGTAGCCTCATTTAAAGCTTTCATTTCACCAGAAATAACTACTTGATGTAAAGCATTATAGTTTGCTGGCACTACTACACCATCAATTTGATCACATATATTTTTAACAATCACATCATACAAACCCACAACAACAGCCATTCCCATGGTTTTATTATCACAAACTTTTTGCATTGCCGTAGCACGTTTGGTTATAAGGTTTAAACCAGATTCAAAATCTAAGGCATTAATAGCAGCTAAAGCAGAAATCTCTCCTAAAGAATGACCTGCAACCATATTGGGTCTAAAAGCTTTACCTAGTGTTTTAGATAAAATGTAAGAATGTAAAAAAATGGCAGGTTGGCAAAACTGCGTTTGTTTTAAGTCTGCCGCAGAACCGTTGAACATTATGTCTGTAATAGAAAATCCTAAAATGCTATTAGCTTTTTTAAAATAGTCTTTAGCCAATTTAGAATCATCATATAACTTTTTTCCCATTCCTGGAAATTGAGTTCCTTGACCAGGAAATAAATATGCATGCATAATACGTTCTGTAAATTAACTGTTCTTTAAAATAAGAATTATAAAATGATTGAATAAACAATTAAATAAATATACTATTGATTTACAAAATAATAGGTTAATTAGTCATAAAAAAAGATGAGATTATCTTCTTATCTGTTTATTTTTTCTTTTTCTTAGACTTTGATTCTTCCTTCTTTAAAATATTGCTTTTGCTTTCAATTAAATAATTAGCTAAAATTTTATCTACTAACTCCTCCTTAGTTAAATGATGAAAGATGGTTTTTATCTTCGATTTAAAATCTTCTGAAACGTCACGGTTTGGTTTTGTTTTAAATACTTTTTTGGCCCATAAAAGTGCATTGTTTTCTTCGATACTATGAGCATCTGCCTTTTTGAATTCGTGAAATGCAATGCCTAATTCATCTTCAAAATCGGCAATATCAATCACTTCTTCTTGTTGTAAAACCGTTAGAGATAAGCCCTTTGCTCCTGCTCTAGCTGTTCGTCCACTCCTATGTACATAAGCATCATAAGTGTCTGGCAAATGGTAATTCACCACATAAGAAATATCTTTTACATCAATACCACGCGCTGCTAAATCCGTTGCTACTAAAATAGAGATATGTCCTTCCCTAAATTGTCCCATTATACGATCTCTAATCCCTTGCGATAAACTTCCATGAAGCGCTCCAGAAGAGAACTTGTTAATTGCTAAATTCTTAGCTAATTTATTTACAGCGGCTTTGGTTTTACAAAAAATAATACCTTGCTGTCCTTCCTTAGAATTTAAAAAATGAAGTAAAACAGCTAATTTTTCAATTGGTTCTACAACCACATATTGATGATCTATACCTTGATGACCAACAGTTGCCATATCTGCTTCAACCTGAACCACATGCTTAGACATATAATTCTGAACCAATTGTTTTATGGCTCCAGATAACGTTGCTGTAAATAAAAACGTTCGTCTCTTTTTAGGAATACCTTTAATAATAAGGTCTAAATCTGTTTTTAGAGCACTGACCATTTCATCAGCTTCATCTAAAACTAAATACTTTAATTCTTTTAGATTCACGGCTCCACGGCTCACTAAATCGACTAATCGACCTGGTGTTGCCACTATAATTTGAGTAGTTTCCTTTAAACGTTCTATTTGTGGTTTTATAGGAATACCTCCAAAAGTCGCTGCGATAGAAACCTGAGGATTATGCTGAGAAAAAGAAAGTAAATTAGCATAAATTTGTTGTCCTAACTCACGTGTTGGAGCCAAAATTACTGCTTGTACGTTAGTATCTTGCGTATCTATTAATTGTAAAAGTGGCAAACCAAAAGCTGCTGTTTTCCCTGTACCTGTTTTGGCTATTGCAACAATATCTTCCTTTTTATTTAATATAACAGGAATTGCTTTTTGTTGAATATCTGTGGGTACAGAAATCTGTAATTCGGCTAAACTTTTTAAACTGTTCTCGTTGATTCCTAATTCAGAAAAATCCTTGGGCATAAAATATAATTTTTGCAAAGGTAAGGATACTGCTCTTGGAAAATAGTTTAATTCCGATTCATTACGTCTAAATTCATCCAATTGGAACAGAATAAATACTTCAGATTGATTTAACCTTAAATATCAAGTTAACACTTACCTTTTTTAGCATTTATATTGAACTTTTAAAAAAGAATGACAAGATAAAATTTGTAATTATAGTTAATGTGTTAGCTTATTCATGGTAAGAAATTACAGAAATTTTGCTCTAATAATGGTAAAAGACAAAACTGATAAGATTATGTATCTTTGCACCTCAATTTTCACCAAAACCATTGTGGAACAAATTAAAGCTTACTTAGATCAAATTGCTACTATATCTAATACAGATTGGGAATTTTTTATGTCTAAATTAAAACGTCGTGTTATCCCAAAAAAAACAGTGTTTTTAGAGCGCAACCAAATTGAAGAGCATATCTCTTTTATAGAATCTGGTGTTGTACGTTTGTTTATCCCAAAGGAAAATCCTGATAAAGAAATCACTTTTGGTTTTAGTTTTAAAAATCAATTTATTAGTGCTTACGATTCGTTTTTGACCCAAACGCCTTCTGCTTATCAATTACAAGCGTTAACAAAAACAACAATTCTAAGCATCAATTATACCGATTTACAAGACGTTTATAAAACTACACAAATAGGAAATCTTATTGGTAGGTTAACTGCTGAGCGTTTATTTTTAATTAAATCTAAACGCGAACAAAACTTACTAAATCTCACAGCTGAGGAGCGTTATGTTAAACTATTTAAAGAAAGACCAGAAGTCTTAAAGGTAATTCCTCTAAAATATGTAAGCTCTTATATTGGTGTAACGCCACAGGCCTTAAGTCGTATTCGTAAACGTCTTATTTAATGTTTTTATTGATTTAGGTTCATTGTTTTAAGTTCTTTGTCAAATTATCTTTGCAAAAAACATATAATATGACAATTATAATTTTTGTAGTAGTACTTTGGTATGGCGGATTATTCTTTCAATCCTTTTTTTTGCATCGATATGCAGCCCATCAGGTTTTTACAATGACTAAAACCATGGAACGTATAACGTTTGTGCTAACATGGATTTTTCAAGGTTCTAGTTACTTAAGTGCTTATGGTTATGGTATTATGCATCGTATGCACCATGCCTATACTGATACAGAAAAAGATCCACATTCACCATCTTACGATGCTAATCTATTTGCCATGATGTGGAAAACTAAAACCATATATCAAGATATTAACAAACAGCGTATAGCAATAGACGAGCGTTTTACCAAAAATGTACCACAATGGAAAAGCTTTGATACATTTGCAAGTTCTCGTTTCTCTAGACTATTATGGATTGCTGCCTATGTATTATTCTTTGCATTTTTTGTTACGTCTTGGTGGCAATGGCTATTGTTACCTATTACCTTTTTAATGGCTCCAATCCATGGTGTAATTATTAATTGGTTTGGGCATATTTATGGTTACGTAAATTTTAAGATGAAAAATACGAGTAAAAATTTATTTCGTTTCGATTTTCTTATGATGGGAGAAGGCTATCACAACAACCACCATAAATTTGCAAGTAGAGCTAATTTTGGTGTAAAATGGTATGAAATTGACGTAACTTATCTTATAATTAAAGTACTTAATGCTTTTGGTGTTATTCGATTAAAACCTATAAAAGTAAAAGCGTAACAGGTCATTTCTTTTAATTTCAAATTTTCGTTAAAAGGCATTATCTTGCAGTTACTATAAAATAACGCTCTCTAAATTATAACTGAGATCATTAAAAGTACCAGAAGCAAGAATGATATATACAATTATTGATGTTGAAACTACAGGTCAGAGCAATCGAATGACCGAAATTTCTGTTTTTAAATTTGATGGTCATCAAGTTATTGACGAGTTTACATCTTTAATAAACCCTGAAGCCTATATTCCACAACACATTACAGCATTAACAGGTATTGATTCTGATATGGTGGCTAATGCGCCAACCTTTGCAGATGTTGCAGAGGATATCTTAAAAATTACAGAAGACACCATATTTGTAGCACACAATGTTAACTTTGACTATAACGTAATACAAGGTGAATTTAAACGCATCGGACAAGAATTTACAAGAAAAAAACTATGTACCGTTAGGTTATCTAGACGTTTAATTCCTGGTCATCGTTCTTACAGTTTAGGAAAAATTTGCAAAGCTTTAGATATTAATTTAGTAGATAGACACAGAGCAAGAGGTGATGCTGAAGCTACTGTAATTCTTTTTGAATTATTACTACAACAACCCAATTCTGAAGACGTTTTTAAAGAATTTTTAAATAAGAATTCTAGAGAATCTACCTTACCTCCTAACCTTCCGAAAGAAAAATTTGAAGCCTTACCAACCACAGCTGGTATTTATTACTTTAAGAATAAAAAAGGGAAGGTTATTTATGTTGGTAAAGCTATTAATATAAAAAAACGTGTTCTCAGTCATTTTTATAGTAAGACTAAAAAGTCTTTAGAAATGGTAAGAGAAACAGGAGATTTAGATTTTGAAACTTCAGGTAGTGAGCTTATCGCTTTACTTATGGAAGATGCAGCTATAAAACATCACTTTCCTATTTATAATAAGGTGGCTAAACGTACTATTCAATCATTTTCAATTTTTTCTTATGAAGATCGAAATGGAATTCTACATTTAGCAAGTAACAAAACGCGCTTAGTACCTAATCCTATTATTACATTGTTTAATATTAGAGATGTTAGGACATATGTAGAAAAAAATTGCGAAAAATTTAATTTATGTCCTAAATATTGTCATTTACAAGAGGCTGTGACTGAATGTTCTCATTACAGTATTACTAACTGTTCTGGCATCTGCAGAGGTCAAGAAACAGTAGACAACTATAACAACAGAGTATTAGAAGCTATACACGATATGTCTAATCAAAAAGACAATGTTATTTTAAAGGAAAAAGGCCGAAACAATAATGAAGAAGCCTTTGTAATGATTAAAGATGGTGAATATCTAGGCTACGGATTTATAAGTAAGGATGAACAAATTAACCATATAGACGATTTAAATACCTTTTTAATTCCTCAAAAAAATAATATGGATATTCAGAAGATTTTACGTCCAGTTTTAATGAATCGGTAGTTTTTAAACTTAATCTTTTAACCGAAATAAGTCTATACTAACTTTACATTTACAGCAGTTGGGCCTTTTTTACCCTGTTCTATCTGAAACGTAACTTTATTGTGTTGTTTAATTTTATCTACGCAATTAGTGGTATGCACAAAAATTTCTTCGTCAGAATCATTAATGCTTATAAAGCCAAACCCTTTAGTATAATTGAAAAACTTTACAGTTCCTTGCTTCACTTCACTTGCTTTATTACCTTTAAATAAATTCTTAAAAAATTGTACTATCATTTTTAAATTGCCATTAATTTGTAATCCATTTGCAGCTACAAATTTACATTTTGTTTTTGTCCTACCAAACGTATCGAGCAAGTATCAGTACTTTTTTATAAAAGTATTTATAGGATAATAGCAACTAATTGGCTTAAATAAGGCCGTATTTTTTATAATTACATGACAAAAATCAACTTATTACTATTTTCTAATAGTTATTTTTGTCCCATTATTATTTCAAGCAAAACAGAAAATCTAAGTTTCAATTTTAAAAATGAATCAAAAACTTACCAACAAAGCCGTTTACATAACGACTACGGAACCCGACAGTGGAAAATCAATTATTTCTTTAGGATTAATGCAATTATTACTAGGTAAAGCAGCAAAAGTAGGCTACTTCAGACCTATAATAGACGACCTTGCTCCAGGAGAAATAGATAATCATATAAATACAGTAATTAGTTATTTTAATCTCGATTTAAAGTTTGAAGATGCTTATGCTTTTAAAAGAAGTGAAGTTATCAGAAAGAAAAATGAGAATAAAGATGATGAAATCATCGGAACAATAATTGAAAAATTTAAAACAATTGAAGAACGTTTTGATTTTGTTTTGGTTGAAGGCAGCAGTTTTGTTGGAGAAGGTTCTATAATTGAATTTGATATTAATGTATTAATTGCAAAAAATCTTGGTGTACCTGCTATTATTCTAGCAAGTGGAAAAGGTAAAACAACAGAAGAGCTTATTAGTAATTTGCATATGGCTTACGATTCCTTTAAAGATAAAGGCGTAGAAGTTTTGTCTATTATAGCTAATAAAATAGAACTAAAAAACCAGGAATCTATAATTTCCGAATTAAAAAAGGACTTACCTTATAATATAAATGTTAATGCAATTCCTAATAACCCTAAATTATCTAACCCATCAATTAAAGAAATTGTTGATGCCTTAGATGCTGATGTACTTTTTGGAGAAGCGCATATCAACAACCAAGCTGGTAACTTTAGCGTTGGTGCTATGCAACTTAGAAATTATTTAACACATTTAAAGGAAAATGCATTAATAATTACACCAGGTGACAGAGCTGATATTATTTTAGGTGGTTTGCAGGCCAATTTATCCGATAATTATCCTTCTATTTCTGGTATTGTACTTACTGGTGGATTAACACCAGAGGAACCAATTATTAAACTTATTGAAGGACTTTCTGAAATTGTACCAATTATCTCAGCACCAAGAGGTACCTATTCTGTAACCAATCAAATTGGTGAAATTAAATCTCAAATTTATGCAGAAAATACTGAGAAAATTTTAACCTCAATAAATGATTTTGAAAAACATGTTAATGTAGATGATCTTGTAGAACGATTAATAACGTTTGAAACAAAAAGTGTTACCCCAAGAATGTTTCAATACAACTTATTAAAACAAGCTAAATCTAATAAAAAACATATTGTTTTACCAGAAGGCTTAGACGAACGTGTTTTAAGAGCAACTAAACAACTTGTAGATTTAGATGCAGTAGAAATTACTTTGCTTGGTGATAAAAAACTAATTGAAGAGAAACTTGTAAACCTAGATTTAGCCTTAGATTTAAATTTAGTAAATATTATAAACCCAATAGAATCACCACTTTTTGAATCTTATTCTGAAACCCTTTATGAATTACGTAAGCATAAAAACGTAAATTTAGCAATGGCTCAAGATTTAATGGAAGATGTTTCTTATTTTGGAACTATGATGGTGCATAAAGGTGATGCAGACGGAATGGTTTCTGGAGCTGTACATACTACACAACATACTATTAGACCAGCTCTTCAGTTTATAAAAACTAAACCAGAAACGTCTATAGTTTCTTCAGTATTTTTTATGTGCTTAGAAGATAGAGTTTCCGTTTATGGTGATTGTGCTATTAATCCTAATCCAACAGCAGAGCAATTATCAGAAATTGCTATTTCTTCAGCAAAAACAAGTATTGCTTTTGGGATAGACCCTAAAGTAGCTATGCTTTCTTACTCTTCTGGTACGTCTGGTGTTGGAGAAGATGTAGAAAAAGTTAGAGCAGCTACAGAACTTATAAAAACTAAGAGTCCAGAATTAAAAGTTGAAGGACCAATACAATATGATGCTGCCGTAGACATGAATGTTGGTAAAACTAAATTACCAGATTCTGAAGTTGCCGGACAAGCAAATGTCTTTATTTTCCCTGATTTAAATACAGGAAACAATACTTATAAAGCCGTACAAAGAGAAACTAAAGCTTTAGCCATAGGACCAATTATACAAGGCCTTAACAAACCAGTTAACGATTTAAGTAGAGGTTGTACTACAGAAGACATTTTTAACACTGTTATTGTAACCGTTATTCAAGCACAAGATTTTTAAAATAAGAAAAATGAACATATTAGTTATTAATTCTGGAAGTTCTTCCATAAAATTTCAATTAATTCAAATGCCATCCGAAACATTAGTTTGTAGCGGATTGGTAGAACGCATAGGTCAAAAAGATGCAATTATTAATTATGAAACAAATAAAATAGACACCAAAGAAATACATTCTATAAAAAATCATAACGAAGGGTTAAAACTGGTTGTAGATTTATTATTAGATGCAGAAAAAGGTGTTATTACAAATACAGACGAAATTGAAATAGTGGGTCATCGTGTAGTACATGGTGGAAACTCTTTTTCTAACACTACATTAATTACCAACGATGTAAAACATAAAATTGAGGAATATTCAGCGTTAGCTCCTTTACACAATCCTAATAATTTAGAAGGAATTAGGGTTGCAGAACAACTTTTTCCTAATGCAAAACAAGCTGCTATTTTTGATACAGCATTTTTTCAGACATTACCAGAAAAAGCTAAAAAGTATGCTATTCCGAATACTTTATATAAAGAACATGGTATTCAAGTCTATGGTTTTCATGGAACTAGTCATAAATTTGTTACCACTAAAGCACTGAATTACCTAAAACTAGACACGTCTAAAATTATTACTATTCACTTAGGTAATGGTTGCAGTATGACAGCTGTAGAAAACGGTAAAAGTATAGACCACAACCTTGGGTTTACACCATCTAATGGTTTAATTATGGGTACAAGAAGTGGTGATATTGATCACGCAATTGTGTTTTATTTAGTAGATACTTTGGGTTACAGTTTAGATAAAGTAAAAACCATGCTAACTAAAGAAAGTGGTATGTTTGGCCTTACAGGTTATAGTGATTTAAGAGATATTGAATCACAAGCCGAAAAAGGAAATGAAGATTGCAAATTGGCTTTAGAAATGAACGCCTACCGTATTAAAAAATATATTGGTGCATATACTGCTGCAATGAATGGCTTAGATGCCATTGTATTTACTGCTGGTATTGGTGAAAACTCAAATTATATGAGAGAAAAGGTTTGTGAGAACATGGATTATTTTGGCATACAACTAGATCTTGATAAAAATGATGTAAGATCTAAAGAAGTAAGAGAAATTAATGTAAAAGATGCTAAAACCAAAATATTAGTAATTCCTACTAACGAAGAATTAGAAATAGCTAAACAAGCTTTTGATTTAGTACAATAAACTGTACTCATAGTATTAAAAAAAAAAATAGCTCTATTTTTAGAGCTATTTTTTTTCTTTATTTATAATTAATTTTTACATTTTTCTGTGTTTAAAATCTGCTTCAACCTGTTCAATTACCCAATTTGTAATTTTAGAAGCAATTAGTCCTCTAAAAGCTGCAATTATAGGTTTTAACCACCAACGTTTTACCTTTCCTTTTAATTCTGCTTTTAATATTGCCTTTACTCTTTTCTTTATAGGTTTTTTTAAACTTTTAAAAGTTTCTGAATCAAATTTAGGGAAGTCTTCTACTTCATATTTTGTAGGATTGGTGTCACCTTCTATTTTACTCAAATCAGGAATAATTGGCATATACATTTTAACACTTCCATCCTTTTGCTCTACATTTTTCTTAAACATAGCAATAGCTTCGTCACTTACACCATAAAATAAGTTATTTGGGTCGTCCTTATCACATTCTAAGAAAAGTATACCTCTAAGAAAATTACGTGCATTATCTCTTCCTAGAAAAAAATCATGTTGTCTAAATTTAATATCTAAAAAACCACCAAATCCTCCTAAAGCACTAGTTGCCAATGGTGGATGATCTCTAACTTCCATTTTACCAGATTTTAATTTTCTTGGAAAAGACATTAGCTTAAATAAACCAACACCATAAGTATCACTTTGTTTATTTCTAGCTTGATTAAGTATTGTAGGTACAAGCGCACCTAAAATTCCTATAATACTAGAAATATTATAATTTATGTCTTCCGTAGCATCAGTATCAAAAAAACTAGGAAAAGGATCTATTAAAACAGTCCCAAATTTTGGGTTATCAGTGTTAGGCTGTCCATGTTTATTAATAAGGTGACGCAATACCTCATCAAAAGGTTCATTGTTAATTGTACCTCCATCAATTGCTGTAAATTGAAAATTAGCTGTGATTTCTGGTTCTATAAATACGCCTTTTTCTTTTACTAAAGATTTTCTAACTTTTAAACTGTTATTTAAATAGCTTGTGGTAAATTCTTCATCAAAATATCGCGGTTTTAAACCAATAGGAAATGCGCCTGTAGCTTTCGTTACTTTTTTAAGAAAATTTCTCGATTTTAGTTGTTGCGGAAGAAATGGTAAATATTTATTTTTATCTATTGTATCATTATAGTTTAACTTAAAATGTGCTACAACATCATGGCTACTAACTCTATGAGAAGGTGTTGCATCTAAAAATTTAGACTTAATTCTACTTAATTTCACTTTATAATCAAGAGGTCTAAGACTTGTTAACGTTATAAGCACCCTCAAATCTTTAGACATAAAGTTAGGAAAATTATCTAAACTCGCATCTTTTGGTAATTCATTAAAAACACGTTCTGCAATAGCATCTATAGGGTTAGAATTTAATAATGAAACGGTACCAACTTCAGGATTTATATCTGAGGTATCTAGCATTTTTTCAAACGTAGATTTACCGCTTTTAGCTTTACTGTAAAGACTTAAATCATCATCTAAAAAGACCCAACTGTCATAAAGAATATTGCCAGTTTTGGTATAAGATACTTTCTTTACAGGCTGCCAATTACCAGCATACATAGCCAAAGTTGCAATCATACCAACCATACCTCCTGCCGAGGCGCCACCTATTGCATCTAATACAACATTGTGATTAGGAATTTGACTTTTAAGATTGTTTGTCTGTTCTTCTTTTGCCTTTTCCCATTCTGATAAGGCTTCTAAAAGATAATCTACAAAACCTGCAGTATACGCTCCTGCTGAAACTGCTCCTGCCAGTGAAAGCCCTAAATGAAACGTTTGCTTACTCATTTGGTATCTAATTTACTCACTATTTAAATTCTATTTACTTAGATCTAAAACTAAATATACAGTAATAGTTTTAAATTAAGCATACAAAAAAACGTCCTGAATTAGATCTAGGACGTTTATAATCAAAATTATTTTATGAGTTTCTCTTAAATTTATGAATCCGCTTTTAAAACAATATCACGGTGAGCAACAAGAATTCCTTCTTCCGTATTTAATTTTAATATTCTAGTTGGGTCTCCTTTCTTTGCCATTCGTTTTCTACAAGTTTTTGTAAGCAATGGATCTTCATCAAATAAAAAAGTTTCTACTTCATATGCATCTCTAGAAGGTTCTTTTATCATAGGATACAATTGTTGTAATTGGTTGTATCTTCTATCACCTCCTGGAACAAATGTATAAAATGTATAGCGACCATCTGCATCCGTTTTTATCCAACCTCTATGGTTTACATAGTTAGTATCATTATTTTCTCTTAAATCAAAATCACCATTTTCATCTGGTTGTTCCACGTAAAGTATAACATCTTTAGCTGGTGTAATACCATCACTTTTATAAATAACACCAGTAAGCTTAAGCTTATTTACTTTAGATTCAAAATCTGGGATAGTGTCTATATTACTCAAATTAGATTCTATATAATTATAAATAGGAAGTTTTAAGCTAGAATCTTGTGAAAAAATAAAATTGCTTGTGCTTAGAACACAAATTAAAATAATTAAAGAAAATGTCTTTTTCATAATAATGTAGATTAAGATTACATCAAAATTCAAACATTTTAATACCAAACCCATAAAAATCTTATCAATGCGATATTTTTACGATAAACCGAAATTGAAAACTTATAATTCCGACGAAGGACCATTTTTTATTTAATTCTATTTTAAATTTTGAATCTCGAAATCATTATTTTACATGAATAATCTTTAAATTAAAAACTGAATCGCTTTAAAAAAGATAAAAAAATTTATATCAATAAAGTTAAATAAATGAACTTTTAGATTGAAATATGTCCTTGTTTTTTCAAAATTATTGATTCTATTTTAAGGCTATTAATATGCATTTTAGGAGATTAAAAAAGCATGTAATTCTTGCAGATTTTTGTAAAAATTTATTGATTCTGCTAGAATTTCATTTCTAAATACAAAATTGTATTTCAACGATAAAAACTGCGTTTTATCAGCAAAATCAACACTTTAACCAATATTTTTGATATTTAATCGATAAATATTTTATAAAAAAACCTTCATTTTAATTGTTTTTTTTAAATAATTGTATAGATTTGCCTTAATAAGAATAAATAATAAGCCTAATTATGAAACTAAAATTTACTTTATTTAGTGTACTTTTTTCACTAATAATAACAATGGGATTTGCTCAAAAAAATAAGGAATCTCAAAGCATTATTAGTGGTAAAGTAAATATTTCTAAATACCATAGTCGTGAAGATTTAAAAGAAATGGATAAAGGTGAGTTATTAACTTTATATATAGAGCGAATAGAAGTTATTGTTAATATATTACCAAATATTGCATTTGCTACTAAACCAGGAGTAACTATGGAATCTTTAGGGATTCCTGAAACAAAAGACAACAAAAAAGCATTGGAAGATAATATTGAAGCTTCAGAAACTTATTTTGAAAGTACAATTGAATTTCAAAAATCAATATTACCTTATTCAGATACAACAGATTTAATTGCTGCAATCTTGTTCTATGAATCTACTTTAAAAGCATTACATACGTACGAAGATTACAAAAAAGATTAGTTAGTTTTATTTATTATAGTGTTTAAGCCTTGACTTTAAAAAGTCAAGGTTTTTTTGCTTATATATTTAAAAAACAGCACGTTACATTTTAATCTATTAAAAGTAAATAAACCATACAAAAGCATTTTAATTGTAAGAAAAAATATGCAAACAATATAATTTTGTGTATTTTGTCGATATTATTTGTGTTTCATGGAATTTTATTCTATTTTTGAGCCTAATAGTAAAATGCCCCTTAAATCTATTAAAGAATTACCTAATTATGAAAAAAATTACTCTTACTACGATTATTGTTTTTTTTGTATTTATCAATATAAATGCACAGCAAGAAAAAGGAATAACTGGTTACGAAAACTGGTTAGATACTTGGACGGACTTTAAGCCTAATAAAGCTAGCTACGATGAGCCAACTCAAATACTTTCTGGAGATATTGCAGAAAACACAACATTAAACAAAAGAAATATTTATTTGTTACTAGGTGAAGTTTATGTTATGAACAATGCTACACTAACTATAGAGCCTGGAACAATAATTCTTGGAGATTACGAAACCAATGGTTCTTTAACCATTAGTAGAGGATCTAAAATAAATGCGGTTGGTACACCAACTGACCCTATAATTTTTACTTCGAGCAGAACTGATAAAAAATCTGGAGATTGGGGCGGAATTTTTATTCTTGGTAATGCTCCAATTAATACTTTCGGAAATGTTAGTTCCATAAATTACGGATTAAACCCGTCTTCAACTGAAAATATTAGTTATGGTGGAGACGAAATAGAAAGCGATTCTGGTCATTTAGAATATGTTAGAGTAGAATATTCAGGAAAAAGAACTAAAAATTTTGGAAATTATAACGGAATCACCATTGCTGCAATTGGAGAACAAACTATTATAAAAAATGTAATGGTTAGTTATTCTGATGGTAACTCTTTTAATATTTTAGGTGGCAATCCTAATTTATCTCATACAGTTTCTTACCGATCTAGTAGAAATGATTATAGTTTTAACTATGGTGCTCAGTGCAGTATTAAAAATGCTTTAGCAATACGATCTCCATATGTTTCTAGTGCAGATGGATCAAGATGTATGTATATTAAATCTTATGATTTAAAGGAAAATGCAGATGCAGACAAGAATTTAACTTATGTACATGCTGAGAATCTTACATTAGTTAATGTGAGTAATGATTTAAAATCAGATATTAATGTTGGTTTGGTACAAGAAGCTATTTTTATTGGAGAAGATGTATCATTTCATATTAATAAAAGTGTAATATCAGGTTTTAAACCTGCCGTTTATTTTGATAGCAAACTGGCTATCAACAGTGTAAATCTTGATAGAATAAAATTTACAAATTCATATTTTAATAATTGTGAGGGTAATATTTTTAGAAAAAACTACCAAAACAACGACGACTTAGAAAGTTGGTATGGTAGTAGAGCTTTTAACAACGTATATTCTAAGGGTCCAGATTCTGAAACTTTTATTGATGCAAATAACAGTAGGTATCCAGATTTTAGATTAAGAATTAATAAAATTATCGCGTCTAACGATATTATTCAAGATGATGAATAAAGAAATTAAAAATGATATCTCAACAAATCATTAATAAAGATTAACAAAAGCAAACCTAATGTTTATAACTAATAATTTAAAACGTTTATTATTTGGACTTTGCCTTGTTGCTATATCTATGCAACAAGGGTTAAACGCGCAAATAGTTATTGGTACACCAAACCTTGGTTTTACGCAAGCATGTGCAAATGAAAACTTTAATTCATTTAGTACTACTTTCATTTTTTCGCCAGAGACAGGTTTATATCCATCAAATAAATTTTCGGTAGAATTATCCGATTCAGAAGGTGATTTCACTAATTCTGTAATTATTTATTCATCTACTCCTGGTTCTATAACAACTTCTCCTGCAACATTAGAATTCTCTTTACCAGAGGATACATCTGGAGAAAATTATAAAATTAGAATTGTAAGTAGTGCTCCAATTGCAACTAGTTCTAGCTCAGAAGCTTTTGCGGCTTATTACAAGCCTCAAGATTCTCCTTTTAGCATTAATCATTTAGTTTCATCAGCCGCATTTTGTACTGGAGGTAGTTATGTATTGAGTATTGATAATCCTGGTACCGGAAACAATGACTCTCCTCTACTTTACCCTAATCTTAATTTTAAATGGTATAGAGAAACTAGCCCTACAACTTTTGAGTATGTAGCAGAAGGTCAAACCTTAAATGTAACGACAGAAGGCACATATTTTGCAAGAACTGATTATGGTAGCTGTACTTCAGATTCTTTTTCAAATAGAGTTTCTATTATAGAAGTGACTTCTGGAGAAGCAAATGCATTAATAGTCTCAAGTTTAGGAAATCCATATTGTCCTGGAGAAGGCACTACAACACTAAGCACTTTGGTTGGCAATACATATCAATGGTATAAAGATGGTGAATTAATTGAAGGAGCCACTTCGCAAATGTATCAAACAAATGAATCTGGAATCTTCTCTGTTCAGGTAGATTTAGGAGATTGCTCTGCAAATGGTTCAATAGATTTAGTAAGCCAACTATTTGAGAGCAGTATAGATGTGCCAGAAATAATTGATACACTAGAAGGGTATCCTTTAGAAATTAATATTATTGATAATGCCATTAGCCCACAATACTCTTGGTATTTAGATGGTGTTTTATTACCTAATGTTACAGGACCTACATATGAAACTGATGTGTTTGGTGACTACACAGTAGTAATATCCGAAACATCAGGATGTGTAATTTCTGTAGAGTATAATTTCACAATACAAGAATCTGTAGACTTTTTCCCAGATGTAGATAAAATCCCTAATGTTATCAGTCCTAATGGTGATGGCATTAATGATACTTGGATAATTCCTCAGATATATCATATAGAAGATACTAATACAGAAGTTATAATAATGGATAATAAAGGTAACATTGTTTTAAAAACTATTTCATACCAAAATAATTGGCCTGAAGTTGATTTAAACCTTAGCAGTGTTAACCAGGTATATTATTACATCATTACAACTGAAGATAAAAAAACAAAAAAAGGATCAATAACCGTAGTAAAATAATATGAAAAGATTTTTACTCTTATTATTATGTATTTGTTCTTTACAGAATATCTATTCGCAAGAAGAAGATGCTGACGGTGTCGTTTCATTAAATATTCCTGCCAGAAATTCTTTAACTTTTAACAGATTTAATATTAATCCAACATTTAGTTTTGTAAGAGAACAATCTAAAACCATTAGTTTTAATAATAAAAGAGAATGGGTACAATTTGAAAATGCACCACTCACCTACTTCGGTAGTTATTCTGGAAGGTTTGCAGAAAATATTGGTGCTGGTATTGGCGTTTTTAAGCAAAATTATGGTGTGTTAACTACATTTGGTGGTATGCTTAACTTTGCATACAATGCTAGAGTTGGTAGCGTTAACAACCTTACGTTTGGTTTAAATGTAGGTGCTTATAAAAGTGGAATAAACACAGCAGACGTAGTTACAAACTTCGACGATCCATCCTTACAAAATGTACCAGAACATACTTTATTAACTATAAATCCAGGAATAAATTTTGGGTTAGAATATTTAGATTTTGGGTTATCCATTAACAATATGGTAATGTATAACTTTAAAACATCTTCTGTAGTTGATGTAAATCCAGAACAGAGTCTTGTCGGTCATATTATGTATACTGGCTATATGGATAGCAAAGGCTTTTTTGATGAAAGCAAATTTACAGGATTGTTAAAATCAGAAATTTACGAAGACAAAACCATTATTTCTGCTTTAGCAATGATTACTGTTCCTAAAGGATTCTGGTTTCAAGGTGGATATAATTCAGTTTATGGTGCTTCTGCAGGTGTAGGTCTTAATATAACCAAAAATATAGCATTAGAATATAATTTTGAAAATGCCATAGGAAAGTTAAATGTTTTAGGAAATTCTCACGACTTCACTATTGCCTATCGTTTTGAAAATAATAATTATTATGATTATAGTCCACAAGATGAGCTAACAGGTATTTTAGAAAATGATAATAAGAGGCGTAAAATTTTAAAAGCTAAATCAGAGGAAGCGAAAGCTAAAAAAGCTGAAGAAAAGAAGAAAGCCTTAGCTGCTAGAGAAGAAGCTGAAGCAAAAGCTAAAGTTATTGCAGAACAAAAAGCTAAAGAAGAAGCCGAAGCAAAAGCTAAATTAATTGCTGAACAAAAAGCTAAAGAAGAAGCTGAAGCAAAAGCAAAACTAAATGCTGAACAAAAAGCTAAAGAAGAAGCCGAAGCAAAAGCAAAACTAATCGCTGAACAAAAAGCTAAAGAAGAAGCCGAAGCAAAAGCTAAACTAATTGCTGAACAAAAAGCTAAAGAAGAAGCCGAAGCAAAAGCACAACTAATTGCTGAACAAAAAGCTAAAGAAGAAGCTGAAGCAAAAGCTAAACTAATTGCTGAACAAAAAGCTAAAGAAGAAGCCGAAGCAAAAGCTATACTAATCGCTGAACAAAAAGCTAAGGAAGAAACTGAAGCAAAAGCAAAACTAATCGCTGAACAAAAAGCTAAAGAAGAAGCTGAAGCAAAAGCTAAACTAATCGCTGAACAAAAAGCTAAGGAAGAAGCCGAAGCAATTGCAGAATCTCAAATCGATGAAAATCTAACTGTAGAAGCAACTGATGAACTTGCTAAGTCAATGAAAAATATTGCAAATTCAACAGAAAATTCTAAAGAATCACAGAATGAACTATTAAAAAGATTTAATGAAATTGTTGATATTAAAAATGAAGATCTTAAAAGTCTTAAAGAAGAAAATGATCTAGGTGATCAAGGTATTACGGTAGAACCTAGACCCTTTAAAAGTGTTACAGCAGAAAACAATGAACTTAGTGCTGTTATGAAAGACTTAGAAAAAGTTATCAACTCTAGAAATGATAAAATAGATGAATTAAAAGAATTATATAATGAACGATCAGAAATTGATGAATACGCATTAGATGAAGTTAATTTATTTTACAAAAATGAAATAGATAAATTAAAGTCAGAACAACAAAAAGCAATTGATGCTAAAATAGAATTAGATGCTAGGCTAGAAACAATAAGAATAGCAACAGAATTCGAAAAAAGAAGACGTATTAAACGTGCTGCTTTTAACAGTGAAGAAGACAGGTATAACCAAGACCGCTCTTTATTGCAAAATATTAAGAAAACAACATCCTTAAATGAAACTGCATACACAGCTGAAGATTTTGATTCAGGTGAAGATTTAGGTAATAGTATAGTTATCCTTAAAAATATAAAAAACGTAGAAAGCGGATATTATATAATTATAGCAGTACATAGCGATGTAACCAGAAGAAATGACTTTGTAACAAAAGTAGTTTCTGCAGGTAGAACTGATATTGATTTCTTTCATGATGTAAGTACTAGCAAGTATTACATATTCTATGAAAAATTCAATAATATTCAAGATGCAAATAATGCCCTAAAAAATAAAGGAAATAGACCGTACAACAATAAAATGTCAATAGTGAAAATTGAAAATTAATAGAAGTTAAGCCTTTTTCATTTTATTCTTTCGCCCCAAAGGATAAAATGAAATATTAAATTATTTACCATGAAAAAACCTACTTTTTCAAGAATAACCCTTATTATTCTAGTGCTGATTTTGGGACAGCATGCTTTTTCTCAAAATATTGTACCCTTTTCTCCTAGGTACGATGAAGCCATAAAAGGAGATATGCTATTAATAGGAAACAGTAATGTGGGATTACATGTTTCTAATCCATATAGCGGAACAAATACTAATGATAATTTAGATGCCGCTGTCTATGTTGATATAGATGGTGATCCAAATACCTTTAATTCTAGTAGCGCAGATCTAGATGTACCAAGTGATGACAGTTGTTATCAAATAGTATATGCAGGTTTATACTGGAGTGCAGTTGTAGATGGAGCCGAGCCAATATCGGATGTAAAATTTAAAGTACCTGGTGGTTCTTATGTAGATATTACAGGTACTGAAATCTACTACCAAAACGCACCAAATAATAGTCAGTCCAACACGTATGCCTATTATCAAGATGTTACAGATATGCTTACGGCTTTACCAAACCCAGAAGGCACGTATACTGTTGCAAATATTTCAACTTTAGTAGGGCCAAAACCCAACTCTGAAGGACTTTCCGCTGGTTGGTCCTTGTTTGTTATTTACGAAGATCCATTACTACCAAGTAAATACATTACCTCGTTTGATGGTTTTACTAAAATTACTAGTACAATTAATGAAACATTTCCTGTTAGTGGCTTTAATACCATACCTACAGGTCCTGTAAAAGCAAACTTTGCATTTGCTACAATTGAAGGCGATAGACGATGGACAGGTGATTATTTACAACTAAACGGAAGCACTATTAGTGTTACCGATAATGGTGGTAATACAATTAGAGCTGGCAACAATTTTTTTAATAGTACCGTGTCTGACATAGATCCATTAACAGATACCTCTAGATTATTTACAAATAGAAACCCTAATAGTCCAAATACTTTAGGATTTGATGCAGGTATTATTAAGATTCCAAATCCAGGAAACTCTTTAATAGCTAATAATGCTACTTCTGCTGATATTAGTTTAGGTAGTAATTTAGATATATACTATTACTATTTTAGCGCTTTTGCTATAGAGATAATTGCACCAAATATTGTTCTTACCAAAATAGTTGAGGACGAGTTTGGTAACGATATAGGTGACCAACTTGTAAGTTTAGGTTCTCCTTTAAACTATGTCATCGGATTTCAGAATACGGGTAATGATGATGCAACTAATTTTCAGATTAGGGATGTTTTACCTGTAAATATAGTATACAATCATCCAACAGATTTAGTTTTACCTCCTGGTGTTTCTGTTGCAAGCTATAATCCTATTACAAGAGAACTAATATTTAATATAGACGATTCTGTTGTAGAACAAAATGATCCAGTTTTAGAAATAAGAATTGAAGCGCAAGTGGTAGATTCGTGTTCAGAGCTGCTAGAAGCTTGCTCTAACTTAATACAAAACCAAGCATTTGCTTCTTATCAAGGAACAGTAAACTCTAATTTTACTATAACTGATGATCCTAGTTTAAGCTCTAACACAGGTTGTTTAATTTCACCACAAGCCACTAATTTTTTAGCAGATTTAGATTGTGGTTTCCAAGAAAGTGTAACACTATGTGGAGACAGTGTAGAACTAATAGCTGCAAATGGATATGACTCTTATTCTTGGTCTACTAGTCCTACAGGAACTCCAGTTATTGGTACAGGTCAATCTATCACAGTTACAGAAACAGGATCTTATTATTCATACAATACAGCAATAGCACCTTGTCAGTCTATTGTACAACGATATATTGTAGATTTATTTGGAAGTAATACAACAAACCCTGTCATTCCTTATGCAGATGAAGTTGTTACTTGTCCTAATAACGGAAAAGAATTACCTAATATATTTTTATGTGGAGCAGATGATTTTAGAAACATACAAACAAGCATATCAGATTCTATTTCTATTATTTGGGAAAAATTAGATGAAAATAGTTGTACAGCAGTTACTGATGTTGATTGTGCTAATGAAGATGCTACATGTACATGGAATTCTGTAAGTAATGGTTCAAATTTTATAGCAGATACCTCAGGACAATATCGTATAACTATAAATTATCCTGGAGGCTGTTTTGTACAGTTTTATTTTAATGTTTATGAGAATATTTTAAACCCTACTGTTAATTCTTCAGATATAATATGTACAACAAATGGAAGTATAACTGTAAATGATGTGCCTTCTGGCTATGAGTATAGTTTAGACAATATAACTTATCAAGCTAGTAATACTTTTTCAGTTGATACGGCTGGTACTTACAATGTATATGTTAGACAGATTGGTGCAGAAACAAATCCTTGTGTCTTTGCTGTTTTAGATGTACTAATTAGAGATAGAGATTTTACGGCTTCAACAACGGTTACACAACCGCTTTGTCATGGCGACAAAGGAAGCATACAATTATCGGCAAATGATGCCGACCCACAATACTCATTTTCATTAACTCAAAATAGCACCTTAATAAATAGTGTTGGCCCTATTGTAGATAATAATTACACATTTCAAAACTTAAATGCTGGTATTTATACAGCAACTATTGAAACAGAAAATGGTTGTATCGTTTCTGAAGAAATAGAAATAATTGAGCCTCCATTGTTAACAGCTACTGTCGCTTTAACAACACCGTTATCTTGTGAAGATGGTATTATTACTGTTTATCCTGTTGGTGGAACTTCGCCATATTACTATTTTGTAAATGGTAGTAGTGATTTTCAATCTACACCAGAAATAACTGTTGCTACTGCAGGTACTTATAATATAGAAGTTGTTGATGCTAACAACTGTAGCACTAATGTTTCTATAAATGTTGATGCAATTTCTGAACCTGAATTTAATGTTACAAAAACGGATATTACTTGTGCTGACGAAGTAAATTCTGGTGCAATTACCATAAATGTTACTAATGCAAATGGTAGTAGTATTCTTTATAGTATTGATGGCGGAACAACATATGAAAACTCAAATAGTTTTACTGGCCTTGCAGCTGGAACTTATAATATTGTATTACAATACACTTCTGGTACAGCTGTCTGTACCACAGAACCAGAAACAATTGCTGTTAATTCTGGTGCATCAATTTCTGGAATAGCCGAACTGACGACGCCATTAACTTGTTTAAATAATGGAACAATTACAGTTACAACTGTTTCAGGAGGCGATGCACCTTTTACTTACAGTATAGATGGTGTTAATTTTCAATCTAGTAATGTTTTTAGTGACTTATCCCAAGGCACTTATTCAATAATTGTAATGGATGCTAATGGTTGTACCGCAGTTACAAATGAAATTGAAATAGAACCATTAAATCCTCCAACGGATTTAACTTTTGATAGCACTCCTATTACATGTCCAACAAATACAACAACAATTACAATTACAAGTGTAACAGGTGGTATAGGAACATTAGAATATCAAATATCTGCTCCAGCTTCAAATGTAACTTCATATCAAACATCAACAAGTTTTTCAGATTTAGAGCCAGGAACTTATACCTTCCAAGTTAAAGATGAAAAAGACTGTGTATATTCCGAAACTTATACTGTAGATCCAATTCCTGTTCCAACTTTAGCTGTTGTTTTAACAAAAGACTTGGATTGTACAACTTCTGCAGATGCAATAATTACTGGTACAATTTCTGGTCCTGCACCTTATACCTATGCCGTATCTTTTAATGGAGGTACTTACACAGATTTAGGAGCAACAGGCACGCCTTTTACTTATTCTACATCTAATGACGGGACGTATCAATTTCAAATTACGGATGCTAATGGTTGTATTGCAGAATCATCTGTAATTAGCGTTGAGCCACTTTCATTACCAGAATTAAGCGTAGTTACACAAACGCAACCTATTTTATGTAATGGAGATACAAATGGAGCTATTGAAGTTACCATTGATACAACAGTTGGCACACCTCCTTTTGTAATTAATGTATTTAACGATTCTACTGGTACAGACTACGGAACACAAACGTCTAGTTTACCAGCCGGTTCATATACTGTGACTGTAACAGATTCTAAATCTTGTACGGCAACAGAAACTATTGATATAAATGAACCAGATGCTTTACAAGTAGATTATGATGCAATTGATATTACATGTAATATCACTGGTGGAACTTCTCAAGGTTCGGTAATCGTAAATTCGGTTGTAGGTGGTACTGCTCCATATAACTATTTTGTAACAGGAACAAATGGATATTCTAATTCAGAATTAAATAATACAGGTTCAACGTCTGTTAATTTTGATGTTGTTGATTTTGGACTATATCAAATAAATGTGGTAGATGCAAATGGTTGTTCTGTTTTAGTTCAAGATGTATTGGTTGCTTCTCCTCCAACAGATTTAGATATTAATATTTTAGCTACAACAGACTGTTTATCTGGAGGAACAGCGGAAGTTAGTGTTGGTTCTGCGTTAAGTAGTGTTGGACCATTCTTTTTCGCTATCTATGAAGGACCTTCTACTGTATACCCAACAGGTACTTGGCTTAGTGAAGATTCTCCTGGTAGTCAATCTGCAACGTTTACAGGCTTAATACCAGGTGTACTTTATACATTTATTGTATATGATCAAGATACAAATTGTAGTTATTATGAGCCTTCAGCAATTCCTATACCTACCAATTCAACTCTAACAACTACAGCATTTAGCTCTAACAATATTACATGTACAGGCAGTGCTGATGGCAACGTATCATTTACAGTTAATAGCATTTATACCAATACCGTAAATGTTAACTATGAAATATTTGATTCGTTATCATTAAACTCAACAGGAATCACAGGTTCTGGTTCGGTACCAGCAAACGGAACATTAACAGTTACTGATTTAGGACCATTACCTTTTGGAAATTATTTTGTCTCAATAAGCGAAACAACAGGTCCAAATGCAGGTTGTGGTATTGTTACAAGTCCATTTAATATTACAGAATCTGCTTTTGCACTAGAATTAGCAGTTTCAATTGATAAAAATGCAAATTGTAATCCAAATTCAGGAATTATTAGTGCTATTGCTTCAAACGGAACGTCACCTTATAGATATCAGATAACAAATTCTTCTACTGCTCCATTATCAACAGATTCTCAGTGGAATACTACAAGTACGTTCTATGAAGATGCTGGTAGTTACTACGTGCATGTTATTGACGCATATAATTGTATTGTTACAAGTCCTGTTCAAGTATTAGATATGGATGCTACTCCTGTAATTAGTGCAATAAACACTAATCAATGTACTGTTGCAGAAGGTGAATTTGAAATAGAGGTTACTTTAGATACAGCCGGAATTCCGCCTTATTCAGTAAGTATTGATGGAGGTGCTTTTCAAACACAAACATTCCCTTTTACATTATCTAACTTATATTCTGGAAATCATTCTATAGAAGTAAGCGATGTTAATGGTTGTGGAAGTATTGTCAATCTAGAAATTCAACCACCAGTTTCTTTATCACCTGAAATTACAGCTTTACCATCATGTAACAATGATGATGGAGAAATTACAATTACTGGTATTGGAGGCTCTGGTTCATATACTTATAGTATAGCACCTAATCCATCATCTATTACTTTAAGTGGTAATGTGTTCTCTGGAGTACCATCTGGAACTTACACAATTACAATCACAGATACGTTAACATTATGTACGGAAGAAGTCTCTGTAACTTTAAATGAAGCTACAACTCCAATATTTACAATGACGCCAACATCTGTAACTTGTTTTGGAGATAACTCTGGTACATTTGAGATTAATATTGAAAATTATAATGGCAACTACACTTATGAAGTATTCGATAGTTTAGGTACGTCTGTAACTGGAGCTGTTAATGCTAATACTTCAACAAATCCTCTTACTGTTTCAGGGATGGAAGCAGGAACTTTTTCAGTTGTTATAACTGAAACTGATTTCCCATTTTGTTCTGCTTCATCTAATATAATTATAACTTCACCAGCAGCACCATTAACATTAACTGTTGCTGAAACTTCTGATGTAACCTGTAACAACAATGCAGGTACAATTACTGCAACAGCTTCTGGTGGTTGGGGAGATTTAGAATATGAATTAACAGGAGATGTAACCATAGCTTATTCTGCAAATAATACATTTACAGAGCTTGCTGCTGGTAATTACACTATAAATGTTAGAGATTCTGGTGGTTGTATTGTTTCAGAATCAATCATTTTAGAGTTACCAGACCCTATAACTGCTACTTTTACACCAAGTACATCTATACTTTCTTGTTTTGGTGATCAAGATGCTAGCATTACAATTTCTAATGTTTCGGGTGGTCAAGGTTCAAATTATACTTATACATTAAATACAGTTTTACCAACCGCAAGTGTATCTGGCCCTCAAACTTCTAATGTGTTTGAAAATTTAGGTCCAGGAACTTATTTTGTTAGAATTACCGATGGATTTGATTGTGAATTTACATCAGCAAATATTGTTATTACAGAACCAACTCCTGTTGAAGCTAGTTTGGTAAGAACAACAACACAAACTTGTTTAACAGAATCTACATTAACATTAAGTGCAACTGGTGGTACTGGTCTATATTCTTATAGCGAAAATGCTTCTTTTAGTCCAATCATAGGCACATTTACTACATCTACAACATTTTCAGTTTCTGATGGTACATATTCTTATTTTGTAAGAGATGCAAATGGATGTGTTACAAATGTTTCAAACGAAATAACTGTAGACCCTCTACCTACATTAACGGTGGCTTTAGATTCTACAAATCCTACAATCAATTGTGCTGGCGATAACAATGGTACAATTACTGCAACGGCAATTGGTGGCTTAGGTAATTACATATATACCTTGCAAGATGACTCAGGTAATGCTATAGCAGCAACTCAAAACAGTCCTGGTTATTTTACTGAATTATATGCTGGTAATTATACTGTTTTAGTAACAAGTGGTGATTGTATTGCGACTTCTGATGATATAAGTATTACAGAACCAGATGCACCTTTAGATGCAACTATTGAAATTAGTAATGTTACATGTTCTGGAAATAATAATGGTAGAGTAGAAATAAATGCAACTGGTGGAACAGGCATTATAAAGTATGCTATTTCTCCTCAATTAAACCAGTTTTTTGACACCAATATTATAGAAAATTTAGAACCTGGAGATTATGAACTTATTGTACAAGATGAATTAGGTTGTTATTTAAACATCAGCTTTTTAATTGAAGAACCTAGTCCTGTAATATTAAGTATTGTTCCTAATTCATTACTACCAGAAGTATGTAGTGGTGATGAAGATGGTGAGTTTAGTATAACCATTTCTGGAGGAACCTTACCATACAGTGTTAGTCTAGACGATTATGACGGTGTTTATACAACAGGTAGCCTTACACAAAATGAATTTGATTTTACAAATTTAGCAGGTGGTGACCATACTGTTTTTGTTAGCGATGCAGAAGGTTGTGAATCTCAATGGAATATTACATTTCCGGAGTCCGTTACTATTTTACCAGAAGTGATTATTGAAAATATTTGTGAAGATAACACGCAAGGTAATATCGTTACGGTTTCTGTAGATGCTTCTATCGAAGATCTTTCTCAACTAGATTATTCCTTAAATGGAGGTCCATATCAAGAAAGTGAAAAATTTATAAATGTACCTGATGGTTTAGATCATTTTATAGATGTAAGACACTCAAATGGCTGTATTCAAACCACAGAATTCTTTGATATTGAAACTTCAGACCCTATTTCTTTAACCTTAGCTGAAGGTGAATTAAATCAGTTTATAGCTACGGCTTCTGGAGGTGAAGGTGGATATCAATACACTATGAATGGCGAAGACTTTGGTACTGAAAACACATTTATAATTACAGAATCTGGTTTGTATGAAGTTATTGTAACAGATATTACTGGATGTTATGCAAAAGCAACAATAGAATTAGAATTTGAAGAAATATGCATACCAAATTGGTTTACTCCAGATGATGCAACCAATACTACTTGGACGCCAGGTTGTATTGATAACTATCCGAATCTAACCTTCGATATATTTGATCGCTATGGTCGTAAAATAGCCGAATACCACGTTGGTGAAGCTTGGGACGGAAAATACAACGGTACAGAATTGCCAACAGGAGATTATTGGTTTGTAGTAAAAACTAATGACCCTTCACATGATAAAGAATTTGTTGGACACTTTACATTATATAGATAATAGCAAAGCGCTTAAAAAGATAACATTATGAAAAAAATCACACTATATTTTCTTTTTCTGATCTTTGCACAAAGCTATGGTCAAGAATTAAACTTACCTGTTTTTACACAGTATCTATCAGAAAACAATTTTGTAATATCTCCAACGTATGCAGGTATTGGAGATAATTTAAAACTAAGAGTAAATGGATTAACACAATGGGTTGGCATTAAAAACGCACCAGACAATCAGTCCCTTTACGCAGATTTTAGAATTGCGAGTGCAACAGGTCTTGGTATTTCTGCCTACAATGATAAAAACGGAAATACAAGACAAAAAGGTGTTAAATTCTCCTTTGCGCATCACTTAATATTAGACTATAAATCAAAACAATATTTGTCCTTTGGTTTATCTTATAACATTAATAGTTTTAGAATTGATATCGAGAATTTTAATACAACTTACGATGTACCTACTTTAAGCACTACTATTACGGATGACCGTTCTGTTTCTAACAATAATTTTGATGCTGGAATATTATATCGTTATAAAGCATTCTATTTAAGTCTTAATGCAAATAATTTTATGAAAAAAGACACAGACCCTTATGTAGGTTTGGAGCCAAGTAGATTATTGAATTATCAAATCTACTCAGGTCTTGTTTTAAAAAGTAAAAACAACAAAGATGTTGAATATGAACCTTCAGTATTTTTTCAGTTGTTTGATAGTGATAAAAGATCAAGTACAGATATTAATTTTAAATATAGAAAATTCAATAGATTGGGTGATTATTATTGGCTTGGAGCATCATACCGTTATTTAAATGATCAATTTTTTAAGCCTTTAAATTTAGGTCCAATGGCAGGTATTACCTATAATAATTTTTATTTTGGATATGCTTATCAATTTACCTTTAACGACCTTTCTGGTTACAATACTGGTACTCATATGATAACTATTGGCTTAGACTTATTTCAAGGTGTTAGCAACTGTGCTTGTACTAAAGGAACTAGTAAGAGTTATTATAGATAATAGAATTGTTATTCTATTTCTAATTTATAACCAACGCCATGTATATTGGTGATTTTTATTGAGGAATCTGCCTTCAGTTTTTTACGAAGTTTAGAGATATAAGTATCTAAACTTCTGCCTACAAAAACACCATTATCTTCCCAAACACGTTTCGTAAGTTCGTCGCGTTTAATTATTTGGTTGGGTTTGGTAAGTAAAAGGGCAAGTAGTTCACATTCCTTTTTAGAAAGCGCAATTTCTTGGGCTTCCTTTACCAATTTGTTTTGATCAGCATAAAACTTAAAGCTTCCTATTTTTTTACCATTATCTGTTGTTTCTTTTAAAACTTTATGTTGTTTTGTTTTTAATGCAATTCGTTTTTTTAATCCTAGAAACACTGCTAATAAAACCAATAGAATTATAATAAACTTAATTAATATAGATTTTGAAGAAGTGACTTCTTCTTTGTTAATAAATTTTAATTCTATTAAATAACAATAATTTGGTAAAAGTCTTCCTGTGCAGGGAATTATAGTTTGTTCTTTTGCTTTAGTTATTTGGTAACTATAAGAAACGTCATAGTTTTGGCATTGCTTTACTTCTACTCTATACTCTTCAGGTAATTTAATTTTTCTTAAACTTTCTTGTAAAATTGAAACCAATATTTGTGGCTCTATAGACAAAGAATCGCCAAAAGACAATTGGAAAGTATTTGAATTTAATTCTCTAACTGGCAGAATTAAAGTTGTTGTATCATTTTGTGATAATAGCAGCTTATGTGCAGCGTCTCTTAAGGCTATCTTAGAACGTTCTGAAAAATCATCGTTTATAGTTGAGGTACATGATAACGTAAATGCTAAAGAAAAGAGCAATACAAATTGAGTAATATCTCTAATTGTTTTTTTATTCATAATTAATGTAAAGAACAGATAAATCTATGACATTAGAATATAGTTCACATTTTTTTTACACTTTTTTGACAAGTTTTTAAACTCAAATCATGGTATTTTATTAGCTCAAACAATATCGTTACAAAAAAACCACATACTATTTAAGCATGTGGTCTTCATGTTGTATTTAGTTAAAAAAGCGATTAAGACAAAACCATTAAAACTTCTAAAAAGTAATCCATAAGTTCCTCTTTTAAATCATAATGAAGTTTAATATACGTACGCATATCTTCTTTAAGCGTATGTTGTTCATTTTGTAAACGGCCATCGATATTTTCATTAATATCTGCATTGTTTAAATTGGCCATTTTGTTTCTGCATCTGTGCATTAATTTAGAAATGACATCTTTTTCTATCATTATGCGATTTTGATACACTTCTAATTTCTTTAAGGCTTCCTTTCCTTCAATTCTAGGTACAATTTCTTCTAGTTTTTCTTGAAAGGTATCCATTTCATTAAAATGGAATCTTAATTCGCGTTTCCACGTATCTATATTAAACTTTAAATCGCTTAAATACATTACTTTACTATGCATAATTATTGTGTTTTATGTTGTTATTAATTCTTGTTCTTTTATTAGTTCTTTTTGTATATGACTTGGTACAGGATTATAGCCTTCAAAACTTAAAGAATATGTTGCTCTACCTTGTGTTAATGAGCGTAATTGGCTAGAAAAATCTGTTAATTCTGCTGAAGGAATTGTACATCTTAGTATTTGATAATAAGCTTCCGTTTCAACACCTTGTATTATGGCACGTCTACTTTGTAGTTCTGTCATTACATTACCAACCATTTGCTCAGGTACACGTAACTTTAATTGTTCTATTGGTTCTAATAATTTAGGATTAGCATTTAAAAATGCTTCTTTAAAAGCATGTGCTCCTGCAATTTTAAAAGATATATCATTAGAATCTACGGCATGCATTTTTCCATCGTATACCATTACTCTAACATCTCTTATATAAGAGTCGGTTAAAGGACCTGATTCCATAACTTCTAATATGCCTTTCATAACAGAAGGTAAATAACGTTGATCAATTACACCTCCAACAATGCAATTGTAAAACACTAGTTTTCCTTCCCAAGGCAAGTCAACAACTTCTTTTCCTCTAAGCGAAAAACCCTCTGGCTCAGGCATACCTTCATAAAAAGGTTCTATTTTTAAATGTACCTGACCAAATTGTCCGGATCCACCACTCTGCTTTTTGTGCCTGTAATTAGCAGTTGCACTGCGTTGTATGGTTTCTCGATAAGATATTTTTGGTGATTCAAATTTTGCCTTGACATCATAGATATTTTCTAATAACCAGTTTAGAGTTGCCAAATGCAATTCACCTTGTGTACCAACTAAGGTTTGATGCGTTTCATTATTATAACTTAAATCAACTGTTAAATCCTGACTATGAATTCGTTTTAAGGCTTCACTTAGTTTTTCTTCTTCATTTTTTGTCTCTGCAAATACAGCTTTTATAAGTCTTGGTTGAGGAAAGTTTATAGGTTTTATTGTTCCATCACTAGCCGAAGTAGCTAATGTGTCATTTATTTCTGTATATTTTAATTTGGTAGTAGCACCAATATCTCCAACCATTAATTTTTGAACAGCGTTTTTCTGTTTACCATCCATTATATATAATTGGTTTAAGGTTTCAGATTCACCTGTTCTGGTATTAAATAATTTGTCATTCGCATTTACTTCGCCAGACATTACTTTAAAGAAAGTTATTTGTCCCAAATTAGGTTGGTAAATATTTTTGAAAACAAATAATGAAGTATCAGCCTTTAATTCTGGTTTTATAAGGTGTCCATCAATGGTTTGTTCAGGGTTTAAATCTTCTGCTGCAGGTGCAACATTATCTATAAAGCCCATTAAGCGACCTGTTCCCATATCTTTTAGAGCAGAAACACAAAATACTGGAAAAATGTCATGATTTAACATTCCTAATTTTATGCCTTTTCTTAATTCATCTTCATTGAGGGTACCTTTATCAAAATAAAGTTCCATAAGTTCTTCATCGTTTTCAGCTGCTTTTTCTACAAGTTCTGTATGTAATTTATTAGCTCGCTCAACTTGGTCATTTGGTATTGGTAACTTTTCTGGCTTTCCTCCTTCTGGCCCAAACTTGTAACACTTCATTTTTAGTACATCAATAATACACTGTGCTCCATCTATTTTAATAGGATATTGAACTAAAACCGCATTATTACCAACCAATTCTTTGAGGCTATTAACACTCATTTCAAAATTGGCATTTTCACTATCTATTTTATTGATAACAAAAAGGGTTGGTTTATGATATTTATCTACGTAATTCCAAATAATTTCTGTTCCAATATCTGCTCCATGTTTGGCATTTATAACAGTTACAATAGTATCAGCCACACGAATTGAAGACATTATTTCTCCTATAAAATCATCTAATCCAGGCGTATCAATAATGTTTATTTTATAGTTACGCCATTCTGTATGCAAAGGTGTTGCAAAAACAGAAGCACCGCGTTGGTGCTCAAATTCATGGTAATCAGATATTGTATTTTGTTGCTCTACTGAGCCTCGTCTGTTAATTAGACCAGCCTCAAAGAGCATAGTCTCAGACAATGTGGTTTTGCCAGCACGATGGGTACCAACAAAAGCCACATTCTTAATGTGTTTGTTATCAAATACTTTCATATACTATGTGATTTTTGATTAATAAGATTCCGTGAAAAATATACCACTAAAGCTACTTTTTCTTTAATAGAAAAAATATGATATAAGTTAGGTTTTCAATATTTTTAGTAATTAATTAGCATAGAACTAGAATCTTGTGGATAAACTTAAAGACTTAAATAGAATGTTTGAAGGCTATCAAAACACGCCTTTATTGTGGAAGAGTACTGCTGTTTATAACCTTGAGCAGTTCTCGCCAAAGCTTACATCTAAACAATTCTATAATAATTCTGAATATAAAAAACTACGTTTAGGAAAATGGGTAGAAAATTTTGTTTCCTTTCAACTTCAGCAAGATGATTATATAGAGCTATTAGAAGAAAATTTAATAATTAACAATGATAGCAAGCAAACTATTGGCGAACTGGATCTTTTATTCTTAAAAGACCACAATCCTATTCATCTCGAAATTATTTACAAATTCTATCTCTATGATATTAATAAAAAACAATCTGAACTATTAAATTTTTGGGTTGGCCCTAACCAAAACGATGCATTAATTTATAAGCTTACTAAACTAAAAGAAAAACAACTGCCATTACTCCATCATCCCAAAACTAAAGATATATTAAAGCATTACAAATTGAACTTTAACACCATAAAACAGAAGGTTTGTTTTAAAGCACAATTGTTTTTACCTTACGGAAATAATAATATTGATGTGTCTCCACTAAATGCAAATTGTGTAGTAGGCTGGCATTTAAATATTGAAAACATACACTACTTAAAAAACTATCAATTTTACATTCCTAAAAAACTTGAATGGCTATGTTTACCGCATGAAAACGTGAATTGGTGCTCTTATAAGCAAGCAAAAGATGAAATTAAATCTTATACCAAATCTAGGCAATCTCCACTATGTTGGCTAAAAAAAGAGAACAATGAATTTATAAAATGTTTTATAACTTGGTGGTAAATATGGAAAGACAACATTATTATAAAATTTATAAACCATATGGCTATTTAAGTCAGTTTATAAACCACCAAAATAAGAGACGGAATAAAAAGCTTTTAAGTGAGCTCTATGACTTACCAGATTCAATTATGGCAGTTGGTCGTTTAGATGAGAAATCTGAAGGTTTATTACTTTTAACCTCAGACGGAAAGTTTAGTAATCTAATAACAAGTTCTAATTTTGAAAAAGAATACCACGTTATGGTTGATGGAATCATTACACCTCAAATTATAGAAGAGCTCAAAACGGGTATAGAAATTTCTGTAAATGGAAAACCATACAAAACCAAAGCTTGTAAAGCTAAAATTTTAAAAGATACCTCTCATATTTTTAATCGTTATGTACGTGATGAAAGACATGGTGAAACTTCTTGGCTGTCTATTATATTAACCGAAGGGAAATTTAGGCAAGTAAGAAAAATGACTGCGAAACTAGGACTACCAACATTAAGATTGGTTAGAGTAAGAATTGGAGATTATAAGCTAGATAGCATGAAACCTGGAGAAATATTAACTATTAGTTATTAGAAGCTGTTTCTTTTTTTTCTTCTTTATCGGCTTCTTTTTGTGTGATAATCATTTTTTCATTATTAAAAATAATAGTTGCTTTAACACCAGTTAAAAGATTCCATTCTTTAGAAGAAATTACATTTCCTTTATCATCATAAACAACAAATTCTGCAGTATTAGGACCAGAATCTCCTTGATTTAGTGCAATAATATCAACAGTGTTTTTCCCTTCCACTAGGTTAACTTCAACACGTCTATAACTACTTGTTAATAATAAATTATTCTTAACTACAGCATCGTTAATTACTATCTGAACACGGTCACCATCTGGATATTGGTGGTCTCTACAAACAATATTTACAAATTTTGTATCTACATTATGTTCTCCTAAAAACTGATCAGACATTTCTCTAATAATACCACCTTTTACAGCTTCTTTGTTCCAACGTTTTTCAAAAATTTCGCTAGGACTTTTTAAACCATCATTCTCTGTCATTGAAAATGGTCTTTCGGATTCTCTAATTATAAATTTTTCTTCCTCATCTTTTGCTTTACTGCTCGATTTCTTATCTTCCTCTTCCTTTTTAAGAATTGGTGCTACCTTAATTTTCACTAAAGTAGAATCTTTATCTTTTTTAGATTCTACAGCTGGAATATGTATGGATTTTGTCTTCTTATCCTTAATCTGGGCAAAAACCATACTACTGCATAGTATGCAGAAAATAAATGCTATGAATTTAGTTGTTTTCAATTTTAGTTAATTGCTTTAAATTATTGAGATGTAAAATACAAAAACCATACCTCAATACTTATAGTATCAAAATAAACGTATAAAAATAGAAATCTTTACAAAAAAACGTTAAAACTTCCCATTAAAGCTAATTCTTAAGCGTCTATTGTACTCTTCAAAAAGCCAATCTTTATAATTTTGAGTACTATTCATAATACAATAGCAATATTGTTTTACTCTAAATGCAATTTCGTCTTGTAAATCTTTAATCAATTCTCTAGCTTCATAAACATCTTCACTATTATCAATACAGATTTGAGAATGCTGTGCAATAGAACGTTCTATAACTGTAAATGATTTTTTACCTGAATTAATAACGTCTTTATATTCGGCTTTTATATCAAAATTAAGCGTAAAGGATTTTTTAAATTTTACTTTTAACGAATCTGGCATGGTATAAACAAAATCGCGCTCTAACAATTCATCATCAATAATATTATCTAAGTAAAGATCAGGATATTTAAAAATATGTTGCCAATCCACAGGTTGATTCCATGGTCCAAATCGTGCTTCATTATTTCCCAAATCAATAACTTGAAATGTGTTACGATCTTTATATATTCTGCTTCCACGACCAATCATCTGAAAATATAGGGTAAGAGATCGAGTGGCTCTATTTAATATTATAGATTCTACGGTTGGCTCATCAAATCCTGTGGTTAAAATACTTACTGAAGACAAAACTGCATCTGGTGTGTGTTTAAACCATTTTAAAATTTCTTTACGCTCTTGCTTACCAGCTGTATTATCTAGATGTCTTACATTGTAACCTGCTTTTTTAAAGGTATAATAAACTTCTTTAGAGGTGTAAATACCGTTATTAAAAATTAATGTTTTTTTGCCCTTTGCCATTTCTTCATAAGCCATCAAAAGTTTAGATTGCATTAAACTATTAGTGTATAAAGCTTCTGAGGATTTTACCGTATAATCGCCATTAATTCCAATTTTTAATGAGGTTAAACCAACATCATAATGGTGAACTTCTGCATTGGCTAAAAAACCATTTTTTATTAACGTCTCAATGTCGTCTCCTACAATGAGTTTTTTATAATTATCCTTCATAGGTAACTTAATATTACTACTTAAAGGAGTCGCTGTAACGCCAAGTATAAAACAGTTTTCAAAAAATTTGAATAATTTTCGGAAAGAATTATAATGCGCTTCATCAATAATAACTAATCCTATATTTTTAAGCTCAAAATCGTTATCAGACAAACGATTATTTAAGGTTTCTACCATAGCCACAAAACATTGATACTCGTCTTGATCAGGTAATTCTTTAACCTTACTATTAATCACTTTGTTTTTTACATTAAAACCAGATAAAACATTAGACGTTTGTTTACATAGCTCAATTCTATGGGTAAGAATAACTACTTTTTTCTGATGTTGTTCTACATAACGTCTTACAATTTCAGAAAAAATGACGGTTTTCCCTCCTCCTGTCGGTAGCTGATATAATAGGTTAAAATCATCCGATTCATTTTCCATAACATCAAAAATGCGATTAAGGTCTTTTATTTGATAATCATAAAGACGTTTCTCGGTTGCATTTTCTTGAATGATTTCAGTTTCTGATGACATAAAGTGATTTTAGCAAATGGTTAATTTTGCAAAAATAAGACATTGTAAATGTATTTAAGATTAATTGTTAACAAGATTTAACAAGATTGGTATCGTTGTTGTGAATGTTAAAGAATTAACATTTAAATATTTATAGTATGAAATCATTTAGAAGATATTCTGCAACGGTCAATGCAGGATCTATGGCAGACATTGCCTTTTTACTACTAATTTTCTTTTTAGTGACCACTACCATTTCTGCAGATAAGGGTATTTTGAGACAACTTCCTCGTATATGCGAAACTAAAGATTGTACAGCAGATATTGCTGAAAGAAACCTGTTGCGTGTTACAGTGAATGACCAACAACAAATTATGATTGAAGATCAAATTGTAGAATTAGAAGACATTAAATCTATTGTCGAAAAATTTATTGACAATAACGGTCTTAATACCTGTAATTATTGCAACGGTGAACAATTTGCAGAATCGTCGGATAACCCTAAAAAAGCAGTAATTTCTTTAAGTCATGAGCCTCTAACTAAATACGAACGCTTTATTGCTGTACAAGATGAAATTACTAAAGCCTATTATAAACTGCGATTACGTTATGCAAAACAGTTTTTTAATAAAGCACCAGAACAGCTATCAAAAGTTGAATTAAAACAAGTACAGGCTGCTTTTCCTTTTAAAGTATCTGAAATAATGGTAACACAATCTAATTAGAAATAGTATCTTTTACTGGTAAACAGTATTCAATTTTTACTTTTCTTTTGCCCCAAATTTTAGCCTTTTTAATATCGTTACCCATATAAATATCAATGCGTTTTCGCCAACGACTGTTCATTTTATCTTTAACAGTAAAAAAGCTATCAAAACCTTGAATCTTAACCTGCATGTTATGTACTAAGCCAGAATCTAACAAGTCTCTAGATACTGCAATATATCTTAAACCCGGTTTTAAACTATCACCAAATGCTGTAATTGTAGGATTAGAATTAGTTTGGTAGGCCAATGAATTATAGGCTGTTGCCGTAACTTTAATCTGTTGTTTAATACAAGTAGATTCTACTCCTTTATTACACCCAAATAATAGTAGAAGTATTGATAATGTAATGGTTATGTATTGTTTCACGCATGTAAAGATATCAATTATAGTTAAAATTTGTTAAATAATTACTATGTAATGCATAGTACTGTAACAAATCTAAAAATTGTTCGTCTATTTAGTATAACCCATTAAAAACAAACATTATGAGAACTTTAAACAGTAACCAAATTACAAGTAAAACTACAGAAACAAAAAGTTATTCTTGGAACAGCAAAAGACGTTATAGATAATTATAACGTTATTCATCAATCAATTAATAAAAACAAACATGAAAGCATTATCAAAAATAGTCAACACATCTAATAGTTTAGATGATGACTTAAAAACAAGTAAAGTTTAGCAGTATAGCTAATATTATAAAGACTTAGTCTAATAAAAAAAGTCAGCTTCTGATTATAGAAACTGACTTTTATTTTTCACAATTGTGAAGCTTACTTTTTTATCAGCTTCTTAGTAATTGTTTGTGTTCCTGTAGATAATTTTACAAAATAAACACCACTTTGATATGTTGATACATTAATTTGACTCACAATACTAGAATCTAACTCTCCTTTTACAATTTCTTGACCTAATGTATTAAATACAGCATATTGTACCTTAGTATTTAAGCTAGTTAATTCAATATTAATAATATCGCTCATCGGATTTGGATAAACTTTTATTTGATTTTCTAAATCATACTCATTTATACTTAAAGGATCTTGAACACCAAATGTCACAGACTCTTGAGAAGTAAAATTCCCACCTGAAATTATTATATTACCATTTTCATCTTGTAAGTCGTAATTACCCGTTCCATATTGACAGCAGATACCATCATTAGCCGAATCGAAAATTGTAAACGTATAACAATCATTATAATTTGGTATTGGAATAATTTCTTGATACGTTGTTGCATCATTATAACTAAATAAAGGACCCGAACTCAAGGTAGTTCCTGAACCATCAACTAAACTCCAAGTAGTTTCTTCTCCATAATTATCTGTTAAGATATTAAATGTTACAGAAGAAGTTGTATATGATGGATTAACCTCTAGATTAAATACAAACATATCATTACCTGTATTCTCATCAGTTGTTCCGTTTGGATTTGAAACACTTACAGTAAATGTATGGTCTCCTATGGCCAAGTTATTGTAGGTTGGAGTTGCAATTATTTCGCTTCCACCACTAGGAATATTACCAGTAAAACTTACAGACGTACTAGCATCCGAATCTAAGTAATAAGATACCGTTGCAGAAGTTAAAGGTAAATTACCAGGATTATAAAGTGTTACTTGTGGAGTAAAATCACCACCACATAAAACAGCTTCATTAGAACCTGAATCAACTCTTGCATCATTATCATAAGTTTGTAATGATGGATATTGACCAATAGTTGTTACTCCAGAATTTGAAGGATCTAACCAATCTTTAAGTCTTGTAGCAGACGTGCTTCCATAATCCCAAGCTACTCCAAATCTTCCATAAAAATCATATTGACCGTTATTTGAAGTTCCGTTACAAGCCGCTGCACCACCAGAAAGCATACCGATTAGTTCTCCATTTTCATTAAATAAACCAGAACCAGATGACCCTTGCTCTGTAACACCTAATTCCCATTCTGTAATATACCACATTTGGGTATTTGCATTGCCATTAAAGTTAACAACATTTCTTGATGCGCCATCGTCATCTCTACATGCTTTTTGAATATCTCCACTTGGATGGTGAACTCCAAAATTTACTACAGGTGTTTGCGTTGTAGAATTATTCCAACCTGCCCATACAACATCTGGATTATTGTTAAAAAAACTTGTATCCGTAATTTCTACTAGTTCCATATCTGATTGCGAGCTATTTGCTCTTAATGTAGATCCACTAACTGTTTGATCAAAAGACCCACTTGGGCTACTCGCTGTTGTACTACACGAAGGTGTTGGACTTCTCCAATTAAATCTAAATGCCCAACTTCCTTCTCCTCCACTACAATGATTTGCAGTGATAAAGTAAGGTGTGCCATCGTTATTTGTATTGTTAACTAAAGTCCCAGAACAAAAGCCAGAACCTCCAGTTACAAGCATACCTGCTGCTTTTTTTACATTCTCTTTTACTGTATTTAATCCATAAGGGTCACTTGCCGGAGAAATATCACAATCTACATCTTGATTACAATCTCCTGAATCACCTAATGATTTTTGGTAAGACTCTGCTGTTCTATAACCATGTACAACGGAACCTACTACAATATTAGCTGTACCAGTTACATTAGCTGGCTGATAATATTCTACAATGGCTTCATTTCCTTCTACCAACCAAGTTCCTAATACATTTTCTTCATTATTATTATAATGTGTAAAAGGTCTCAATAAATCTGTTTTATCACTATTATAAACATAAAGTTTAGCACCTTCAGGAATATTAAATACATCGAACATAAAGTTTAACGAAAAGGCATTTTCAGAGGTGTAAGCCATTCTCCAAATACGATCTCCATTCTCTAATGTTGTCCATTCTCCAACACTATTAAAATTATGGCCAACATATAGCTGATGTCCAAATCGCCATGGAATAGACTTGTTTTTATCATTAATTTCGTCTTCTTTTTGTAGTTTTATTAAATCGAAAGACTGCAACTTATATGGTATTAAGTTGGTTAAGTTTTTTTGGCTCCAACTAGGTGGTTTTATATCTTCTGGTATTTGCTGAGCAAATGAAAATAATGAGACAAACAATAAGGGGAAAAGTAATTTTAAATTCATAAGGGATATTTTAAGATGTGCAAAATTAATGTTTTAAATACAATATTTATAAAATTATCGTCTAATAAATAGTAAATATTGAAGAAACTACTGTTAAAACCAAGGATAATACAATGAAATTGAAACTCCTATAAAAGTATCGAAATAAGCAAACTTTATGCACTTTTAAAATTAAATTATACGTAACCGAGTTATGTGTCTACTAAAATCTAATTTTGATCTACAAATAAAAAAACATTAATAGGCTAATAAATCTCTTAAAGCATTTTCAAACTTTCCTTTAGCCAAATATTGATCTTCTAATTGACCAATAAACGGAATTGGTGTTTCCATACTAGCAACGCGCTTTACTGGAGCATCTAAAAATTCAAAGCATTCTTCCATTAATAAGGCAGACAAATCACTTGCTATACCTCCAAAAAGTGAATCTTCTTGCAAAATAATAGCTCTACCTGTTTTCTTTACAGAATTAATTATAGTTTCCTTATCTAATGGCTGAAGTGTTCTTAAATCTAATAAATCCGCAGAAATATCTACATTCTTTTTTAGCGTGTTTATTGCCCAATGCACGCCTGCTCCATAGGTAATAATGGTAACTGAATCACCTTCATTTAAAACCGCAGCTTTGCCAAAAGGAATGGTAAAATAATCGGTTGGTACATCTTGCCTTATACTTCTATATAATGCTTTGTGCTCAAAAAACAATACAGGATTTGGATCGTTGATAGCGGTTGCCAACAACCCTTTTGCATCATAAGGAAATGCTGGATAAACCACTTTTAATCCTGGAGTTTTAGTAAACCATGCTTCGTTAGTTTGAGAATGAAAAGGGCCTGCAGCAACTCCTCCTCCACATGGCATTCGCAGCACAACATCTGCTTGTTGCTGCCATCTGTAATGTGATTTTGCTAAATAATTTACAACAGGATTAAAACCGGATGTTACAAAATCTGCAAACTGCATTTCTACAACCGATTTAATACCAGAAATAGATAAACCCATGGCTGCTTCAACAATAGCAGATTCGCAAATTGGTGTATTTCTTACCCTATTTTTTCCAAAGGCCTTAACAAAACCCTCAGTAATTTTAAAAACACCACCATATTCTGCTATATCTTGTCCCATAATAACAAGATCACTATGTTTTTCCATGGACTGCTTTAATCCTTGAGAAATAGCATCTACAAAACGTAAATCTTCTACTTTATCATTTGGACTAATTTCTTTATAGTCAAATGATTTATAAACATCACTCAACTCAGTAGTTTCATTAGGTATAATATTGGGTTCTGCATTTGCAGACTCTAAAGCAGAATCTATTTCAGCTTTAATCTCCGCGATATAAGCTTCATCTATGGATGGACTAAGTATTTTATTAGTATATAAATAGCTTCTAAAATTCTCAATAGGATCTTTAGCCTCCCATTCTTCAATTAACTGTTTAGGTACATATTTAGTTCCACTAGCCTCTTCGTGCCCTCTTCTTCTAAACGTTTTAAATTCTATTAAAATTGGTCGAGGTCGTTTTCTTATGCTTTCAGCAAGTTTCTGAACTTTTGTATAAGTTTCAATTATATTATTTCCATCTAGTATAAAAGACTCAATACCGTAACCTTTTCCTCTATCTGCTAAATTTCTACAATGGTATTGCTCATTTGTTGGTGTAGAGAGTCCATACCCATTATTCTCAATACAAAAAATCACAGGTAATTGCCATACCGAAGCAACATTTAAAGCTTCATGAAAATCACCTTCACTTGTTCCTCCTTCTCCTGTAAAAACAGCAGTTACTTGTCCATTGTTTTTTAATAAATTTGCTAAAGCAATCCCATCGGCAACACCTAATTGTGGTCCTAAATGAGAAATCATACCAACAAGATTATACTCTTGTGTTCCAAAATGAAAAGAACGATCTCTACCCTTAGTAAATCCGCTTGCTTTACCTTTCCATTGACAAAATAACCTATGTAATGGGATACCTCTTGTGGTAAAAACACCAAGATTACGGTGCATTGGCAAAATATATTCATTAGGTTCTAAAGCCATTGCAACACCAACAGCAATAGCTTCTTGTCCTATACCAGAAAACCATTTAGACACCTTTCCTTGACGCAATAGAATGAGCATTTTCTCTTCTATCATTCGAGGTTTAAGCATATTATAATATAGCTCTAATAAGATTTTATTATTAAGATTTCTTTTGTCGTAGGTTATGTTACTTTTTGTGATTGTTGGCATACAATGAAATTTCGGTAATGAATCAAATGTAATTAAAATTGATACAATAAACCATTATAGGCTCTAAATTGTCAATAAATTCGACCTAATATTTAAGACTATTATTGTTAACTTTGTATATTGACAAAAATTTAAACAACAATCTAATGGATAGAATACCTAGCGTAGATTTAAAGGATTTCATTTCTGAAGATCCAAAACGGAAACAAAAATTTATTGATGAAATAGGAAAAGCTTATGAAGATATTGGTTTTGTGGCTTTAAAAGGACATTTTTTAGATGATGCCTTGGTAGATAGTTTGTATGATGAAGTCAAAAAATTTTTCAGCTTACCATTAGAAACTAAGAAAAGTTATGAAATCCCTGGAATTGGAGGTCAACGTGGTTATGTCTCTTTTGGTAAAGAAAGTGCAAAAGGAAAAAAAGAAGGTGATTTAAAAGAATTCTGGCATTTTGGACAGTATGTTGAAGATGATGATGAAAGACGTAAAGAATACCCAGAAAATGTTGAAGTAAAGGAATTATCTGATTTTAATAAAGTAGGAAAACAAACCTACAAAATGTTAGAAAAAACAGCCAAATATGTGTTAAGAGCATTGGCGCTCTACTTAAATTTAGAAGAAACTTACTTTGATAATTATATACATAATGGTAATTCAATTTTAAGACCTATTCATTATCCACCAATTATCGAAGAACCTAAAAATGCAGTAAGAGCTGCTGCTCATGGTGATATTAATTTAATCACTTTATTAATGGGTGCACAAGGCCGAGGTTTACAAGTACAACGAAACGATGGTGAATGGATTGATGCCATTGCAGAACCAGACGAATTAATGATAAATGTTGGTGATATGCTATCTAGACATTCTAACAACAAACTGAAATCTACAATTCACCGTGTTATAAATCCACCTAGAGAACTTTGGGGAACCTCTCGCTACTCCATGCCATTTTTTATGCATCCGGTGAGCGAAATGAAACTCGATGTTTTAGAGAGTTGTATAGATAAAGATAACCCTAAACAGTTTGAAGATATTACTGCCGGAGAATTTTTAAATGAACGCCTAATTGAATTGGGACTTATAAAAAAATAGTAAATCAATTCTCAGTTACTAATATGTAGGTAATAATTAAAACCTACTAGTTTCTGTTTGATGTTTACTGTAAATTTTACACTGAATACTAAAAAATGGATTTACAAGACCAATTAAAAAATCTATTCCCAGACCATAAACCAACAGTCTCAGAAACAAAAGAAGATTCTAATGACAAAATATGGTTACAAGACGACCCTATTATTTGTAAGTACGAAAAAAGAAAAGGGAAACCAATTACTATTCTAGAAGGTTACACAGGTGCAACTGAAGATTTTAAAAAATTAGCTAAAGAATTAAAAACAAAACTCAGTGTTGGCGGAAGCTTTAAGGATGATAAAATTATTATACAAGGTGATTATCGAGACAAAATAATGTCTATGTTAAAGGATAAAGGGTTTAATGTAAAACGTGTTGGAGGCTAATATATATGATAAAAAATGCATTGCATATTACAAATGGTAACGCACTTACCGATTATTTAAGAGAGCTAGATTTTACCGAAGACATTCTTACTTGGCAAGAGATGTTGTGCGAAGGACCTACAATCCCAAAAATAGATTCTAAAGAATTTTTTAAATTAAGAGCCGACTTTTTAAGCTCAACTTATGATATTGATGTAGATCATAACGAGCTTCAAAAAGAATTATCTAAGTTAGATGATACAGAAGATTATACCGAAATTAATTTATGGTTTGAGTATGATTTATTCTGTCATATAAATTTGCTTGGAGTCATTAATTTATTACATCAAAAAGAAATAAATAAGCCCATTTATTTAATTTGTAGCGGAAGAATTAAAGGAGAGAAAAGCTTAAAAGCCTTAGGAGAATTAAGCCCTACTCAACTTAAAGCCCATTATAAAAATAAAACCCTCCTCAATAAAGAAGATATTGATTTTGCAATAGCACTTTGGAGAACTTATTGCGGTAAAGACCACAATATTTTTAAACCATATATAGTTACAAAATCTAATTTTAAATACATGAGTAATTGCTTAAAAGCTCATTTAAAACGTTTTCCTGATCAAAAAAGCGGCTTAGGAATAATGGAAGCTAATATCTTAAAAATTATTAATGAAAATGAAATTCGTTCTTTAGACCACCTACTTATTTATTGTTTAAATTATCAAGGCTATTATGGTTATGGCGATATTCAATTAAAAAGAAAAATTGAAAAATTAGCTTTGTTTTACTCTGTAACAGAAGAAGGAATTTCATTAAATAGAAAAGGACACGAAGCCTTTTTAAAACAACATAATTTTGCACTAGAAATAAATAACAATATGATTTATGGTGGTGTTAATCGTTTAGAATATCAATTTAGTGTAGAAAAAAATAAACTAATTAAAACTATTGCAAATGTCGATTAAAGATTCAGAACTTATATTAAATCCGGATGGTAGTGTTTATCATTTAAATTTAAAACCTGAAAACATTTCAGATACCATCATTTTTGTTGGAGACCAGGATCGCGTTGAAAAAATTACTAAACATTTTGACAGTATTGAATTCAGTACTCAAAAACGCGAATTTAAAACTCAAACAGGTTACTACCAAGATAAACGAATCACTGTTATTTCAACAGGTATTGGTCCAGATAATATAGATATTGTATTAAACGAACTCGATGCTTTAGTAAACATCGATTTAAAAACTCGCCAACCAAAAAAAGAATTATCAAGTCTTAATATCATTAGAATTGGAACTTCTGGTTCATTACAAGCCGATATACCTGTAGATGCCTTTGTATTAAGTACACATGGTTTAGATATTAATGGCATGTTGCATTTTTATCAAATAGAAGGTATTTGTAATCCCGAAATAGAGGATGAATTTATTAAACATACCAATTGGGATAAAAATAAAGCAAGGCCAATCATTATTAACAATAGTGAGTTTTTAGAGAAGTATTTTGAAGGTGATAAAATCTTTAAAGGCATGACAGGTACAGCTGGAGGGTTTTATGGCCCACAAGGAAGAGTTTTACGTTTACCATTGCAAGACGCAGGTCTCAATGCCAAATTAGATAGCTTTAACTATAAAGATTTTAGAATTGCAAACTTTGAAATGGAAACTTCAGTAATCTATGGACTTTCAAAACTATTAGGTCATGAAGCCTTATCACTTAACGCCATTATTGCTAATAGAGCAAATGGTGATTTTAGTAAAGACCCTAAGAAAACTGTAGAAAAATTAATAAAATATGCTTTAGAGCGTATTGTAAATATTTAATTGTTTCTACAAATATAAAGTCGCATCTGAATCAATTTCAGCATAAAATGAAAAAAGTAAATATTGGTGGAGTACCAGAACACTTTAATTTAGCATGGTATTTAACGCTAAAAAATGGCGAATATAAAGCCGAAGATATCAATCTAAGATGGCACGATTATCATGGCGGAACTGGAGCAATGAGCAAAGCCTTACGCGAAGGAGAAATTGATATAGCCGTTATTTTAACTGAAGGCATTATAAAGGATATAATAGATGGTAACCCAACAAAAATTGTACAAACGTTTGTAGAAACACCTTTAAATTGGGGAATTCATGTTGCGGCTGATTCTAATTTAAAAACAATAGATGACATCAAAGGTACTAGAGCTGCAATTAGTAGATACGGCTCTGGTTCTCATCTAATGGCTTATATCAATGCTAAAAATAATCATTGGAATTTAGACAGTGACCTAAAATTTGAGGTTATAAGCAATCTAGATGGCGCTATTAGAGGACTTACTGAAGGCAGAGCGGACTATTTTATGTGGGAAAAATTTACCACAAAACCCATTGTAGACGATGGAATTTTTAGACGTATAGGCAATTGCCCTTCTCCTTGGCCTTGCTTTGTAATTGCTGTTAGAGAAGATTTTATAGAAAATAATGAAGAAGAGCTAAAAACTATTCTAAATATTATTAATCAAACAACTGCCGAGTTTAAATCCATTCCAAGTATCGATAAAACTATTGCAAACAGGTACGAACAAGAATTAGAAGATGTACAAGAATGGCTCTCTTTAACTGAATGGTCTCAAAGTGTAATAGACGAAAAAACTATACAGAACGTTCAAGACCAACTACTTAATTTAAAAATAATACCTAAAAAAGTAGAATATTTAGATTTAATCCACAGAATGGACTAAATAAACATAACCCGCTATAAATCAACAAGATAAAAACTTATTATTAATTTTTTAAAATTTCTTTAGACAACTAAATAAACAGGTATTCTATACAAATGCTTGATAATTTTTTAGATATCAAAAAATTAATTATATTTGAATTAAGCGTATTCTTACATTTAACTAAGTAATAGACCTAATATGATATTAACAATAGTAATAATTCTAGCGGCTTTAGTTGCATTGAATTTTCTTCTGTTAATTTTTAGCTGTAACAAAACAGATAAAGTAGAAAATAGAGTTCCTCCTTACTTAAAGGTTAAAAAGAATTCTACTTTAAAGCCCAAACAATTGGATTCTGGCCAGCTTGCTCCAACAGGAAGTTAGTTTTACTAAAATGCTTATTACCAAACCAGTAACCTCTATTTGCACTTAATGGAGATGGATGTCCACTCTCTAAAACAATATGTTTTTCAGTATCAATTAATTTTATTTTTTTCTTAGCAAATCCTCCCCAAAGTAGAAAAATAACACCACACTTTTCTTTACTAATAATTTTTATAACTGCATCCGTAAATAACTCCCATCCTTTTTTCTGATGACTACCTGCTTGGTGTGCTCTAACCGTTAACGTTGCATTTAAAAGTAATACACCTTGATCTGCCCAAGGCATTAAATTACCACTTAGTGGATATGGTATTTCTATATCGGATTCTAATTCTTTAAAAATATTAACCAGCGATGGTGGATGTTTTATTCCATCATTAACAGAAAAACATAAACCATTAGCCTGACCAACATCATGATAAGGATCCTGACCAATAATCACAACTTTTACTTCATTAAAAGCACAATGATTAAAAGCATTAAATATTTCTGATGCTTTAGGAAAACATTGATGATTCTTATATTCTTCATCAATAAAAGCCATCAAATTTTTGAAATAAGATGACTCAAATTCAGGTTGAAGAATTTTTTTCCAATTATTATCAATATCTAGAATCATAGCGTAAGTCTTTATTTACTTCAAAAATAATCAAATAGCAATAGTTAAATTTATGCGCAACAAAGAATAATTAAAAAAATGCAACCACTAACTAATTAAAAAATAAATAGAAAAGCATTTTACAACATTAGGCATATAGCTACATTTAACTTAAATTTGTTCTGCTTACAAAAGAAAAATAATACATGATAAATATTCATGAAAAAACCTTGAACGACCTCGAGTTCTTTACGGTCTTAGATCAAATTAAACAACATGCTCTTACAGCTTTAGGAAAAGAAGCTGTACTATCTATTCTTCCTTTTAATAACGAAGAACAACTTATACAAGAGCTTAATTTTGTTAATGAATATTTATCTTCTTTTGACAATGAAAATAGAATACCAAACCATGGATTTGAAACTATTGACAAAGAATTAAAATTACTAAAAATTGAAAATACGTATCTCGAGGTGCCTAGTTTACAAAAACTAGTAAGCATGTCTTTAACAGTAAATACAATTTTAAAGTTTTTAAAGAAATTTGAAGAATATTATCCAAACCTCTATGTCTACAGTCAACCCATTGAAATAAATACATCCATAATAGAACAAGTGGACGCTGTTGTTGACCGATTTGGCGATATAAAAGATAATGCCTCTCCTCTACTTTCTAATCTACGCAAATCAATTAATCAACTCAAAGGAAAAATAAACAGTAGTTTTTCTTCAGCATTAAATAGATACCACAGTTTAGAATATTTAGATGATATTAGAGAGTCTGTTGTAGAGAACAAGCGAGTTCTTGCTGTAAAAGCCATGTATCGTAGAAAAGTGAAAGGTGCAATTATGGGCGGAAGTAAAACCGGAAGCATTGTATACATAGAGCCAGAAACCACATTACAACATACAAGAGAACTCAATAATTTAGAATACGAAGAAAAAGAAGAGGTCATTAAAATTTTAAAAGAATTGACCAATTACATTCGTATGTTCTTGCCGCTTTTAAAAGATTATCAAGCCTTTTTAACACAAATAGACCTCGTATCTGCAAAAGCAAAATATGCACAAAGTATGGCTGCAATTTTGCCAGAATTTTCAAAGGAGCGTAGTTTATATTTGAGAGATGCGTACCATCCGCTACTCTATTTAAATAATAAGGAAAAAGACGAAAAAACATTTCCACAAACCATTGGTTTAAAAAAAGATAGCAGAATTATTGTTATTTCTGGCCCAAATGCTGGTGGAAAAAGTATAACTCTAAAAACAGTTGGCTTACTCCAAGTAATGTTACAAAGTGGCATGCTTATTCCTGTGCACGAGCGTAGTTATGTTTGTTTGTTTGATAGAATTTTAAGCGATATTGGAGACAACCAATCAATAGAAAATCATCTAAGCACTTATAGCTATCGCTTAAAACAGATGAATTATTTTCTAAAAAAGTGTAATGATAAAACCCTATTTTTAATAGATGAATTTGGAACAGGAAGTGACCCAGAATTAGGAGGCGCATTAGCAGAAACCTTTTTAGAAGTGTTTTACGAGCGAGAAGCCTTTGGGATTATTACAACACACTACTCTAACTTAAAATTGCTAGCCAACGAGTTGCCATATATGGAGAACGCTAATATGCTCTTCAATGAGAAAAGTTTAGAACCAATGTATAAATTGGTTGTAGGACAAGCTGGTTCTTCCTTTACCTTTGAGGTAGCACAAAAAAACGGAATCCCATACAGTTTAATTAATAAGTCTAAAAAGAAGATTGAACGAGGCAAAGTACGTTTTGATGCAACAATTGCCAAATTACAAAAGGAACGCAGTAAATTAGAACGCACAGAACGCTCACTAAAAGAAAACGAAAAAAAGAAAATTTCTGAAGCCGATAAACTAGAAGAAATAAACGCTAAAGTTCAAAAAAAATTAGAAAATTTTCAAGAGTTATATGACAGCAACCAACGTTTAATTTACCTAGGTCAAAAAGTCAATGATATCTCTGAAAAGTATTTTGAAGACAAGAAAAAACGCGAACTAATGGCTGAGTTGTTTAGGTTGGTTCAAATTGAAAACTCTAAACGTAAAAAACTATCTGCAAAACAAAAACGTGCTGAAAAACATAAAGAAAGACAAGTAAAAGCTGAAGCTGAAAAGAAAGTTGAAGTTATCCGTAAAAAGAAAAATGCTGCCAAAAAGAAAGAAGTAAAGGTTGAAAAACCAAAACCAATTTTAAGAGTTGGTGACCGAGTAAGAATGCATGATGGAAGAGCAATTGGAAGCATAGATTCTATAGAAAAAGGAAAAGCTAATGTTAATTATGGAATTTTTACCACAAACGTTAGCTTAGATTTATTAGAACTAGTAGAAGCTGTAAAAAAGAAATAAATAAATTTTACATTAAAGTTTACGGTAAATTTTGAAACTTAAAAATGAGAGAAATTCCAAATAACAAACAACTCATCCTTTTTGATGGTGTTTGCAATCTTTGCAACAGCAGTGTTTTGTATGTTATTAAGCGAGATTTTAAAAATAGGTTTTTATTTGCACCATTAGAAAGTAATACAGGCAAAAACATCATTAAAAAATTTAATATAAATACTGAAAAAACAGATTCAATATTACTCTACAACCCTAAAAAAGATAAGTTAACTTACAAATCTACAGCTGCATTTTTAATAGCAAGCCGTTTAGGGTTTCCTACATTTTTAATATCGGTTTTTTTAATTATTCCGGCTTTTATTAGAAATTGGTTTTACGATTATATTGCTAAAAACCGTTATAAATGGTTTGGCAAAAAAGAATCTTGTATGATTCCTACACCTGAGTTAAAGTCTAAGTTTTTAGAGTAGCAAATATTCAATTAATACAAAAAAAAGCCCTTTCACAACCAAATGAAGGGCTTAATTAAATTAACAACTTACTTAAAACTAAATTAATTTAACAAAAAATGTAATTTCAATTCTAAATATTATGAGGGAAAATATGGAATTGTATCATAGCACAAATTTTGTTTCTGTAAAGATATAAGGGTCTTAAAGTATTCTGTAAAATTCTCGTTGTAAGCGTCTATATAATTGATTAATTTTTTAAAAATGCCAATAAAATCTATCAATGACCATTAAGTAGTAAATACCTTACTAATCAAAATACCCCTTTTACTCAGCATTTCTATTCGTTTACTCATTTACAGTTTTTCTAAATCTATTTGCTCTTTAATTTTGAGTTCAACTAAACACTCAAGATTATGAAACTCCAACTAAATCATTTAAAATCGACACTATTACTTTTAGTAGTTTTTAGTATTCAATTTGGCAATGCCTTTCAGCAACCTTCAAAAATTAATTCGGTCACAGTTTATTTAGATGGCGCAGAAATACATAGAGAAACAACAGTTAAACTAAATACTGGAAAATCTGAAATAACATTAACCAATCTCTCGCCTTATATTGAAGAAAGTAGCATTCAAATCTCCGGATTAGATAAAGGGTCTATCCTTTCCATTAATTACGGAATCAATTATTTATCAAAACAAAACCAAACCGATTCTATTTCTACATTGCAAAATGAAATAAAAAAACTCGATGAAAAAATTCAAAACCAGTACCATTTAATCTCTGGCTATAACGAAGAATTAAGCCTCATACAAAACAATAAGCAACTAGGTAACGCAACACAAGTTGTCAGTTTAGAGAAACTAAAAACATTTGCAACATATTACAGAACCAGAATTACAGAACTAAAAACAGAAATAAGTAAATCTAATTCTAAGATTAATACCTACAAACAGTCGCAAACTAATATTAAACAACAATTAACAGAGTTTAATATTGAAGAAAAAACAAAAACTGGTGAAATTAAATTGAAACTTAATTCTGATACTGTTACATCATTAACTTTAAAAATAAAATATAATATTAAAAATGCAGGTTGGTTTCCTATTTACGATTTAAAAGCAGAGAAAATAAACCAACCCATAAATCTTGAATACAAAGCACATGTGTATCAAAATTCTGGTTGCGATTGGGAAGACGTAGATTTAATACTGTCAACAAACGATCCAAATACTAACAATGAAAAACCTACTGTTAACCCTAAATATTTAAACTTTATAAGTAATTACAGTAATTACCAATCACAGCGAGCTACTAGAAACTATAATTATAAATACAATCCATTAGTTAAAACTGTCTCTGGTATCGTAACTTTAGATTCCGATGGATTACCAGTGCCTGGAGTAAGTGTTATTGAGAAAGGTACAACAAATGGCGTACAAACTGATTTTGATGGTAAATACACTTTAAAAACTACTACTGGTAATGCAATAGTCTATTCTTATGTTGGTATGAATTCTGAAGAAATACCTATTCATTCTAGTATAATGAATGTAGCTTTAACTCAAGACAATAATAAACTAGAAGAAGTAATAGTTATTGGTTATGGTACAACTACAAAAGAAGCATATAAAGCTTCAGAATATAATAATAAAGTTCAAAAAATGATTGATGAAGATTTTGATGATCAACCTTATGTAAAACCTATTAATTACACAGCGACTGGAAACATTATTGAAACAGGCATTACCAACACCAGTTTTAAAATAGATAAAAAACACAGTATTCCTTCAGATGGTGATATTACAGTAATTGAAATCGATAAATTTAATGTACCAGCAACATACAATTACTTTGCAGCACCTATTATAAATGAAAATGTATTCTTAACGGCCAAAATTGGCAATTGGGAACAATATAATTTACTACCTGCAGAAGCCAATGTTTATTTTGAGGGTAGCTATTCTGGCAAAACTAATATTAATCCTAGTGCAACAACAGATAGCCTTACGGTTTCACTTGGTGTAGATCCAAATATAATTGTAAAACGAACCCAACTTAACGATTTTAAAAAGACTACATTTATAGGTAATAACAAAGTAGTTAATAAAGCATATGAAATTGAAATAAAAAACAATAAAACATCAACAATAAAGTTAACCCTTTTAGATCGCATACCAAAAAGTCAAAATAGAGATATTAAAATTGATGATATAGAAACTGGTAATTCTAATTATAATGAAGAGCAAGGAATTTTAAAATGGGAACTAAACCTAGAATCTGGAGTAATTGAAAAATTAAAGCATTCCTATTCTGTAAAGTTTCCAAAAGGAAAACGTCTTAATCTATAATATTACAAAAGTCTCAAAGCAAAATAGTTTCAATTAGACCCTAACTTCTGTTAGTTAGGAAAGAATCTAATTCTCATAAGGAAAAATAGTCTAGCTTTTTATGAGTATCAATTAATTGATAGAATTATTATTTTCGTTTTGAGGCTTTTTTATTCTCAAAAAAATCTAAACCGTCTTAAACAAACGACTAAGCGATTTTAACATGTTTTGCTCAGTAATATCAAAATCATCATCAGAAAAAAACAAAACTTTAATGTCCTCTAACAATAGGTCTATATCTTCATTAGTATAGCCATGTTGCTCTAAGCTTATCATTATTTTTTTAAGACCTTGATAATCGTTATCTCTATCAAATTCTTCGTGAATTTCGTCAAAAGTTTCTTTGTCTACTTTAGAAATAATAAATTTTTGTTCTTTTTCAGATTCTTTAAAATCAGCATTTGCAGCAAATAGTAAAATGTAAGCGACAAGTTCGTCTTTTGTCCAATCTATTGTTTTCATTGATTTAATCGGTTAAGCTTCCATATTCTGTCCATGAGCCATCATAGACAATTAAGTTGTTATAATTACAAAGTGTGGCAGCCAATGCAACTACACAAGCAGTAATACCTGAGCCACAACTAAAAATTAACGTTTTGTTTTCTAAATCTAAATTACTAAAGATTTTTGACATTTTAGAAATTGATTTAAACGTATTTCCTTCAAACAAATCTGTAAATGGTAAATTTTTAGAATTCGGAATTGTTCCTCTTCGCAATCCAACTCTTGGTTCGTCTACTAAACATTTAAAACGCTGTTTTGATCGTGCATCAATTATTAATGTTTTTTTATTATTTGAAAATTGATTAACACCTTCAAAATTGGTCATTAATTCTGAATTAAAACCAACTTCAATGTTACCTTTAGAATAAGTTTCAGGCTTATAATTATTTATAGAAAACCCATTGAATACCCATTCTGGTAATCCTCCATCTAATACAGCAACATTATTATATCCAAACACCTTAAATAACCACCAAACTCTTGCACTTGAGTAAACACCTTTATCATCATAAACCACAATACAAGAATCGCTGTTTATCCCTAAATTTTGAGCTTCGGTTTGAAATTGTTCTTTAGAAGGTAATGTACTGGGAAAAGGTGCAGAAACATCACTAAATTTCTTCTTTATATCAAAAAAACGTGCTTTTAAAATCCGTTTAGAATCAGAATCTATAATTTTATTAATGGTTGCATCTAAAACAATTAAATTAGAAGCGTCCTTATTAGCATTAAGCCAATTAACTGATACCAAAGGCATATGGTGTTTTATTGTCTTCATTATACTTTTATAGATTCAAAATATAATCCTTTTTCTTTATTCAGTATAAACGATAATCTATGATTTTCTTAATAAAAAACGTGTAGGCTACTTATTTTACGGCTTCATAATTATCATCCCATTCCTTAGCTTTAGGGTTATCATGAAGTTTTCCGAGAGACTTTGCAACTATCATAGATACAGTAGCATCACCTGTAACATTTACAACTGTTCTACACATATCTAAAGGTCTATCTACAGCAAATATTAGAGCTAAACCAATAGGTAATAATTCCTCAGGAAACCCAATAGATTCTAGAACAATAACCAGCATTACCATACCTGCACTTGGTACAGCAGCACTTCCTATAGATGCTAATAACGCAGTTAATACAATTACTATTTGATTAGTAAACGTTAAGCCTTCTGGCCAAATAACTTGCATTATAAATACTGCTGCAATACCTTGATATAAACTTGTTCCGTCCATATTAACGGTTGCTCCTACAGGTAATACAAATCCAGAAACTTCTTTATCTACACCAATATGCTCTTCTACACGCTCCATTGTTACAGGTAAGGTTGCAGCACTAGAACTGGTAGAAAATGCTAATAATTGTGCAGGACTCATATTCTTTAAAAACCACATTGGTGATTTTTTGGTTATGGTTTTTACTAAGACTAAATAGAAACCAATCATAATGATTAAACCAGCTACAACACAAAGTGCATATTGCACTAATTTGAGTAAGATTTCAGTATCATCAAAAGCAATGATTACATTTGCCATTAAGGCAAAAACAGCATACGGTGCAAACAGCATAATTAAATCCACCATTTTCATAATCACCTCATTGAGCGAATCGAAAATATCTACCATTGGTTTGGCTTTTTTCTCTCCAATTAACAACAACGATATACCAACGAACAAAGCAAAACAAATAACTTGAAGCATTTTAGCTTCTCCCATTGCTTTAAAAATATTACTTGGAAAAATATCTACTAAAGCTTGCAATGGGCCAGCATTTTTTTGTGCACTAGCCTTATCTAACTTATCTGTTACACCTGCATCATTTTCGTATTTAAGTTTAATCTTTTCTATAGTTGCTTTAGGCATGCCTTCACCTGGTTTTACTACATTAACAATAGATAAACCAATAACTATGGCTATTAGAGTTGTGCTTACGTAAATAGCTATAGTACGTAAACCCATACTTTTTATCTTAGAAATATCTTTTAAATCTGAGATACCTTTAATAAGTGATGCTAAAATTAAAGGAACAGCTATTAACTTAAGGAGATTGATAAATATGGTTCCGAAAGGTGCCACCCAATCAGATACAAACTGTTGACCACTAACTGAATTCATAATAAAACCAAAAATGATTCCGAGAATCATTCCTATAATAATCTTCCAGTGTAATGCTAGTTTTTTCATTTCTTCCTTAACCCTTTCCAAGGGAAAAGGATTTTTTTAATTTAAAATTCTTATCTAATGTATTTACCAGTTCAAAATTATTAGAATAACCATAAATACTATTGCATAGCTTAAAATACCTAATGTTCTTGCTTGAGATGCTTGTTCGTTTTTTTTATCAAAACCAAATCCATCAAATCGCTTTTCCTCTGTTTTATTAAATGTATTGGTGTCTAACAACCCTTTATTACTTTGAAACGGAAAGAAGAAAAACGTCAACCATTCTTCGGTTGTTAAAGGAATATCTTTCCTTTTTTCTTTATTTTCTTCTTCTAAATTCAAAAAATAAAAGATTATAACCTCGTAACTCGATCTAACAATAAATAGTCTGCTAAAACTAATGCTGCCATAGCTTCTACAATAGGCACAGCTCTTGGCACAACACAAGGATCGTGCCTTCCTTTTCCTTGCATTTCTACAATTTCGCCAGCACTATTTAATGCATCTTGTTTTTGTATTACTGTTGCAACTGGTTTAAAGGCTACTCTAAAATAGATGTCCATTCCGTTAGAAATTCCACCTTGTATACCTCCAGATAAATTTGTTTTTGTAGATCCATCTTCGTTAAACAAATCGTTATGCTCACTTCCCTTCATTTGCGCACCACAAAAACCGCTTCCGTACTCAAAACCTTTTACAGCATTGATAGACAACATGGCTTTACCTAACTCAGCATGTAGTTTATCAAAAACAGGTTCTCCCAGACCAACTGGTACATTCTTTATAACACAAGTAATTGTGCCACCAATAGTATCACCTTGTTTTTTAATTTCTTCTACTTTAGAAATCATTTTCTGTGCAGATGCTTCATCAGGACAGCGAATAATATTAGATTCTATTTTACTAAAGTCTAAATCTTGATAAGGCTTATCTATAAAAATGTCACCTACCGAAGAGGTAAATGCATTAATTTCAATTTTTGATAAGAATTGTTTTGCAATGGCGCCTGCAACAACTCTTGAAGCCGTTTCTCTCGCAGAACTACGTCCTCCTCCTCTATAATCTCTTACACCATACTTTTTGTCGTAAGTATAATCTGCGTGACTAGGACGATACACGTCTTTAATATGACTATAATCTTTAGATTTTTGGTTAGTATTATGAATTACAAAACCTATTGGAGTTCCAGTAGTTACGCCTTCAAAAATACCAGAATAATATTCTACGGTATCTGGTTCTTTACGTTGTGTTACAATTTTAGATTGGCCAGGTTTTCTTCGATTTAATTCATTTTGAATAGCTTCAAAATCAAGTGCTAATCCAGCAGGACAGCCATCAATTATGCCTCCAATTGCTTTTCCATGAGATTCTCCAAATGTTGTAAGTTTAAATAATTTACCAATCGTGTTTCCTGCCATTACAATTTATTTTACGCTAATGTAATTGTATTATAAGAAAAATGAAAATTGTAGTTCTTTTTTATAGGTTTAAATTAAAGATCTTCTAATAATTATGAACTTAATATTATGTTTTTACTACTATTGTTTACTTTTATCATATCAACTTAATTCTTAGTGATTATGAAATCTAATTTATTCATTTTAGTGTTTGGCTTTTTAATTCTTGGTTGCTCTTCAGATGATTCTAATAATACAACTTCAGATGGTAATTATTTTCCTATTGTTTTAGATAACACCTGGAATTATAGTGTAGAAAACACAAGTGAATCTAATCCTGAATTAAACTTCAGCGCTACTGATGTAGTCACTATAAATTCTGTTACTGACAATATGTTTACTATGGAAGTTAATAACGGAACTACGCCAGCTAACGGAACTATGAATACATTCTTTAGCTCTGGTACTTTCACAAAATTAAACTCTACCTTAGTGTATAATGGTGATTTAGAAATATTATCCGAAACTGATGCTTTACCAATTCCGGATATTAATTTATATAATTTCACTCTATATGACACCAATGCAAATTCTAATACGCAATTATATAGTGATACTAATAGTTTTACAGAAGATGTTGACTTTAATGGTCAGATATTACCAATAACTACCACTTATCAAATTACAAATACGCATCTCAACAATTTAAGCTCATTAACTGTAAATGAAACAACGTATACTAATATTATACAAACGGAAATTAAGGTCAATCTAGAGGTTAGTACTGAGATAGATTTAGGATTCCCAATTTCGCAATCTATCTTAGATGCTCAAGATATATTAGTAATTAATAATTATTATGCAGAAGATATTGGACTCATTAAATCTGATGCAAATCAGAGTTTTCAACTAAATGCAGCTTTTATCTCTCTGATAACTACTTTTGGTGGTACGTTAGATTTTCCTACTAACTCTTCAGTAGATAATATACAAGAACTAGAAAGCTATAGTATTAATTAATATAAAAACCACTTTTATTAAAGCTGACTCGCAGACCCAAAATCACAGACAATCCCTTACCTCATAAATTGTAGACCTATTTTGGGTTTACAAAATAGAAATACATAGTTGTCAATAATATTCTATTAACAAAGCATCAGTCGCGCATAACATTTAGTTCATGTTTTAATAACAATTTACTCATTGTTAGTTAATTATAGGATAACTCTGTTTCTATAAAAAATAATGTTCTTTGCATGTATAATTCTAACTATTGTGAAAATAAAGAGGAAGGTAGAAATAGCAGTAATTTCAGATGTACACCTTGGTACTTACGGTTGCCATGCTAAACAGCTTTTAACTTATTTAAACAGTATAGAGCCTAAAAAGCTGATTTTAAATGGTGATATTGTAGATATTTGGCAATTTAAAAAACGCTACTTTCCTAAATCTCATCTTAGTGTCATTAAGAAAATAATGGACTTCGCAGCCAATGGTACCGAAGTTATTTACATTACAGGCAACCATGATGAAATGCTCAGAAAATTTACCGATACAGAAATTGGTAACGTTTCTATTGTTAACAAATTAGTTTTAGAATTAGACGGAAAGCGCGCTTGGTTTTTTCATGGTGATGTTTTCGATATATCTATTCAGAATGCCAAGTGGTTAGCAAAACTTGGAGGATACGGTTACGATTTACTCATTCTAATGAACCAATGCACTAATTGGTGTTTAGATAAACTCGGAAAAGAACGCTATTCCTTATCCAAAAAGATTAAAAACAGTGTAAAAACCGCAGTAAAATATATTAATGATTTTGAAACTGTAGCCACAGATTTAGCCATAGAAAATGGTTATGATTACGTGATTTGCGGACATATTCACCAACCCAAAATGCTGAATATTGAAACTAAAAAAGGACATACAACCTATTTAAATTCTGGTGATTGGGTAGAAAATTTCACGGCTTTAGAATACCAATTTAAACGTTGGAAAATTTATAATTACAATGCAGATAAATTATCTGCCTTCTATGCAGATGAAGATATAAAAGACATGAATATGAACGATTTAATTGCAGCAATTACTATTGTTGAGCAACCTAAATCTAAAAAGAAGAAAAAAGATAAACTAAAGTAAAGCGTCTTTTAAAATTGAAATAGGATGTTGTGCCACTCTACCTGTTCCATCCTTTATTTGATGTCTACAACTTGTGCCGTTTGCAGAAATCATAACATCTGTTGAAGCTTTGCGTACAGCAGGAAACAAAGTTTGTTCTCCAATTTGCATACTCACGTTATAATGTTCTTTTTCATAACCAAAACTACCTGCCATACCACAACAACCGCTCGGTATTATGGTTACTTTATAGTTTTCTGGTAAATTTAATACATCAAAGCTCGATTTTTGATTCGTTAAAGCCTTTTGATGACAATGACCATGAAATTTAATAGTCATTACGTCTTTAGTAAATTGTTCAGGTTTTATGTTTCCTAATTGAATTTCTTGCTGAATAAATTCTTCAATTAACAAGGTGTTTTTTGCAATAGAGCACGCTGAATTTTTATCATCTACCAATCTCAAATATTCATCTTTAAATGATAAAATAGCTGAAGGTTCAATACCAATTAAAGGCGTCTTTTCTGTTATTAAATTTTTGAATTTTGAAACGTTTTTATTCGCCATTTTTTTAGCTTCAGCAACCAAACCTTTTGAGAGCATTGCTCTACCAGATTCAGCATGAGAAATCATAGAAACTTTGTAATTTAAACGATTTAAAAGCTCAATAGCATCTACACCAATTTCGGTATCTAAATGATTCGTGAATTCATCATTAAAAAAAAATACCTCTTTAATAAAATTTTCTTTAACTAATTTATCTTTAGACTCTTGAAACTCCTTATATAAACTTTTATTTGAAATTAAAGGCAACCTACGCTCTTTCGCAATTCCACCAACATATTTTATAATCGAACTTGTAAATCCTTTAGAAAACATAAAATTTGTTAGCTTCGGAACTTTACTCGCATATCCATTAATTTTGTTATTATAAGCAAACAATTTTGTTCTAAAAGGCACACCATTGGCTTGCTGATATTGGTATTGAAATTCAGCTTTTAAAGCAGCCACATTTACACTACTCGGACACTCGCTTGCGCATGCTTTACAACTTAAACACAAATCGAAAACATCCTTCAATTCTTTATGATTAAACTTGTTTGATTTTTCTGAATTCGTTAAAAATTCTCGCAACGCATTTGCTCTTGCTCGTGTGGTATCTTTTTCATCTTTCGTAGCTCTGTAACTCGGACACATAGTTCCACCAAATTCGGGTAATTTTCTGCAGTCGCCAGAACCATTACATTTTTCTGCTTCGCGCAAAATACCTTCCGAACTTGAGAAATCTAATAGAGTTTCAATTTGAGGTTCTTCTCTATTGGGCTCGTAACGCAAATTCTTATCCATAGGATAAGCGTCTACTATTTTATGAGGATTAAAGATATTGTTGGCATCAAAAGCCGATTTTATCTGTTTTAGAATTTTGTAATTATCAGCACCAATCATCAACGGAATAAACTCTGCTCTTACAATACCATCACCATGCTCACCAGACATAGAGCCTTTGTATTTCTTAACAAGTTTAGCAACAGCAGTTGTAATCGCTCTAAAAAGCTTAACACCTTCTGCTTGTTTTAGGTCTAAAATGGGTCTTAAATGCAACTCTCCTGCTCCTGCATGTGCGTAATAAACTGCGTTTTGGTTAAACGACTTCATCAACGTAGTAAACTCTAAAATATAATCCTCTAAATCCTCTAGAGCCACAGCTGTATCTTCAATACAAGCCACGGCCTTTTTATCACCAATAATATTTCCTAGAAGCCCTAAACCAGCCTTTCGTAGTTCTGTAGCTTTATTAATTTCATCACCTTTTAAAATGGGATTCGCATAACTAAGCTTAAGTTCATTTACCGTCACTAACAAGCCATCTATTTGATATTGAAGCTCCTCATTAGTATTTGCTTTAAGCTCACACATTAAAATCGCAACCGGATTTCCTTCTACAAACGTTCTATTTTCTTGTTGCGTTTTATTATGTTTTGTTAAATTTAGAATGGTATCATCCATCATTTCACAAGTATGCAAACTATGTTGCATCACTCGAGACACTGATTGCATACACTTTTCAATACTATCAAAATGAAGTGCAATCATAGCACATTCACTTGGTGGCAAATCATCTAATTGCAAAGTGATTTCAGTTGCAAACGCAAGTGTTCCTTCACTTCCTGCTAACAATTTACACATGTTAAAACTTAAAGTTGAATCTGAAGTTGAAAAAACATCAGACTTTATTAACTCATCAATGGCATAACCTGTATTTCTTCTATGTATGGTTGGTTTTGGGAAATTTTCTTTTATCTGATTTTGAATGTCTTTAGGTTGTAAAGTCTCAAATATAGTTTTATAAATATAACCTTCAAGCGTATCTAATTTGGTTTTATTATGAAATTCTTCAGGAGTCAAATCTGAAAATTCAACCTTACTTCCATCACTCAAAATGGTTTTTAAAGCAATCACTTTATCTCTAGTGACACCATATTGAATCGATGTAGTTCCAGAAGAGTTATTACCAACCATTCCGCCAATCATGCAACGGTTAGAAGTTGATGTATTCGGTCCAAAAAATAAGCCAAAAGGTTTGAGATAGTTATTCAACTCATCTCTTACAACACCTGGTTGAACTGTTACCGTTTTTTTAGCCTCATTAACATCTAAAATTTTAGTAAAATACTTAGAAACATCAACCACAATACCTTCTCCAACACACTGGCCAGCCAATGAAGTTCCTGCTGTTCTAGGAATTAATGATGTGCTATTATTATAAGCAAAATCAATTAAAAGCTTAATATCATTAGTGCTTTTAGGTAATGCAACCGCTAAGGGTAATTTTCTATATACAGAAGCGTCTGTTGCGTATAATTTTCTTAACAAATCATCAAAATGTAAATCACCTTCTAATGCAGATTTTAGAGTTTCAAGAGTCTTACTTTTTACATTTTGCATATGCGTTAACATTCAATTGATTTAAGTTATAAAATTGTCCTAAAAATAAAGCTAATCATCCAATTTTGGCATAATTTTGGCGTTATGAAGAAAAGCGATTTTACGATTGCTAAAACTAACAATTTAAAAGTAAAATTATTATGAAGAAATTATTTTTATTAAGTGCAATATTTATAGGATTTACAACGATAACATTTGCTCAAAACATTGCCGACAATGCTATTGGATTAAGAATTGGAGATAGTGATGGGTTTGGTACAGAAATAACTTATCAAAGAGCCTTAGGAGACAATAATAGATTAGAAGTAGATTTAGGTTGGCGAAATTACAGCAACGAAGACGGCTTTAAGTTAGCTGGTATATACCAATGGATTTGGCCATTAGAAGACAGAATTAACTGGTATGCTGGTGCAGGTGGTGGACTAGGCTCTGCAGGCAGTACTTTTATTTTTGCTGCAGGAGATGTAGGTATTGAATATGATTTTAACATCCCATTACTGATTTCATTAGACTTTAGACCAGAGATTAATTTTGGAAATGCACCTAGCGACAACCTTGGTTTTGATATTGCTTTAAGTTTAAGATATCAATTTTAAAAATTCAATTTAACACAACCTATAACCACCTATTTTTGGGTGGTTTTTTTGTTTGGCAAATACTATGATACATATTAAATTATAAGCCATTAATTTTTCTTAATTTTGCCAAACTTTAACTTGAAAATCAACTTAATATGAAAGACACTGCATTATCTTCTACACACCAAGCACTTGGTGCAAAAATGGTTCCTTTTGCTGGTTACAATATGCCAGTTCAATATGAAGGTGTAAACGCTGAACACGAAACAGTTAGAAAAGCGGTTGGTGTTTTTGATGTCTCTCATATGGGCGAATTTTTAATTGAAGGCCCTAATGCTTTAGCCTTAATACAGAAAGTATCTAGTAACGACGCTTCTAAATTAGATATTGGAAAAGCACAGTACAGCTGTTTACCAAATGATGATGGCGGAATTGTAGACGATTTAATTATTTATAAAATTAAAGACGAAACCTATTTATTAGTGGTTAACGCTAGCAATATTGAAAAGGATTGGAACTGGATTTCGTCTAAAAACGATGTTGGTGCTGACATGAAGGATTTAAGCGAAGATTATTCTTTGCTTGCTATACAAGGCCCAAAGGCTATTGAAGCGATGCAATCTTTATCTAGCCACGATTTAGCAGACATAAAATTCTACAACTTTATAGTTGGCGATTTTGCAGGTATTGAGCATGTAATTATTTCGGCAACAGGTTATACAGGAAGTGGTGGATTTGAAATTTATTGCAAAAATTCTGAAGTAAAACAAGTTTGGGATAAAGTCCTAGAAGCTGGTGCAGATTTCGGTATTAAACCTATTGGTTTGGCTGCAAGAGACACATTACGTCTAGAAATGGGTTATTGCTTATATGGTAATGATATAGATGATACAACTTCTCCTATTGAAGCCGGATTAGGTTGGGTTTGTAAATTCAATAAAGATTTTAATAATAGTGAAGCTTTAAAAGCGGAAAAAGAACGCACACCAGAACGTAAATTGGTTGCTTTTAAATTAGATGATCGTGGTATTCCACGTCATGGTTATGACATTGTAGATAGTAGCGGAAAAACAATAGGAAATGTAACTTCTGGCACTATGAGTCCGAGTTTAGGTATTGGCATCGGTTTAGGTTATGTGCCAAAAGTATTTTCTAAAGTAGATAGCAAAATACATATCCAAGTGCGTAAAAAAGCCATTCCTGCAACGGTTGTAAAATTGCCGTTTTTTAAAGGTTAATAGATAGAATGTCGTGTGATTAATGAAGAAAGAAGCTGCTCAAAAACATCGTATTCTCGTTCTTGGTGCAAGTGGCTATATTGGTAATGCCATTTACAAAGAATTGGGTCCTTATTTTAGAACCTTTGGAACATACAGAATCCCGAAAAAGGAATTTGAAAAGAACAAACAATTCTTTCAATATAATGTTGAAGAAGATGACGTTTACGAAATTCTTGAAGCCACAAAACCTTCTATAATTATCTCAGCACTTCGTGGAAATTTTAACGCACAAGTTATTGCCCATCAACATATTGCGGAATATGTCTTAAACAATAAATGTAAACTTATATTTTTATCTTCTGCTAATGTTTTTGACGCTTACAGTCAATATCCTAGCTACGAATTAGACAAAACTTTAAGCCATAGTGTTTACGGACATTTTAAAATAAAGATTGAAAATTTATTATTACGGATGCCCAAAAAGCAAGTCGCAATAATTAGACTTCCAATGGTATTTGGTCCTGCTTCACCACGATTAGATGAGCTAAAGCAAGCCATAAAAGAAAAGGAAGCTGTAGAGGTATTTCCTAACTTAATAATGAATGTGACGTTAGATAAAAAAATGACGCAACAAATTCATTATATCATCAATAGAAATAAACATGGCATTTTTCATCTAGGTAGCACAGATTTAGTGCATCATGATGATTTTTTAAAGGAAATTTTAGCCCTTATTACAGACAAAAAAGTACTAACTAAGCAGGTCTTTACAACAAATGAAGATCGTTATTTAGCGGTTTTACCTAAATTTAATAAATTACCTAAACATCTTCAAATTACAAGTGAAGCTGTATTAGAAGAACTAAAAAAGAAATAGATTTTTGATTTGCAATAATTTTAAAAATAATATTATGAAATTAGACAACAATACTATAGAGCAAAAACTACTACAACTGCCTGAATGGGATTATTACGACAATGCTATTCATACCGAATATGAGTTCGATAATTTTAAAGATTGCTTCAGTGCTATGAGTCGTATTGCTTTTGAATGCGAAGCTCTAAATCATCATCCTAATTGGAGTAATGAATACAATATTTTAAAAATATCACTAACAACACATGACGAAGAAGGTGTAACCATTAAAGATTTTAAACTAGCAGAGGCCATAGAAGCCATTGTGGAGGAAGAAGAATAACATTCTTGAGAATTACCTCTAATGTTACTTCAAGATTTTCAATAATTTCTTAAATTTGCTATGCCTTATTTTAATTTAAGATTAGGCATTTTTAGAACTTAATAATTTATAACTTTTTTTACTATGGGAAGAGCTTTCGAATTTAGAAAAGCAAGAAAAATGAAACGTTGGTCTGCTATGAGCAAAGCCTTTACGCGTATTGGCAAAGACATTGTGATGGCTGTAAAAGAAGGTGGTCCTGATCCTGATAGTAATGCACGCTTAAGAGCTGTTATACAGAATGCCAAGGCAGTAAATATGCCAAAAGCAAATGTAGAACGCGCTATTAAAAAAGCAAGCGAAAAAGGACAAGGTGATTATAAAATTGTACTTTTTGAAGGCTACGCACAACATGGCATTGCTGTTTTAGTTGAAACCGCAACAGACAATAACACACGTACTGTAGCTAATGTAAGGTCTTATTTCAATAAAACGGATGGTAGCTTAGGAACTTCTGGTTCTGTTGTTTTTATGTTTGACCATACTTGTAATTTTAAAATTGAAGACAAAGACTTCGATTTAGAAGAATTAGAGCTAGAATTAATAGACTTTGGTGTTGAAGAAATCTTTGCTGACACAGATGAAGATGAAAATGGTGAAGAGCAAAAATGCGTTATGATTTATGCGCCTTTTGAAAGTTTTGGAGACATTCAATCGTATTTAGAAACTAACAATATTGAAATTATTTCTTCTGGCTTTGACCGCATACCTCAGGTTACAAAGAAAATTACTGCTGAACAGGCTGAAGATGTAGAAAAATTATTAGAAAAATTAGATGATGACGATGATGTACAAAATGTATATCATACTATGGAAGAAAGTGCAGAATAAATCATTGTATACTTAAAAAAAAGAGGGCTCTGCCCTCTTTTTTTTGCTTTTAATTAATTAAAAGAATACTTCTAGTTTAGATATCAAAATTAACCTTGTATTTTTATAATATTGATTTAAGAAATAATATAAACAACAAACAGTTGCATCTTGTATTATTTCTTATTTCCAAATAAAAACAGTAGTTATTTAATGATGTTTGTTACATCTATTTAAACAACAACTTGCAATTATAAGCCTACTAGACAAATAACTAAACAATGAAATATACTATCTTTATTGTACTCTCCATCTTTCTACTATTTTCCTGCAGCCAAAAACCAAAACATACTGGTGTTTTTGTAAAAGATATAAATGCATTAAATAATGCTATACAACAAGCAAGCCCAGGAACAAACATAATTCTTGCCAATGGTATTTGGAAAAATTTTCAAATCAAATTTTATGGTTTAGGAACAGAAAATTCCCCTATTACATTAAAAGCAGAAACACCTGGTAAAGTATTTATAGAGGGTCAATCATTTATACAATTAGGAGGCGAATATCTTACTGTAGAAGGTTTACATTTTAGAAATGGTTACTCACCAAACAATTCTATCATTAAATATATGATTAACAACGATAGTATTGCAAATTATTCTAGAGTTACAAATACTGTTATTGAAGGTTTTACAAAACCAAACCGTTATACAAACGACCGTTGGGTAGAATTTTACGGCAAACACAATCAATTAGACCATTGTTATATTGCCGGTAAATCTAACGATGGCGAAACCGTTAGAGTATTTTTTACTGGAAACGAACATATTAATACGCATCATCAAATAGTCTATAATTACTTTGGCCCAAGACCAAGAAAAGGTGGTCCAAGAGCAGAAACCATAAGAGTTGGCGATAGCAAAACAAGATTAACGCCTGGTTACGTCAATGTTTCGCATAATTACTTTGACGCTTGCAATGGTGAGGTCGAAGTCATTTCAGATAAAACCAATTACAATTCCTTTACAAATAATATTTTCGATAAATGTGAAGGTTCATTAGTGCTTAGACATAGTAACTACGCTACTGTAGATTCTAATATTTTTATTGGTGGAGATGACTCTGATTTTTATGGTGGAATAAGAGTTGTAAATACGGGTCACTGGATTACCAACAACTATTTCTACAAAATACGAGGCGAACATTTTAGAAGTCCACTAGCTATAATGAATGGTATACCAATGACGCCATTAAATAGATACAAACAAGTTGCAGATGTTGTGGTTGCTTATAATACTTGGATAGATTGCGCATCACCTTTTCAAATTGGAGTTGGTCAGAATTTAGCAAGTATAGATGTGCTTCCTAAAAGTGAAATACGTTCTGCTGCTCCTATTAGAACTGCAATAGCTAATAATGTTATATATAATACAAAACCAGATAAAACACCTTTAATTAATCATGATGATATGAGTGGGATTCTGTTTAAAAATAATATTCTAGACAACAACAGAAGTGATTTTAACGAATTTGACGTATTTCAAAATGAAAAATTAAAAATGAAGCAAATCAATGATTGGTTATATGCTCCTGAAACTAAGAACAAAGCTTTAGACAGCGTATTTAATGGTTATGACTTTGCAAGAATTAAAAACGACTTATTTGGTGCATCTCGAAGTGATAACAATAAAGTTGGTGCAATTAATCAATTAGCAACTGCTGAAAAATTCAAAATCGATAAAAGTCAATATGGACCAGATTGGTTTTCAACTGAAAAAGAAACTACTGAACCTAATATTCTTAAGGCATCATCAAAATCTGGCGAGCTTTCAAATTTAATTCTTCAAGCAAAACCTGGCGATATTATTGAGCTCACTGATACTGAATATTCAATAAGTACACCTCTTAAAATTGATAAAGACATAACGCTTAGAGCTAAGGGAGAAAATAAAGTTGAAATTATTTATAAAGGAAAAGCACACACACCATTATTTGAAATGAATCCAAAAGGGAATCTTAAGCTTCAAAATATAAGTATAAAAGGACAAGGGAATCAACTCGCATTTGAGTCTCTCGCTGAAAATATGGCTTCTGCATACAATCTATTTATCGACGATTGTATTATAGACAATTTCAACTACATTTTAAAAGCTTCAAAAGGCTCTTTTGCAGATAGTATTAACTTCAACAAAACGGTTATTAAAAACAGTGAACATGGCTTTGTATTAGCTGCTGATGAAAAAGGCGACTACAATGCAGAAATGGTTACTTTCAATAATTGTGAATTCAATAATATCAGCCAAAATTTGATTCATTTTTACAGAGGTGGTTATGATGAATCTACAATTGGTGGTGTCTTAACGCTTTCTAACAATCTTTTTACAAATTGTGGTAAAACAGAAAAATCTGGTTTACTGATAAAAACACCAGGCATTATCAATGTTCATATTTCTGAAAATACATTTAAGGATAATCGCGTAAAACTTGTCGCGCTTCTTTGGGGCGAAAAGAACAATCATCATCGTAATAATACATTCATTAATTCTGGAGAAATTAAAGTTGAAGATCAACAAAAACTAGAAATTCTGTACTAATAACCAGCGACACAATGCATAAATTTAAAACAATACTCAAAAACCTTGGTCCTGGTCTGTTGTTTGCTAGTATGGCAATCGGAACATCACATTTAGTCTTGTCTACAAAAGCAGGTGCTCAATATGGCTGGATAATGGTTATTCCCATAATTTTGGCCAACCTTTTAAAATATCCATTTTTTGAATTTGGCATTAGATACACCAACGTTACTGGTAAAAGTATAATAGAAGGTTACAGTAATCGAGGAAAAGGCTATTTATGGTTGTATGCATTTATTACCTTAGCGACTAGTATTGCTAGTCCTGCTGCATTATGTTCTATTGCTGCAGGTCTTTTAATTAATATTTTAGGTATCCATGATGTTGCTATAACCACAGTGGCTTTAGGTTTGTTTGTTTTTAATAGTATCATCTTAATTATTGGAAAATATAAATTGTTAGAAACCACATTAAAGTTCTTAATACCTATATTATTTGGTGCTTTATTAGTAACTACTGTACTTGTAATAAACAAAGGGCAAATCACACCTATTGCTAATTTTAAAGCACCAGAAATCTTTAACGAAACTGGCATTTTATTTTTAATTGTGTTAATCGGTTGGATGCCAACAGCTGTTGAAGGCAGTAGCTGGCTCAGTCTCTGGAGTGCTGAAAAGTATAAAGTTGACCATAAAAAGCCACCACTAAAAGAAGCATTGCAAGAATTTAACTTAGGTTATATTTTAACGGCAGTTTTAGCCATTTTCTTTTTAATTATAGGCTGCATGACGCTTTATGGCTCTGGAACCGAATTAAGCGGAAACGCAACCATATTTGCAGACCAAGTGATTAACTTGTTTTCAACTCATATTGGTAATTGGGCTTATGTCTTTATCGCTATTTCTGCATTTGCTACTATGTACAGTACCTGCTTAACACAACATGATGCTATTGCAAGAGTAAGTGTTGACATTATTGGATTATTAGTTGGTGAACACGAAAAATTTAAGGGACGAAAATACTACGCTTCTAGTATTTTAATTATAGCTATAATGAGCATTGTTGTGCTTTATGCACTTGGTGCAAATATGGGATTAATATTAGCAGTAGCCACTGCAACATCCTTTGTTCTTGCTCCTATTGTTGGCTATATGAATTTAAAAAATGTTTTGAGCGATGAATTACCTGTTGACCAAAAACCAAAACGAGGATTGCAATTATTAACCTATTTAGGCATACTATTTTTATCACTTCTTTCCATTTATTATGGTTGGATTTTAATGTAATAATCTATGAATTTATCACGAAGAAATTTTATTAAAAAAGCTGGCGCAACACTAATTGCTGTGCCTTTTGCACCATTATTAACTAACATGTCTAATAATTCTATTGATGAAAAACCTTTAGATATACACCTGTTCTCAAAGCATTTACAGTTTTTAGACATTAAAGAAGCTGCAGAAGTAGCTGCAGAATTGGGCTTTAATGGACTAGACCTAACCGTGAGACCAAAAGGACATGTATTACCAGAACATGCAATTACCGATTTACCTAAAGCCATTGAAGATATTAAATCTGTTGGTTCTTTTTGTAAAATGATTACAACTGCTATTACTGATATTAATAATTCTTACGACTTAGATATAATAAAAACAGCTGCTCAACAAAATGTGCAATTCTACAGAATGAATTGGTACAAATATCATGAAGGGTTAACCATGGAAAAATCCATAGCAATCTACCAAGAACAGATTAAAAATCTAGGAGAAATTAACAAACAACACAATATTATAGGTTGCTACCAAAATCATGCAGGCACAAAAGTTGGCGCATCGTATTGGGAAATAAATCAAATTTTAGATAGCGTAGACTTAGACTATTTTGGTGTTCAATACGATATTCGTCATGCTATGGTAGATGGTGGATTATCTTGGGAAAATGGATTAAAACTTCTTAATGATAAGATACAAACCATTGTTTTAAAAGATTATAAATGGGCAAAGATTGATGGAAAATACAAAGTTATAAATGTACCCATTGGAGAAGGTATGGTAGACTTTAATAAGTATTTTAAACTTTTAAAATCTTATGGATTAAATCCGCCAACATCCTTACACTTAGAATATGATTTAGGAGGTGCAGAAAAAGGCAAGCGAGATATTAAAGTTGACAAAAAAGTAGTATTTGACGCAATGAAAAAGGACTTAAATACTATTCAGAAACTTTGGAAAGAAGCCTAATATTTATTTAATCTCCCATTGTTAAAATGAAAAAAATCAACAAAATTTCAGCAGTAATTCTTGTGATATTTTCTCTTGTATTTTCTTGTAATCACTCAGAAAAGTTGTTTCAAGAGAATTCAAATACTTGGAAATCTTATGGTGATAATTGTTGGCATTTTTCCGAGAATGAATTAATAGGAGAAGTAAAAAATCAAGAGAGCTATTTAATTACAAAACAAAGGTTTAAAGATTTTGATTTAAACTTAGAGTTCAAACCAGACAACTCTATTAATACAGGTGTTTTTATTCGATGCATTAATGAAGATGTGAATCCTAAAAATTGCTACGAGCTTAATATTTGGGACTTACATCCAGACCAAACCAACAGAACAGGTGCCATAGTTGCACGAGTAAATCCAAGAGTTGTCGTATCAACAATTAACAAATGGAACACCTATAGAATTAAAGCCGTAAATAGTCATATCCAAGTTTGGATAAACGACACACTCACCATTGATACAATTGATAACGCTTTAAGGGAAGGATACATTGGTCTACAAGCTAAAGCTACAGGAAAAGTGAGTTTTAGAAATATTAATATCCAAACTATAGATTAATAGATATTTTCTACAACCTACTATACTCATAATTTATTCCCAAAACGATAATTTTATTTGTTTGAAAAAAACATTAATCGTAATATTGCAATAAACAAATTAATATCGAATTATGGGATTAGCAAAATCAGAAATGTTTACAGATGCACAAAACGAAATTGCTTTGTTCGCTAAAGTATTTGGGCATCCTGCGAGAGTAGCCATTCTACAACAATTATTTAAAATTGATGCTTGCTACTGTGGTGATTTGGTAAGCGAAATAGGATTAGCACAACCCACTATTTCTCAACACTTAAAAGAATTAAAACATTTAGGACTTATTAAAGGAAACGTAGAAGGAACAAGTGTTTGCTACTGTATTAATACTGAAAATTGGACTAAAATGAAAGCAACAATGCTTCAATTTCTTAATCAGGATATTTCTGAAAAAGACAATTGTTGTTAAACACTATTACAAACACATTAAAAACATACAAAATGAAACTATCAGAAATTAAAAACAAACTTAAAGAATTAGAAACAATTTCATTTCAGTTGCCAAATGGCGAACTAGTACCAAGCCACTTTCATGTTACAGAAGTAGGTAAAATAACAAAACACTTCATTGATTGTGGTGGAACCGAAAGAAATGAAGAAGTGGTTAACTTTCAGTTATGGAATGCAAATGACTACGACCACAGATTACATCCCGAAAAATTAATAGACATCATTGAGCTTTCTGAGAAAGTATTAGGTATTGGAGATTTAGAAATTGAAGTAGAATACCAAGGCGATACTATTGGCAAATTCGGACTAGATTTTAATGGTAAAAGTTTTATACTTACCAATAAACAAACCGATTGCTTAGCTCAAGACCAATGCGGAATTCCTTCGGAGAAACCAAAAGTAAAACTATCAGAATTAAATGACGAACCTTGCTGTTCTCCAGATGGCAACTGTTGTTAACCTAAATATAATCTAAAAATGATAACCACAAAATCCAACCTCTTTTCTGAAATAGAAACGGTAATACAAGGTTTAAAACCTGAAACGATTTCCGATGAAAGAAAAATAGTATTACAGCCCTTAATAGAATTTATACAAAATAAGGTTTCAAATAAACAAGATGTTCGCATCAATTTTATTTGCACACACAATTCACGTAGAAGTCATTTATCACAAGTTTGGGCGCAAACCATGGCAAATTATTTCAACATTAAAAAAGTTTTTTGCTATTCTGGAGGAACTGAAGCTACTGCGCTTTTTCCTATGGCTGCTCAAACTTTAGAAAATTCTGGTTTTAAAATAAAGACGCTTTCCGAAGGTAAAAACCCAGTTTATAGCATTAAGTATACTCAAAATGAGCATCCTATTATTGGTTTTTCTAAGAAATTAGATGATGATTTTAATCCAAAATCAGAGTTCGCTGCTATTATGACCTGTGATTCTGCAAATGAAGCCTGCCCTTTTGTTCCTGGTGCAGATAAACGTATTCCCATTACGTTTGAAGACCCAAAAGCCTTTGACAATACTCCACTGCAAGAAGAAAAGTATATGGAAAGAAGTCTTCAAATTGCAACTGAATTATTCTATATTTTCTCTCAAATCAACTCATAAGTAATGAAAAAGAAATTAAGTTTTTTAGACAGTTATCTAACCTTATGGATATTTATAGCCATGGCACTTGGTGTCGCTATTGGGTATTTTGCACCAACTTTTCCAGATGTTATTAATTCTTTTAGTAGCGGAACAACCAATATTCCTATAGCAATAGGATTAATACTAATGATGTATCCGCCTTTAGCAAAGGTTAATTATGCTCTATTACCAAAGGTTTTTAGCAACACCAAAATTCTTTCAATATCACTTATATTAAATTGGGTCGTAGGACCTGTTTTAATGTTTGTTTTAGCAATTACCTTTCTCCGCGATTATCCAGAATATATGGTTGGCTTAATTCTTATTGGCTTAGCACGTTGTATAGCCATGGTTTTAGTTTGGAATGATTTAGCGGAAGGTAGTAGCGAATATGGTGCTGGTTTAGTGGCTTTAAATAGTATTTTTCAGGTCTTTGCTTATAGTTTTTATGCTTGGTTATTTATAACAGTACTTCCACCCTATTTTGGGTTTGAAGGCGCCATAGTACATATTTCTATTGCAACCATAGCAGAAAGTGTTGCCATATATTTAGGCATACCGTTTGTTTTAGGTATTTTAAGTCGACTTATTTTAGTAAAACTTAAAGGCGAAGAATGGTACACTAAAAAGTTTATTCCTACGATTTCGCCTATGACTTTAATTGCATTGTTATTTACAATTGTGATTATGTTTTCATTAAAAGGTGAATTAATTGTTGAAATCCCAATGGATGTCTTAATCATTGCTATTCCTTTATTAATCTACTTTAGTTTAATGTTTATCATTGGTTTTTTCTTTACCAAAGCCATGGGAGCGGATTACAACAAAACAGCCGCTGTAGCTTTTACAGCTGCCGGAAATAATTTTGAATTAGCCATCGCTGTTGCCATAGCAGTTTTCGGGTTAAATTCTGGGCAAGCATTCACAGGAGTTATTGGCCCACTAGTTGAAGTACCTGCCTTAATTTTACTCGTCCGTGTTTCTTTTTGGTTGAAAAAGAAGTATTTTGACACACCGAAAACCACAGCATAAATGAGAATCGCTTTTTTTTCAGATATACATGCCAATTTACCAGCTTTAGATGCTTTTTTTAAAGATGTAGAATCAGAACATATTGATGCCATCTATTGCCTAGGCGATTTGGTTGGCTATAACGTTTGGCCTAATGAAGTGGTCAACGAGATTAGAAAAAGAAATATTCCTACCATTATGGGAAACCATGATGAAGCCTTGTTATTACCTGCTGTGCAAGAATCAACACCTTCAAATAGAGGTTTAACGCGTTCATTAGTCTCAACTAAAAATAGAGACTACCTAATTAATTTACCAAGACACTTAGCACTTAATTTTATGACTAAACATGAACCATTTAATTTATTAATGGTTCATGGTAGTGTAAAAGCAATTAATGATTATATGGTTGAAGATTATCCTGAAGCCGATGTTTTACAAATGATGCAATCACAGCATGCTGATGTTCTTTTATGCGGACATACACATAAACCGTTTCATCGTGTTTTAAAAAGCAAAAATGTATATAAACACGTTGTAAATATTGGTTCTGTTGGGAAACCAAAAGATGGTGACACCAGATTATGTTATGCTATATTAGAACTTAATCAAAATTCTACACCTACTAATCCTAAAGCTATAAAGGTAATTTTTAAAAGAGCTGAATACGATGTTGAAAAAGCGGCAAAAGCGATAGAAAGCAGTGCGTTTAACATAGCTTATGCTGAAGCATTGAGAATTGCTAAATAAACGCGTTAAACTAAATTAAAATTTATATATTTTTTTCTAAAGGTGACATTTGTCACATTTTCTCCCAAATACCAATCGTACATTTGCGATAAGCAATTAGTCAAATGAAACGAAATCTAGAACAAATAGACTACAAAGAGAATACTGAAGCTTTGGCAAAATATGCAAAAGCCTTAGCACATCCTACTCGTATAGCTATTCTAAAACATTTAGAGAATCAATCGTGCTGTTTTACAGGAGACTTAGTAGATGTATTTCCTTTGGCACAATCTACAATTTCACAACACCTTAAAGAACTAAAAAATGCAGGATTAATTCAAGGAGAATTAAAACCTCCCAAAATAAAATACTGTATTAATCAAAAGAACTGGAAAATTGCCAAAACACTTTTTCAGCAATTTTTTGATTAATATTTTTTAATAATTAATTATTTATCTGTTAAGATTATAAAACACATATACCATGAGTAAAGTAATAAAAATTTTAGGCACTGGTTGTCCTAAATGTAAAACTATGACAAGTCTTGTAACTGAAGTAGTAAATGAAAACAACATTGATGCATCTATTGAAAAAGTAGAGGATATTATGGAGATTATGACATATAATGTTATGTCTACACCAGCATTAGTAGTAGATGATGTTATTACCATTAAAGGTAGAATACCTTCAAAGAACGAAATTTTGGCACTACTGAACTAATTGAACCGGTTATGAATTACCAGATTAAAGCCTCTTCCATCTCACATGAAGATGCTGTTATTCATATAAAAGAATCAAACATAGATTTTGGAACAACACCAAATACTGCTGAGAGATTACCAAATCCTGCGGAATTATTCTTAGGCTCGTTTGCTGCTTGTATGCTTAAAAATGTAGAACGATTTTCTGTTATGATGAAATTTAACTACACAAAAACAAACCTTGAAGTTAAGGCTACTCGACTAGAAAATCCACCAAGAATGGAAAATCTAATTTACAATTTAACCATACATAGTAACGACACAAAGCTAAATACTGCCTTATTAAAAAAGAATATTGAAAAGTTTGGTACCATTTACAATACCATAAAACTGTCTTGTCATATTGAAGGAACCATAAAAACAATTCAAAATGTTTGATTGGATTCAAGATTTAGCCGACTGGACCGTTTATAAGGTTTTAGAACTAGATAAAGGTGCACACTTAGCAGAAGCGCTTAACTTCTTTATTTACGATACTATTAAGATTCTTTTATTACTTTTTGTTATCATCTTTTTTATGGGAATAGTAAATAGTTACTTTCCCATAGATAAGGTTAAAAACTATTTGTCTCGCAATAAACTGTATGGTTTAGAATATCTTATGGCTAGTCTTTTTGGTGTTGTTACGCCTTTTTGCTCTTGCTCCTCAGTGCCATTATTTATAGGTTTTGTAAGAGGAGGTATTCCGTTGGGCGTTACTTTTGCATTTTTAATTACATCACCATTGGTAAATGAAGTTGCCATTGGACTCTTTATTGGTCTCTTTGGCCTAAAAACAACGTTAATCTATGTTACTAGTGGAATTTTATTAGGTACAATTTCTGGTTACATACTTCAAAAATTAAAATTAGAAAGCTATTTAACACCTTGGGTTAAAGAGTTATTAGCCAATGCACAAAAAGAACAAGACGCCTTTATAGCCGATAAAAAAGCTTTAAAAGATAGATTACCCGTAATATGGGATGAAGTTTTAACCATATTAAAAGGTGTAATTCCTTATGTTATTGTAGGTATCGCTATTGGAGGTTTAATGCATGGTTACATACCTGAGGGTTTTTTTGAAAAATACATGGCTAAAGATAATTTCTTTGCCGTACCAATTGCTACCATTTTGGCAGTTCCGATGTACTCTAATGCTTCTGGTATTTTACCAGTTGCTCAAGTTTTAGTTGCCAAAGGTATTCCATTAGGTACAGCCATCGCTTTTATGATGGGTGTTGTTGGGTTATCATTACCAGAAGCCATGCTCTTAAAAAAAGTTATGACCTTAAAACTTATAGCCATATTTTTTGGTGTTGTTACACTATGCATAATTATTTCGGGCTATTTATTCAACATATTATTATAAACTTTAAATCTATAAAAATGACCAAAACAATTAAATTATTAGTTGCCTTTACCATAGGCTTACTTCTAACTTCTTGCAATGAACAAGACAAAAAACAAAACGCTTCTGCTATAGACCAATCCGTTTCTAAAATTGAAGTGTACGACTTTCATTCTACACATAGATGCATGACGTGTAATGCCATTGAAGTGAATACAAAATATACCCTAGACACCTATTTTGAAAACGAATTGAGAAACAATAAAATCACATTTCAAGTTATAAATGTAGATGACGAAAAAAACGAAAAAATTGCTGAAAAATTTGAAGCCTCAGGAACCGCTTTAATTTTAAATGTAATTAAAGACGGAAAAGAAACTAAAATAGATTTAACGGAATTTGCCTTTATGGAAGGAAACGATCAAGAAGCATTTTCTAAAGACTTAAAAGCCAAGCTTGATACAGAATTAAAAACGCTATAATTCTATTATAATAGCAGAATGGATTTTTTACAATCACTCTTAGAGAATTATAATATTCCTGTATTATCAGCACTTATACTTGGGCTAATGACAGCCATTAGCCCTTGCCCTTTAGCCACAAACATTACTGCAACAGCTTATATTTCTAAAAACATTTCGAACAAGAAAAAAGTGTTTTTAAGTGGTTTATTATATTCCTTAGGAAGAGGATTTAGTTATACGATAATCGGTGTTATCCTCTATTTTGGAGCAAGTAAGTTCCATATTGCACGTTTTTTTAATCAGAATGGCGAGAAGTATTTAGGTCCCTTATTAATTATTGTAGGTTTAATAATGCTAAATATTATTAAACTCAACTTCCTTGGGAAATCTAATTTTCAAGAAAAATTATCTGAAAAATTCAAAGACAAAGGACTTTTAGGTTCCTTTTTTATTGGTGTTGTATTTGCTTTAGCCTTTTGCCCTTACAGTGGTGCATTATTCTTTGGTATGCTAATTCCAATGACTATAGCTTCTGCGGATGGTCTTTATTTACCTATTGTATTTGCATTTGGAACAGGTTTACCCGTTATTCTATTCACTTACTTATTAGCTTTTACTGCAGGAAAAGTTGGAGTCTTTTACAACCGAATTACTAAAATTGAAAAAATAATGCGATTTATAGCTGGTGTAGTCTTTATCCTTACAGGCTTATATTATGTTGCCATTTTCATAGGAATTATAAAATAAATCCCTTAATTCTATTTCATTATTTGCAGTTTAGCATAAAAACGTGTCTTCTAATCTAATATTGAATTGTTAAAAAAGATAATAGTTATTTTTATCAAAATCAAATACTATTACTCTCATGAAGATTAAGATTTTTTATATTATTATTCTAATTAATATTCTTAATGTTAACACTCAACAATTAACGCTACAATCTAATTTAGATTCAACATTAAGTGAGACATCAGGATTACTTTACCTCAATAACACCCTAATTTCTCATAACGATTCTGATGCTACTAATCAACTCTACGATATTGACATCACTACCGGAAATATTACGAGAACCGTTACAATAACTAATGCTACAAACACAGATTGGGAAGATTTAACGCACGATGACACCTACATTTACATTGGTGATATTGGAAATTATACTGGCGAACGTACAGACTTAAAAATCTACAGGATTCCCATAGCAGAATATTTTGCAAACACATCAGTAACAGCGGATATTATTAACTTTAACTACAGTAACCAAACAGATTATACTCCAAGTCCTTTAGCCACAAATTTTGATGCCGAAGCCCTTATACATTATAATAATAACCTTTATATATTTAGTAAAAACTGGATTGATGGAAAAACAAATATTTACCCACTTTCTAAAACACCAGGAACATATAGTATTACAAATATTGATACTGTTGAGAGCCAAGGTTTAGTCTCTGGTGCAACTTACAATAGTTTAGATAATAGTATTTTAATCTGTGGGTATGATTTAGATGGTGCATTTTTAATAGAATTAAGTGGTTTTAGTTCCGGATTATTTTCAAATGGAAATTTTACTAAAACTTCGGTTGCGGTTCCTACTAATTATTCCACACAAATTGAAGGCATTACACCTATTAATGCAACCGATTATTATATTTCTGCAGAACAAAACAACTCAAATAGTCAAGGGCTTTATTACTTTGATATTTCGAGTTTAGAAGTTGAATCTTTTGAGCAAAATAGTATAGGATTATACCCAAATCCTGCTCAAGAATTTTTTAAAATAAATGATGAAAATTGTGTGGTTTCAATTTATACTTTAGACGGAAAATTAATCAAAACTTCAAGTGAAACAGAGGTGAATATTTCAGAATTATCAACAGGAATTTACCTAGTTCAAATTCAAAATAAAGAAACACATCAATCAATTACAAAACGATTAATTATAGATTGACAATTAAAACCAAAACTCAACCCAATATCTTAACTAACAACTCTTTAAGTAAGTCACCTTGAGGTATTGCATTAGCACCAACACCTTTGCTTTTTACATCAAATTCTCGTAAAACTCCAATAACATAACTTACTTTTTTCATGGGATAATTACGAGCCGCATCTAAATATTCATTTACAAAATACGGATTTACTTTTAAGGCAGATGCAACGCTTCTTGGATTCCGGTCAGACATACCATGAAGATGCAATAATTGCGAAAAGAAACCAAATAATAAAGATACTGTTACAACCATAGGATTATCCTTAGGATTGTCTGCAAAATACTTAGCAATTTTATGCGCTTTTACAATATTACGCTGACCTACAGCTTTTCGTAATTCAAAATTATTATAATCTTTACTTATTCCAATATTTTGTTCAATATGATCTGGAGTGATCTGTGTACCCTTTGGTAAAACAATTTTTAGTTTACTGAGTTCGTTATCTATTTTACTTAAATCTGTTCCTAAAAACTCTACAAGCATTTGTGCTGCTTTGGGCGAAATATCATATTTCTGTCCTGCCAAAACACGTCTAATCCAATCCGCAACTTGGTTTTCGTACATTTTTTTACTTTCGTAAACTACACCAACCTTATTAATGGCTTTATACAACGCTTTTCGCTTGTCTAGCTTTTTGTATTTGTAATTAAGTACTAAGACTGTAGTAGGTTGCGGATTAGCAGCGTATTGTGCTAATTTCTCAATAGTTCTGCTTAAATCTTGGGCTTCTTTTACAATAACAACTTGCCGCTCAGCCATCATTGGGTATCGTTTGGCATTACTTACAATATCATCTATGGTAATATCTCTACCATAAAGCACCATTTGGTTAAATCCTTTTTCTGCTTCGTCTAGCACATTCTCTTCAATAAAATCAGAAACCTTATCAATGTAATAAGCTTCCTCTCCCATTAAAAAATAAATAGGTTTAAGGTCTCCTTTTTTAATTGCCGCTACAAGTTGTTTTACTTCGTCCAAAAGATTAAAATTCCAAGTTTTAAATTCAAAATTCCCTCACTTAAAATTTAGCTTCATACCAAATAAAAAAAGGATTTAAGGAATTGAATATTGTGTTTTGTGGTTTTCTCCTTTAACTTTGAAAAAAATTAAGGTCTTAACGTGTTTAAAGAACTCAACTTTCCAAAGTTTGAATACCGTTTCAAAAGTACAGAAAATAAAGTTTCTATTTTTGATGTCATTCGGAAAAAATTCGTCATTCTCCAACCCGAAGAATGGGTAAGGCAACATTGTGTTCATTTTTTAATTAACAACAAAAAGTACCCAAAATCATTGATTAATGTAGAAAAAGAGCTCACTATTAATGGTTTAAAAAAACGCTATGATATTGTGATTTTTAATACTGATGGGAGTATTTTTTTAATTGTAGAATGTAAATCTCATAGCATAAAAATTGACCAAACGACTTTTGATCAAATTGCACGTTATAATTTAGTTTTAAATGCCACCTTTTTAATGGTAACTAATGGTTTAAATCATTATTATTGTGAAATGGATATGGATAATGAGCGTTATTCTTTTCTAAAATCCATACCAGATTATAAACCCAATTAAATGTTTGAAACAAAAGATTTTGCTGTTGTTATATTAAACTGGAATGGAAAAGCTCTACTTGAGAAATTTCTACCTTCCGTTTTAAAATATTCTCAAGATGCAACTATATATGTTGCAGATAATGCTTCAACAGACAATTCTGTTGCATTTGTATCTGAAGAATTTCCGACGGTAAAAATTATTAAGAACTCCCAAAATGGTGGTTATGCCAAAGGCTATAACGATGCTTTAAAATCTGTAAAAGAACCACTACTCTGCTTACTTAATAGTGATATTGAAGTAACTGAGAATTGGCTTCAGCCTATTTTAAAAGAGTTTAAAACAAACAAAAACACAGCGATTATACAACCTAAAATATTAGACTATAAAAACAAAACGCATTTTGAATATGCAGGCGCAGCTGGTGGTTTTTTAGATAAATTTGGCTATCCATATTGTAGAGGACGTATTTTTGATTCTATAGAAGAAGACAAAGGTCAATATAATAATACAAGTACTATTTTTTGGTCATCTGGTGCATGTTTGTTTATTAGAAATGTGGTTTTTAAAGAATTAGGAGGTTTTGATGAGTCTTATTTTGCACACATGGAAGAAATTGATTTGTGTTGGAGAGCTTTTAATAAAAATTATAAGTCTAAATATGTTGGTGCTTCTACAGTCTATCATGTTGGAGGAGCTACTTTAAGTAACACCAATTCTAAAAAAACATATCTTAACTTTAGAAATAGTTTATTTACATTAGTAAAAAATACCGATTCTAATGTGTTTATAAAAACCATAATTAGAATGAAACTAGATGCAGTGGCTGCTTTAAGATTTTTATTACAATTTAAGCTACAGCATTTCTTCGCCATTTTAAAGGCTCATTTTTCATTTTACAAGAATTTAAGAAGAATTTTAAAACAACGCAAGCAACTTCCTAAACGTCCAAATTATTACGAATGTAACTCCATCGTTTGGTCTTATTTTATAAAAAAAAGAAGAACGTTTTAATTGTTCATAAAACTGTTAAAGTTTTTGTTAATCCATGTGCAGTGATGTTGACTTTTGTATAATTTTGTTATGTTAAAATTAAAAATATAAACTATAATAAATTATGAAAAAATTAATGTTACTAAGTGCATTTTCATTGTTATTTTTAGCGTCTTGTGTGTCTAAAAAAGAGCATGTTGCACTTCAAGAAAAATATCAAGAAACACAAGATTTACTTAATACAGCTACTGTAAAATTAAACAGTTGTTTATCTGATGTTGCTGCGGCTAATGCTCGTGTTGAAACAATGAAAGACCAGTTAGCGGATTTACGTAAGTCTAACCAAGATTTAATTGATACTAAAGGCAACTTAACAACCTTAACTCAAAAAGGTGCTGAGAATCTTGAAAAATCATTAGAAAGCTTAAAAGAACGTGATTTAAAAATTACCCGTTTACAAGATGCTTTAACTAAAAAAGATAGTGTAACACTTGCTGTTGTAACGAGTCTTAAAAAAGCAGTTGGTATAAGTGATCCAGATATTGAAATTAATGTTGAAAAAGGAGTTGTATTTATTTCTATTGCAGATAAATTATTATTTCAAAGTGGAAGTTATAATGTAACAACAAGAGCTAACGAAATATTAGGAAAAGTTGCTAAGGTAATTAATAGTAAACCAGATTTTGAGGCAATGGTTGAGTCTCATACGGATAACGTGCCATACAACAAGCCTCCATTAATTGACAACTGGGATTTAAGCGTTAAACGTGCAACTTCTGTGGTACGTGTATTAGAAAGTTTAGGTGTTAATTCTCAACAGTTAATTGCTTCTGGTCGTAGTTCTTACGTGCCATTAGTAGAAAATGATACTGCTGAAAATAGAGCTAAAAACAGACGTACTCGTATCGTTGTATTGCCAAAAATTGACCAGTTCTATGAAATGGTTGAAAATGAAATGAAAAACTTATCTGAAGGAAACTAATCCAAGCAGATTTTAGAACAATAAGAAAAACCCAATGCAATTGCATTGGGTTTTTTATTGGTTTTATATTTTATTTCTTAGTTTGTTAAGTCGTTTTAATTCGCTTATAGACTTATCTCAAGAATTTAACTCTCTAAAACAGCTTTAATAGTTTTATCTCTTTGAATTTTACCATTAACTGTTTCTGAAAACTTATTTATAGTATAAACTTTCTTCGGAATTTCAAACTTAGTCAACACTTTTAAATCCACAATAGCTTTTAGAATTTCATCAGCAGAAGCTGTTGGGTTTTCAATTATTAAAATCAATTTTTCACCAAGCACACCGTCCTCTTCACTACCAATAATAAATCGATGATTGATAACGGGTTGTATTTTATCTTCAATTTGCTCTGGAAATAATTTTACACCTCCTGAATTAATAACATTATCAAATCTACCAAATAGCTTAAAACTAGTTTTAGATTTCAGTTCTACAATATCATTTGTTATTAAATCTTCTTTTACAAGTTTAGGAGCATGTATAACTAAACAGCTTCTATCATCAACAGAAAAACTAACATTTTCAATGGCATTAAAAAATTCTTCTTTATTACTCGATTTAGATTCTAAAGATCTTACGGCAACATGAGTAACTGTTTCTGTCATCCCGTAAGTTTCATAAAACTTAGGTAGACTGTCTTTAATTTTTAATAATAAAGGTTTAGTGACTTTAGATCCACCAACAATAATTGTTTTTATATTTTGAACGTGATTAATTGTATTTTTTAATTGCAATGGAATCATTGCACAAAAATCATATTTCTTTTCATAATCAAAAATAGGATGAGCACTAGGCTCTACAAAATCTATTTCTAAACCTAAAACTAACGCACGTACAAACATCATTTTACCAGCAATAAAATGACTAGGCAAGCAATGTAAAGCTGTATCTCCTGGCTCTAAACCAAACGAATTTCCTGTAGCAATAGCAGAATTAACCATCGCTTGTTTCTTTAATTTAATTTGTTTAGGCTGGCCTGTAGAACCAGATGTAGTAACATACAAGTAATCCTCTTTGTTGAGCCAATCTAATAAAAAATCACCAGTAACTTTTTCATAAGGCTTACCTTCTTTTACAAGGCTGTAGGCAACTTCTTTTAACTCTTCATGGCTAAAATGAAGTCCGTTATATTTAAATCTATTATGTACTTTATCGTAAGTTGGTGTCATAATTTACTCTATTATTTTATAATCTTCTTTTGGTGGTTCAGTGACTTTTCCTAATAATTTATCTTTCCAATTGGTCCATCCATACATTTTAGAAAGAATGAATAACAATAAAGGAAATATTACAAACACAGGAATAACAATATCTATAAGTGCTGCTTCAGTTGGGTCTGATGTATCTTTTAATATGGAATAGGTTTGAAACGCTGTCCAATCTGCTGTAACCAATAAAGCTGTAAACAAATTATTAGCTGCATGAAACCCTAAAGCCAATTCCATTCCTTCATCCATTAAGGTGATTATACCTAGAAATAAACCTGTTCCTATGTAATAAATCATAATTACATAGCCTAATTTTTCAACTTCAGGGTTTGCAATATGTAACATACCAAAAACAATAGATGTTACAATTAAAGGGAACCATTTTGTTTTGGTAATTACACCCAAACCTTGCATTAAATAACCTCTAAACAAATACTCTTCGCAACTGGTTTGAAGCGGTACCAAGGCAATAGCAATAACACTTAAAATTAAAAAATTCTTTAAATCAAAATTCCATACATAGTTTTCTGGTGCCATAAAATAATCAACCAAAACTAGACCTGAAGATAAAATTCCCCAAGCAAAAAATATAACCCAAAAACGTTTCCAATCTATTTTCTTACGTGCTGTAGTTAATTGCGTAATGGTCATTTTGTGCAACCATTTATTTACTGCAAATATTCCTACAAGACCAACTGCAAATGATAATAACATCAGTGCCAAATTAAGATTAGACTCTAAAATACCCATCATGGTACTTTCATCTAACTCAAACAAGTTAAGTCCTTGATTATTAGCTTCTACAATTGCGGCAACCGTAAATGGTATCTGACCAGCTATTACAAAAATGATAATAATAATTGTACCTATTAAATATCGCCATCCTTCATGTAGTCCTTTGTAGGCTTGTTGTATATAATTCATGCTCATAAAGTAAAATTCCAGTTTTTATTTAAATTATAACGCAAAGTACCATTTTTTACTATTAATGGCGAAGAAAAATTATTACTAAATAGACTTCCTGTACCTAATCCTTGAGGCATTTTATTATTTAGCGTATATGTCCACTGCGATATTGCATTTAATCCTACATTGCTTTCTAAAGCACTTGTTATCCACCAACTAATATTTAAATTTTCTGCGATATCAATCCATTGTTGGCTTCCTGCAAATCCTCCTACCAAACTTGGCTTTAAAATTATGTATTGTGGTTTTATAGTTTGAAGTACATCTTCTTTTGATTTAAATGAAAACACACCAATTAATTCCTCGTCTAAAGCAATTGGCAAAGGTGTCTCTTGGCACAATTGAGCCATAACTTCAAATTGTTTTGGTTTTATGGGTTGTTCTATGGAATGCAATTGATATTCTGAAAGTTGTTTTAATTTCTCCATAGCATCATTTGGAGCAAAAGCACCATTGGCATCAACTCTCAATTCAATGTCATTAACAGAAAACTCTTTTCGGATAGATTTTAAAATATTTAATTCTGTTTGAAAGTCTATTGCGCCTATTTTTAGTTTTATACAACCAAAACCAGCTGCAATCTTTTCTTTAATTTGAGTACGCATAAAATCCTCACTTCCCATCCAAACTAAACCATTTATTGGTATTGAATCATTTCCTGATGTAAAATCTGACGGAAATAAATTAAATTGATCAGAACTTTCTAAAGATTTAAAAGCCGTTTCTAGGCCCAATTGAATACTCGGGAATTCTATAAGTTTATTTAAAAGTGTCTCTAAACCTAAAGCAATGTTATTGCATGTCCATTTTAAGGTAGTCTCATAATCTGGTCTATCATCAATAGATAAACCTCTTAAAATACCACACTCTCCTACTCCAGTTTTACCGTTTTTCTCAATAACAATAAACCAAGTTTCTTTGGTCGTCATTACACCTCTCGATGTACCGCTTGGTCGTATAAAGTCTAGAATATATTTGTGGTAAGTTGCTATCATAATAAGGAACCAAAAATAGGTAATAATTGGATTTATATTGCTATCATAATTAAATTTCGAGTACTAAAAGCAACATAAATTATTAAAATAAAATTGTATCTATTTATCAAACACCTTATCGCTTTTCAATTTTTCAACCCAATGTTTATAACCCAAATCATTTAAATGGGTTCCATCTGTGGTAAGATTGGCTTTTAATAAACCTTTTTCGTTTGCAAATTCGTCAAATAGATTGATGATTTTGTAATTCTCATCACTCTCATGATTCTTAATTATGGAATTCACTTTATTAATATTTTCTGCCATGAAATCTTTTGAAGTTGGCAATATAGTTTGCAGATAAATTTTTGTTTCTGGAGATTTATTTTGAATGATTTCTGTAATTTTAATGATATTATTCGCTATATATTCAGCAGATGGAATTTCTTCTTGATAATGCAAGTTGAACAAATCATTAATACCAATTAACAATAGTATCTTTTTAGGTTTGTAATAGATAATTTCATCCAAACGTTTTAAAACACCATCTGTAACATCACCTGCAATCCCTCTATTTTTTACGTTTTTTAATTTTAATTTTTTGCCCCAATTTTCGCCTTGTTCTGTAATGCTATTACCAACAAATACAATATCTCCAAAATTTAGTGGTGTCTTTTTAAATTGAGCTATCCGTTGTTTATAATGTACATTTGTCCAAAGCCCATGATACTTAATTTGGGTTGAATCACTTGGATACAAGCTATCAATATGACTTTCCTTTATATAAGAACTCTTAAAAGGCACTAACATACTTTGCTGTGGTAATAATTCTATAAAATTGCCCTTTTCATTTTTGACCCAAACAGAAATAGTTTTAGATGGATTGAAAACCTTACCCTTGGAATACTCTAAGTTTTTAATAGCATTTAAATAATCCACAACCTCAATAGTTTGTGCATACCAAATGTCTTTTTGATTCCCAAGAATATTACATAGCGAATCTGCTAATTCCCAATGGTTATGAAACTCATAACTATGACCCCAAATATTTAATAACTGCATTTCATTAGGTTGACTATACCTAAAATAATTAGCATAATTAGGCGCTTCTAAAACATGACAGGTTGGATTTAGTGTTAAAAAATTAGAGCTTGGTAATTCAAAATTATGCGTTGAAGTAGTTGTTCTGGCGTATTTTACATTCAACTGTTGTAAAATTTCCAAGGTTTTATCGTCATAAGCTCCAAATGGATACGCTAATCCTTCCACTGGCTTATGATTCGCTCCTTTTAATTCGTTTAATTTTTTTAAATCTGAACCAACTTCCGCTAAAATGATTGAATCTTTTTGATTGTTTAAACCATTGTGATGAGCACCATGTCCCGAAATTTCATGACCATTATAAAGATTTGCTATTTCAGATTCTGAAACAAACGTAACGTTAGTATTAAATTCTGAACTCAACCATTCTGCTTTTTGTCCTAAACGTGCTGAATTTAAATGAAAAGTACCAATTATACTAGCATCATTAAGTTTTTCAACCAACAAACGGTCATATTCCGGACCATCATCAAAGCTCATTACTAAACACTTTAATTTTCCATTAGGAAAAGCAAATTGACTTGTATTAATAATAGCATTATATTGTTTTTCTTTTGGATCTAAACTTGTATTTTCTGAGACATTGAAATTACAAGAGACCAAGAATATCGCAAATAGAAAACCAAAACTAATCAACTTAAAACGTAAATAGTTTATTGTATTTGTTTTTTTTTCTATCATTAATTGAAATGAATTTAATAGATATAATATTTATACAGCGAGATGCTTTTTATCGTCGCTTCTTCCGAGACTTATGCTTGCGTTTTCTACGAGAACCACTTGAAGAATTAGATTTTGTAGCTGGCACAGCGTCATCAAACGTATTTTTAACAGCCTTAAGATTCACACTTTTCCACCCTTTACTTTCTTGTTCTGGCACCAGAGCGTCCACTAAATCTTTTCTTCCAACTTTATTCAAAGTCTTTTTAATCCAATCTCTATTTTCTTTTTTATACCAAAAGAAGAAACGATGTTGCTCATCCTTTTCTTTTTTAGTTTTTGGCGTTTTAGTTGGTTTTAAAGTATATGGATGATAACCACTGTAATAAATAACAGTCGCTACCGTCATTGGTGTTGGTGTAAACCCTTGTACTTGCTCTAATTGAAAACCCATATCTTTAGTTTCGGCGGCTAAATTTGCCATATCTTCTACTTCACAAGCAGGATGATTAGATATAAAATAAGGAATCAATTGAAGTTTTAAACCTTTCTTAATGTTGATTTTATCGAATCGTTCTTTAAATTTATGAAAGTATTTAAAAGACGGTTTACGCATTAACTTTAAAACAGGGTCTGATGTATGTTCTGGTGCAACTTTTAGTCGACCAGAAATATGCTTAGTCATTACTTCTTCTGTATAATCGTCTAGCTCTTTTGCATCTGCATTCTTATTAAATTCTGGCACTAGCATATCGTGACGAATACCACTTCCTATAAAAGACTTCTTTACCTTTGGATGTTTATCTACGGCTTGATATAATTGAGTTAACGGCTTATGCGAGGTGTCTAAATTACTACAGATTACAGGCGAAATACAAGAAGGAGCCACACATTTATCGCAAATAGATTGTACCTTTCCTTTCATCTTGTACATGTTTGCAGAAGGACCTCCAATATCTGATAGATAACCTTTAAAATCTGGCATATTAGCCACTTTATCAACTTCCCTTAAAATAGATTCTTCACTCCTACTAGCAATAAACTTTCCTTGATGTGCAGATATGGTACAAAAACTACAACCACCAAAACAACCACGATGAATGTTTATAGAAAATTTAATCATCTCAAACGCAGGAATTGGGCCACGCTTATTATATTTTGGATGCGGTAAGCGCGTGTATGGTAAATCAAAAGAAGCATCAATTTCTTCTTCTAACATGGTAGGAAACGGTGGATTAATCACCAACATTTTATTATTTACCTGTTGAAAAATTCTGTTGGCTTTAAGCTTATTAGATTCTTGCTCAATAACCTTAAAATTTGAGGCAAACTTTTTCTTATCCTTTAAACAAACCTCATGAGATTCAATTTCTACATCTTCCCAATTTTTATTCTTTGGTATAGCTTCATCTTTATCCAATAAAACAGCCGTTTGCTTAATAGTTTTTAAGCTAGAGAAAGGCACGCCTTTTTGTAATAACTCTACTACTTCGCGTAAAGGCTGTTCGCCCATGCCATAAACAAGCATATCTGCCTTAGAGGTTTCTAAAATGGTTGGCAATAGTTTATCGCTCCAATAGTCATAATGTGTTACTCTGCGCAATGACGCTTCAATACCTCCTATTAAAACAGGCACATCTGGAAACTTCTCTTTTAATATCTTAGAATATACAGAAGTTGCATAATCTGGCCTAAATCCTTTGTCACCATTTGGCGTATAAGCATCCTTATCACGACGTTTTTTGCTTGCCGTATAATTACTAACCATAGGATCCATACATCCACCTGTGACTCCAAAAAATAATTTTGGAATTCCTAATTTTGTAAAATCCTGTAAATTATCGTTTACACTTGGTTGTGGAACAATCGCAACTTTTAAGCCGTAGCTTTCTAAAATACGACCAATAACCGCTGGTCCAAAGGATGGATGATCCACATAAGCATCACCACTAAAGAGTATAACATCAAGCTCTGACCAACCGCGAAGTTTCACTTCTTTATTAGTTGTAGGTAGCCAATCTGTAAGTTGATTCGTTTTCATAGTGGCGCAAAGATAAGGCTAAAATAGTTTTACAACTCCACACTCTCACCAATATCCAATAACATTAAATCCTTATCGTTATCAAAGAATTTTCGTTTAGCTTCTTCGTGATTGATTTCTATATATCCAAACGTATCAAAATGGTAGCCTAATATTTTATCACATTCTATAAAATTACTCGCTAAAATAGCATCTTCTATTCCCATAGTAAAATTGTCTCCAATTGGCAAAATGGCTAAATCTAATTTAGTTTGCATAGGAATAAGTTTCATATCCATAGTTAATGCCGTATCACCAGCAATGTATATAGTTTTATGCTCACCTTCTATTATAAAACCTCCAGGTTGTCCACCATAGCTACCATCTGGAAAAGATGATGTGTGGATAGCATTAACATACTTAAGATTTCCAAATTCAAAATCCCAAGAACCGCCATGATTCATAGGGTGTCCTTCTAAACCTTTGTTTTGATAATAGGTAACAATTTCAAAATTAGATACGATTATTGCACCTGTACGTTTAGCAATGGCTTCAACATCTAAAATATGATCTTGATGCGCATGGGTTACCAAAATATAATCAGCTTTTAAGTTATTGATATCTATTTCTGAGGCTTTTTCATTACCTGATATAAATGGATCTACTAAAATACTTAAATCTTTAATCTCAATGCTTAATGAAGCATGACCATAGAATGTAATTTTCATAATGTTTAAATTTTAAAAGCTAAAATGTTTTTTAAAATTAATACAAAATATAACCAATACCTAATAGAATTGAAAACAGAAATGTAGATAACGCAAGTACCTTTAACTGACCATCAAAATCCTTAGGCAGAACTGCATCTTTTATTTTTTTAATATGAATAACTAGAGGAATAAAGGCTATTAAAAACAAAAAATTATAAGGTTCTACATAATACAAAATGGAAAAAACAATGCTTAAAAACATAGCTCCTATTACTAAAATAAAATGATATTTTTTAGCACGTTTTAATCCCAACTTTACAGCTAAAGTGATTTTTTTTGATTTTTCATCGGACTCAATATCTCTCATATTATTTAAATTGAGAACTCCAACGCTTAATAATCCCAATGCAATTGCCGGTAAAATTACAACATGGTCTATTGTGTGCATATACAAAATGTAACTACCGATAGTACTTACTAAACCAAAGAAAATAAATACAAAAACATCACCTAAGGCACGATAACCGTACGGAGAATCTCCCATTGTATATTTTAGAGCTGAATAAATAGAGAAGCCTCCTAAAATTAAAAAGATAAAAATGTATAAAAAATTAGAAGCTCCAAAAGCCATCCAAACTAACATAACAGTTAAAACGACAACAACAACTATATTAAACCTTATAGCTTCAAGCATTTCTAAGGGTGTAATTACACCACTTTGTAAGGCACGTTCTGGTCCAACTCGATCATCATTATCAGTACCTTTAACACCATCACCATAATCATTTGCTAAATTAGACAGAATTTGTAAACTTATAGTTGTTAGGAATGCTAAACCAAATACAATTGGCACAAAATGTCCGTTGTAATATGCAAAACAGCTACCCAGTATTATTCCAGATACAGAAAGAGGCAGGGTTCTTAAGCGCATGGCAGACAGCCACGGTTTAATTTTATTCATTTAATTAAGATAAATTATGGAATCCATTTTTTTGGAAAATTGGGCTTTCTTTTTTCTAAAAAAGCATCTCTTCCTTCTTTGGCTTCCTCTGTCATATAAGCCAAACGTGTGGCTTCACCTGCAAATACTTGTTGACCAACCATGCCATCATCTGTTAAATTCATAGCAAATTTTAGCATTTTTATGGATGTAGGTGATTTTGCTAATATCTCTTGTGCCCACTCATAAGCGGTTGCTTCTAATTCATCATGCGGAATTACAGCATTTACCATTCCCATATCAAAAGCTTCTTGCGCAGAATAATTACGACCTAAGAAAAATATTTCTCTTGCTTTTTTCTGACCAACCATTTTAGCTAAGTACGCAGAACCATAACCACCATCAAAACTAGTAACATCTGCATCTGTTTGTTTAAAAATAGCGTGTTCTTTACTCGCTAAAGTTAAATCGCAAACTACATGTAAACTATGTCCTCCTCCAACTGCCCAACCAGGAACAACTGCGATGACAGCTTTTGGCATAAAGCGAATTAGACGTTGAACTTCTAAAATATTTAAACGATGATAACCATCTTCTCCAACGTAACCTTGGTGACCTCTAGCCTTTTGGTCTCCTCCTGAACAAAAACTCCAAATGCCATCTTTAGAAGAAGGTCCTTCTGCGCTTAATAGTACCACTCCTATATTTACATCTTCATTAGCATCATAAAATGCATCGTATAATTCTGAAGTTGTTTTTGGTCTAAACGCATTTCTAATATCTGGTCTATTAAATGCAATTCTGGCTACACCATTACATTTTGAATAGGTTATATCTTCATAAGATTTGGCAATTTTCCAATCTATTTCACTCATGTACAAATATTTTAGGCGTAAAAGTAATTAATATTTTTAAATCTACTTTAAATGAATTCCGTCGTCTTTAATTTCTATTTGACGTTCTTTGTAAAGCGTTCCAATGGCTTTTTTAAAGCTCTTTTTACTCATTTGAAGTTGTTGCTTAATATCTTCAGGGTTAGATTTATCATGAAGCGGAATAAATCCACCATTATCATGTAATTCATTTAAAATAAACTCTGCATTAGGTTCAATATTTCTGTAACCTATTTGATTTAGAGAAATATCTAATTTATTATCTGGTCGTACTTTTTTAACTATACCTTTTAATTTATCGCCAACACTGATATCTTTATATAAATCATCATTAAAAATTAAGCCTAGATGTGTTTTATTTACAATAACATTCATCCCTAAATCGGATGGATGCGACACTATAAGATCTACTTCATCAAATTGAGTTACGGTTAATTCTTTATTGTCTAAAAACTGATTAGTTTTACTCGAAGCTACTAATCGTTCAGATTCTTCATCTAAATAACAATAGACTAAGTACCAACCGCCTGCTTTCATTTTAAAAGCTTGTTCTCTAAAAGGGCAAAACAATTCCTTTACCAAACCCCAATCTAAAAACGCACCATAATCTGTAACTTGGTTACATCTCAGTAAAGCAAAATCACCTTTTTTAATATAAGGTTGATCTGTAGTTGCTACAGGTCTTTCTTCATTATCTAAATAAACAAATACTTCTATATTGTCACCTATTTCAAATTCTCTTGGCACATAGCGATTGGGTAAAAGCACTTCTCCATCTTCACCATCTCCTAGAAACAAGCCAGGTTCAGTATCTCTTAAAATTTCTAATGTATTGTATTCACCTAATTTTATCATGCTGCAAAGGTATTGATATTTTAAATGAATGTAGAAAAAGTTTTAAATGTAAAGCAAATATTTATGCATAAAAAAAGCGCTGTAATAAATTACAACGCTTCTTTTATAGTTTTAAAATCTAATTAAGAATAAATAGACTCTTTACCGAAATGCTTACATAATAAATAATAAACAACTGCTCTATATTTAGTTCTGTTAGATCTACCATAAGTTTCAATTACCGAATCGATAGCTTTATCTAATGCATCACCATCACTTAATCCTAATTTTTTGATTAAATAATTGTTTTTTACAGTTGCTAATTCCTTTTCGTCAGAACCAGAAACAGTTGACGAATCTGCATTATAAATTGAAGGACCTAAACCAACAGTTACTTTTGTTAATAAATCCATATCTGGAGTAACACCACATTTGTCTTTTAAATCTGCTGCGTACTTTACGATTAAGTCGTCTCTTTTACTCATTTTATTATTATGTTTTAAGTTAATTTAATTGTTTCCCTAAAGGTAGTTAATTTTTAGAAACGATAAAATATAAAAAGTCACATATTTTTATAATAACCATGCAATTAATTACTTAATATACTTAAAATAGTTTAAGAGAATTTCATCATTACTTCTAGATGGTGTAAATATTTCTAATAATTTTGGCTGATTAGAAACACCAGCAAAATTATCTAATTGTTTTTCTAATTCTTCATTATTGTGAGCCGTACAATATTCAAAATCAAACATTTCACATAATTGTTTTGCTGTTAAATTATGCTTTGTTTCAAAATAAGTGTCAAAATTTTCTGTGTTCTTATTACCTGGTAAAATTCTAAAAATTCCACCACCTTCATTATTTATAACTATAATTCTAAAATTGTTAGGTATGTAATTATTCCAAAGGGCATTACTATCGTAAAAAAAACTTAAATCACCTGTTACAAAAGTGATTTGTTTGTTTTTGGCAATGGCAGCACCAATTGCTGTACTTGTGCTACCATCTATGCCGCTTGTACCTCTATTACAAAACACTTCAATACTTTTAGGTATTTTAAATAATTGTGCGTAACGAATAGCTGAACTATTACCAACCTGTAACATACTGTGCTTAGGTATATTTTTTAGTATCGAATTAAAAACAGTAAAATCTGAAAAAGGTATTGTTTTTAAATACTGATCATGTAATTGTCTTCTTTTTTGTCTTACAGCCAACCAAGTTACTTTGTAAGTACTTTTTGTGTGATGCGTTACTTGCGGTAAGAAGAAAGCTAAAAACGTATTTGGGTGCAATTTAATATGTTTATCTAAACAAAAGAAAGTGTCGTTTGCTTTAGTTAAACCAACATGCCAATGATGTTCTGGCTTATAAGTTCTTAAAAATGCTTTTATTTTTTTAGATACAACTAATCCTCCAAATGTTAACAGCACTTCTGGTTGTAATGCTTTAAAATCAACGTCTTCTAAAGGCGCTATCATTTTATCAATGCCAGGAAAAAAATCTTTATGATTTAAGTTAGATGTTGTCTCTGTAAATACAATAATACTATCATCATCTGCAATTTCTTGTATCCATTGTTCTTCGATAGAATTGGGTTGCATTACACCAACCAATATCATTTTTCGTTTAGCATTATGCCAAACATCTATTAAGCTCTTTATCTCTAAAGCATCTACTTTGTCTATTCTATTCTGAATTTTAAAAGGCTTTGGATTAATTACTAATTCTTCCGTAGTTTCATACAAAGGTTCATCAAAAGGAATATTAATATGAACAGGTCCTAAACTTAATTTTGAAACGGTTAAGGCATCATGTATCTCAGATTCATTATAAGATTGAATGTCTTTTTGAAGCCCTAAAAAACGTTCTAATTTATTTTCTAAATTTTTGAAAATTGGTAATTCACTTTCCAGTGTTCCGTTTTCAGAATCCTTTAAATCTAGTTTTAAATTGGCGTTATACAATACATGTTCACCAAAGACATTTTTCTGCTTTATGGTTTGTCCATCACCAATATCTATTAAATGTTTTGGCCTATCTGCAGATAAAACCACTAACGGTATATTACTATAAAAAGCCTCTGCAATTGCAGGATAATAATTTAAAAGTGCACTACCAGATGTACATACAACAGCCACAGGTTCTTGTAATTGCTGTGCTATACCCAATGCAAAAAATGCTGCACAACGCTCGTCTACAATACTATAGCATTTAAAAAAATCGTCGTGAGTAAAGCCTATATTTAAAGGTGCATTTCTACTACCTGGTGAAATTACAATATGTTTTACATTATGCGTTTTACATAAAGTAGTAACTGTTTGTGCTAATGGAATTTTTGAATATATCATAAAATTAATGTTCTAACTTATAACATCTAGAACTTTAGTTTGTTTGAAAATTAATGCTTTTTTAATTTAAAACCGAACCAATTGTTCGGGTTTTATTAACGGTTTCTTCCCATTCTTTTTCAGGATTAGAGTCTTTGGTAATTCCGCCACCAACAAAAATATGTGCTGTATTATTTACCAATTGCATGCAACGCAAATTAACGTAGAAATTAGATTTTGTTTTCACCACAGCATACGCATTATTTTCAACATTACGCCTATTGGTATTTCTAGTTGTAGCTTCTTTAAGATTCAGTTCTCCTAAAAACCCAGTATAAAATTGGCGTTTATAATTTTCATTTTCAAGAATAAAATCTTTCGCATTAACTTTTGGAAATCCGCATACTGCTGGTGTTGGATGTAAGGCTTCTATAATCGATTTTAAATCTGAATTATCCTTAATTAAACTGGTGATTTTAGTTTTAAGATGCAATAAACTACCTGCTCTTACTGTATCAACTTCAGACACATTAATCTGCTTGGTATAAGGTTGAATTTGCGCTGTAATATAATTGGTTACAATTTGTTGTTCTTCAATTTCTTTGTGCGTCCAAGTTGGTTTAGAGATTCGTTTATACGGTTGCGTACCTGCTAAAGAAATAGTAGTGAGTTGTTTCCCTTCTACCTTTAATAATAACTCTGGCGTTGCACCAATCCATAAACCTACTTTTGGATGATACCAACAATAAACCATCGCATTTTTATAACGATTGAATAAACGCTTAAATATGGAAATAGGATTAGTATCTTGTAGTGACATTGTTACAGAACGTGACAAAACTACTTTTTGTAATTCACCATTTTCTATACTTTTTATACCTTTTGAAACTAAATTTATATGCTGAACTTTATCTAACTCTTTTTCAATTATAGCAGTTGCATCCGCATTTTCAGTCTCTAAAAAATCAATCTCAATTTCAGAAAACAAACATGCTTCTTTAGGAAATAGTATGCTTTTATCTTCTAAATTAAAAGGTGAAAACACAAAACCGCTTTCTGTAAATGCATCCGTTTTGTGTAAAACGGTATCATTTTGCAACCAACATTTTATTTTAGTATTTATAGGTCTGCTATAAACTACAAAAGGTAATTGCTTAAGGTAATGCGCTTCTAAAGTTTCAAAAAATGAATCTTCGGTCATTCGTTATTTATTTTTTTGGAAGAGAAATGGTTGACAAACGGCAAACTGAAATTAAATTATCTGCTTCATCAGTAACCTTAATGTCTAATAATTGTGTTGTTCTACCTTTATGTAAAAAGGTCGCTTTTGCATAAATATAACCTTCGCTAACACTTTTAAGATGATTAGCTGTAATCTCTAATCCACGAATAAAAAACTTTTCGGTATCTATAAACACATGAGATGCAAAACTTCCTACACTTTCGGCTAATGCAGCCGTTGCGCCACCATGCAAAACACCATCTGGTTGATGCACTTTTGAGGTTACTGGCATTCTTGCGGTTAAGAAATCGTCTCCAAAATCCACAATCTCAATACTTAATGTTTCCATTAATGTATTTTTGCTTGCAGCATTGGCTTTTGCCAACATGTCTTCTTTAGATATTTGCATAGAATTAGTTTATTTTTATCCTTCAAAGATAAAGAAACCACCTTGAATAATGAATTTGCAAGAAAAAGAAATAACATATAATACCAGCAACTCCTACTCTACCTTAAATCAACTTACAGAGCAAACAAAAAACGTTTGGTTAGTTTGCCATGGCATGGGTTATTTGAGTCGTTATTTCTTAAGATATTTTAAAGCATTAGATCCCAAGGAGAATTACATTATTGCGCCACAAGCGCCAAGTAAATTCTACATTCAACCAAAAATGCATGTTGGTGCTAATTGGCTAACAAGAGACAATACGGAAGCCGGAATGCAAAATATTTTGAATTATTTTGATGCCGTTTTAGAAGCTGAAAACATTCCTAAAAACGTAAATTTTATCATTTTTGGATATTCGCAAGGTGTTAGTATAGCTATGCGTTATTTAGCGAAACGACAGTTAAAATGCAGTCAGTTGGTGTTACATTCTGGCGGAATACCGAAAGAACTCACACCTAAAGATTTTGAGTTTTTATCTGAAGATACTCAGGTAAAACTAATTTATGGAACAGAAGATGAATATCTCGATGAAGATAGAATTACGATAGAAACAGAACGTGCGGAATCACTTTTTGGTAATCGATTAACTGTGCTTCCATTTGAAGGTAAACATGTTGTGAATGTTGATTTTATTAATGACTTAGTGAAATAATATATTCAATTAGAAATTGATATTAACGAAAAAAATGTATTGAAAAACTGAACTCTAAAGCTTCTCAATACATTTTTATTTATGTTTATTATAGAATTAACTCGTCTTTTGTAACGTCTTATTCTTCTCTTTAAGAATTGCTAATTGTTTTTCTATAAACGTAATAGCTTGTTCGGTTTTATAACTAGATTTAGATGTAAACTCTTCCATATCTTGTTTAAACTTTTCTCTACCAGATGCTACTGCTTTAGATAAATCGTCTTTTACTTCTGTTAAGTCACTAGATAATTGATCTTTTATCTCTTTACCTTCTTTCTTAAGTTTGTCTCTAGTAACGCTTCCTTTTTCTGGTGCTAATAAAACACCTGCTGCTGCACCTAATAATACACCTAAAACTACTGCTCCTTTATTAATCATAACTTCTTTTTCTTTTTTAATTAAACTTGTTCTACTTTATACGTCGTAGAACTTACTGTTTTGTTACAAACAAATTTAATGCCAAGGATTTATCTTAATTTTACAACGTTCTGTCTAACTTAATTAGACATCGCATTAATAGAGTATTATATTATAAGATATAATAAACTTTTCAACTTTATTTTCTAGTTTTTGGTATTTGCTTTAATTCGTTTTTCGCTTTGTATAAATCAATTGCTTTCAAGTAATTCTGTGCGCCAATCATGGTCATATCATTAATAAAACCATTGAGTTCAGGGTGATTTAAATTTGTCCAATTAACTAAAGCATTGACTTCTTTTTCCCAAACTTTCCAATTAACATTTTTACAGTTTAATTCTTCAATTTTTGAGATTTTTCCAGAATTAAAAGAGATTTTGTATTGACAGGTCATATTGCTGTTTTTTAAAAAATCATTTCTCAAGCAATTATAAATCACTGAAGCAATAATCTGGTCTTTGTTCTCTTTAATTTCAACCAACTTATATGATGGTTTAAATATAGAATCCCATTTAAAGACTTCATAAAAACTATCATTATTATACGGCATAATGTAATCTCCAGAAATAATTGTAACACTATCACTTACCAATGGTTTTATCTTATTAAAGTCAACGGCATTTCTACCATTATAATAATTGGTTACAATTTCTTTAGGTGTTAACTTTTGATGTTTACATCCCATTAAAAAAACAAGTAATAATAAATAGTTTTTCATTTATAGCCAACTATAACACTTTACAATAATGAAAATTATGCGATTTTTGATTGCTAATTTTTTAATTTAAAGTCTATACTAAAAGATGGTTATTTAATAAATTTTAAATCAATTAACCAAAGATATATTTTACTAGTATATCATTGTACTTTTTTACACTCAAATACACCTGATGGCGTTTTATATTTTAATCCTGAAACAATATTATTTTTCATTATAAATTCTACTTGCATATCATCAAATTTCTCAACTTTGAATATTTGCTTTTTATAAGGTATTAATATATCATTAGTTGTTCCTAAAGCTGTAAGCTTACCATCAATCAGTTTTATTTCAAATTCTGAGCCAGCAAAATTATATTTTCCTTCATATTGTTTCAAGACATTAGGATCTGCTAATGACTCATCTGGTTTTTTATGGAATGATACCTGCCCTTCATCTATTGAAACCACAGCTTCGTTTATTTCACCTTGAGGACTTATATTAAAATTGATACTCCATTTCCCAAAATCTTCATCATCTGGTGTATCAAATCTATTATAATGATAATGCGACAACGGTAAACTTACCCTTCTGAAATTAAAATATAATGAGTCTTTTTCATGGCTAATTATAAACTCGCCATACGCCTCATTAGTAAAAGACCCTGTATAATCTTCAAGTTTATGAGAAGGAGTAGTTCCTTCTATATGATCAAATCCATGCTGAGATCTAGCATTTTTACTCAATTCTTTACTTTTTATATGATCAGCCAATTTCCGACCGTTCCAATCAGTTTGTTCTAAACCTAATAATCTATCTACAAGATTATAGCCAATAATAGTATTGCCAAGGCTAGCACCTTGATTTCCGATAGAAAACGTTATAATTCCAATATCATTATATGGTAAAATAATAACTTGCGAATGAAATCCAGGCATAGCTCCACCGTGTTTTGTTAAAACATTTCCTTTATAAATCTCAATGTTTCTTGCCATTCCATATGTTGAATTTAAACGTTCATCATAACCTTTATCTTCTAGCTCTGAGTTTCTAAACGCAATACCAGGTTTTAAGGTTTCCTTAATTATAGCATTGGGAATTATCTCTTTATTTTTATACTTCCCTTCATTCATAAGTGCAATTACCCAATGAGAAAGATCATCTAGACTCGTAATTATTGAGCCAGCAGGACCTATACCTGCTCCATCTTCTTTAAGAGGTATTTTATATAAAAGTGTTGTGTCTCGTTTTTCATCATAAGGAACACCATAGTCTTTTGATTTTTGCATTTCGGCAATTGAAAAAATAGTATTTTCCATTTCTAAAGGAGATAAGATGTTTTCAGATATATATTCTTCCCATGTTTTTCCTGTTCTTAATTCTATAGCATAACCTACGGCTGAGTACATTAAGTTATTGTAAATAAAATCTTGGCGTAATGGTATAGAAGGTTCAAGGTATTTAATTCGTTCAAATAATTCTTTTCTCGTAAAATCCGATTGAAACCAAATATAATCGTGCCTAGAAATTCCTGTTTTATGTCCTAACATATCTCTAAGCGTAACATTATTATTCAAAAAATCATTAAAAAATTCTATTTCAGGAACAGACTCTTTAAATGGTTCATCCCATTTAAAAATTCCATCTTCTACCAACATTCCTGCTGCTACCGCAGTAAAAAGTTTTGTGTTTGAAGCTATTTGAAATAAAGTGTTTTTAGTAACAGGAAGTTTATTACCATAATCTCGATATCCATATCCTTTTACAAAAACTAATTCTCCTTTGTGAATAATAGCAACGCCTGCTCCTGGTTCATTCCAATCAGCTAAAATTTGTGACATATAATTATCAAAACCTGAAAGCGATTTTTTAATATTAATTTCCTGTGCAAATAGATTTACTGAGACTAGTAGTAGAATACAAATTTTAATGTGTTTCATGATTTTATGAATTATTGGTTCTTATAGAAATATTACCTAAGTTAATTGTAAATCATACTTTTTAATATGTTTTATAAATAACTACAACTCCTAGCAAATTAGACATTATAGAACATAATGTCAATACGTAGATCTACGTATTTCTTTATTCTAGTCTAGATTAGAAAAGGATAACTCAATTAGCAATCTCAATTGTAATATTTTAAAAATTAACACATTAGATTTGCACCACTTAAGGTATAAATACCAAACACATACGTTATACTCACTGGTACAAAATCTAGAAGACGGAATAAATAATGAAAATAATTATATTTCTTTTTAAGGAAAAAAATAGCTTACCTTAATTATTAAATTCTCCAAAGTGCCAAAGAATGCCTGATGGGTCGTGCAAAAAAAACTCATTTCCCCAATCATTAAATACAACTTTAGAGCATTTTACACGTTCATACTTTTCTAAAACACCACTTTGTTTTAAGTTATTTAAATGCATCTGTACATTTTCAACTTCTAAAAAAACCATTGTATTATCAATCCAATCTTTTGCATAATAATCTTGTAAATAAAACGCAAAATTTTCAATACTAAAAATAGACATATTATGAGAAATTATAACTTCATCAAACCCTAAATCTTTATAAAATTGTCTAGATGTATTATAAACTTTAGCACCAATGAATGGTCGAATAGATTTTGCTTTTATTTTCATATTTCAATTTAGTGATTTTCAATTTAAAAGTAATTAATTCTCAGTTTTTAGCTTAAACATATTTTTAATCTGTAAAACAAAACAGTTACATCGGCTAGTATATATACAGAAAGCAAAGGTAAAATAAACCGTTAGTCGTAAAAATACTTGTCCGAACGAATATACTTTAATACAAGGTTAAAATTATTATACATTGACCAACCAACCAATAATTTACTAATAAATGAAAACCCTACTTACATTATTCACAATAAGCATTTTATCAACATGTAATGCACAATTAATGGCTGAAGATGACCAACTACATTTGGCCGTTGGAGCGACAATATCTGCCACATCATATGCACTAATTTATTCGAAAACAAAAAACTCTAAAAAAGCATTTTGGTATAGTTTAGGTTTGTCAACTTTAGCTGGATTGTCTAAAGAAATTTACGATGGCTACATTATTAGCGGTAAATTTGACTCAGATGAAGCTGCATATACAGTTCTTGGCGGCTTTGTAGCGAGTTATACTTTTAATATTTTCACCAACAAAAAGAAGAAAAAACAACAAGACAACGTTACATTTATGTCGTTAAGCCTTTAATTATATCTTTAATAGGAAGTATGGCTTTAGTATGCTCAATACTAGGACCAGCTACCCAAACTGTTTTGTAAGTTGCTTTTTTAGCTGCATTTTCGGTTGCTTTCATTCCTATTGAAAAACGCACCATTTTAACCCACTTTTTTAAACTCTTATTCTTGTTTAATAGATTTTCTAACCAAGTGGCTTTTGTTCCTATTTTTTGTACATAAGGTGTATTAATTACAGTACATGGTGTGCCAGAAATGCGCTCGGTCATTATAATATCTTTTTCGCCATAGTCTACACACGCTTGTTTGTACTCATCTGTTACTCCTGCTTCAATAGAAGCTATAAAAGGACTCCCAACTGAAACACCTTCTGCGCCATAACTTAGCATTTTATCAATATCTGCTTTACAACCAACACCTCCTGCAGAAATTACAGGAATGCTTAATTCCGTACTTAAAAGATTGGTTAATTCTTGTGGAGAAAGATTTCCTCTGTGTCCACCAGCTTCATTATTCACCGCAATAGCTGCATCTGCACCTAATGCTTCAACTTTTTTTGCAAAATGTAAATCTGTAACATCACAAAACACTTTTATACCAACGGCATGTGCTTGTCTTATTGTTTCCTCTGGACTACCTAAAGATGTAATTATAAAATCACAACCTTCTTCGCAAATGGCTTCTAATTGAGCTTTATATTTAATGTTAGATTTATTTACTATTAAATTGAAACCAAATGAACCACCTTCTACTTTTGCTGCTTTTAGTTCTTTAATAGCAGATTTTAATTCTTCAATAGTTCTATAATTTAAAGCTGGTATACAGCCTGCTATTCCGCCTTTCATTGCTTCAATAACCATTGCTACATTAGATACCAAGAACATTGGAGCTTGTATAATTGGATGTTTAATATTTAGTATTTGCGTTAATTTGGTTTGCATTGTAGAGATATTTTTAAACAAATATAGTATAATTTTTATTATGCATGCATAATACTTTTATTCTAAAAACCTATAATAACCGCATTTTAAATATGCACCCTCAGGAAAACTAATAGGGTGATCCACATCATGATTTGTCTTTAATTCTATTTCAAAAAGTCTAGATTGAGAATTTAAAACTCTATTATTTAAATCAAAAAAGGACTGTGCCAAGACTCTAGATGAGCAAGAAGCTAAAACTAACATTCCTTTTTTCGCAGTAAGCATGGCGCCTAGTTCTGCCAATTGTGCGTATTTCTTTTTAGCTAAATCAACTTCAGATTGTTGTTTAGCGAAACTAGGTGGATCAATAACAACAACATCATACGTTTTTCCGTTCTCTATTAATAGCTTCATTTCTTCAAACGCATCTCCAGATATGGTTTTATGTTTACCAGTATAATTATTTAATTTTCCGTTAGTTCTAGCCATATCTAAAGCTTGCTTGCTAATATCTAAACTGGTAACTTCTTTTGCTCCATTAGCGAGAGCATGTACTGAAAATCCGCCAGCATAAGAAAACACATCTAATACCTTTTTTTCCTTACTCAGCTCACCTACTCGTTTTCTATTAGCTCTATGATCTAAAAAATATCCTGTTTTATGACCTTTTATAACATTTGCTGAAAAATTGACATTATGCTCAACAAAAACAACCACTTCATTTTTAAGTGTTCCAAATACTACCTCTCCATCTTTTAAGCTATGATTTTTACTATTTTGTAATCCTCTACTTAATCTCATAACAATAGTATCTACTTTAGATACTTTTTGCAAACTCTCTAAAATAGATTCTAAATAAGGTAACCAAATTTCAGAATATAGTTTTACTACTAAAACGGTATTATACACATCTGCTATTAATCCTGGAAAACCATCATTTTCACCAAATAATAGTCTATAACTGTTAGTATTTGTAGAAAGTAATTCTAAACGTTTCTCGTAAGCTACTTCAATTTTATCTTGAAAAAAATCGCTACCAACCTTTACTTTTGTATCTGCATTATGAATTATTTTAATTCGGATTGGAGAATTGCCATCATATAAGCCTAGGCCAATTACCTTGTTTTTATTTTTACTAAAAACTATGGCTAAATCTCCTGTCTTTGCATGGTCATTTATCTTTACTATACTATTAGAAAACACCCAAGGATGTCCTTTAACTACAAATTGTTCGCCTTTAGCATTTAATTTTACCGCTAAATTGTTAGTTTCTATTTTATTGAAGCCGATATTAAATTTCATAATGTTGTCTAACTATTTAAAGCCATTTTTTGAAGTAAAAAACACAAATTAACTGTAAATATTCTTTAAATAAGCCGTTAATAGGATAAAATGTGTAGTTTATCTTTTAAAAATCTAAATGAATTTATTAGGTAATATATTTGGAGCTTAACCCGAACCTATCAAATTTTAATGAATTTGATTAATAATAATCAAATTCTTTTGCAATCTATTTTTAGAAGATGAAAAACATTTTAATTTATGGAGCTTCTGGTCATGCCAAAGTTATAGCAGATATTATTCTTGGTAATAAAGATTATAACATTATTGGGTTTTTAGATTCTTTTAAACCCATTAACGAAGACATTTTTGGATTTAAAATATTAGGTAATCTTAACACATTACCTGAATTGATAGATAAGCATAATATCCATGGAATTATAATTGGTATAGGTGATAACACTTTAAGAAAAAAAGCATACATTAAAATATCCAAAATTGCGCCAAACTTAGAATTTGTATCAGCTGTGCATAAAAATGCTATTATAGCTAATGATGTTGTAATTTCTGAAGGTTCTGTTATTATGCCAGGTACTATTGTAAATGTAAATGCAAAAATTGGCAGGTTCTGTATTTTGAACACTAAATCATCTTTAGATCACGACTCTGAAATGGATGATTTTTCTAGTCTAGCACCAAGCGTTAGCATTAGTGGTAATGTAAAAATTGGTCAGTGCTCATCTATTTGTCTTGGGGCTTCCATTATTCAAAATATAACCATAGGTAATTATACAGTAGTTGGTGCTGGTTCTTTAGTATTAAAATCAATTGGTGATTTTAAACAAGCTTTTGGCAGTCCTATAAATACAGTAAAAGACAGAAAAGCAGATTCTTGTTATTTGGGCTAGTTTAGTCTTTAAAACTGAACATTATTTCATACTTTTTTTTGTTCTTTACCTATTTTTTAACAAAGGGAAATTTAAACCTTAAAATTTATAATTTAATTGTCTAATTTTTATTAAACTAATTAATTATAAATATAATTTCATCCATAATCTGTTAGGCAGAATTAGATGAGTTAAGACACAAAATGCTTATCTTTGTAAAATGCCAACCAACTCTATTATCTGCATTTAATGCTGTAACCTGTTAAACGGATGAAAAACATTTTAATATATGGTGCTTCTGGCCATGCCAAAATGGTTATAGATATTATTAAGAAAAATAAAAGCCATAACATAATGGGTTTTATTGATTGTTATAAACCATTGGGTTCTCAAATAAGTGGTTATAAAATTGTAGGGCGTTTAGAACATCTAAAACAACTTTCTCAAGATTTAAATATTGACGGTATTATTATAGCAATTGGAGACAACTATACAAGGCAAAAAATTGCTAACAACGTGTCAAAAGAATTACCAAGTATAAAATTTGTTTCCGTAATACATCCAACGGCCACCTTAGCTGAAGATATTACAATTGATGAAGGCTCTGTAATAATGGCAAAAGCAGTTGTAAATTCTGCCGCAAAAGTTGGTAAACATTGTATAATTAATACTGCTTCAACCCTTGGTCACGATTCTGTAATGGAAGATTTTTCTAGTTTAGCATCTGGTGTAACAATCGCTGGTAATGTAAAAATTGGTAGGTGTTCTTCAATATGCCTTAGTGCTATAGTTATTCAAAACATCGTAATTGGTAAAAATACAATTGTAGGTGCAGGATCATTAGTTTTAAAATCCATTGGAGATTTAAAAACAGCTTTTGGTAGGCCAATACATACAATTAAAGATAGAAAGGAAGATTGCAAATATCTAGGTTAAAACATTTTTTTATGCTTCTAAATTTTGCTAGACAAAAATTCTTTTGGTTGATTGATGGATTTAAAGGTGGATATATCAAAAATCAATTAAGTGAAATAAAACTTGGTATTGAACAACCTAATTCAGAAAAGGCCAAACAAACAAAGAAAACACATATAAAAGCACTTATAAAGCATGCTGTAGAAACAACACCTTTTTATAAGAATTATAATAGTGATAGCAGCCTTTCGGATTTTCCTGTAATAAGAAAAACCATTATTCAAGAAAACTTTAAGCAATTTCAATCTCGTTCTTTTATTGATAAGGAAAACTTTAAGGTATCTACAAGTGGTTCTACAGGTGTACCTTTTTTCTTGTTTCAGAATCAAAATAAACGCCATAGAAATCATGCAGATGCAGTCTACTTTTATGACCAATCTAATTTCAAAATTGGTAATAGACTTTATGAGCTAGAAGTTTGGAGAGATCATAATAAAAAGGGGAAATTAAAATCTTGGTTACAGAATATTATTCAGTTTGATATATCTAGACTAACAGACGCAAGAATTAGAACTTTTTTAAATCTATTAAAGTCAGATAAACAACCTAAAACCATTCTTGGTTTTGCTTCTGCTCTCGAAATGATAACGCAATATCTCGAAAGAAATAATCTATATTTAAAAGACTTAAAGATTACATCAGTTATTGCAAATTCTGAATATTTAAATCCATACACCAAAACAACTTTAAATAAGCATTTAGATACTACAATTCTATCAAGGTATTCTAGTGAAGAAATAGGAATCATTGCACAGCAAACATTAAAAGCACCTAATCGATTTGTTATTAATCATGCAAGTTACCAAATAGAATTGCTAAATTTAGATAATGATTTGCCTGCACAACCAGGCGCATTTGGCAGAATTGTGATTACCGATTTGTTTAATTACGCAATGCCTATAATTAGATACGACACAGGAGATATTGCCAAACTTGGTATAGATGAAAATGGTATTACTTATTTTTCTCAGATTGACGGCAGAAAAATGGACCTTATTTTTGACTCTAAAGGCAATATGTTGTCATCTTTTGTGGTTTATACTAAATTTTATAAATATTACCATTTATTAAAACAGTATCAATTTATACAACAAGGTAAAAAAGAATATGAAGTAAAATTAAACCTTCAAGAAGATACGTTTAAATTTGAAGACGCATTAATAGCTGATATTAAATCAGATTTTGGGGAAGATGCCGTTGTTAGTATTACTTATGTAGACGAAATACCTGCTTTATCATCTGGCAAACGTCGAAAGGTTATAAATAATTATAATTAGAATTTTCAGGATTTAAACTAAGCTCTAAAATTTCATCTGTAAACGTTCCAAATAATGGACCATTTGTAATTTGATGTAAATCTACATCTTGATAATAGGTGTTAAACTCAATAAAAACCGGTCGATTTTCCTTATTAATTCCAATATCCCAAGACACAATCTTAAAATAAGGCACTTTAGGATGCATCTGTTTTACCATTTCTATTAATGCATTATAATTAGGAATAGTAACACCCTCAAAAACAACTTTTGTGTGCGATTTATTTAATATAGCTCCATCTCTAGTATAAGCTCTTCTTTTTAAATTACCATTAGCATCTAATCCACAAATAATACCTCCTCCACAAAAATTATCTGTAGTACTATTGGGTTGGCCAATTCTAAGCACTGAAGAAAGTATATGTACACCATCATTCTTTAAATACGTCATTACTCTTACCGTATTAAGAGAAGATGGGTTAAACGCTTTTAAAACATCGCTCTGCTCTAGTTCTTCTTGTATTATAAAGTCTTTTTTATATTTTTTAAATAATTCTAATACGGTAAGATTTTTATAAGTGGTCTTATGGTTGTCAACCGTAAATTTATTAACCATTACACCATCACCCGAGTCTATGGTTGGTTTTATAATTAATGTCTTATTAATTGTATTACATTTTTTTAGCGCATCATTTTCATTTATAATTTTACCATCTGTAAAATAAAATCCATTAATATTCTGAATAACAGCCTTTGGTTGCTCAAACTCTTTAAATATATTATAAGATAAGTTTTTATCTAACAAGGCTGGCCATTGGCGCATTTGATTAAGACTAGGAGAAATTATAGCATTAAAAATATCTTCTGGAATATAGTTAACATGAAATTCATTAGTTAAACCTTTATAATACTTATGCCAATAAGTATTACCTAATTTATAGCCTTTAGATTTATAAAAAGATTTAGCTTGGCTAACTTCACTATTACTTAATTCTGGTGATTTATTTTCATTAATAATAGCCTTAACATAAGCTCTTGAATTCATTTTTAAGTTGAATTCCCAAAAACGCTTTCTTAAGTTTAAGATATGCTTAGTTAGTACTCGTTTTAGTGACGAATAGAGGTTCATTTGATGAGGGATTTAACGTAAATGTACCACACCAATTTTAAATTAAACAATGAAGTCTGTATTAATTTACAGGAATTAGAAGAAGTGATTTAAGTTATCGACAAACGTCGGTTTTGAAGTAAATAAATACCTTAAAATAAAAAACGTAACCAAATTAATGGTTACGTTTTATTATTTTAAGATGCCTGCGTTCGCAAGAATTAATTATTTAACCTCTTCGAAATCAACATCTTCTACATCGCTAGACTCATCAGCTGGTTGCTCTGCTCCTGCTTCAGGACCTGCAGCTCCACCTTGCGCTTCTGCTTGTGCTTTATACATTTCTTCACTTGCAACTTTCCAAGCTTCGTTAATTTTCTCTAAAGCTGGTTCAATAACTGCGATATCTTTTGACTCGTATGCTTTTTTCAATTCTTCTAGTGCATCTTCAATTGGCTTCTTCTTATCATCAGATAATTTATCACCAAATTCTTTTAATTGACTCTCTGTTTGGAAAATCATAGAATCTGCCTCATTTAATTTTTTAGCATTTTCAGCTGCTTTAGCATCTGCTTCTGCATTTGCTTCAGCATCTTGCTTCATCTTTTGGATTTCTTCTTCTGTTAATCCAGATGATGCTTCAATACGGATATCTTGTGTTTTATTTGTTGCTTTATCTGTAGCAGATACTTTAATGATACCATTAGCATCAATATCAAACGTTACTTCAATCTGAGGTGTTCCTCGTCTTGCTGGTGGTATTCCATCTAAATGGAAACGACCAATCGTTTTATTATCTGCTGCCATTGGACGCTCACCTTGTAATACATGAATTTCCACTGATGGCTGATTATCTGCTGCTGTTGAGAATACTTGCGATTTCTTTGTCGGAATCGTTGTATTTGCTTCAATCAACTTTGTCATTACATTACCCATAGTTTCAATACCAAGAGATAATGGCGTAACGTCTAATAAAAGAACATCTTTTACATCACCAGTTAATACTCCACCTTGGATACCAGCTCCTAAAGAAACAACCTCATCTGGGTTTACACCTTTACTTGGTGCCTTACCAAAGAACTTCTCTACAGCTTCTTGTACCGCTGGGATTCTAGTAGAACCACCAACTAAAATTACTTCATCAATATCAGATTTTGATAAACCTGCAGCTTTTAATGCAGATTCGCATGGCTCAATAGTACGCTTAATTAAATCATCAATTAATTGTTCAAATTTAGAACGCGTTAATGTACGCACTAAATGTTTTGGTCCACTAGCTGTTGCTGTAACGTAAGGCAAGTTAATTTCTGTCTGTGCAGAAGATGATAATTCAATTTTTGCTTTTTCAGCAGCTTCTTTAAGACGTTGTAAAGCCATTGGATCTTGACGTAAGTCCATGTTTTCATCTGCCTTAAACTCTTCTGCTAACCAATCAATAATACGTTGGTCAACATCATCACCACCTAAGTGTGTATCTCCATCTGTAGATAATACTTCAAAAACACCATCACCTAATTCTAGAATAGACACATCATGCGTTCCTCCACCAAAATCAAATACTACGATTTTTTGGTCAGTACCTTTTTTATCCATTCCGTAAGCTAATGCTGCGGCTGTTGGTTCGTTGATAATTCTACGAACTTTTAATCCTGCAATCTCACCAGCTTCTTTTGTTGCTTGTCTTTGTGCATCGTTAAAATATGCTGGTACTGTAATTACAGCCTCAGACACATCTTGCCCTAAATAATCTTCAGCAGTTTTCTTCATTTTTTGAAGAATCATAGCTGATAATTCTTGAGGTGTATATAAACGACCATCGATATCTACTCTTGGCGTATCGTTGTCACCTTTTACCACTGTATATGGTACGCGTTCTGCTTCTTTCTTAGATTCAGAATACTTATTACCCATAAAACGTTTAATAGAATAAACTGTTTTTGTTGGGTTAGTAACCGCTTGTCTTTTTGCAGGATCTCCTACTTTAATTTCACCACCTTCTACGAAAGCGATAACTGAAGGTGTTGTTCTCTTACCTTCAGCGTTTGGGATTACAACTGGCTCATTACCTTCCATTACAGAAACACAAGAGTTGGTTGTACCTAAATCAATTCCAATAATCTTACTCATAATTATATTTGTTATTAGTTTTCCGCTTTCACGGAAAGTATCGTGTTATTAATTTTTTAAACTCGATTAGTAATAGTCAATGATTATGCCATGACAAAAAATATGACATGATGTCAGATAGGTTTTTTCATTAATGTTTGAATAATACTATACTTTGGTATCAATATTGATATCTAAAAAGAAACCTAAACAATTTAAACATGAAACGTATATTATCTATTATTACATTATTTGTATTATTAATTTCTTGTACTGGCGAACAAGGACCTCCAGGATTTGATGGCTATGACGGTATTGACGGACAAGACGGTGTAAACTTTGTGGGACAATCTTTTGAAAGAACAATTGATTTTACAGCTCCAAACTATCAAGAAGATATAGAAATTCCACTTGATATTGATTTATTAGAATCTGATATGGTATTAGTTTACCATCTAAAAGATGTTGTAGATGGTTATGATGTATGGAAATCTCTTCCTGAAACAGTATACATATCAGCTGGAGAAGAATTTCAATATAACTTTGAGCATAATTTTGATTTCGTTAGTATTTTTATTGAATCGCATCCTAATTTTGATTTTGATTTATTGTTTGATGAGGAAAGAATTAATCAAACATTTAGAATAGTTATTTTACCTGTAGACTTTGTAAACAGTAGTAATTTAGATGTTAATAATTTTGAAGACATTATGCAATACGTGCAATAACTATAAAAACTAAATTATAAAAACAGCTTTAAATTTCTAAAGCTGTTTTTTTATGTCTTCAAATTAAACAAAACGTATATTTGTTCTTCTTAAAATAGTTATCGCAAATGGAATGTATCTCTGTTTTTGACATGCTTAAAATTGGTGTAGGACCATCAAGTTCTCATACCTTAGGACCTTGGCGCGCTGCAGAACGATGGATTAAAGAATTAAAGGACAAAAAACGTTTTGATAAAGTTGAAAAAATCACAGTAGACCTTTATGGTTCTTTATCCTTAACAGGAAAAGGCCATGCTACAGATTATGCTGTTATTTTAGGTTTAACTGGTGCTGATCCAGAACGCATACCTGTTGAAAGTATTAATTCTATTATAGATGACGTAAAGACTAAAAACGTCATAATGTTCAATAACGAAAAGGCAATTCCTTTCAATTTTAAAACCAATATAGTTTTTAATAGAAAATTTTTACCATTTCATTCTAACGGAATGGTTTTTACAGCCTTAATTAATGGAAGAAACTACAAATCTACCTACTACTCTATTGGTGGCGGATTTGTAGTGCAAGAAGAACGTAAAATTGCTAAAGCCAATAAAATTATTTTCTATTGTACGTTTCCATATCCTATTGCATATGGCGATGAATTACTTAAATTCTGTCATCAACTAAATCTTCCTATTTCTGGAGTAGTACTTGAAAATGAAAAATCAATTAGAGAAGAAACATCAATTGATTTTGAATTAAAACGTATTTGGAACACTATGTTAGAATGTATGTATGTTGGTTGCCACACAGAAGGTAATTTACCAGGTGGATTAAATGTAAGACGTCGGGCTTTTGACATACACAAAAATTTAATTGGAGACAACACATACCAAAATCCACAAGAATGGCTAAAAACCATTAGAACAACAGAAGTTAAATTTCGCCAGATTTTAAAATGGGTGAGTTGTTTTGCATTGGCTGTTAACGAAGTAAATGCCTCTTTAGGTAGAGTTGTTACTGCTCCAACAAATGGCAGTGCTGGTGTTATTCCGGCTGTACTGATGTATTATTTGGTAATAGAAAACCATGATGCTGATTTTGAACACATCAAAAAATTTCTGTTAGTAGCTGGTGAAATTGGCAGTATTTTTAAAAAAGGTGCTACAATTAGCGCTGCAATGGGTGGCTGTCAGGCAGAAATTGGAGTTTCATCTGCTATGGCAGCAGGTGCATTATGTGAATTATTAGGCGGAACACCAGAACAAGTATTAGTTGCTGCCGAAATTGCTATGGAGCATCATTTAGGATTAACCTGTGATCCAATTGGTGGTTTGGTGCAAATTCCTTGTATAGAACGAAATTCTATGGGAGCAATTAAAGCCATAAATGCAGCAGAATTAGCTTTAGATACAGACCCTAAAAACGTTAAAGTACCTTTAGACAAAGTTGTGAATACCATGTGGGAAACCGCAAAAGATATGAATACCAAATACAAAGAAACATCTGAAGGAGGTTTAGCGGTTGGTGTTCATTTAACGGATTGTTAAATATGATGCTCTTCATTAATATTAATAACAAACTTTGATTACAGATAGCAGTAATAATTGAATAGAATACAGATTCAATATTTTTTGTAGGCCTAATTAATCATTAGTTTAACAAATCTCTTTATTTTTACGCTAATTAATAAAATAACAATGTCAACAGCAAAAAAAGAATATAAAAGAATTACCGTTAAAACTTTAGTCGATATGAAGTCTAAAGGCGAAAAAATATCAATGCTAACGGCTTACGATTATACAATGGCAAAAATCGTTGATGGTTCGGGAATTGATGTCATCTTAGTTGGTGATTCTGCAAGTAATGTTATGGCTGGCCACGAAACCACACTGCCTATTACATTAGATCAAATGATTTACCATGCATCTTCTGTGGTTAGAGCAATTAATCGTGCGTTAGTTGTTGTCGATTTACCTTTTGGAAGCTACCAGAGTGATCCAAAAGAAGCTTTGCGCTCTGCGATTAGAATAATGAAAGAATCTAGAGGACATGCTGTTAAATTAGAAGGTGGTAAAGAAATAAAAGAATCTATAAAACGAATTCTTCATGCCGGAATTCCTGTAATGGGACATTTAGGTTTAACACCACAATCTATATATAAATTTGGCACATACACTGTAAGAGCTAAAGAAGAGGAAGAAGCTAAACGATTAAAACAAGATGCTTTAATGCTAGAAAGAATAGGTTGTTTTGCCATTGTACTAGAAAAAATACCAGCCGCATTAGCTAAAGAAGTAGCAGAAAGTGTTTCAATCCCTGTAATTGGTATTGGAGCTGGTAATGGCGTTGACGGACAAGTTTTAGTTTTACACGATATGCTTGGTATGACGCACGAATTTAATCCAAGATTTTTACGACGTTACATGAATCTTTATGAGGATATGACAAAGGCTATAGGACAATATGTTGAGGATGTAAAATCTGTAGATTTCCCAAGTGATAAAGAGCAGTATTAATTAGCTCTAATAATATCTCAAAGCGGAAAACAGGCACTTATAATTTGCCTATAATATTTTGTTTTAGCAATGCTACAATCTAAACATGTCTAAAGTTTTATCTCATAAAAACAATCTTCAAGTCCTTCACGAAGACAACCACATTATTGTTATAAACAAGCGTGCAGGTGATATTGTACAAGGTGATAAAACTGGAGACAAACCATTAAGTGAAGTTGTAAAGTCTTATTTAAAAGATAAATACAATAAAGAAGGAAATGTATATTTGGGTGTTGTTCATCGATTAGACAGACCAACTACAGGTATTGTTCTTTTTTCCAAAACAAGTAAAGCATTACCTAGACTGAATAAACTGTTCGCGGAGAAAACTGCAAAAAAAACATATTGGGCTTTAGTAAAAAACCAACCACCAAAAACGAGTGATACTTTAATACATTGGCTAAAAAAGAATCCTAAAAACAATAAATCTACAGCTTATATCAAAGAAATTGAAGGCAGTAAAAAAGCGATTCTGCATTATAAAACAATTAAAACATTAGATAATTTCTACCTTTTAGAAATAGATTTAGAAACAGGAAGACATCATCAAATTAGAGCACAATTATCTTCTATTGGTTGCCCAATTAAAGGCGATTTAAAATATGGATTTAATAGAAGTAATAAGGACGCAAGCATAAGTTTACATGCAAGAACATTGCGTTTTATTCATCCTGTAAAAAAAGAAGAAATTATAATCACTGCTCCTTTACCAAGCGATCCTCTATGGAATGCCTGTAATAATATTTAAGCGCTTTTATAAGGGTATTTTAAAGTTAAAATAGTGCCTTTGCCTGCTCTAGATTCTAATTGAAAATCTGCATTTAATAATTCAGCACGTTTTTCCATATTTATTAAACCAGAGCTTTTTTCTGCAGTTTTAATATTAAAACCAATTCCATTGTCTTCTGCAGTAATACTTAAGACTTTTTCTTGATAATCGATAGTGATTTTTAATTGGTCTGCTTCGGCATATTTTAAGGTATTAGAGAAAAACTCTTGAAGTATTCGAAATAATATAATTTCGTCCTTTTTATTTTCAAAATCAACCTTCTCACCTATTATAGATACACTTGCCTCTAATAATCCAGTTTTATTTAAACGATGTATTTCATTTTTAACAGTTTTTTGAAAACCCAAATTAAAAATAACGTCGCTATTTAAAGACTTAGACAAAGCTCTCACTTCATCTAAAGTACTTTTTAAAGTTTCGGCTGCATTACTAACTTTAGTTTTAGCATCATTATCAACCACTTTTACAGCAGCATTCATTTGCATTGTAGACATAACCAACATTTGCCCTATATTATCGTGTAATTCTCTACCAATGTGTTTTATAGTTTCATCTTGAATTTCTTGTTGAGTTTTAATAAGCTCTTCATCAAATTTTTGCTGTTGTTTAACTTGGTTAATCAATAATTGGTTTTTTCGTTTCTGAAACACAACAAAAAACAACACAAAAGCCGTAACCAATGTTAACGTAATAAAAATAACATAAGAAATTAATGCTATTTCTTCGTTACTAATTGTTTTCTGATATGCAGAGGATAAAGAAATCCAAAAGTATAACATGAGTATAATAATATATTTGCGATAAACAGGTAAAAATATCTAAAATCTAAAAAATCTTTATTGATTGCGTACAAATAGCCATCAAAAATAAATAAAGGACTTACACATAAAAACCATAATAAAATACCTGTACTCAAATAGAAAATTGGTGACTTATAGAAATACAATATTTTATCACTGTTTAACAATTCAAAATAATAGAGCATTACAAAAATAAAAACGGCAAATGTTTGCATTAAAAAATCATATGGTAATGACATTTTAAAAAAATTGCCACTAATAGCAAAATACAATATCGTTGAACAACTAATAAAAACAACTACAAAAACGATAATTTTTTGAGAAACTTTACTTTTGAGTATCCTATTAAAAAAAAGACCCAAAAAAAATATTGTTGAAAAATTATAAATATTATAAAGCCAAGTATTTCTACATAACTCACTATTTTTTATCCAAATAAAAATTTCATTATCGTAATTATTTAGCAAGATGTAACCATACATTCCAAAAGTTTCAACAAAAACAATTACCCAGAGAAACCAAATAAAAGGTTGAACTCTGTTGTCTTTTGTCTTTAAATAGTAGAACGAACCCGACAAAGCCGCAATAAGCTCCATGAGATGAAAAACAAAATCATCAAAACCCATTAATAAACGTTTAAAATACTTTATTGCGGATAATTTGCTCCTGGTGGTTTTCCGTGACCGCCATTATTTAATCCGTCAGAATTAGTTAAATCTCCTCCACCTCCTTGAAATGAAAAGATACTTCCTTTAGATTTTGCATCATATCCTGTTGGTACAAAAAGCAATGTTGTTAAACCAGGAATAGAATCTACAGTTGGATGTGCACCAATATATAGACGTAATCCATCCATAGTTTTCTGATTATCTGCAGCTTGCTGTTTTGCGTACGCTATATAATCTTCTATAACCTCTAATTTAAACCAAGACGATCTATTATCTTCAATTTTAAGAGGGTTAAATAATGAATCATTTATAAGTTTATATCTTTCATTATAAGCTTGAGTCATTGTTTTAATTTTCGCTGGAGATATTATACCAGATGGAGGCTTAACCATTGGAGGTTCTTCAATCGTTCTTAAATCATTCTGAGTATAAAAATACATAACGGTAGCACCCAAAATGATACCTAGGACAAGTAATACAAAATTTTTCATATTTATCTAAATTTAGTTAATAGCTAATGTAAATTATTGATTTTATTTAACATATGGAATTTTTAATCAAAGGTTTTCTTACAATTTTAACCTTTTAGCCTGATTCTTAAAGCATTACCAGTAGCTTTCTGACTTAAGACATTCACAGAGTTTTCTGTTAATTGAAAAATTCTTGGATATCCACCTGTTGTTTGACAATCTCTCATTAAAACAATCAGCTGACCAGATGGTGTTAATTGAACCGTTCCTGGCAAAACTGGCGCTGTTAAAATTGGTGCTAAATTATTTTTAAACTCAGGTATTAATTGATATGCCATTCGATTATTGTATTTAGAAATCTTAAAATCTTGTTTACATATCAATAGTTGTTGTTCTTTTGATAAATTATGAAACTCTGGACCTCTGCTGGCTTCTAAAATATCAGTTTTAAAATGTGAAGAATTATATTTGAGCTTTGCGTTTTTTTGATTGACAATATTAGAAGAACTTGAGTACTCTATAATATCATTTTTAGCAATTTTTACAGTTGTTGTAATCTCTTTTGCCATGCTTCTACTTCCTAATACAAAATCTGACAACAATCCACCTTTTACGGCAAGATACGTTCTAAATCCACCTTCAGCATGTCTAAAAGAAATAATGTCATTAGCCTTAACTAAAATTGATTTAAACATTTCAATGGCATTTCCGTTTAACACTGGTCGCATATTTGCACCTGTAATGACAATTGTGGTAGGTTTTAAAAATTGAAGTTCAGCACCAATCATAGTCATCTCTAAAACAGCACAATCTATATCATTCCCTAAAAGTCTGTTTGCAAATTCACCTGAATAACTATCCATAACACCAGAAACAGGCACACCAAAATTACGATATCCATAACGTCCTTGATCTTGCACTGTAGAGTAAAATCCTGCTTTTAATACTTTAATCATTAATTAAAAGTGTTTTTGCATCAAACCTTGAATGTGCTATTTCATTTTGAATTTCTAAATATTTAGATTTTGAAATAGCATGAAACTTTACTTTATCACCAGCTTTAATATAACAAGGTGGATTCTGTTTTGGGTTAAATAATTCTATAGGAGAATTACCAATAATATGCCATCCTCCAGGACTGTCTTGAGGGTAAATTCCTGTTTGTTCTCCACCTATCGCAACCGAGCCTTTTTTAACGTTAAGATTAGGTGTTTCTTTACGATTTAAATGTAAGCTAGAATCAAGTCCACCCAAGTATAAAAATCCAGGTAAAAATCCGATAAAAAAAACAGTATAAATAGGTGCCGTGTGACGCTTAATAATTTCAAGTTTTGAAAGCTTTTTTTCTCTAGAATATTTCTCTAAATCTACACCAAATTCAGCATCATAACACACAGGAATTTTAAAAGTAAGAGATTCTAAATAGTTAGTTTCTAACAAGCCTAGATATAATTGTTTTAAGTCTATAAACCTATCATTGACATTATCAATAGTAAAATCATAAATTACTAATAATGAATTATATCCAGTTATTATCTCAACAATTAATTTACTATAATTAAGTTGGATTTTATTTTTAAAATTCAGTATATCTTTTAACATAAAATCATCAATAATCGCTGGCCATTCTATTAAAATAGAACGTTCACTATACTGCGAATATCGAAGTTTATATTCCAAAAAAAGTTATCGAATTTTAATATTATTAATTTCTAAATTAGTCGCTAAATAGCTTAAAATTTCTAGTGCATTTTCGGTGTCACCATGTACGCAAATCGTTGTTGCTTTTAACATCACATCTACTCTATTTATAGACGTTATTTTTTGATGTTTTATAATACCTAAAACATGATTCAAAGCTGCTTCTTTTGAATGCAATATAGCATTGCTTTTTTGACGTGAAACCAAAGACAAATCATCATTGTAATTTCGGTCTGCAAAAGCCTCATAAGCCACTTTAATCCCTTCCCTTTTTGCCTGTTTTGCTATTACAGAATTAAAAGGTGCATATAACTTTATAGGTAAAGCTAATTCTTTAACTACATCAATAATCACTTTTGCTGTAACTTTATCTTTTGCCGCCAAATTATATAATGCTCCATGAGGCTTAATATGATGCAAGAGCAAACCTTCTGTTTCAACAATTGATTTTAATTTTAAAACTTGACACAATAGACTTTTAAACAATGTATTGTCTGACATTTCCATAATATGTCTGCCAAAATTATCTTTATCAGGAAAAGAAGGATGCGCTCCTATTTTAACCTTGTATTGTTTTGCAAGTTTAATGGTATTAATCATGCTTACCTCATCGCCTACATGTCCACCACAAGCTATATTACAAGAAGATAGAAATGGCATTAAATCGTTTTCATTCCCAATTCCCTCTCCAACATCCGCATTTATATCAATGGTATAATTATCCATATTACAACAAATTAAACACGCTTAATATCCCTTTTAAGCCTAAAAAGATTGTGATTACTAAAATAATAAGCCCTAAGAGATTCTGAAGTTTAGTATTTTTATAAGTTCCTAAAACTGATGATTTATTCATTATCCAAAGTAAAAAACCAGCTATAATAGGCAGTAATAAGCCATTTGCTACTTGTGCAAATTGTATAATCTCAATAGATTTAAAACCACTACTAGAAAAAATAACACCTAATAACACAATTGATATCCAAACCGCTTTAAATTTTTTAGATTTTAAATCAGCATCCCAACCCAAGCAACCACTCGTTACAAAGGACGCAGCTAAAGGAGCTGTAATTGCACTTGTTATTCCGGCTGCAAATAATCCTATTGCTAAAAAGTATTTTGCAAAACGACCAAACAACGGTTCTAATCCTAATGCTAAATCCGACGCATTTTCAATAGTTTCTTTCTGTATAGCTGAGGCTGCAATGATGATACACATTGAAACAATTCCTCCTAAAACAACAGCAACTAAAGTATCCTTTTTAGCGAGTTTTAAATCTGTCTTGTCACTCCACTTTGTTTTTGCCAAAGAAGCATGCAAAAAAATATTATATGGCACTACCGTTGTGCCTATAAGAGCTATAACAGATAAAACACTACCAACAGGTGCTTTAGGGATAAAAACACCTTTAACAATTTCTATAAAATTAGGTTTGGTAATAATAGCTGTAGCTATAAATGCAAAACTCATTAATATCACTAAAAACACGAAGATTTTTTCTAGCATTTTATAACTTCCTATGTAAAGTAAAATAAAGGCTATTGCTCCAATAATTAAACTCATCACATTGAGTTTTAGGCGTCCTATTTCCCACACTATACTGCCAACAATAGCTTCCACACCTAAGGCGCCTCCACTAATGTTTCCGGCTTCGTATGCAGCATTTCCAATTACAATTGCACTTAGTATTAGTAAAATTGCCAACACCTTAACAACAGGATGTTTTATTTCTTCTCTAATAATTTCAGACAATCCTTTTTGAGCCACTATACCTAATCTAGCTGCCATTTCTTGTAATACAATAGTTGCAAAAATAGACAATGCCATAGCCCACAAAAGAGCATAGCCAAAATTAACACCTGCTAAAGTGCAAACTGTTACTGTACCAGGACCAATAAATGCAGCAGCAATTAATGGACCTGGACCAATATTTTTAAAAAACTTTGTTATCATTTACCAATGGAATTCAATGCATAAATAGCAAAACTCCCTAACCAATGACCACCTTCATAACTATCACCAACAATACTTGGTAAAGAATAATTGATGTGTTTATTAGCTAAGTTTTTTAAATGTTTAAACTCAGGTAAATCTTGTGCTATATAATTTAAGCTCCATGCTCTAGAAAAATTTACGCCATCTAGATGTACTAGCTTGCCATCGGTTCTGTCTGAAACTTCGCCTACCGACCAATCAAAAGTTTCATCATTTAGTTCTGGTAAAAAATCGTTAATCCATACATTAAAATCAGCATGGTCTAAGACGCGCTTCATTAAAGCAGCCTCCTCCAAACAAGGAGATAGAAAATCGAAGCCACTTGGCTCCCATTCTATCGGACAATTTTGGTCATCTTCAAAAAAATATTTTGCACGTTTTGTTATTAACATAGCCAATTCTTCATTATTAACAGTTATAGCATAATCATACGCAAAACTCATCCCAAAAGCTGTATTAGGATGTTCACCAACACGAATAGGATATTTTAATTTTGGTAAAAACTCAATATACTTCCCAACAATTAAATCTGTTAATGGCTGTAAGTTAGCTTCTAACTCTTTAGCAACTGCACTATCCCAAGTATGTAACTCTTCGGCTAGTTTTAACAACCAAGCCCAACCGTATGTTCTTTCGAAAGACTTATTGTGTTCACCCTTAAAATACAACAATTCCTGAGTTATGTTTTCTTTTGAAATATTATACAGAAGCTTTTGTTGTATTTCAGCTTTATTCTCCAAATTTGGAAACTGTTTTAAAAGCGACACTAAACTCCAATGCCCATGAACAGCAGAATGCCAATCGAAACATCCATAAAACGCAGGATGTAGTTGGCTAGGTGTTTTTAAATCAGATACATTACCAATGGTTTGATTGAGTTTATTTGGATATTCTGTATTAATACAGTTAATAGGTAATTGTGCTAAATGATTTGCTTGTTGTAGGTTTAAAACCGGAACCTCAACAGCCTCTACAATAGCACTATCTTTTAATTTGCCTTTTTTTTCCTCAGATGTGTTACAACTTAATAATATGAATGTAAGAATAAAAATAATACAGTATTTGGTCATAAAAATAGCTTTAGTATCTAGTAAAAATACAATAATATACTAGATGACAATTAATATGAAAACCAAAGTAAGAAATATAACTCTAGAACATATTTGCTACAGCGTAACCTGTTATTTTCAAAACTGAATAAGGTATTTTTAAATTTAAAACTTATATCGCAATCCAAACAATGCTCTAAATTGGGTGTTTTTAAAGGATTGGTTGATATTATCTACTGGTTTTTCGAAATAATTATAACTAGGCTCTAAAAACAGAATTGTTTTTTTCGCCAAGCTATACGAAATAGTAGAGTTCATTGTTGCTCCAAAAATGGTGCTATTTGCACCTAAACTCTCTCCTATCCGTTCATTATCAATAAAAACTCTATTATCTGTTAAAAAATTTACATTGCCACCAAAACCAACTGATAAATCAATTTTTTTAGCCTTCAATAAATTATATGAAAATTCTAAAGGCACCTGAACATATCCAAATTGCTGCTGTAAAGTACCCTCTTCTGAAAATCCTTCTATTGTAGACGTATCGTTAAAAGACGTCTCTGTTAATAAAAATAATATGTCCGGATTATTTACAATACTAAGAGCATTACCTCCTGAAAAAGAAACACTTGTACTTGTGTAGTTAATATTACTTATTTTTTGACCTAATATATTCTTACCAATCCCAGATTTTACAACAAGTCTATTTGATAAAGCATAACCGACCTTTAGAGCATATACAAAGTCATTTTGAGATGCTGTATTTATTGATGTATTCTGAATAGACGACTCAGAACTAGTATTCGCCAAACCTCCCAAAACTTCTACGGACCATTTTAAGTTCTTATTTACAGCTTGCGTACTATCATTTACATTTTCGTTTTCAGCTATAATTGCAGTACTTAAATCTAAAACACCTGTATTATTAACCTTACTTGCAGAATCATTACTCACAATTATTTTTTCTTTCTTAAATTTAATTAGAGCTTTATTCTTTATTTCTAATTCGTTATTAATCTTGTCATCCGCTTCTTTAATAACATTTTTATTTATTGCGTTTTTAGAATATTTGTTAGTGAACTTGTAGATTTCATTAACATCGTTTCCATTTTTTAAATCAAGCACATTCTTTAATTCTCCGGTATTATCTTCTTCGATTTGCAATAATTGATTATTAGTGCTAGTAAGTTGATTTTGATTTTTATTAAATTTTGATTTTTTATTTCCCTCTGTTAATAGCCTCTTAAACTTTTCATTACTTAATGTTTCTTTCTCAACGCTAAGTTGCTCTGTTAAAGAATCCTTATTAGTATTATTATATGTTGTACTTACCGCAGTTTTAATTGTTTCTTGATTTGATCTAATAGGTTCTTCACTCTCAATAGATTGTTCTACATCTGTAATTATGTTTATAGAATTACGATCATTTTCAAACAAATTTGTAAAAAAATACCCAATAAAAAGAACTAATACCGCAGCTGAAGAACCCCAAAAAATCAATAAACGCCTTTTCTTTTTTTCAGGATGTAGTTTAGCCTCAATATTATCCCACAACTCCTCAGGAGGTGCTTTGGAGAACCCTTCTAGTTCGCTATATAAATCTTCTATATCATCTTTCTTCATGATGCGTTCTTATTTAATTCTTCATTAATTTTTGTCCTCAGCATACTTTTAGCCCTACTTAACAAGGATTTTGAGGTTCCTGCTGCCATATTTAATTTATTAGCTATAGCTTTATGACTATAACCTTCAAAAACATAGAGGTTAAATATCATTCTGTAATTATCTGGTAATTGCTGTATATGCTTTAAAAGCTTATCGTGAGAGACCATAAGACAAGGCTCTTCTATTTTGTCCTCCACAGAATTGTTTAGGTTAGAATTTTCAATTGCTACGTGTAATCGACGTTGTTTTTTTCTTAAAACCTCTAAAGCTTCATTTACAAAAATACGTTTTGCCCAACCTTCAAAACTTCCTTCAAATTTATATTGATTTATCTTTTGAAACAGAATAATAAAGGCGTCTTGAAAAACATCGTCTGCCTCTGTTTTATTCTTCATATATTTTAGACAAATTCCGTACAATACTGGAGATAGTAACGTATATAATTCACGTTGCCCTTTCCTATCATTCTTAACACATTTTTTAATGATTATTTGTAGTTCTTTATCCAAATTGATACTAATCTATAGACTTATGATGATTTTTAAATTATAATTCACATAATTAAACTACTGAAGATATTAGCTAATATAAAGGCGATATACCTTTTAAATTTAATGTTACTTTATTTTAGAACTGAATTGTACTAATCAGCTCTAAACCAAAGTTATCAACATAATTATATTGATAAATAACATTTTCTCCTACTGCAATTAAGTGAGATGGTAATGGTATTACATCTTTAGTTGTAGATTCATAAGTGTTTTCTAAAACTATTTGGTTTGGGTTTTGAGCATTAAAAACATTTAGACCATCGTCATTACACACATATAATATCTGATCTTTTATCCCTAAACCATATGGACTAGATAAAAAGTAAGTAGAATGTTCTGTAGGCATAGTTATATCTGTAATATCGATTACATTAATTTGATCTTCTATTGCACCACATGGATTTCCTCCTCTTATGGTTATATAAGCAGTATAATCTTCTGCAACTACAGGATCACAGCCTGTACCATGCGTAAAAGATGACAAATAAGTTGGATTTAGCTCATCTACCAAACTAACAATATGCATACCATCAGTTGCACCAATAAATAAATTTTCTTTTAGAATAAAGGTAGTTTCTAACACACCACCAAACCAGCCACCTAGCCAAGTCTCAGATACTAGAGAAATAGAATTATAATCAGAAATATCAAAAGTATTTAACTTATAATCATCTAACGTGTATAATGCGTCATTAAAAATCTGAAACTTTGCATAAGATCCTCCTGTACCAATATTTACACCTGCATTAAATGCAAGAGCATCACTTTCAAAAATTGAAATTGTACTCCAGTAAATCTCTAAATCATTCTCCACCTCAGCTCTTTCCATATAAACTGTAGTATATTCTGATATAAACTCATTCTCGTTTGACGGGTAAGTATTATACTGATAATACATAGAATCTTCTGGAAATTCAGGGTTAAACAATAACATATCCTCCTCCACATTAACAATTTGTATATCAGTTATATTACTAATATCAAACACTACTAAATCCATAAAATTGTCTGCATACAGAATATCATTTTTTATAGAAATATCATGCACGCCTTCTAATTGTATAAAGGCAATATTTTGTGGAGATACAGGGTTTTGATTATTAAATACGTGAATTCCAGAATTCTGAGCGATATAAAAAAGGAAATCATCATAGACATATATTTTACCATCAGAATTTGTAGGTTGAGCACTCATTATCGCAATTGAGTTACGCACTTCTGTTTTAGACTTAACAACAGGCACTGTTACAGCAACAGGATCTATAAGCTCGTTATTATCGTCATCTGTATTACAATTTGTGAGTTGTAAACATAAAATTACAACTAGTACTAAGGGTAAAATTTTGTTTTTCATGATTATTGTTTATTAATAAGATGAAAAAAACACAAAAGGTTGCAGTAAATTGAAAAAAAATTAACCCAACCAACCTTCTCTATCTAAACTTCTGTATTGTATCGCTTCACTAATGTGGCTTCCCAAAATATCTTTAGACCCTTCTAAATCTGCAATTGTACGCGAAACTTTAAGAATTCTATCGTATGCTCTTGCGGATAAATTTAGGCGTTCCATAGCTGATTTTAATAATTGAAGAGACGTTTCTTCTAATTTACAATATTTTCTAATTTGTTTAGTATTCATTTGCGCATTGTAATGAATATTTTCTAAATCCTTAAAACGTTCCGTTTGTTTTTCTCTAGCTTTAGTAACTCGTTTTCTTATGTCCACTGAAGACTCTGCATACTGTTCATCTGCTAGTTTTTCAAATGGTACAGGCGTTACTTCTATATGGATATCAATACGATCTAATAACGGCCCAGAAATTTTACCCATATAACGTTGCATTTCCGCAGGAGAAGAGGTTATCGGTGCATCTGGATCATTAAAATAACCACTAGGACTTGGATTCATGCTTGCCACTAACATGAATGACGATGGATAAGTAACCGTGAATTTTGCTCTAGAAATAGTGACTTCCCTATCTTCTAAAGGTTGACGCATTACTTCCAAGACTTCGCGTTTAAATTCTGGTAATTCATCTAAAAACAAAACACCATTATGAGATAAGGAGATTTCACCTGGTTGCGGATAACTTCCACCTCCAACAAGTGCTACGTTGCTTATTGTGTGGTGAGGACTTCTAAATGGACGTTGTGCCATTAGCCCTGCATGTGCTTTTACGCGACCAACAACAGAATGAATCTTAGTGGTTTCTAACGCCTCATGTAAGGTCATTGGTGGCAAAATACTTGGTAATCGTTTTGCTAGCATCGTTTTACCAGAACCTGGTGGACCAATTAAAATAATATTATGTCCTCCTGCGGCTGCAATTTCCATACAACGCTTTATAGATTCTTGCCCTTTTACATCTGCAAAATCAAATTCTGGGAAATCGAGATTTTTATAAAATTCTTCTCTAGTATTAATGATAGTTTGCTCCAAAGGTTCACCATTATCAAAATGATTAATGACCTGCATAATGTTCTCTACACCAAAAACCTTTAAATCATCAACTATCGCGGCTTCTTTTGCATTCTGAATTGGTAGAATAATATGTTTAAAACCTTCTTCTCTTGCTTTAACTGCTATTGGCAAAGCACCTTTAAATGGCTGTAAGCTTCCATCTAAGGATAATTCTCCCATAATAAGGTAATCCTCTAAATTTTCAGCTTTAATTTGATTTGATGCGGACAAAATTCCTATAGCTAAAGTCAAATCATACGCAGAACCTTCTTTACGCAAATCGGCAGGTGCCATATTAATAGTAATCTTTTTACCTGGAATTCTGTAACCGTTATTCTGAAGTGCTGCTGCTATTCTGTAATTACTTTCTTTGATAGCATTATCTGGAAGTCCGACTAAATGATAACCAACACCTTTATCTACATTAACTTCAACAGTGATGGTTGAAGCTTCCACACCAAAAACGGCACTGGCAAAAACTTTTTTAAGCATGAATTGTTATTTCTTTAAAAATAGAAATAATTCGTTTATAAAAAAATTGAAATACAGAAATTACCTGATAACCAGTTAAATCACAACAGTAATTACCGTATTGACGATAGTTTTAATAATTTTATTTTTTAAATGACCCAATCGTAGTTTTGAAACACCAGCTTGATAAAGTGCGTTTAAAATTAATAAATCTTTTTGGCTTCCTAACAACCATTTATAATCCTCAACAGTTAATTCTCCTGCTTGTAATAACTTTGTCCAACGTTCTAGTTTAACTTTAGACAACGTTAAAAATGCCTCGACGTCTGCTTTAGTTTCTTTTTTATAATCACCATAACTCTCACCTAAAACCAACAGTAATTCTTCTTTTAATAGTTTTAATAATTCTTCTATATCCATAATTAATCAATGCTTAAAAAGTTAAGAATATTGGTCTCGTTAGTTTTATTTTTATTGGCTTCATACTTAATTATAAGATCTATAGCTTCTGAAACCTGAATTTTTGCCTCATTTATAAAAACCTGAGACAATTGATTTTTTTCTTTCCAACGCTTTAGAAATCCTGTTAATAAATTACGGTCTTTATTAGCTATAGTTTTCCACATAGCATAACTGACTTCATTGTCTGGCTTGTTCTTTTCGTACTCTACCATTTTCTGAAGATCTAATTGAAGTGTCTCCACATCTGACTCATGCTCAGTGTAAAGAGCTAAAGCTTCATCCATTAAATTAAGACTTTCCACTTTAATAGAAATGGCTTGTTGATAAGAATATTGGTCAAAGACGGCTGTTTTTAAGCTATTGCAAGACACTAATACCATTGCTATGAAAGCAATTCCTAAAATAGACTTTACAGAAAAGGATTTCAATACAATTTTGTTTTGAAATGATTTGAGGTGTTTCATGTTAATTGATTTATATGATTTTAAAGTTATGAAAAGATTTTTACTCAAAGAAGCCCATTCACAAAATCCAAAGCCCGTTTTTCGTTATAATACACATTGTTTTTTCCTATAAACCCAACATGCCCTCCATATTTTGGCATTTCTAAAAAGAGATTTGAATTCTGTTTAGCTTCTTTTACAGGATAACATTCTGCCGATAAAAACGAATCATTAAGGGCATTAATTATTAGTGACGGCACCTTAACATTTGGCAGAAATTGTAAACAACTGGCTTTCTCATAATAATCAAAAGCATCCTTAAAACCATGCGCTTTTGAGGTGTATACATGGTCAAAATCAATTAAAGTCTTAATTGACTTTAAATCCGTAACTGATATACTATTAGGAAATTGTACTAATTTAGGTTTCAATTTATCTTTTAAATGTTCTAAAAACCGAATAGCATAATGCTTATTCTTTAAACTTAGTAATTCGTCACAAGAGCCTTTTAAATCACAAGGTGTAGAAATGGCTATTACTGCTTTCAACTCACTTGGTAAATCATTTCCTTCTCCAACATATTTTAAAACCATATTAGCACCAAGACTAATGCCTTTTATATATATTTCATCATAAATACCTTTTGACAAAACATGCTTTATAACAGCATCTAAATCTTCTGTGGCACCAGAATGGTAACTCCTAAATAACAAATTAGGTTCACCACTGCAGCCTCTAAAATTTACACCAACTGCATCAATACCATTATCATTAAAGAGTTTTGCAGTGCCTTTTATATATGGTCGTTGCGCACTACCCTCTAACCCATGTAATAGAATAATCGCTTTATTTGATTTTTGTTCCGCATAACTCCAGTCTAAATCAATAAAATCAGTATCTGGTAACGTTATTCGTTCTCTAGTTTGCTCAATACCTTCAACTTTTCTTGCTAAACCCGAGAATACGGTTGAGACAAAACTTGTCTTTGCCCAAAATGGTGGTTTGTAGGTTGATTCTATTACTGGCATAAATAAGCCCCTTTAATTCCCCAAAGGGGAAAATTCATTATTTAAATTATTGCAACAGCTACGTGAAAGCTTTGCGTCTTTGTAACTCAACGAGAAACCTACTTCAATAGCGTAAACTCAATAGATGAATCATTATAAACTTTATGCGTTTGTTTCTGAAAATCAGATTCCTTTGCTTCAAAAATATTATCGACATAAGTCTGTGGATTTGCATCTATATAAGGAAAAAATGTGCTTTGTACCTGTACTTGAATTTTATGTCCCTTTTTAAAGGTATGAAACACGTCTTGCAACTTTAAATTCACTGCCGTTTTTTCATTAGGCACAAATGGCTCTGGCTTAGACATACTATTTCTAAAACGTCCTCTTAAGACTTCACTCCTAACCATCATGTGATAATTACTAAGTTTTAAATGATCTTGAACATCCTCAGTATTTTCTGTATCTGCAGGAAACACATCAATAACCTTTACTATCCAATCTGCAGCTGTTCCGGTTGTAGAAACATTTAATTTTGCTAATATATCGCCTGCTAAGGTTATATCATTCTCTAAAATTTCAGTTTCAAAAGTTAACACATCTGGCCGTCTGGATGCAAAACGCTGATCATCTGTCATGAATTTTCTTGGTGTAAATCCAACTTTAATATCTTCTGTATATGGTACTGGCTTTTTAGGGTCACTTAAAAAATCTGAAGACGCATACATTTTATTTGGTTGCTTTGTCAAACGCTCATAAGGCTGCATATAGTAACTTTCTTTATATACATTTTCAGGTGGCCAAGATTTAAACGTTTCCCATTGTTTTGTTCCTGTATTAAACATTTGGGCTTCTAGCAAATCAGTTTTTCCATTAGCTTCACCTTTTAAATAGTGATTAAAGAATTTAGTTTCAATATTTTTCTGAAAATAATCTGAAATACTATCTCCAAAATGGATATTACCAACCACTTGTCTTTCTTTATTTCTTGCCCAATCACCATGACTCCATGGTCCAAAAACAACTGTATTATAATTGTCGCTATTGTTTTCTATACTTTTATAGGTATTAAATGGTCCGTATAAATCTTCAGCATCAAATAAACCACCTACAATCATTGTTGCAGGTTTTATATCTTTTAAATGTTGAATTATCCCACGAGATTTCCAAAACGCGTCATAGGTAACATGTGTTTTTAACTGCTCCATAAACACATTGTCTTCACCATAAAATTTATTAAGCTTACGCAATGGCATATGGTCTAAGAAAAATTGATGCTGATCTTCTGTTCCAATATCAGGAAAGGTGTACCACGATTCCGTTGTTGGAGTTTCTTTCATATAACCAAAAACCGATGTTGCTCTCCAATAACTCAGTAAAAAAGCACCATTATGAATAAAATCGTCAAAAAAGAAATCACCAATACAAGCCTGAGGCGAAACTGCTTTTAAAGCAGGATGTGCATCTAACAAAGAATAGGTTGCATAAAATCCTGGATAAGAAATACCATAAGTGCCAACCTTTCCATTATTATTTGCTGTGTTTTTAATTAGCCATTCAATAGTATCATAAGTATCACTAGCTTCATCAACTTGTGTTCCTGTTTTGTTAGGAATATAAGCTCTCATATTATCATAAACCCCTTCACTATTCCAACGACCACGTACATCTTGGTAAACCATAATATTACCTTCTTCCATGAGGTATTTGTTAGGACCTATTTTACTTTTAAACTCATTTACACCATACGGTCTGCAACTATAAGGTGTTCGCATCATTAAGATTGGATACGTTTTAGTTGTATCCTTTGGTGCGTAAATCGTTGTATGCAATTTTATACCATCTCGCATTTCTATCATTACTTCTTGCTTTGTGTAATAATCTTTTACATTATAAACTGAAGAAACCGTTTGTGGTTTATTTACATCACCTCTAATCTCTCTTGCAGCTTTATTTAAAGCTTCTTGAGCTGGTGTACAACTTATAATTATTACAAAAACTATTAGTAAGAGGGAAATTCTTTTTAATATCATTTAGTATTAGTTTTTAGATGGTTTAAACTATTGATTTATAAAACTTAAAGCTTAATAAATTTATAAATCTGACTTTTACCATCTGATTCAATTTCGGCAAAATACATACCTGTGTTAAATTCTGAAATGTTTAATTCGAAAGATGAATTTTTAGATTGAAATGTTTTCAAACTTCTACCATTAACATCAAAAATGGTTATTTGGTTAAATCCTGTTAATCCATTAATATATATTTGTGTTGAAGCAGGATTAGGATAAAGTTCTACAGAAGAAGACTCTACATCGCTAATAGACAATACACTACCTGTAAAAGCAATTCTTCTAACAACAGCACCATCTCCACCTATTGCAGACAACGAAAAATAATCTTTTGTTCTACCAACATGTTGTAACTCAAATGTAATAACGTCACCTAAATAAGGCTGTAAATCAATATTAACCGTAGTTAATGGATCTTGATATCTAGTAGTTGGATTATAACTAGGTCCATACTGAGTACCATTAATTAAGATTCTAAACCATGAGTTTGCAGGTGTAGAACTATAGTGATGTAATTGCCTAAAAGTAATATCTACTTCACCCTCTTCTAAAGTTGTTCCATCAATTTTAAATTTTAATCCTGTTAAAAAATCTTTGTTATCATTCCATGCTTGTACTTCTGTTGTTGCATCTCCTCCAACCCACTCTGCATTAGAATCTCGCTGATGGAGAATTAACCTTTCATTAGAAAAATAATTAATAAATTCTGCTTTAGATGATTCACTATTTATAAAAGCAAACAAATTTTCACCCAAAGACGATTCATTGTTAATATAATTATCAAATCCAACCTGTAAAAATTCTGGATCCGTAGTAGTATATGTTTTTTGCCAAGGCGAAGCAGAAAAACCGCAAATATTCCTAACAAAAAGCTTATAAGATGTAGCTGATGACAAGTCTGTGAATGCATAACTATTAGTTGTTGTTGGCAAATAATCTACACCAACATTATCTTCAAATTCTGCCGCTATAACCTCATAAGATTCACTACTATTAGAATCCCAATTAATTGAAATACTATTTGTTGATTCTATACTAGATATATTTGATATATTTTCACAATCGTTTTCTATAAATTGTATATTATCTAAATAGGTTTTTCTTGTTGAAGATTTACTAACATGTTCTAGCTTTATTGTAATGATTTCACCAACATATTCAGATAAATCTATTGAAACAGTTTTAAATTCATTATCATCAAAAGCTGCATTGTATATAAAATCTTCCGCTACTCCTGTATAAATATTATCGTCAGCATAAGGTTTTACTTTTACTCTTAAATATGCTTCAGATGTCTGGCTAATATCAAACCTTAACAATGGGTTAATAGCATTTTGGGTTAAATCTACATCTACAGAAAAAGTTCTTAAAAAATCAGTATTTTCTTCAAAAGGGTCACCATAATCTACCCATTGAAGATATTGCGGATAACCTGGTCCAAAAAACATTAAACCGTTTGTACTAAGATTAGCAGCTTCTGTATTAATTTCGGCACCAAAACTAGGTATTGCATAGTCGCGAAGAAAATCTGACTCAAAATCGATTGTGTACGGAACTGTTAATGCATCTGGCCTAGTTTTAAAATAATAACTACGATAACCAGAGGTTACTCCAAAAGCATCGCAATCTGTTTTAACATTTATGTAATAGTCTTGAGATGGCAATAATTCTGAAACTGAAAACGTTTGATCATTAGTTATATCATAGGTTTCTGGAATTTCTTCACCCAATTCAGTGACAACATATCTATAATGATTTGCAGTAGAATTGTCATTTAAAGTAAACTCTGCTGAGGTATTTGTTACATTATCAATATTAGTAACAGATAAGGTTTCACACTCCTCAAGATTACCATCAAAACGGGTTTTCGCATAAGAATTTTGTAATAAAACTGATGTAGAGGTTGATCCATCACTAAATTCTTCAGTTATACTCACTCTACTTCTCGTTGGCGGATTATTAAAGTTTTCCGTACCTCTCCAACCCGCTAATGCACTTGTTGAGTAACCTGGATTAATGTCTTCTACGTCTATTACCAAATTATCTATTCCGTTATAATTAAAAGACTCATCAAATATCACAATATACTCATAGGCATTGGCATAATATGTTGAAATACCTATTTCTGTTAATTCAGAATCTGGAATAAAACCATCTCCAGATACAAACTCTTCTTTTGTAGTATGCCCAATTTTAAAAACTAAACTAGTATTAGGTGAAGGTGATGTTGTAGAATTAGAAAAAGGCGTATAAAACCGTAGTCCTGTTATTTCTCCTTGAAACTTCAGTTGATCAGGATAATACAAAGTTTGGGTCCGCGAAAATTTAGCCTGTGGTACAAAAGGCTGATTTGTATAATCTCCACCACCACCTACGATTACATTATCTGTAGGTATTAATTGTCCATAACTGCAATAGCAAACAATAAAAGACAAAATCAAAAATACTTTTTTCATATTTTAATAATTTTAAACAAATCTAAGATTAAAAAAAGATTCACAAAACTTATAGATTTTAAGCTTCAACTGAAGTAAATTCAAATTTACCTCCATCAAAAAGCCCTTTGTCACTTAGTTTTAGCGCAGGAATCACTAACAAGGCCATAAAAGACAAACTCATATATGGTGCATGAAGCTTGCTTCCTAATTGTTTAGCCATTTTGTCTAATTCAGAATACTGTTTTCCTATAACATCAGCGCTTTTATCACTCATAATACCAGCCACAGGAAGCGCAACTACTTTTTCTTCAGAATCTGAAACCGCACAAATACCGCCTTCATTTTCTATTAACAAGTTCACAGCTTTACAAATGGCTTCATCCGAAACTCCTACTGCAATGATATTATGAGAATCATGACCAACAGAACTCGCTATTGCGCCTTCTTTTAGTCCATAGTTTTTAATAAATGCAATAGCTGGTGCATCATTTTGATAACGATTAACTACAACCATTTTTAATACATCTGTTTTAGTATTTGAAACCAAGTTCCCATCCTTAATCGTTGCATCTTCAATAAGTTCATTGGTAACTAACTCACCATCTACACATTCAATTACTCTAATTTTTTTTGTTTGAGATGCAAATCTAAAATCTGAAACTTCTTTTTTATTGGTGTTGAAATTATTTAGATTTTCAAATTCAACATGTTTTATCTTAGAAATTCCATTATCTGAAACCAATTCACCATTAATATACGTTTGAAGCGTTTTAAAATCTTTTAAATCTTGTACAACAATACAATCTGCATGGTCGCCAACATTCAATAAGCCTACATCTAAATTGTAGTGCTTTACAGGATTTACACAAGCGGCTTGTAATACTTTAAAAACATCGATGCCTTTAGCAACTGCTCTTGCACAAACTTCATTTATATGTCCTAACAATAAATCATCTGGATGCTTATCATCACTACAAAACATCATATTCTCGTAATGCGTATCTAGTAAATCGATAAGCGCATTAAAGTTTTTAGCGGCACTGCCCTCTCTAATAATCACTTTCATCCCTTTTTGAAGCTTCTCTAAACCTTCATCATAAGAAAAACACTCATGGTCTGTAGAAATACCAGCCGAAATATATTTGGTTAAATCATTACCTCTCAATCCTGGTGCATGTCCATCAACTGGCTTATTGTAATATTTTGCCCATTCTATTTTCTTAAGCACCTCGACATCATCATAAATAACTCCAGGATAATTCATCATTTCAGCCAAATACTTTATATCTGGATTTTCTAATAACGTTTTAATATCGTTAGAATCAATCACAGCTCCTGCAGATTCAAAACTAGTTGCAGGCACGCAAGAAGGTGCCCCAAAATTGAATTTAAAAGGCGTTTGCTTTCCGTTTTTAATCATAAACTCCACTCCTTTAACACCAAGCACATTGGCAATTTCGTGTGGGTCAGAAACGGTAGCAACTGTTCCGTGATTTACAGCAATTTTAGCAAATTCACTTGGCACCAACATAGAGCTCTCTATATGAATATGCGCATCTATAAAACCTGGTAAAATGAAATGATTTTCTTTGCAATCCTTTTCTATGATAGATTCAATTTTACCATTTTTAATAGTCACTTCTCCTTTGTAAATTCTTCTATTATGAATATCTACGATGTTTCCTTTTAATTTCAAATTATATGTTTATATGTTTAAAACAAATTATGGTTATTTTCAATTAATGCTATTATAAGTTCAAGTTCCAATTTGCAATAAATTTTATAGTATTGGTTTTAGTTTGAGAAATTCCACCAAACTTGGTATCTCCAATATCACTAATTCCATAATCACCTCGAATTTCTAATGCTAAATTATTTTTTTCATTTAATTTAAAAGTCATTCCGATTCCTAATGAAAATCCATACTCCTTATCTTTAAATAGCTCATTAAAATCTAAATCACTAACATCTTCGCCTGTTTCTTTATTTATCATTTCGTTTGAAACATCAAAAATGTGATTATAAAATAAACCTCCATTTATAAAGAATTCTTTTTCAAAACCAAATTTATATTTTAAAAGTAATGGAATATTTAAATTCTTAATTTTAGTTTTATCTTCTACTGTAAAAGTATTTGTCCAAACTAGGTTAAAACTTTCATATTCGGATTTATATGATCTGTTTTCGTAATTGAAATTGGTCAATACCGAAAAGTTCTCATTGATGCTATACTCAAAAGACAACCCTATAAAATAATTATACTGAGCATCATATTTTTCTGCAAAAGAATCTCCTCTTAAATGGTTATTATTTGAACCAGCGTTTATTCCAATAGAAAAAGCATTTGTTTTTTGATCTTGTGCTCTTACATAGTTAGTAAATAGCATAATCATAAATAAAAATAAGCTGGCTCTCATTATAAGTTCTTTTAACATTTACTAATTTTAAATAAATTCTTGGTTCTTTTAGCAACTTTAAATCGTTCGTCTGCACGCTTACCAACGACCCAAACTACTTTATTATCTGAAGTTAAAACCCATGTATTTTCCTTTTCTACTAATGAGGCTTTTTCGTCTTTTAGGTATTTACTAACTTTCTTTTTTCCTGTCATTCCTATAGGCTGAAAGACATCTCCTTCTTTCCATAATCTGAATTCTAGCGGAAATTTCAATACATCTTTATCAACAAAGATTGTGTTTTTTGAAACATCAAAAATACCATCAACATTAGTAAAAGAAAGCTTACCTATTGGTGTTTCTATTTCTTTATTATCTTCATTAATAAATATAGAGTCTTCACTTCGCTCCGAAACTTTCAAATCCGTTAAAATTAAACACTCGCGATGCTTTATTAACCGATGCGAATTGGAGGTTACCAACTTACCAGATTGCGCATCTAATAAATCTAAGATATCATTCCACTCTGTAAATCCATAACTCTTAAACATCTCATACAAAAAGGCTTTAGGATTGTTTACTTTTTTAAATTCGGAAATCTTAAAAGTAATCCCTAAATCATCTTCAGATTCAATAGCTCGTTGGGTAAAATTAGATAATTGCTCTTCCACAATTAATGCCGTATCGTTGAGATTACTCAATGTATTTTGAAAACTATCTAACAGCTGAGGATTAATTTCTTTTAAAATTGGGACAACTTCGTGTCTTAATTTATTTCTTAGGTATTTCCGAGAAGCATTACTGGCATCTTCTCTCCAAGAAATTTGATTCTCTTTAACGTAACCTTCAATCTGTCTTCTAGAAAACGGTAACAATGGTCGTACAACATTATTATTAATAATAGGGATTCCGGTTAAACCATTCAATCCTGTACCTCTAGTAAAGTTGATAAGAAAAGTTTCTAAATTATCATCTGCATGGTGTGCAGTAAGAATATAATGGAAATTTAATTGTTGCGCTAACTCCTTAAACCAATTGTAACGCAGTTCTCTTGCTGCCATTTGTATGGAGCGTTTATGTTGGGTAGCGTAAGCTTCTGTATCAAAATTCTGAATAAAAACTTCTACATTTAAATCGTCTGCTAAATCTATAACAAACGCTTCGTCTTTATCACTTTCTTCTGCTCTTAAATTAAAATTACAATGTGCTAACGAAAAATTTAAATTCAACTTATAACATAAATGTGCCAGAGCAACACTGTCTATTCCTCCCGAAATAGCTATAAGTAATTTACCTTCTTTTAAAAACGAAAGGTTATTTTCTAAATGATTTTTAAGCTCCTTTAACACATTTCAAAGGTATATAAATTATTCGTTCCCTCAGAAGCTCTAAAACTCAATTTTTTATGATTATTAGTCTAATTTCTCTGATGTTAAAATGACTTTTATCATACCAACCTGTTTTCTTTTTTTTTAACTTTAAAAGAATTTAAAAATATTAGGTCATGAGTGTATCAAAAGAATTAACATCGAAAAATGCACGAAATGCCTTTGAAAAAAAGGTGCTTTCTGCTATACCACATTTACATCCATATGTAAAACATAGAATTTATATTGCTGAAACTACTGGCATATTACCAAAAAATATGTTCTCATCTAACGGAATTATTGACGAGAGTATAATTGAACTTTACAATAAAGACTTTGATATTGATGCTGAACCTTTAGCTGTAAAGCTTGAGCTTTTTAAATTAGTAGATAATTACATGAATGTATTATTTAAAAACGAAGCACATCACCAAGATACTATAAGCACAGATCACATGCTTAATAAAGAAATAACAAAACTTGGCGAAGAATATACTGTTGATGGCGATTTTGATTTTATCTTAAACACAGAACTCAATGATATTTCTTACAACCAAAACGAAGGTGAGATTTTGCAACTGTATTCAGATAAAGAAACCTCTATTTTAAGTGCTTTTGAAGTTAAGGATTTATCTACCAAACAATCACCAAAAGCATTTGATAAACTATACCATTGGTTACCTTTTAATGTATCTAACATTATGGATTTATACATTTTTGGGAAATTAGATTTTGAATCTATTGCCAAAATTAAAAACATTGAACAGAAACGCGTAGAAGACATCTTTGATAAAGTTAAGCGTACCTTTAGAAGACATATTGAATAACTAATCTAAAATTTCTTGCAAAGGCGTAAAGAGCATAAGGGTTTATATACTAAAAAACTAAATTCTGTGATTAAAAACTGAGGCTTAGGCTAAAACCTAATTCTCCAAAACCTCACGCATGGCTTTCGCCTTTATGAGACATTCCTCGTATTCTTTTAATGGGTCACTTTTTGCAGTAATAGCACCTCCTACAGAATAAGAAATGTATTTTTTTGATGCGTTGTAGAGAATACTTCTAATTATTACATTAAAATCGAAATCACCATTGGGCATAAAATAACCAACGGATCCTGAGTATAAACCTCGTTTTGTTTCTTCTAGATTTTCCATAATATTCATGGCTGAAATTTTTGGAACACCTGTCATACTTCCCATTGGAAATGTAGATTTAATAATATCTACAGCATTGGTTTCTGGTTTTACTGTAGACTGAACTGTAGATATCATTTGATGCACTTGTAAAAAAGAATAAACTTTGCACAACTCCTTAACCACTACACTTCCTTTTGTTGCTGTGTGCGACAAATCATTGCGTACCAAATCAACAATCATTATGTTTTCACTGCGCTCTTTAGGGTCTTTAGATAAAACTTCTGCAAGTTTTTTATCTTCAGAATTATTTTTAGAACGTTTTGCTGTCCCTTTTATAGGTTGTGAAATAACTGTTGTACCTTCTTTTTTAATATAGCGTTCTGGTGATGCAGACATCATATATTTGTCTTCAAACTTTAAAAAACTGGCAAATGGTGGTTTTGAAATTTTATTAAGCTTATTAAACGTATCAATTGGGTGTATTTCGCTGTTTTCAGCATAAAATTCTTGGCAGAAATTGGCTTCATAAATATCACCTCTATGTATATGAGCTAACATTCTCGTGATTTTCTCAAAGTATTCATCTTTATGGATTCTGAGTTTTATTTTTATAGAATTCAGAGGTTTTTCGATTGCTCTTTGACTAACATTAGTAATAGCCTCTAAATCTTGTTCAATCTCATTATCTACCATTTTTAGATATTGAATTTCAACGTGATTATCTTTAAACAAAAAGAGCTTTTTTGGCTGAAAGAAATACAAATCAGGAAACTCTAAACCATCAAAATTTTCAGATTTTAATTGTTCTGTGGTATTTTTTAAATCGTAGGTTAAATAACCAAAAATCCAATCGTTAGTTGCTACTTGGTATTCTTTTAATTTTTCAAAAGCATCAAAAAAATCTGTACGTAAGGTGGTAAACGCATCAACTGCCAAAACCGCATCGTAGTTACTGTATTGGTCAGTGTGGTTGTTAGAATCTAACCACAAAATATCATCGAATTGTTGCGACCAAAGCAATAGATTTTGCTTAAAGTTCTCAATGTTTTTTGGCTGATGGTTTTGTGTTGTTCTCAATAAAAAAATAATTGCTGCAATTTACCTAAATTTAAACTTGGAAGGAAATAAATTTGACTTCAAAGCTATTTCAATACTTACTTAAGAATTGTATATTTCAAAAAAAATAATCAAGCATGCATACCTTATATAACGACCTCTTAAAAATTAACATTAAGCCTAAAGGTGCTGAATTATGTAACATTACTTCCGCAAAACACAAAACTGAATTTATATGGCAAGCAGACCCAAAATTTTGGGGAAGCCATGCTCCAAACTTGTTTCCTATTATTGGTTGTATGAAAAATAACAGCTACATCTACAACAATAAAACATACTCTATGCCAAAACATGGATTTGTAAGACATAACAATAATTTTGTTGTTAAAAACCAATCAGATTCTAGCATTACGTTTAGTTTATTTTCTAATAACGAGCTTTATGAGTTATATCCTTTTTTGTTTGAGTTTGAGATTACTTATACACTTAATAAAAACGTATTAACCGTTAATCATAACGTTAAAAATATAGATGATAAGACCCTGTATTTTTCTTTAGGTGGACATCCTGCATTTAATTGCCCGATTTCAAAAGAAGAAGATTACACAGATTATTATCTAGAATTTGAAAAAGAAGAAAACAGCCAAACCTACTTATTAAATATAGACAATGGTTTACTAACCAACAAAACCAAACCTGTTTTCTCTAATGGCAATCGCATTAATCTTAGACCTGATTTATTTAATGAAGATGCTTTAATTTTTAAAGATTTAATATCTAGAATTGTTAACTTAAAACACAGAACAAAAGGAAAAGTCTTAACATTAAATTTTAAAGATTTTAAAGAACTAGGGATTTGGGCAAAACCAAACGCGCCTTACGTTTGCATTGAACCTTGGTTAGGTATTGCAGACAACGAAACTACTGACCAAAAAATAGAAACTAAAGAAGGTATTATTAGTCTTAAATCTAGTTCCGTTTTTAATGCTTCTTATAATATTGAAATAGAAAAAAGCCTTTTAGTGTAAGTTGAGCAATAAAATAGTAGCTTTGCAGCAAAACATTGCAACGTGACTTTTCAAGACCTTAATTTAAATACGCCTTTATATAATGCCTTAGATGATTTAGGTTTTACAACACCTACACCTATCCAAGAACAATCTTTTAGTGTTGTTGCTTCTGGTAAAGATGTTGTTGGTATTGCACAAACTGGTACAGGTAAAACACTTGCTTACATGTTACCTATTCTTAGAAACCTAAAATATTCTAGACAAGACAATCCTAGAGTTTTAGTTCTGGTACCAACAAGAGAATTAGTTGTACAAGTGGTAAGTGAAATAGAAAAATTCTCTAAATACATCAACAATCGTGTGTTGGGTGTTTACGGTGGCACCAATATTAATACGCAAAAACAAGCTGTTGCGCAAGGACAAGATATTATTGTAGCTACGCCAGGACGTTTGTACGATTTAGCTGTGAGCAGAGTTTTGCAACTAAAATCAATTCAGAAATTAGTAATTGATGAAGTTGATGTAATGCTAGATTTAGGTTTTAGACACCAATTGATGAATATTTTTGATATTTTGCCGCAACGAAGACAAAACATTATGTTTTCTGCTACCATGACGAAAGATGTTGATGAATTAATTTCCGATTTTTTTATTAATCCTTCTAAAATATCCATTGCCGTTTCTGGTACACCATTAGAAAATATAAAACAAGAGCGTTACGATGTGCCTAACTTTTACACCAAAGTAAATTTATTAGAACATTTACTTCTTGATAAAGATGAATTTTCTAGAGTTTTAATCTTTGTGGCTTACAAGAAAATGGCTGACCGTTTATTTAACAAACTTGAAGAATTGTTCCCAGGTGAATCTTGCGTTATACATTCTAATAAAACACAGAATTACCGGTTACGTAGTATTGAGCAGTTTAGAGAAGGAGAACATCGCTTATTAGTTGCTACAGATGTAATGGCTAGAGGTTTAGATATTGAAGGTGTATCTCATGTTATTAATTTTGACACACCAGATTATCCTGAAAATTATATGCACAGAATTGGTAGAACTGGTAGAGCGGAACAAGAAGGTCATTCTATTTTATTATCTACAGATAAAGAAAAAGAAGGTTTAGAGCGCATTGAAGAATTAATGCAAATGCAAATTGAAGCCTTATCTATACCAGATACTGTTGAAATTTCCACTGAACTAATTGAAGAAGAACGTCCACAGATTAGAGAACGCAACAATCCTATAAAGCGAAGTGATGCTGATGCTCCAGGACCTGCTTTTCATGAAAAATCAGAAAAGAACTCTAAAGAAAATTTAGGTGGTTCTTATAAATTTAAAATTGCCGCAAAATATAAAAAGCCAAAAACGCGAGGCGACAAAAACTATAATCGTAGAAATAAGAAGTAAACTTAGCTCTTGACACTAAAGCATAGACCAAAGTTATCTGCTTTTAATAATTTCTTTTTTGGGGTTCTAGCTTTTTGAAAACAAAACCACAACAAAACCACTTTTTAACGTTTATAAACGGACTTTAAAGTCAATCTCATGCTTATCCATGAAAAAGCATGACATTTATATTTTCCTGTTTATGATTATAACAATTGATAATTATTATTGTTGATTTTAGCATCTCTTATCAACTTAAAGTAAGTTAACTCATTCTGAAGTTTAAACAATTTTAACTAAAAAAAACCCTAATCAAATTAATGAAAAGGGTTTCATGTACCTCAAGTACTTGCAGGATTGTATTCTATGTAAACATAAAATCTATAACCCTAACCTTATAGTTAATCCTGCAGTTGTACTTGATTTTCGATTAAATCTTTTATAGGAACAATAAGTTTTCCTTTTGCGTTTTTTAATATTACCGATATGCTTTGTACTGCTTCTACAGTATATACTTCATCATTAAAAACTATTTTTTGTCCAACTTCGTATGTTTTACGTGCATAAAATGTGCTTAATAGTTTACCAACAACCTCTCTTGCACCTAAACCAAATGCAATTGCAAATGCTAAAAGGAATGCTGCAATAATCATATTAACATTATTGGTAATGATTTCTGTATCAATACCTGCCTGATTTAATGCCGTAATGGAGATAAATGTAAGCAATAAAAAGAATACGACTTGGCTAATCATTTTACCACCCGATAAATCCATTGATTCAAAAAGTGATTTTAATCCTTTCTTTACAAAGTTGGCAAATAAAAGCCCTATCATAAAAATGACTAAAGCGGTAAACAACTTAGGTAAATAATCTAATAACTCTCCTATTTTTAAAGATATAGATTTAAGATTTAAGATATCTAAAATCATTAAGGCAAGCATTATGTACATGATCCATTTTACAAAACCAGAAACCACCTTAATGGTATTAAAACCTAATTCTTTGCCTTCAATTATTTCAATTTCATTAATTTTTTCATCTAGCTTAGATACTTTAGCTAGAGTTAATACTTTTTTAATAATTCTCACTACAATTTTGGTAGCCAATAAACCAAAAATAAAAATAAATAAGGCTCCAATTATATTTGGAAATATTGCAGAAATCTCTAACCACATTGTTGTTAGTGATTGCATTGCTATGTCTTTAAATTCTGTTACTTTATCCATACTAATAATTTAATGTTAGGGTTTATTAAGTATATTATTTAGTTCTATTGCTTGTTACACTGTCTATTATATGACCTATATTATACGAAAACAATTCGGCAATTTCCATAAATAGCTTAGCCATAGCAATATCATGCATAACTCTTCCCTTAAGCTCCGCCGGAACCTCCTTCAAAGGCTTATCTATTTGACTAAATGGATTTTCCATCTTTCGTGTAATTAGTGTACTTATGTACAAGTTTTTCTTTTGCTCTTTTTAATCGCATTTTGACTGCGCTTTCTCCTATATCTAAAGCTTCAGCCAATTCTTTAATTGATAAATTATCTTGATATTTTAATAATAAAATCATTTTTTCATCTGGTGAAATCAATTCCATAACCTTCTTCAACTGATCAACTCTCATACTTTCAAACTCTAAAGTAGAATCGATATCTTCACCTATATTTTCAATGTCAAAGTTTTCTGTACTTACTGACTTTTTTTCAAACTTCTTAGCTGTGTTTCTGGTGACATAATTTACACAATGATTATAAGTAAATGCATATAACCATGTAGAAAATTTAGACTTTCCTTTAAAACTAGCTAATTTAACAAATACTCTTAAAAATACATCTTGTGTTAAATCCTTAGCTTCATCCACACCATTGGCAAATCCATAACATTTGTTATAGACCATGCTTGAATATCTGTCGTACAAAACCTCGAACAACATAGTGTCGTTAGTTTTTACGATAGCTTCTACAAGCGCTTCATCAGTTAGGCTATGAATAGCGTCTTTCGTCAAAGTGATTTTAAGTATGTTTTAGTTAGTTATAGTCTTAAGACACTTAAGTTTTTAATAGGTCACATCTATTAAAAAAAATCTTACTTTTTTAAATTCCCTTCAATATCTCCTAAATGATGCTGTAAAGCCCTTGCTGATATTTGAATCTCCCAAATTAATAAAATTAAAGACATAATTAATAAAATTAATCCAAATCCAAAAGCCCAAATAGCTACTATATTCAATTTTATGTAAATTAAGAACATAGTTAAAACACAGAACAACAAACTACTAATACCAGCAATTTGCATATATCTCGTTAATTTTACTCGTAATTTCAAATTATTAATTTGTCTTAAAATAGATGTATTTTGATGTTGAATATACTTTTCACTAAGGTTTCTTATTATAGCTGCATAGGCTAAAAAACGATTGGTATATGCAAGCATAATTAACGATATCGCCGAGAACAATAATGCTGGAGTTGTGAGTGTTAATTCTTCCATATTTAGATTTTCAACAAAATTAATGAATAAATATTGGTCAGTTAACCTTTTAATGCTGATAATTTTAGTAAAAGGACACCTTTAATCGAAAAGCGCTTTCCATTAATCGAAATTATGAATAGGATATTTTGAATCCTTTATAAAATTCTTAACTTTAAGAAAATAAACACCCAAATCTAATCGTTGTATAGCTAATGCTATTCTATTGAAAACCTGCTAAATGAGTGATTACTTACACAGAACCATCCCAAATTTAAAGCCTTTTTGCTTTGAACATCATCACGATTCTCATTTTATAAATCAACAATGGGTTTTAGTAAATGGTATCTCTAAGAAAAAATCTATTTACACCTTTAAAAAGGATAATGTTCTTGAAATATCTCGGAAAGACAATGTTATTAAAACCACGTGGACAATAAATATTCAAAACAATTTTTCTATTGAAACTGAAGATGGCTTAATATCTGTGCAAGCTTATTTTAAAGATGATGACATTTTGGTATTAAATAATCTAGATAAGGAAGAATTTGCTTTATATATTAATACTACCAATTACGAAGACGAATTAAATTCAGTAGAGGATATCAATACTTTTTTAAAGGAAAAATATAAAAAGAAAGTTAGTAATATTATTTACGATCATAAATTCTATTACATAGAACAATCTAAAGAATATGGACCTTTTAAGGTTGAAGAGTTAGCAGAAAAAGTAAAATCTGGCGAAATTAGTGCTTATTGCTTTGTTAAAGATGTTAACGAGCATGACTATAGTAAGCGTATGCGAATTGAGGATTTACTACACGAACTTTAAAACAACCCTTAATCATTTTACAAAAAAAAGCGAAAATCTAAATTAGAAATTCGCTTGATTATAAAATTATTTGGTAATTTATTCTTGCAATCCTGGAATAGCAACCATTTCATCGACATCTTTATCGTAATCAATGCCATCTACATTAAAACCAAAGAGATTAAAGAAATCAGTTTTATAACCTTCTAAATCACCAATTTCTGGTAAAGTTTCGGTTGTTGCTTCTTTCCAAAGCTCTAAAACTTTAGCTTGTATATCATCTCGCATTTCCCAATCGTCTACTCTAATTCTTCCGGCTTCGTCTAATTGTAAATCTTCTGCATATAAACGCTCATTAAATAAACGTTCTATTTGCTCAATACAACCTTCGTGAATGTCTTCCTCCTTCATTACTTTATATAATAATGAAATGTATAAAGGAATTACAGGAATAGCAGAACTCGCTTGTGTAACTAAAGCTTTATTTACAGAAACATAACCTTTTCCATTAATAGCTTTTAGAGAATCTGTTATTTTAAAAGCAGTAGCTTCTAAATGGTCTTTTGCTCTACCTATGGTTCCTTTTCTATAAACGGCTTCCGTTAATGAAGGACCAATATAAGAATATGCAACCGTTTTAAAATCTTCGGACAAAACGTTTTCAGACATTAAAAGGTCAATCCACATTTGCCAATCTTCACCACCCATTACAGCAACTGTATTGTCTATATCTTCATCTGAACAAGGTTCAATTGAAATTTCTTTTACCACACCAGTATGAAAATCTACTGTATTATTAGTAAACGTATCACCAATTGGTTTTAAAACCGATTTAAAACGTGTTCCAGAATCTGGATGCGTTCTCACAGGCGACGCTAAACTATAAATAAGCATATCTATTTTGCCTAAATCTTTCTTTATTAAATTTAGGGTTTGAGCTTTAATTTCGTGAGAAAATGCATCACCATTTATACTCTTTGCATATAAACCATCTTTATGCGCTTGGGTTTCAAATGCTGCACTATTGTACCAACCTGGTGAAGCTGGACGACCTTCTGTTGGTGGTTTTTCAAAAAACACACCAATGGTTGCTGCTTTAGAGCCATAAGCACTCGTAATTCTTGATGCCAAGCCAAAACCTGTGGAGGCACCAATTACAAGTACATTTTTAGGACCATTTTTAGTAGGTTTAGATTTTATATATTCAATTTGATTTAATACATTTTTTTCACATCCTTTTGGGTGCGCTGTTAAACATATAAATCCTCTTGTTTTTGGTTCTATTATCATATTATCTAAAATCTAAATGTGTAAAGCTCTATCCTCAGTTGCTGCCAAAGCCGCTTCTTTTACAGCTTCTGCAAATGTTGGATGTGCATGAGACATACGAGAAATATCTTCTGCGGATGCTCTAAATTCCATAGCGGTTACTGCTTCTGCAATTAAATCTGCACAACGTGCACCAATCATGTGTACACCTAAAACTTCATCTGTAGATTTGTCTGCTAAGATTTTTACAAAACCATCAATATCTCCACTTGCTCTTGCTCTACCTAAAGCTCTAAATGGAAACTGACCAACTTTATATTCTACATTATCTGCTTTTAATTCTTCTTCTGTTTTACCAACAGCAGCTACTTCTGGCCATGTATAAACCACACCTGGAATTAAGTTATAATCTATATGTGGTTTTTGTCCTGCTATAGTTTCTGCAACAAAAACACCTTCTTCTTCCGCTTTGTGCGCTAACATTGCACCTTTAATTACGTCACCAATAGCGTAAATATTAGACACATTAGTTTGCAAATGTTCGTTAACTTCTACTTGTCCTCTATCGTTTAATTTTACACCTGCAGCCTCAGCATTTAAACCTGCTGTATATGGCTTACGTCCAACAGACACTAAACAATAATCACCTTTAAACTCAACAACTTCGCCTTTCTTGTTTTCAGCTTTTACAACGACCTCATCGCCATTTCGTTCAACGGATTGAACTTTATGAGACAGCATCATTTTGCATTTCGCTTTCTTAAAGACTTTATTTAATTCTTTAGATAAACCAGCATCCATGGTTGGTAAGATTCTGTCCATATATTCAATAACAGTCACCTCAGCACCTAAACGACGATACACTTGCCCAAGCTCTAAACCAATAACACCTCCACCAATGATAATCATGTGTTTTGGAATTTCTTTTAGTTTTAAAGCTTCTGTAGAGGTTATAATACGCTCTTTATCTAAAGTAATAAATGGTAACGTTGATGGTTTAGAACCTGTAGCAATAATAATTTTCTTTGCTTCAATCTCTTGTGCATCTTTACCTTCTATAGTAATATGAGTTGCATCTTTAAAAGCCCCTATTCCTTCAAAAACGTCGATGTTATTTTTCTTCATTAAGAAATCAATTCCACCTGTAGTTTGGTCTACAACAGCTTGCTTACGACCAATCATTTTCTCTAAGTTTACTTTAATGTCACCAGGTATTTCGATACCATGGTCTTCAAAATGTTTTGTAGCTTCTTCGTAATGGTGAGAGGAACTCAACAAGGCTTTACTTGGAATACAACCTACATTTAAACAGGTACCACCTAGCGTAGAATATTTTTCAATAATTGCAGTTTTCATGCCTAATTGTGCGCAACGTATTGCTGCTACATATCCACCAGGTCCAGAACCTATTACTGCTACATCATATGATTTCATAGAGATATTTTTTGTCTAATTAGAATTAATACAAACAAAAGTACAAATGTTTTGCGGGAAGGCAAACGGCTATGACCTTGAATTTATGATTTATGTTTTTTATCATAATAGATTTATTAATCCAAGATTGTGATTTTAGATCTTAATTATAGATTTCATAATGTTATTATATATTGTAGTATGTGTAATTTTATTCTTTAAATATTCTCCACCATTTTAATAAAAAGACCCTTTAGTTTTAATGCTCAGATTCGGCTAGAATCAAATTTTCTTAAAAATACTTAATCGTGAGTCTCTATTGCAAAAGTTATATTTCATTTTATCTTACCAAACTAAAATGACCTCTTAAAATTTTCCCATCTTTATATAAAATTGAATACCAATAATCGCTACTTGGTAAAAGTTTTCCATTATAATTACCACTCCAGCTCCAACCTGTTGAAGAATTATTCATTTTATTCATTGTTTTCCCATAACGATTAAAAATTATAACTTCTGAAACATTGTTTAACTCATTAGGCACAATCCAAAAATCATTAACTCCATCATCATTAGGTGTAAAAAACTGAGGAATAACCTCTTTGTATGATTCTGTTGTAAAACTTTCTTCTGAACAACCTACAGCATTACCATCGGCATTATATGGGATTATTGATACGTATATTGTATTGTCCTCTGGCAAATCTGCTAGTAAATCATAAGTTAACACATTGCCCATATCCAAACTGTTTACTATATCGTTACCGCCAGAACTTGTGCCAACGGTTAAAATATATCCTGTAGCATTAGATACAGCATTCCAAAATAAATCGGTATTTACCAATACACTAGTAGAACCAGAACTTGGTGAATTTAGAGTGGTACAGTTTGGTAGAGCTAAAAGGTCTTCAGTTGTAAAAATCTCTTCTGAACAACCTGTAGCAATACCATCGGCACTGTATGGAATTATTGAAACATAAATTGTAGAATCCTCTGGTAAATCTGTTAGTAAATCATAAGTCAAAACATTACCAACATCTAATCCGTTTATTATATCAGTTCCACCTGTACTAGTTCCAACATTTAATATATAACCTGTTGCTCCAGCAACTGCTGTCCAAGATAAATCCGCATCAATTGCAACATTAGTTGTGCCCGAAGTAGGCGAACTCAAATTCGTACAATTGGGAGGAAACAAAAGGTCTTCAGTTGTAAAACTCTCTTCTGTACAACCTGTGGCATCACCATCGGCACTGTATGGAATTATTGATAAATAAATTGTAGAATCCTCTGGTAAATCTGCTGGTAAATCGTAAGTCAATACATTACCAACATCTAATCCGTTTATAATATCAAAACCTCCTGATTCGGAACCTACAGTAAGTGTATAACCTGTTGCATCTGCAACAGCGTTCCAGCTTATATCTGTACTAACAGAAACGTTTGTTGTTCCAGATAATGGGGAATTTAAATTCGTACAATCTAAGTTAAAAGGAAGGTCTCCTGTAATAAAACTTTCATGTGTACAACCATTAATAGCATCACCATTTGAATTATAAGGAATAATCCTAACAAATATTTGAGTATTTGGAGGTAAGTCAAAAGGTAAATCATAAATTAAAGAATTTCCGACATCAAACTCACCGAAGAAGATAGTGTTAGTTCCTAAATTTATTCTGTATCCAGTGGCATTTATAACTGAGTTCCAATTAAAATTTGTAGCAACAGAAACATCTATATCACCAGCCAACGGACTTATTAATGTTGTACATTCTGGTAGAATTAACGCTGTAACAAAACTCTCTTCAGCACAGCCTGCAGCTTCACCATCAATATTATAAGGTATAACAGTTACAAATATTTGAGTATTGTCTGGTAAATCCGATGGTAAATCATAAGTCAATACATTGCCGACATCTACACCGTTTAGGATATCAGTTCCACCTGAACTAGTGCCAACCGTTAAGATGTAACCTGTAGCTTCTGAAATTGCCGCCCAAGATAAATCAGTATTGACAGAAATATCAACCGAGCCCGAAGTAGGCGAACTTAAACTAGTACAATTTGGAGGAAACAATAGGTCTTCTGTTGTAAAACTTTCTTCTGCACAACCTGTAGCATCACCATCTGCATTGTATGGAATTATTGATACATAAATTATAGTATTCTCTGGTAAATCTGCTGGTAAATCATAAGTCAATACATTGCCAACATCTACAGCGTTTAGGATATCAGTTCCTCCTGAACTTGTGCTAACCGATAAAATGTAACCTGTAGCTTCTGTAACTGCTGTCCATGTTAAATCAGTATCCACTGGGATATTGTCCGAGCCCGAAGTAGGCGAACTTAAACTGGTACAATTTGGAGGAAACAATAGGTCTTCTGTTGTAAAACTTTCTTCTGTACAAGCTGTGGCATCACCATCGGCATTATATGGAATTATTGATACATAAATTGTAGTATTCTCTGGCAAATTTGCCGGTAAATCATAAGTCAATACATTGCCAACATCTAATCCATTTATAATATCTGTACCTCCAGAACTCGTTCCAACTGTTATGGTATAACCTGTAGCACTTGCTACTGCTGTCCATGTGAAATTAGTGTCAATCGCTATATTAATGGAGCCTGACATAGGAGAACTGAGACTCGTACATGCCAACGGTGGTGTAATCGTTAATAAAAATTCTTCCTCAGAAAAACAAGTTGGACTTGCATAATCATAGATATAAAGCGTTATCGGATAACTAGGAAAATTAGCATAATTAATAACATCACTAGCATTGTAAACTGTCCCAGTGCCATCTGGTCCTGTATAATAGGCTTCATTACCTGTTAAGTTAGTTCCTGTTATCACAGGTAAGGTATAACTACCTGATGCCGTTTGGTCTAGTAAACCATCTACTGTTGGGCCAGCAAAACCACCATCAGAAATGCTCCAATTATAACTTGCAATCATATTGGCTCGTGCAGCTGCACCAGCACAATATTCACTGTAGCCTCCATCAAAAGGAACATTTAGGTTTAAATTTTGAGCATTCCAACCAATTAATAAGCTGTCATAATTCGCAATAGACAGGGTTGCATTCATAAATATATTCGTTGCAGTTTGTAAGCTAGTTACATTCCATGCTCCCAAATCCTGATCAAAACTAACAGCAGTAGCAAACATGGTGTCCATAGTAGATACGTTTCCAGTATCCCAATTTCCTATATTTTGATTAAATAGATCTGCATCATGAAACATTGCATCCATCCGAGTTACATTACTAGTATCCCAAGATCCAATATCCTGATTAAAAGTATCTGCATTAAAAAACATCGCAGCCATGTTAGTTACACTACTCGTATTCCAACTACCAATATTTTGATTGAAAAGAAGTGCATAAGCGAACGTACCATCCATTCTATTAACATTTCCAGTATTCCAATTACTAAGGTTTTGATTGAATATATCTGTACGAAAGAACATACTATTCATATCAGTAACATTACTTGTATTCCAATTACCTATATCTTGATTAAAGATTGAAGCTTCAGCAAACATTTCACCCATAGTAGTTACACTACTGGTATCCCATGCACTTATGTTTCCATTAAAATTATTAGCCACCCTAAACATGGTAAACATGTTAGTTACGTTACCAGTATTCCAACTGTTTAAATCCTGATTAAAACTTGAAGCTTCGTCAAACATTCCAGACATATTAGTAACTAAAGAAACGTTCCAAGTGTTAATATCTTGATTGAATTGTTGTGCCAGAGCAAACGTCCTTGACATATTAGTGACGTTGCTTGTATCCCAAGACGTAATATCGTTGTTAAAAACGGTTGCTCCTTCAAATAACGATTCCATAGATTGAACATTTTCTGTGTTCCAATTCCAATTACCTGTACCGTCACCTAGGGAAGTTGCATTGTTAAACATGCGCCACATGGATGTAACACTACTAAGATTAGGTATGTCTGAAGCATTAATAACTAAGTTTGAACAGCCCTCAAAAGCTCTTTGCATAGACGTCCATAGGTTACAACCCCATTGATCTACAGACAATAGTTTTTGCGCATTTGCTGTATTAGAAGTCATATATATTCTTGGAAACGTACCTGTTATAGTGACTTGATAATTGTTAGCAGTTACATAAGTATGACTTGTATCTCCTGTAGCTCCAACAGTTGTATTACCATCTCCCCAATCGATATTATAATTATAAATTTCACCCTCATTGCTAGTTGGTATGGTTATACTTTCATTAGGTGATATAGTTTCCCAAGTGGTGATAAACTCGCAACCATCATCAATAGTTAATAAAAAGGATTCTTCTGAATAACAATCTGGACTTGGACTATCGTAAATATAAAGTGTTATTGGATATGATGGAAAATCTGAATAATTAATAACATCACCAGCAGTATATATTGTACCTGTACCATCTGGACCTGTGTAATAGGCTTCGTTACCCGAAAGGTTTACTCCTGTAATAGCTGGAAATGTAAAACTACCAGACGCGTTTTGATCTACTAAATCATCAATTGTTGGTCCTGCAAAACCACCGTCAGTAAAATTCCAGTTATCACTTGCAATCATATTAGCTCTTGCTGCTTCACCTTCACAATATCTACTAAAGCCTCCATTAAAATATAGGTTAGGTTGTAAATTTTGAGCATTCCAACCAATCAACAAACTATCATAATTTGCAATAGATAATGTATCATTAAAAAATATCGCATCAAAAACAGTGACATTCTCAACATTCCAATTACCTAAATCTTGATCAAAACTTATAGCATTGTAAAACATATTAAACATGTTTGTTACACCACTTGTATTCCAACTACCAATATTTTGATTAAAAACAATAGCATCATTAAACATTCTACTCATATTGATAACAGAACTCGTATCCCAATTTTCTAAATTTTGATTGAATGAACTACAACCGTTAAACATATTTGCCATATTAAGAACATTGGAAACATTCCAATTTCCTATATCTTGATTAAAATTAATGGCATCTTGAAACATATTCTGCATTGCTACCACACTACTAGTGTCCCAAGATCCTATATCTTGATTAAAATTAGTGGCATCGTTAAACATAACTTGCATTGTGGTAACTGAACTAGTATCCCAAGTTCCTATATCTTGATTAAAATTAGTAGCATGGTTAAACATAGTAGACATTATTTCAACACTACTTGTAACCCAAGAACCTATATCTTGATTGAATGTTTCAGCACCAGAAAACATATTATACATATCTATTACACTACTTGTATCCCAACTTCCTATATCTTGGTTAAAAACACTTGCACCATGAAACATCCTGGCCATAGAGGTAACATTACCGGTATCCCAACTCCAATTACCTATTCCTCCTCCTAATGATGTACAATTAAAAAACATAGATTCCATTTCCGTGACAGAATATAAATTAGGAACGTCAGGGGCATTAACAACTAAATCTGTACATTCAGAAAAAGCACTATTCATAGTGATCCAGGAATTACATCCCCATTGATCAATAGCTTTAATTTTTGCTCTATTAACAGCAGTGCTCCCTCCAAAATAGATTCTTGGAAAAGTACCTGAGATAGTGACTTGATAAGTCCCAGCCGTTACATAACTATGTGTAGCATCTCCAGTTTCTCCAGTGGTTATATTCCCATCTCCCCAATCTACATCGTAGTTGTAACCCATGCCAGTAGTTGGTATAGTAATGGAATCGTTTGGTGTAGTGGTTTCCCATGTGGTGATGAAAGGGTCTGGTTCTTGGGGAGTTGATTCATTTATATATAAATTTGAGATTGGGCCAAGACCAGTTATTAAAACATCAAGATCTCCATCATTTTCTATATCTACAAAATTTACTGAAGAATATATGGTATTGACAAAAGGCAAGCCTGTAACTTCCGTAAAAAAACCATAACAATCTTGGGAGTACAGTATGGTGTTCTGGCCTGCATTACTTCCTGTCATTAAAATATCCAAATTTCCATCTCCATCAACATCTGCTATAGCTGATTCACCAGAACCTACATTAAGAAATGAATCCGGAGTGTAATGATTAAAATTTCCTAATCCATCATTTATGAACAAATCTGTGAAATTAGCAGTATTAGAACTACCTGTCATGAAAACATCTTGATCCCCATCATTATCAATATCAGCGAAGTTTACTGAGCTATTGCTAAGCCCAATAAATGGAGTTCCGCTGACCAATGAAAAATTCCCTGACCCGTCATTAGTATAAAGTTTTGTAGACCTTTGGTTAGCAGCTACTATTCCTGAAATTAAAACATCTAAATCTGAGTCCCCATCAACATCTGCAAAATCGACTGAAGAATAACTACTAACAATCTCAAATGGCTGCCCCATAGATTCTATAAAATTACCACTCCCATCATTTATATACAGTTTAGTAACTGGATTACCACCCTCATTTCCAACCATTAGGACATCTAAGTCTAGATCGCCATCTACATCAGCAAATGCAACATGACTACCATAGATACCAACAAAAGATGTCCCTAAGGATAAGGTGAAGTTCCCAAATCCATCATTTAAATAAAGCTCTGTAACACCAGAGATTACTCCTCCATCTTCTCCAGTAATAAGAACATCCATGTCATTATCGCCATCTACATCTGCAAAATCTACAGTTCCATCACCTACGGGAGTAAAAGGTGTCCCTAGTACTAAAGAAAAATTCCCTAACCCATCATTTAAATAAAGTTTTGCATTATAACTAAGGGTGTTGTCATCCCAACCAATTATTAAGACATCCGAATAATTATCACCATTGACATCTGCAAAAGCGGCGTCTCCACTAGTCACAGGTATAAATGGCACAGTAGTATCTTCTACAAAGGCTATTTGAGCGTTAACAGTAAAATAAATAAGTGATATTAAGAAAAAAAGAGCCTTTACGCGAAAAGTATGCATAATTAGAATGTTGGTTAATAGCACTTTAAGTTATTAACAATAAATTAAACCCAAAAGATTTTAATCTTTAAAATTTAATATTATTCGTCCAAATACTAATAATTAAGATGTACGTCTTTAAAGTATGAAAACGATAATTTCTACACACAAAAAATAACAACTAAATTACAAGTAGGACTTGAATCTAATAGTGCTGCATCGCTAGATTGTAAAATGTATTATTCTGAAAAAAACTAATTTCTAAATGATACAATTTACATTACTAATTTACCAATTTTAAAACCTCTTAATTAAAGAACTAGGTATTTAATGCTTTGCTTCTAAATCTTCTAAAACCCATTCTAATTCTGGATCTATATTATTTAATCGGTCTTGATAAGTTGGTATTATTTCAACATCTGGTTTTATACCGTAACCATCTGGACTTACTTTATTTGGTGCATCAATATGAGCTAAGCCAATTCTTGCACGTACTTTTGTGTTTGGTGTTTCATAAATTTTATACATTCCGGCCACAGTACCATTAAAAGCTCCACCAGTTTCTTCGCCTACAAATGTAGCACGATTAGCACCTCGAAGCTTTGTAGATAACACTGATGATGCTGAGAAAGAGTTTCCATTAATTAACACATAAACCTTACCTTTAAAGTTTAAAGGATTTGCTTCTTGTTCTTTAGAAGATTTAAAATTATAGTACAATTTACCATCCTTTTTATTGGTTTTAAAAACTTCAAGAGTTGCTAAAACTGGAGCAAGAATTCCACCTAATACTTTTAATGAATTTGGTGTTGTGTTACTCATCATACTTTTAAGAACTGGTGTTCTAGTATTAACCTCACTTGGATTAATCATTACAAAGTTCTCATCTGTTAAATAACTATACAGATAGGTAATTTCTCTAAGTCGTCCTCCAAAATTGTTTCGTAAATCTATAATTAAAGCTTCAGTTTTTAACGAATCTAAGGTTTTAAAAGTTTCATCATAGAAGTCTTTATATTTATTATTAGAAAAGCCTCTAATTTTTAATAAAGCAACAGCGCTGTCTTTACCAACAAAATTTAGATTTCTAGTATACTCATCTCTAGAAGCAATATAACCATATTTAGAGTTGTGCTTTTTTTTAGCCTTTCGTTCTAATTTTTTTGCCTTCTTTTCAGTTTTAGTCAACTTTATTTTTTTCTGCTTTTTTAATGTTGAATCTGTTGATATAGAATCCTTTTTTACATTTGTAGTATCTTTTTTTAATACGCGTTTATATTGTTTTACAAATGTTGAATCTGCGTTTCTAAATTTAAAACTTATACTATCAAAACGTCCTTTATCCTTAACATAATAACCCAAAAATCGATTACCTGCTACGCGTTGATGAAACGTAGTATTATACCCATCTGAAGCAATCACTTTTTTGTACTTATTAATTAAATGTTGTGGCTTTTCATTTTCAACTAATAATACTTCGGCATTAATTAAAAGAGTATCATTTTCTCTTGCATTAGTTACAAATAACTTGTTATCTAAATATTCGAAATCTAAATTATTAACATCGAATTTTGTATTATTTAAGGCTTTTCTTTCTTTTTTGGTATAACGCAAACTTGGGGGAGATAAAGACATATGACCTTGTCCAACATATTTAGTTACAGCTGCCAACTGTTTGTAAAATGTTCTGCTATCCATTGGCTTGTTTATAGCTTGCTTTAAACTATCGAATTTAAAATCTAGTGTTTCTTTTGATGTAAATTGATATAAATGCGGATGGTTTCTTTTTAGCTGTGTGTAAAGCTTATCTATATCTTGATGTAGCTCTGCAACCGAATGTAATTGTGTAATTTTTTGATTATGTTTTTCTACACTTGCACATGATACCAATAGTAATAGTATAATAAAGGAAAATAATAGTTTCTTAAACATATTCAACGCTTTTGGATTAAAATTCAATTAGTTTTAAAGGTCAATAAAAAAATAAATATAGGTAATATTTATATAGACGTAAAACTATTAAGAATGGTTGCCTGAGTTAAAGTGAGATTGCAGTTGTATGCTTTACTTCATTTATCATAAACATACTATGTGTACTACCAATATGGTCTATTTTCGTTAGTTTTTCTACCATAAATTCCCGAAATGCCTTCATATCTTTTACCAACACCTTCAATAAATAATCGTAATCTCCACTCAGATGATAGCATTCTAACACTTCGTTTAGCAAATTAACTTCGCGTTCAAATTTAACAACATACTCTTGTGAATGCTGCACTAGCTTAACATGGCAAAAAGCCACAAAATCCTTTTGTACTTTGCTTTTATCAACTAAAGCTACGTAATTTTTTAGAATACCATTTTTTTCAAGTTTTCTAATTCGCTCATAAACCGCAGTAACCGACAAATTAAGTTGATGAGCCAATGCTTTATTTGTTTGTTTACTATCGTCTTGCAACAAAATCAATAGTTTTCTGTCTATTTCATCAAAAATCATACTTGTGTTTTTTCGGAATTAATGTACAATAGAATAAAAATACCTAAAATACATCTATAAATTAAACATTTTACCAACAAATAATCCAAAATCAAAAGCATAGATTGATTATTAATCTAAATTTTACGATTTTTGATGTTATATAAATTAGATAATTATGAAATTTAAACCTGCTAACAATATTCAAGATTTACAATACTTCGGAGAATTTGGAGGTGTTAATCCTTCTATTTCGGATTCTTCAACCTATACTTTTTTATCCGCAAAAACTATGTTCGATACTTTTGAAGGTAATGCAGATGGTTGTTATTTATACTCTCGTCATTCATCTCCTTCAAACCTATATTTAGGTGAAGCATTAGCTGCTATGGAAGGTACTGAAACGGCAACCGTTACTGCCTCTGGCATGGGAGCAATTACACCTGTTTTATTACAACTTTGTGATGCAGGAGAACATGTAGTAAGTAGTAGAACAATATATGGTGGGACTTATGCTTTTCTTAAAAATTTTGCACCTCGTTTAGGTATTGAAACTACGTTTGTAGACATCACTAAATTAGATGTCATTGAAGCTGCCATTACACCAAAGACTAAAGTACTTTACTGTGAAACGGTTAGCAATCCATTATTAGAAGTTGCTGACATTAGCAGTTTAGCAAAACTTGCTAAAACGTATAATTTAAAACTCGTTGTAGATAATACTTTTTCTCCTTTATCCATTTCTCCTATTGCTTTTGGAGCAGATATTGTAATACATAGCTTAACAAAGTTTATCAATGGTTCTTCTGATACCGTTGGAGGTGTTGTTTGTGGTTCTCAAGAATTTATTGACGATTTAAGAAACGTAAATAATGGTGCTGCAATGTTATTAGGGTCTACTATGGATAGTTTACGTTCTGCTTCGGTACTGAAGAATTTAAGAACATTACATCTTAGAATGATGCAACATAGCCATAATGCATCTTTTTTAGCCGAGAAATTTGAAAAAGATGGTTTAAAAACTGTATATCCTGGTTTAACCTCTCACCCATCTCATGAATTGTTTAAATCTATGTTGAATGAAAAATACGGTTATGGAGGCATGCTTACTATTGATGTTGGCACATTAGAAAAAGCTAATGCTCTTATGGAATTAATGCAGCAAAATAAAATAGGTTATTTAGCCGTGAGTTTAGGTTTTTACAAAACATTATTTAGTGCTCCTGGAAGCTCTACATCTTCTGAAATACCTGAAGAAGAACAAAAATCTATGGGATTAAGTAGCGGATTAATTCGTTTTTCTATTGGATTGGACGCAGACATTGAACGTACATATATAATGATAAATAAATGTATGAAAGAACTAAATATTTTATAATCCTTAATCTACTAAAATATTAATAAAGGTTAGGTGCTCATAAAGCCCTAACCTTTTATATTTCTATGCCTTAAATATGCAGCGTATTTGCAATTGGTTTAACAAAGTCGTAACATTACAGAAGATAAATAATTAACAAATATTAAATGGAAAGTAAAGACATAAAACCAAAACAACCACAAGACCAACAAATTGTTGAAAATAACGAACTTAACATTTGGGAAGCTCTTATACCTGTGTTTGCCTTGGTTGGAATGCTTGCTTACAACGTATTTGTATATGAAGATAATGCTTTAAGTGGCAGTAATCAATTTATTCTTTTACTTGGAGCTTCTGTAGCGGCTATTGTTGGTTTTTTTAACAAAGTTACTTTTGAACAAATGATTGAAGAGGTTGCCGAAAACATTAAATCTACAGCTGGAGCTTTATTAATTTTATTAATGGTAGGTGCATTAGCAGGTACTTGGCTTATAAGCGGAATTATACCTGCAATGATTTATTATGGGTTACAAATATTAAACCCAACCATATTTTTAACCGCTTGCGTAATTATATGTGCTATAATTTCAGTGGCTACTGGTAGCTCTTGGACCACTTCTGCAACAGTTGGTATTGCTCTAATTGGTATTGGAGATGTATTAGGGATATCCTTAGGAATGACGGCTGGAGCCATATTATCTGGAGCATATTTTGGAGATAAAATGTCACCTTTAAGTGATACGACAAATCTTGCGCCTGCAATGTCAGGTGGAGACTTATTTACACATATTAAATACATGTCTATAACTACGGTACCAACAATTATTGTAACGCTTATTTTTTTTTTAATATTAGGTTTTACCCAAAGCCCTGAAGGTACAGCAGATACAACAACCCTTATTAATGATTTAGACAAAACCTTTAATATTAACGGTTGGCTATTTTTAGTACCAATTTTTGTTATTGCTTTAATTGTAAAAAAAACACCGCCTTTAGTTGCTTTGCTACTTGGTACTTTATTAGGTGCTATTTTTGCTTTAATATTTCAACCTCAAATTGTAGCTCAAATTGCAGGTGTAGAAAAACTAACTATAAGTTCTGCTTATAAAGGAGTTATGGATGCTATAACAGTAAAAACCACTATTGCTACTAATAATGAAACCTTAGCCGAATTGTTTTCTGCTTCAGGTAAAGGTATGTCTGGTATGTTAGGCACTATTTGGTTAATTATTTGCGCAATGGTTTTTGGTGGTATTATGGATGCCATTGGTGCATTAGCTAGAATAAGTAAAGCACTTTTAAGTTTAGCTACAACAACTTTTGGATTATTTGCAAGTACTGTTGCAAGTTGTTTAGCTCTTAACGTAACCGCTTCTGACCAATATTTAGCAATTGTAGTACCAGGTAAAATGTTTACAAAAGCATTCGAGGACAAAGGGCTAGCTCCAGAAAATTTAAGTAGAACTCTAGAAGATTCTGGCACAGTAACCTCAGCCTTAGTTCCTTGGAATACCTGTGGAGCTTACCATAGTGGTGTTTTAGGTGTTGGCGTAGCAGACTATTTTGTTTACGCAATATTTAATTGGTTAAGTCCTTTTACAACTCTATTATTTGCTGCATTCCGAATTAAAATTAAAATGTTAACAAATAAATAGTAGTCAATAGCCTAGGCTTTTTAGTTATTATTTATCAGGTTGATACTTTTTTAGGGGTTATATTATCATAATGATAATATTTAACCCTCTTTTTTGATGCCATATAAACTTGCTATTTCACTATTCTTTATCATAATCAAACCCTATTAAAAAGTACGACTCTACTTACTAAATTTGTATCAGAAAATTAATTAACAAATTAAAATATTATAACATGGCATTAGTAGGAAGACAATTCCCAGATTTAAACGTAAACGCAATGAATGAAATGGGCGACACTTTTAAAGTGAACGTTCTAGAGGAAGCAAAAAACAATAATAAAAAAGTGGTTTTATTCTGGTACCCAAAAGATTTTACTTTTGTTTGTCCAACTGAGTTACACGCTTTTCAAGCTGCTTTGGGTGAATTCGAAAAAAGAAATACTATAGTTATAGGTGCTTCTTGTGATACTGCAGAAGTACATTTTGCTTGGTTAAGCACAGCTAAAGATAATGGAGGAATCGAAGGTGTAACGTATCCACTTTTAGCAGATTCTAACCGTAACCTTGCTTCTGCTTTAGGTATTTTAGACACTTTTAACGAGCAATTTGATGAAGAAACAGGACTTGTAACTGTTGAAGGTGATAATGTTACTTACAGAGCAACTTACATTATTGATGAGGAAGGAACTATACAACACGAGAGTGTTAATAACATGCCATTAGGTAGAAACGTCAATGAATATTTAAGAATCATTGATGCCCTAACACATGTTCAAGAAAAAGGTGAGGTTTGTCCTGCAAACTGGGAAGAAGGAAAAGAAGCTATGCAAGCAAGTGCTCAAGGTACTAAAGAGTATTTATCTTCTCACTTAAATTAGGAATAAATTATTAAACCTATCAGGTTTTGAAAGCCTGATAGGCTAAAAAAACTAAAGGATTATGATTCAAGAATTAGATCAAGATAATTTACAGAATATCATTTCAGAAAATGATACTGTAATCGTTCAATATTCTGCCACTTGGTGTGGAAATTGTAGAATAATGAAACCTAAATTCAAGAAATTATCAACTGAAAACGAAGGAGCAACTTTTGTTATCGCTGATGCTGAAAAATTTCCTGAAAGTAGAAAATTAGCAACGGTAGATAATTTACCAACATTTGCTACATTTAAAAAAGGTGAATTTAAAAGCCAAGTACAAACAAATAAGTTCGATGTATTAAAAGAACTTGTAGAAGAAGCTATTTAAGTATGAAGTTACCTGTAATTAAACACTTAACACAATTTATTGAAGATAATGATGAAGATTATATCATTGAAACGATTGAAACACTAGAAGCTCTTACCGAAGTTCCTTCTTTAAAAGACGAAGAATTAGACGTTATAGGAGAATTAATCTCTAACATGTATGGTGCAATTGAAGTCAATAAAATGATTAAAGATGGTGCTTCTAAAAAAGACGCAGTCAACAACTTTATGAAACGTGTTTTGGGTTCTATAGACAAATAGATATACCGAAAAAGAAAAATATAAAAACCACTTTACTTACGTAAGGTGGTTTTTTTTATGCCGTAAAACCAAAATAACCTTTAGATTTTTAACTGCTCAATTATTTACCAAAATAACATCTACTTATGTGCTATTCCTTATAACATTTAAATAATCAGTGATTCTGTTACAGGCAAAAAAGTAATTTGCTAGCATTTCACAATCCACTATTATAAATTTTTACAATTCAAACCTCAATTAAAGGGTCCTAAAATAATTGGTTAACCAAATTTTCGTTACCTTAGTTTGGTTATTTCAACGCTCCATAATGTTTAACTTTAAATCAACTAAATAATAACTAAAATGAATAGTAAACTAATTAAATCAGTATCAATAGGTTTAACCTTAAGTGCTATATTTACACTGAGTAGTTGCAAAAATGAAACCAAAACTACTGAAACACCTACCGTAACAGAAAGCGAAAAAGAAACACCTAAAACCGTTTACGCAAGTGACGTAATTCCGTTTTTCGATAATTGGAAACTCATCCTAGGTGATGGTTCTAACGTAGGTATCCCAATTGATTTTGAAAACAAAGACTTCTTTTACACCACAAATGATGGTAAAAATAATTGGGTAGTGTTTAAAGCGCCTAATGGTGGTAACACACACGGTACATCTAATAATACAAGAACTGAATTAGCCCAAACAAAAAAATGGTACCCTAAAACTGCTGATGATAAATTAACAGCAACTTTAAAAGTAATGAATGTCTCAGCTACTGGTGACGCTCGTGTTGCTGCAACGCACGCTGTAGTAGTAGGGCAAATACATAGTGCAGATGCCTTTGAAAATGAACCGCTTAAAATATTCTACAAAAAATATCCTGGACAAGATAAAGGGTCTGTATTTTGGCATTATGAAATCAACACTGCTGGTGACGATAATTCTAAACGTTGGGATTATTCTTCCGCGGTTTGGGGAAATGATTTCTCTGTGGTTGGTACAGATGCAAACACATATCCAGAAGAACCAGCTGATGGTATAAAACTAGGAGAAGAATTTAGTTATACTATTGAAGTTAAAGATGGTATTATGAACCTTACATTCTCAAGTCCTGGACATGAGACTAAAACATTCACAAAAAACATCGTAGAATCTGAATATACAACGGTAGCAGATATACCAGAGCAAACTAAAAACCTATTCTTTCCATTAGGTCAAGATGGTTTAGAGCGCAAAGAGGCTTATACAGGTGAAGGTTGTTTCTTTAAATTGGGTTGCTATAACCAAACCAACGGAAAATCTCCAGAGATTAATAAAAACTGGTGTTCTGGTGCAGAAACACATGGTGGAGATATTCAAAAACAATACACAGACGGTAATTATGCAGAAGTTTGGTTTAAAACCGGAAGCATTTCTATAAGTGATGCTGCAGTTTCTAACGATGGTTATTTTGCTAAAAATGATTAAAACAACTTAAACATTTATATTAATATATTAGAAAAACCACTTTAATTTTTTAAAGTGGTTTTTGCTTTTTAAATATCTCATACAGTTTAATAAACTTTTATTTGTTTAATGAACTTGTTCTGTTATTATTTTTTTTAAATTTTGAAATCAATATATCTGCTATTTCACTTTAATAAAGAAATAATCTCATCGAAGCCTTTTGCTTGAGCATAATCTAAGGCTGTTTTACCATCGTTATCTTTCAAAGTCTTATCTGCTTTATACTCTAAAAGTAATTTTACTATATCTTTTTTGTTGTATTGAGTAGCGAAAACTAGAGCTGTTGTTCCTGTATTATTTACAGCATTAACATTTGCACCATTTGATAATAATGTAATTGCTAACGACAAATTGCCTTTAAAACTAATACCAATTAAAGCTGTATTACCTGATGCATCTTTAGCATTTATATCAGCATTATTTTCTAATAGAATGTTTGTAACTTCTTCGTTTTCAAAATAAGTAGCTAAAATAAGTGGTGTAAATCCACGCTGATCCTTTTCATTTACCAATTGCGGATTAATACTCATTAAGGCTTTTATTCGGTCTTTATCTCCTGTACGAATCGCTTCAAAAAAAACGTCTGTATCCTTTTTCATTCTCTAATATTTTTTAAATAAAAAGGAATGCCCGAAAATGAGAATTCCTTTTTTAAATAACGGTGTTTAAAATAATTAAATATCAAATCTATTGGCATTCATCACTTTAGTCCAAGCTGCAACAAAGTCTTTAACAAATTTCTCTTTATTATCATCTTGTGCATATAATTCTGAATATGCGCGTAAAATAGAATTAGATCCAAAAACTAAATCTACACGAGTTGCTGTATATTTAACTTCTCCGGTTTTACGATTTTTAATTTCGTAAGTGCCATTATCTAGGGATTTCCACTCATAAATCATATCCGTAAGGTTCACAAAGAAATCGTTAGTTAAAGCACCTTCATTTTCAGTAAACACACCATGTTTTGTTCCGCCATAGTTGGTTCCCAAAACACGCATTCCTCCAACTAAGACGGTCATTTCTGCCGCTGTTAATCCTAGTAATTGCGTTTTATCTAATAGAATTTCTTCTGGACTAACTACATACTCTTGTTTCTGGTAGTTTCTATATCCATCAGCAACTGGTTCTAAAGATTCAAAAGACTCTACATCAGTCATTTCTTGTGACGCATCTCCTCTACCTGGAGCAAAAGGTACATTTACACTCAATCCTGCATTTTTAATAGCTCTTTCTACACCAACATTACCAGCTAATACAATAGTATCTGCAACACTAATTCCAAATTCTGAAGCAATTGGTTCTAAAACAGCAAGTACTTTTTGTAATTGAGCAGGCTCATTAGCTTCCCAAGCATTTTGCGGCTCTAAACGAATACGAGCACCATTTGTACCACCTCTAAAATCCGAACCTCTATAGGTTCTTGCACTATCCCAAGCTGTAGACACTAATTCTGCAATAGTTAAATCTGTATTTTCAATTTTAGCTTTAACAGCCTCTACATCATAATCTTTATTTCCTTTAGGAACAGGATCTTGCCATATTAAATCTTCTTGTGGTACATCTGGCCCAAACCAACGGTCTTTTGGTCCCATATCACGATGTGTTAACTTAAACCAAGCACGAGCAAAAGCGTCAGTGAAGTAATCAAAATCATTCATGAATTTTAATGAAATCTCCTTATAGATTGGATCCATTTTCATAGCCATATCCGCATCAGTCATCATTGGATTGTGCTTAGTTGTTAAATCTTCAACATCAACAGGCATATCGTCTTCAGCAATACTAACTGGCTCCCATTGTAGGGCTCCTGCTGGGCTTTTACGTAATTCCCAATCATGGTTAAATAACATTTCAAAAAAGCCATTATCCCATTTGGTTGGGTGTGTTGTCCATGCACCTTCTAAACCACTTGTTACTGTATATCTTCCTTTTCCTGATTTAGTTGGGTTAAACCAACCTAAACCTTGCGCATCTACATCAGCACTTTCTGGATCAGGACCTAAAATACTGGCATCTCCATTTCCATGAGTTTTACCAACTGTATGACCACCTGCTGTTAAAGCTACAGTTTCCTCATCATTCATAGCCATACGCTTAAAAGTTTCTCTAACTTGTAAAGCAGTTTTTAATGGATCTGGTTTACCGTTTACACCTTCTGGGTTTACATAAATTAATCCCATTTGCACAGCTGCTAACGGATTTTCCATAGTTGCTGGGTTTTCTACATTTCCGTAACGCTCATCACTTGGAGCTAACCATTCTTTTTCTGCGCCCCAATACACATCTTTTTCTGGATGCCAAATATCTTCTCTACCAAAAGCAAAGCCATATGTTTTTAAACCCATACTCTCATATGCAATTGTTCCGGCAAGGATTATTAAATCTGCCCAACTAACCTTATTACCATATTTTTTCTTTATTGGCCAAAGTAAACGTCTTGCTTTATCTAAACTTACGTTATCTGGCCAAGAATTTAGTGGTGCAAAACGTTGGTTACCAGTTCCTCCTCCACCGCGTCCATCTGGTAATCTGTAAGAACCTGCAGCATGCCATGCCATACGTATCATTAAACCTCCATAATGTCCCCAATCTGCTGGCCACCAATCTTGAGAATCTGTCATAAACTCATGAAGGTCTTTTTTTAGCCCTTCAACATCTAATTTTTTTAATTCTTCTTGGTAATTAAAGTCTACTCCTAAAGGATTTGTTTTAGTATCATGTTGATGTAGAATATCCAAATTAAGTGTATTTGGCCACCAATCTGTCACTGTTTTTTCTGTTGTTGTAATAGCACCTTGTATAAAAGGACATTTACCCGAACCAGAGCTTCCATGTGGATTTAAGTCTTGATTTTCTGCATGTATTGAATCTGCAGAATTATTAGCTGATTTTTCCATATTTTATAATATTTACTGTTTTGCATTTATAAAAATATAAAATAATGAATTTTCAATTAACATATCACATTTTTTTATTTAATATTTTAATAACCAAAAACTATTGCTTTGAAATAAAGCATAGCTAAAAGCAATAAAATTATGAATTATTTAAGTGTCAATCTCAATAAATTTTTGTAACTTTTATTAAATGTTTAAATAAATAATTATGAGCACTACAGAATATACAAGAGTTTATTACGGCAATTTTATTTTAGCAACTCGTGTAAGAGAGGAATTAGAACTTGCTGACATTATCCCAATTATAAAAGACGAAGGTGAATCTCAACGTTTAGGTGGACAAGGATCTTTAAGTAATGGAATTCAAGAAATATATGTACATAATGATGAACTAGGAAAAGCAAAGGTCATCGTTGCACGTGTTGAGGCAGATATGGAAGCGGCTTCCTAACTATTGTTAATGAGATTTATATTTAGCATAATTCTTTTATGTTATATTTTGAGTTGCACATACAACAGCCATCAAAAGATTACTGAAAGTGCATTCCAAAATAAGACATTCTTGTTGTTCGTTGAATCGAAGAACGATTCTATTATTAGGGATTCTATAATCATAGATTTTAAAGATTCAACATATCATCAAATGTACTTTAGAGAAAGGTTTTATAATTGGAATTTAGCATATTATAATACGTCTACTTTTCTTGTATTGAATAATAAAGTCATTGGAATTAATCAAATCAATGATTCTACATACAAGGGCGTTAATTTAAGCTATGAAGACATAGAGTTTGTAATGAAATTACAAAAACCGAAATGGAATAAAGAACAGCTATATGGTAAATGGGTAGAGGAAATCTATATAGATAAACCTGAAAGCTTTTTCCCTCCTCCACCTCTACCAAGACCAGATAACGGTTACAATTGGCCTCCTTTTTATGAGATTTCAGAAAATCTAATATCAAGTAGTCATTATTTTTTTGACACATCTAAGTATGAAATTAGTAATTCTGGTGTGTATATCTCTATGCGACTTAGAAATTATTTAAATGGTGAAGAAATAAAATGGATAATAAAAAATGCAACCGATTCTACAATGGTGATTAATCGTTTGTTTGACAAAACTTTTATTGATAATGGATTAGCGAATGAATATCCTAAAGATATTAAACTGATTAAAGTTGAATAGTCTGCTGTTATTCTAAATTAGTTTTAGAAACTACACTTACTTTACCAAAACAAAAAAAGCTAGTATTTTCATACTAGCTTTTTCTTTTATTCTATATAAGTTTTATACCGTAGTTCCGTACATCTTCTCACGTAATTCCTTTACCTTTTTGTCACTCATGTACTCATCAAACGTCATATATCGGTCTATAACACCATTTGGTGTTAACTCAATAATTCTATTACCTACTGTTTGAGCAAATTCATGATCGTGAGTAGTTAATAATAAAGTTCCTTTAAAGTTTTTTAAAGAATTGTTAAACGCTGTAATACTTTCTAAATCTAAGTGGTTAGTTGGTTCGTCTAACATTAAAACGTTTGCTCTTATCATCATCATTCTACTTAACATGCATCGTACTTTCTCTCCACCAGATAATACATCTGATGTTTTTAAAGCTTCCTCACCACTAAATATCATCTTTCCTAGGAATCCTCTTATATGTACTTCTTCTCGCTCCTCTTCTGTTGTTGCCCATTGTCTCAACCAATCTACAAGCGTTAATTTATTATTAAAATACTCGCTATTATCTAATGGCAAATAAGATTGTGTTGTTGTAACTCCCCAAGAAAATTTACCTGAATCTGCTTTTTCTTTATTATTTAATATTTGATAAAATGCGGTTGTTGCTCTAGAGTCTTTAGAGTATACCACTACCTTATCTCCTTTATTTAAATTGATATCTATATTTTTAAATAACGTTTCTCCTTCTAGACTTGCAGAAAGTCCTTCAATATTTAAAATCTGATCACCAGCTTCGCGATCACGCTCAAAAATAATTGCAGGATAACGACGACTAGAACGTTTTATATCTGCTATATTCAATTTATCAATCATCTTCTTTCTACTCGTTGCTTGTTTTGATTTTGCAACGTTTGCTGAAAAACGACGAATAAAATCCTCTAACTCCTTCTTCTTCTCTTCTGCCTTTTTATTTTGTTGTGCGTGCTGTCTTGCTGCTAATTGAGACGATTCATACCAAAATGTATAATTACCAGAAAAATGATTGATTTTTCCGAAGTCTATATCTGAGATATGTGTACAGACGGAATCTAAAAAGTGCCTATCGTGAGAGACAACAATAACACAGTTTTCATAATTTGCTAAGAAGTTTTCTAACCATGTAATGGTTTCGTAATCCAAATCATTGGTAGGCTCATCCATGATTAATAAATCTGGATTACCAAATAGAGCCTGTGCCAATAACACACGTACTTTTTGTTTACCATCTAAATCTTTCATTAATGAATAATGCAAATCTTCTTTAATACCTAAATTAGATAACATAGCAGCTGCATCACTATCAGCATTCCAACCATTCATTTCTTCAAACTGAACCTGAAGTTCACCAATTTTCTCTGCATTTGCGTCTGTATAATCAGCGTAAAGTGCATCAATTTCTGTTTTTAACTTATATAAAGGCTTGTTTCCTTTTAAAATTGTTTCTAAAACGGTGTCTTCATCATGTAAATTATGATTTTGTTCTAAAACAGACATACGTTTACCTGGTTCTAAATGTACGCTACCAGAAGTTGGGTCCATTTTACCTGCAATTATTTTTAAAAATGTAGATTTTCCGGCACCATTAGCACCAATTATTCCGTAGCAATTACCATTATTAAATGTAGTATTTACTTCATCAAAAAGTACGCGTTTTCCGAATTGAACCGAAAGATTAGAAACTGATAACATAATTTATAACTTTATTCTGTTGACCTCATTATAAAATAAGGTGTTTTTTTTAAGAGTGCAAAAGTAGAAAATTAAACCCAAACTCAACTCATTAACTCAAATAGGAATTTTAAATAATTTCTAATTTTTTAAATATGGAGATAAAAAAGTATCCTAAAGTTAACTCTGTCTATCCAAAAACGTTACCTAAAACAGATAAACACCTTAAAATTATGTGGTTAGACGATATTAACAATCCTTATAACAAGTTTTAACGAGGTATTAACAAGAGTTGCGATAATCAACGTATATTTTTGTTAACGAATTTATACATAAATCCCATGTTTACTAGAAATATAGTAATTGCCCTTACTTTGCTATCGGTTACTTTTGGATGTCATTTCAAAGGTGGTAATACTAATGAGTATGCATATATTGGCGGTGAAATTATAAATCCAAAAAACAAGAGTGTTGTACTCTATAACACAAAAGGGAAAATTGTAGATTCCATAACTCTAGATAAAAACAATAGATTTATACATAAAATAGAGAATCTTCAGCCTGGTCTTCATTCCATTACACATGGTGGCGAATATCAAATGATATTATTAGAACCTAACGATAGCATAATGGTTAGGCTAAACACTTATGATTTTGATGAATCCTTAGTTTTTACTGGTAATGGTGCTAAAAAAAATAATTATCTTTTAAAAACGTATTTATCTAATGAACAAGAGGCTAAACAATTGGTTAAGTATTCTAAAATGGAACCAGAAGCTTTTTATGATTTTGTAGAAACTAGACGATCTAAGCAGTTAGCCGAATTTAATGAGTTTTTACTTAAAAATGAGGAGTCAGAATTCTTTAAATCTATTGTAGAAGCCAATATTAATTACAATACTTATGCTGATAAGGAAATTTATCCTTTTGCTTATTTTGGTAATAATAAAATGATTCACATTAAAGATTTACCAGAAACATTTTTTAATCACAGAAAAGACATTGATTACAACGCTAATCACCTAAGTCACTTTTTTGCTTACAACCGTTTTTTGTTTTCTAATATTGATAATTTGGCTATAAACAATTATTATAAAAACAACCCTTATCATAGTAAATTTGATAGACATGCTATGTGTTATAACAAAGCTAAACTTGATTTAATTGATAGTATCATTAGTGATACTGCAATAAAAAACAACCTATTAAAATATAAAGCTAGAGAATATATTAGCAATAACCACACGGAAGATGAAGCCAATGAATTACTCAATTATTACTTGGCAAAAACTACAAACGATGAAGACAAATCTTACATGAAAGAACTTGTATCTTCTCTAAAACTACTACGTCAAGGAAATCCACTTCCAAATATCGAATTAGTTAATTACAACGATACTGAGCATTATATAGACTCTATAATCACTAAACCCACTATCATTTATTTTTGGTCTTCTAATTCTAAATCGCAATATAGAAATAGCCATTATATGGTAGAAAAATTGAAACTTAATTATCCTCAAATGGATTTTATTTCAATCAACGTAAATGATAATGATGATAAATTCTGGAAGAAAATTATTAACAACTACAACTTCAACACCATTAATGAATATAAGTTTAAGAATTCTAAAGCAGCTCGAAAAATTTTAGCTGTTAATTATCTAAATAAATCTATCATTGTAGATAAAAATGGTATTATTCTTCATCCTAATGTCAATATATTTAATTCGGAATTTGAAGAAACCCTTGAAGAATTATTACAAAAAAAGCATCTTATTGTAAAACAAGATGCTCTTTAAAAATATTTAGTTTAAATACCTTAATTTCCTTTATTATAATCTGCTAAAAACTTAGCCAAACCTGCGTCAGTTAAAGGGTGTTTTAACAAACCTGTTATAGAACTTAAAGGACCTGTCATTACATCAGCACCTAATTTTGCACAATCTATAACATGCATTGTATGGCGTACAGAAGCTGCTAAAATTTGAGTATCAAAAGCATAATTATCATAGATATGTCTAATTTCTGCAATAAGATTTAATCCATCTGTAGAAATATCATCTAATCGACCAATAAAAGGTGATACATAAGTAGCACCTGCTTTTGCTGCTAATAAAGCCTGACCAGGAGAAAAAACCAAAGTTACATTTGTTTTAATCCCTTTGTCAGAGAAGTATTTACAAGCCTTAATTCCATCTTTAATCATTGGTAATTTTATCACAATTTGATCATGCAGTTCAGCCAAAGCCTCACCTTCTCTTACCATACCTTCAAAATCTGTAGAAATTACTTCTGCAGACACATCACCTTCTACAATATTACAAATGTCTACATAATGTTTTAATATATTGTTGGTACCTGTAATACCTTCTTTTGCCATTAATGATGGGTTTGTTGTAACACCATCTAAAATACCCATATCTTGAGCTTCTTTAATCTGCTCTAAGTTTGCTGTATCGATAAAAAATTTCATGTAAAATAGTTTTGAATTGTTGTGTTTTTAGTTGCCGCTAAGTTACGACTTTCAACTATTTTAGATGTATGTTTTTCAGATTAAATTATCCGTAAAATATTAATTAATTATAATCGTAAATTCTTTAGAAGTTGAATAGGAACACAAATTATCTTCCCATTCTTGTGAATCTTGATCATAATATTGTGGTGGATCTACGTACAATTGAATTGTAAATGTAAAACTCCCAGAAACCTCAGGAAAACCTTTAATTGAAACCGTTCTAAAATCAGAATATAATTCTAATCCATCTGGTAAATGTCCTCTTATGTCATAAAAATAATCGTAATAATCATCGTTAGGTTCATTTTTTATTTCTGATGTCAATGCTTCGCTGTAGTAATACCCAATATTACCTACATCAAAAGATTTATCTGGTATTTCAGGCCTTTTATTAATAATACAGTCTACAATGTCATCGCAATTAAAACATAAAAAACAAACTGATAGTAATAGATATTTTAAAGATTTCATGGATGTAATTTGAGGAAAATGTCACAAATAATGTACCAATGCTGTGTTATTTAGAAATAGATTTCCTATTATTCAAACTCATAAAAGTATAATAAACTAAAAACAACGATGCTATTAAGAAAGGTACACTTGTAAAAAATGATATTGCATATAGACTATTGTAACTCCAGTTTCCTGTAGTTAAGATACAAACGGAAATCCATAATACTAAAACACCAACTAAATTAAGAGTGTTCTTAAAGATTTTACTAGAAACAAAAAAGCTTATAATTAAAATGATTTTACCAATGAAAGAAATTAAACCAACCAGATCCAATCTATCTTGATAGTCTCCATCTAAACTAAAAGTTAATTCATTATTAAATAATGAGTTTACACTTAAATAATCTAAAAATACTAAAATTCCAATACCATGTCCTGCTCCTATTATTATAAAGCAATGAATAAGAATTGTATAAATTTTAATCTTTTTTAAGTCTTTCACAAACCCTTATCAACTTTTAGATGTTTAACTTATAACTTATAATGATTCATCAACATTTTCTCGTAAACTGTATCTGGAAGAATTCGTTTTAAAACAATGGAGAATTTCTGTAAAAAAGCACCAACTTTATAATGAATTTTAGGGTTCTTAGATTCAATGATCTTATAAATAGCTTCTGCCATTTGTTGTGGATCACTTCCGCTATCTACGTGCTCGTCCATCATGCTCAGCGTTTTGCCGTAAGTTGCTTTATATGGTGAGTTTTCTAATACTGGTGCGTGAAAACGACCAGCAGCAATGTTAGTTGCAAAATCACCAGGTGCAACATTGGTCATGTTAATATTAAAACCTTTTAATTCCATTCTAAAGGCTTCAGTTATTAATTCTAAAGCACCTTTACTTGCGCTGTAAACGCCTCTATATGGTAATCCCATATAACCAGCAATAGATGTTACATTAATAATTAAACCAGAATTTTGTTTCCGCATAGACGGTAATACTGCTTTGATGACATTGATTGGACCAAAAAAATTGGTTTCAAAATTTCGTTTTATTTCAGCGTCTGGAATTTCTTCAATTGGTCCTGTAATACCAGCACCAGCATTATTAAGAAGCACATCAATTTTAGATTCTTTAGATAAAATATCAAACACACATTTAGAAATAGTTTCAGGTTTAGTAACGTCTAACGCAACAATAGGAAATTTACTATTTGGATAATTATCCGGATTTCTACTTGTACCATAAACCTTAAAACCTTTAGCTTGTAGAAACTCGCCAACCGATTTCCCTATTCCAGAAGAACCTCCTGTTATTAAAACTACTTTAGACATACTTTAATCTATATTATGATTTCGAAAATACAAATTCCTAAATTAGTAGAAATTTACTCATGGTTTATTTTTTGATTTAAAACAAAAAAATCCTGAATAGCTATAGCTGTCAAGATTTGAGTTTATTGTACAAAAAAAGGCAAGCTACCTACATCACACCGCTACGACCATTTACCTTTGCTGCGTTCCCGCCCTGGAGGATTCAACAGGAGCTGGTTGTGTAGGACTTGCCGGCTGCAAAGATACAACCTTTTCAAACTTACACAATATTTAATTAGAGATTTTTAAACTGAATTTTATTTAATAACTTGCTAAAAATTCAAACAAATCCTATGCAACTTTCTAAATATTTAATTCTCTTTACGTTAACATTATTTATTACAAATTGTGGTGACACTAATGGCACAAAAAAATCTAGTTTATCAATAAAAATTAACGAACAATCATTGATGCTAGGTGATACATTAAAGTTGTCTATAAATAACCCTAAGAACCTAAATGTCAGCAGTGTTACATATGATTTAAACGGAAAAGCAATAGAAAACAATACTATTTTAAATAATATAACCTTAGGTAATAAAACCATTACGGCAACTGTAAATGTTGATGGTAAAACGGAAACAATTACTAAACCTGTTATTATTTTTAACAATGTGATTCCTACCATTTACACATTTGAAATTATAAACACCTACCCTCATGATATTACATCGTACACCCAAGGTTTAGAATTCTATAATGGTGAATTATACGAAAGTACAGGGCAAAAAGGAGAATCTAAGCTCCGAAAGTTAAACTTTGAAAATGGTGAAATCTTAAAAAACATTAATTTAGAAAATCAATATTTTGGAGAAGGATTAACTATTTTTAATGATAAAATCTATCAGTTAACATGGCAAAGCGAACGAGGTTTTGTATATGATGTAAATACTTTTGAAAAACTAAGTACATTTAAATACGGAACAAGTAAAGAAGGTTGGGGAATATGTAATGACGGAAAAACATTATATAAATCTGATGGAACAGAAAGAATCTACCTATTAAACCCAGAAAACTTAACAGAACAAAGCCATATTGAAGTTTTTACACAAAAAGGCAAAATCCCACGAATTAATGAGCTAGAATGGATTAATGGTAAAATATTCGCAAATATTTATCAAAGAAATGGCGTTGCAATAATAAACCCAAATACAGGTGGTGTTGAAGGTGTTATAAATTTTGAATCTTTAAAAGAGAAAGTAAAACAACATCCAGAATTAGATGTATTAAATGGTATTGCATACCACCCAGAACGAGAAACCATATTTGTTACAGGTAAAAACTGGGACAAACTTTTTGAAGTTAAAATTTCAGCTCAGTAATTATTATCTTTTAGCATCTAAAACAAAGCATGCAAATATTCGAAAAAACAATAGTAGTTTCAGAACAAGATATTGATGATCTAAACCATGTTAATAATGTACGTTATGTGCAATGGGTACAAGACATTGCTAAAGAACATTGGCTCACTTATGCAACTCAAAATATTTTAGAATCATACTCATGGTTTTTGGTTAATCATTTTATTGAGTATAAAAGTCAGGCGTTGCTTGGAGACACTTTACATTTAAAAACTTTTGTGTCTAAGGTTTCTGGTGTATCTACCATTAGACATGTAGAAATCACCAATGCAAAAACCAATCAGCTTATTGTTAATTCTAAAGCAAAATGGTGTTTAATAGATAATAAAACTCAACGACCTACTCGCATTGTTCCTGAAATTGGTAAATTATTCAATTAACATTTTTTTAGGTTAAAGTTTTTTTAATGCATACATAGTTTTCAATTGAATCTCTTTTCTTTAGGGTATCAATCAACTCAAACATGCTAAAAGCTACTACTTTCCTTTTTCTTTTATGCTTTCCTTTTATTCTTTATTCTCAAACATTAAACGGAAAAATCTATGATTCTAAAGGCGTTTTAAAAAACATTAAGGTATATAATAAAACGCAAGAACGACTAACATTAACCAATGCCAATGGTGAATTTAGCATAAACGCTAAAGTTAATGATAGTCTAACTTTTGAATCTTTATTCTATCATAAAAAAACCATTATATTAAAAGATATTCATTTTGAAGGTGTAGCTGTTTTTGAACTCAAAGAAATACAAACGGAACTCGATGAAGTTGAAATAATAGCTGAACCAGAACAGCCTGTTTTTACTGAAGAAACTTATAATAATGACCTTCAATCTATTTTAAAAGAAGATATTAAAAACAATCCTCACTTATACCAACCAGCAAATGCAACTGGTGGAGTAGATTTTATTGCGCTTATTGGTCTTGCCGTAAAACTTTTTAAAAAAAAAGATAAATATAAAGCACCTGTTTATCTACCCATTACATATACCCAAATGGATTCTTTATTTGAAAATAGTTCATTTTTTAATAAAGATTTAATTACAAAAGATTTAAAAATTCCAGAAAACAAATCACATCTGTTTTTTGATTTTTGTGAAGCGAAACAAATAAGTTCAGAATTACTTAAAGTTGAAAATAAAATACTATTGCTAGAAGAACTTGTATTAAATAGCCAACTGTTTTTAATTTTAATAGAACAATATAGTGAAGAGACTATTAAAAAGGAAGATTAGCAAACTACTGCATAATTTATACCTATCTATAATAAATCCTAACTTCAAAAGTTATATTTTTAAGCCTTAAATATATTTATGACTTATGAAGCGATTGCTATCATTCTTTATTTGTTTCGGAATCTTATTATTTTGGAGTTCTTGCAGAAACGATTTTGAATTTTCACCAAGTACAGGAAATTTAGAATTTGCAAAAGACACTATCTATTTAGATACTGTTTTTACCAACATTGGCTCTAGCACCTACAATCTTAAAGTATATAATCGCAGTGATGATGATATTGTGATACCTACCATTCAGTTTGAAAATGGAATCAATTCATTTTATAGAATGAATGTTGATGGACAAACAGGTTTAGAAGGTGAACAAGAAGGTAAATTTTTTGAAAACGTAGAATTATTAGCCAATGATAGTTTATATATTTTTATTGAAACAACCATTGATATTTCTTCAATCGGAAGCTTCTATAATCAATTTTTATATACAGATAAAATTCTTTTTGATGCAGGTAGTAACCAGCAGAACGTAGAGGTTGTAACTTTGGTAAAAGATGCCATTTTTATATATCCGGCTAAAGATGAAGAAACAAATATTATTGAAACCTTAACGTTTGATGTTGATGGAGACGGAACACCAGACGAGACCACCTTACAAGGACGTTTTCTAGACGATAGCGAATTAACTTTTACAAACAATAAACCCTATGTAATCTACGGTTATGCAGGTGTTGCAGAAGGTAAAACTTTAACTATGCAAGCAGGTGCACGTGTTCACTTTCATGCAGATTCCGGAATCATAGTTACTAATAATGCATCGCTTCATATCAATGGTGCGTACAGTCCAAACCAAGAAACCCTAGACAATGAGGTAATTCTAGAAGGTGACCGATTAGAACCTCTTTATGAAGATATTCCAGGTCAATGGGGAACAATCTGGTTGTATAATGGTAGCGACAACAATACCATTAATTATGCCACCATTAAAAATGCAACTATTGGTATTTTAGCAGAAGGAAATCAAACATCTGCAGAAGATAAATTAACTATTACTAATTCTCAAATTTACAATGTAAGTAGCTTTGGTATTTTAGGCAGAGCAACGTCTATTACAGCTGAAAACGTAGTGATTAATAATTGCGGACAATCTTCTTTTGCTGGCACTTTTGGCGGAAAATACAACTTTACCCATTGTACAATAGCTAATTACTGGAATAGTAGTTTTAGAGATTATCCTGCACTACTTATTAATGATTATTTTATTGACGAAGACAATACCATTTTCACCAATAACCTTACTGCAGCTAATTTTAATAACTGTATTATTTATGGTAACGATAACCCAGAATTTACCATAGAAAAGCAAGGGTCTGTTTTCAACTACAAATTTAGTAATTGTTTACTTAGATTTAATAATGAAACACTTGCTGATACTGAAAATTATAATTTTGATAATGTTACTCATTATGAAAATAATAGATTTAATGAAGACCCAGATTTTGAAGATCCTTTTGAAAATTTAATGCGCATTGGTGAAGATTCTGGTGCAATTAGTATTAATACAATTACATTTGGTGTAGAAAGTGATATCCTTGGTGCATCTAGACTAGGTGCTATAGACGCAGGAGCATATAATCGCACGTCATTTGATGATTAAAAATTATATTTTGTTTTGAAATCAAAAATCAATTATTCGAAATTCGCAATTGAAATTCTAAAATACTTATGGCTTACATTTAATATCCTTACCTCAATACCATATATCTTAGCCTTTATTTCAAAATTCGTACAGCCTTCGCTTAAAAATTTATCGTGGTCATATCTTATAATTATTGGGATAATTATTCTTATTTCTATATTGCTGAACTTAAAATGGATTAATAAAAAAAGCCCTTCAAACTAAATTAAAGGGCTTTCTAACATTTATTACAATATGATTAAAACAATTTCTTGTAATATTCATCTGCCATTCTTTTACTAGTAAACTCAGGGATAACACCATCCATTCCTTTAAAGACAATATCTTGCCATTTTTTTGGATTATTATAGTAAGTAGGAATTACTTTATTCTCTAAAATATCATATAAATTATTGGCATCAATATTATCTTGATCCCAAATAGGTAATTGATAATCTATAGCAGGTAAAACAAAACTATTTTCACCATCTTTTGCAAACTCAGGAATCCATCCATCATCGGTTGAAACATTTACAGAACCATTCATAGCAGCTGTCATTCCGCTAGTTCCAGAAGCTTCTCGTGTAATTCTAGGAGTATTTAACCAAACATCAGAACCACACTTTAGCTTTTTAGATAATTCTATCTCATATCCAATAAGTACAGCAAGATTAGGTTCTGTTTTAGAATGATTTACTAAGTGATTGAAAACATCTATTGCATAGTAATCATAAGGGTAAGGTTTACCTGCCCAAATAATTTGAACTGGATATTTTTGGTTAGAAATTAATTTTTTAAAGCGCTCAATATCATGTAATAATAAATCTGCTCTTTTATAACCTGCAAAACGTCTAGCCCAAACTATAGTTAATACTTTAGGATCAAATGTTTTACCTGTTTGCTTAAAAACTTCTTCAAATAACTCTTTTTTTAGAATTGTTTTTCTGGTTTTGTAAGCTTTTACCTTTTTGTTAGCCCAAGCTTTCTTAATACTAGCATCTTGCCAAAACTTTTGATTTTGTGCATTTGTAATTGGTATTATTTTACTTACTCCCTTATAATCCTTCCACATATCATTTGCCACTTTAGCATGTAGTTTAGAAACTCCATTTGCTTTTTTGGCCATTCTTAGTGCCGAAATGGTATAGTTAATCATTCCACCATTAACAGATTCCTTTTTTAGCTCTGCTTCAGAAAGTGTTCTACCAAAAAATCCACATCTATTTAAGTGTCGTGCATCACGCTCTTCATTTCCGGCTTTTTCTGGTGTATGAGTTGTAAATACCATTTGACTTTTCTTAACGCCTTGATCTTTTAAATAATAAAAGGCTGGCAATGCATGACCTTCATTTAAGTGATAAGTATCTGCGCCTCCTAATGCCTCAACAACTTTTGCTCCTCCTATACCTAATACAATACTTTGTGAAACACGTGTTACCTCATTAGCATCGTATAAATGATTAGTAATGGTTCTAGACAAATGGTCATTTCCATCAACGTCTGTTGTAAGAAAATACATTGGTACTGTACCAAAAATTTCGGGTTTTAATACATAGGCTCTTACTTTTACATGCGGATTATCATGAAGCTTTACCTCTACTTCAATTCCTGTATCTTCAAGAAAATCGAAATGTTTTTCGTTAAATTCAGTTCTTAAGGTTTGGTCATCGTTTCTAGCTTGATCGTAGTAACCATATTTCCAAAGCATACCAATACCAATCATATTTTGCTTAAGCTCATAACCAGAGCGCATATGTGATCCTGCCAAAAATCCAAGACCTCCAGAATAAATATTAAAAGATTGGTCAATCCCAAATTCCATACTAAAGTATGCTACTTTTTTCTTGTATTTTACTGCTGGCTTATATGGATGGTGCCAAGTATTGTATTCTGTATTCATTGTATTTCTGTATTTTTTTTAAACTTTAAAATTACTTCCTATTACACCTTATATTCTATGACAAATATCACTTAACTCTTTTTCATACATATTATTTTGATAAAACGTTAAAAAAAAGCCTTTCAAAATAAATTGAAAGGCTTTTTTTAGTTATCTAATATCAACGACTGCCACAACTCTGGCATATAGTCTTGGTAACCATATTGAATTGAAACAACACCTATATCTGGAATTAATATTATTTCAGAATCATTATAATTGCTATAAATTCTTAAAGCATCATCATATGAAACATCGTTAAAACTATAATTAATATATTCATTTTCTTCTAAGTCAAAGTATCCGAGAGCATCATCTACAACAGCTGCTTTAAATCCAGGTCCTGTGCTTACATATAACTCATACTCACTTCCGCTTTTCATTGATACTGTAATTTTCTCATAACTATCATCACAGTCTGGCCCTGAATAAAAAAATGCAGACGGACTACTTTCCTCATATATTTCACGTTCATACCTAATGTCGTTAAAAACAACTAAGTTCTCGTTAATATCTGTAAATGTAACAATACTCAAATTTTCGTAAGGAAATAATGCTATCATTTCTTCATCCAAATAATAAGTTTCTTTATCGCATTTACACGTATAAAAAAACAATAGAACCAAAATAAAAATAATTCCTCTCACAATATTGAACGTTAATAAACAGCTTTCATCTCAAATAAAATAATGTTTTAGACTGAGCGTAGAATTATCTAAGCATTAAACAAAGCACGTCCACCCATTAAAGCATTCACTTTCTCAGCAACACCAGCTAAAACAGTTTCGTCTTGGTAGTTTGCTAATACTTCGTCAATTAAATCTACAACGTAAGGCATATCAGTTTCCTTTAAACCTCTTGTAGTAATTGCTGCTGTGCCTACTCTAATACCAGAAGTTACAAAAGGAGATTCTGTATCAAAAGGTACCATGTTTTTATTTACTGTAATATCTGCTTTTACTAAGGCATTCTCTGCATCTTTACCAGTAATGTTTTTATTTCGTAGGTCAATTAACATCATGTGGTTGTCCGTTCCACCAGAAATTAAATTATAATCTTTAGCCACAAATGCTTTTGCCATAGCATCAGCATTGTGTTTTACTTGTAGCATATAATGTAAAAACTCATCGGTTAAAGCTTCGCCAAAAGCAATGGCTTTAGCTGCAATAATATGCTCTAATGGTCCACCTTGGTTACCTGGAAAAACACCAGAATCTAATAAACCAGACATTTTACGTAGTTTACCATTCTTTAAAGTAATACCAAATGGGTTATCAATATTTTCGCCCATCATAATCATTCCACCTCTTGGCCCACGTAAGGTTTTATGTGTTGTAGTTGTTACAATATGGCAATGTGGCATTGGGTCATTTAAAATACCTTTGGCAATTAAACCTGCTGGATGCGAAATATCAGCTAATAAAACAGCACCAACACTATCTGCAACTTCTCTAAACTTCGCAAAATCTATATCTCTAGAATAAGCAGAAGCACCAGCAATGATTAATTTTGGTTGCTCCTTTTTAGCTTGGTCAGCTAACATATCATAGTCTATATAACCAGTATCTTTTTTTACACCATAAAATGTAGGTCGATATAATTTACCTGAAAAATTCACAGGAGAACCATGTGTTAAGTGTCCACCATGAGACAAATCAAACCCTAAAATAGTATCGCCTGGCTTTAAACACGCATGAAAAACTGCTGTGTTTGCCTGACTCCCAGAGTGTGGTTGTACATTGGCATAAGCAGCGCCAAACAATGTTTTTGCTCTCTCAATAGCAATATTTTCTACCTCATCAACTACTTCACATCCACCATAATAGCGTTTACCAGGATAACCTTCAGCATATTTATTAGTTAAAACAGAACCTGCAGCTTCCATAACTTGGTCACTTACAAAATTCTCAGAGGCTATTAATTCTATACCATCTATCTGGCGTTCTTTTTCAGCATTAATGAGTTCAAAAATTTGTTCGTCGCGTTGCATATATATAGTGTTTGTTAAATCAGTACAAAAATAGTGAATACATTAGTTTAAATATCAAAAATTATGTAGGTTTGAATGAAATTAATGAACATTTAATCAACAATAACAATATGCCATTATCAGCCAATAATCCAGATAGAACGTCATGGTTACATGTCGGTAAATCTTCAGACTTCCCAATTCAAAACATTCCTTTTGGTGTTTTCTTAACCAGAGACGACATTATTACTATAGGAACAAGAATTGGAGATACTGCTATTGACCTTGGCGCTTTGCATCAATTAGGTTATTTTGAAGGTATTCCTTTAACAGACGATATTTTTTTACAAGACACCTTAAATGATTTTATTGCAGATGGTAGAAAAACATGGCGTTTAGTTAGAAATAGAATAGCACAAATTTTTGATGTAGAAAATGATACTTTAAAAAATAATGTACCACATAAAGAAACTATTTTATTTCGTTTAGATGAAATTGAAATGCAATTACCAATACAAGTTGGTGATTACACAGACTTCTACGCAAGTAAAGAACATGCAACTAATGTAGGTGCAATGTTTAGAGACCCAGAAAATGCGTTGTTACCAAATTGGGTACACATGCCAGTAGGTTACCATGGTAGAAGTTCTTCCATTATTCCTTCGGGAATTCCTATTCATCGTCCGCAAGGTCAAACATTACCAGATGGTGCAGACAAACCTGTTTTTGGGCCTTCAAAATTGGTGGACTTTGAATTAGAAATGGCTTTTATTACTACAGACGCTAATGATTTAGGAGAACCAATTCCTATTGAAGAAGCTGAAGAATACATCTTTGGGTTGGTTTTATTTAATGATTGGTCTGCACGTGATATTCAGAAATGGGAATATGTACCACTTGGACCATTCTTAGGTAAAAACTTTGCCTCTTCTATGTCGCCTTGGATTGTAACTCTAGATGCTTTAGAACCTTTTAGAACGGAAAGTCCAAAGCAAAACCCAAAACCTCTAGAATATCTTCAAACTAAAGGAAAAAAGAGCTTTGATATTAATTTAGAAGTTGGTATTCAGCCTAAAGGAGCAAAAGAAACCATTGTTTCTAAATCTAACTTTAAATATATGTATTGGAATATGTCTCAGCAATTAGCACACCATACTATAAATGGCTGTCCTGTAAATTCTGGGGATATGATGGGAAGTGGAACCATTTCTGGCCCTACACCAGATTCTTATGGTTCTATGTTAGAATTAAGCTGGAAAGGCACAAAACCTTTGAAGTTAAAGGATGGAACCGAACGTAAATTCATTAACGATAATGATACCGTAATTATGAGAGGCTATTGCGAAAATGATGATATTAGAATTGGGTTTGGTTCTGTAAAAACGAAATTATTACCTGTTTTTGATTCTAAGAAAAAGAAGAAATAAGCATTAAGCTAAAAATATATGTGAAGACCGAAGTTGAATTACTTTGGTCTTTTTTTGCATTAATCTAAAAGTTAATACGGAAGACAATCTCCTTAAAAACCGTCAACTAAAAAGAAGCTTCACAACTAAAACTTACCCATTCTTTTTTTACAGGGTGCTCAAAACTCAAAGTCTCAGCATGAAGGTGTAATCGGTTAGAAATTCTTCCGTATAAATCATCGCCAACAATAGGCATATTTAAACCTTTGTGGTGTGCTGCATGTACGCGCAACTGATGTGTTCTGCCAGAGATTGGATAAAAATGAATCCTTGTTTTATTATCTACAATCTCAACAACTTCAAATTTAGTGATTGCTTTTTTACCGTGTTGATAACAAACCAATTGCCTTGGTCTGTTATTTAAATCTACTCTTAAAGGTAAATCAATGATGCCTTGTTCAGCATTTAAAATTCCATCTAACAAAGCGACATAGCGCTTTTTTATAGTGCGTTCTATAAACTGTTTTTGAAGTTTTTTGTGTGTTCTTTCATTTTTAGCTACTAGCAACAAACCAGAGGTTGACATATCTAAACGATGCAACAATAACGGTCCTGTAGCATTTGGCAAATACGCTTGCATCCTCGTCAACACTGAATCTTTAATGGTTTTACCAGGAACAGATAAAAACTCATGAGGCTTATTCACGAGCAGTAAATAATCGTCCTCATAGATTATTTCTAATTCGCCATTAAACACACCTGCTAATTCAATAGGATTTGGTTCTACAACTAATCCTTGCATCATGTGTCCTAAAATAGGCTCGCAACGTCCTCTGCAAGATGGATAAAATTGTCCATGTTTTCTAACTTCTTTGCTTGGTGCAATTCCCCAATAAAATTCGACCATAGCAATAGGCTTCATGTTATTTTGATAAGCATACTGAAACAATTTAGGTGCAGCACATTCGCCAGCGGCTGCAGGTGGTTTTCCTAAATCTGTATTATTAAATATTGTAATTAAATCTTTGGTTTCGCCTTTAGCATTTAGAAATCTATAATGCTCATGAATCTCTTTTTGCAAACGTGCAGACAATGTTTTTCGTTCTAATTTTAAAGCTTCAATTGGATTTTGTAATTCGGTTACATCATTTTCTGCTTTTTTCAGCGCATCTTCTAGATGTAGTTTTAAATATTTTAAATCAATATTACTCTGAATACTTTGTTGCTTCAAATCTTCAAAAAAAAGTGCTTTTTCAGTATCTGTAAGATTTTGCTCTGCTTCTACTCTACGTTGTTTTCGCTTTTGTTTTTCGGCTTTGGCATTGGCTTTAAAATCTTCAAGCTTTTGAATGTTTTCAAACTTTAAATTCTTTAATTTATTTAAGGCTATTTCTATTTCAGGGTTTTGTTCTAGTTGTTCTATTTCGGCTGTTAAATCATTTAAATGCGCATCATTTTGTTTGTAAAAACCATTGGTATTCAAAGTATCATAAACTGGTGGTACAAATCCTTTTAAATGATTGCTTTCTGCTAATTTTCCTGAAAATGCTGCGAGGTAACCTATTTTTCCTTCTGTTGTTTCAACTAACATTACACCAAACATTTTTCCGAGTTTTAGACCTTTTTTTGTATCGTCTAATCCAAAATTATGTTCAAAATTTTGCTGCGTAGTTAAATATGCTTTTAACTCATCTGCAGCTTTAATACAAAGTGGATGTGGTGTGTAATAAAACGGAAATGTAAACTCTTTCGGAAGTTTTTCCGAAGATGTTTCTAAAGGATGAAAACAACCATTTTCCGTATTAAACATAGTACTTTCAATTGATTTGCAAAGAAACGAAAATATATCCTAATCGTCAGTTCAAGAGACATACAATTATAAATTGACACCATCGGTCAGTTCTAGTGAAATTGCTTTTTTCGAGCAATTTTGTATCGAGAACAATATGTTTAAAAAGCTTCTCGATACAATTTGTTTGTACCTCACAAATCACTCGAAGTGACGTTCAATTTAAAGTTTGGCATCATAATTGGAAATACCTATTACATAACCAATAAAACCTAACATTATGAAAAGATTTTTACTTTTAACAGTTCTTGTTTCAGTACTAATATCTTGTAGTGCTAAAAAACAAATTGAAACCGCAATTAGCCATGGTAATTACGACCAAGCTATTTCTGAAGCGTTAAGAAAACTTGAAAATAATAAAGACAAAAACCGTAAGCAAGATTATATTGTGATGCTTGAGGATGCATACTATAAAGTTCTAGAAGAAGATTTAAATGATGTTGCGCATCTTAAAAAAGACGGAAATCCTGAGCAATATAAAACCATCTATAATATCTATTTAGACTTAGAGGAAAGACAAAACGCCATTAAGCGTGTGATGCCTTTGCAGATAAATGGTAAAACATTGAATTTAAATTTTAATGATTACAGTGCGGAAATTGTAGACTACAGATATAAAACGTCTGAGTACTTAATTGGCCAAGGAATTACATTATTAGATTCTGGTGATAAATTTAATGCAAGACAAGCACATGGTATTTTCAGTTATATTGAAGAAATCAACCCTAATTTTGAAGAAAACAGAAGCTTAATTACAGAAGCGCATGAAGCTGGTATGGATTACGTACACGTTTCTATTCAAAACCAAACACAACAGTTTATTCCGCAGCAATTAGAAGCAGATTTAATTGATTTTAACACCTATGGTTTAAATGATTTCTGGACAACATATCACACTAATACGAGTGAAACCATAGATTATGATTTTGCCATGGCATTGCAATTAAAGCAAATAAACATTTCGCCAGAGCGTATTAACGAAACACAGATTTTAAGACAAAAACAAATTGTTGATGGTTGGGAATACCAACTAGACAGAAACGGAAACGTAAAAAAAGACAGTTTAGGTAACGACATTAAAATTGATAAAATTGTAAACGTTAAGGCTAGATTTACGGAAGTATTACAAACAAAATCGGCACAAGTTATTGCTGATGTGGTTTATACAGATTTAAAACAAAATCAAACAATTGATTCTTTTTCTATAGATAGTGGATTTGTTTTCGAGAATATTTTTGGTACTTATAGAGGAGATAAAAGAGCATTAGTAAGAGACGATATTAATCTTTTAAACCAAAGGCAAATGAGTTTCCCTACAGATGAACAAATGGTATATGACACTGGAGAAGATTTAAAATTGAAGCTAAAAGGGATTCTTAAATCCTATAAATTACATAGTTAATCATTAGAAGCCTCTCATTATTTGGGAGGCTTTTTATTTCCAACTTTATAAGATTGCTTAAAACGTTTACGCTTTTTACTCTGAGCTATGGGTAAATTATCTTTTTCTCTTTTTAGCTTTCTTAACGCGTCTATTAAATGAGATTTAACTAATCGCTCTAAAACATCTTTTCGTTTTAAATAACTATAACCGCTACCTAAGAGTAATAAAATACTTCCAGCAATTTCTATAGACCCATTAGAAATTAACGGAAATTGTGTGTAAAGGTTGACACCTATTAAAGGTTCGGTATATAAAAATTGATACAATCCTAGAAATAAACAAAACAAACCCAAAATACATAAGGCAAAAACATTGATATAAGTACTTCTTTTTATTTTGCGTTCAGTACTAAAAATATAGTCATCACTCAAAATTTTGTTTCCAGCTTTTCTTTCTTGACTAATAAAATTTAAAAACGAGTCTTCAACACTTTCTATAAAAATGCCATGATTACGCTTTAATAAATCTACTTTAGTGATTTTATATTTATTGTAAATACTCAATTTTAACTATAACGTTCTAATTCTAGTTCATTAATACCTCCATGACTAGCATGCGCAACCACTACGCCATTCTTAATTACTAAAAGTTGAGGTGATTGATGCATCACTTGAAATTTATAACCAACCTCATTAGAAACATCTCTGTAACTCAATAAATCTAAATAATATAAATCAGCATTATTATTTACATCATAAGCAGACACAAATTGTTTCATAACCATACTGCTTATTCCACAACGTGTAGAATGCTTAAATATGAGTTGTGTTTTGGTTTTAGATTTATCAACAATTACATCTAATAGAGATACGTTAGTTAATGGTTGCCACGGCAATACTTTTTCTTCTTTCGGTTCAGATGAACCAAATAACTTTTTAAACATATATTTACTTTTTCAATGATTATAGTCCATTATTCTAAACTAGAATAAAACTCTAAACTGATCGACGTCATTCCTTAAGTCGTAACAAATCATTAATCTTACATAAGACAAAACGTCATTAACAAAAGCTTTAAAACAGACATTTTGTCGTTTATTTCTTACGTTTTTAAAATGGTAAGATAATTGCCTAAAGATAGACAAACACAACAATAAAACAAGGTTGATTTAAGAACTCAAGAAGTTTCTAGTTAACTATAAAAACAATAAAATATGAATTTTAACAATTATACAATTAAGTCGCAAGAAGCCATACAGCAAGCTCAACAGCTTGCTCAAGGTTTTGGTCATCAGCAAATAGAAAACGAGCACATTTTTAAAGCGCTTTTTAATGTTGATGAAAACGTATTACCATTCCTTCTCAAAAAGTTGAATGTCAATGTGTCTATGTTACAGCAAATTTTAGACAAAGAACTAGAAAGTTTTCCTAAAGTATCTGGAGGCGATATTATGCTTTCGCGAGATGCTAGTAAAGCATTAAATGAGGCAGCCATCATCGCTAAAAAAATGAATGATGACTACGTTTCTATTGAACATTTAGTTTTAGCTATCTTTAAATCTAAAAGTAAAATTGCCCAAATCTTAAAAGACCAAGGCGTTACTGAAAAAGGCCTAAACGCTTCTATTGATGAATTAAGAAAAGGAGAAAGAGTGACATCTCAAAGTCAAGAAGAAACTTATAATTCACTTAATAAGTACGCTAAAAACTTAAATCAATTAGCACGAGATGGCAAATTAGATCCTGTGATTGGTAGAGATGAAGAAATTCGTAGAATCCTTCAAATTTTATCTCGTAGAACAAAAAACAATCCGATTTTAGTTGGTGAACCAGGAACAGGTAAAACAGCCATTGCAGAAGGTTTAGCGCACAGAATTATAGATGGAGATATCCCTGAAAACTTAAAAGACAAGCAAATTTTTGCCTTAGATATGGGTGCGTTAATTGCAGGTGCCAAATTTAAAGGTGAATTTGAAGAGCGACTTAAAGCCGTAATTAAAGAGGTTACAGAAAGTGATGGTGATATCGTATTATTTATCGACGAGATACATACACTTGTAGGTGCTGGTGGTGGACAAGGTGCAATGGATGCCGCAAACATTTTAAAACCTGCTTTAGCACGTGGCGAATTAAGAGCTATTGGTGCAACTACTTTAGATGAATACCAAAAATACTTTGAACAAGACAAAGCTTTAGAGCGTCGTTTTCAAATGGTAAAGGTGGATGAGCCAGATACTGAAAGTGCTATTTCTATTCTACGAGGTATTAAAGAAAAATATGAAGCGCATCACAAGGTTCAAATTAAAGATGAAGCCATTATTGGTGCTGTGGAATTATCACAACGTTATATCACCAATCGTTTTTTACCAGATAAAGCGATTGACTTAATGGATGAGGCTGCTTCTAAATTACGAATGGAAATTAATTCTAAACCAGAAGAATTAGATGTTTTAGACCGTAAAATTATGCAGCTAGAAATTGAACATGAAGCCATTAAACGAGAAAAAGATGAAACTAAATTAAAAAGCCTAAAAGCTGATTTAGCCAATCTTAAAGAAGAACGAAATGAGCTAAATGCCAAATGGATGTCTGAAAAAGAAGTGGTAGAGAACGTTCAGAATATAAAAGAAGAAATTGAAAACTTTAAAATTGAAGCTGAACGTGCAGAACGTGATGGTGATTATGGAAAAGTAGCCGAAATCCGATACGGAAAAATTAAAGATGCCACTGAGAAGTTAGAAAAATTTCAAAAAGAATTAGCTGACCAACAAGGTACATCGTTAATAAAAGAAGAAGTAACGTATGAAGATATCGCAGATGTAGTTGCAAAATGGACTGGTATTCCTGTAACAAAAATGCTTCAAAGTGATCGCGAAAAATTACTGAAATTAGAAGACGAGTTACACAAACGTGTTGTAGGACAAGAAGAAGCTATTGAAGCTGTGAGTGATGCTGTACGTCGCTCTAGAGCTGGACTTCAAAATCCACAAAAGCCAATTGGAACCTTCCTATTTTTGGGAACCACTGGTGTTGGTAAAACGGAACTAGCCAAAGCTTTAGCTGAATATTTGTTTGATGACGAAAACGCAATGACTCGTATTGATATGAGTGAATACCAAGAGCGACACGCAGTAAGTCGTTTGGTTGGTGCGCCTCCAGGATACGTTGGATATGATGAAGGCGGACAATTAACAGAAGCAGTGCGAAGAAAACCTTATTCTGTAGTCTTATTAGATGAAATTGAAAAAGCGCATCCAGATACATTTAATATCTTATTACAAGTATTAGATGAAGGACGTTTAACGGACAACAAAGGAAGAATTGCAGACTTTAAAAACACTATTATAATTATGACCTCTAATATGGGAAGTCAGATTATACAAGACCGTTTTGAAGCTACAAAAGATATTCCTTCTGCCATTGAAGCTGCCAGAATAGATGTTTTAGCATTATTAAAACAAACAGTAAGACCTGAATTTTTAAATAGAATAGATGATACTATAATGTTTACGCCTTTATCTAAGGAAAACATAATTGACATTGTTGGTTTACAACTAAAGAGCATCACTAAAATGATAGCAAAACAAGGTATTACTTTTGATGCAACACCTGAAGCCGTAAGCTATTTGGCCGATAAAGGGTTTAACCCAGAATATGGTGCAAGACCAGTAAAACGAGTAATACAGAAAGATGTATTAAATCAGTTAAGTAAAGAAATATTAGCTGGTAAAGTTACTACTGACAGCATCATTTTATTAGATGAGTTTGATGGACAATTAGTCTTTAGAAATCAAGGTGACTTAGTAACAGAAGAATTGTAAATAAGACTGTAACAATTTAGGTTAGAAACAGTCTTTATATTGATTGGTTGGTTAAGAGCAATACAAATTTCAAGCGCTTGAAAGGAGTATTGCTCTTCCTTTTTATATTTTAAATATTGTTTTAGTTTTTATTTAAACTTTAATTTTTTTGAAAAATAATTCATTCGTATTCTATCATCATTAAAAAATGCATAATTCATAAAATTATAACTTGTTTTATTATAATAAGCTGGTTAGAGTTGTAGATAAAAAGTAATACTGTATTTGCCCTTCTAATTCGATATTTAGTGCAAGTAAAATCATTCTTTTTTTTAAAATTATCAATACAAAACATCCAAAACAATAAAACCCTGATTTACAATACTTTAATATGTCTAAAAATATTTTTTCGATAAACGGCATAATAATTTTAATATTTTATTTGTCATTTTAACGGATAAAACATTAACTTTGTCGAGCTATTTAATTCCGACGTAAACTTATAAGAGAATCATTAACTTGTAAAAAGTTGATATAGTTTATTTGCAAAAACCCTAACCAAAAACATGGAATTAAACAGATACATTGACCACACCTTATTAAGTGCTTCAGCGACCGAAGCAGATATTATTAAACTTTGTAATGAAGCATTAAAATACAGATTTTACTCTGTTTGTGTAAATAGCAGTTACGTACATCTTGCTAAACAAGCCTTAGAAAGATCGGAAGTAAAAGTTTGCACTGTAGTTGGCTTTCCTTTAGGAGCAATGTCAACAGAAGCTAAAATTTTTGAAGCTAAAAACGCCATAGATCAAGGAGCTACCGAAATAGATATGGTAATTAATATTGGACGACTTAAAAGTAAAAACTATTTAGCCGTTCTTAAGGATATTAGTAAGGTAAAAAAAGCAATTGGTTTTACAACACTCAAAGTAATTTTAGAAATAAGTGAACTTTCTAAAAACGAAATCGTAAAAGCTTGTGAAATATGCATAGATGCAAAAGCAGATTTTGTAAAAACCTCTACTGGCTTCTCTAAAAGTGGAGCTACGCTAACTGCTGTAAAAATAATGAAGAAAACAGTTAGAGATCATTTAAAAATTAAAGCTTCTGGAGGTATAAGAGATACAGCCACAGCTCTTAAATATATTGAAGTTGGAGTATCTAGAATTGGTGCTTCTGCAGGTGTTGAAATGATGAATGATGAAATTTCGATTTCTGCATATTAATTGAATCACTTTGTTTAACTTTGCAATATGAGTGTACATATTGAAGCCAAAAAAGGCGATATCGCAGAAACTATTCTTCTACCAGGAGATCCTCTAAGAGCAAAATGGATTGCTGAAACATTTTTTGAAAACCCAAAATGTTTCAATAAAGTTAGAGGCATGTTAGGATATACTGGTACTTACAACGGTAAACGTATTTCTACTATGGGAACTGGTATGGGTGTGCCCAGCATTTCTATTTATGCCAACGAGCTCATTACAGAATATGGAGTAAAAAACTTAATTAGAGTTGGTAGCGCAGGATCTTATCAAAAACATGTTAAAATAAGAGACGTGGTTTTGGCTATGGCAGCATCTTCTAATTCTGGTGTTAACGAGTTACGATTTGGTGGTGCTAATTATGCACCAACAGCAAATTTTGAATTATTTTTAAAAGCAGTAGAAGCTGCACGTGATAAAAATATCCCAATTAAAGCAGGTAATGTTTTTTCTTCGGACACCTTTTACGAAGACGATAAAGAAGCCTTTAAATTATGGTCTAAATTTGGTGTGCTGTGTGTAGAAATGGAAGCTGCAGGTTTATACACCGTTGCAGCCAAACATAAAGTAAATGCATTAGCCATTTTAACAATCTCAGATTCATTAGTTACAGGAGAACGCACTACAAGCAAGGAACGCGAAACGACGTTTAAAAGCATGATTGAAGTGGCTTTGGAGCTGGCTTAATCACACTTTTTTATGACCAAGCAGATTTTATTTGATAAATTTACTTTTCCATTATTAGCTGCGTTCATAGGTTTTCTATATTTAGCTAATAAAGGCGATTGGCAATTTGCTTTTATATTTTCTGCAAGTATGTTGTTTTTTTTGGTGTTGATAACCTTTTTTAAAACAGATTTATATATAAGCAATTATATATGTGAAAATGGAGTTCACAAATTTGAATACCAAAGAAATTTTTTTAAGAATAAAGTTTTAACATTAGCAATTGATTCTAAATCGATTGATTCGTATAAATTTAGTTTTAGTTATAATTCGAGTTCTAATTCAAACCGAAATACCTTTAATTCAATTTATTTAAAATACACGGACCATGAAGGTGATATAGACGATAAGACTTTTAAATTTAATAATAAAGACGTATTTCTTAAGTTAGTGAATGAATTGCATAATAAAAAAAATGAAATCTCAACTGAATAAGCTAGTTTCATTAAAATGCCTCTTTTTTTATTCTTATATTTAAACTAAAATAATAGTTTACCAATTTGAATGAAATATAATATTGCTCTCATTGCCTTAATTTTAATTCTAATTATTGGCCATGTGTTTTATTCATTTTACACACTATTTCTTGGAATTCTAACCGTTGGCTTGGTTTATTTAACGGTTTTTTTATGGGAATTTTCAATCTTTAAACAAGATTTTTATTTCGACAAAAAAAATAGAAGCCAAAGAAAAACTATTGACTTCTATAATATTTTAATAGCTATTATCTGGACACTTATTTATACCACACAAGATAGTGTTTCGGAATTTGAAATTTTAATGATCGTTTGTTTTTGGTCTCTTCCTTTTACTGATTTACTCATGTGGCAAATCTATAAAGCCAAAAAACCATATACTATTTTTATAAAAGATGATAAATTAATTATAAATAAGCGTATCACAATCTAAAAAATAAAACACTAAATTAGTAGCTTTGTAAACCAACTAATTATAATTACTGTCTTTTTATAACTATGAAAAAAATTATACTCATACTTCTTATAACCTTAGTTGCATTTCCATCTTGTAAAGAAAAAACGTCTGAAAAAGACGAAAATATAATTGCAACTTACTATTTAATACGGCACGCAGAAAAAGACAGAGGCGACAAAAAGAATAAAGATCCACATTTAACAACTATTGGCCGTCAACGTGCAAATAACTGGAAAAAACACTTTAAAGACATAACCTTTGATGCCGTTTACTCAACAGATTATAACAGAACGAAAGAAACAGCAACACCAACAGCTAAGGCCAATGATTTAATTATTCATATTTATAAGCCATTAGACAATAATATTGAAGAATTTATAGAAAAAACTAAGGGAAAAACGGTCCTTATTGTTGGGCATAGTAACACAACGCCCAAATTTGTAAATGAATTGTTAGGAGAAGATAAATACGACGATATTGAAGACCATAACAATGCCAACTTGTATAAAGTTACTTTTACAAAAGATGGTAATAAAACTTCAGAGTTATCAGTTATTAATTAACTGAACTTCTAAATTCTTTAATTCAATTTTAGACAATAATTCTAATTGATTATTTTCAAAAGCTTTTCCTAAGTTTTCGAGTATAATGGATTTGTCTTTTGTTTTATAATTATTATAGTCTACAAAACGTAATCCATTAATATAACGTTCGTTATAGGCTTCTCTAAATCGCATTCCTACACCAGATTCTTCATTATATGAATACGCTAAATATTCTAACTTAAAAGACACTTTATCAATCCAATACACAAAAACATCTTCGTAGTCTTCTCCACCACCTTCTTGGCTAAACGTTACTTTAATTTTATAATAGTCTTTACCTTTTATTTCTTCAGGTTTTAGTAGTGTTTTGTTCACCGCTTCGTCATTTAAACCATATGGTAAAACAGAAAAATAATGTACAGAATTTACTGATGCTTCATAGGTTTTAGCAATAGAATCTTCAAGCTTAACGAAATCTTTATTGTCGTAACGTTCAAAACCTACATTACTCAACATATCAAAAATAGAATCGTTGTCTTTTACTAAAATTCTAACTAAAAGAAATTCGTGATTTTTTCGAAGAGCTTGATAATATACATCTCTAAATTCAAACTTTAAACTCGACATTTTAAACTTTTCGCCACCAGAAACTTCTATGGATTTATTAATAATTTCATCTGCAGACAACCCGTTTACATCAGCTTCAATATTAGATGTATTTATATTAGAATTTTCATTCTTACATCCCAATAGTAAGACAGCAAATACAATTAATAGGTAATTTTTCATTTTAAAATCTTATTTAACCATTAAAGTCGCTAAACTAGAAATAACATTACAACTAATGTTAGTATTAACGAATTCTTAATAACTTGTATACTTTTAAACATTTCAACTTTGAAATTTTTTAACTCATAACTAATAAACTATCTTTGCCATCCATGCAAAATAAGGTTAACATACTTAATAAGAAAGCGAAATTTCAGTACGAGATATTAGATAAATATACCGCTGGAATTGTGCTAACCGGAACTGAGATAAAATCCATTAGATCCAGTAAAGCTTCTATTGCAGAAAGTTTCTGCGAATTTAATGAGCGTGGTGAACTCTTTGTTATTAACATGACGGTTGAGGAATATGCTTATGGTAACTATTACAACCACAGACCAAAAGCAGAACGCAAACTTCTACTCAACAAAAAAGAGCTTAAAAAGCTTAAAAAAGAAATTGATGTAAAAGGAAATGCCATAATTCCTTTAAAGCTTTTTGTAGATGATAGAGGTTATGCCAAAATGATTATTGGTTTAGGTAAAGGTAAAAAGCTCTACGATAAACGCGAAACGATTAAAGACCGTGATAACAAGCGAAATTTAGACCGTATTAAGAAAGATTTCCGATAACTTTAAGATTCTTATAACGTTTACCACTTATTTTTTAGTCTATGTTTGAAAACATATAGACACAGGCAACCATTTTAAATTATTTGACGTCTATATAAACAAAAGCTATTAATTTATCTTTTTTAGGCATAGAATTTGTGCCTTTCGTGTCAAACTTTTTATCATCAATCAATATATCATATGGCTAAACAACTACTTTGCATTTTTCTAATTGCTTTCAGTTCAATCGTTTCGGCACAAATCACCGGAAACATCACAGACCAAAACAATAATCCTTTACCGTTTGTGAACATCTTAATAGAAAACACATACAAAGGGACAACAAGTAATGACGATGGTTATTACGAGCTAAACATTTCTCAACTCAATGATTACACCATTATTTTTAGCTATTTAGGTTATAAAACCGTTAAAAAATCAGTTTCAATTTCTAAATTTCCATATAAATTAGACATTACTTTAGAAGAAGAATCTGTATCTCTAGGTGAAGTTGTTGTAGATGCAGAGAATGATCCTGCTAACGCAATAATGAGACAAGCCATAGCGCAGCGCCAAGCTAATCTCGATAAAATTGAAGCTTTTAAAGCCGATTTTTACTCTAGAGGATTAATTAAAATTAAGGATGCACCAGAAAAAATAATGGGTCAAGACATTGGCGATTTAGGTGGTGGATTAGATTCTACAAGAAGTGGTATTATTTACCTTTCAGAAACCATTTCTAAAATTCAGTTTTTAAGTCCAGATAAACTTAAAGAAAGAATAACAGCGTCAAAAATCAGTGGAAACAGTAATGGTTTTAGTTTTAATACAGCTTTAGAGGTTGACTTTAATTTTTATAACAATACCATTAATTTTGGTAACGAAATTATTTCACCAATTGCAAACAATGCCTTTGGTTACTACAAATACAAACTAGATGGTGTTTTTTACGACGATAGAGGAAACCTCATTAATAAAATAAAAGTTACACCAAAACGAAAAAACGACCCAGTATTTTCAGGCTTTATTTATATTGTAGAAGACCAATGGGATATCTATGCGCTAGAATTGGATATTACAGGGATACAAGCTAAAAATCCGGCTGTAGATATTATTTCACTGCAACAAAGTTTCTCTTATTCTGAAAGTAATGATATTTGGGCAAAAATTTCACAAAGTATAGATTTTAAATATGGAATATTCGGTATAAAAGGTGATGGTCGTTTTACTGCTGTTTATAGTAATTATGAGTTTAATACTGGTTTATCAAGAAAAGATTTTAATAAAGAAATTGTTTCTTTTGAAAATGAAGCCAATAAAAAAGATTCACTATTCTGGAATAAAATTAGACCTGTTCCCTTAACTTTAGAAGAACGAAATGATTATGTTACTAAAGATAGTATACAGGTTATACGAGAATCTAAACCATACCTAGATTCTATTGATGGTGTTAAAAACAAATTTAAATTAGGAAATATTTTAGGTTACACATATCAAAATTCACATAAAAATTACCGCTTAGGATATAGCATACCTCCTACTTCAACACAATTTAACACAGTACAAGGTTATACAATAGGTGGCAATGTTTTTTACACCAAAAGTTACGATGATGATTACAAACGTTATCTTACAATAAACGCTGATGTACAATACGGAATTTCAGATGATAGATTACGAGCATCAGGTGGAGCTACATACAAATTTAATAGTGTAACTAACTCCTATTTAACGTTATATGGAGGTGTAACAACAGTGCAATTTAACTCAGCTAATCCAATTTCTCCATTAGTAAACGGTGTAAGCTCTTTGTTTTTTGAAGATAATTACATGAAAATCTATGATAAGAGTTATGTCACAGCAAATTACTCTGAAGAACTCTTTAACGGTTTTAGACTATTCACAGGTTTAACTTACGAAAGACGTAAAGCACTTTTTAACACCACAGATCAAACTTATATCAATGATGAGAATGATGCTTATACAAGTAATAACCCTTTAAACGAATTAGCATACGGAATTGCACCTTTCCAAACACACCATATGTTAAAAGGTGTTGTTAATGCTCGTATTAATTTTGGACAAGAATATATGAGTTATCCTGATGCAAAATATAATGTAGGAAACGATAATTATCCAACATTATATTTAGGATACGAAAAAGGATTTGGTGCAACCATTGACGATTATAATTTTGACCAAATTAAAGCCAGACTTACGCAATCTTTTAATGTAAAAGACAAAGGCAGATTTAGTTATAACTTAAAAGCAGGTAAATTTTTTAATGCAGACGATATTGCATTTACGGATTATCAACATTTTAACGGAAACCAAACACACGTTAGCTTTGATGGCAATTATACCAATGTGTTTAACAATTTAGATTACTATTCTGCAAGTACAAATGATTCTTATTTTGAAGCACATGCAGAACACGATTTTAACGGTTTTATTTTAGGTAAAGTGCCTTTATTAAACAAATTGAATTTTAATTTAGTTGTTGGTGCACATTTATTGTCAACACCAGAAATTAAACCTTACCAAGAATATTCTATTGGTTTAGATAATATTGGTTTTGGAAAATGGCGTTTTTTAAGAGTCGATTATTTACGCTCTTACCAAAGCGGTTTTAAAAGTGATGCTATTGTTTTTGGTTTAAAATTCTTTTAAATTTATATTATGAAAAAAATCACATTCATTCTATTTCTATTTTCTGTAGTTTCAACTGCACAAGAAGCAAAAAAAGACTACTCAACCAACGTCGCAACCATAGATAGTACAATTACATCCTTATATTCTGTTATTTCTGGAGATAAAGGCGTAAAACGAGATTGGGATTTGTTTAAGCATCTATTTAAAAAAGATGCAAAACTTATTGCAACAGGAAAGAATAAAAAAGGTGAAAACGTAGTACGTTATATGTCTGCAGAAGATTATATAAATACATCAGGAAATTGGCTCGTAGAAAACGGTTTTCATGAAGTAGAAATCAATAGAAAAACGCAAACCTTTGGAAGTATTGCACACGTTTTTACAACTTATGAAGCTTTTAAAAGTAAAGATGACGAAACACCTTTTATGAGAGGTATTAATAGTGTTCAATTATTTAACGATGGTAAACGCTGGTGGATTATTAATATTTATTGGACACAAGAATCTGAAGAAAACCCAATTCCAGAGGACTATTTACCTAAAGAATAAAGTTATGAAAGTTAAAGTATACATATTGTTATTTTTAGCTTTTGGTTACTCATATTCACAAGACGATGTTAGTTTAGAAGAAATATTTAACAAAGAGAACAAGGATCTTGAACTAATAAATGAAGTTTTATCTCAAAAAATAGATTCAATAAATCATTTTATTACAAACACAGATTTAAGAATTAAACTTAATTCAGAATTAAATACAATTGCCTCAATTAACAGAGTATATTCAGCTGGTCACGACTTAATAACAGAAAAAAACATTAAGGAACTAGAAAAAAGGATTGAATTTATAGCGAGTTACTTTTTTAGAAAGGAAAAATACTATTTATTTAATTTTTCCAGAGGTTTAGGTTCAAGATATGGTGTAAAAAATGATTTCAAATACGATAAGCCAATTATTTTTCTAACCATTTCAAGTGGTTGTATAATTACAAATATTCACAGGAGAGAGGAACATATCTTAGGTATATTCAACAGTAAAATGAATGAGTTATTATCTGAAATCTGAACAACTATCGCTTACAAAATTCTAGAGGATTTTAAGAAACATTAGGATATTTCTATCGAAAACCCAAATAGCTACATCTTACTTTTGTCGTAAAAGTAATAAATGCTATGTACATGCCTGATTTTTTTTAATTCTTATCCTCTAACATGGGCACAAACCTAAAATCGCCAAATTCGTGCTTTTCAAATTCCTTTGGTCCTTTTCTAATAAACATAGTCATTACTTGTACATCATCACCAACAGGTATTACTAAACGACCACCAATTGCTAATTGACTCAATAATGGATTAGGTACATAAGGCGCACCAGCCGTTACAATAATACTATTAAAAGGTGCTTCATCTGGCAAACCTTTATAACCATCACCAAAAATGAGTTGTTTTGCTCTATATCCTATTTTGGGTAAAAATTTTGAAGTCTTTTTAAATAACTCTTGCTGACGTTCTATACTATAAACTTTTGCTCCTAATTCTAAAAGTACAGCTGTTTGGTATCCGCTACCAGTACCAATCTCTAATACTTTATCACCTGGTTGTACTTGCAATAACTCAGACTGAAAAGCAACAGTATACGGTTGAGAAATAGTTTGGTCTGCTGCAATAGGAAACGCTTTATCTTGGTATGCATGATCTATAAAGCCCGAATCCATAAATAGATGTCTAGGGATTTTACCTATTGCCTTTAGGACACCTTGGTCCTTAATGTTTTTTTTAATAAGTGTATCAACGAGTTGTTGGCGCATCCCTTGATGCTTAAATGAGTCTTTCAAAGCGTAGTTTAGTTTAGGTAAAAATACTTCAAAAAAACACAAACTTCAAATTCATTATGGTAGTTATTTCTATCATTAATCAACATAATAAACTTTAAATAACACACATTTCACTAATAAAAAAAGCAGCACCTAACGTACTGCTTCCTTTTTTTTATAACTAAGATTTCTCTTTTATTAACGTGAATAATTTGGAGCTTCCTTTGTAATAGTAACATCGTGAGGATGGCTTTCGTTAATACCAGAACTGGTAATTTTCACAAAGCGTCCATTTTCTTTTAAAGTAGCAACATCTTTTGCACCACAATAACCCATTCCGGCTCTTAGTCCACCAACAAATTGATGGATACTTTCTACTAATTCACCTTTATATGGCACACGACCTACAATACCTTCTGGTACTAATTTTTTAATATCATCTTCAACATCTTGAAAATAACGGTCTTTACTACCTTTTTTCATGGCTTCAACAGAACCCATTCCTCTGTAAGACTTAAATTTTCGTCCTTCATATATAATAGTTTCTCCAGGACTTTCTTTGGTACCAGCTAAAAGTGACCCTAACATTACTGTGTCTGCACCTGCTGCGATGGCTTTAGGAATATCTCCAGTATAACGTATTCCACCATCTGCGATAACCGGAACTCCTGTTCCCTTTATTGCAGCAGCCACTTCCAACACTGCAGAAAACTGAGGAAAACCAACACCAGCGACCACTCTAGTGGTACAAATAGATCCTGGTCCTATTCCAACTTTTACAGCATCTGCTCCAGCTTCTACCAAATATTTTGCAGCTTCACCTGTGGCTATATTTCCAACAATAACATCTAATTTTGGATATTTCTCTTTAATCTCTTTCAAAACTGCTACCACACCTTTAGTATGGCCATGTGCAGTATCAATAATTACTGCATCTACACCAGCTTTTACTAAAGCAGTAGCTCGGTCAACAGCATCACCTGTTACACCTATTGCAGCTGCAACACGCAATCTTCCGTAAGAATCTTTATTTGCATTTGGTTTTTGAGTTACCTTAGTAATATCTCTAAAAGTAATTAAACCAGACAGTTTATAATCATCATCAACAATAAGTAATTTTTCAATTTTATGTTGTTGAAGTATTGTTTCTGCATCTTTTAATGACGTTCCAACAGCAGCAGTTACTAAGTTTTCCTTAGTCATAACCTCAATAATTGGCTTATTATTTTCGTGTTCAAAGCGTAAATCTCTATTGGTTACAATACCTTTTAAAATACCTTTGTCGTCTACAATAGGAATGCCACCAATACTGTGTTCTCTCATTAAATTATTGGCATCTAACACTGTGGCACTTAATGGTAGAGTTACAGGATCAATGATCATACCACTTTCAGCACGTTTTACACGACGTACTTTATTAGCTTGCTGCTCAATGGTCATATTTTTGTGCAACACACCAATACCGCCTTCTTGTGCCATGGCAATCGCCATTTTACTTTCAGTAACTGTATCCATCGCTGCAGAAATTACAGGAATGTTAATAGTAATGTTACGTGTAAATTTTGTTTGGATATTTACTTCTCGTGGAAGAACTTCAGAAAATGCTGGAACTAAGAGTACGTCATCATAAGTAAGACCTTCTCCAACTATTTTATTTTGATGTGCTATCATGGCAATTAAGATATAATTGCGAACAAAGATACATCTAATTTTCCTTATACTGAAAATAAAACTGAAGCAAGTACAACCCTTTAGTTATTTAAGGAAAATTGAGTAATTAATGTCATTCTCATTTTAATGTAAATCTACATTTAATATAAGAATAGTTATTGAAGGATTTTCTTTTTAAATAATTGTTGCATTATAACGAATGTTGATGCCATAAATGTAAAGGTCATCAATGTTCCAGAAATCATAACAATATATTTCATCCATGTAATACCTGTCCAAAGAAAATAGATACCACCAAAAGTTAATATGACAGATATAAATGGTTCAACTAACAGAAAGGTTTTAACTTTAGTATTAAGTCTAGTGGTAAGTAAAATTAAACCTATTAGAAAGAAAATAATGGACATTGATAAAATATGACCATGCACCAATGTAAGCATTTGTTGCTCATTCTTTTTAAACTTCATCACTTTGGCATCTAAGTCATCTTCGTTTCCTAGATATTGTTCTTCAATTCCATCTGGACTATTAGAAGAGGTTTCACTAACAAACAAAAGACCTGTATAAAAACCAACACTTAATACAATTACAAATGCAGCAATAAGCAATTTTAATTCTTTAGGAAAGGTTTCTATTGTGCCGTTTAATGTCATTATAAAATTCCTTTTTCGTTCAGTATTTTTAATGACTTCATTAAATCGTTCATAGCATTAGTCATAGAACGTACGGATATGGTGGCACCTGCTATAGCGTCTATATTATCGCCATATCTAAACTCATCACCTTTTGTTTTACCCGTGAATTGACGTAACCAACGCTTACTACTAATTTCACCGCCATACTCCTCTCTATAAATTAACACCTTAGTTTGCAGTATTATTAAGTTAGGGTCTAATAATACTAAATAGTCGTATTCTGCAGTTTTACTTGGAGCTTTAGAAACATAAGCATAACCTAAAAATTTATTAGAAGATTTTATTTCGAAAAAATTATCTTCGTCAAATTTAGACGGTAAGTCTTTGCCAATTTCTACAGGAATTATTTTTGCATCAAATGAAAATTCTTCAACTTGATAAGTTGATTTTATGACTTTATCAACTTTCTTTTGAAGCTTTGCGGAAAGTCCAAATCCAAATAAAACAAAGGCAATAAGCAATAAGGAGAACTGTTTAATTTTCATATAGCAAAAGTATTATATTTTTTCTAAAATTATATGGAAATGACAAAAGCCCATTTCCAATTTTAAAATTGACCATGAGCATTTTAACATGTTATAAATTATTAGAACCAAACACCTATTCCAAAGTTTAATCTATTATTAACCTCACTGTTATCGTCATTATTACTTCTAAACTGATAATCACCTTTAATCACAACACCTGGAGCAATATGATAGCTAAGGCCTGTTGTAATATCTGTTCTGTTATAAGCATCGTTTACTTCTAATCCTCCTTCTGTGCTAGCATGAGTATCATAGTTCTCGTAACGGGTAAAAGCAAATAGACGTTGTGCTTTGTTTAGAGGCAATAAGTTATAAGCAACTTCTGCATAATAACCCATAAGTGCACTTCCTAAATCTCTATTTGTTAATGTATTATAATCTTCAGTATCACTTAAAGACGCGTAAATAAATTGTCCTCTCGCTGTGAAACGTTTTTTAGCATAACGTGCATCTAAACCTACCATTGATATACCAATATTGGCTCCATCAATATCTTCAACATCGTCTGTGGCCTGTGTTTTGCCAAAATAACCAGACAATCCTAGACGTAAACCTGGTAAACCATAATATTCTATTTTTGTAGAAAATGTTGGGCTATCTATTGTAGATTGAATTGCTTTTTGTCTACCGCTTCGTAATCCATTACTTCCTTTTAAGAATCCTGTTACTTCACCATCTTCATTCTCTGTAGATTTAAACCCATTAAATATATAGGCTTGATAACCAATTGATGCCTCTGGAAAACGACCAGTAACACCAACTCCCATTTCTCTCCATGTTGTTGGTACAATGGCATTATCTACAGCAGGTCGCTCAACTCCATTAAAGGTTGTAGGTTCGTGATATTCGTTAACAATTCCCATAGGTACTAACATTAATCCACCACGTAAGCTAATATTATTGGCAACATTATAATTAACAAAAGCTTGTTCAACAAAAACTTCTACAGTATGTTCTAATTCTATTTCAGTAACAAACTGCGTTTTATCATTAAATTTATAACCAAAAAGTAGCACCATACGCTGAATATCTAATTCGCCATTCTGGCCTTCTGGTTGATTATACGTCATCTCACCATATGCTCCAACAGTTACGGCTTTTCCATAATTACCAGATAAAATACGCTGTGCCGCATTTAATTGGTTTTGAGGGTTATTTATAGAATCTTGGGCTGTTTGAGCGTAAGTAATAGAAGTAATTATTAAGGTGATGATAAATGTAATTTTTTTCATTTTTTATTCTGATTATTAAACTTATTTAGACTTGATATAAATAATTTTGAATTGAGAATGCAAAAATAATATAGTATTGTAATTACACAAACTTTATTTAGATTAAATTTAAATAGATTTTTAACTCTCTGTATTTATGACAGTTAGCGTCTTGAAAAACATTTTAAAAAATTAAAAAAAAGTTACGTAGATAAATTTCCTAGAATTAAAACAAAAATAATTGAGAGCTTAAATACCTAAAATTAATGGTAAACACTAAAAATTTTAGTAGCTTCATTATGAGAGCTTTCAAAACACATAGCATTAAGATTGTGTGCTTTTTTCTGTGTAAAATAAGATAGAAGTTTTTCTGTTGGCATATTACCTGTAAGGACATCTTTTGCCATAGGACAACCACCATAGCCTTGTATGGCACCATCAAAACGTCTACAACCTGCTTTGTAGGCGGCATCGATTTTTTCGAACCAAGAGGTTGGTGTTGTATGTAAATGCGCTCCAAATTCGATATTAGAATACGCAGGAATTAAATTTGAAAACAAATAATCAATATTCTCAGCATCAGAACTGCCAATAGTATCGCTTAACGAGAGAATTTTTACTCCCATTTTAGATAAACGTTCGGTCCACTCTCCTACTATATCTACATTCCAAGGGTCACCATATGGATTCCCAAATCCCATAGAGATATAAACCACTACCTCTTTATTACTTTTATCTGCAATCTCTAAAATTTCAGAAAGTGTAACCACAGATTCTGCAATGGTTTTATGTGTATTACGCATTTGAAAGTTTTCTGAAATAGAGAAAGGAAAACCTAAATAATCTATTTCTGAATGTTTAGAAGCATCATTTGCGCCTCTTGTATTAGCAATAATAGCGAGAAGTTTACTTTCTGTATTACTTAAATCTAATTGTGCTAAAACCTCAGCCGTATCTACCATTTGCGGAATGGCTTTTGGAGATACAAAACTTCCAAAATCAATAGTATCAAAACCTACACGAAGCAAGGACTGTATGTATTGTACCTTTTTTTCTGTAGGTATAAAATCCTTAATGCCTTGCATGGCATCTCTTGGACATTCTATGATTTTAACAGCTTTATTCATTGGTTCAAATATACGCTTTAGTCTTTCGATTTAAAAACTAATATTTAAGAATTGAATAATGCTTCACCTAAAAAACCAAACCAAATGGCATATCCAGAAATGCTACCAACTAATCCAGAAATGATAAATGTAAATCGGTATTTAATTGGAATGATTTTAAAAATTGCAATAAAAGTAATTATTAACCCAAATATTAAAGCAATAGAAGGAACTATCCACTCATTAAAACCCAAATATCTAGAAATTCTGAATTCATCGCCATGAAAATTTGACTTTGAAGATATTATTAAAGCATAAATACTGGTTATAAAGTTAAATACTTCTCGCAACGCAAACAAAGTCATAAAAACAGCAAACCAATCTAAAATCTTAAATCCATTTCGCCATTGATTTCGTCTAATGTATAAAATAGTCAATCCTATAAAACTTGTAAGCAGTGTTTGCGCTGGTCCACCAGCTGTAATCCAAAGGTTGTGATATCTATTTTGAGGAAATTTTTTATTAATACTATTTTGTAATTCTTCAACTTTTAATTTTAATTCATTTGGTAATTCTTCGTATTTAAAATCTAAATATTTTTTATAAATTTTCTCAATTTCTTTTACATCTTCATCTTCAACATAACCTTTTTGAACAATACTTGAACTTCCATAATTTAAGCGGGTTTCGTAACCAAAATATTTGGCAACTGCGATATGACCAAACTCATGCGTTAGTGTTCCTATTACGGTAAATAGAATAAAAGAGAAAATAATTAAGATAGAAAACTTTGGAATAAAATTGAGTTTCAGCATATGCTAAATTAGTATAAAAACAGCAATCCCAACAAAAACAACAACCTGAAGCCATTTTAAAACTAATCCTGAGTTTTTATGATTTAAGGTATAGGTTTTAATCTTACCTGCTAACAATGCTATGGTAGAAAAAACAATAAAAGATACTAGCATAAAAATACCACCTAAAATATAAAACTGAATTATGGTACTTATAGTCTCACTAAACAAAAATCCAGGGAAAAATGCGAGAAAAAAAATAGTGACTTTAGGGTTGAGAACATTCATAAAAAAACCTTGAACAAATAGTTGTTTCAAACTTTTTTTAGGCACATTTTCAGAATTCAAACTTATGCTAGCATCAGATCTAAACACTTTATAAGCGAGATATAAAAGATAAAACGCACCTAAAAGTTTAATTAAAAAAAATATATTTTCATTTGCTGCTATAATTGCAGATACACCAAAAGCTAAAAGCGTGGTATGAATAATACATCCAGAAATTAAACCACATACGGTTGCTAATCCATAAGATTTTCCGTTGCTAATGCTCTGTACTAATACATAGATATTATCTGGTCCTGGCGAAATTGCCAAAACTGATGTTGCTAATGCAAATGATAAGAGGATATCGTAATTCAAATTAATTTATATGAGCTTTTAATTACGGAAAAGCTTGATGTTTACCTTAACAAAGCCTTATTAATACGTTTTATTAAAGATGGTCCTTCGTAAATAAAACCAGTATAGACTTGTACTAAATCTGCACCAGCCTCAATTTTCTCTAAAGCATCATCTGCAGAATGAATGCCTCCTACACCAATAATAGGAAAAGCTTTGTTGCTCTTTTCGGCTAAATACTTTATGACTTTTGTCGATTTTTCCTTAATTGGTTGTCCACTAAGTCCACCATTTCCAATTTCTGCTAGTCTTGCGTTATCAGTTTTTAAACCCGTTCTGTCAATAGAGGTGTTGCTTGCAATTACGCCATCGAGGTTAGTTTCTGCAATAAGTTCTATAATTTCATCTAACTGTACATCATTTAAATCTGGTGCAATTTTAAGAAGAATTGGTTTTTGTTTTGTAAAGTTTGAATTTGCCTTCTGTACACTAGAAATTAACTCTAATAAGTAATCCTTATCATTTAATTTGGCATGACTCCCAACATTAGGGCAACTAACATTTAATACAAAATAATCTACATAAGGATGTAATGCATTAAAGCATTCTAAGTAATCCTTGGTATAATCTTCAGGCAAAGTTTGGGTGTTTTTACCAATATTTCCACCAATAATTAAATGCCCTTTATTCTTTTTAAGCTGCGAAATTGCTGCTTCAAGACCATTATTATTAAAACCCATTCGGTTAATAATACCTTTGTCTACTTTTAATCTAAACAAACGTTGTTTAGGGTTTCCTTCTTGTGCTTTTGGTGTTACGGTTCCTATTTCAATAAAACCAAAACCAAAGTTTGCTAAATCGTTATATAAAACTGCATTCTTATCGAAACCAGCAGCCAAACCTACGGGATTTTTAAATGTGAGTCCAAATAATTGCCGCTCTAACCGTTTATCTTTAACCACATATAAAAATTTAAAAATAGAACGTACACCTGGGATTCTAGATAAATTTTTAATTAAAGAGAACGTAAAATGGTGCACTTTCTCTGGATCGAAACAAAATAATATGGGTCTAATTAGCGCTTTATACATAGAAAGGGTTTGTAAATACAAAAATAAGCATCTCTTCTGTATTAAGGAAGTAATAATTTTATCATAAACTGTCATTTATCATTATTATTACTTTGTATTTTGTTTAACTTTGGAAACCTAATTAAAAAAAAAATATCATGAAAAAAATTATTGTTCCTGTAGATTTCTCAAAATATTCAGAGTACGCTTTAGAAACGGCTGCAGCTTTAGCAAAAAAGCACCAATCAGAATTGATTGTTATGCATATGTTAGAAATGTCAGAATCAATTATATCTTCTAGCAGTACTCAAAGAGGTGAAGAAAATGCATTTATGTTATTGGTCGCTAATAAAAAGTTTGAAGCATTTTTAGATAAGCCTTACCTTGAGGATATTAATGTAACTCCTTTAGTAAAATACCATAAGGTATTAAAAGAAGTTGCAAAAGTTGCAAATGAAGAAAGAGCCGATTTAATTGTAATGGGTTCTAGAGGACATAGTGACCATGATGGCATCTTTACTGGTTCTAATACGGAAAAAGTGGTACGCTATAGTGAAACACCTGTTTTAGTTGTAAAATCTAAATTAAAATCTGTTGATTTTGACCATATTGCATTAGCATGTGATTTTTCTGAAAAAAGTATTCCTTCCGTTAAAAATGCTTTAGAATTGCTATCTAAATTAGGTAAGAAAACAACTTTGGTAAATATAAACGCACCAACTTTAGGATTTTTAAGTACAGATGAAATTGATGAAAAAATCGAAAATTTCTTAAGCTTATCTAAACTTAATGCCTCTGATTTAAACATAGACCGAATTTCTGATCATAACGTAGAAGATGGCATATTAAGTTTTGCCAAAAGAGAAAAAGCCGATGCTGTTTCTATGATTACACACGGCAGAAAAGGGTTAAGTCATTTCTTTGGTGGCAGTATTTCTGAGGATGTTGTTAACCACAGTAAATTACCTGTTATTACATTTAAAATTTAATAAAAAATAAATTTATGCAGCATATTATTAATCGTTTTATAAGTTATATTACGATAGATACAGAATCTGACCCAAATTCTGAAACTACACCAAGTACCATGAAACAGTGGGATTTGGCTAATAAATTAGTTGAAGAACTTAAGGATATTGGTCTTAGTGATGTTACAATAGACGATAATGCATATATTATGGCAACCTTACCTAGTAATGTAGACCATGATGTACCAACTATAGGTTTTATTTCTCATTTTGATACGTCTCCTGATTTTACAGGTGCCAACATTAAGCCTCAAATTATTGAGAATTATAATGGTAAAGACATTATTCTTAATGCCGAACAAAACATCATCTTATCTCCAGATTATTTTGAAGATTTGTTACTTTACAAAGGTCAAACTTTAATTACAACGGATGGCACTACCCTTTTAGGTGCAGATGACAAAGCCGGAATTACGGAAATCGTAACTGCCATGGAATACCTTATTAATCATCCCGAAATTAAACATGGTACCATTAAAGTTGGTTTTACACCAGATGAAGAAATAGGTAGAGGCGCTCATAAATTTGATGTAAAGAAATTTGGTGCAGAATGGGCTTATACCATGGATGGAAGCCAAGTTGGTGAGCTAGAATACGAAAACTTTAACGCTGCAGGTGCAAAAATTACTGTAAAAGGTAAAATTGTACATCCTGGTTATGCTAAAGGAAAAATGATAAACTCTATGTATTATGCTTCTGAGTTTATTAATGCGTTACCAAGATTAGAAACACCAGAACATACAGAAGGTTATGAAGGTTTTTTCCATTTACATAATATGGAAGGTGAAGTTGAAGAAACAACACTTCAATATATAATAAGAGATCACGACAAAACGAAATTTGAAGCACGTAAGACTTTAATGCAAAAAATTGTAGATGATTTAAATTCCACCTACGAAAGTGAAGTTTTTTCAATAGAAATAAAAGACCAATACTTTAATATGAAAGAAAAGGTAGAACCTGTAATGCATATTGTAGATATTGCAGAAGAAGCTATGAAAGCTGTTGGTGTTACACCATTAATAAAAGCTATTAGAGGCGGAACAGATGGTTCTCAACTTTCTTACATGGGTTTACCTTGTCCTAATATTTTTGCAGGTGGCCATAATTTTCATGGTCGATATGAGTATGTGCCAGTAGAGAGTATGCAGAAAGCTGTAGAGGTTATTGTAAAAATTGCAGAACTTACAGCTATAAAAAAATAAGTATACCTTACGTATATAGTGTTAATAAGCAGCGAATTAAAAATAATTTTAGTTTGCTGCTTATTTTTTTTGTACTTAATTTTAAGAATCTTAATTATTTTAGTTTTAAACCAAAACCTATGAGTACTACAACACCAGAACACGATGAGCGTGTAGCTAAATTAACCTTTGCCTCTGTTTATCCTCATTATGTTTCAAAAGTTGAAAAGAAAGGAAGAACTGTAGCAGAATTACATCAAGTAATTGAATGGTTAACTGGTTATGATGAAATTAAACTTCAAGAACTTATAGATACTAAAGTTACTTTTAAAATCTTTTTTGAAAATGCAACTTTGAATCCTAATGCTCATCTCATTAAAGGTGTAATTTGTGGTTATAGAATAGAAGATATTGAAACACAATTAACGCGAGAAGCCAGATATTTAGACAAATTAGTAGATGAATTGGCCAAAGGACGTAAAATGGAAAAGATATTGCGTGCTACTTAAGTTTGTAGTAACAATTAATATTATGATGAATTCATAAAAATGAACTCTGATCAATTTTTAACAAAACCTCTTCAATATGAAAAAAATAACCTCAGTAGAAGAATATATAGAAGTTAATCCTCACTTCTCCGAAGAGATTAGCATTTTACGTGCTATTGTCACTTCTACGGAGTTAGAAGAAACCATTAAATGGAGTATGCCAACGTATTGTTTAAATGGAAAGAACGTTTTAGGTATTGGTGCTTTTAAAAATCATTTCTGTATTTGGTTTCATCAAGGTGTGTTTTTAAAAGATGAGCATCAATTATTACATAATGCTCAAGAAGAAAAAACTAAGGCGATGCGACAAATGCAATTTAATACTAAAGCTGACATCAATCAGGCTGCCATTTTAGCTTATGTAAAAGAAGCTATAGAGAATCAGCACTTGGGACGCGAAATAAAACCAAAGCGTAATACTAAACCAATTGTTATTCCAGAGGAATTAAAAGCTGCTTTAAATACCAATACAGCGCTTAAAAGTACATTTAATAAACTATCACCTTCACATCAACGTGAATATTGTGAATACATCTCAGAGGCCAAACGCGAAGCCACCAAAAAAAGACGACTAGATAAAATTATTCCGATGATAGCATCTAAGAAAGGTTTAAATGATAAGTATAACTCTTAGATTTTTAGATTATTTCTATTAATTCTTACTTTGTAAAACGAAAAAAGACTGTGCAATTAAGAACAGTCTTTTTATATAAGTTAATATGCTTCAACTTACTTTTTAGTAGCTGGTGCATTTAATTTATTACTCATTTCCATTGAAATTGCTGAACGGTCAAATTTAATTTTCCCTGCTAACGTTTCAATCACACAACTGTGATCTTTATCGTTTAGCTCAACAACTTTGCCATGCATTCCACTTTTAGTAATGACACGGTCACCACGTTTTAATTCTGCTGCAAACTTCTTTTCTTGTTTAGAGCGTTTCATTTGTGGTGCAATCATAAAGAAATACATCACTGCAAAAATACCAATTATTGGTAAAAATGATCCAATTGAGTCCATTCAGTTATTATAAGTAATAATTAATTAATCGTGGTTATGTCCTTCGTGACCTGGTTGTGTAGAAGATTTTCTCGGTGCAGCAGCTCCATTATCTACAGACAATGGGTTTATAGTTGCTTTTCCTGCTTTTTGAGTAGGTGCAGTAGCTTTTTTAGCCGCATTAGGATCTTGTTCTACAAACGCAGAAATCTTTAACATTTCTTTTCCTTTTTCAGTGTTGGTTGTCATGGTAATAGATTTAGTAACTTTTCCATTTCCTTTTCCATTAAATTTTACTGAAAATTCACCTGTTTCACCTGGTGCAACTTCTTTTGTCCAATTAGAAGGTACTGTACAACCGCAAGTAGACTTAATGTTACTTACTACTAACATTGAATTACCTGTATTAGTATATTTGAAAATTGTTTCTACTGGAGTACCATTTTCAATAGTACCAAAATCGTGCTCTGTTTTATCTAAAGATATCACTGGAAAATCACCTGCATTTGCATCTCTTTCTGCAGCAACAGCAATATTTTCAGTTTTAATTTTACTGGCTGCATCTTCTTTGCAAGAAGTAAATGCCACCATACATAATGCACTAAGACCTAGAATTACTTTTTTCATTATTTTTTATTTTTTGATTTAAGATTTAATTTCAGCATGCGAAGTTAAGGATAATTTTAATCAATAAAAATAATTAAGAATCCGTTAACATAGTTTTGTACGTTAAAACTTACTTATTAAGTGTTTTTAACCAAGAAATATTCAATTTTTACTAGGCTACATACCCAATGCTTAATAAAAAATATAACTAGATATAATTCTGAAACACTGTATAATGTACTTTTCGTTTACATTAAACCTCTACCTGTTTTTAGGTATAAATTTTCGGCCTGGTATTCTTTTACTATTTTATCTAAAATTCCATTAATAAATAAACTACTCTTTGGAGTGGAATATTCTTTAGCAATTTCTAGATATTCATTAATTGTAACTTTATACGGAATAGATGAAAATTTCTGAAATTCGCATAATGCCATTCTTAAAAGCACACCATCTATACTTGCTAAACGCTCGCTATCCCAATTAGTTGTTTTTTTTGAAATTTCTTCGGCAAACTTAGAATTATTAAGAAATGTTTTTTGTAACAATTCTTTTGCAAATTCTAAATCATCTTCATCTTTATATAATTCTGGTAATAAAGCTGTTTCTGGTGATGTTAACTTTAACTTTCTTAATATTCTAAGAATAGCTGTATTAACAACGGGTAAATCATCAATCCAAGTTAATTTTTTGTCTTCAAAAAATTCATAAAGTTTTTCATTAGGTGCTATAATCTCTGTAAAAACATCAATTATAAAATGCTTATCTTTTTTAAAGCTTGTTTCTTTTTCATCTGTATAAAATTTATACAAATCACTTTTTAATATGTCTTTAAAAATGATATCTACATATTCAAAATCTAAGTGCCAAAAATTTAGCTTACTACTAGAGATTGCTTCTTGTAGAATAGTATTACTACTAATAAGATGTAATAATTGATTGTCTTGTAGTTTATGACTTAAGTTTTTATCTGCTTCAGATTTAACGATTTTATTTTTAATTTTCTCGTTATGATCTTTGCTCTTTTTATGGAGCTCTATAAGTAAAGCTACAACGGATAGATATAAATCATACATGCTATCTAAACTGTGAAGTAAGAACTTCTGCTCTTTTATTAAATCATCACTTTCGGTACCTTTAAAAGCATACATAGATTGCATAACTTTTATTCTAATGTGTCTTCTGTTTAGCATGTGTAAGAACTAACTTTAATTTTGGTTATTAAAAAAAGGTGAAACTTATTAAAGTTTCACCTTGCAAAAATACTATTAATTAATTTTTATTTGAGAATTAAAATGCGACTATTTTAATTTTTCTTGTTTTCTTATTTCAATACGCTCTTTAGCAATGTTTAACGCTGCTGTGTGCGTTGTAAGGTCATTTATTTTAGCGTTATCCAAAATTTCGAGTGTTGTATTGTAAATATTCTCCGTTTTACGCATTATTTCTTGTCTTCCATAATTCTCTAACTCTGCATAAACATTAATAATTCCGCCTGCATTAATTAAAAAATCTGGAGCATAAACAATGCCACGATTTTTTAAAATAAGTCCGTGTTTGGCCTCTTCTGCCAATTGATTGTTTGCAGCACCTGCTATTATTTTTGCCTTTAATTTATAAACAGTATCATCATTAATTGTTGCACCTAATGCACAAGGTGCATAGATATCCATTTCTTCATTATAAATATCATTTCCTTTATAAATAGAAACGCCATATTTATCGCGTACTTCCTCTAAGCGTTCTTGGTTAATGTCGGTAATAGTAACATGAGCACCTTCATTCATTAAATGCTCAACAAGTCCTTCTCCTACATTTCCTATGCCTTCAACAAATATATTTTTATCTTCTAAAACATCTGATCCATATTGAAACTTTGCAGCAGCCTTCATTCCCATAAAAACACCATAAGCAGTAATTGGCGAAGGATTTCCTGCACCACCTTTACTCTGAGAAATTCCGGTTACAAAAGGTGTTACCTCTCTTACTGTATCCATATCTTCTGTAGTCATCCCAACATCTTCGGCTGTAATATAACGACCACTTAAAGAGTGAACAAATTCTCCAAAACGCCTCATTAATTCTGGTGTTTTCTGCGTTTTAGCATCACCAATTATAACAGCTTTACCGCCTCCGAGATTTAAACCTGTAATGGCTGATTTAAAGGTCATTCCACGCGATAAACGTAAAACATCATTTAGTGCTTCCCATTCATTTGCATAGTTCCACATTCTTGTACCACCTAAAGCTGGTCCTAAAACTGTATTATGAATACCAATTATCGCTTTTAAACCAGTATCTTTGTCATTGCAAAAAACAATTTGCTCATGATCGTCAAAAGAGTGTTGACCAAAAACGGGATCCATTTTCTTTAAGTCCTTTGAAGTTATAATTTCTGAAGTCATTTTTATCATTAGATATTAGGGTGTTTATAGACTTTCTAAAAACAACATGCAAAAGTAAATTATAAATAGAGGATTAGCAAAATATTAACTATTAAATACGATTATCGTAATACTTTTGTCCTACGAAATACAATATGAAAGCACTAAAACACCTAAATAAGTACTTTTTAAAATATAGATATCGCCTAATTATTGGTGTAATCATCACTATAATCTCTAAGATATTTGCACTTTTTACGCCTCGCTTAGTTGGTGCTTCAATTAACGTTGTCTCTGATTATTTGGATGGAAATATTTCAAAAGCAATTTTTAAAAGCGAACTTTTAACCAATGTAATCTACTTGGTAGGAGCGGCTGTAATTGCAGGTTTATTTACTTTTTTAATGCGGCAAACCATTATAAATGTGTCTCGTTATATAGAATATGATTTAAAAAATGAAATTTATAAGCATTATCAAGTACTCTCACTAAGTTTTTATAAATCTAACCGAACAGGTGATTTAATGAATCGTATTAGTGAAGATGTTGGTAAAGTGAGAATGTATGTAGGTCCTGCAATAATGTATACTATAAATACAATTACTTTATTTGCTGTGGCTGTAATTTATATGGCAGATCGTTCGCCATCATTAACTCTATATACCTTATTACCCTTACCTATTCTATCGGTTGCCATTTATAAATTAAGTCGGTTAATAAATCACAGAAGTACTATTGTACAACAGTCATTATCTACCCTTTCAACTTTTTCTCAAGAAACATTTAGCGGAATATCAGTTATAAAATCTTATGGTATTGAACCTAGAACCAATGCAGAGTTCGAAACTCTTTCTGCAGAAAACCGTGAGAAACAAATAAACCTTACTAAGGTACAAGCCTTATTTTTTCCGATGATGATCTTACTCATTGGTATTAGTAATCTTATTGTAATATATGTTGGAGGTATGCAATATATGAATGGCAAAATTGAACATATAGGAACCATTGCTGAATTTATTATTTATGTAAACATGCTAACTTGGCCTGTTGCCACAGTGGGTTGGGTAACATCTTTAGTACAACAAGCAGAAGCTTCGCAAGAGCGAATTAATGAATTTCTAAATACTGAACCAGAAATTAAAAATACAGTAGATGAATTAACACCAATTAAAGGTGATATTGAATTTAAACATGTCTCATTTGTTTATCCAGATACAAATATTGAAGCCTTAAAGGACGTTAGTTTTAGTTTAAAATCTGGGCAAACATTAGCTATTTTAGGAAAAACAGGATCAGGAAAATCAACAATCTTAGACCTTATTGGTCGTTTGTATGATATTGATAAAGGTTCTATATTAATAGATAACACCAACATTACAGACCTCAATCTTTCTAGCCTTAGAGAAAGTATTGGATATGTGCCGCAAGATGCCTTTTTGTTTTCGGATTCTATAAGAAACAATATAATGTTTGGAAAAGAAGACGCTACCGAAAATGAAGTTATAGACGCTGCAAAAAACGCCAGAGTTCATAAAAACATTATTGGATTTAGTAAGGGCTATGACACCATTTTAGGAGAACGCGGTATTACCCTATCTGGCGGACAAAAACAACGTGTTTCTATTGCTAGAGCTATTATTAAAAAACCAGATATTTTATTATTTGACGATTGTTTATCTGCTGTAGATACAGAAACTGAAGAAAAGATTTTAAAGAATTTAATAAAACTTACCAAAGATAAAACAACGATTATTGTGAGTCACAGAATTTCTTCGGCTAAAAACGCTGATCAAATTATTGTTTTAGAAGATGGAAAAATTATTGAATCTGGAAACCATGAAAGCCTTATCAATACTGATGGTTATTACAAAGAATTATACATGAAACAACTCTCAGAAAAAGAAATGTAAATATTTGTTGTTTAGCTTACTTTTTTTTTAGATTTTTGGATTGAAATTATAAACAACAATTGAGTTATGAGTGATTATGAAATGATGGATAAAGAAGAGATTTATTCTAAAGTTTTACGCGCAGGTAGAAGAACGTATTTCTTTGATGTAAGAGCTACTAAAGCTGGTGACTATTATTTAACAGTTACAGAGAGTAAAAAGTTTACTAACGATGATGGTTCTTTTCATTATAAAAAACATAAAATATACCTTTATAAAGAGGATTTTACTGAGTTTAAAGAAATTTTAGCTGAAATGACCGATTATATCATTAATGAAAAGGGTCAGGAAGTTATTAGTGAGCGTCACCAAAAAGATTTTAAACGCGAAGATAATTTTGTTGCTCACGAAGCTAAAACAGCAGAAGACACAGCAAGTACAGATAGTTTTACTGATATCAGTTTTGACGATATCTAGAAATTTTTTTTTTATAAATTATAATGAAAACCGTTACTCTTGTAGCGGTTTTTTTATTTTTAAAAGGTTTATTTCTTCAAGATTAATTATTTTAACTTTAAGAAACTCCTATTCCATTTTTTACTTTACTTTCTGGATGTAATAAATACACATCTTTTTCTTTCACTGCTCCTACTACTAAACATTCACTCATAAATTTCGCAATCTGCTTTTTAGGAAAATTAACCACAGCCACTATCTGTCTATTAATTAAATCTTTTGGTCTGTACATTGTGGTAATCTGAGCAGAAGATTTTTTAATGCCTAAGTCACCAAAATCTATTTTTAGTTGATAAGCCGGTTGACGCGCTTCAGGGAAATCAGTCACTTCAATAATTGTCCCAATTCTTAAATCTACCTTTGTAAAGTCTTCATAAGTTATTATCTTTTCCATTCTCAAATATAAAAAAAACTAGATGGCTCGTACAGAATCTAATATGTTACCTTTAGGTACCACAGCACCAGATTTTTATCTATTAGATACGTTAGATAACACTAAAAAATCACTTCAAGATTTAAGAGGAATTAATGGCACTTTAGTGTTTTTTATCTGTAATCATTGTCCGTTTGTAATTCATATTAATTCAGAATTAGCACAATTAGCCAAAGATTATATTTCTAAAGGTATTAATTGCATAGCTATTTCAAGTAATGATATTGTAAACTATCCGCAAGACCGACCAGAATTAATGAAACAGAATGCCATAGATAACGATTTTATTTTTCCCTACTTATACGATGAAACCCAAAACGTTGCCAAGGCTTATGATGCAGCTTGCACGCCAGATTTTTTCTTATTTAATAACCAATTGAAACTTGTATATACTGGCCAGTTAGATGATTCTAGGCCAGGAAATAACATTCCTGTTACAGGTAAAGATATTAGAACAGCTCTCAATGCTTTAGTTAAAAATGAAACTATTAGCACCAACCAAAAACCAAGTATGGGTTGTGGAATAAAGTGGAAATAATTCTTATTATAAAGTGTCTAATGGACTTTTAAGATTTGTTAAGGCAGAATTAGACACATGCGTATAAACTTGTGTTGTTTTAATACTATAATGACCTAATAATTTTTGAATAAACCGAAGATCTGCGCCACTTTCTAACAAGTGTGTTGCATAACTATGACGCAAACCATGCACACCAATTTTTTTATTAATTTTAGCTTTTAACATAGCACGTTTAAAAATGGCTTGTACGCTTCTTGGGCTATAGACACCACCATATTGTCCTTCAAAAAGCCATTCTTTTGGTCTGTGTTCTATATAGTAACTACGTAATAGTTCTAAAACCGTATGAGGCAGATTAACGTATCTGTCCTTTTTGCCTTTTGCACCAGAAACGAGTACAACCATATTATTACTATCAATGTGAGAAACTTTTAAGTTTACAATTTCGCTAACACGCAAGCCCATACCATAACAAAGTTTTAAAATTAACAGATGCTTAGAGTTATCTACTACTTTAAAAAGGCGTTTTACTTCTGCTTTACTTAACATTTTAGGTAATGTTAATGGCTTTTTTGGTCTTGGAATATTGAAAAACATTTGTGGTTGCAATTTTACTTTTTCGAAATAAAACTTAATGGCATTAATTTTTCCATTCATTTTACGTTCGCCCATATTTAATACTTTAACGCAGTATAGAAAATAATCTTTAAGACGTTGATGGGTTAAATCATCAACAGGATATTTTTTTAAAATTAATAATAAATGAGCAAATTCAGACAGGTACATTCTAATAGTATTTGGACTATATGCCTTTAGTCTTAACTGATCATAGTAATGTTGAAATGCTTCTTGATTTACGACATCTATTTTCTTTAATAGTTTTAAGTGTGGATGCTTTTTAGAAATTTCAAGAGAATTTCTAACGGTTGGAAGATCCACTATATACCATGACCTTTTACTTTGGCTCCATTTTGCTGATGGATAACGTTGTTTAAATTGATTTAGAAGTATTTGATTGTACTGAAAATGAACCCAAATAACATTTTTATTTCTGTGTGTACCAGGAGTGAATTTGTAGTTACTTTTGTCCATATATAATGTTCGTATTTTAGATATCAAAAACGACGTAAATATAGACAATAAATTTAACAGATATACAAAATACGAACACTTTATTTGACTGAAATAAAGACTATTACTATGATTGCGGATTAAATTAATTTTAGTACATTTGGTTAGACACTTTCGTATATATAAGTGTTGTACGCAAGCTGAAAAATGGAACGCATAGGGAAAATAAACGACAGAGAAATATTCTACATTTCGACAAAAGATAATTCGGAATGGCTGAATTCACTTCCGACTGACAAATGGGTTGTTTTTACTATTGCCGACAAAGAAAATCGCGAAATACTGCGCGAAAGTACAGTTGGAATATTGGACAAAAACGTGACTTATACGTGTAGTGCTGGGGAACTTGCAGGATTGACGGAACAATACTTTGATGAGGAAATTGTTTGGCGTGGAGTTCAATATGAAGAAAAAACTGGAAAGGAATACGACTATGAAGAATCGCCAATGACAACTATGCACCAAAATTTTAGCGAAGGATTTTGGTTTTCAGCGTATTGTGCATTTGATGGAAAAAAGGAAATCAATAAAATCGTTTGCGTTGACTTTACAACTCGTAAAGTAAAAAAACATTTGACTGAATTGGTCGGAAAAATAAATAATGGATGGTTGCCAAATGACGAGGAAATAGAATTAGCTGAATATGACAACTGACAAAAAAAGCCTGCGTACAACAACGTGTATAATTAATTGCTAGTACTCGCCTACTTACGAAAATTCCGCTGGAATTTTCTATCTGTGATTTGTTTGTTAACTTAGTTGCTTAACCACGCAACTAACCATACACAAGACCGTTGTAAGCCATTTACCGAAAACCTCGAAACTGAATGAAAATCGGAATTAATAACATATTTACATCATTTTGGTTTGTTATAATGTTTTTATGTGGAGGAACTTTGACTTACTTTTCTTTTGACCGAAATTTATTTACAAGTGACTTAATATTTATTGCAAAATTTTTTGTTGGACTTATAGTCTTTATGACAATTGGAATTCTATGCTACTTTCTTTATAAATTCAGAATAATAATTATTGACAATAATATCGTTTCAATTAATCCATTTTGGTTTAAAAAAGAAAAAATTGACCTAACAAAAATCAAGAAACTGAATTTGGAGAACTTTTTTGCTTTTCGTGGAATAGTTTACAGAAGAATTGAGATAACTGATATTAATGGAAAGTTGGAAATTAACGATTTGGAATTTGAAAACTTTGAAAAACTGACATCTGAAATAAACTTAGACCGAAACAAAAAGAAAGAGATTGACTTAGAACAAGCCAAATCCAACCTTTCGAGCTTAAATTTTAATGTTTATATACTTTCAGGACTATTAATATTTTTAGTTTTCAATACTATTTGGAATAGCGGATTTCATCCAATAGTTCTCGCATTTTTTACATGTATTGGAATTTTATTATATGCGTCGATAAAAAGAAAAATTGAATACAAACGAACAATAAAAAACGGCTTACAACACCGTGTATAATTAATTGCTAGGTTCTTCTCTACTTGCGAAAATTCCTGCGGAATTTTCACGGGTTCGTTAAAGTTTGCTAACTTAGTTGCCTAACAACGCAACTAACCATACACAAACACGTTAGCAAACATTACAAAATCAGACTGCGAAAAAACTGAATACAGAAATCTACACCTATATTCTTTAAAAGAATTCAAACACAAATGAAAGAAGTTCAAAAATTCATCAATGAATACAACGAAAATATAACCACAACTAATGCACAACAAGCAGTTGATGATTTTTTGAATAATTATTTTACTTGGAAAAATATCGTTGGTTATATGATAGAAGGTAAAGATGGAGAAAGAGAGTATGGAAAAGTTCTTGTCATTTTTTCGGTTGCTATTTCTGAAATAAATTCTATCACAGAGGGTATTATTGATACTTTAATTTCAGAAGTGCAAGAATATGAAAACAAGGTAAAATATATGTTTGGAATAAAATCAGCACTTTATAGTAATCTCGGATTTTGTTGGCATAAATTAGGTCTGTTATATGATAATATGGCTATTGAAGCATTTAAAAAGTACATATTTTATCAAACGACACTTTCTAATCATACAAGCTACAACGAATTAACTTGCTATTCATTTCGTAATTGTTCTAAATTTCTCTTCCAATCATTAGTAAATGATACTTTAAATCTTTCTTCACCCACAACATTCAACGATATATTTGATTGTCCTATAATTGAATTAATGAATAATGATGATGATATTTCAAAATTAATAAGGGAAGCATATTTAAGTGGAATAAAAGTGGCGTGTTTTGTGAAAAATGAAAAGTTACCTTATACTAATGATGCATTGGATACTCAGATAAGTAATGACAAAAAGAATAAAAAAGACAAAAAGGAATATCTTAATGAATTAATGTGGGCTCATTATGCTGATTCACATAAGGGTATTTGTATAAAATATAAATTCCCAAGTAACGTAACAACTTCAGGAAGTGAAAATAACAACTATGTAACTTACTTTAAAGATGTCGAATATACTTTTGATTTGAAAAAATACTCCAAGCAGAATTCTATAAATATGAAGGATGCATTTTTTGCAAAAGGGAAATCTTGGAAATATGAAAATGAATTACGACTTTTATATTATAATCCAACAAACAATGATTCTCACATTTCTTTGCCAATATCAAATTGCATAGAAGCAGTTTATTTTGGTGTTAAATGTTCTGACAAGGATAAGCAAACAATTAGAAACCTATTAAAAGGCAAAAAATGTGTATCGTACAAATCTCAATGGGTAGATAATAAAGAGAAAGAAATTAAAGAAGAAAAAGATGTTGAATTTTATCAAATGAAAATTGATGAAAAAGTATTTGGAGCAATACAATCCGTAAAAGCTTAATATACTTGAACGAGAAATAACGTATGCTAACACCGTATATAATTTATTGCTGGCTTCTCACCTACTTACGAAAGTCCTCGCGGACTTTATTGGTCGGTAATTATTTACTAAATTAGTTTCTTAAACCACGCAACAAACCATATACAAACACGTTGTGTATAATTATGAAAAAACTGAAGAATACATATTTGATAATATTTTGCAGTCTTATGACTTGCGGAATTAATGCGCAATCGGAAAAAGATTCAACCGAATTAAAAAAACCAATTTTTACTCATACGGTAAAAGTTGAGTTTAAATCTGATTTTAATATTGAAGGTGCTAAAAAAGCTATTAAGGAAGAAAATATTCGGATTTTATTTCCAGGTGGCTTTGGTGGAATGCCTGATTTCGACAATGAAATAGATATTGCTTTTCAAAAGAAATATTCGGTCGAATTCTTTAGTCAAGGTTGTATTAGAATGGGAGAAGATGAAAACGAAGAGGAATATAACCAAACCATTTTTACTTATTTGGATAAAAAGTACGGTAAAAAATGGCGTAATGAAATCAGAGATGGCGCAATCGGAATGAACTAACTATACACAACACCGTGTATAATTAATTGCTTTTTACGTGCTTACTTGCGAAAATTCCTGCGGAATTTTCTCGGATTCGTGAAAGTTTGCTAACTTAGTTGCTCAACCACGCAACTAACCATACACAAACACGTTAACTCTAATAAGGCAGCGCAATTTAAAAATCGGAACCTAACGCTAAAAAATCAAGTCGTTTAAGCCGAACTGAACGCAAAAAACTCACTCGAAATCTGA
>NZ_JABRWQ010000050.1 GCF_013249065.1 Winogradskyella litoriviva
ATCCTTCTTATTAACTGTTGTACACATTTTTAAACGAAACCTAAAACCTCATATACGTATAAGGATATGATATGATATGATATGATAATCACTTTGAAATTTTTATTAGTATACATCGATTCTGAGATCCTTTGACAGTATATCATTTAACTATTATATCGATTGGCATATGATTAATCCATTGCACATAAGTAAATTCAGTTGTATAAAAAGAAAATATTGCACGTTTTTATGAAAATAATAAGTAATTTTCCCTAAATAAGTAAATTACATAAATCTTTTCTAAGACT
>NZ_JABRWQ010000051.1 GCF_013249065.1 Winogradskyella litoriviva
GTTATGGTGTATTTTTCGACAAATACTCAGTTTTTATCCTATAGGGGCAAAATCGTAATTTTTCATGATATTTAATTTTGCTTGAAATTTTTACAGTAGATTCCACACATTATTTTAGTGATAAGCTTCAAATTTCAAAGTGTTCTGACAAACGGTGTAAGAGTTATGGTGTATTTTTCGACAAATACTCAGTTTTTATCCTATAGGGGCAAAATCGTAATTTTTCATGATATTTAATTTTGCTTGAAATTTTTACAGTAGATTCCACACATTATTTTAGTGATAAGCT
>NZ_JABRWQ010000052.1 GCF_013249065.1 Winogradskyella litoriviva
AGATTCAAAATCATTGATTTGTGGAGGACTATTTAAAATGATGTCAAAAGGTACAATATCAAAACAGTCTGTAGTTGCATTTCTAATCTTAGCATAGATAGTTTGAGGGTTTGACGTGTTAGTGTAGTTTAATGGGTTTTGAATCCGATTATTATTATCAAGTAAATCCTCTTCCGATTCAAAATAAGAGAAGTCTACGTTATATTGTCTTCCGTCAAGAATATCTAATTCTATTTCTGTTAAGTCCCATTCTTGCGTATAGTTATAATTATCAGCACAGTCT
>NZ_JABRWQ010000053.1 GCF_013249065.1 Winogradskyella litoriviva
TAGCAATTTCAGGCCAACAACTTGAAAAGGAACTGAGAAGTGAAGAAAAAACGATTTTTGACAAATGCATTGGTTTAAAGGCAAGATCAAAGAAAAGTTTTTTTGCTCTTTCTCAGCCATTTATAGAGCTAGTGACTTGAAAATTGAGTTAAAGCTAGCCTTACCTCACACGAGAAATCGCTAGCAATTTCAGGCCAACAACTTGAAAAGGAACTGAGAAGTGAAGAAAAAACGATTTTTGACAAATGCATTGGTTTAAAGGCAAGATCAAAGAAAAGTTTTT
>NZ_JABRWQ010000054.1 GCF_013249065.1 Winogradskyella litoriviva
CGTATTGGCGATACGTTACCACTAGACTATGGAATTCTTAAATAAAAAACCCAGAACGTTTATTCTGGGTTTGTAACTTATATATGTCTAAATGCCTTTAAACCATTCTTGAAATTGTTTTCCAAGTAAAAAAGTTGGTTTCATTTGGCCACCTAAAGCAGCCACTAAACTCATAATCCAAGCCACAAGTAATACCAGCCACATGACTATATTTACAAATGGTATCCAAGAGGTTACCATAGCTATTATAATGAAACCTAGCACTTGTCTAACATAAAAA
>NZ_JABRWQ010000055.1 GCF_013249065.1 Winogradskyella litoriviva
AGAACCTGTAAATACGTCTAAAATTAAAGCTTCAGTTGCTGTATCATTAAACTGACCTTCTATATATTGATCTTTAAAAAGGACAGCTTGCAAATATTGAAGGGCTAAGCCTCAGTTTTTAATCACAGAATTTAGTTTTTTAGTATATAAACCCTTATGCTCTTTACGCCTTTAGAAGACATATTGAATAACTAATCTAAAATTTCTTGCAAAGGCGTAAAGAGCATAAGGGTTTATATACTAAAAAACTAAATTCTGTGATTAAAAACTGAGGCTTA
>NZ_JABRWQ010000056.1 GCF_013249065.1 Winogradskyella litoriviva
GATTTCAGTCTGTCATAAGCACTTTTCAGTTTTTGTTTTATTTCCTCAACTGAATATTCTTTTTCTTTCGGAATTATACAGTCAATATGTGTCCCCATAGTTTGTTCTCAAATTAACCACAACGTGTGCGTGTATTAATTAGTTGCGTGGTTTAAGCAACTAAGTTAGCAATAATTTACGACATAGAAAATCCGAGAGGATTTTCGTACGTAAGCTCAATAAAGCAATTAGTTATACACATTGTTAACTCTAGTAATTGTTTTGT
>NZ_JABRWQ010000057.1 GCF_013249065.1 Winogradskyella litoriviva
ACCTTAAATCTTGTGGTGTAAATGCTATGGGTGCTTGTTCTACTACTAACTCTAATGTTGTTAAACTGTAACATCCTGTTTCTATAGCTTCTACTCGTACATGAATAATTTGTCCATTACTCGTATTGGTGTAAAGCACTGGTAATGGATTACTCTCCGAAATTGCTTCTGCTGCGGTTTCGTAATAGCTAACGGAATAGGCTGGATTATAATTGGTAATCTCACCATTCTTTAGACTTAAATCCATCTCTGTTA
>NZ_JABRWQ010000058.1 GCF_013249065.1 Winogradskyella litoriviva
GGCCATTTAAAATCTCAGCATTAGCGTCTTCATTTTCTAAGATAAAGCCTTCTTGCTCATCGCCTGGATTGTTAACATCACACAACTCTATTGGACCTGGCGTTACTAATACAGGTAATGGATTAACAATTAATTCTAAACTGGTTAACTTATAACAGCCTTCTAAGGTCATATTATCTTCTACCCTAACCCATATGGTTTGTGTAAATGCTTCTGTATTTGTATAAGCTGTTGGCGTACTTATCGCATTGCTTG
>NZ_JABRWQ010000059.1 GCF_013249065.1 Winogradskyella litoriviva
ACCTTAAATCTTGTGGTGTAAATGCTATGGGTGCTTGTTCTACTACTAACTCTAATGTTGTTAAACTGTAACATCCTGTTTCTATAGCTTCTACTCGTACATGAATAATTTGTCCATTACTCGTATTAGTGTAAAGCACTGGTAATGGATTACTCTCCGAAATTGCTTCTGCTGCGGTTTCGTAATAGCTAACGGAATAGGCTGGATTATAATTGGTAATCTCACCATTCTTTAGACTTAAATCCATCTCTGTTA
>NZ_JABRWQ010000005.1 GCF_013249065.1 Winogradskyella litoriviva
AGTCATCATCACAAACAATAATATCATTAGGTTGGTTGGCAACAGGTTGCGGATTTATAATTAATTGAAAAGGGTAGATAGCATAACATTGGGTAGTACTATATTCTACTCTAGCAAAAAGTGTTTCTATTGAGTTTTGGTATAAATAATTTGTGTCTAGCGGATTCTCCTTGTTGTCAGCATCAGTTTGGTTTGCGTAATAACCAATAATTAAATTAAATGTATCATTAAGTATAATTTCATTGATTTCTAATAAATTGACTTGATTTTCATTGTTTTCACAAATATTATAAGATTCAAAATCATTGATTTGTGGAGGACTATTTAAAATGATGTCAAAAGGTACAATATCAAAACAGTCTGTAGTTGCATTTCTAATCTTAGCATAGATAGTTTGAGGGTTTGACGTGTTAGTGTAGGCTAATGGATTTTGAATCCGATTATTATCATCAAGTAAATCCTCTTCCGATTCAAAATAAGAGAAGTCTACGTTATATTGTCTTCCGTCAAGAATATCTAATTCTATTTCTGTTAAGTCCCATTCTTGCGTATAGTTATAATTATCAGCACAGTCTATTAAAGATTTTCCAAATTTCACTTCAGGAAGTGATAACGTGTTAATGCTAAATTGTTGTATATCAAAACAACCAGAGTTCATATTTTCAATACGAGCATAAATTATTTGAGGATTACTAGTTGATGTATAATTTAATGGTATTGCATTGGTGCCAACTTGCGCATTAAGAGGTGAAAAGTGAAACGAAACATTTAAGTTAGTGGTGCTGCCAGCACTTATTTCTTCTATTTTTTCAATTAAATTCGTTGTCGCTAAACCTGTTTTGTTAACGTCGCATTCAAAAATATCAGTTGGATTATTATATATTGGTGCTTGGCGCACTTCTATTTGCATTGGTGCTACTTTAAAGCAATTGCTTTCTAAAATATTTTCTAATCTTACATATAAAGTTTGAGGATTAGAATTAGCAACGTATGGATTGTTTTTATCAATTGCATTGTCACTATTAATGGCATCCTCTTCAGACTCAAAATACAATACTTCTATATTTTCCTGTCCATTAATTATCTTAATGTCATTATTTGTTAATATGAAACCAGAAGGATTATAAGGTGTTATTTCGCAACTTATATAATCTGTAATGGAATTAAGTTGAGGTTGGTCATAAATTAGAACATTAAATCTAAATACTGTAAAACATTCCGAAGATTCTATTTGTGCTCTTACAAAAATCTCTTTACTTTCTGTTGTATAATTATTTGGATTTGAAATAGCATTTACATTGTCTGTGGCATTATCATAGGTTTCGAAAAAAGTAAAAATAAGATTATCATTTGCGGCTGATATTTCAGGAATTACGGTTTCTAAATTAATAGTAGATATACCATCTTGATCTTCATCACAAACAATTATAGGTTCAGGATTAACAGCATTAATTGAATTTGTGATATTTACTTGAATCGTAGTAAAGTTATAGCATTGGTTAGGAGAAAATATATCGAGAATCCTAGCGTAAAATAATTGTTGGTCTCCTTCTATACTGTATTCTTCATTAATAGAATTAACTTGATTTAATGCATCTTCTTCGGTAGAAAATAATTCTACTGAGGTTATAATATTTTGGTTTTGTTTTATAATGTCAATTAATGGAGGAATTGAAATCGTAGTATAGTTTGTTGTAGCATCTGCATTGCCACAATAATCTATTATCATAGGTTGTGGATTATAAATAGATTCAATTTCGTAGGTTATTTTTGAACTGTGTGTACAATCAAAATATCTAGAGTTTATATAAATACTCTGGTTATTAGCTATTTCTAAAACGGAATTTGGATCTAACTCATTAACATATGAATTTCTATCTTCCTCTGTTAAATAATATTTTAAAATAATATCATCGTAGCCACTTTTAAGTTCGTTAGTTAATGCAGATAAATCTACATTTGTAACTCCATCGTTAGAAGGGTCGTCACATTCAGAAAATACTATGTTATCTTTTAAAACGTTAAACAGTAGGTTTTTATGTATTTCTATAGACATTCTAGTAGGACAGTTTTCATCAGAAAATCTAACATAAAAAGGCAAGGAGAATACAGGGTCGGAAATATGTAAAATAGGAAAATCGAGATGGTCTGGATATGTTATTAATGCAAATAAAACGTCGTATTCTGGATGTTCCGCAAAATACTCATCTCTCAATTCAATGGCATTGAAATCTGTAGTATAGCTATAATAGTCAATAACTTCTCCATTACCAATATATTCATTGTAATTAGGATCCATGCATTGGTTGATAATTATATTATTAAGAACAGGAGATGATACATAGACATAATTTACTGGGACAATAGAGGAACAGCCATTTATATTACTCTGTACTCTGGCAAAAAAACCAAGTGGTTCATTTTCAACATCAGGAAATAAAAAGATTTCATTTATTGTGTTAAAAGCATCTTCCTCTGTATTATAATATGTTACAGAAGTGTCAAAATTATAGTTAGCCACAATTAGATCTAGAACACTTAAATTTGTGAATGTAGTTTCTAATATAGAACCGTTACAGACTTCGATAGAAACTTCATTTATTTCTGGAGAGTTGTACACCGTAATATTAAAACTGCCTATTTGAAGGCAATCTCCACTCGTGCTTTCTATTCTTACATAAATGGTTTCAGATTCTACAATATTTTGATAAATACCGTTAATCGTATTAGTATTATTCTGAGCATCATCTTGAGTTAAATGGTAGCTGATCGTATAATTGGTAGACGGCAAGTTCTCGTAGATTTCATCATTTTTTAAAAGAGGGAAATCAAAGTCATATATACCATCACTAGGTAAATCATCACATATAGAAATATCTAAAATAGTAGCAGCTTCTTGAAATTCAGTAATTTCTATTACAATGGAATCTTCCATATTACAACTCTCACTAGGAGAAGGGATGTCTACGAGGACACGGTAAGTCCCAGATTGGTAGACGTTTAATGTGGAGTTATTCTCACCAGTAATAATAGTGTCGTTTAAATACCATGTGTATATAGCATCGGTATTATTAATGTCAGCATTTAATGTTAAGTCACTTCCGCAAATACTTTGGTCTGGGCCTAAATCTATAGAATTACCAAATCCTTCTGCAGAAATAAAAACAGCAGAATCAAAACGTTCATCTATATGTTCTGCAATTATAAATTTTATATGATACGTTTCGTTTGGGATTATAGCACTGGTTGCAATTAAAACACTAGTGTTACCGTTAAAATTTGTGTAGTCTAGATTATAGCCTTGAAAATATGAATCGTTTTGGGCATCGCAAAATTCACCAATATTTGGATGTATAGTATTTGTGCTAATCGCATCGGTGGTTTCTGGAATTGTTGCTATGTTGATGTAAGGATCTGTAGTTCCGGCACGTTTTATAAGGATTGCAAAAACATCCTTAAAAGTACATGGATATTCTTGCTGATACTCATCTGAGGCAAATAGGTATTTAAAAGCTATAAAATTATTAACTGAAGAAAAATCAAACTCAATAGACGTAGCATTTAGAGTTTGACTTATGCCAAGAACATCTTGTATGTCGGAATCTGTGAGCCAATCTATTTCACCTTCACTTAGGTTTTCAGTAATTAATGTATTTCCAGCAGATGAAACACTACCAGTTGATAGTATCAAACCATTTTGAAGTGGGAAAGTTGAAGCTCCTCTATCGAAAGTACCATAACTAATAATATTATTAATACTACCATTAATTGCAGAAGTAACATTGCTAACCGTTGTACAGTCATTATTTATTAAATTACTAATGAGTTGGTTGGGTTGTTGAGAACTGTCCGTAGAAATCTGTTGTGCATTTAATTGATAAAAATGCAGAAACAGTGCAAAGAATGCATATATATGGGTTTTCTTCTTCAATTTGGCAATTATACAAAAAGAAGAAATGTCTTAAAATTACATAACTTCTTTTTGTATAAATGTAAGAAATATTAAGTAAATCAATGTTTAATTATGCTAAACTGAAAGATTTTTAACGTTTTAACGTAAAATGTCCTTTTACTTCAAAGGCAATAGTACCTCGTTGTACTTGTGCTACATACCAATAATCACTTGTTGGCATTCTGTTTCCGTTGTAATAGCCATCCCAACCAGGTGATGTAGAATTTAATTGCTTTAAGAGTTTTCCGTAGCGATCAAAAATATTGATAATTGTGCCAGGCAGCGTTTCAATTCCTACAATGTGCCAAGTGTCAAAATCACCATCATTATTTGGTGTAAAGAATTTAGGGAAATCAACTACCAAAACTTCTTTAGTAGCACTAGCACAACCATTTAAATCTATAATTGTTAAGGTGTGGTAACCCATTGCTACATTTTCAAAATGATTAGATTCTTGAGGCTCAAAGTTGTCTAATTGGTACATGTAATCTCCAAGACCATCGCTAATGGTTACTGTGATATTGTTTGGGTCAGAAAAATCTACAATTTCTGTAGTTTCAATTGTTGCTGTTTCAGATTCTGATACACCAAAGTAATCCGTATTTTCACATCCAAACTGGGTGGTTACTGTAACCCAGTAGCTACCTACTTCTGTAATTTCAATTTCAGGTGTAATTTCTCCTGTTGACCATAAATAAGTATCTGTGCTAATGTTTGTATTAGCAGATACTAATACAGAAGTGTTATCACAAATAATTTGGTCTTCGATATCTATTACGGCAAGAGGGTTTACAATTGTATTAAAAGTAGTAATACTATAACAACCTGTATTATTGTTTTCTATTCTTGCATAAATTACTTCATTATCAAAAGCCATATATGGCGATTGTAATGCAGAATTATTTTCATTAGCTTGAAGCTCCGAGTTATGATAAGTAACTGTATAATCATTTGGATTTTGACCTCCTAAAACGGTTGATGTTTGCTGAGATAAATTAAACTCCATAATGCCATCAAAATCATCATCACAAGTTATTAAGTCACTTGGTTGATTAGCTATAGGTAATGGGTTTATATTTAAATTAAACTCATAATAGGTAGAACAATGCGTTGTGCTATATTCTGTCCTAACAAATAGGGTGTCAAAATCACTTTGATAGGTGTAATTAGTATCTAGAGCATTGGTATTGGCAATTGCATCTGCTTCATTATCAAAATAACTAAACAGCACATTGTAATTATTGTCTCTTGCAGCGAGATTAACCTCAGTTAAATCTACCGTTTGCATCTCATTGGCACAAGCATCAAAAATTTCAAAATCATTGATAATTGGAGGTTGATTTACAATTAACTCAATAGGAATTGTAACATAACAATTAGATATTGTATTTGTCACTGTCATATAAACCGTTTGCGGATTTGAAGTATTTGTGTAATTATCCGGATTTGCAATTTCATTAATAGTGGCTTCAGAATCTGCAAAATTTTCGTAAAAACTAACTTCTAAGTCTTCTTGTCTTATATCTAGAATATTAGATTGAGCAAAAGTTAAATCGAATTGTAATGTTCCGTCTGTATCATCATCACATTCAATTAAAGAACCAGCAGGAGCTACTTCTGGTGTACTTATAACGTTAATTACAAAAGATGTTATAGACTGACAGATGGTTCCATTATCTATTTGAACATAAATTTGTTGTGGATTTACTGTGTTTTCAAATTGAAGAGGAATCTCATTAACATCATTTATAGCATCATTTTCTGAGGTAAAAAACTTAACACTTTGTATATCTGGAATACCAGCAGAAACCTCTGTAATTTTATCTGTAAAGTCAAACATAGTAGAACCATCAACAACACTGTCATCACAGACTAGTATGTTGCTAGGCTCATTATACACAGGATTTGTTCCTACCTCAATCGTAAACGATGATGTGGTATAACAAGACTCATCTGTTGTGTTATCTACTCTTACATAAATCTGTTGTGGGTTAGAAATGTTTTCATAAATATTAGATTTATCTATTGCATTGGTTTTATTATCTGCATCAGACTGATTAATATAATACGAAACTTCCATGCCAGTTTGGCCGCTTAGAGCTTCGACATCTTTATTTTCAAAAATAAATTCTCCAATACCATCTGAGTTGTCTTCACAGAAATTAAGTTCATTTACATAGTTGGTTAAATCACCTACAAAAGGTAATCTATTAACAATGATGTCTAGTTCTTCTATGGCATAGCAACCTGTGTTTGTATTTTCTACACGCATCAATACAGTTTCAGTTTGTGCGTTGTAATTAATTGTGTCTGCTATTGCATTTTCATCTAGTTGAGCATCTGAAAGTGAATTGTGAAAAGTAACACTTCGGTCTGAAGTTGCTAAAACAGAATTTGGAATGCTATTATTTAAATTAATAATTGAAAAACCATCTCTATCGGCATCACAAATAATAATATCATCTGGTTTTTCACTTTCTGGTGCTGGTAAAACAGTAACCTCAAAAGAATTGGTATCAGAACAGCCAGTGCTATCTGAAGTGATTCTTGCATACAGCGTAAATGGATTGCTGGTATTTGTATAAAAATTAGGGTAAGCATTGGTGTCGTCTTCGGCATCTTGTGCTGTTGGATAATAAGAAACGCTAAAACCTTCTAACCCGTCAGTAATTGATAAATCTAAAGTGGCTAATTCTGTGGTAGTAAAGCCATCTTGGTCTTCATCACATATGTCTAAACTAACAACGGAATCAAATTCAACAATTGGGTTTACAACTAGTTGAAAATCTGCAACTTCAGTACATGTTGTATTAGATAATGTAATATAGATAGTTTGTGGGTTGCTTGTGTTTTCGTAAGGTATTAATGTATTAATTGCATTAGTGTTGTTATCTCTATCGTCTTCAGAGGTATAGAATTCAACTGTAACATCCTCTAGTTCGTTGATTATAGTTTCAGAAATATTAATAAAATCAAATTCTTCTATATTATTATTTCCTATATCACATAATGATACATCCTCAATAACAGTTCCTGTCAATAATAAATTAGTATGAATTTCTACTGGTACAATAGAAGCACAACCAGAACTATTATTAGCTACTCTAACAAAAACTACTTGTACGTCAGCTGTAGTATTTTGATAATTTGTGTCATTAATTATAGGATTATCACCAGAAGCTGCATCAGTTGCAGATTCATGAAAACTTACAGTAACTCCAGTTAATCCTTCTAATACTTCAGGAATAATAGAAGTTAAATCGAAAAAAGCAAAACCATCATGGTCACTGTCACAAGCATCGATAAAATGCGGTTCCATATTTATCACAGGACTTTCAATTACAGAAATATCTAATGTAGTTGTGCTAATACAACCTGTTTCTGCGTTTTGTACACTTACAAATAACTGTTCTGTTGGGTTAGTATTTGTATATGGCATTGGGTATGCATTGATACCAGCAGCAGCATCACTAGCAGTGCTATGGTAAGTAACTATTAAGCCAGATTGAGATAATGTAATTTCGGTATCCTTTAATTCGTTTAAATTCATTGAGGTGCTTCCATCAGCTGTTTGATCATCACAAACTTCTAAAGGTGTTGGGTTTGTTATAATTGGTAAAGAATTTACAATTAGATCAAATGAAGAAAATGCTAAACAACCATTTATTATATCTTCAATTCTTACATGTATTGTTTGTGGATTTCCTGAATTTTGAATTGGGCTGTTAATAGCATTAGTATTACTAATGGCTTCTGCACTAGAATAATGATAAGAAATTGCATAATCTGATGCTGGTACAGAGGCCAAAACTTCGGCATCTTTTGTAGAAAGGTCAAAGGTTTCTACTCCATCACCGCTTGAATCATCGCACAAAGCAAAGTCTGTTATCGGTTCAGCAGTTTGTGTAGAACTTAAAGTAACATTAATATCATCTTCTATAATACAAGAGCTATCAGCAAGAGGCAGTGTAATTTCAACACGATAATTTCCACTTTGAGTAGCTGTTAATGTTGGTTGGTTTTCTGAAGGAATTTGAACATCATTAAAGTACCAAGAATATACAGCACTAGTATTTGCAATATTACCATCTAAAAAGGTGCTTGTAGCGCAAGTAGAAATGTCACCACCTAAATCTACAGAGGCATCAAAACTATTCCCTTCAATAAATACGGCCGAATCATAATTTTTATCCGTTTGATCGGCAATTACTAGTTTAATTTGATATTGAACATTTGGTTGAATAGTAGCCGTTGCAGATAATACTGTTGTTCTACCGTTATAATTTGTATCGCCTACATTATAACCTTCAAAATATTCTTCGTTTGAAGCAGGACAAAAACCTACAATATCTGCATGTACTGTTTTTGTATTAACAGGTGTGGTTGTTCCTGGTACTAATGCAATATTAGTATAAGGATCACTTGTGCCGCTTTGTCTAATTAAAAAGGCAAATCCATCGCTATATTCACAAGGAAAATTACCAAAATATTCTTCAGAGGCTAGAATATAATTAAATTGTATTTGATTTGAAATAGAGACAAAATCGAATTCTATCGAAGTAGCGTTTACTGTACCAGAAATACCTAAGGCGGTTTCAAGATCACTATCTGTTAACCAAGTAGCATCACCATCATTTAAAATATCATTGTTTTGTCCATTACCTGCGGAATTGGCGTTACCTGTAGTTAAGACAATACCGTTTTCAAATGGAAAATCAGAAGAGGCTTTTTCAAAATAGCCATAACTGCCTATACCAATTGATGTTCCGTTAGAGGGTGATGAGATATTTGAGACTTCTACACAACCTTGGATAAGTGTATTTTGAATTAAGTCTTGAGGTGAAACTGAATTATCTACGGTAACCTGTTGTGCGTAAGAAATACCACAAAATAAGGCCATAAATAAGCAGAGGGAGCGATTTAAATAAGTCATTTAGTTTCGGTTAAGTTTAAAAGTTGTAGTGTAGGGTAGATTTGGGGCTAACGCATACACATACTTTAATACGGCCGAAAAGTAGAACTAATAAAGATGAAATACAAATAAATACGTTGAAATACGTAAAATGTTAACATTTGATACGAAATATCAAAGAAAATACCGACAAAAAGTAAAATAAATCGATTTTTCCTATTCATCTACTGATTCAAAAATGTGCAAAAAAGCAAAATTTAAATCAAAGGAATCAATTTATCTTATTTTCTAAATTTAAAATTTGAGGGAAAATATTTTTATATTAAAGGAGGGAATTAACTCTGAAAAAAGTTAACATGGATAAAATTATAATAAGCTTTGTATAAATCCAAATTAATAAGATGAATGGTTTAAAATTTTAACACTTCTAATAATTAACATAGACCCAACCCATAAAAGGTGTATAATTTGGGTCGTTTAAATTTAATATATAATAATAAGTGCCAACAGGTACTGTTTTGCCTTTATTGTTTAGACCTCTATTAATTATACCATACCATGGTTTGCTATTATTACCCTTATAAATAAGATTTCCATACCGATTGTATATTTGTAATTCATGTTCTGTAAAAATATCATATAAACCTTGAATATTAAACCAGTCGTTTTTAGTATCATTATTTGGTGAGAAGCCTTGAGGAATATGAGGAGGACAGTTTTCTATCGCTAAATTAAACTGAAAAACCTCATAACAAGGAGGGCTAGCTAAACGCACAAATACAGTTTCAGGATTAGAGGTATTCGTATAATCAGAGGGTATTAAAATTGCATGAGAATTGGTTTCTAGGTCTTCTAGCGAATTAAAGAATGTTACATCTTCTACATCGTATTCTATACTTTCTAAAGCTTCATATAGATTGTAAGATGAAGTTTCAAAACCTTCATTACATCCTAAAATAGTTGGTAATAAAGTTGTTTCTGGTATAATCAATAGTTCTATTTCAAAAGTTGTAATGTTATTATTTTCATTAGTTTCTGTTACAACACCAGTCATGTTACCACTATCATCTACACTTGCTATTAAAGATACGTTTGCAGTTGCATCATTGGGTAAAGTAAGTAAAACAGAGTTATTTTCATGGTCATTGATAGCTATATCGTTTTGAGTTTCACTTTGTCCTATTAAAACATTATTGTAGTAAAATGAAATTGGCGTATTTGCTGTTAGGATTGCTGTACTATTAGTATTGTGGACTGTGTAAAATAATTCAATGGTGTTGTCACCACAATTAACAATATAGTCTTCCGTGGTAATGGTTGCGTCTGGTAATTGACTGTTTAAAACTGTAATAACATTATTTATCATCACAAAGTCTTGACCAGAAGTTAATGAAATGGTCGCAGAAGTATCTCCAATATTGATATTGTTTTGAATATTGTAAACATCAATATCCATATTATACAAATCTGTGGCTCCTGTAAAAGAATTAGTGCCATTGAAGGCATTATTTGCTGGGTTTAAAGGAAAATTGCTAATAACACTTCCGTTAATTGTTAACTGTTCATTTACGGAAATACCACTATCTCCTTCCCAAGCTATAAAACCAATTTTTGCATTTTCATTATCTAAAACATTAAGGTTATCTAATGTTATACTTAAAAATGTAGGTACACTTTGTAACCCATCATATACGTTTAGTTGATTAAGTGGCAAGCTTAAGTCTTCATAAATTATAGTAATTGCCCAACCTGCAAAATTTGTACCTGTAGGACAATATGTTGATATAACATCAGTTAAATCGAAGTTTGAAAGTGTATAATTAGTATTGCCTAATTCATTAATGATTGTAGTAACATCCGCAAAAGCAGCAAAGAAAACACGATCAACATCTAAGGCGTCACTAAACGTACGTTCTGCAGTAACTTCTATATCATTTAGCGAAATGGTTAAATCTCCCGTGCCTGATCCTGCCCAATATAAATAGGCTGCAACAATGTTTTGATCACTATTAAGATTTAAGTTGGCAGTAGAAGAGGTTAGTATTGAGCATGGAGCAGTTAAACCGTTTTCTGCCGTATTCATTGTGTTGCCAATGGCAACATAATCGAATCGTCCGTTAAATTGCTGATATAAAGAAATGTCTTGCGCAACAAGTTGTAATGTTGCACAAATAAAAACAAAGTATAAAATATGTAATTTGTTTTTCAATTGATGAGGTTTTTCAACCTAAAATTACAATTTATTTTAGCGCTTTAAAGTAAAATGACCTCTTAATGTTCTGCCATCTTCAAGTTTTACTTTAAACCAGTAATCGCTTGTTGGTAATGCCTCACCATTAAAAGTGCCATCCCAACCTGGACTAAGAGGGTCTAATTCTGCTAATAATTTTCCGTAACGATCAAAAATATAAATTATTGAACTAGATTGAAATTCCGCAGAAATACCACTAATGCGCCAAAAATCATTAAAAGTATCATTATTTGGTGTAAAAAACTTAGGAAATCCTATAACAGATACTAATTGGTCTTCTATTCCGCAGTTGTTTTTATCTCTCACATATACGGTATGTAGTCCGGCAGACACATTATAAAAAATACTAGAATCTTGATAAGGCCCTTCAATTACATCTAAGGCATACTCATAATCACCTTCACTATCAACTGTAACTGAGACTGCAATTGTATTATTTTGAGAAGCATCACTCACTTCAATATTATCAATTGTTGCTATGCTAGATGGTAAAACATTAATTGTTCTGTCTTTAAAACAACCATTAGAATTTGTAACTCTTACAGAATAGGTGCCTGCTACACTCACTTCGATTTCCATTGTTGTTTCACCTGTAGACCATAGGTAGCTATAGTTATTCGGTATGTCATCTAAAACTCCACCTGTTAATGTGGTTGTTTCTGGAGCAAGATTTTTACAATAAATAGCTTCATCTGTAAGTTCAATATTTGGTAATTTAAAAACTGTAAGCGCTATTTCACTAATACCATAACAAGCATTTGCATTTTCTACCCGTGCATAAATGGTTTGATTGTAGGCAACTGTATTTGTAAATGTTGAGTTCAACGGGTTGTTTTCAATTAATGCGTCGTTGTAGGTTTCATAATACGTTAAATCTAAACCTGTTGGTGTGCCAGCTAAAACAACGTTATTAATATTGGTAAGGTCAAATTCCATAAAACCGTCTTCAGTACCATCTGTGTCACAAAGTTCTATGCTAGCGTTGTTAGAAGCTGTTGTACTCACTTCTAAAGATACTTGGCTATAACTTACGCAGCCACTTGTTGTATTAGTTACTCTTGCATAGACAATTTGTGGGTTGAAGAAGTTTTCAAACGAGCTACCATCAATTACATTTTCTTGATTTTCTGCATCTATTTGACTTAAATAATACTCTATTGAAGCATCTTGAGCACTATTTGTAATGTCATTATGGGCTTCAGTAATATTAAATATTGTAAAACCTTCTGGTATACCATCTTCATCGCATTGCAAAAGTGAGACATCATTGGCTATTGGTTTTGGTAGTACCTCAATATTAAAAGAAGTGAAACCTATACATCCCAAATCTAAATCTTCAATTCTAACAAATATTTCAGTTGGCGTTGGTGATGTATTAGTATAATTAACTGGTAGTGGAGAAGATGATACTTCTGCATCAGCTTGACTTAAATAATAACTTATATTGTAATTTGCATCAGCAATTCCTTCAATAATTTCTTGGCTTTTAATATCGAAATCAAAAGTTGCCAAACCATTTTGGTCATCACCATCTATGTCATTATCACAAATGCTATAATCAGTTGGTACGTTGAAATTTGTTAATGTTGTAACGTTAATTATAAGTTTATTTATGATAAAGCAGTCAGTGGTTGTGTTTTCAACTCTAACATAAATACTTTGGGTGCTTGAGGTATTATTAAATATATCACTTAATGCATTTGCATTTATATTAGCATCACTTTCAGATAGGTGATAACTAACAACTACATCAGATTCTCCATTAATTATATCTTGCGATAGTTGTGTAAAATCAAACTCTCTAATGGAATCATTAAATGGTGCTTTATCATCACAAGCATCAATGCTAGGAAGATTAGTGGACGTAGAATCAGCTAGTAACGGATTAGAAGGGCCTTCCGGAAATGTTGCAGTACCCGTCCATTCTATAGAGAAAGGGCTATTTCCTATAGGTCTGTCAATCACAATAAAATAGCTCTCTCCTGCTAATACATCTATATCACTTACAAAACTATCACCATCAGCTCCTGGTCCTTCATCAGGATCAGGGTCGGTACTATTCATTCCTGTTAAATTATTGCCTTGGTTGGCGTTAGACGGGTTAGTTGTAGAACAACGAATAGCTTGGCCTATATTGCCACAAGCAACATTAGGTCCAAATACATAAAAATCATAATCTTCATTAATACTGGTACTACTTGGTGTTAGTGTAAATGCTAGTGTACCATCTGTTGCGATATTAACAACTAACCATATACTATTGTTTTCTCTACCTGAGCAGGTATTTGATCCGTTTAATTCTTGTGTACCAACACCATTAACATCTAAACTAAAACTAGAATTACCACATACAGTTACTGCATTAGCGCAATCGTTAGGTTCTTGTGCAAAAACCAACAAATTAAAAATAAAAATTGTGGTAAAGGCTAAAAGAGGTTTAAATAAAGATTTAGGGTTTTTGGTCATCGTTTTAATGTGAAATGATTGGTGTAAATTCGTCCATCTTCTAAAGTAACTTTAAACCAGTAATCGCTAGTTGGCATTTTATGGCCATTGTAATTACCATCCCAACCAGGACTCAATGGGTCTAGCTCTTTTAAAAGTTTTCCGTATCTGTCAAATATATATATTATTGAGTTAGCTTGAAACTGTTTTGTTATTCCATAAACTTGCCAAAAATCATTTATAGTGTCATTATTAGGTGTAAAGAATTTAGGGAAGCCTATAACGGATACTAATGTTTCTGTAATACCACATTCGTATTTATTTCTGACATAAATTGTATGTAAACCGGGAAGAACATTAGTAAACGTATTACTGTCTTGGTAAAAACCAAATTCATCATCTAATGCATATTCAAAATGGTCTGGATATTCGTTTTCGTTATTTACAAATACTGTAATAGAGTTGTTTTCTGATGCGTCGACAACTTCAATTTCAATGGTTGCTAAATCAGAAGGTAAAACTGTAATTGTTCTAACTTTATTACAGCCATTGGTGTTAATGACACTAACTGTATAAATACCAACTTCATTTATTTCTATTTCTGAAGTAGTTTCTCCTGTAGACCATTCGTAATAATAGTTATTTGGTAAATCTTCAATTACACCACCATTGAGAACTATGGTTTCAGGATAAGTGTTTAAGCAATATATTGTTTCAAATTCAGTTTCAATATTTGGTAAGTTAAAAACAGTTAATTCTATTTCGCTAATACCATAACAAGCATTAGCGTTTTCTACTCTACCAAAAATGGTTTGGTTATAAGCCATGGTATTTGTATAAGTAGCACTCAAAGGATTTATTTCTAATAATGCATCTTCATAAGTTTCGTAATAGATTAATTCTAAATCTGCGGTTGTGCCAGCTAAAATAGAATCGTTTGCATCAGATAAATTAAAAGTCATAAAGCCATCTTCAGCCCCATCTGTATCGCATAATTCTAAGCTTGTGTTATTGGCAGATGTTGTGCTTACTTCTAATGAAATTTCACTGAAATTTATACAATTTGAGTCTGTGTTTGTGACTCTAGCATAAATAAGATGTGGATTATAATAATTCTCAAAAGCATTGGCATTGATGGCATTTTCTTGGTTTTCGGCATCAATTAAAGAGAGGTAAAATTCAACTGAATTTATAGAGCCGTCCGTTATTTCTTCTATATGATTATTAATGTTGAAAACGGTAAAACCTTCTGGTATTCCATCTTCATCACATTGTATAATAGATAAATTATTTGCAATTGGAATTGGGTTGACCTGTAAATTAAAACTTAATGTTAAGTAACAATCTGTTTTTAAGCTATTTTCAATCCTTGCGAAAATAGTTTCATTAAAAGCAGAAGTATTAGTGTAAGTTGAAGGGAATGCTGACGTTTTAGTATCTGCATTATCCTCTGATGAATAAAAAGTTATAGAGACGGCAGATACATCTTGTTCTCCAAAAATTTCAGGTATTAAACCTTCAAGATTTACTGTGCCTATGCCATCGGTTTGGTCATTAAGATTATCACAAATTTCAATAGTATTTAAATCTGAAAATTGTGGTGTGCTAAATACTTCAAGATTAAATGAATTTATATCGTAGCAATTGGAGTTTTCAGAATTATCAACACGTACAAAAATGGTTTGAGGGTTTGTGACATTAGTGTAAGGAAAAGTGATTTCATTTTCACCAGAATTGGCATCTTCAATAGTTTCATAATAATGAACATTATATATTGACGCATCTTGTGTTAATAAGGCTTCTGAGTTTTTGTCTGTGAAATCAAAACTTTGAAAACCATCATTAATAAAATCATCGCAAACTTCAATATCTGCAAGTGTATTTGCTACAGGTATGTCAAATACGCCAACAACAGCACTTCCTTCAATTGGGCAATTTCCGTTATTAGGTTCTATGTATACTTCGTAAAAACCTGGTGTGTCAACAAATAATTGAGAGGAGGTTTCTGTTAATGCAGTATCATTAAATTTCCAAAAATAATCTGCACCTTCAATGTTTTCGGCTTGCAAAGTATAAGAATCGTTTGTACATAATTTTAGTTCTGTGGTGCTTATACCATTTTGAATGATATCAATTTCAGAATTAAACAAAGACTGAATAAAAGGCGGTAAACCAATTCGGCTTTTATTAATATTGCTGCCATTTATATCTAAAAGTATACCTTGCTCAATATAGCCTGCTAAACTTCCGTTAGCCTCAGGATTAGGGATAACACCAAGATAGTCTGAAATATTATCATTACCATTATAGCTTAATTGTGCTCTGTATATGCGTCTGTCGATTCCTAACTGCAATGCTCCTGCTGTAATATCACTAGAAGTATGTATAATTTGCATGGAATTTACAATATCTGTACTTTCTAAATCCCATTGCATAACCTGACTAGTTCCTGCGCCTCCAGCTCCTTGGCTAATAGTTGCATAAACTTTTCTGTTTTCTGCAGAGAATTCTACACCATAAGGACTAGCGTTGTTCTCTGTGCCGTAGAGTTGTAAATGGTTAGAAATAACACCTGTTTCGTTATTAAAATCATATAAATCAACACTTCCTGCTGCATTACCAGCCGCAACTGTTGCATAGCCAAAATTGGCAGCAATTATTTTAGATGCATCTGGAGACGCTTTTAAATAGCCCAAAGAGTTACGCCTATAACCTTCAATAGGAACATTTGGACCAACTGTAGAAACAACAGGTGTTGTATTAACACCGTTAACATCAATTCTAAAGGCATAGAATTTATTTCCGAAATGTGTAATAACCCAAAAAGACGAACAATCTTCAGCTCTAACAGCTGTTATTTTTTCAGAACATTTATATTGAAGTTCTAAAAGCACTGAAGGGTCATAAGTAACTAAGTGTATATTTTTTTCAATAGCATCTACATCACCTAGACCACCATTTAGTGTCATATCTATTAATGAGTAATTAAAACCATTGTTAAAACCATCATCTTGTTCTGGTGCAGAACCGCCTTGATCATAAGTGCCTGTAAATTGGTTTGGGTAAGCACTAGCATTGTCATGATGAGGTTCATCTACTGTAAAGAGGTAATATTTTGTTGGGTCTTCTGGTTTAGGAACAATGAGCCCAGAAGATGTGCTCGATGGATCACCCAAAAGACCAGTGCCTCCAAAATAATCTCCATTAGACATGATTTGGTGGTTGCTGTTCCAGACGGTTCTGCCATCTGAGTAAAATTGTAAATTACCGTCTGCATCAGAGATTGAGGTGCAGCCTTCTAAAGTATTTATTTGTCCATTGGTTATTGCTGTAACGGTACCAGTTTCGGCATTAAATTGCAGCCCAGCATTTTGACCAAAGTACCAGAATGAAGCTTCATTTTGAGCAAATAATTGGACGCTAGAAATTATTAAAATAAAAACTAAATAATTCTTTTTCATAACAGCTTAATGTGCAGCAAACACATAATGTGTACAAGATAACAATAGAAGTTATATTCTAAAAGTTTTCTCCTGAACATTATTAAGCAGCACTTTTAAAGCTATTACAAATCTCGCTTTTTTAGTAATTGATACGATAAAAAGACAAAAATGCTTGTCCAACCTAATACAATGACAATCTCATACCAATGTACTGCGTAGTCGTACATCATATTTGTTTTGTCTGGGAATTTTGTCATTGCAATTCTCTGAATAGGTTGGTTAATAAGATTCCACATAGATTGAAGTGGCATAAAATTATGAATGCCATCTGCAATGGAGTCACTTAGTTTCCATTTCATTAATCCGTACGTAATACTTTCTGTAATAAATAATAAAAACAAAAAGCCTAACGCAAAAGCAGAGCGTTTTACAAGCATACCTAAGAATAGACATAAGCTAAAAAAGCCAACTAATTTTACAAAATAGGCTAATAAAAATTCAACTTCTCTAAAAACTATAGAAGCTTCAGTATAACTGGAGTAGTATAAACCTATAAAGTAGGTTGCCAAGCCAATAAGTAAGGTTGCACACAATGAGAAAAATACAATGGTGTAGAATTTAGAAAGGATAAATTCCTTTTTACTTAAACCATCAATAAGGTTTTGCTTTAGGGTTTTATTACTATACTCATTACCAATCATGCTTACCACAACGATAGCAAAGAAAAACTTAAACTGTGCTGCAAAAAAGGTAGTGATATGCCATATGATTGGAAAATTAAAAATGCCAAGTTCACCTAATTCTAAAGTAAAGAAACCAAAGAAATTAATTTTAATAGAAGATAGAATTAATACGGTAAAGGGCAATATAAAGGAGATTATTATTAAAACTCTACTAGCCTTATTGAGCCAAAGTTTTTGTAATTCGAGTTGTATAAGACGTAACATATTTTAGTTGATTTTTGATTGTTAAGTAATAGATTAAACCTCTATTATTAGTTTGCTTGGTTGTCTGTTAATTGTAAAAATTGCTCTTCTAAACTCTCTTTTCGCTTAACTAGATGAGATAATAATATGCCTTTTTCAAACATTAATTTATTAAAATCTGAAGCAGACATTGGTTGGTTTAAAAAAGCTGTTATTAACTCGCCTTCAACTTTTACTTTTTCAATATTTGGATGTGATTCTAAAATGCTAATTAATTCTTGATGCTTTTCGGCCTTTAATTCAAAAAAGCCATGACTGTTAATCATTTCATCTACACGACCAGAATATAGTTTTTTACCTTTACGCAAAACCACTACGTGCGAGCATACCTTTTCAACCTCGTCTAATAAGTGAGAAGCCAATAGAATAGTTGTTCCGTTAGCAGCAATATCCTTTATTATTTGGCGTATTTGATGAATTCCTTGTGGATCTAAACCATTGGTTGGTTCATCTAAAATTAAAATTTCAGGATCATTAAGTAGGGCAGAAGCAATGGCTAAACGTTGTTTCATTCCTAAAGAATAGGTCTTAAACTTATGTGTTTTTCTGTCTAATAAGCCAACAATTTCTAATTTTTCGTCTATTTTACTATGCGGAACGCCTTTAATTTTACAAACTAATTTTAGATTTTGCTCTGCAGACATGTAAGGATAAAAGTTAGGCCTTTCAATAATAGCACCAACTTGTTTTAAGGCTTCATGTGTTGTTGTGTTGCCATCAAACCAGTGAAAATCGCCTTGTGTTTTGTTTACTACATTAAGTACAATACCTAATGTGGTAGATTTTCCGCTTCCATTAGGACCTAAAATGCCGTAAACATTTCCTTTGTTTATAGTGAAACTTAAATCTTTTACAGCTGTTAAGTAGCCAAATTTCTTAGTGAGATTGTTAATGGTAAGGATTGGTTCCAAAATTATTGGTTTTAGAGATATCCAGAAAGCCTTTAGTTATGTTTAAAGAAACAACTAGATATTAATTGGTTATGTGGATAAGACGAATGAGGTTATTATTTGTTACAATAATTTAAATAAAACTCTTAAATTTATGCAATGAACGAAGATTTAAAAATATCAAAAAGAAAGCCATCTTACCCTATATCTACAAAGTTAGATGCGTATTTAACCCACTATAGGCGTAATATTAATTTACCAATTTTTTATTCCGATTTGTTACGTTTTCAAGGTTCTATTATTGTTTATGATAAGAATGATGAAGACACACTTTGGATACGTGTTTATTATAATGATTATGAACGCGATGAGATTGATTTGAGTCTTAAACGTGTGTATTCTAGTCTAGTATCTGATGGAGGAGAGAGTATTTTAAAGTACCTAAGTGTAGATGCTATTGATTTTTGCACTTTTGGTAATTCTAAGCCTTTTAGAATTAAAGTTAGAAATATTCTTAACGATAATTACACGTATTTTTATATTAAAAAAGCAGATGCCTCTCGTATTTATGGGTTAGAGTTAGAACATATGTTGTCACCACATAGTTTAAACTTTTTAGTGTGGAAGGATACATTAATTGAAGAACACATAGCGGGAATTCCTGGTGATGAATTTATAAAATCGAAACTTCCAGATTGTAGTTCTTCAGAAAAATCACAGATAGCAAAAGAGTTTGTAAAATTTAACGAACGTTGTTTAATTAGGCTTTTAGGAGATATGCGTTCTTATAATTATGTGTTTGTGCCCATACACGATTTTGACCAAGTCGTTTTTAGAATTAGAGCCATTGATTTTGATCAGCAATGTTATGAAGGCAATTTAAAAATATACAGACCACAATTTTTTAAAGAGAATTTTAAGATGGTAGAACTGGTAAAAGAAAGAATACAAAAAGAATCTATAGACCAGTACAAAATAGAAGAACGTTCTATTGTAGCTAAACGTATGATAAGTTATAAAAATCGCTTAAAACGATTATTGGAATGTATGACTAGCGATAAAATTTCTACTGATGAGCATATAGAATTGATTAAAGCAGAAATTTTTAATTACACACACGATGTTAACTTTAAAAAAAGTAATAACATGGGTGAAGTTCTTAAAAATGCACTCGACTTTGTAAAACGAAATTATGAAGGTGTAGGTTTAAATAGACTATAAATAGATTGACTTGTGCTAAAAAAATACATAATATAAAATGCTCAATATAATAGCAGAGTTATTACTTTGCCGAGAGGATTATAAGTTTAGAAAAAGAAAACAAGCAAGACGTCAATTTGAAAAGGAAAACAATCTTCCTAAAAAAATAATGATTCATCCTGTTTGGGCCCTTTTTGGAATTATTGTGATTATTATAGTTCTATTAAAATTTATAATTGGATTTTTCTTTTTTTCTGATGTTGGAGATAAAAAGACTTTAGAAAAAATGGAAGCGATAGAACTAATATTAGAAAAAGAAAAAGCTGATATTGGGAGTTATCCAAACGAATTAAAAACTATAATTAGAAATAATCCCCTAAGAAAAGACATAACTATTGATTTTTGGGGAAATGAATTCTTTTATAAATTAAAAGAAAATGAGCAAGATTATATCCTTATTTCAAAAGGTAAAGACGGTATTTTAAAAACAGAAGATGATGTAAAAAAGTAAAAACTTGCCAAAATCATTAATTAAGGCAAGTTTATTTATGTAAGTTTAATTGAAATATTTAATTCCAGTTTTCGTCAAAATTTAGATTATCATAGTCGTCTAGGTCTAAATCATCATCAAACTCATTGTAATCATCATCTTCATCAGCTTCAAATGTTTTTTCTGGTGCTTCATCAGGTATTTGACCATGTACATACATTAAGTTAGGATAGTCTGTACCTTCAGCTTCTTCAACAATTTCGCCTAATTCTACATAAAACGTCCACATATTCATAAAATCATATAAATAAATGAGTCTTGTTGAGGCTTCATGTACTACATCTTTAATGATGGTAGTACTCATCATTTTTACTTCATTACCAGCTTCGCTCATATCCATCATAGAGATTTCCTCTCCTTGATTCCATTGGTCGTCACTTATATAAAAAGAAGCCATTTCCATACCATCAAACCCAAAAGATTGCGTAATAATGTTGTGAAGGTCTTCCATGGTGTCACTTTCACGAATCTCTAAGTCGCGGAACACATCATCGTCTGTATCGTTATCTAGGATAACTCTAAATCTATAAATCATGCTGCAAAGTTAATAGAATTTTTAATTATTTACTGAAGCGATGTAAAGTAAAAATCATAGCACTTAATAAAATAAAAGCGCCAACTTGGTGCAATACACCCAACCAAACCGGAACGGCTAATAGTAAAGTTAAAACACCTAGAAAAAATTGAATACCTACCATTATTAATAAAATATTAATCCCTTTTTTCTGAAAAGAAGTTAAAGACAATGGTTTAGCCTTGTACCAAATGGCAAGTATTAATATAACAACAATATAAGCCAAAATTCTATGTACAAACTGAACACCACTTTTACCTTCAATAAAGTTGAGATAAGTTGGGTTTTGTTCTATAAAAACGGTTTCGTGTATCCATTTTCCTTCATTCATTAATGGCCAATGATTATGAATCCATCCTGCATCTAATCCTGCTACAAAAGCACCATATATAATTTGAATTATAAGAATAACTAAGCTCCATCTTATAAAATTCCGTATTTTTTTATTAATGACTTTTTTATCAGGAAACATTAAGTCTAAAGCCACCCAAAACGTGTAAGCAAAAGTTAAAAATGCGGTTGTTAAATGTGCTGCTAACCTGTAATGACTAACATCTGGTCGGTCTACCAAACCACTTTTTACCATATACCAACCAAGAAATCCTTGAAATCCTCCCATGATTAAAAGAATAGTAGCTTTTTTTATAGTCGATTTTGAAAGTCGTTTTTTTATTAAGAAATATACAAAAGGAAAAAAGAATACCAAGCCAATAAAACGACCAATAACTCTATGAATCCATTCCCAGAAATAAATATCCTTAAATTCTTCTAAACTGAAATGATTGTTTAGTTTCTGATATTCTGGGTATTGTTTGTAAAGTTCAAAAGCTTCGTTCCACTCAACATCATTCATTGGTGGAATTGTGCCAGAAATTAATTTGTAATTAGAAATTGATAATCCAGAATGTGTTAATCTTGTTATACCTCCAACAACAACCATGATGAAGATTAAAATACAACCGGTTAAAAGCCAGTAAATTACGGTTTTGTTTTCTTTTTTCATCTTTTTATTTTTTTCTCAAAGCACAAACTATTTTTAACACCTTTATATTGACCATAGTTTGGAATAATTTGATATGCATTTGTTTTGTAAAACGCAACAGCCTCTTGTTGTCTAATTCCGGTTTCAAGGATACATGACGAATAGTTTAATTCTTTAGCCCAATCTTCTAGTTCCGTTAATACTTTTGTGGCAATGCCCTTATTTCTTGCTTGTGTAGTCGTAAACATTCGTTTCACTTCAACACTGTTTTCATTATATTTTTTAAAAGCTCCACAAGCAGATGGTTTTCCATCTATGTAAGCAATAACTACATGTTTTAGTGCCTTTATAGAATTAAACTGATTATAAAAATTATGCTCATCACCATCTGTTGTTTTTAGATAAGCATCGAGTTGCTTAACTAAAAATATAAAATCTTCATTTTCTGCATTGGATCTAATAATTTTTATCATCCTTTAAGATGTTTCAAGTCCTAATTGCTTCCCTTTTTCTAACATCAATTCAAAAGCAGCTTTATGTTCATTAGGGATTTCTCCTTCTAAAATAGCTTCCTTTATGGCTTCTTTAATTAAACCAATTTCTCTTGAAGGTTTTAAGTTAAACGTTTTCATAATTTCTTCACCTGTAACTGGTGGTTGAAAATTTCTAATCTGATCGCGTTCTTCTACTTCAATAATTTTATCTCTTACTTTTTTGAAGTTATTATGATATTTTTTGAATTTTTTAGGGTTCTTTGTTGTGATATCTGCTTCACAGAGTGTCATTAAATCGTCTACATAATCACCAGCATCAAACACCAAACGTCTTACAGCAGAATCTGTTACATCTGAAGCTAAAACAATTGGTCTCGAACTCATAAACACCATTTTTTGAACAAATTTCATTTTGTCATTTAATGGCATTTTTAATCTTTTAAAGAGTTTGTAAACCATTTTAGAGCCTACAAATTCATGCGCATGGAAAGTCCATCCAATTTTTTTATGAAACTTTTTTGTTGGTGCTTTTCCTATATCGTGCAATAATGCAGCCCAACGTAACCAAAGGTTATCTGTAGTTTTGGCAATATTATCTACAACTTCTAGCGTGTGATAAAAATTGTCTTTGTGTCGTTGTCCTTCAATTTCGTCAATACCTTTTAAAGCTGTTAATTCTGGAAGGATATAATCTAAAAGTCCTGTTTTTTCTAAATGAATAAAACCTATAGAAGGAATTTTACTTTCTAATATTTTATTTAGCTCTACAACAATACGCTCTTTAGTGATAATCTTAATACGTTCCTTGTTATCTGCAATGGCTTTAAGAGAAGCATCTTCAATTTTAAAGTTTAATTGTGTTGCAAATCTTATGGCACGCATCATTCTTAGAGGATCATCGCTATACGTAATATTTGCGTCTAAAGGAGTACGGATTATACCTTTATCTAAATCATTTAAGCCATTAAAAGGGTCTAATAACTTACCGAAATTCTTTTTATTTAAACTCAGTGCTAATGCATTAATAGTAAAATCTCGTCTATTTTGGTCGTCTTTTAATGTACCGTTTTCTACAATTGGATTTCTGCTATTTTCGTTATAACTCTCTTTGCGTGCACCAACAAATTCAACTTCAATATCTTCGTAACGTAACATGGCTGTTCCGTAGGTTTTAAAAATTTGAACTTTGGGTTGATTAGGTAGATTTTTTGCGACTTGTTTGGCTAATTCAATACCACTACCAACAGCAACTATATCAATATCTTTAGCATCACCACGTTCTAATAAATAATCGCGCACAAAACCACCAATGACATAACTTTCTACTTGTAATTCTTCAGCAGATTGAGTTATGTATTTAAAAATGTTGTGTTTTAAGGCTTGTTTGTGGTTCATATGATAATTGAATCAACAGAAATTCTTCAAATTAATTAAAAACAATCTTGTTTTTTTAGCTGTGCAAAGATACGACACAAGGCTAATCTATTAAAATGTAAAACAAGCTTTTTAAGGTGTTTTAAAGATTAAGAATTTTGAAGATAGAATTCGGCTATTTTCCAATCTAATGGTGTGTCTAAATCAATTGACGTTTCTTCAGACATTATGTATTTTTTTACTTTGTTAAAGGCTTTCATCTTTTGTTGACGTAATGAATTTGAATTTATAACATAGATAGCACCATTAAATTCCCAAACCTTAGGACAATCTTGTCGTCTGGTATAGTTGCCTTCTTTAGATGGTTTTAAAAAACCGTTGTCCTCTTCGTATAAATTATAATACGGATTTGCAGAAGCTTGTTTAGCCGAAACCACCATGTCTATTGAGTTGTCGTACAATTTTATACAATCTTTTACTTGCTCTAAAGTTCTAAAAGGCGATGTTGGTTGCAAGAGAACAATAGCATCATATGTTTTATTATTTAGTTTTTCATAGGTGGCCAAACCGTGTAAGATTACATCTTGCGAATTGGCTTTATCTGTAGCTAATTCTGCAGGACGTTTATATGGGATTTTCAGCCCTAATTTTTCTGCAATTTCAATAATTTCGTCGCTATCACTTGTAAAGCAAATGTCTTTTATATCCGCAATTTCTTTGGCAATATCTATACTATATTCAATTAATGGTTTTCCGTTTAAAAGCTTAATATTCTTTTTCGGAATACCTTTACTTCCGCCTCTTGCAGTAATTACAACTAAATAATTCATGTTATAATTTTAAATGTTTTACGTCTTCTTGGGCTTTTTTAAAATCCTTATGATTTCCAATATCTAACCAATAATCTAAAATAGGGTAATTTATTATTTTCTTATCCTTTGCTAAAAGCAATTCAATTAAATCTGTAGCATTAAAAAATGTATTTTCGGGTATAAAATCTATATGCTCTTTTTTAAAAATATAAATGCCTGCATTAGAATAATAGGTGTAAGACGGTTTTTCTGTTATCCCTTTTACATAACCAGATTCAGTTTCTACAACACCATGCGGAATATTAACTTTATAAGGTATTGTAGCAATTAATACATCGCCTTCTTTTTTCTTAAATTCATTTATAAATGCATCTAGATTTACGTTGGTTAATAAATCTGCATTCATTACCAATAAAAAATCTTTTTTTATGTTTTTTAGGAGTTTTAAAGACCCAATTGTGCCTAATGGTTTTGACTCTTTTAGGTATTTAAAATTAATTTGATGTTTATTATTTGTATTAAAATAATCTATAATCTGCTGACTTAAATAATTAACAGAAATAGTAATGTCCTTAATGCCTTTGGATGCCAATAAATCTATGTTGTGTTGTATTATTGGTTTAAGCCCAACTTTTAAAAGTGGTTTTGGAGTTTGCGTCGTTAAAGGTAATAAGCGTTTGCCTAAACCTCCAGCCATAATTACAACATCAATCTTATTATACATTAGTTACATTTTATCATCTAAATATTTGCCTGTTTCTTTATGGTTAAAGTTCGGTAATATTTTATTGATTTCACAAGTAATATCTTCTTTTGACCAAGTTTGATTTAATTTTAAGGTATTGATAGCTTTTGTAAAATGGTTAAGTTTAGTTTTTAAGCTATTATCCATTTTATTTTTAATTATTCCAATAGTATTAAAATAGTCTAAATCTACATTTTCATTATTTGAGAAAAAGATTTCAGATTCTTTTTCTCCTGTGGTATTACTTTTATTAAATAAGCAAGGCCATTTGCCTATTAGAGGAAGCGACTCTGCTAAGTCTCTTGCTTCATTTTCGTCTTTACATAAATGAGGTTCAAAACCTAAGGTTTTAATATAATTTTTAGCAATATCTACAAAGCTAATTGAGTCTAAGTTTTTATTTAGTTTTGGAAAAAAAATAGTATTGTTCTCTCCAAATATGCATGACAAAAGACATAGCTCTGCGGCTTCTTTAGGTGTTATAAAGTAGCGTTGCACATCATTTGGAGCTACTATTGGTTGGTTTTTTTTTATACGTTGGTCAAAACTATGTAATAAGGATCCATCGGAAAAAGCCACATTTGCAAAACGAGCAGATGAAATATTAATTACATTGCTTTTTTGCATTAAAAATAATTCCATAATTCGTTTTGAAGCTCCCATAATATTCACCGGATCTGTAGCTTTATCCGTAGAAACACAAAAGTATTTCTTTACACCTTTATTAATAGATTGTTGAAGTGTTTTTTTTGTATTAAAGATATTTGTTTGAATCATTCGCATTAAAGTAAAAGGGTCTTTTTCATTTCGAACGTGTTTTAATGCAGAAAGATTCAATACATAATCATAATTTCCGTCTGAAGCTATAAAAGCATCATACTCAAACGAGCCAATGTCTATAGCAAAGGTCTTAAATTCACCATTAGTGTAGCCAAAACTGCTTCTTATGTCTCTTACTAATTCTACTAAATTATTTTCACTAATATCTACAACATGAAGTTTTAATGGATTGCGCCTAAATATTTCTTTGGTAACGGCTTGTCCTATTGTACCTGCACCTCCTAGAATTAAGAATTTTGAAGAAGAAACGATAGCGTTTATTTCTTTTTGATGAGTACTAAGGTCATGGTCAAATAAATTTTCAGTTCTATTAATGAGATTTAAAAGATTTTTTTCTGTGGTTTGTCTATGAGCCATAGTGCATATTAATGTAAACGAAATATTACAACTGAAACAAAAAAAATAGATTCGTTGCTTTGTAAATATAAGGTTTAGAGTTAATGATTAAAAATCAAAGAATAAGTATTTAGATTTTGTTGAAAATTAAATACGCACAAAGTAAACTATGAATAAAAAAAATGGATTAAAGTTGCACTGCGCATATACAACCAAAATATATAAATGTTGTAAATTTGTTTAAAATAATTTAGGTGCAGCAGACTAAAGACATTCATAATAATTTTAGCAAACACGAGGCTTTTTTAGATGATATTATTATCAATTATGATAGTAAAGGCGAGGATTATGGAAACCAGAAAAGAAATTCTTTAAAGCTTTTTAAGCTTAACGATAAAACACTTAATGTGAAGTCGTTTAGAATTCCTAATGTCATTAACCAAATTGCATATCGTTTTTTTAGAAAAAGTAAGGCGCAACGTTCTTTTGAATACGCTAAACAGTTGCAAAGTTTAAATGTAGGAACGCCTCAGCCTATTGCTTATTACGAATTTAAGACGCTGTTTCTATTTAAAAAAAGCTATTACATTTCTGAACATTTGGAATGTGATTTAACTTACCGAGAGCTTATTCACGATTTTAATTATCCAGATTACAATACTATTTTAAGAGCTTTTACAAGATTTACTTTTAATCTGCATGAAAAAGGAATTAAATTTTTGGACCATTCACCAGGAAATACTTTGATTAAAAAAACCGAAAATGGTTATGATTTTTTCTTGGTTGATTTAAATAGAATGGAGTTTAAGCAATTGGGTTTTGAAGAACGCATGAAAAATTTTGCACGTCTTTCTAAATATCGTGAGATGGTAGAAATTATGAGCGATGAATATGCAAAATCCTATAACAAACCGTATAAAGAGGTTTTTGATTTAATGTGGAAAGAAGTTCAGGTTTTTAGAAATAAACACGAAGGTAAGCAACGTCTTAAAAAGCGTTTAAAGTTTTGGAAAAAATAACTAAGCGTTTTTAGTTTTTTGTAAAGACCTAAGTTTACTGTATTTTAAGAATGTAATTCTGGCCGTTTCTTTACATATCACAAAACCATTATAGCCATCTAAAAACCCAAGTCTTATAATATAAGATTTAAAAAAGGCCCAAACAGGATTTAAAATTAGTTTCCAGATTGGTGCTTTCTTCCCTAATTCGAAATACGATTGCGCTGAAATTGAAGAAAAATAGTCCGTTTTTTTGCTAAATTCTGAATACGATTGATACGTATAATGTAAAATATCGCCTTTTAATTTTCCTGCTTTTGAAGCTTCAGAATTAAGACTTACGGTTTCATGGATTTTATGACCTGTCCATTGGGCTTTTTGTCTGTCAAAAACACGTAGCTTTTTATTAGGATACCAGTCAGAATGTTTAATCCACTGACCACAAAAATTATTGAAACGATTAGCGTAATAACCATCAAATTTCCAATTAGATTTTAATTCAATTATCGACTTCTGAAGCGTTTCGGATAAAGCCTCATCGCCATCTAAAGATACGATATGGTCATATGCAGCTTGTGTTAGTGCAAAATTCTTTTGTTCTACATAACCTAAGAATTTTTGTTCAATAAATTTCACATTAAAACGCTCACAAATTGCTTTGGTGTTATCTGTAGAAAAGGAATCCACAACAACAATTTCATCTACGACATCGACTAAAGATTGTAAACATTTTTCAATGTTGCGCTCTTCGTTAAAAGTTATAATAACTCCAGATAGTTTTAGCATCGTTGTAATTTCTCAGCTGTAAAAATAGTATTTTTGTGTTATGCAATCTAATCCAAATACTTCTGTAATTATAAGTACATATAATCAGCCCGAATGGTTAAGATTAGTTTTACATAGTTATAGCTTGCAAACAGCAAGTGATTTTGAAATCATTATTGCAGATGATGGGTCTGATGAGCGTACAAAAGTTGTTATTAAAGAATTTACTGAGCAATCTAATTTAAACGTTATTCACGTTTGGCAAGAAGACAATGGATTTCAGAAAACTAAAATATTGAATAAAGCCATTGTGGCTTCAAATTCTGATTACCTCATTTTTACTGATGGAGATTGTATTGCTCGTAAAGATTTTGTAGAAACACATCTTAATTTACGTCGAAAAAAGTGTGCACTTTCAGGAGGTTATTTTAAGTTAAATGAATCTATTTCAAAAGATATTACAATAGAAGATATTTCTCAAAAAAATTGTTTTGATCAAGATTGGTTAATCTCAAAGGGTCAGTCTAAAAGCTTTAAATTAAATAAGTTAACCAAGTCAAAAACCAAAGCTAAACTTCTAAATGCGCTAACTCCAACAAAAGCAACTTTTGATGGCATGAATGTCTCTTGTTTTAAAGAAGATATTTTAGCTGTAAATGGTTTTGACGAGCGCATGCAATATGGGGCAGAGGATAGGGAAGTAGGCGAACGTATGATGAATAATGGGATTAAGTTTTTACAAGTACGTTATAGTACAATCTGTGTGCACTTGTTTCATCAAAGACCTTATAAAAATGAGGAGAATTTAAAATTGAACAATTCCATTAGAAAAGAAACTAAGAAAAGGAAATTACGATTTACCGACTTCGGAATAGTAAAAAAGTAATTATTTGACAGTAATGGTATAGGGTTTATTGTAACTTTTAAACGTAAAGTAGCCCAAACGTTTTCTTATTTTGTATTTCCTTATAAGGTTTAAAGGCTTGTTTTTTATATGCGTTTTGTCTTGGTGTAAATAGGTAATACAGGCTTCTATAACGCGCTGACTAGATTTGCCATCATTATAAGGGTGTAACTGATTGATAAAAATTTCAATATTTTTTAATAAATTTTCAGGGTAACTTAAGGCATATTCAAATCGCTCTTCTAGTTTAGCTGCGTCATTTACATGAATTAAATAATCATGATTGAATGTATGATTAAAACTTACTACAGGTTTCTTTTGAAGTAAAAACTCTTGAATAGCTGATGTCGTATCTGCAAACATAATATTTGCTTTTTTAAAAAGAGGCACTAAATCTGTAGTGTCGTAATACTTAAAGTGTTTTCCTTCTAAACTTTTCCATTTCTCTTTGGTTTCAATAGGTAATTTAGGATGCAATACCATAATGAAATTGTACTTCCTAGATTGCGCTAATATTTTAATAGTTTCAAAAACATCATTATTCAAAGCTAAACTTAAGCGTTTACTAAATGTTGAAGCAATCATTATAGTCGGAAGACTATTTTTTTCTTTTTTAACAATAGGAAATAACGGGTCTACTTTGCTCCAGCCAGTTTCTTTTACCTCAAAATGTGGATGTTTTTTTTGTTCTGCTTTAAAACCAGATGTGGTTGTTGGACCTTGAGTACAATACAAATCAAAAAATCCACGAATCCTGTAGTGCGAAAAACTGTTATTACCTTCAGGGCGTTTTTGGGCATTAAAACCATGAAATATCTGAACTTTAAGTCCAGATATAAAATCTGGAACATCATTAGTCGCAGCTAAAACAATATGCGGTTTATAATTTACAACATCTTTTATGGTATTTAAAACGTTGCTTTTATTTTCTAATGCTAACTTTCCATCATTAAGATCACTATACCACATTACAGTATCACCTCGTCTTAAAATTTCTACCTCCAAAGGATTACCTATGGGAAGTGCGTAACTGTAAGATATGTATATTAGAAACTTGTAATTCATGAATATTTGAATGAATAAAGAAGAATTATAGATTTTTAAAAGCTTCTAAATACTAATTAAACGTCAACTGTTTATCTATCCAATTTAAGATGTAATTTAAACTTTTATCATCTGCCATGTCTAAACTTTGAAAAGTGATAAATATTTTATTCTTATTTTGTTCAAACCACTTTAACTTCAGTTTTGTAATAAATAAATTCTTGTAATTTCTAAAATAAGTTAATTGCGCATTATTTCTGTAATGAAAAGTCTTCTTTTTAATCTCTAAATGTTCAGATAGAGAGGATATAATAAACTGATTCTCATTTCTAAATCTGTGTTTAATATTTTCTTCCAGAAGATTCTCATTTTCTTTAAAGAAATTTTCTAATGTTGATTTTCTGAGACATACAGGTGTGTGAAAACGTCTTATGTATCTTTCAGTATTAGCTAGTTTTGCACTGTTTTGCTGTAATTTTTTAAAGCTGTAACCTTTTTTGTCTGGCATACCTAAAAAAGATTTAAACTTTAAATAAAACTTTCTTAGTTTTCTTTGTTCGTTAAATTTTTGCCATTGACCTCTAATAATTGGTTGTCCATCAATAAAAAAATCATTAACGGCTACATTACTCATTATAAAAGTGTCATCATTAAAAATAACAAAGTGCTCTGCTAAGTTTGGAATATTAAAAAGCATTGAGCCAATAGAGCATGAGTTAAAGCAAGGTAAATATTCTTCATGTCCACTAAAAATAATTTTATGGTCAATAATTTGAAGATTTATACCACGGTTTTTTGATAAAGACTTTAAGGACTCAAATGCCTTGGGTTTTTGATTATCCGTTACTAAATATATGTTTTTAAAAAAAGGAGCAAACTTTATTATAGATTTAATAGCTATGTCAATTTCTCCGATAGAATTGTATCGCTTTTGATGTTTTTTTGACGAGAAATCAATTTTAGTTTCTGAATAAGTATTTATTTTTTCTTGCCAATATTTATCGTTACCATTAACCCAAGTTATAACAGCATCAACTTCAATATTAGTTTTTAATTTACTCATATTTATATTTTATATTAACTTAAAAAAATCAACAAAAACATTGTTTTTTAAGTTAAAAAATATTTAATGTAATTCCTAATTAAACAGCCACATCATACTCGCGCAAAGCATCGTTTAATGAGGTCTTTTTATTAGTGCTCTCTTTACGTTTTCCTATGATTAATGCACAAGGCACTTGGTATTCGCCTGCAGCAAACTTTTTAGTATAACTACCAGGAATAACAACAGAACGCGCTGGCACAACGCCTTTGGTTTCAATTGGTTCATCTCCAGTAACATCAATAATTTTAGTGCTCATTGTTAATACTACATTAGCACCTAAAACAGCTTCTTTTTCTACTCTTACGCCTTCAACAACTATGCAACGCGAACCTATAAAAGCACCATCTTCAATAATAACAGGAGCAGCTTGTAACGGTTCTAAAACGCCACCAATACCAACACCTCCAGAAAGGTGAACATTTTTACCAATTTGCGCACAACTACCAACTGTTGCCCAAGTATCTACCATAGTACCTTCATCTACATAAGCACCAATATTTACATAACTTGGCATTAAAATAGTACCAGCAGAAATATAAGCACCATGTCTTGCAACGGCATGTGGTACAACTCTAATTCCTTTTTCTGCGTAACCACGTTTTAGTGGAATTTTATCATGATATTCAAAAATACCAACTTCAAAAGTTTCCATTTTCTGAATAGGAAAGTATAAGACAACCGCTTTTTTTACCCATTCGTTTACTTGCCAGCCATCCGTAGTTGGTTCGGCAACACGTAAAGTACCTGCATCAACAAGATCTACAACGCTTCTAATAGCATCAATGGTTTCTTTGTTAGTTAAAAGTGAACGGTCTTCCCAAGCATTTTCTATAATAGATTGTAGTTGTTTCATAGTTTTAAGTAAATTTTTTCCCAAATATAAGTCCATCTGTTTCTATCAGAAAATATTTTGTAAAGAATACCTAACTAAATTTAAAATTAGTGGTTTAAAAGCTTGTTTTTTTAAACTCGTAAAGTGTAATTTTAATACATGTTTCTGAAGTGTTAAAAAAAAATGTGACCAATATAATTTATAAGTGTCTTAATATTAGTTAAGAAGGATGATAATTTGTTTCTAATAGCATTATCTGATAATTTAATTAATAGCTAATTTTGAAAACCCCTTTCCCCTTATTTAGGGGTTTTCTTTTTTTATATATGTAACAAAATGTGACCTCATTAAATATTATGTGTCTTATAAGTGATTGATGAAATGATTTATTTTATAGAGGGAATAATATCATATAATTGGTTTGTTTAGATTGGTTATCTAGAAACGCTTCCTTTTTTTGGAAGCGTTTTTTATTTAATATAATTAAATCTATAATTACATTATCTTTGCAACTATGGGAAGAATTTTAGCCGTTGACTACGGAACTAAACGAACAGGATTAGCTGTTACCGACGAAATGCAAATTATAGCATCAGGACTTACAACAGTTGAAACTAAAGAATTACTTCAGTTTTTAAAAGATTATGTATCTAAAGAAAACGTTGAAAAAATTGTGGTAGGTTTACCAAAGCAAATGGATAATACAGCTTCAGAAAGTGAAGTATATATTCAGAAGTTCTTAGTTCAATTAGCAAAAGCGCTTCCAGAAATACCAGTAAATCGTGTAGATGAACGTTTTACATCTAAAATGGCATTTCAAACTATGATAGATAGTGGCTTAAAGAAAAAACAAAGAAAAAATAAGGCGTTAATTGATGAAATCAGTGCAACGTTGATTTTGCAGAGTTACCTGACTAGTGTTCAATAATAAGAAATAAAGTATTGAAACGATTCTTTCTTTTGATTTGAAGTAAAAATCATTAGAATTTAGTTTTTAAAATTTGAAAAATAATCCACGATTTTTGATACTTTTGCACCCGAAAATAAACGAATTATGATATTACCGATCGTTGCATATGGTGACCCAGTTTTAAAGAAAAAGGCAATTAATATTGATAAAGATTACCCTAAGCTAAATGAGCTTATAGATAATATGTACGAAACCATGTATGGTGCATATGGTGTTGGTTTGGCAGCACCACAGATTGGATTGGCAATTCGTATGTTTTTAGTAGATGCAAGCCCTTTTGCAGAAGACGAAAGTTTATCTGAGGAAGAACAAGAGCAACTAAAAACCTTTAAGAAGACTTTTATTAATGCACAGATTTTAGAAGAAGATGGTGAAGAGTGGGCATTTAATGAAGGTTGCTTAAGTATACCAGATGTAAGAGAAGATGTTTTTAGACAACCAAAAATAAAAATTCAGTATCAAGATGAAAATTTTGATACACATGTTGAAGAATTTGATGGTTTAATCGCTAGAGTTATTCAGCATGAATATGATCACATCGAAGGTGTGTTGTTTACAGATAAATTATCGTCATTTAAAAAACGTTTATTAAAAGGACGACTTACAAATATTTCAAAAGGAAAAATTAAAATTGATTATAAAATGCGTTTTCCTCTAATGAGTAAAAAACGCTAATAAAAAATATATGAGTTTAGATAAAATTTTATCCATTTCAGGAAAACCAGGATTATTTCAAATTGTTACACAAACCAGAACAGGTGCTGTTGTTGAGTCTTTAATTGACAAAAAACGAATTACAGTTGGTGCACATAGTAACATTAGTATTCTTAGTGAAATTGCTATTTATACATTAGCAGAAGAAGTGCCTTTAAGAGAAGTACTAAAAAAGGTAAAAGAAAAAGAAGGCGGAAAGCCAACCTCAATTAGTCATAAAGATAGTAAAGATACTTTAGAAGAATTTTTCTTTGAAGTATTACCAGATTATGACGAAGACAGAGTTTATCCTTCAGATATTAAGAAAATTGTACAATGGTATAATTTGCTTCAAAAGAACAATCTATTAGATTCATTAGAAGAAACTAAAGAAGATAAGGATACTTCAGAGGAAGAATAAATTACCTAAATCGTTATTTCGAGCGATTTGTAAAGTATAAGCAAATTGTATCTCGGATTTTATTTAGTTTTTATGTTGCTCGAAACAAAATTCTAAAAACATGAATTTCACACGGAGTGATGTAAATATTACCATTTTATTATGTCTGATAAAACAGCCCAACTAAAAGCCTTTGAGCGTTTGTTGATTATTATGGACGAGTTGCGAGAGCAATGTCCATGGGATAAAAAACAAACCATGACCTCTTTGCGTCATTTAACTATTGAGGAGGTTTACGAACTAGGTGATGCAATTCTCGATAATGATTTGGAAGAGGTTAAAAAGGAATTGGGAGATGTTTTGCTTCATATTATATTTTATTCTAAAATAGGAAGTGAAACCAATGATTTTGATATAACGGATGTTTGTAACAGTATTTGCGACAAACTGATAGATCGTCATCCACATATTTATGGTGATGTAGTTGTTAAAGATGAAGAGGAAGTAAAGCGTAATTGGGAGCAATTAAAACTAAAAGAGGGTAAGACTAGTGTTTTAGAAGGTGTCCCAAAAAGTTTACCAGCTATGGTAAAAGCAAGTAGAATACAAGAAAAAGTTGCTGGAGTAGGTTTTGATTGGGAAAAACCAGAACAGGTTTTTGCTAAAGTGGAAGAGGAGTTGGCAGAATTAAAAGTTGAAATAGCAAAAGGTAATCAAGATAATATTGAAAGTGAATTTGGAGACGTTATATTCTCCATGATTAATTACGCACGTTTTCTTAAAGTAAATCCCGAAAATGCTTTAGAGCGCACCAATAAAAAATTCATTAAACGCTTTCAATACCTTGAGAGCAAAGCCAAAGATTTAGATAAATCTTTAAAAGACATGACACTTTCTGAAATGGATGTGTTTTGGGAAGAGGCTAAATTATTATAATTTTATTATACTCCGTATTCTTGTCACTATACAATATTGATATATAGTAGTTATAACTGCTTTTGTGCTTAGTTGGTTTTTAATTTTTCAAATCCCATTTCATATTTACAGTTAGTTCCTTCGTCAAAAGAACCGTCAGTATCACAAGTCTTTATTAACTTACTGTTCTTATAATATTTCCGAAAGGTGTATTTTTTATTTTTCATAAAGGTTTCTACTTTGTCAAAACCATTAAAATTGTAATGTGTATTTGTTAATCCACTAACTTTTTCATCGTCTACATATTCAATTCTCGAATATTGTTTTCCATCTGTTCGGTTGTGAATATGTAAGCCTTGTTTTAAGCCATAAATATCTATATAGTTTATGGTATCATTATTAACAATTTTAAATGAAGGCTTATCTTTTCTTATCTTAAATCTATGCTTGGTTTTTGGTATTATTTTATTATTAAGTGTTATTGTATAATCTTTATTTATCAGTCCTTTTATTTTGTAAGTTAGGTTAAAGGCACAATCACAATCGGCAACCTCTTCAATCCATTCTTCCGTTACAATTTCAATAGAATCATTTTTAGTCTCTTTATAAATGCGATATTCTCTTGTTCCGCGAAAGACTAAATTTAATGTGTCTTTTTTTAATTCAATTTCACCTTTTTGTGTTTTACTACAATTAGCAACAACAAAAATGTTATACAAATGAAAATCGTCAGTCTTTTCTATTTCTAATATTCGATTCTGAAATTTATTTAGATTTGGATAATAGACATCTTCTACACACTCACTTGAATTGTAATTTAGTAACTCAATTTTTGTTTGAGACGTGCCTGTTAAGCAGATAAATAAAAGAGGTAACAGCACTAAATAAAGCGTTATATAAGAATGTTTCATTTAATTGGCTCAATTATTTCCGTGTTAGGATTGCAACTAATTTAGCCAAAACAACCCGAAAATGTGCAATAGTTAACAAGAAAATTTGCGAGAACTACCCAATTTAACTTACCGTAATAATAGATAGTAACAGTGTTAAAGTTATCTAAAATTAGTTATATAAACATCCAAAACTAATATTTGTGCGTAAATACTGTATATAAAAGCAAATTCGCTTTTATATCTTAGTAGGAAATCTTAATTATTATTTTAAGCGGTTGTAATTAAGGTTAATTTAGTTTAGTTAGGGCAAAACCCATCTGTTGAGACAGATGGGTTTTGATATTTTAAGGATAAAAGTTTATCTTATTAATTGTACATTCCACGAACCTTACTTAGCTTGGCTTTCCAAGTATCTAAATCTGTTTTATGTTTAGCAATGTTTTTATGTACATCTTTTACTAATGGATTATCTGATTTTACATTAGAGAAAAATTGTAAATTATTTTCTAATTGGTTGATTTCAGATTTTATCTCATCAATACGTTTTTTTATAAAGTTGTATTCATTATCTAATAATCTCGTATCATCAGGATTGGCTAAGTTTTCAAGTTTACTATCAAACTTAATCATTTCTAATTTAGCCTTATCCATTTTTAGTTTATCAAAAGAATCATCAATGGCTTTGTAAAACTTACCATCAATGTAACGTTTGCTTTGTGGTACATGTCCTATGGCTTTCCACTCTGCAATTTTAGATTTTAAAACTTCAATATCAGCTTTTGGATCTTCGGTAAGTTCCATGGTTTTTAAAGTGTCTAAAAGCTTCACTTTTTTATCAAATGCATCAAAAAGATGTTGGTCTTCTGCTTTTCTTGCTGCATGCATTTTGTCGAAATAATGATTACAAGCGTTTTTAAATTGCTTCCAGATTTTATCACTATCTCGTCTTGGTACATGACCTATTTTTTTCCAGTCATTCTGAATTTTCTTCATCAAAGGAGTAACTGTCTTAAAGTCGTCGTTATCCTTATTATCTTCTGCAATTTGAATTAATTCCTTTTTCTTTTTAAGATTTTCGTATTGATCTTTCTTTAGGTCTTTGTAAAAGCCGTTTTTTCCTCTGTTAAAAGTTCTAACTGCATCTTTAAATTTTGCCCAAGTAGCTTCATTAACTTTTATTGGTACTTTACCGGCTTTGAAAAATGCTTCTCTTAGAGCTTCAATTTCTTTTATTTTTTTCTGCCATGCGCTATGAGAATTATTTTTGTCTTCTGCTATGGTGGCTATTTGAGCAATAATTTCTTCTTTTCGCTCAAGATTTTTTTCGTGAGCTTTATCCATGTCTGCAAAATAGGCTTGGCGCTTGTCATGTATTGCTTTTGTTGCATTACTAAAACGTTCCCAAATTTCTTCTCTATGTTCTTTACCAACAGGTCCAAGTTCTTCTTTCCATAATTTATGTAAAACTTGTAATTCTCTAAAAGAGCGATTGGTGTTTTCATCTTGTGCTAACTCTTCGGCACGTTCTATGATTTTAATTTTCTGATCATAGTTGTGCTTAAAATCCATATCTCTCAAGTCATTGTTGAGATGTAAAAAGTCGTAAAAACGTTCTACATGATGGTGATAAGTATTCCAAGCATTATTGTATTTATCTCTAGGAATTGGACCAGCGTTTCGCCATTTCTCTTGTAGTTCTTTGAAGTTTTTATAGGTTGTACCCATATTTTCTTCAACACTAAGCAGACCTTTGATGTCTTCGATTATTTGTAATCTATTTTCTAAATTTTGTTTTAGATTTTGCTCGCGCTCTTTGTAATAAGTGTTAATAGATTGCTTGTAATCTTTATAAAGTGAGTTAAATAATTTTTTAGTATCGTTAGAGTAGTAGAAGTCTATTTCATTGCCTCCTTCTGCTACAAATTCTTCTTTTTTCTCCTCTAAAAGTTCACTAAATTTTGCATTAAATTCAGATTTAATTTCATTAACATGTTTAGAAATTGTTTGAATTTTATGATGTTTCAACAATCGATTTAATTCCGTTGCTAATTCATCCATAGACATAGCATGGTAATCTTTTTCTTCAACCTCATGTCTTTCAGCATTAGATTCGTCTTCTGCATCTTCTGCGTTTGAAGCCTCTATTTCGTCATGGTGATCTTTGTCGGTTGCTTCGGTTTCAACGTCTTGGTCAACGTTAGTTGATTCAGTGTTTGCTGTTTCGACTTCGGCATTTTCAGTTGTAGCTTCAGAATCAGCATTTTGCGTCGATTCTTCTATTTGAGTAGTTTCAGTAGTTTCTACTTCGTTTTTTCCATCTGCTTCTTGCAGGTTATCATTCTCAGACATATGTCAAGTTTTTTATAGGAGTTAAAGATACTAACAACTGTTAGAACTACAAAGTAAATGCTTCTAGACCTTATATTTTATGACTTATGCCATATTTTCCAAGATTTTTCAGCCTGTAGTCTTAGCATCTCTAATCCGTTGATTGTTGTTGAACCTTTTTTAAAACCATAATTTAAGAATTTGGTTTGTTCTGGATTATAAATAAGGTCGTACAAAATATGATGTTCTGTTATGCCTTTATATGGAATTGTAGGACATTCTTCTATATTTGGAAATGTACCAAGAGGTGTACAATTAATAATAATCGTATACTCTGAAATAATACGTTCAGTTAAATCATTATAAGAAAAAGTAACCCCTTTTTTGTGTGATCGCGAAACAAAATCAAATTGTATTTTTAGTTTTTTAAGAGCATAAGCAATGGCTTTAGACGCTCCTCCTGTACCTAGAATCAATGCTTTTTTATGATGGGATTTTAAATGTGGCTTAAGTGAGTTTTTAAAGCCATAGTAATCCGTATTATAGCCTACAAGTTTGTTGTTTTTTGTGAACCTAATAGTATTTACTGCACCTATTTTTTCGGCTGTTTTATTTAATTTATCTAAAAAAGTAATAACTTGTTCTTTGTAAGGAATGGTAACATTAATGCCTTTTAAGTTTGGCGTGTTATCAATAACTTCTTTTAATTCGTCGATAGTTTGCAAGTCGAAATTAACATAAGTATGAGGTAAGTTTTCTTTTTCAAACTTCTTTGCAAAATAGCCTCTTGAAAACGAGTAGGAGATGTCTCTACCTAATAACCCAAATTTATATTTTGCTTTGTCTTGTTTGTTTTCCATACCATTCTAATCCTAAAACTATGAGAATTCCTAGGGCAATATAAACAATTGCAATATAAGTTTGACTATTAAATTCTGGTAAAAAACGCTCGTAATTTGCGATAATTTGTTTCCCTGTTGAATCTAAAATAAGTGAACCATCGAGATTTTCTTGGTAAATCGTTTTTTTCCATGGCCAAACCACACCAAGTGAGCCTATTATAAAACCCATAATAGTGGCTAAAGTAATGTTTTTATAATGTTTTAGAATATAGTTTAAAATATGAGAAAACGTAACTAAACCAGTTATTGAGCCTATTGTAAATACTGCTAAAACTTTTAGAAGTCTTATGCGTACTTCATTATGTATAAATTCAAAATTACCACTAAATATATCGAACATGGTATCGAATAATGCGTTAACAGAATCCACCAAGAGTAGAACGTAGTTACCTAAAATTATTAGAATAAATGAACCCGAAAAACCAGGAAGCGTCATACCAGAAACACTTATAATACCACAAAAGAAAACAAAAAACAGATTGTCGTTTTCAGTCGCTGGATCTAGAAAACTAATACTTATACCTGCAATTGCGCCAAGTATTAAGGCTGTAAAAGTAGTTCTGTTCCATTCTTTAAAGTCTTTACTTAAATAGTATATAGAGCCTAGAATCATTCCGAAGAAAGTGCTCCAAACGTATAATTCATAATGCACAATAAGATAGTCTAAAATTTTAGAGACACTAAAATAACTCACTATCATACCTAGAAATAATAGACTTAAAAATTTACCATTAATGTAGCGGTAGAAGCTTTTAAATCTTCCATTAAATAAAAGTTTAAAAGCTTTTTTGTTAACGCGTTGTAAGGAGTAAATAAATTCTTGGTAGAAACCAGCAACAAATGCAACAACACCTCCAGAAACACCAGGCACTTTATTGGCTGCTCCCATAGCCAAACCTTTAATGACCAAGAATATACGATCTTTAAGGCTCCTTGTACTTTGCATTATACCTTATTTTTTTGTTTTCCTAAGGTTTCTAAAATAAGAATTGCAGCAAAACCAATAACGATAAAAATAATGGCCATTATTATTTCGTTATCACCATTATAAGAGGTTGGTAGGATGCTTCTATCGAGTAAGGTTACTACTTCTCTTTCAGAATTAACACGTGTTTTTAAAACCTCTTTCCAAGGCCATATTTTGTTTAAGGAGCCAATCATAAAGCCTGTTAGGATGGCTAATGTTAGATTTTTTTGATGTTTAAACATCCAATTTAAGGCTTTAGAGAACACTTTTAAGCCTACAATTGCACCAACAGCAAGCAGAATAAATTTAAAAAAGGCGTCTTTAAATAAAGCCATGTCTCCATTTAATAAACCGTCTCGTAAGTTGTTAATAGTATCAATAGCAGTTTGGTAAGCACCAAGAATTAATAAAATAAATGCACCAGAAACACCAGGTAGTATCATAGCAATTATAGCAATAAACCCACAAAATAAAAGATAAAAAGGACTGTCTGGAGATGCAAATGGTTCTGCAAGTGTAATGTAATACGATAAAATGGATGTGACAAAAATGGCTATAACCACTTTTAGAGACCAACCTTTAATTTGTTTAGCTATATATAGTATACTTGCTAAAACTAGCCCAAAAAAGAAGGACCAAAGCAAAATAGGTTCATGGTGTAATAACCATTTAATTAATTTAGCTAAGGATAAGATACTTATGGCAATACCCAAAAATAAGGCTAGTAAGAAATTACCGTTAATAGAAGTCCATGCTGTTTTAAAACCATCTTTTTTCCATACTTTAAAAACATTGAGATTTACTTTATCTATGCTTTCTAGTAGTTCTTCGTAAATACCAGATATAAAAGCTATAGTTCCACCAGAAACACCAGGAACAACATCTGCTGCTCCCATAGCAATACCTTTAAAAGTTATAACTAAGTAATCTATAAATCGTCTTTGCATTTTAAGTCTTGATAAAAAGAATGCTAAGGTATGATTTTTTTTAGTTTGAAGACTTTTTACCTTCTGAAATTATAGCCTTAACCAAAGGTCTATCTTTAAGTTGTGGGAATAATTCTGAAATTATAAAACTATAATCAATATTTAGACGTGTTGCATTTTTTAGATGAAAACGGCCTTCTTCTGGTTGGTGTACCATAAAATAGAGTCCAGCTAATCGATATTCAATTTCTGCATTTTCTGGATAAAACTCTGTGGCCTGGAGCAGGTTAAAAATTGCAGCTTGGTGTTCTCCAAGTGTTACTAAAATATCGGTTCTATTGAGCCATGTATCTAACTCGTAATTACCCAATTCTAAAGTACGCTTGTAACCTTGTTCTGCTTCTTCTAAAAAATTTAAACGTTTATTTACTGTAGCGTATAATTTCCAATAAATTACATTATCGCTATCTATATTAACAGCTCTTTTTATATAATCTAGAGCGCTTTGGTAGTCTAGACGCTTCATGTAAAACTTAGTAATTGCAATCCAGCCTTTATCTAATAAAACATCTTCATCAATAGTTTTTTTGAAGAATTGAACAGCTAAGTCATCTTGACCGAGTTTAGAATAACACTGGCCAATGCGCAGTAGTGCAAAGGATGTTGGGTCATCTAAAACTAAAGTGATTTTGTAATTTTCAATGGCCTCTTCGTATTTTTTTAGCTTTTCTAAAACTTTTCCTTTTTCAATGTAAGCACCAACAAAAGTATCATCAGATATAATTGCAAAATCAAATGCTGCATTTGCTTTAGCTAAATCATTTATGGCAAAATATTGTCGCCCTAATTGATGCCATGCAACCTCAGAATAAGGATTGATGTCTAAGAATTTATTAAGATAATCTATAGCTTCTTCATTTAGATTTAAAAAATCGTAGCAATAAATAATATTATGAAGTGCTGAGTAGTCTGATGTATCACTTTCTAAACATTTTTTAAAAAATACAAGCGCCTTATCAAATTTGTCTATAAATAAATATTCCATGCCAACTAGTGCGTATAAATCAGCATCGTCCTCTGGCGTGTTAGACATTTCTATAGCTATGAGTAAAGTGTCAATAGCTTTTTGGTGTTCATCTTGTTTAGATAAAACATTTGCTTTTTGAATAAATACTTCCTCGTTTGTTGGTTCTAAATTGTGTAGCTGATCTAATAATTCGTCAGCTTCGGTAAACTTATTTTCAATAACTAGTATTTCAACTTGAAATAATCTTAAATTAATTGAACTAGGATGTTGTTCTAGACCTAATTTAATGGCGCGTTTAGATAGGGCAATTTTACCATGTTCTAAATAATAATGAATAATATTTTCAAACTCATTAGAATCAAAGAACAAAATATCATTGGTCTTTAACATCGATTCAAATCGAGTAAGTGATAAATTTTCGTCGTCGCGACTGTATTGCATATAAGGTTAAATAGTTCTTTGGAATAAAATTACAGTTATACTTAGCTCAAGATTAAAATTTGAACTATTGTTTTTAACAAAGTAGTTAACATTGAAATGTTACTTTATTTAATGAGTTCTAAATAGTTGGTATTAAGTTGTTTTAGACTTAGATTTTCTAGTTAAAACTTATCTAAAATTGAAGTTATAATACGACAACCTTCAATTATTTCATCGTTTGATATAGTTAAAGGCGGTGTAATTCTGATAGCTTTTGGTTCAAAAAGTAGCCAAAATAAGATTAGTCCTTTGTCTTCTGCTTGCAGGATTACATCATTAGTAAGTTCAGAATTATCTGTAAGTGCGGCTAACATTAGGCCACGTCCTCTAATTTCTTTGATGTGTTTATGTTGAAGGTGTTTTCTTATTAATTTTTCTTTTTCTAAGGTTTCAGCAATGAGGTTAGTCTCTGTAATTTCTTTTAAAGTCGCCAAAGCAGCTGCCGCAATTACAGGATTGCCACCAAAAGTTGTGATATGTCCGAGTTTAGGATTGTCGCTTAAAGTATCCATCATTTCTTTAGATGCTGTAAACGCTCCAATAGGTAAACCACCTCCTAAACCTTTACCGGTAACCACTATATCTGGTTGACAATTGTAATTTTCAAACCCAAATAATTTACCTGTTCTTCCTATTCCTGGTTGTATTTCATCTAAAATAAATACAGCACCAACTTGGTTGCATCGCTCTTGTACTTTATTTAAATAGTTGTCTATAGGTTCAATAAAACCTGCGCCTCCTTGTATAGTTTCTAAAATAACAGCGGCTGTGTTTTCTGTAATTTTAGCTAAATCACTCACCATATTAAAAGCAATATGCTTTATATCCGGAATTAATGGCAGAAATGGTTTTTTGCGCTCTTCAAAATCCATAAGACTAAGTGAGCCCATTGTATTTCCGTGATAAGCATTTTTTGCAGCTATAACTTCTGAACGACCAGTATAGCGTCTTGCGAGCTTAATGCTGCCTTCAATAGCTTCAGTACCTGAATTAACTAAATATGTCGATTCTAAAGGCATTGGTAAATACTTAGCTAAAAGTTTTGATAATTCTACAGCCGGTTGCTGCACATATTCACCGTAAACCATAACATGGAGATATTGGTCTAGCTGTGTTTTTATGGCATTAACAACCTTAGGGTGAGAATGCCCTAAACTGCAGGCTGAAACACCAGCAACAAAATCGAGATAAGCTTTATTCTTAGTGTCGTAAATGTAAGAGCCTTTGGCATGACTGATTTCCATCGCTAAAGGATGTGGTGTCGTCTGCGCTTGGTATTTAAGAAAATCGGATTTCAATTGCTAATTGTCTTTGTCAGATTCTGTTTTGATGTCTTTTATTAAATCATTTTTAATGATTTTTTTAGCATCTTTAGTCAATACTTTTTCTTCTTTTTTATTTAAAGGTACAATTGTTGGCTCGTTTTCTTTAGGTAAATTCCGAGCGGCTTTATTGGCTTTTGTTGGTGTAGCTTTCCCTGCTTCTTCAATACGTTCTGTAACCGCATCGTCAATAAATTCTTCTGGTGGTACATAATCCTCTAAACCTTTTATTATAGGCAGGTTTAATGGTGGGTCGTCTTTAAATAAATCTTCTACAGACATCGGTCGTTCTTCGCCTCGCCAATCAAAACCTCTTAATCGTCTTCCGGCTTTTGGAAATTCAGATTCTGGAAACAATTGGGCATCAATTTGAAGATTAAATCGTGTTTCTACAATTTCTTGATTTTCAATTTGAATGTTGATACTACCGGATTTTGATTTGTCTATTCCGATTAATTCGTTTTTATCATTTCTTAAATAGTAAATAACTTCGGCATTTTTTATAATATCTACATTGTAAAGTTCATTATCTCTAAACAAACCTATTAAGCGTTTCCCTTTTATTTGGTTATAAGCGTCTTCACTTAAGGTGTCTTTACTCACTAAAAATGCATTTTCAAATACTTTTAAGGAGTCTAATTTTTCTGTTACAACGTTAGATAATAAGTGAATAGTATCTCCTGTCATTTGGTTGCCAATATTCCAAAGTACAGGTTTTCGTTTGGTTGCAAAAGCATCTGTAGAACTAAACCTGCTAAGATTAATTAATTGTGTTAAGCCTTTTTTATGGTCTACATGAATGGAATCTGCTTTACCAGCCATGTCACTTTTATATAATTTTACATTATAAAAAGCTCTGGTAATTCGGTTGGGTTCTTTTCCTGTTAACATTAAAGTATCTGCATGAATGTATACAGAATCTTTTTCTTGAACCGTTATTGCTAAAGCACGTTTAGTTATAAAAACGGAATCTTTTGCTCTCCATACTTCGGCATAATGACCTCTAACAATGCTTTTATTTAAGGTGTCTGTAACTGTTATATTGTTGGAGGCAGAAGCAAAACTTTTGTTTCTATCAAAATATAAACTATCACCTTCAACAGTTCGGTTATCATAATCAATTTTTGCATTTCTTTGAAAATGACCAATGTTTCTATTGGTATCATAAAATCCACGTTCGCAATAGACTTTGCTGGTTTCTCCAGTGATTGTTGATGGACCAAAAAGATAAGCATATCCATTTTCTGTGAAGAAGTCTAGACGTTCTGTATTTAAGGTGTATTGTGGGTTAACGAGAACAACATCCTTTATAAACTGGTATTTGCTTGTGGACATATAGTAGCGGCCAATTTTACTAGTAATAGTTCCGGATGAGTCTCTAACTACCGTTCCTCCTGTATTGTAATAGGCTTGCTGTTTAATTCTGTCAAAATGTAGCGTGTCTGTTTTTAGTGTAGATTTTGGTTCTGTTAAAACTACATCACCTCTTGCAAAAGCACGTTGTGTTTTTCCGCTATATTCTACATATTTGGCGACCATATTTATGGTGTCACCTTGTTTCATTACTACGTTACTAAAGGCTTCAAGATAATCTTGATCTTCGTAATAAATTGCTTTATCGCACCAAACATTTACACCTTTATGAATAAAATGTACTTGCTGAGATTTGTCTCTAAGAAACACCAAAGCACCATCTTCAATATCTGGTGCTGTTGATGTATTCCCTGAGTATTCTACAGTTATTTTTTGTTTATCCTGAGCAAAACCAATTGTAACAACAGTAATACAAATGAATAAAACAAGATTTTTAAAACGTTTCAAAGTCATATATTTTACAAAATAACATTTAAAAGATTTGCATTAGTATATGTTAACGTTTTTTTTAACACAATTAAAATGTTAAAAATCTAAACTGTTTTACGTACAATAGTTTGTTTTCTATCTGGTCCAACAGAAACAATTGTAATAGGTATATGTAATTCTTTTTCTAAGAATTCTACATAGGCATTTAGATTGTCTGGTAATTCTGAAGCTTCAGTCATACCTGTTAAATCTGCAGCCCAACCATTTACTTCTGTATAAATAGGCGTTACATTTTCTTCTTCTATGTTGTATGGTAAGTGTGTAATTGTTTCTCCTTTATAATTGTATGCAGTACATACTTTTAAAGTTTTAAAACCAGAAAGCACATCACCTTTCATCATTATTAATTGGGTAACACCATTAACTTGGCAAGCATAACGTAAAGCGACTAAATCTAACCAACCACAGCGTCTTGGACGGCCTGTTGTTGCGCCAAACTCGTTACCAACTTTAGCCATTGTTTTACCATCTTCATCAAATAATTCGGTTGGAAAAGGACCAGAGCCTACACGTGTTGTATATGCTTTAAAAATTCCGAATACTTCTCCTATTTGGTTTGGTGCAACACCTAAACCTGTACATGCACCTGCAGCAGTTGTGTTTGATGATGTTACAAATGGATACGTGCCAAAATCTATATCTAATAAAGAGCCTTGAGCACCTTCTGCCAAAATTGTTTTGCCAGATTGTTGTGCTTGGTGAACATATTCTTCTGAATCTATAAATTTTAAGCTTTTTAGAGTTTCAATAGCCTCAAAGAAATCTGTTTCTAATTCTTTTAAATCGTATTGAATATCTACATTGTAAAAGGCAATCATAGCTTCGTGCTTATCTGCTAAAGCTCTGTATTTGTCTTTCCAGTCTGCCAATTCTATGTCACCAACTCTAATTCCGTTTCTGCCAGTTTTGTCCATATAAGTTGGGCCAATACCTTTTAATGTAGAACCAATTTTAGCTTTTCCTTTTGAGGCTTCACTTGCAGCATCTAATAAACGATGTGTTGGTAAAATGATATGTGCTTTTCTAGAAATACAAAGGGATTTTTTATAATCTACATTTTGCTCTTCTAGTTTATCGAGTTCTTTTTTAAAAATAACTGGGTCTATTACTACACCATTACCAACTAGGTTAACTTTACCTTCATGAAAAATTCCAGAAGGAATAGTGTGTAATACATGTTTTCTGCCGTTAAAAACTAAAGTATGACCTGCATTTGGGCCACCTTGAAAACGTGCAATAATATCGTATTTAGAGGTAAATACATCGACAATTTTTCCTTTGCCTTCGTCTCCCCATTGTAATCCAAGTAGTAAATCTACTGCCATTATAAAATTTATTAGTCGTCTTTTTTACGATTGCCGTAAAAATATAGTGAATGATTAGTTATTTGAATATCAAAAACTTCTTCGATAGTTTTCTTAATAGATTGTATACGAGGGTCACAAAATTCTATGACCTCACCAGTATCTGTAAGAATTACATGATCGTGATTTTTATCGAAATATGATTTTTCGTAATGCGCCTGACTTTGTCCAAATTGATGTTTGCGAACTAAGGCACATTCTAAGAGTAATTCAATGGTATTATAAAGTGTTGCTCTACTTACACGGTAGTTTTTATTTTTCATTTTAATATAAAGTGATTCTATGTCAAAATGTTCTTCACTATCATATATTTCCTGTAGAATAGCGTAACGCTCAGGTGTTTTTCTATGACCTTTATCTTCAAGGAATTGAGTAAATACACGTTTTACTATTTCCTGATTGCTTTCTTCTGTAGTTACCTTCATAATTAAGACACAAATTTAAGTAAATTTTATGTGATATGAATTATAAAAACTAGGTTTAAGATGGAAAGAAATGAACATACTTTTAATAACTTTATTTATGTGATTAAAAAGCCATCATACTCTAGTAACTTTATCAATTCCATTAATTTTTTTGAGATTATCTATAAGTTTTTTTAGCATGGCTTGGTTTTTTACATCAACTGTTATTCTCCCAGTAAAAACGCCATCATCACTAGAAAAACTTAAGCTTTTCATGTTTACATGCATGTTTTCAGATATTAACTTAGTGATGTGGTTAACAAGACCCATATCATCAATACCAGACAATTTTAGTTGAGATGTATAAACTTGTTGAGATGAGTCTATCCATTTGGCTTGCAAAATTCTATATGCATAGTTAGATTGTAAACTTACAGCATTAGGGCAATTTTTTTTATGAATTTTTATACCATCATTAATAGTTAAAAAACCAAATACTTTATCTCCAGGAATAGGATTACAACAATTTGCTAAAGAATAACTTAGTTTTTCCTCTTCTTTTCCAAAAACTAACATGTCATATTTAGACGTTATTTCTTCTTTGTGTATGTCTTTTGGAATGCTTGGTTTGTAAATTTTATTTTTAAAATAACTAACAAAAGAATTGCTGCGGGTAGAAGCAAATGCTTTTAGTTTAGTGTTATCAATAGTGCCAATACCAACACGGTAAAATAAATCTAAAGAGGTGTTAAGTTTAAAATAACTCACCAAATCGTTAATAGAACTTTCGTTCAAATTAATTTTTAGTTGTTTTAATTTACGTCTTAAGATTTCTTTGCCTTCTTCAGCAATAATTTTAGTGTCTTCATTTAATGCCGATTTTATTTTGCTTCGTGCTCTTGCAGTTGTTGCGTAATCTAACCAATTAGCATTAGGTTTAGCGTTGTCTGAGGTCATGATTTCTACACGATCACCGCTTTGTAATTCTGTGCTTAACGGTACTAATTTGCCATTGACTTTTGCACCTCTTGTTTTCATACCTACTTCGGTATGAATACTGAAAGCAAAATCTAAAGGCGTAGCACCTTTAGGAAGTGATTTTAAATCCCCTTTAGGCGAAAAAACAAAAATTTCTTTAGAATATAAATTGAGTTTAAACTGTTCAACAAAATCTACTGCATCTGCTTCATTGTTTTCTAATGCCTCTTGTAATCGGTTAATCCATAAGTCGAGGTTGTCTTCTTTGTCATCGGCATTTTTGTATTTATAATGTGCAGCATAACCTTTTTCAGCTATTTCGTTCATTCGCTCACTTCTAATCTGAACTTCGACCCATCGACTTTTTGGTCCAACAACAGTGATATGTAATGCTTCGTAACCGGTAGATTTAGGGGAAGAAATCCAATCTCTGAGTCTAACCGGATTTGGTGTAAAATGATCAGTAACGATGGAGTATATTTTCCATGCTAAAAATTTTTCGTTGGCTAAATCTGATTTGTAAATAATTCTAACAGCAAACTTATCATAGACTTCTTCAAAAGCGACGCCTTGTTTTACCATTTTTCGGCGAATGCTAAAAATAGATTTTGGTCGGCCTTTAATTTCATAATGTAAGCCTTCTTTAGTTAAGGAGTCGTCTATAACTTTTGAAAATGCTTTTATATAAGCGTCTTGATCTTCTTTACTATCTTTTATTTTTTCTAAAATATCATTATAGACTTCTGGCTCAGTGTATTTAAGTCCTAAATCTTCTAATTCTGTTTTAATATTATACAGGCCAATTCTGTGAGCTAAAGGCGCGTAAATGTATAGGGTTTCTGAAGCAATTTTAACTTGCTTGTCTGCTCGCATAGAATCCATAGTTTGCATATTATGCAAACGGTCTGCTATTTTTATAATGATAACTCTTACATCATCATTTAAAGTTAATAGCATTTTTCTGAAATTCTCAGCTTGTAAAGACACGTCCATGTCTTTTTTTAGAGAAGATATTTTAGTTAGCCCATCTACAATTCTGGCAACAGTTTCTCCAAAGAGTTGTTCCATATCATTGATGGTGTAATCTGGACTGTCCTCAACCACATCATGCAGCAACGCGGCAGCAATAGATGTGGCATCCATACCTATTTCTTGCGCTACAATTTTTGCTACAGCAATAGGATGGAAGATGTATGCTTCGCCAGACTTGCGTCGTTGATCTTTATGTGCATCAACAGCTACTTCAAATGCATGACGAATTAATTTCTTATCGTCATCAGTTAAAGTTTGGTAACTTACTTTAAGTAGTTCTTTGTAAGCTTTTGCAATGGCTTTATTTTCTTTTTCTATAGCTTCTTCCGTCATAGAACTAAATTAGTGAAATGCTTTTTAATTGGCAATTGTTTTTTTGAAGGAAATTTAGTAACAAAAAGTAAATTGATATAAAATCCTTATATAATTCTAAATATTTGTGATAAATATTAAGGCTATAAGTATTAACAGCAAAATAACAGGTGCAATACTGTTTACGCCTCCTTTTTTAGAAATCAATTCATTTTGTGTTTTAGTATCTTTATTTTCAATCAAGATTTTTTTAATATCCTTTTTTGTTTTTGAGATATACAATCCATTTGATAGTGTTGCAAATAGAAAACTCCAAATAAACATGCTAATAAAATCAATTACTTCATAAGCTGCATAGGAAATCACTCCAAAATCTAATAGCATTTCTTCAATCAACATTTCTGCGTAAATAATTCCAAATACTATTGTAATATGGATATACATTTTGCGATAGGCCATCCAAAATATACCAAGAAAAAATGCAGCAATGTTAAATGTGAATTTTTTTCCATTATTAATTTTTTCCGTTTGTTCTATGTAGTAATCTGCATTTGATTGAAAATAATTTTCGTAATATATTTTATTTTCTTCTGTTAACATATTCTGTAAGAGTTTAAGAGTACTGTAAACTATTAAAAAGTTTAAATTAAAAAAGGTCGTTATATTTTAGAATTACAAGGTATAATAAATTTTGTTCTTTAGTTAAATCGTATTGATGTAATAATGAAACAGATTAACAGAAATTCTAATTTTACATAAAACAACAAAACCCACAATAACGCGGGTTCTGTTAAATAATTTTTAAAACTAATTTACGGATTAGTAGACCATAATGAAGCATTTGCCATCATTGCGCGTCTTGGTAATTTTAAACCAGATACAATTAATTCTGCAAAATCTTCTGGTTGTAAAACGCTGTCTTCAGAATTATCATCTGCAATACCTAAACCTATGGACATGTCTGAGGCAATTGTGCTAGGTGTTAATGTACACACTCTAATATTATTTTTTCTTACTTCTTTCATTAGCGATTGCGACATGCCAATTACCGCAAATTTAGATGCTGAATATGCCGAAACCGTGGCATTACCATTTAAACCAGCAGTTGAAGATACGTTGATAATATCGCCTTCATTCTTGTCAATTAAATGTGGTAAAACCTCTTTAGTTACATAATACATTCCCATTACGTTGGTTTGTATAATTTGGCTCCATTGGCTAACTTCCATGTCTATAAAAGAACCAAAAGCCGCAATACCAGCATTATTTACTAAAATATCAATAGAGCCTAAAGTGTCTATTAAAGTTGAGATGTTTTTTTTAACTTCATCATATTTACTTACGTCAAAAGCAGCGTAAGTTGCATTTACACCCAATGCTTTTAATTCTGAAACTGTAGCTTTTAAGGCTTCTTCATTTCGGCCTGTAATGGCAACGTCAATCCCTTCTTTTGCAAATGCAATGGCAGTTGCTTTTCCGAGACCTCTACTTCCTCCTGTAATTATTGCTTTTCTATTTTTTAACTCTGTCATGATTTTATGTTTTCTTTCATTCAAAGTTATAAAAACAGCGGTTGTTTTATGTTATAATATTGTGAAGTTAATACACAATTTTCATAAAAAAGATAGAGGAGGCATAATTAGGTTTAATTAGCATGTTTTTTCCAGTATGGTTTGCCATAACTACAAAAGATTTCTTCGCCAGCATCTATATTTCTTATAGCTTTGATACAAACATTATTGTCATCATCTAAAGTAATAATGGCATTGTTTTTAAATGAGCTTTCCATTAAACCTTCAGCATCATTGGCATATTTTGCAAAGCAATCTGTATGCATGCTGTCCATTATAGAGCCATCTAGTAAATTTACGAAATATCTATCCTCGTTAAGAAGCGCTCTTTTTTCTGCCTCTTGGTTATTGATAATTTCTCCTTTAAACAATGCCACTATTTCTTCTTCAAAAATATCGATAGCAGTAAATAAACCTGTGCCAGCATTTTTAATTTGTGAAGTTTCGGTGTACAGGTAATCGGATTCTGGCGCTTCAATAATGTTTAAGCTGATATAGTCGTCTTCCGTGTTTGGGTTGTTCAATTGTGTAAAAACGTTTGTTATTCTATTTTTTTAAATTTTGAATGCGTTCTGCAAGTGTTGGATGCGAATAATGCATAAAGACATAAGCTTTATGTGGTGTTAAATTACTCAAACTATTCTTAGATAATTTTTTTAATGACGAAATTAAAGGTGCTGCTTTATAGGTGCTTTTGGCATAATCATCTGCTTGGTATTCAAAAACTCTAGAAATATAATTCATAATTAGTCCTGTGATTTCTTGTATTGGCGAATAAAGTAAGCCGAAAGCAATCAGTCCAACATGAAAACTTGGCGTCTCAACACCAATCGCGTTTGAGAGTAATGGATTTGAAACAAAAATAGAAAGAATAAACAGCGTTAAACCTGTGAGTAGGATAGAGGTTACTAAATTAAAAATAATGTGTTTTCGTTTGTAGTGCCCAACCTCGTGCGCTAAAACAGCAACAATTTCTTCGTTATCTAAATCATTGACTAAAGTGTCATAAAGTGTAACGCGTTTCTCGTTTCCAAATCCAGAAAAATACGCATTTGCTTTTGTGCTTCGTTTAGAACCATCGATAATAAATATTTTTTCGAGATTAAAACCTACAGATTCTGCATAAGCCGAAATTTTATTGCGTAGTTCGCCTTCTTCTAAAGGTGTTTGTTTATTAAATAATGGTACAATGAGTTTAGAGTAAAACATATTCATAAACACAGTAAAAACGGTTATAATTCCCCAAGCATATAACCAGAATTGATTTCCTGTTAACTGGTAAAACCAAACAATAAGCGAAATAATACCTCCTCCAAGAATTACAGTCATAAGTAAACCTTTCAGTTTATCTAAAACAAAGGTCTTTTTTGTGGTTTTATTAAACCCGAATTTCTCTTCAATCAAAAAGGTTTTATAATAACCAAAAGGTGTTGTAATGATGTCGCTAGCAATCATAATTATTCCAAAGAAAATTAAAGCAATGATAATTGGATTTTCAGAATAACTTCTAGCAATATTATCTACATATTCAAAACCATCTAAAAGTAGAAATCCTAAAGTTAAAGCGAATGAAAACAAAGAAGTTCCTAGTCCAAATTTATAGTTTACGGTTTTATAAGCTTGAGATTTTTTGTATTCAGTTTCATCGTATACATCGTCAAGCTCTTCTGGAATTGGGTCATTATAATGTTTAGCATTTATGGCATCTAAAACTTTATCGATTATAAAGTTGATCACTATTATTGCTATAATGATATAAAAAAGTGTGTTTGCGGTCATTTTCGTATTTATACGTTTAGTCAGTTAGGGTAAATTTTCTCTTTTCGAAATTTTGTATCAATAAGCTTTTTGTTACAATGGTTCTCGATACAATTTTCTCGTTCCTCTAAAATCACTCGAACTGACGTTTTTTATTTATTTAAAATCGCGTTGACGTTTGGCTTCAAAAATAAGGATACCTGCAGCAACAGAAACATTCATAGAGTCTATAACACCTTGCATAGGTATGCTAATATTTTGCTTGGCTGCTGTTCGCCATTCTTGCGTTAATCCTGTTGCTTCTGTACCAACGACTATTGCGGTTGGTAAGGTGTAATTTTGCATATGATAAGGTTGTGATTCTTGCAAAATAGCCGAAAAAATATTGAAATTATAATGTTGTAAAAATTCTATCGCTTCTGTAGAGCTTGCCATAGCAATTTCTGTAGTAAATACGCAACCAACACTAGAGCGAATGATGTTTGGATTATATAAATCAGATTTTGGATTTGCAATAATTACAGCATCAACATTAGCAGCATCAGCAGTGCGTAATAAGGCACCAATATTACCAGGTTTTTCTGGTGCTTCAGCAACTAAGATTAAAGGGTTTTTGTTTTTAAATTTTAAATCTTCAAGTTTATGGTTTTTAGAATTCACAACAGCAATAACACCTTCAGTTGTATCTCTATGCGCTAATTTCTGAAATACCTCTTTAGAAATCTCAATAATTTCTATACCATAAGTACTCATTGCTTTTGCTTCGCTTTCTGAAAATAAATCAGGAAAAAATAAAAGCGTTTCAATGGTGTAACCACCTTTAATTGCTAGCGATAATTCGCGTTTCCCTTCAATTAAAAATTGATTTGTTTTTTTTCTTGCTCTAGACTTTTCTTTTAATAGAGTGAGCTGCTTTATAAAGGGGTTTTGTGGGCTTGATATAATTTTATTCATAAAAAAATGATTACCTTTAAAGGTACTGTGAAAATAAAATTTGATTCTTTAAAAGAATGGGTAAAGTTAAGAATTTACGGCGTTTAATAGCATAAATTTTAGTTAAGACGTAATCCAATTTCTAATTGAGAGTTGAAAAAATAAAAAAGTGAATTTTGATTAAATAATTTAGACGAATTTTTGAAAAAAAAAGAAGAAAGTATTTTTTGGAGCAATTCTTGTATGCATAAGTTATAGCAAAAATGTTTTAGTGCTGTTTAATGCGTGTGTATTAGACGTCATAAATTAAGTTTTGTAATAAGTTAAATTTAAACAAGAATGATGATTAAAAAATATAGCTTGTTCGTGTTTATTACAGTCACTCTATTTTCATATAGTCAAGAGATTAATTTTCAAAAAAATGATAATTCTACTGCGACTGAATTATTAGTTGTGCAAAAACTGAATAAAAGTGGTGATAGTTTAATATTAGAAAGTGAGAAATTAAAGATACGCCAAGTAGATATATTAAATGACAACTATTTTGAGACTATTAAAATAGATAGTATTAAGACTAAGATTGGTCTCAATAAATTGCCTGTTGGTAACTATGTTATACAAGCCAGAATTAAAAAGCATTGGATTGTTATGTATTTTGAAAAAACGAAAGACTTAGCAAAAGGTTTAAATATTATTGATAATAAAAATAATACAAAATTGAACCTTGTTTCTATTGAAACAAAAGATTTAAAGAATGACTCCATAAACTCAAAACAAAATCTTTACAAAAAAAACACCATGTATTGGGTTGTGTATGAAACCAATTCTCCGTTTTCTACAACAAAAACAATGAGTTTAAAATATCCTGAAGAGATAGATGATTTAATAGCTAAAATAAAACTAGATGTTAAATCAAAATCTGGAGAAAATAATAAGTTGTTGGTTTATGAGGTTTACAATACGTCCGAATTTATGAATATGCAACTCAAAAATCGTTTATATTATAAAAATACAAAATCAGATTATTTTAATGTAATTCCATTATATAGCTCTGAGAATTAGACGAGTAATAAGTTTAGTCTTAAGCATAACGTGTGTAACTATTTGGGGTTTTAGAATTTCTACACTTTTCTTTTAGCAGAACAAGTTTTAATTAATTGGTTTTTGGGTTTTCTATTCGATTTAATCATGTAGTTGATGTTCTCGTATGAGTGACAATGCAAATTTTAGTGAATAAAATGAAATTATCTTATTTTAAGGTAGAAGGAGTTTTTTCACCTAACTTGTTGTATTATTGAATCATTAACCCAACCAATTATGAAACAAAAATTACTTTTCTTTTTTCTATTCGTATTTTCAATAACAACAATGTTTGCACAAGTCGCTAATCAACCTAGTGATTTAGTAATTTGCGATAACGATAATGATGGCTTTGCGTTGTTTGATTTAACCGTTTTAGACGCACAAGTTTTAGGGTCTCAGAGTGGAATTGATTATACTATAACTTATCACGAAACTCAAACTGAAGCAATAACTGGTGCGAATCCGATAGCATCACCTTACGGCAATGTAGTAAGTGGTTACCAAACTATACACATAAGGGTAGAAGAAAATGAGACTCAAAATACAGCATTAACCACTGTTAATTTAATTGTGAACCCTGTTCCAATACCAACTCAGACAACACCATTAGAGTTATGTGATGATGATAATGACGAGATTGCAACATTCGATTTAACTATTAATGATAATCAAATAACAGCGGGTAATGCAGATTGGTCTGTATCGTATTATGAATCTCAGATGGATGCTGAAATGCAATTAAACAATATACTAACGCCAACATCTTATGATAATACTTATAGCCCACAAACTTTGTATGTTGCCGTAACAGATGTAAACACTGGATGTGTTGGTTTTACAACATTAACTCTATATGTATTACCTAATCCGTCAGGTGCTATGGGCATACCATCGGATTTGGAACAATGTGATTATAATAATAACGTAACAGCTGAATTTGATTTAACCATAAATGAAGGGGTAATTAATCCTTCTGGTGAACCCTTCAATATCACTTATTTTTTAAGTGAAGCAGATGCATCAGCTAATACAGGTGTATTGGCAACGCCAGATAATTTTATAAATACAACTAATCCTCAAACAATTTATGTGAGAGTTGAAGCTCTAAACGGCTGTTATGCACTTACTTATTTTGATATTTATGTTAATCCATTACCATATTTGGATTTTGAAAGTGATTATAGCTTTTGTCTTGGCGATACATTGGTCTTAGATACAGAATTATCGACTTCTGAGTATGCATTTCAATGGACACATAATGGTAATCTTATACCAGATGAAACGCAAGCGTCTCTAACGGTATCAGAACCTGGTTTTTATTATGTAACGGTTATTGCTTTTTCTGGGTGTGGAACAGTTTCTACTATGATTAACGTAGAGGAAGTGGTTTGTACAGATTCCGATGACGATGGAGTAATAGATTCCGATGAAGATATAAATGGAAATGGTAATTTAGAAGATGATGATACCGATAATGATAATATTCCAAATTATTTAGATGATGATGACGATGGTGATGGTGTAGATACATTAATTGAAATTAATATTGTTTTAGGTAGAAATGTATCGCATGTTTTTGTTGACACTGATAATGATTTAATCGAAAACTATTTAGATGACGATGATGATGGCGATAATGTGCTAACCATAGATGAAGATTACAACAATAATGGAGACCCAACAGATGATGATACCAATTCTAATAATATACCAGATTACTTAGAGCCAAGCGTTGCTTTAAGTGTAGCTAGTTTTAATGTTTATAAGTTTTCAATATTTCCAAATCCAGCTCAGGATGAAGTTACATTTCAATTCTCAAATTCAAATTCAGAGAATGGATTAATAAACATATATAATATCCAAGGAAAGGTTATTCTGAAAGGTATTAAACTAGAACATCAATCTTCAACTTTAGATATTTCAAATTTAGAAAGTGGATTATATTTTGTTGAGTTAACCTTAGGAAATACTAAGACTATTGAAAAATTAATGGTCAATTAAATATAGTTTTTATCTAATTTAAAAAGCTTCAGATGATTTCTGAAGCTTTTTTGTAATGTATCCTATTTGTCTTCGTCAAAAGACACTAAATTAAAACCATACCATGAAAAAAATAGTACAATTACTTTTTATTACCATTACACTTGTAGCTTGTAAAAATGAAACTAAGGAGAATAAAACAGTTATAGAAACCGTAAAAAAAGAAGATATAACTACGAGTATTTATCCAGAATCTATAACCAAAGTATTTAATGCTCACGGAAGCATTGAAACATGGAATAAGATGAATACACTATCATTTACAATGGTAAAACCAGATGGAAATGAAGTAACTACGCTAAACTTAAAAACAAGAGCAGAACAAATTGATACGCCAAATTACACACAAGGATTTGATGGCACAACACTTTGGGTTAGTGAAAAAGACGGAAAAGAATATGCAGGAAAGCCAAAATTTTATAAAGGCCTAATGTTTTATTTCTATGCCATGCCTTTTGTTTTAGGCGATGACGGCATTGAGTATAAAGACATAGAGCCTTTAGTCTTTGAAGGAAAATCTTATCCTGGAATTTTAATTTCTTACGAAGATGGTATAGGCGAATCTTCAAATGACCAATACAAGATTTTTTATGATGCTGACACCGGAAAAATGGAATGGTTAGGTTACACGGTTACTTTTGGAAAAGATGGAGGCAGTGATGATTTTCATTTTATAAGATATAACAATTGGCAAACTGTTAATGGTTTGGTAGTGCCTAAGAGTATAGATTGGTATAAGTATGAAAATAATGCGCCAACAGAAAAACGAAATACAGTTCCTTTTACAAATGTTGTACTATCTGAAGAAGCACCAAATGCTAAATTATTTGTGCAACCAGAAGGTGCAAAATTGATTGAATAATGTATATAAATTACAGATGAGGTTTTTCACTTCATTCTGAATGAAATAAAAAAGCGAGCCATTTGGCTCGCTTTTTTATCATTTATTTGTGAGTTACTTTTTTTCTGAGAATTTCTCGGAATAACGTTTCCAAAGCTCAGTTTGGTGCGTTTCTAAGCTGAGGTTTCTACCATCAATAAATGCGTGAATTAATATATTGGTTCGCATATCTAATGCATCACCTTCACTAATAAAAAGTGTAGCACTTTTACCAATTTCAAGCGTTCCATAAGCATTATCAATGCCTAATATTTTAGCCGGATTTTTGGTAATTAATTGCAAAGCTTGTTCTTTAGTTAAGCCATAAGCAACCGTTGTACCAGCATAAAATGGAAGGTTTCTAGAGTTCATGCGTTCCATTTGTCCGCTTGGCTCTAGTGCAACTAAAATATCTGCATCCACTAGTTTTTTTGCTAGTTTGTATGGTAAATCATAATCATCATCTTCTAATTCTGGTCTGGTGTGTACACGTCGTAAAAATACGGAAACATTGTTTTCTTTTAAAAAGTTAGTTACGTTGCCAGCTTGGTAGGCACCAACAATAGTAATTTTAGAAACGCCTTGTGCTTTTGTAAAATTCACAGCATCTGTAATTCCTTTTTCATCATCTACATTAATATATAAGCGTTTAGAGCCATCAAATAATCCAGACATGGCCTCAAACGGTAAATGAGATTCCTTTTTGTCTCCTTTGTTATAACTCTTAGATTCCGCAAAATAATCGGATAATTCTTTTACTTGTTCGTTGTATTTTTTATTAGGTTTTAAACCTGCATCTTCGCCTAGCCACCAACGTCCTCTCGTAAAACTGCTAGGCCAATTGATGTGAATACCATCATCCATTTTTATAGCTGCATCTTCCCAGTTCCAAGCATCATATTGTACAACGGATGAGGTTCCAGAAATGCGTCCACCTCTTGGTACAACTTGCCCCAACAGCACACCATTTGGTCGCATAGATTCTATTACTTTAGATTCTGTGTTATATGCTATAATACTTCTAATGTGTGGATTGTAAGTTCCTAATTCAGATAAGTCAACAGAGGCTTTTACAGCATCTACTTCTACCAATCCTAAAGTTCCGTTAGCCACAATAAAGCCAGGATAAACGTGCTTACCTTTGGCATCAATAATGTCCATAGCTTGCTTTGTAAGAGGTGTTGAAGCTTCTGGTCCAATGGTTGTTATTTTTCCATCACTAACAACAATTATGCTGTTTTCAATAACGGTTCCATCTCCAATATGAGCGGTTGCACCAACAATGGCAAAATCTTTTGATTGCACTGGTGCAGGTGTTTGCTGTGCGAAACCTAACGTAATGCACAACAAAAATATAACGGTATTTATTTTATTTAAAGTTTTCATTTTTAATTGTTTTAGTGTGCAGTATGTTCATTATCCATTGAGTCGCAATGCATTAATTTATCTTCTTTCTTCTTAACAGGTTGGGTTTTTAACCCTTTGTTTTTATCTTGAAGCATTAGATTAATTAACTCACTTTTTTCCTTTTTAATCGCTTCGCGCATTTGCTTGTCTTTTTCTAGGTCAAAATAAGTGACACCTTCAATAATGGTTTTTTCAGCTTTAGCATAAATGGACAATGGATGGTCAGACCATAACACAACATCTGCATCTTTACCAACTTTAAGACTACCGACGCGTTTATCTAAATGCAATAGTTTCGCCGGATTCAAAGTCACAAATTTCCAAGCTTCTTCTTCACTAATACCACCATATTTTAACGATTTTGCAGCTTCTTGGTTGAGTCGTCTAGACATTTCAGCATCATCAGAATTTATAGCCACGGTAACACCTGCATTGTGCATAATTGCGGCATTGTACGGAATGGCATCATTCACTTCGTATTTGTAAGCCCACCAATCACTAAAAGTCGAACCGCCAACACCATGTGCTTTCATTTTATCGGCTACTTTGTAACCTTCAAGAATGTGAGTAAAGGTGTTAATTTTAAAGTCGAATTGTTCTGCAACTTTCATTAGCATATTAATTTCACTTTGCACATAAGAATGACAAGAAATAAAACGCTCGCTGTTTAAAATTTCGGCAAGCGTTTCCATTTCAATATCCTTTCGGTAAGGTTTACCGCTTTTTTTAAGTTCATCGTATGCTTTCGCTCTTGTGAAATAATCAATAAAAACTTGTTCAACTCCCATTCTAGATTGTGGAAAACGTGAATTTCTTCGCATACGCGATTGTTTTACGTTTTCACCCAAAGCAAATTTTATAAACTTTGGCGAATTGTCATAGATTAAATTTTCTGCAGATTCGCCCCATTTTAATTTAATAATTGCTGAGCGTCCACCAATAGGATTTGCCGAACCATGTAAAATTTGAATCGATGTTACGCCACCTGCTAAATTTCTGTAGATATCAATAGATTCATCATCTAAGACATCCTCAATAGTTACTTCAGCAGAAGAATTCTGTCCACCTTCATTAATAGATGAAGCTGCAATATGCGAATGCTCATCAATTATACCAGCCGTAATATGTTTACCAGTAGCATCAATCACTTTCGCGTTTTTATTTGAAAGGTTTTTTCCAATTTTAGCAATCTTTCCATCTTTAATTAAAACATCTATGTTTTCTAAAATGCCTTCCTTTTCATTGGTCCATACGGTCGCGTTTTTAAATAGTAGCACTTCAGATTTTGGTTTTTCCGTAAAACCATAAGCTAAGTTAGGGAAGGTGATAGGACTCATAAAAGGTTCATCTTCTACGTCTCCATGCATTTTTTTAGTACCCTTTTTATCGGCATCTTTTTGCTTCAATTTAATGGCATTAAACAGTAATTCATTTCCGTTTGGTAAGATTGCTTTTCCGTTTAACGAATTATTGTTAGCAGCATTAGCTACCACTCTTACAAACTCTTTTTTAGTGCTATCCGCAGTTTTAAAAGTTAGGTTAACCCAATTATCTTTATAACTCATTTTAGTACCTAAGATCTTGTCGTTACTTTTAATTGTAGCATTTGGTTTGCTTGTACTACCAGAAACTGAAAGTTCATAATCTGTTCCATTAATTTGAAACTTGTAATCACCATCAATATCATTTTTAGTCATATCTGAAACTACATTTGCATTGCCTTGAACCCAATTTTCGTAGAGTTTGGTTTTCTTTTCAAAAATATCACCATCTGTAATTAAAAAGTTAGCGTAGCTACCAGCTTTTAAAGTACCTAAAACATCTGATTTACCTAATAATGAAGCCGGAACTGTGGTTAAAGCTTCTAAAGCTTTTTGTTTAGAAAGACCCATTTCTATAGCTTTCATTAAGTTTGATGAGAATGATTTTTTAGATTTTAAACCATGTGTTGTAAAAGTGAATTTAATTCCGTTTTCTGCCAATAATCTAGGATTGTGAGGTTCTTGATTCCATGAGCGCATATCACTTAAAGATAATGTACTCGCTAAAAATGGGTCGTCAACATCATAAGCTAATTGAAAATCTAATGGCAAAATTACAGTGGCATTTGTTGCTTTTATTTCACTGATACGTTCATATTCATCACCACCTCCAAGAATAGTATATTGAATATTAAAAGCATCACCAACTTTATCAGCACGTAAAAGATTAAGTCTGCTGCCAGCTTCAAAAATCTGAAGCAAATTCTTGTTTTTATTTAAGGCTTCTAATGATAAATCTTTTGTGTCTATGTTTCCTGCTTCATACCATTTAGCATCATTATACATTTGTCGCAATAAAGCCATACTTCCCATAATAGACGATGGGTAAGATTGGTTAGATTTTGCACTTTTACTAAACGAAAAATGTTGAGATGTTCTGCCATCTACAATTCGCATGGCATTGTCAGCATTATTGTTTAAAGCAATTAAAGCACCAGTTCCGCGCACTACACCATCAGGGAAATGCGTGTTTACAACACCAAAGCCTAGGTTGAGTAATTCTGTAGCTGACTTTTCATCGTACTTAAAAGTTGTCATTACATCTTGTTCTGGCATAATGTGGTCGTTCCAGTAAAAACCGCTTCGGCTTGGTCCGTATTGAGATTCGCCACGTTGTCTTTTTGGTTTTTCTACACCAAATGTGGTGTATAAATCAATGAAAGAAGGATAAACTGTTTTACCAGAAAGATCAATTGTTGTGGTATTCTTCGGAATGGTTACCGATTGACCAACACTTACAACTTTGCCGTCTTTTATAAGTAGAGTGGCATTGTCTAAGACTTCGGTTGGTGACACATGAATCTTTGCATTTGTAAATGCAGTGTAATTGGTATTATTTGCAATGACACCAGAATTACTCGGAAAGTAGTCTTGTGCAAATAACGAAAAACTGCACATCAGTACGAGCAGTCGTAAATAGTATTTTATCATAAGAGTGGTTGGTTGGATTAACTTTCTAAATATAGGAAATATTGATTGAACCTAAATAGATTTAAATATTTTAACGTTTTAAGGGTAGTCGTACAGTAAAGTTTAGATTGCGCTCAACTAGACATTTAGGATATATTAAAGGCTTTTGCCTATATAATAATTAACCAAAAGCGCAACAACATAACTATAACTTTTCATACCAGCAGATTGATTGTTGGCTTTTAGAAAATTATCGAAGGTGGCTTCAAAAAGTGGTTCGATAGGATTCTCGTAAGATTGCCAGAAATCTTGAGTTTCTTGATAGTTTTTTAAGATGCCTTTATTAATAGTAGAAAGCATGTACTCATAACGTTCAAAGTCTCTTTTATAAACTTCAGCCAAACAATAACGTAATGCGAATGTATAGCCTGAATATTTAAAATAAATATCTTCATTATGTATAGCGGCCAAGCTACCTATAAAGTTAGCTTCATTTTCTGCTGCGTAGCCTAATTGGTGTGCAGCTTCATGACAAGAGGTTGTTGGGAATTTGTATGTTGATATTAATCCATTAACCTGGGCCTCGTTAGTAAACGGATTTAGATAACCAGAAAATCCCATGTAGGTTAATGGTAAACTATAAATCGATTTTTTAATGCTTTTAGGATGATACTCCAAATGCGGATAAACTTCAGAGAGTTTTTGGTAACCATCTTTTACTTTATTAAAAATCTCTGATTTGGTATGAGGTGAAACTACCTTTACAGTATCGTTTTTAGTAAGTTGAAATTGTAAGGCATTTGATTTTTTAATTAATCGTTCGGTAAAAGAAATCAATTGCTCATTTGAATATTCAGCTTCAATATTTAATGACTTATAAAGTGGTTGTCTGTAATAATTAAAAGCCCAAAGAATATGAAAAGAAAAATAAGCAATAGATAAGGTTGCTCCAATATCTAAAAACCAATTTTTAGTATCTTTTATAATGCGTTTTCTATTTACAATTAACCACCTTATTAAATAGATTCCGGCTAATGTGTAGAAGATGTCACCAGCAGAAAATGGTAGCCATCCAAAAGCATAGCGCATTAATTTTGAAATAAAAACATAAAGTCCGTTACTGTAAAATTGTTCTACAAACTCTGGGTAATGCTTCAATTGAGATAAAAAAAGTAGCTGGACACCAAAGAAAATTACAAGGATTAGTTTTTTGTTTTTACGCATGTTTCAAAAATAGGGAAAAGATTCATTGAGGCAATCTCAATAAAACTAGAAACAGCATTTTTTTATATGCGTTAGTCATTAAATTAGTCTTTTTTCTTCTTTTTAGTGGTTATAATTATGGCACCATTTGGAGCATTATATTTTTTTATGGCTTTTTCATCTTTAAAGACTTCAATCTTTTCAATATCATCAGGCGATAAGTTTTTGAGAGATCCTTTATTGGTTATTTTTCCATCTATAATTACCAAAGGAGATTTTTCATCTGTAATGGATATCTCACTAGTTTTTTCTGTAGATTTTTCAGCATCAACATTTTTCTTTGTTGTAATAAGTATAACACCATTAGGTGAGTTGTATTCTGTAATGGCTTTTTCTCCTTTAATTACAAAAACAGATTCAATCTTATCTTCGTCTAATAAGTCTATACTAAAATCAAATTTTTTACCATCAACATAAATATCTGGTTTTGCACCATCTTTTAACTTAACGTGTAGCTTTTCAACCAAAGAACTGTCTTTTTTTGCTTCATTATTTTTTTGTGCTTGCATTAGCAATATTGATAAAAATATTGCACATGCTGTTAAAATTATTTTTTTCATGGTTTAAAATGTTTTCTTATTAATAAATATTTAATTTTCTTCCTTATTCTTTTGTGGTATAGATAATTACCATGTCATTTTCATAAATGATATTTTTTTCATTGTCAGTAGAATCTGAATTAGAGACCATCTCCTTAGCTAAACTTAACAAGGCTTCTTTCTCAGAATAATTTAGTTCTTCTTGTTTTTGGTTGGTTATAATAAAAGTTATAAATAATAGCAATGAAGCTGCGGCAGACATGATACCAACAAACACCTTACGCTTTCTATTTTTTTTATTTTGAAATGATTCCCATAGTTTCTCATTAAAATTGTGAGGTGTTTCAATTTTATTATTTTTTACAAATGTAGACCATGCATCTAATGATGGTGTTATGCCTGAGGTTTTGTCTAATAAAAATTGTTCGTCATCTAACGTGGTATATCCTTCTTTATATTTTTTTAATAATACTTTAGTTTTATCCTCTTTCATAATAATAAGTTTTATCTAATTGTAGACTTACTTTTTTTCTTGCTCGAGATAACAATACTCTGGTGTGTTCAATTTTCAGTTGTAAGGCTGCAGCTATTTCTACAAATTCATAACCGTCTAAGTCACGCATTATAATGACTTCCTTTTGTTGCTCAGGGAGATTATTTATAATTTTTTTAATTATTGTGTGGAGTTCTTTTCTTTCTAGCTGTTCTAGATTGTTTTCTGACTTTAATATCTCCAGTTGAAACGAACTATCATAAATTTCTAGCTTTTTCTTTCTTAGTATATCAATACAATGATTCCGAGCTGTAGAAAAAACTAATGCAGTAATATTAGGATGTTTTTCAATTTGTTTCCGTTTTAGCCAAAGTTTTATCATTATTTCTTGTATCGCATCTTCAGCGTTTGGACTATTACCAAGCATCCGAGAAACCATTGGAAACAAACGTTTAGATTGTGAAAATACTTTAAGCTTAAATTCTGTTTTAGTCATTCTACTTTAATAACGATAAAATAGTAATGGACATAACACAAAAACATGCTTTTTTTTAATTTATTTTTATAAATTATTGACAATTAGATTGTTGACGTGTGTTCTTAAATCTCAATTTTTCGTTTTCAGAGAGATTACTAGATGTAATTTCTGTATTTAGTTTGGTTAGGGTAATTGCGTTTATTGAATCATTTAGAACCAATGGATACAACTGTATAGTTAGCGAGAAGTTTTATTTAACCCAATTTCTCTATTCTTTTAGCTATTTTATTTTTCCTAGTCGTTTTAAAATTAAGAGTGATATTCCTAATAAAACACCTATTCCTCCAAGAAAATATCCTCCGTATTTATCTTTATTTCCGCGAACAAAAAATGCTTCGCCATCTTTGTCAATAAATTGAACAGTTTTATTAAACCTTAAATCTCTATTTCTTTGAAGAGGTGTTTTGTCAGCGTGATAAATAGTGATTTCATCTCCAACTTTTAGCTTATCTAATTGTTCAAACTTGGGACTAAAATCTCCTGTTTCTTTTCCAACAAATAGGTCGAACATAATAGGGAAATCAACAATATGTATAAATCGGTGGTTTCCTTTATTTCTATAATTTAGATCTTGAAACGTTTTATCAAAATAATCTATTTTTCCAGTTAAACTTTCAAATTCAGTTTTTTCTTTACTTCCTCTAATAGACAGATAAACTCCAAATCCAACAATAGCAATACAAGCAATAAGAGATTTGTGAAATATTTCTTTAGGTTCTTTTTTTGTCATTTGGTTTTTGATATGTGTGCAGATTTATAGTTTTTATATTTCATTGGGATTATACACTATCAATTGTTATATTGATTTATCGAGTTAGGTTATATTTATTAGTGAACGTCAATACCATCAAAATTAATTTCGCTTATCACCAAATCAGTATATTTCTCTCCTTCGTAGGACTCCATTATTTCTAAAGTTAAAACTAAGTCTTGATTTTCTGTTGTGGATTGAATTGGTTCAATTTCAAATCGTTGAGAAGCTGTTGTGTCTTTTAATTCTAAAATTGCAATAGTTTCATTGTCAATTTTTAATTTTATTTTTTTTGCTCTAGAATTTTTTTTCCAAAGTTCTTTTGTTTTTATATATCCATTATAAATAACAATAGCATTAATTCTTGGCGACTTAGCTTTAAAATGAAAACTAATTGTTTCTCCAATACCGTTTTTAGATTGCGGAACCCAACCTGTGAATAAGTCGAAGTCGTGAATATTTTCATTAGAATAATTCTCATCATCATTTAAAACACTTGAAGATGACGTTTTGTATGGTCCACCACCACAATACCAGCTGCAACCAATAACATCGGTTTGTGGTCCGTAACCCAATTCTAGAGAGTCAATTGCTTTTGTCTCAGTTTCCGTTAATTCGGAATATTTAATTTCATTTTCAAGATTGTTGAGTTTAGAAAATAATTCAGTCGCCCTCTTCCAATATTCAAAATCCGATTGCGAATAATTATTTTCGATTCCCAAATTGGGTAAAAGAGTAACAGTATTTTGTCCACTAATGAATGCTATTGAAGTTAGAAATATAAAGAAGAATAAAAATCTCATTTTTTAGTGTCTTGTAAATTGATTAGGTAATATACATAATAACACTTTTTTTAGTGCTTATTTTATTAAATAACTTTGCAATGTTTTTTTATTCCACCTTTTTAATTTTTTCTTTGATTAACAGGAAACTCAAAATTAAAATAGTGCTAATTCCAACGAAAAGTAATCCGTATTTAAACAATCCTGTTAGGAAAAATGTAGCAAATCCTTTATAACGATTATTATTTGCGTATTCAACAAGTTGTGGTATAATGTTAGAATGCTCTACAAAGAAATAACCAATAATACAGGTTATGCTAACTAGGTATAACATTAGGATTTTTAGTTTCCTGTTGCGCATTACTTATTTGTCCTTTTAGTGCTAAGATTAAATAAACATAAGTAAAGTTAAATCATTATTTACAATCTAATAAAGACTGCTTCATATTTCGTAAATTTGCATTACTAAAAAATGAATTATTAACTTAAAAGATATCCACTTTTGTGGACAATAATATGAGTTCAGAAATAAGAGCCTTAGAACCAAAACAACTTTGGAACAAATTCGCAGATTTAAACGCTGTGCCAAGACCTTCTAAAAAGGAAGAACGCGTGATTCAATTTATGAAAGATTTTGGTAACAATCTTGGATTAGAAACCATTGAAGACGAAGTAGGTAATGTTATTATCCGCAAGCCAGCAACAAAAGGTATGGAAGACAGAAAGCCTATTGTAATGCAAAGTCATTTAGATATGGTGCATCAAAAAAATAACGATACGGTATTTGATTTTGATACACAAGGTATTGAAATGTTTGTAGAAGGCGATTGGGTAAAAGCAAAAGGAACAACACTTGGTGCTGATAATGGCTTAGGTGTGGCAACAATAATGGCCATTTTAGAAAGCGATACTATTGCGCATCCTGCATTAGAAGCTTTGTTTACTATTGACGAAGAAACCGGAATGACAGGTGCACAAGGTTTAAAAGGTGGTTTGCTAAAAGGTGAAATTCTTTTAAATTTAGATACCGAAGAAGATGATGAGATTGGCGTAGGTTGTGCTGGAGGCGTAGATGTTACGGCTACACGAGATTATAAAGAAGAAGAAACGCCAGAGTTTAAAATTGGTTATACCATAACTGTAAAAGGTTTACAAGGTGGACATTCTGGAATGCAAATTCACGAAGGTTTAGGAAATGCCAATAAATTAATGAATCGTTTATTATTTGATGGTTTTGAAAACTTCGGATTACGTATTTCTGAAATTGATGGTGGAAGTTTACGTAATGCTATACCTAGAGAAAGTAATGCTATTGTTGCCATAGACGCTGTGCATGAAGCTGCTTTTGAAGCTGAAATGAAAGATTTCGCTGATATGCTTAAGGTTGAATTTAAAACCATGGAGCCAGATTTAGAAATTATAGTATCTAAAACAGAGCTTCCTGAAAAAATTATGGATTTAGGTGTGCAAGAAGGTTTTACCAGAGCATTGTATGCAGCACACAATGGTGTTTATCGTATGAGTCCAGATATTGAAGGTTTAGTTGAAACCTCTAATAACATCGCAAGAGTTATTGTAAAAGATGGTCATATAAAAATTGGTTGTTTAACTCGTAGTTCTGTAGATAGTACAAAGGACGATTTGGCAAATACCTTACGCGCTACTTTTGAATTAACAGGTTGCGAAGTTGAATTTTCTGGCGATTATCCTGGTTGGGCTCCAAATATGGATTCTGATATTTTAAAAGTTATGGTTCCTATCTACGAGCGACTAAATAACGGAGAAAAACCTCATGTTGCAGCTTGCCATGCTGGTTTAGAATGTGGAATTCTAGGCACTAATTATCCTAATATGGATATGATTAGCTTTGGGCCAAATATTAAAGGCGCACACTCTCCAGATGAACGTGCTCAGATTTCTTCGGCACAGAAGTATTGGGAATTTGTACTAGAGATTTTAAAAAATATCCCTAAGGCTTAATTTAATAATCGTGTAAGGTTTCTATAACCTTTTGGGTATTAAGGTAAAGATGAAAAAAACCTACAAGGTTTTGGAAACCTTGTAGATCTAATTAAACTGTAATAAAAAAGCAGCTACTTATATGTTTAGTAGCTGCTTTTCTTAATTTATAATACCGTATAAAACTATTTTTTTATACTAGCCAATTCAATATCGAAAACTAGGTTTGCGCTTGGCGGAATTACAGGAGGATTTCCTCTTTCACCATAACCTAAGTAATAAGGAATAAAAACTCTGGCCTTGTCACCAATTTTCATGTTAAGCATAGCTTCTCTAAAACCAGCAATTAAACCAGCTGTTTTATTGTAAGGCATATCAAAAGATGTGTAACGACCAGCTTTATCGGTACGTTCATCATATTTACCATTCTTTTCAGCTACGTCTTTCCAGGTGGTCCAGAATAATTCGCCATTTTCTAAATAGCCAGCACATTCAATATTTACACGGTCTGTAGATTCTGGTGTTACACCATTACTTTCGTGTGTAAAAATCATAGCCATACCTGTTGGTGATTCTATTTTTCTTCCTGTTAAATTTTCATTCTTTTTTAAGAATGCAATCTGTGCTTGTTTCGCTAATTCTTCAGCTTTCTTTTTAGCTTCTTCTCTTATTTTAGCTTGTCTTTCTTTAATCTTAGGTAATTCTTCTGTAAACACTTTAGCAGCATCAAAAGCTTTTGCTTCCGGACCTTTTCTAATGATGTTTAATTTAGTAATCACAACATCTTCAACGGGTTTGTGATTTCTAGCTCTTGGGTCAATAACTTTAACGTTAGAGATAGAGTCTTGTATTTCTATACCCTCTACTAATTCTCCAAAAACGGCATGTTTATTATCTAACCTTGGGTCGGGTCTTTCCATAATAAAGAATTGACTACCATTACCATTTGGTCCACCATTTGCCATAGATAAAATACCTGGTTTATCGTGTTTTAATTCAGGGTGAAATTCATCATCAAACTTATAACCTGGATCACCCATTCCTGTTGCCGTTGGGTCACCACCTTGAATCATAAAATTATCTATAACTCTATGAAATGTAGTACCATCGTAATAACGTTTTCCTTTATATTCTTCTTTTGCTAAAGGATGTGTACCTTCTGCTAGTGCTACAAAATTTGCAACCGTTACAGGTGCTTTGTCATAAAACAACTTGGCCACCATAGTGCCTTTGTTTGTTACGAACTCTGCATAAAGTCCATCTTCTAATTCTGGATAAAGACGTTCTTGGCAAGAAATATTTACCAGTACTAATAATACAACGAAAGCTGTAAGTGTTTTCTTAATCATTTGTTTTAATAATTGTGTTTAATGTTACTTCGCAAATTAGAGGAACATTGGTTCCTATTTTATGTTCATCTCCGTAATACCCAAAAGCTTTTTGGGAAGGAAAAATAAATGTCGCTGATTCTGTTGGTTTTAATAGTTTTAAACCTTCTCGTAAACCTGTAAACAATTCTTCTTTGTCCATTACGTAGGTTTTATTGGTGTTTGCGTAAATTTCATCACCTTCTATATTAGAAACATCAAAAGTGAAATCTATTACATCACCAAATTGAGGTTGGGCTTTGTCGCCTTCAACTTGTGTATTATAAGCATACCAAAAGCCGCTTTCTGAGGCAATGTAATCTCTTTCTGGATTACTATTTATAATATCTTGTATTTGTTTGTTTTCAAGCTCATTAAGCTTTCTGTTTCGTTCGGCTGACTCTTTTAAAAAGGAACCCGATTGCACAGATTCTGGTAATCTTGCTTCGGGCGATTTACAGCCAAAAAACACTAAGGTAATAGCAAATAAAATGAGTAGGTTTTTCATATTAATTAAATTAATGTCCGTTTTGGGCAATGGACAATTGGTTTTTATATTGCGGTAATATACTAATAAATTTGTTTATGGTTGTTTCCATATTATCATCACTCCGTCCTCCAGCAGCATTTGTATGGCCTCCACCATGGAAATGAGCTCTAGATAATTCATTAACAGAAAAATCACCTTTACTGCGTAAAGAGATTTTAATTATTTGATCTTGTTTGCTTTCTGTAAACATTGCTGCAAAAATAATACCTTTTAAAGACAAGGCATAATTAACAAAACCTTCAGTATCTCCTTTTTTAAAATTAAATTCATCTAATTCAGCCTGAGATAACGTGATGTAGGCAGTTCTTAATTCTGGTATAACTTTGAGATTTTGTAAGGCACGTCCTAATAACTGTAAACGGTTGTAACTATTAGTGTCGTATATATTATTATGAATTTGTGAGTTTTCTGCACCTTTTTCTATTAAACATCCAATAACTTCATGTGTTCTTTTAGTGGTTGCAGGAAACCTAAATGAGCCAGTGTCCGTCATTATACCAACATAGAGACAAGTTGCTATTGCGGCATTTATTTTAGTTTCGTCACCAAGCATTTCAATAAAATTATAGACCATTTCGCAAGTAGAAGACATGCTAACATCCGAGTACATATATTTAGCATAGTCATCTGGTTGTTGGTGATGATCTATCATAAATTTAATTGCTTTGGATTGTTCTAATACTCCGGCCATATCATGTCCTGCTCTATGATAAGCATTAAAATCTAAAGTGAATATAAGGTCCGCTTTCTCAATTAGTGAAATACTTTCTTCGTGTTGAGTTTCAAATTTTAAAACAGAATTGTCGCCAGGTAACCACTTTAAAAAATCGGGATAATCATTTGGTGCAATAACGGTTGTTTGGTGATTATATAAATTTAAGTAATGATATAAGCCTAGAGTAGAACCCATAGCGTCACCATCTGGATTTCTATGAGGAACAATAACTATATGTTTTGGCGTGCTTAAAAGCGTCTTTATTTTTGAAATCTGTGTTTTAATCATAGATGGCGAAGATACATTATTCAGATATTTTGAAGAATACTTTTAATATGAAATTAAGACAGCTCTAATAATTAGAAATTAGATTCTAATGAATTTAAAAACTTTTCAGCATTAAATATTTTTAGAAAAAGTAATCTTAGTTATAACAAAATTAACATGGTTTTATTTATTGATTGTGGCTCTTGATTAATTAAAGAAATACATTACTTTTGCAGAATATTTAAAAAAAGATACATGGCAACTAACAGAACATTTACAATGTTAAAGCCTGATGCTGTTGAAAAAGGACACATTGGCGCAATTTTAGAAAAGATTTCAGCTTCGGGTTTTAGAATCGTAGCAATGAAATTAACGCAAATGACTAAAGCAGATGCTGAGGAATTTTATGCAATACATAACGAACGTCCATTTTTTGGAGAGTTAGTAGAATATATGACTCGTGGCCCTATAGTTGCAGCGGTTTTAGAAAAGGAAAACGCTGTAGAAGATTTTAGAACGTTAATTGGTGCAACTAATCCTGCTGATGCAGCAGAAGGTACTATTCGTAAAATGTTTGCAGATTCTATTAGCGAAAACGCTGTTCATGGAAGTGATAGTGATGATAATGCAGCTATTGAAAGTGCGTTCCATTTTGCTGGAAGAGATATGTTTTAAGAAAAAACATTTATAATATTAAAAAAAAAGACCATCTAAAAGGATGGTCTTTTTTTGTTTAAATCAATTTATAATTAGTTTTAATACAACAACAATTTATTAGACTATAATCTGGTGTCATTAAAGTCGTTTCTAAATTGATTTTCAGATGGTCTTAGATAAATGATATATAAAATTAAGACTAGTCCTAATACAATAAAATCGGGTTTTAAAAACAGAATTAAAAAGGCAGCTCCTTCTAAAATAGCTAAACGAATAATTGAAGCGGTTTGGTAAAATGGAATTTTTTCTTCAAGCTTTAATTTAGTGTCAACCTTTTTTAACTGATTGTTATATAGTAAATTACTGAGGATTATTGCCATTATCGGAATCATTAGATAAATTATTGAGGATGTATCTATTTTGGGTAGATTAAAATTTTCTACTGAAGTAAGGTTGCCTAAAATGATGTAAGCAACAATTATTCCAGCACAAATGGCAAGGTGAATAACTTTTATTGGTTTTAATTTCTCATTCATTTTCTATTTATTTAGAATGTATACCATCAAGATATGTAATAAGTCTTAAATTTAAGATACAATTTCAATAATAAAGGATTTATTTAGGTGAGGTTTTAAACTCTTTTTTATTCATTTTTTAAATATTATACAATTCAGCATTAAAAAAATACAATTCGGTAAGTTCAGTTTTAAAAAAGAAGACTTCTATTCGATATTTGTATCAAACAAAACCATTACTTATGAATTTACTCGTAAAAATAACTGTATTAACCATGATGAGCTTTTTAAGTTTTCAATTAGAAGCTCAAGATAATTTTACAATTACTGTAAAAGTTGAAGACGCTAATAGTAACGACGGTAAAATGTTTATAGCACTATATAACACTGAAACGGGATTTTTAAAGCAATCTTACAAAGGTGAAATTAGTGCCATTACCAATAAATCTTGTAAAGTTTTATTTAAAGATATTCCAAAAGGTGTTTATGCGGTTTCAATATTTCATGATGAAAACGATAATGGAAAAATGGATACTAATTTTTTTGGTATTCCTTCTGAAGATTATGGGTGTTCTAATGATGCTACTGGTTTTATGGGACCACCAAAATGGGAGGATGCTAAATTTGAACTAAACAAAAACAAATCAATCACAATATCACTTTAATTTAAAAACAATGAAAATGAAGAATACTATAATCATAGCTTTATTAATAATTACAGGATTTGCACAAGCACAAACAAATTTTGAAAAAGGAATGACCAAAGCCTTTGAGTCTTGGCAGAAAGGGGATACAGATAGTGCTCAAAATATGTTTGAGCGTATAGCAAAAGCAGAGCCAACAGAATGGCTACCTAGTTATTATATAGCACAGATAAATAGCTTAAAAAGCTGGAATGAGAAAGATGAAACGATACTAAAAGCACAGTTAGATAAGGCGCAAGAGCATTTAGATTTAGCAATGGCTATAAGTGAAGATAATGCTGAGCTAATAATAATGCAGGCGCAAATTTTAACCAATTGGGTTGTTTTTGATGGTATGACGTATGGTATGAAGTATGGTGCAAAAATTTCTGAGTTATATGGCAAAGCGTTAACCTTAGAACCAGAAAATCCAAGAGCAATGTTTTGTAACGCTGACTGGAATTTGAACAGTGCAAAATATTTTGGAAAAGATACAGCACCTTATTGCGAAGAGATTGAAGTATCCCTAAAACTTTTTGATACCTTTAAGCCAGAGAGCGCATTACATCCTAATTGGGGAAAAGAGCGTGCAGAAATTGTTGCAAAAGAATGTAAAGCCTAATAAATTAAACACATGAAAAGGTCAGTAAAAAAAATCATATTAACTTTTTTAATTGGAAGTGGAATTTTTCTAATAGGAAAACTTTTTTTCGGAGGTTTTGATTATAAAACAATAAATGATTTTTTTATTGAGTTTGGGTTTTATCAACTCTATGCATTTGTTTTAGGGTATTCTAATATGGCGTTTTTTGATTATATGGAAAAACGTCACTGGAAAACTGGAGATTCTATAAAGCGCATTATTATTGGAGTTTTAGGAAGTACCATTATAACATTAATTGGTTTATTTTTATTAAGAGCTTTTACTTCAGTTGTTATTTACAGTGTGGATTTTCAAACATTTTTAAATAACGAATCTTGGAAAGGCTACTCCTTTGGTTTATGGATAACACTGACCGTTGTTTCTATTTTTCATGTGATTTATTTTTATAATCGTTATCAAAAGAATAAAGTTAAAGAGCAAAAAATAATAGCTGGTACTGCAAGTGCAAAGTTTGATGCTTTAAAAAATCAATTAGATCCACATTTTTTGTTTAACAGCTTAAATGTATTAACAAGTTTAATAGAGGAAAATCCAGAAAATGCTCAAAAATTCACAACTTCTTTATCTAAGGTTTATCGTTATGTTTTAGAACAAAAAAGTAAAGAATTAGTAACAGTAGATGAAGAATTAAATTTTGCCAGAACCTATATGTCGCTGTTAAAAATGAGATTTGAAGACAGCATTATTTTTGAGATTCCTGATAAAGCTACAAACCCAGAGAGTAAAGTTGTACCATTATCATTACAACTTTTACTAGAAAATGCGGTAAAGCATAATATGGTTACATCGAGTAAGCCATTACATATTAAAATATATGAAGACGGAAATAACTTAGTGGTTATGAATAATCTTCAGCCCAAACAAATTGTAAAAAAGAGTAGTGGAGTTGGTTTAGAAAATATTAAGCAACGTTATCAACTGCTTTCAACCAGAAAAGTCATCATCAATCAACGAGAAAAGGATTTTGCAGTAGCAATACCTATGCTCACAAAACAAGTATCAATAATGAGAACAACACAAAAATCAAAAGATCGTCTTAACGACGATTATGTTAGAGCACGCAAACGTGTAGAAGAATTAAAAGGCTTTTACTATAGTTTAATTTCTTATGTTTTTGTTATTCCGTTTTTAATATTTATATGGTACACTTATTCAAGACACACCATACAATGGTTTTGGTTTCCAACGTTTGGTTGGGGTTTAAGTTTGGTCATTCAGGCTTATAGAGTATATGTAGATAATGGTGCATTAGGAGGTGATTGGGAAAAGCGCAAAATTGAAGAATATATGCGTAAACAAGATAATAATCGTTGGAATTAATATTTGATAAAATGAAAACTAATAATACAGATTTAACATATTTAAAGGCGAAAAATAGAGTAGAAAAGTTAAAGAAATTTTACAACCATTTAGCTGTCTATATTATAATTAATTCAATTATTACGGCTTTTAAGGTATTTAATAGCTTAGGTAGTTGGGAAAGTTTTACAAACGAATTATTCAGTTTTGATGTCTTAAGTTCTTGGACAGTTTGGGGATTAGTTTTAGTAATACACTTAATCTCTGTTGTGTTTTTTCAAGATTGGGAAGAACGAAAAATTGAAGCATATATGAAAAAAGAAAATGAAACAAAACGCTGGAATTAAATTATTGAATTATGAAAACACCAGATTCAGAATTAGATTATATAAAGGCAAAAAATAAAGTTGAAAAACTAAAACGATTTTATACACATTTTGCGGTTTACTTTGTTATTAATACGGTAATTACGGCAGTTAAAATAATGCATAACTTAAAAAATGGTGAAACATTTAATGAAGCTTTTTTTGATTTTGCAACCATAATTACTTGGTTAGTTTGGGGAATTGCAATTGCGCTGCATGCCTTTTCAGTTTTTGGACTTCCACTTATTCTAGGAGAGGATTGGGAAGAGCGAAAAATTGAAAAGTTGATGAATGATGAGCTACAAAACGAATAAAAATAAAATACAATGGAAAAATATCATATAGAACCTTACGAAGAATCTAATAATACAAGTGATTTTAGAAATGAAGAAGCTTATTTAAGAGCTAAAAAAAAGGTAGATGCTATAGTCGGTTTTTATTGGCATTTAGCAGTTTACATCGTAGTTAATATATTTTTAATTATTCTAATTGGAGTAAATGCTGGCTTTTCTGGCTTTGGTCCATACGCAACCGCTGTTTTTTGGGGAATAGGATTGGTGTTTCATTTCTTGGGTGTTTTTGGTCCAAACTTTTTATTCAATAAGGAATGGGAAAACAAAAAAATTCAAGAATTTATGGAGAAAGATAAAGAGCATTGGCAATAGTTTTAATACATTGTTATGAAACAAGAAATAGAAAAACAGCAGTTAAGAAAAGCAAAAGATAAGGTTAGAAAAGTAAAGATTTTCTATATTCATTTAGCTGGTTATATTATAGCTGTAGCCCTTCTTTTATATAATTTATATATTGTTGTAGGTCCATATAAAAATAATATCATCAGTTTAAATCTGAGTATTTTAGTGGCTTGGACCGTTTTTATAATTATACATGGAATAAATGTTTTTAAAGAAAAACAAATTTTTAGAAAGAGTTGGGAAGACAAAAAAACCAAAGATTTTTTAAACAATAAAGAAGAAGAAACCACTTTTTGGGAATAGATAAATTAGTTGTTAAGTAAATAAATTTAAATAATGAATGTAATCATAATAGAAGACGAAAAACCTTCAGCAAGACGTCTACAACGTATGTTAAAAACATTAAATATTAATGCAGAAACAATGTTGCATTCAGTTGAAGAATCTATTGATTGGTTTCAGAATAACAAACATCCAGATTTGATATTTTTAGATATTCAATTAAGCGATGGTCTGTCTTTTGAGATTTTTGAAGCGATTGAGATAAAATCAGCTGTAATTTTCACCACAGCTTATGATGAGTATGCATTACAAGCCTTTAAGCTAAACAGTATAGATTATTTGTTAAAACCAATTGACGACGACGATTTAAAAACCGCAGTAGAGAAATATAAAGGTAGAACACCACAAAATCAGTCGGTTACTTTAGATTTTAATGATATTAAAAATCTTTTAGTAAACCCAATAGAACGCGAGTACAAAAAACGTTTTTCGGTAAAAGTTGGTCAGCATCTTAAACTTATAAATATTGAAGATATAGAATGTATTTATAGCGAAAATAAAGGAACTTATGCTTTTACAAATGAAGGACGCAATTACCTCTTAGATTCTACTTTAGACCAGTTAGAAGAAGAGTTAGAACCTAATGTATTTTTCCGTATTAGTAGAAAATTTTATGTAAATATTAATGCCATTAAAGATATGGTTAGTTATACCAATTCTCGACTTCAAATAAAACTGAATCGTTTTAACGAGCAAGATATTATTGTAGCAAGAGAACGGGTAAAGGATTTTAAAAACTGGTTAGAATAATTATTCCTTATCGTCTATTCTGTTTTCATCAAAGGCAGATGGTAATAATTTAGGAATAAACTTTACAAATAAAGGTAAAAGCAACATGCCTCCAGGTAGCATAAAGATTGCTAAGCTTGGGATAGATTTAAAAATATCTAGTAATTGCGACTGAATTTTCTTCTGCTCTTCGTCAGTAAGTGTTCGTTGTGTAGATTGTGCTAAAAGCGTCATCGCTTCCTTACTTTCTGATAGTTCTTTAATTAATCGTTTGCTATTTCGGGTAATAAGTTTAGAAACAACCTTACTACTATTATCGTAAAAACTTTGTGCTAGGTTTTTAGAACTTAAAAATGCAACATCTTCTTTGTGTTCGTCGTAGAATAAATTAATATCATTAACAGATTGCGCAATAATTTCGCTATCTAAGATTAAATCATTTTTTAAACGTAACAAGAATTCGCGTTCTTCAGTGTCAATGGTTTTATCCGTCCAAGACGCCATGCAAACCAAATCAACAACGTATAGTTTTTCTAGAGGTTCAGATATAAAAGATACAGCGTTTTGGTATGTTGGTAGTTCTGAATTTTTATGACGAATAGAGCCTTCAAATAATTTTATAAGATTATCATCATACTCTGTTTTTACAGACTTATTGTCTATTACGGAGAATACAATAGTCTCTAGAGCAGATTCAAGATTATTTACGTAGTTTTTAATGTCTTTTTCATCTCTTAAAAAGCGTTGATATCCTAAAACATCAACAAACAAAAGAGCATTAATTAAAAAGTAATTAAAGTTTTTTGTAATAAAATTATCGTCGATATGAATACGCTTATGAATCATTTTCTCCAATAAACTATCTGGTGTTTTATCTCCAAATAATTCTTCAAAAAAAGACCGCTTCTGATTACTAATTGCTTTGTAGTATCTAATTAAACTATCTATAAAATCTTCATCAGATTTATGTTTTAAATAAATAAAGTAATAGGTGAGCAGTAAATTAATTTTGCAACGTTCCTCTTCAGTTAAATCAAAGGGTTTAATAATGTCGAGAACAACTTTAATGTTACTTCCGTAAATAAATCCTGCTTGTTTTAAGCGGTTATAAAACGCTTCGGTTTCTGTTTGCGAGTATACCGTTTCAGAAACTTGGTTTAATAACTTTTTTATCCAGCCATGAGCTGATGGATTCATATCTTTTAATTTGAAAAGTCAAAGTTAAATTTTTCTATTGATATATCACGATTTATTTCAATAACAAAACCACAACTTTTAATTTTATTCTAGGTGTCAGAGACGCAAACAATTAACTAAAATCACTAGACTTTAAATCAATAAGACTCCTTATAAACAAAACAATTTCACTATTTTTATAGCCATTATTCAAAACAAAAAAACATGAAGAAATTATCCCTTACAATTATTGCCTTTATTATCTCATTTTCGTCAGTAATGGCAGATGAAGGTATGTGGTTTTTAATGCATATAGAGCGTTTAAATTATCGCGATATGCAAAAAATGGGCTTACAATTAACGCCTGAAGAAATCTATAGTATTAACAACCAAAGCTTAAAAGATGCCATTGTACAATTTAATGGTGGCTGTACAGCAAGTATTATTTCAGATAGTGGATTAGTATTAACAAATCACCATTGTGGTTATGATGCTATTGCAGAATTATCAACTGCAGAACAAAATCATTTAAAAAACGGATTTTGGGCTAGTTCTATGGCAGAAGAAATGAAGCCAGAAAGTTTATACGTTCGCTTTTTTGTGCGTATGGATGACGTTTCTAAACGTATGTTAGCTCAAGTTAACGATAGTATGAGTGAAAAAGAACGAGAAGCTGCACTTAACAAAGAGATTGCTAAAATTGAGCAAGAGAATAGTGAAGGTGGAAAATATACGGTTTCTGTGCGTTCGTTTTATCAAGGAAATGAATTTTACTATTTTGTTTACGAAGATTATAAAGATGTTCGTTTGGTAGGAACACCTCCAGAAAGTGTTGGTAAATATGGTGGTGACACAGATAACTGGGAATGGCCAAGACATACTGGTGATTTCTCTTTATTTAGAGTTTATGCTGATCAAGACGGAAAACCTGCAGACTATTCTACAGACAACGTGCCTTTAAAAGCAAAATATCATTTACCAGTAAATATTGATGGTGTTAAGGAAAACGATTTTGCAATGATTTTAGGATATCCAGGAAGAACTAATCGATGGATGCCAGCACAAGGTGTAGAACAAAACGTTAAATACGCTTATCCTGCTTGGGTTGAAGGTTCTAAATTAAGCATGGATGTTTATAAAAAGTACATGGATGCAGACGAATCTATAAACCTTATGTATGCGTCTTCTTATGCAAGTATTGCAAACTATTGGAAAAATAGAGCAGGAATGATTGAAGCTTTAACCGAACATAAAACAGTAGAAAAAAAGAGCAAAATTGAAGCTAAATTTGATAAATGGGCGAATAAGAAAGCGAACAAAGCAACTTATGGTAACGTTATAGAAAATATAAATAAGTATTATAGTTTAACCAACGAAAAAGCGAAACAAGGTAATTATCTTATTGGGATGCTACGTTCTAGTAAGTTTGCAGTTTTACCTTATAGAGTAGGTTCTGCATTAAAACAATATGCAAGTGCTAGTGAAGCAGAACAGAAAAACCTATTACCTAGAATACAAGGATATGTTGAGAGTAATTATAAAGACTTCTATTTACCTTTAGAAGAAGAAGTTTTTGCAAAACAATTAGGTTTAATGGCTTCAAAATCTAATTACTCCTTACCAGAATTGGTAGCTGAAATTGGAGAAAAGAACAACAATGATTTTACTAGTTATACCAAAGCTATATTTGATTTAAGTATGTTTACTTCTAAAGAACGTGTAGAAGCATTTTTACAATATCCAGATATGGCTATTTTAGAAAATGACCCGTTATATATTTTATCTAATCAATTGTTGGATAAGTATAGAGAGAGTCCTGAAGATTTAGTACAGCCAGAAAATGATTTTCAAGCCTCTTTTAGATTATTGGTTAAAGGATTAAGAGAGTCTGGATTAAGTGATATTAAATATCCAGATGCAAATTCTACATTGCGTTTATCTTACGGAAAAGTGAGAGCTTTACCAGCAGATAAAAGAAACGATGCAAAAGAAAATAATTACACCACTTTTAAAGGTATGATTAAAAAATATAAGCCTAATGATAGTGAGTTTGATTTAGATCAAAGCATGTTAGATATTTATGAAAAGAAAGATTATGGTCGTTATGCTAACGAGCGTGGTGAGTTACCTGTAAACTTTTTAACGGATAACGATATCACAGGAGGAAACTCTGGATCACCTGTAATTAACGGTAAAGGCGAATTAATTGGATTGGCTTTTGATGGAAATATTGAAGCCATGGCAGGAGATGTAATTTTCGATTCAAAATTACAACGTACTATAAATGTAGATATTAGATATGTGCTTTGGTTAATTGATAAATACTCTAATGCAAAACATATTGTAGATGAGTTAACAATTATTACCAAATAGTAAAAAGAAAACTAATTGTAATAAAAAAAAGCGACCTGAATTATTGGTCGCTTTTTTTATTGGTTTTTAAGACTGTTTTAAAACTTATATATAGCTTTACATGCTTTTAACAAATATTAAGTTAGATGATTGTTTAACTATCAATTTAAGTTAACGTCACAACAGTAATATTATTTATCTCTTAGGAAAGTATTTACTTCAATAGCGACATCATCCCAAGTTTTACTAACTCCATCTGCACCTTTGTGTAAGTCATAGCAAACTTTATTTAATGCTTCTAAGGCACCTAATGCGTCCCAATCTTTTAGGTTCATTGTACCTTTCATGCTTACGCGTCTTTCTTCTGTAATACTTACTTCTAATGGTAACTCTGCAGTTACACCATTCATTGTTATTTTGGCAGTAATTTCATTATTTACAGCTCTAAGTTTTCCTTTTAAAAACTCAGTATCTAGCATAACACCAAAAAAGGAAGCTTTTAATTTAGCATCTCTTGTTTCATCTTTAGTAAATAAACTACTTACAGGAATGGTAAACTCTAAACCATTTAATGCTTCAGAAGGTGTAGCACCTGCTTTTTCTTCAAAATTTAAAGTTGCAAATTCACCACCAACGGGTACTTTTTCAGTTGTTTTATAAGCTGTCCATTTTACAGAAGTTGCTTCGGGTTTAACAATGTACTTAACAGTATTTTCAACTGTCTCTTCGGTTTCAGTTTCTGACTTTTTATTCTCTTGCTTACAAGATGAAAACACTAAGGCAATTACAGCGAGAATTGATAAATATTTTATTCTTTTCATGGTTTTTTTTGTTTAAGTAAAGTTAGTAATATAACAGCGTATGTGCAAGCCAGATTTGATTCTTAAGATTTTAATTTTAACCCGTATGATAAAAATCATATTTTAAAACCCAACATACGACTAATTTTGGTGGCTATAAAATAGGTATGAGTCAAACGTTAATACAAAAATATAATGTTGCGGGACCTCGTTATACGAGTTATCCAACAGTTCCTTATTGGGATCTGGATACGTTTTCATTATCAGAATGGAAAGCATCATTAAAACGGTCTTTTGAGGAGAGTAATTCTTCAGAAGGGATAAGTCTATATATTCATTTACCCTTTTGCGAAAGTCTTTGCACATTTTGTGGTTGCCATAAACACATTACAAAAAGACACGAAGTAGAATCGCCATACATAAACGCTGTAATAAAGGAATGGAATTTATATTGTGAGCTACTAAACGAAAAACCAAAAATTAAAGAATTACATTTAGGAGGAGGTACACCTACTTTTTTCTCGCCAGAACATCTTAATTTTTTAATAACGGAATTATTAAAAGTGTCTGATTTAGCTGAGGATTACGAATTTAGTTTTGAGGGACATCCTAATAACACTACAGAAGAGCATTTGCAAACTTTGTTCAATTTAGGATTTAGACGTGTTAGTTTTGGAGTGCAAGATTACAACATAAAAGTACAGATAGCCATACATAGAATTCAGCCATTTGAAAATGTAAAACGAGTTACAGACTTGGCGCGTAAAATTGGCTATACTTCTGTTGGGCACGATATTATTTTTGGTTTACCTTTTCAAACCGAAGCAGATGTTATAGAAACCATCAACAAAACTCAAGCTTTAATGCCAGATCGTATAGCATTTTATAGTTATGCGCATGTGCCTTGGATAAAAGGAAATGGGCAACGTGGATTTAATGATGACGATTTACCAACGGCAGATTCTAAACGAAAACAATACGAAACTGGTAAGCAAAATTTAGAAGATGCTGGCTATGTAGAAATAGGTATGGATCATTTTGCTTTAAAGACAGATTCACTTTACCAAGCCATGGAGAATGAAACACTGCATCGTAATTTTATGGGTTATACAGCCTCTAAGACACAGGCTATGATTGGTTTAGGGGTATCTTCAATAAGTGATAGTTGGTATGGTTTTGCTCAGAATGTAAAATCTATTGAACAGTATTATAATTTAATTGAAGAGAATACTATTCCGGTTTTTAAAGGTCATATTTTAAATAGTGAAGATTTAGTTATTAGAAAGCACATACTTAACCTAATGTGCAATTTTAAAACTTCATGGACAAATAACAATTTAACTTTTGATGATTTGCCTAACGTTCTCATAAAACTAAAAGAATTTGAACTAGATGGTTTACTTCAGTTTGAATCTAAACAGGTAACTGTTACAGATAAAGGGAAACCATTTATAAGAAATATATGTATGGCTTTTGATTTGTTATTACAACGAAAAAAGCCAGAAACAAAGTTGTTTTCAATGACAATTTAAATTTAAAAGTGATACTAATAACACTAAAAATTACAATTTAAAATGTGTGTTTTGTGTAAAGCATCATTAAATTAAAACTAATAATAATGAAAAAAATAATTGTACCCATAGATTTTTCTGAACATTCAGAATTTGCATTAGAAGCTGCAGCAAGTTTAGCACAAAAATTTGGTTCTGAACTAATTGTATTACACATGTTAGAATTGTCTAATGCTGTTATATCTTCAGCAAGTGATACATTAAGTCAAGAGGCAGTTTTTTATCTAAAAATGGCAGAACAAAAGTTTGAAACCTTTTTAGATAAACCATATTTAAAAGACATTAAAGTGACACCAATTGTTAAACACTTTAAAGTTTGGAGTGAAGTTAATGATGTTGCAGATGAGCATAACGCCAATTTGATTATAATGGGATCGCAAGGTGCTAGTGGTATAAAAGAAGTTTTAATTGGCTCTAATACAGAAAAGGTTGTAAGACATTCTGATGTCCCTGTTTTGGTAATAAAACATAACCCTATTTTATTAGATTTTGAAAATGTAGTTTTTGCATGTGATTTTTCTGAAGAAGCTGTTGAGCCGTATTTAAATGCAAAATCAACTTTTAATAAACTTGGTGCTAAAATGCATTTGGTATATGTAAATTCTCCCGATGGCAACTTTAAAAGTTCTTCAGAAATAGATAAAAAGGTTGCCGATTTCTTAAAAAGAGCAGATGGAAATGTAGATAATTTAAATACTGTAAATGTGGTTTCAGATTATTCTATAGAAAAAGGAATTCTAAATTTTGCTAATGTTATTGGTGCAGATTTAATAGCGGTAGCTACACATGGTAGAAAAGGTTTGTCACATTTCTTTGAAGGTAGTGTTTCAGAAGATATAGCAAATCACTCTACTTTACCTGTTATGACTTTTAAAATATAGTTATAGGTGTTAGTCTTTGTTAGTTAGTTTTTTATAACATCTATTTAAAACGTCAAAAGATTTAATTCTTTGGCGTTTTTTAATTTGTTAGAATCTATATCCAATCCTTAAATGCAGATTTAGAGCTAAAAAATTAATATCTTTTATATATACATTTTTTTCTTTAAAAAGATGACCAAATCCTAAACCTATACCTGTTTCATAGGTTAAATGACTTCCAATATTACGTCTTATTCCCCAAGTAGGAATTATAGAGATATCGCTAATAAAATTAAGATGACTAGGAATAGAGCCTATTACAAGATCGGGATGATAAGTTGTTCTAATTGAAATAAAATTTCCGCTGTTGCCATCTATTCGTTTTGATTTAGAAACACGTTTGTTTAAATTATAATACCACCTAGGTTCAACTATTATAGCTGGAAGAAACACAAATACTGATTCTTCGAAATTTTCACTGAAAGCGCCAAAATCTAATCCTAGTTCACTTCGTAAAGCTATAGAATTTGTAAGCTTTGTTTCATTATGTGCCCATATACCTAAGAAACCTGTTTGGATGCCAAAAGTTGATTTTTCTACGCTAATATTTTGATTTTGAGCTTTTATTGAAATAAAAGAAGTAACTAATAATACAAAAAGAGTGTATTTCATTTTAATTGGATTAATTAAGAATGCTAATATAGCACTAATCGTTTGAGTTTGTAAGAATAGATATTGCGCGTTAATGACACTCAATAGCGCTAGAGGCTGTTTCTACAATTGGAGCAGGAGAGATATAAGGAATTCCAAGACCTAAGCCTCTTAAAATAAATAATAAGCCTATAATTACAACAAAAACTGGTATTGCCTTTTGAATACGTTGTTTTATAGTACTATTTAAAAATTTTCCTAAATATATGGCTGTAGTCATAAGTGGTATAGTGCCTATTCCAAATAATATCATATACAAACTTCCTTCAAATAAACTACCTGTTGCAATAGCTCCAAATACTGCCATGTAAACTAATCCACATGGTAAAAAGCCATTTAGAAAACCAATGGTTAAGAATGTATCTGGAGTTCTCTTTTTTAGAGCCTTGCCTAAAGAAGATTTTAATTTAGAAATTAGTTTGTAAAGTGGTTTAGAAAGGTTGTGTTTGCTAATTGTTTTATAAGGTAAAATAATAATTACAATCATTAAGATACCGATGACAATGGAGAGTTGCTGTTGAACTCCAAACAGGTAAAAACTTTTACCTAAAAGGCCAAAAACCAACCCAATAATACTATACGCGATTAATCTGCCAAAATGATAAATGGCAATTTGAGATACTTTTTTAAAGGAGTTAGAACGATCTACGGGAAGCATAAAGGCAATAGGGCCACACATTCCCACGCAATGTAAACTCCCTAATAATCCTAATATGAGAGCCGAAACTAACATTTAATATGTGATTTCAGATTTATAGAGATAAGAATTATTGTTATATTGCCAATCTATTTTAATGTTCCAACGACCATCCAACAAGCGTTTGTCAGGTATGAGCAAATTGTGGTTAGACAATGAAATTGGAGTTTCAAAATCTAATTGCTTGTTAGATGGTCTGTATAGGAACACTTTTCCTTCAATATTTTTATAATCTAAATTTTTTGGGAATGAAATCTCAATGCCTTTATTAGTTTTTTTCCATGATATATTAGTACTTAGAGTTTTAGAATGTTCTTCTTTATCAATGTCATCTTGAAATTGAAGTTCTTCTCCATAATAGTCTTCAACTACCAAATCATGATTATATTTTTTATTTGTACTCATGCTAATAACAAAGTACATGATAAATGAAATAAAACATACAAAAGCTATTACTATTGCTGTTCCCCAATTTATTTTCATAATTCTACTTCCCTAAGGAATCTCCATTTTTTTGTTTTATTCTGAAAATTTTCCAGAATTTTTATGCTAGCTATTAAATATTTTTAATTAAAAGTTCTTGGGCCTAAGAAAGATACAGAAGTAGTTTCAATTAACTCACCATTGCTGTAAAGATCAATCGTTACTTCATTTTTATCTCCAGATAAATCACTTTGTTTTAATTCAATAAATAGTGTTCCTTCAGCTATGCCTTGGGCATCTACTCCAAAGGTATCTGATGTAGAAACTACATTTATTGAGCCATCCCATCCCCTTAATTTAAAACTCAAATCATTAATGTCTTGCGATGTTTTGTTTACTAATTTAAAGGTGTAAACATTACTTATAATTCCATTGGCTTTATGTTCAAAAAGTTGCCCAGGTAAACGTAATATTCTCGCTTCAACATCACTTCTTAACAATAACATACCAGCAAGTACTCCAATTAAAATAGTAAGTACAGCGATATAACCTTTCATTCGAGCCGTTAGTTTAAAGGGCTCTTTTTTCTCTATTTCATCTTCACTTGCAAAACGGATTAACCCTTTAGGAAGATTAATACTCTCCATAATATGGTCGCACTCATCAATACAAGCAGTACAATTAACACACTCTAATTGTGTTCCGTTTCTTATATCAATACCAGTTGGGCACACTTGTACACATTGGTTACAATCTATACAATCTCCATAGCCTAATGCTTCGCGATCTTCTTTTTTTCTAAATTTCTTTCTGCCATTTTCAGCCTCACCACGTTTGTAATCATAGGCAACAACAATAGATTTGTTGTCTAATAATACACCTTGTAAACGACCATATGGACAAGCAATTATACAAACTTGCTCTCTAAACCAAGCAAATACAAAATAGAATACTGCAGTAAAAATTACTAATGGAATAAATGTACCAGTATGCTCAAAAGGCCCGTCAGTAATATATCTTAGTAATTTGTCGCTGCCAATTAAATAAGCTAAAAATACATTAGCTATTAAGAAAGAAATTACTAAGTAGATAAACCATTTTAATAATCGCTTTCTAATTTTTTCTGCATCCCATTTTTGGCGCGCCAGACGTATTTGTTTATTTCGGTCTCCGTCAATCCAATATTCAATGCGTCTAAACACCATTTCTAAGAAAATGGTTTGCGGACACATCCAACCACAAAAAACACGTCCAAAACCTACTGTAAATAGTGTTATGAAGATAACACCAATTAGCATGGAAATGACAAATAGATAGAAGTCTTGTGGCCAAAAAGGAAAACCAAAAATATTGAACCGTCTTTCTAAAATATTAAATAATAGAAATTGATTACCATTGATTTTTATAAATGGAGCAGCAAATAGAAATGCTAATAAAAAATAGCTTAATAGTTTGCGCTTCTCATATAATGGTCCAGATGGTTTTTTAGGAAATACCCATTTACGTTTACCATCTTCATCGATAGTGTTTATAGAATCTCTAAAAACTTCATTTTCTGGCGTTTCCATTTTAGGACGGCTTTACGTTGTTTCTATTAATTAGAAGCCACTGTATTTATTTCAGTTGTTTCTGTTACTTCTTCCGTTTCAGTAGCAGGCGTTTCAGAGCTGTCTTCTGCTTTAACAGAATCATCTACCCAGATGTCTCCTTCGGGTGCTTTTGGCTCTGCAGGTATAGTACCTTGAAAATTTAAAACATAACTTGCTACCTGAGCCATTTCTAACGGTTTTAGTTCAGATTTCCAAGAAACCATTCCTTTACCATCTCGTCCTCCTTCAGAAATTGTTTTAAATACATTTTTTATACCGCCTCCTAAAATCCAATGTTGGTCTGTTAGGTTAGGACCAATACCTCCTCCACCATCAGCTTTGTGACAGGCTACACAGTTAGCTTCAAAAATCTTTTTACCCGAATTTAGATCTGATGTTTCAGTTAAAAGTTCTACCGTATTAAAGTCTACTAAACCTTTTGCTGTTTTTTTGTATTCTTCAATAGCAGCATTTGCTTCAGCATATTCAATTTCATATTCTTCAAATTGATCGTTACCATTTAATACATGATAGCGTATACCATATATTACTGCAAAAACTATTGAGATATAGAAACTGTAAATCCACCAAGGCGGTAAATTATTGTCTAACTCTTTAATACCATCGTAATTATGGTCTAATATAATTTCGCTTTCTTCTTCAATAGCTTTTTGTTTACCAACTAATTTAGAGTAGAGCGCCTTAACTTTTTTAAATTCTGGAGCTTTAGACTTAGAGGCTAAATAACGTTTCTTACCTTCTTCATCTAAACTTTGATATAGAATGTTATCCATTGAACTAACAATACCTTCTATAGCAATAAGAACTAGTAATACTAATAATAAGAATAGTAAAATAATTGGTTGCTCAATAAATGCAGGTTTATCTCCTGAGTCTACAAAGTATTCAACAAGTCCAGCAATAGCAAAAAAGATTACAGGAACTCTTACATATGATGGGATTAAATTTCTCATAATTCGGTATCGTTTTGGTTGTCTAATGGTAAGTTACTTACAGTGTTTATATAATCTTTCTTGGCAGTAACGACCCAGAAAAATAATGCTACAAAGAATATAAAGAATATAAGAAGCGAAATAATTGGATAAATCTCAATGCCATCCATACTATCCATATAGTTTTTTACAAATTTTAACATAATGATTTAGTTTTGAGCCGTTTCGTTTACAATATCTTTTACTTTTATATCAGTTCCTAATCGTTGCAAATAAGCAATCATTGCAACGATTTCTCTATTGCGCATTTCAACAAAATTATCTCCTGAAGCTGCTTTATCTGCTTCGTAAGAGGCTACAAAATCAGGATCACTATATAGATTTTCTTCTATTTTTTTACCTTGCTCTAACATTGAAGCTTGTGCATTTGCAATTTCTTCTTCTGTATATGGAACTCCTAAGGACACCATAGCTTCCATTTTCTTTTCTGTTAAAGATTTATCTAGTTTGGCACCTTCACCAACAATAAGCCATTTATAAGAAGGCATTATAGAACCACTAGAGGTTGTTTGAGGATCGTACATGTGATTAAAGTGCCAGTTGTCTGAATACTTGCCACCAACTCTATGTAAATCTGGCCCAGTTCGTTTACTTCCCCAAAGGAATGGATGATCATAAACATATTCACCTGCTTTAGAATACTCTCCATAACGTTCTACCTCAGATCTAAATGGACGTACCATTTGAGAGTGACAACCAACGCATCCTTCTCTAATATAAAGGTCTCTTCCTTCTAATTCTAAAGGTGTGTATGGTTTAACACTACTTATGGTTGGGATGTTAGACTTTACAACAAGTGTTGGTATAATTTGTACAATACCTCCAATTGAAATAGCGATAGTAGCATATATTGTTAATAATACAGGCTTACGTTCTAACCAAGTGTGCCATCCTTCTCCAGAAACACGACTTTTAGAAACACGTTTTAAAGCTGGTGCTTCGGCAAGTTCATCAGTTACTTTATGGTTCGCTTTTGAAATTGTTAATACAACATTAAAAACTAAAATAAGCATACCAGAAAGATATAATGTACCACCTATAGCACGCATCCAATACATTGGCATAATCTCAGTTACAGTTTCTAAGAAGTTACCATAAACTAAAGTACCATCTGGATTAAACTGTTTCCACATACTAGCCTGAGCAAATCCAGCAACATATAATGGTAAAGTATATAGCATTATACCTAGAGTTCCTATCCAGAAATGAAGATTTGCTAATCCAATTGAATGAAGTTTTGTTTTAAATAATCTTGGCACTAACCAATATATCATACCAAAAGTTAAGAACCCATTCCATGCTAAAGCTCCAACATGCACATGTGCAATAATCCAATCTGTAAAGTGCGCAATAGCATTTACGTTTTTAAGAGATAGCATTGGTCCTTCAAAAGTAGCCATACCATAACCAGTTATTGCTACAACCATGAATTTTAAAACAGGATCTGTACGTACTTTATCCCAAGCACCACGTAATGTCAGTAATCCGTTTATCATTCCTCCCCATGAAGGCATTAATAACATAATTGAAAACGTAGTACCTAAACTTTGTGCCCATGTAGGTAAAGCTGTATATAATAAATGGTGTGGTCCTGCCCAGATATATATAAATATTAACGACCAGAAGTGAACAATGGAAAGTCTATAAGAATAAACAGGTCTATTTGCAGCCTTAGGTACAAAATAATACATTAATCCTAAGAACGGTGTTGTTAAGAAAAATGCAACCGCATTGTGTCCATACCACCATTGTACCAAGGCATCTTGAACACCTGCGTATACAGAGTAACTCTTAAAGCTACTAACAGGTAATTCTAAATTATTAAAAATATGAAGTACTGCTACTGTAACAAAAGTAGCTATGTAAAACCAAATGGCAACATATAAGTGACGTTGACGTCGCTTTATCATTGTACCAATTAAATTAATACCAAAAGCGACCCATATAACAGCAATCGCTAAGTCAAATGGCCACTCTAATTCTGCATATTCTTTAGATGAAGAATATCCTAAAGGTAATGTAATTGCAGCACCAACAATAATAAGTTGCCAACCCCAAAAGTTAATGTTACTTAATAGGTCACTAAACATTCTAGCTTTCAATAATCGTTGAGTAGAATAATAAACTCCGGCAAAAATCGCATTACCAACAAAAGCAAAAATTACAGCATTGGTATGTAAAGGTCTTAATCGACCAAAACTTAACCAAGAGACACCATCTGTCATGTTTGGGAATAAAAACATAAAGGCCAATATTAGGCCTACGAGCATCCCAACAACACCCCAGAGAATGGTTGCGTAAAGGAATTTTTTAACGATTTTATTATCGTAATAGAATTGTTGCATTTCCATATAAAAAAAATTAGTCGGTTTTAGTTTGTTTAGATATACTGTTTTTTTCTTTTACTAGTTCATCTTCAAAAAGCATGCGCACAGATGGTGTATAATCATCATCGTATTGACCTGACCTTACTGCCATTATAAAAATAACAAAGAAAGTCACGCCAACGAATACGCTAACGGCTAATAAAATATATATAACGCTCATACCTAATTGAAGTTATTGCCCAAAAATAATTAAGGGCTTATTGTTAAAACATGACAATTATCATGTTTTGTTATTTTTAATCATTCTAATTTTCTACCAAGAATATTTGTAGCTATCGTTGTAAATATAACAATGCTTATAGAGCTTAACGGCATTAAAATTGCAGCAACCACTGGTTCTAGTTGACCAGTGACAGCAAAATATAAACCAATAATGTTATAAATAAAAGACAATACAAAGCTCCATTTTATAATTTTTATAGCAGATCTTGATGCCTGGATAAATTGATATAACTGATTAAATTTTGAAGCATCTAAAATACCGTCACAAGCTGGTGAGAAGACATTAACATCTTCAGAGATGGCAATCCCAACATCGCTTTGAGCTAATGCTCCAGCATCATTTAATCCATCACCAATCATTAATACTTTTGCTCCTTCAGATTGATGATATTTTATAAATTCTAATTTATCTTCTGGTTTTTGGTTAAAAATCAATTTTGTTTTTGCTGGAAGCAATTTTTTTAAATTTTCGCGTTCACCTTCATTATCTCCAGATAATATAACTAAATCAAATTGTTGTTTTAACTGATTAAATAATTTTGAGACGCCCTTTCTGTAACTATTATAAAAGGTGTATTTTCCTTTGTAAATATTATTACTACTTATATGTACGGTAGTATTTAAAACAGACGTTTCTTTTGTGTTTCCTACAAAATTGGCAGAACCAATTTTCATGTTTATAGTGTTGTGTTTTGCTTCAATTCCCTTACCTATGTGCTCTTCAAAAGCATCAAGTGTAATAATGTTATTTTCTTGTAAAACGTTATATAAAGTTCTACTTAATGGGTGGTTAGAGCCTCTAAGTGAGTTTTTTAATACTAAATTTTCAGAATCCGATAGAACATCACCTTCATATTCAGCATTGCTTTGTTTATTAGAGGTAATTGTCCCTGTCTTATCAAAAATAATGGTATTTATTTGCGCCAATTGTTCTAAAACACTTGCGTTTTTTACATAAAACTTTAGTTTGCCAAAAATGCGCAATAAGTTACCAAATGTAAAAGGTGCAGATAGAGCTATAGCACAAGGGCATGCAATAATTAATACTGCTGTAAATACATTCATAGCTTTATTAGAGTCTACAAAAAGCCAAAATATAGTGGCGACAATAGCAACCGATAAAATAGTAATTGTAAAATGTTTACTAATAGTGTTGGTTATAGAAGTAAAGCCATCTTCTTTATTTTTACTAAAGACATCATTGCTCCATAATTGCGTAAGGTAACTTTGCTCAACAGATTTTAGAGCTTCCAATTCAATAACACCATTGGTTTGTTTGCCTCCTGCAAATAATTTATCGCCAGATTGCTTAGAGACCTTTTGTGATTCACCTGTTACAAAACTATAATCAATTTGGGCTTTACCATTAATTAAAATACCATCAACAGGAATTAACTCTTCATTTCTAATTAAAATACGATCACCTTTTTCAATATCATAAACCTGTATGGTTTCTTCATAACCTTCCTTATTTATTTTTGTTATCGCAATAGGAAAGTAAGATTTATAATCGCGCTCAAAGGATAGAAAATCGTATGTTTTTTTCTGAAAGAATTTTCCAACTAAAAGAAAGAAAACTAAACCAGCGAGACTATCAAAAAATCCTGAACCAAAATCGAATATAATTTCAATAGTACTTCTAATAAACAAAACAGAAATACCTAAAGCAATTGGCACATCTATATTTAAAATTTTGGCTTTTAATCCTTTAAAAGCTGAAATAAAATAATCTTGAGACGAATAAAACACTATAGGAAGTGAAAGCGCAAACATTAACCATCTAAACAATGGCTTGTATTGTTCTAACCAATACTCGTTCACTTCAAAATACTCAGGAAAAGACAAAAACATAATGTTGCCAAATCCAAAAGCTGCAACTCCAAGTTTGTAAATTAAGGTTCTGTTGATTTGTTGTTTTCCCGATTTAAAATCATCTAAACTAATATAAGGTTCATAACCAATAGAACTTAACAGTAAAACCACGGATTTTAAGTTGGTTGTTTCTAAATTGTAAGTAACTCTTACCGTTTTTTTGCCAAAGTTGACCTGAGAATCTGAAATATGAGGATTGAGTTTGTTAAGGTTTTCAAGAATCCAAATACAAGAGCTACAATGAATATGAGGAATATATAAAGTTGCGATTTCTATAGAGTCGCTTCTAAATTCCGTTAATTTTTCTATAATATTTTCTTGAGATAGGAAATCGTATTTTCCTTCAATTTCTTTTGGAATTGATCCAGGTGAATTTTCTAAATCATAATAACAAGTAAGGTCGTTTTCGTTAAAAATTTCAAAAACGGTTTTACAACCGTTACAACAGAATGATTTATCCTGAAACGTAATTGGATGATTACCACAGTCATCACCACAGTGAAAACAACTATTGTTTTCCATTTTAAATTTTGCTCAATTATACCTATTACAAATATGATACAATATAACACTATATTTTATGATAATTGTCATGTTTTGATTAACTTTGACTTCAATGAATTTGCTATGAGTAAGTGCGATCAATGTATTATTAGACAATTTAATTCTCTAAGAGCTTTAGGAAAAGATGATTTAATACGAATTTCGGGATGTAAAACTTCTCGATACGTTAGTAAAGGAGAAATTATCTTTAGGGAAGGTGAGAGTGTTAATGGCGTCTATTGTATTAAAGATGGTGTTTGTAAATTGTCTAAATTAAGTTCTAATGGTAAAGACCAAATTGTAAAATTGATTGTTAGAGGTGATCTTATTGGGCAACGCTCTTTAGTCTCTGATGAGAAGTCTAATCTTACTGCCATTGCGTTAAATGACATGGAAGTTTGTTTTATTCCTAAGAATGAAATAATGAATGATTTAACTAATAACGCTAGGTTTTCTTTAGATATGCTTCAGGAAATGGCAAAAGAATTGAAAATTGCAGATAATGTTATTGTAGATATGGCGCAAAAATCTGTTAAACAACGCCTAGCTGATGTCTTAATATATTTGAATGAAACATTTGATAAAGATAAGGACGGTTTTCTTAAAGTTGTTTTATCTAGAGAAGACTATGCAAACTTAGTTGGTACAGCTACAGAATCTGCGATAAGAATTTTATCTCAGTTTAAAAAAAGTGGTTTGATTTCTACAACCGGAAAACATGTGAAAATTGAAGATTTAGAAGGTTTAAGGCGCGTTGACTAAAGGAGCTTTAGATAGCATAAAAAAAACTGAGGTTCATTCTATACAAACAGAATGAACCTCAGTTTTTTAAGTATTAAGGTCTTTTTTTTAATTTATTTTAAAAGATTTTATTTCATTGAAAGGTGTTGTTTTTAAAACTTCCATTGTTGCTTTATACGCTTTCCAATCCTTTTCAAAGAAATCATTTGTTTCAGCAAATAGCTTTTCTAAAGCATCTTTAGTTTGTTTAATTAATGTAGTTTCAGTTGAAGTTAATCCGTTTTGGCTACCATTTACATACCTACTTGCAGTTCTTAAACGCTGTAATGGTGTAACCTGAGGACTTCTGGTAATACCTTGTCTTTTATCAACTTTCCCTAGATACTTATCTAATAATTGATTAATAGATTTAACCACAGATTTTGAAGTTTTAATTTCTTCTTTATATTTTTCTTTATCTAATTTGGTCAACTCTTTTTTATAATTTTCTGCTATAGTTTTATTTTCTACTAATTGTTTTACGGCATCTGCTGTGGTTTGTTGCAATTGTTCTAATTGTTTTGAAGCAGCATAAATTTCATTAATATTTTGTTGAGAAACTTCTAATCTTGGATCAGATGCTATAGTTATTTTAGTTTCTGATGTTTGGTCGCCATAATGTAGAACTGCTCTATAAGTGCCTGGTTTTACTGTAACACCTCCAGATTCTCTTGTGCGTTTTCTAATCTTACGAGAAGGTCTGTCTGCACCAGCTTCGTCCATGTTCCATGTCCATTTCTGTATACCGTTTTCCTTTGGTGCTTTTGTTTTTAAAGTTCTAATTAAACGGTCGCCATCATATAGTTTTAATGTTAGAGAATCCCATTTTACTTTGTTTTTGTCTTTTTTAGAATCAATTTCAACAGTCTCTTCATCTTCTTCATTACCTTCATCTTCCTTTGAATCAGAATCTAACGATGCATGCTTTTTAAACAAATAAGAGAATCTTGCACCTCCTTTTCTATTTTCTCCTTGGTACATAGCATCTGCTCCAAATCTGCTACCAGTTGGTTGTTGGTAAGCAGCTAAATAAGCGGTTGGCGGATCAAACAATTTAATAGTTGAAGTTAATATTGATTTATCTTTAGCCATTGCTCTTAAAGGTCTAATATCATCTAAAACCCAAGCGGCTCTTCCAAAAGTACCAATTACTAAATCGTGCTCTCTTGGGTGAATCACTAAATCTTTTACAGAAGTTGTAGGGAAACCTTCTGTCCATTTAGTCCATTGATCGCCTGCATTTATTGAAATATATAAACCATCATCCGTACCTAAAAACATCAAATTAGGTTCTACTAGATCTTCAACAATAGCTAAGGTGTAACTTTTTACATCGTTTTCATCTACAATGCGCTCCCAAGATTTGCCGTAATTTTTAGTTCTGTAAGCATAAGGTGTGTAATTAAAACGTCTATAATCATTGGCTATTAAAAGGGCTTCTCCTTTATTTTTGTTAGATGCTTTTATTTGTGCAATCCAGCTTCCTGTTGGTAAACCTTTAATGTTTTTGGTTACTTCTGTCCAAGATTCGCCTCCATTAGTCGTATAATGCACGCGTCCATCATCAGTACCAGCCCAAAGCATATCTTTTTCAACTGGTGATGGTTCAATTACTAAAATTGTACAATGGTTTTCTGCTCCAGTGGCATCCATAGTTAATCCACCACTTTCAGACTGTTTTAATTTTGAAGGATTATTGGTTGATAAATCTGGTGAAATAACGGTCCAAGTTTCACCTTTATCTGTCGATTTATGTACAAACTGACTTCCAAAGTAAATGGTACTATTATTAAAAGGATCTATGTTTATTGCTGAGTTCCAATTGAATCTAAGTTTTACATTTGCATTAGGATGTGTTGGTCTTACGCCATAGTTATTTCCTGTTTGCCAATCATATCTACTTACGTAACCTTGCTGGCTCATAGACCAACCATAACGAGAGTTGTCTTTATCTGGTATAACATCAAAACCATCTCCAAAACTTATTTCTTGCCAATAGCTATTTCTTATGCCTTGTGCACGCCAAACGTAAGCTGGTCCTCGCCAAGAACCATTATCTTGCATTCCTCCATATACATTATAAGGAAATTCATTATCTACATTAATATGGTAAAACTGTGCCACAGGAAGATTACCAATAAATCGCCATGTTTTTCCGCCATCTTTAGTAATATTCATCCCACCATCATTGCCATCAATCATAAATTTACCATTTTCAGGATGAATCCACCAAGAGTGATGATCCGGATGCACACCGTTAACAACACCATAAGCAGGCATTAATTGTTTAAAATTTTTGCCACCATCTTCAGAAACGTTGACGTAGGTAAAAATAGAGTACACTCTGTTTTCATTTTCAGGATCTACGTAAATTTCAGAATAATAGAAAGGTCTGTTTCCAATGTCGCTTTTATCATTTATTTTTTTCCATTTAAAACCACCATCTTCACTTTTGTAAAGTGCATTTTTTTTGGCTTCAACCAAAGCATAAATAACATCTGGTTTATTTGGCGCAATAGCAACACCAATGCGTCCTAAATTTCCTTTTGGAAAACCGTCTTCTTCTGTAATTTTCTTCCATGTTTTTCCACCATCATGTGTAATATGCATACCAGAACCTTCGCCTCCAGAATTAAAAAACCAAGGTTCGCGCTTATGTTCCCAAAGTGTTGCAATTAATTTATTTGGGTTTGTAGGATCCATTATTAAATCTGCAGCACCTGTTTTGTTGTTAGCAAATAATATTTTATTCCAAGTTTCGCCTCCATCTGTAGTTTTAAAAACACCACGTTCTGGATGTTCTCCCCAAGGTGAACCAATGGCGCCAACGTAAACCACATCAGGATTTGTTGGGTCTACAATAATTCTATGAATATGTCTTGTTTTCTCAAGACCCATTGCTATCCAGTTTTTTCCACCATCTAAAGATTTATAAATTCCATAGCCACCATTTAAAGAGTTCCGTGGATTGCCTTCGCCTGTACCAACCCAAATAACACTTGGGTTAGATTGCTGAATCTCAACAGCACCAATGGAAGCGGTAACTTCTTTATCAAAAACAGGCTCCCAAGTAATGCCTCCAGAATTAGATTTCCATAAACCACCAGAAGCTGTACCAACATACATAACATCGGGATTATTAGTAACCACATCAATGGCTGTAACTCGGCCAGACATGCCTCCAGGACCAATATTTCTTGGTGACATGTTTTTTACTAAGTCCATTGAAAAGTCTTGTGCAGAAATAATAGTTATGCAACAGAGCATAACAAGAGAGAGAAATTGCTTCATTTTATAGTGGTTAATTAAGTAATGCTTAAAATTAAGTAAAATAATTATAGAAATCTTAAGGACTTGTTAAGTTATCTCTAAGTCTGTTTATTGGTTTGAAAATTCATTATTTTTACATAGCTATGAATAAAAAAATAAATAAAAGAGGCTTTGTATTTAAAACCTACGAAGCACCAAATCAGTCGCCTTTTGAAAAACTCTTTGAGATTTTTAAAGAATTAATCACACATACCTCGGGAGATTTTGACGAAGCCATAGATTGGTTACGTCAATTAGACAAAGAGTATAAACTCACCACACCAGAGTATACCATTGATGATTTTATAGAAGATCTAAAAAACAAAGGTTATATACGTGAAGAAATTGATCCTAATGGAGCAGGTGAAGGTGGAATGATTATTACTGCAAAAACCGAACGAGCTATAAGGCAACAGGCTTTAGACCAAATTTTTGGTAAAATTAAACGCAGTGGTTCAGGCAATCATAAGAGTAAAGGTGTTGGTCTTGGTGATGAGCATACAGGTGATTTTAGAACGTATCAATTTGGAGATAATCTAGACAAAGTTTCTATGACCGAAAGTATTAGAAACGCTCAAATAAATAATGGTATAGGCGATTTTAGTCTCACTGAAGATGATTTGGTGGTAGAAGAAACTCTTCATAAAAGTCAGATGAGTACTGTTTTGATGATTGATATTAGTCACAGTATGATTCTTTATGGAGAAGACAGAATTACACCTGCAAAAAAAGTTGCTATGGCTTTAGCAGAATTAATTACCACGCGATACCCAAAAGATACATTAGAAATCTTGGTATTTGGTAATGATGCGTGGCCAATTAAAATTAAGGAATTACCATACCTAAAAGTAGGACCTTACCACACTAATACGGTTGCAGGTTTGCAATTAGCCATGGATATGTTGCGCAGAAAACGTAACACTAATAAACAGATTTTTATGATTACTGACGGTAAACCAAGTTGTTTGCGTTTGCCAGATGGTCAATATTATAAAAACAGTAATGGTTTAGATCCATATATAACTAACAAATGTTATGCAATGGCACAGCAGGCGAGACGATTACATATTCCAATTACGACATTTATGATTGCAGAAGACCCTTATTTAATGCAATTTATTAGAGAATTTACGCAAGCCAATAGAGGGAAAGCATTTTACACTGGCTTAAAAGGTTTGGGTGAAATGATTTTTGAAGATTACGAGAATAACAGAAAAAAGAGGATTAAAGGATAAAAAAAGAAAAAGAATAAAGAGCATAGAAAAGAGAAATGGCTGAGTCTATTTTCTGTTATCTATTATCTCTTTTCTAATAATTGAATATGAAAATAGAAACAATAAATACATTAGGCGAATTAAAACAATCAGAATATCAATCAAAATCTATAAAAGATGAATTGAGAGATAATTTAATCGAAAACATAAAAAATAAGAAAACAACTTTTGAAGGTATTCATGGTTATGAGAATACAGTTATTCCTGAGTTAGAACGTGCTATTTTATCTAGACATAATATTAATTTATTAGGACTTAGAGGTCAAGCGAAAACACGTTTGGCTAGAATGATGGTAAATCTTTTGGACGAATATATTCCTGTAGTAAAAGGTTCTGAAATTAATGATGATCCGTTAGCACCAATTTCTAGATACGCTATTGAATTAATCAAAGAAAAAGGAGATAATACACCAATTACTTGGTTGCATAGAAGCGAGCGATTTGCTGAGAAATTAGCAACTCCGGATGTTACTGTAGCAGATATTATTGGAGATGTAGACCCAATAAAAGCTGCGAATTTAAAACTGAGTTATGCAGACGATCGCGTGATTCATTACGGAATGATACCAAGAGCGAACCGTTGCATTTTTGTTATTAATGAATTGCCAGATTTACAAGCTAGAATACAGGTAGCTTTGTTTAATATTTTACAAGAAGGCGATATACAGATTAGAGGATTCAAATTACGATTGCCATTAGATATGCAGTTTGTATTTACAGCAAATCCTGAAGATTATACTAATAGAGGAAGTATTGTAACACCATTAAAGGATAGAATAGGTTCTCAGATTTTAACGCATTATCCAGATTCTGTAGAAACGGCAAGAACAATTACAGCTCAAGAAGCAAAGTTAGATTCTAGACAATCAGAATCTGTTTATGTACCAGAATTAGCAAAAGATTTATTAGAACAAATTAGTTTTGAAGCTAGAGAAAGCGAGTACGTTGATGTAAAAAGTGGAGTAAGTGCACGTATGAGTATTACAGCTTTCGAAAATCTACTAAGTACAGCAGAAAGACGTGCTTTAATTTCTGGAGATGAAACAACTTCTGTACGATTATCTGATTTTATTGGTGTGATTCCTGCGATAACCGGAAAAGTAGAATTGGTTTACGAAGGTGAACAAGAAGGTGCAGATTTTGTGGCTAATTCATTAATGGAAGAAGCGGTGAAAACATTATTCCCGAAGTATTTTCCTAAGGTTGAAAAATTACAAAAGCAAGATGAAGAAACACCTTATGACGATTTAATCTCATGGTTCTTTAATGGTGATGGTTTTGAACTTTTAGATGAATATGACGATGCAACTTATAAAGCCAAATTAGATGAAGTAACACCTTTAGATGCTTTAATTGCTGATTATCAGCCAGAAATTGACCCAAAGGATGTCTATTTTGAAAAAGAATTTATTCTTTGGGGTTTAACCCAATTTAAAAAACTGAGCAAGTATCGTTATTCTGAAGGTATGCAGTTTAAAGATCCATACGGAAGTTATATTAGTGGCTTGTAGAATTTACCAATTACTACGACTTTTAATATTAGCATCGCAGAGTTTAATAATCTCTGCGATTCTTTTTTGTTGTGTTGCTTTTCGTTTAGCTTGGTTTAACCAATACAAATAACTTTTTCTGTAACTAGGAGCAAAGTTGAGGTAGTTGTTATAAGCATTTTTATTTTCATTAAATGCAATTTGAAGATTCTCTGGGATTATTCCTTTTTCAACAGCATCTAATGAAGTCCAACTTCCATTTTCTTTGGCTATTTTAATAGATTGATGTCCACTATGATGTATTAAGTTATCATTGTGTAATTCTTTAATATGTCTTTTATTAACGGCACTCCAAACGCTTTTTGGTTTTCTCGGACAGAAATATTGTATTCGTTTTCCGTCACCAAGGCTCTTTACGGTAGAGTCTATCCAACCAAAGCAAAGGGCAACTTTTACAGCCTCTTCCCAACGCATAGATTTGTTTTTATGCGCTACTTTATAAAAAATAAGATGAACACCATTTACAGAATCGTGATAGTTAAGCAACCATTCTCTCCATTCAACATCGGTTTTAAAATATAACTCTAGTAAATCTGACATTTATAATTTTTTCGAGTTAACAAAGAAGTCTCTGTCAATTTTTATAGATTCAGCATTGATTTTTTTTGTCTGAAATTTTGCTTTAGGAAACAACCATTCTGATTTTCCATCAATCTCAATTTGAATTGGCATATCAAAGCCATCCACAATGTTTGTCCATCGATATTTCAACTTATTATTTTTAATAGAATATTCTAAAGTCGGAATTTTAATGGTTCTTAAATACTGATTAAAAAATGCAGTTAAATCAATACCTGTTTTTTTACTTAAATAGTTTTCAATCTGCGATGTAGTCACGGTTTGATGATAGAATTCTGAATTTAGTCCTCTTAATATTTGTCGCCATTTTTCATCATCTTCAATCAATTGTCTTAGAGTGTGCAGCATATTAGCACCTTTATAATACATATCGCTAGAACCTTCATTGTTTACATTATAGTGTCCAATTAAAGGTTTGTCATTTTGAATGTTACTACGTGTACCAATGACATAATCTGCAGAAGCTTCTTTACCATAATAGTAATCTAAAAATAGGTTTTCAGAATAGGAGGTAAAGCCTTCATGTATCCACATATCTGCAATATCTTTATTGGTAATATTGTTGGCAAACCACTCATGTCCTGCTTCATGGATAATAATAAAATCGAACTTTAAACCTAGTCCAGTTCCAGATAAATCTCGACCCAAATAACCTTGTTTATATTTGTTGCCATAGGTAACGGAACTTTGGTGTTCCATACCTAAATAAGGCACTTCAACCAATTTAAAACTGTCTTCATAAAACGGATATGGACCAAACCAATGCTCAAAAGCTTTCATCATTTTAGGCGCATCTTTAAAATGGGTTTTAGCTTTTTCTAGATTATAAGAAAGCACCCAATAATCCATATCTAAATTCCCTTTTTCGCCTTCATAAACTTCAGAGAAATTGGTGTAATCTCCAATATTTACATTAACACCATAATTGTTAATTGGGTTGTTTACAAACCAATGTGAGGTTACTGTGTTATTATCGTTTTCTACTAATTTGCGTAAGCGACCGTTTGATACATTTGTTAGCCCTTTTGGATTAGTAACACTAATGAGCATACTATCTACTTCATCATACATATGGTCTTTGTTAGGCCACCAAACGCTTGAGCCTAAACCTTGACAAGATGTAGCAATAAAATGTTTATCGTTTTTATCTTTTTTCCATGAAAATCCACCATCCCAAGGTGCACGTTTCGCTTCCTTTGGATGACCTTGGTAATAGACATCTATAGTGTGAATTGCTCCAGTGTCTTGATTTTTGTTTAAGGTTATAAAATGTGCATTACCGTTATGTTTTACTTCTAATTCTTTTCCGTCTTGAAGTACTTTAGTGATTTTTAAAGGGTCTTGTAAATCTATTTGCATCACCTGAAAAGGCTTCAAAACTTTATACTGAATTGTGTTTTTTCCTGAAATGAATTTGTCTTCAGGTTTTACTTCAATATCAAGATGGTAATAGGTTAAATCCCACCATTCACGTTCTGGTGTTATGCTTCCTCTTAAAGTATCTTGTTTTGTAAAGTTGTTTTTATCTGTTAGTAAGCCTTGGCCTTGACAACTAGATACTAGAAATATTGCAGAAAGCAATACTAAAAAGTTTTTCATGATGATTTACGTTATAGTTCCTTCCTTTAGTAAAGGCTAGAAATGGATATTTATCTCATAATTTTATTAGGGAAAACAACAACACTCTCGTGCCCATTTTCTCCTAAAGTAGCGACTCCAAAGAATGAATTATCAATTACAATGCCTTTTAGTGTAAATTCGGTTATACCTTCCACATAGTGACTATGGTCCCAAGTTGGTGATGTTGTGTCTCTCCAGTAGATTTTATAACCTTTTGCACCTTCAACTTTGTTCCATTTTAACTTTGCAGATGCTTCAACAATGCCTCCAATGCCAACTTCGGTTGGCGCAGGAGGAGCAGAAGCTAGGCTTGCCATTGTAATTGCATTTACAGCGGTTAGTTTTTTACAATAAGGAAAATTTACATGCTCAAAAGTATCACCATAATTGATGCCGTTTTCTGTACGTATATCTTGATGTTGTTGCGTGTAGTTTTCATGTGCTTCCATGATTCTTAATCCTGCAAAACCCATGTCATTAAAAGGTCTATGGTGTCCACCTCGACCAAAACGATCTAATCTGTAAACTAACATCGGATTCATTTCTGGCATATAAGTTTTAGTAGTTTTGTAAACATAACGCGCTAATTGACGAGAAGTCCCATCGACTTCACCACCATAAAAACGACGTGTTCTATTTTGATTTGCGAGTTTTTCTGGGTCAGTTTCATCTGTTGTTATTGGTTCTGAAAAAATTCGGAATGCACGGTTGTCAATCACACCATCTACACCAGAGATGTTTCCTATCATATCATTGTTTAAAACACCTATAATATCCCAATTCTGTTCTTTAGCATATTTCGCTAACCCTTGTCCACCAAATAAACCTTGTTCTTCACCTGAAAGTCCGACATAGATAATACTGTTTTCAAATTTATATTGAGACAAAACTCTAGCAGCTTCAATGGCTCCTGCCATACCAGTTGCATTGTCATTAGCACCTGGAGCATCTGATGTAAAATCGTTTGGGTCACTAACTCTAGAATCAATATCACCACTCATTATAATAAAACGATTAGGATATTTTGTACCTTTTTGAATGGCAACTACATTAACCACATTGACATCTTTAACTATGCGTTGGTTTGTTCCTTTTTTAACGAAGTTATTTTGATAAAATACGTTGAGGCAGTTGTTACAATCTTTAGATATATTATCGAATTCGGATTTTATCCAACGACGAGCAGCACCAATGCCTCTTGTGGCTGAAATAGTATCACTTAAGGTATGTCTTGTGCCAAAATCTGCAAGTCTTTTAACATCATTACGCAAATTTTCTTCAGAAATTGCATCAACGATGTCATAGATTTTTTGATCTGTTTGCGCAAATGCATTTAATGATAATAGAAGTAGAAATAGCGGAATTAGATGTTTCATAGCTTAGTTATTTATAAGTTTTAAAGTTCCGAAAATATTGGCATCAATCCAACCTCTATTTTTATCTTCTCCGTCAACAAATACAGAGCCAATAAAATTTTCGCGTTCCTTGCTATTGTCATTATCGCAGTAGGCTAGGGCAAAGCCCATTAATTTGCCAGCTTGCAGTTTTATAGGAGAATTTTCAGCATCATCTTTATACGTGTCATTGAATAGAGAGATTCTTACTTCCCAAATGGTCTTGTTTCCTGTTGTGATTCGTTTAGACTCTATATGAGAATTATATAGTTTCCCTGTCTTTTTTGTAGACATATCAACAACATTTCCATCTAAAGCAATATGATAAGCGAATGCATTATGGTTAAATTGATGTTCGCCACCACTATTATCTTCATCTATAAAAACCTCAAGGCAATCATCGTCCCACCAAGCAATTAATGGGTTTTTATTGTTATCTATTAATTTGTCATCTTCTATTTCTGCTAAAAGATAAAGCGCGTCTTCTGTCCAAGTTAATTTGTAACGACCAGAAAAATCTTCTTCTGTATAAGGATTACCTAGCCATCTTTGATCTAAGGGTAACCATGTATTATTTTTCCAGATTTCTTCATCTGCTTTTCCATCTATTACTGGTTTTATGGTTGCTTTTTTTATAGTATTGAATTGATTTACAGGTTTGTCTATTTTCTTTTTATAATTGAATTTAACGGTTTCTGTTTTACCTTTTTCATTGATGTCTACATAGATATTCATTTCGTTGTCCGAAATTTTTTCAAACATCATACCTTCAAAAACCACTTTGTTTTCTGTGATTTTTAAAAGAGGAAAATCAACTGTTTCATCTTTTGTTTCCCAACCTTTAAGATCTGGTCCAAAATGTTTGAGTTGAAGAATTAATGAGTTTTTAATTTCTCTTATTACTTCAATCTCATAAAACGTTATTTTTCCGTCGTTAATTAATTTAAAGGTTGCCATCATAGAACCACCAGATGGCTCACTCCAAATTTCTTCTGTTATTCCTCCAAAAGCTTCACCATGCCAAGTGCCAGAAATCCATGCAATGTTTTCTAGTTTTGGTTCTAAGGTTTTTTCCGTTTGTGCATTTACTATTGAAATTGCTAAAAAAAAGAGTATTATATATTTTATCATAACTATTGTATAAAAGTAACTTTGGTAATTAATCCGTCTTCAACTTCATAAATGGCTACGGCATTAAAGATTTTTCCGTTGGCAGTCACTTGTTCTTCGTCAATAACTTTATTGCCAATAACAATTCGTTTTTTTATAAAAGCTCTTAAATCTGGCACACGGTTAAACCAATCATTATAGCTTTTTCTCATAGCTTCTTTGCCTTCCGTTTGAAGCGTATTTGGATAAACATATAGTTTAACATCATCTGCATAATCTTTCATAAATGCATCAATGTTTCTGGCATTGTAAGCATCTAAATTTCTTTGAATAATAGCTTCAATATCAGAAGTTTCTGTTGAAGTATTTGGTGAAGTAGTTTCTGTTTCTGTAATTTCAGTTTCATCTTCTGAACTATTATCAATAGGTTCTTGCGATGCACTGTTGGCTTCAATATCTCCTGCGATTAGTAATTGTGTACTCAAAGCATTGGTCGATAAACGTGTAATTTTTGTGATTCCGTTAGAAGATAAATCGGCAATTTGCTTCCAATTATTATCTTTATTTAAAGTGAGTTTGTATAGTATATTATCTTTTCCTGATAGAATTGTTTTATTATCTAACCAACATATATCTTCAACATTTGTTATTGTATTAGCAATCACTTTAATGGCTCCTGTTGTAGGATTTAATGATTTTATTTGCCATTGAATTTCATTCTCTTTAGAAATAAAACTTACCAAATTAGAATTAGGGATTTTGTGAAAAGAACGACCAACATTACTGGCGAGTTTTTGGTTGGTGCCATTTAGAATATTAGACACGTATAGGTTTAATTTTTCATCTTCGATTACTGCAGAAACAATGGTCTCATTATTAAACCAAGTGTAATATGCAATCACTTTATCTTTAATAAGTTCTGAAGATTGGCCATTGCTTAGACTATATGTATATAAGCGTTGTTTACCATCTGGATCCAATCTTACTGCAGAAACTTCATGTTTATTAGGGATTTTTAAAGGTGAATATTCTCCACCTTCGGTATGGTTTATCCAAATTTTAGCATTGTAACGTGTGTCATATTTAGCAATATCTGTTTGTCCATTTCTTATAGATGAAAAAACAATATATCTGTTATCCAAAAAAGAAGGTTGATTATCGTAGCCTTGATTATTTGAAATGTTTTTACCATTTTTTATTTCAATTTTAGAATTATGCGATTCTAGATCAAACAAAAATACTTCTGTATTCGTTTGTGCATAAGATACAATTGAAAAAAGGATTAATGATATTTTAAAAATAGTCTTCATAGAAAGAAATTTAATACCTTAAAGGCTATGTTATTTTTGTTTCAGTTGTTTTAAATTGGCATTCAATTCGTTGAGGTAGTACTGTCTTACTTTTTTATCTTTTGCTATTGCTATTGATTGTTCAAGATAAGCAATTGCTGTTTTTTTATCCTCTTTCATTGAGGCTATTTTACTAAGACCTTCTAATGCTTTATACGAATCAGAATTTGCAATTAAGCAGTGTTTATAAAGTTTTTCTGCTTCTTTTAAGTTTTTAAAGCTTAAATAATTGTTTGCTAATTGGATACGAAATTGTTCTAAGCTAACAGGAAAGTGTGATTTTATACCAGATTCCATTTGTACTAAATCATCTTGCTTATTTTTTCGAATATAGTAATTGGTAATATTTCCTAAACTATACCAAGGCAACAAAAATTCGGAATTGTATTTATCATTTAATTGTTTGTAGTAAGCAATGACGTCGCTACCGTTTTTAAATGAGTAAAACGTTTCACTATCTAAATACCAACCCTTAAATACATCATTTAAAACATCTGTTATTGCTGTTAAATGTAAAGAACCATGGTTGTCTTCAGGATAGGCATTTAGGTGCCAATTGGTTTGCTCAGAACTTTCTTTTTCTAAAACAGCAACTAACTCATCTATACCCATACCCTCTGTGTTGGCTTGCGCGATATAAAGTTGAGAATTAGTTGTAAATTCATTTTTAAATTCATCTTCTAACCGTTTTACAATTTCATAGTCATTAAACCAATATGAAGGGTCTATAGCTAAAAAGACATCAAAATCATTAGGATTTGTCATCCAGTAATGTGTAGTTAATATTCCAAATTTTGAATGTCCTATTAAGATATCTAAATCAGAAGTTCTGTAAGATTTATTGATTAGTGGTTTTAATTCCGTTTGAATGAATTTTATAAACGTATCTGCATTTTGCTTTGGGTCGGAATTTTGAAGTTGTTTTGTTCCTCCATTGTCAGAAATGCCTATTAAAATAGCTTCAGGAATGGTAAATGCAGAATTTGATAAGAATTCTATTAAACCACTGTCGTAATGAAAATTATAGTCACCATCTAATAAATAGATTACAGGGAATTTTGCTTTATTATTTTCATCATAACTAGGAGGTAAATACACTTGATAAGCGCGTTGTTCCTTTAAAATTTCAGATTGAAAACAATAACGTTCACCAATAGAAATTTGCTGCGCATGTGAAACGCTAGAAATCATAAAAACAAACAGAATCCTTAAATAGTGTTGGTATTTCATTATGTGTTATCTTATTATTTTCGAAGATACTAAAAATAAAAAAGCCAATTCAACTAAATGAATTGGCTTAATAATTAGAGATATTTGAGTTAGTCTAATTATTGAAATATTTAGAAACAGTATTTGTTTTCTGCTTTTACTTTTTCTGCAATCTCGATACGTAAATCTACGATATCTGGATAGTTTGCATATTTTGTAAAACGTTTAAGACCCATTAACATCATACGTTGTTCGTCACCTTCAGCAAAAGAAATAATACTTTCTTTTCCTTTTTCTTCAACGATATCTACTGCGTGATATAAATATAATTTAGCCATAGCAATTTGTGCAGATTGTGCTTCAACTCCAAATCGTTTTGCATTTTTCTCTGTTCTTAAAATTGCAGATTCTGCCATATAGATTTCAATTAAGATATCTGCAGCTGCAATAAGTAATTGTTGGTGCTCTTCTAATTGAGGACCAAATTTTTGAACGGCTCCACCAGCAACCATTAAGAACGCTTTTTTCAACTTCTTAATCATTTCTTTTTCTTCAGAAAATAATTCCGAATAATCTGGAGTATCAAAAGAAGGAATTCCCATTAATTCTTCTTGAACTTTTTGTGCAGGACCTAATAAATCTACGTGACCTTTCATAGCTTTTTTAACAAGCATACCAACGGTAAGCATTCTGTTAATTTCGTTAGTACCTTCATAAATACGAGCAATACGAGCATCTCTCCAAGCAGCTTCCATAGGTGTTTCTTCAGAGAATCCCATTCCACCAAAAATCTGGATACCTTCATCTGCACAGTTTTGTACATCTTCAGATACAGCCACTTTTAGTATAGAACATTCTATTGCATATTCCTCAACGCCTTTAAGTTCTGCTTCTTGATGTGTGTTTCCAGCGGCAACTCTTAAAGCAATTCTATCTTCAATGTTTTTAGCAGCTCTATATGTTGCAGATTCACCAGCATAAGCACTTGCTGCCATTTCTGCTAATTTTGTTTTAATAGCACCAAAATCTGCAATAGGAGTTTTAAATTGTTTACGCTCAGTTGCGTAATTTACAGCAGTTGTTAAAATACGACGTTGTGAATCTAAACAAGCCGCAGCTAATTTAATACGTCCTACGTTTAGTGCATTCATGGCAATTTTAAACCCTTCACCACGACCAGCTAACATATTTTCAACAGGAACAACAGTATCATTAAAAAATACTTGACGTGTAGATGATGCACGAATACCTAATTTGTGTTCTTCTTCACCTAAAGTGATTCCGTTTGGATTATCTCCATCATATTCAACAATGAATCCAGTAATATTTTTATCGTCTTCGATACGAGCAAAAACTATCATCAAGCTACAGAAACCTGCATTTGAGATCCACATTTTTTGTCCGTTAATTTTGTATGATTTTCCATCTGCAGAAAGCTCTGCAGTTGTTTTACCAGAATTAGCATCAGATCCAGCTCCAGGCTCTGTTAAACAGTATGCTCCAAACCACTCTCCTGTAGCTAATTTAGGAACGTATTTTTGCTTTTGTTCTTCTGTACCATAAAGTGTAATTGGCATAGTACCAATACCTGTATGTGCACCAAAAGCAGTACTAAAAGAACCAGTTCCAGAAGAAATATAATCACAGGTTAAACATGTAGATACAAATCCCATACCTAACCCTTCATACGCTTCAGGAACAGCAACACCTAAAAAGCCCATTTCACCAGCTTTACGCATCACTTCTTCAGTTAATGCATAATCTTTAGCTTCAAATCTCGCTTTGTGTGCAATGATTTCACGTTCGTTGAATTCCATTACGGATTCTTTCATCATTGTTTGTTCTTCTGAAAAATCTTCAGGAGTAAAAATGTCGTCACAATTTGTTTCTTTTACAAGGAATTGTCCTCCTCTTAATAATTCTTTTTCTTCTGTTGCCATAATAAGCCCCTTCTAACTTCCCCAAAAGGGAAGAACTGTTACAGGGTGAGTTTTAGTTATACTTTATTTTAATTTGTTGTCTTTAGGTTAGGATGGGCTTCTTAATTAAGAAACTCAAATATCCCACAAGCCCCTTGACCTGTACCAACACACATAGTAACTGCTCCATACTTCCCTTTCATGTCTTGCTTTCGCATTTCATCAAAAAGTTGTACAGATAGTTTTGCTCCTGTACATCCTAATGGATGACCAAGTGCAATTGCACCACCATTTACGTTAATGATATCTGGATTAAGGTTTAATTCTCTAATTACAGCTAAAGATTGTGAAGCAAACGCTTCGTTTAATTCAATCAAAGCTAAATCGTCTTGTTTTAAACCTGCTTGTTTTAATGCTTTTGGTATTGCTTTTACTGGTCCAATTCCCATGATACGAGGCTCAACACCTGCGGCAGCATAGTTTATCATTCTTGCAATTGGCTCTAAACCTAGTTCTTTAACCATGTCTTCACTCATAACCATTACAAAAGCAGCTCCATCACTCATTTGAGATGAGTTACCAGCTGTAACACTTCCTCCAGCAGCAAATACTGCTCTTAGTTTTGCTAAAGCTTCTTTATTGGTTCCTTTTCTAGGACCTTCATCTTTAGTTACGGTGTACGATTTAGTGGCTTTTTTTCCGTTAGCATCAATGTAAGTTTGCTCGACTTCAATTGGTACAATTTGATCTTGAAAACGATTTTCAGCTTGCGCTCTTAAAGCTTTCATATGTGAATTGTAAGCAAACTCATCTTGGTCTTCACGAGATACGTTGAACTGTTTTGCAACAGCTTCTGCAGTATTTCCCATGCCCCAATAATAATCTTCATGACCCGCTTTTACAATATCGTAATTTAATTCTGGTTTAAAACCAGTCATAGGTACACTACTCATGCTTTCTGCTCCACCAGCAATAATACAATCTGCCATTCCAGCCTGTATTTTCGCCGTTGCCATACCAATAGTTTCTACTCCAGACGAGCAAAAACGGTTCACGGTTACACCAGGAACATCAACAATATCTAATCCCATTAAAGAGATTAAACGTGCCATGTTTAAACCTTGAGAACCTTCTGGCATTGCGTTACCAACAATTACATCGTCAATACGTTTTGGGTCTAATTTAGGCAGTTCTTTCATCATGTGTTTGATGGTCTCTGCAGCTAATTCATCAGTTCTTTTAAAACGGAACACGCCTTTTGGTGCTTTACCAACTGCTGTTCTGTATGCTTTTACTATATATGCTGTTTTCATCTTTTTCTTAGTTTCTTAAAGGTTTTCCTTTGGTTAACATGTGTTGAATTCTTTCTAATGTTTTACGTTCTGTACAAAGAGAAAGGAATGCTTCACGTTCTAAATCCAATAAATATTGCTCGCTAACTAAAGTTGGTTCAGATAAATCTCCACCAGCCATGACGTAAGCTAATTTATTTGCAATTTTCATATCGTGTTCTGAAATGTAGTTAGAGTCTTGCATCGAGTCTGTTCCGACTAAGAACATACCTAAAGCTTGCTTACCTAATACTTTTACATCAGTACGTTTTACAGGTTGTGTATAACCAGAATTAGCCATTAACATAGCGTGTTGTTTTGCTACTGCTATTTGACGGTCTTTATTAACAACAACGACATCTTTTCCTTTTTGAAGTAGGTTTAAATCGAAAGCTTCATAAGCCGAAGTCGATACTTTTGCCATACCAATAGTTAAGAAGTGTTCTTGTAACACGTTAAGTTGTACGTCTCCTTTTTGGAATGTATCAGATGCTCTCAAAGCCATTTCTTTAGAACCACCACCACCAGGAATAACACCAACACCAAACTCTACAAGTCCCATGTATGTTTCTGCAGCTGCAACTACTTTATCTGCGTGTAATGATAATTCACATCCACCACCTAAAGCCATTCCGTGAGGAGCAGAAATAGTTGGAATAGAAGAGTAACGCATGCGCATCATGGTATCTTGGAAATATTTGATAGCCATGTTAAGCTCATCATACTCTTGCTCTGCAGCCATCATAAAAATCATTCCGATGTTTGCACCAACCGAGAAGTTTGCCGCTTGGTTACCAACTATTAATCCGGCAAAATCTTTTTCTGCTAAATCAATACCTTTATTTAGTCCTGCAAGTACGTCTCCACCAATGGTATTCATTTTAGATTGGAATTCTACATTAAGGATTCCGTCTCCTAAATCTTCAATAACAACACCAGAGTTTTTAAATACTTCGTTTGTTTTTCTAATATTATCTAAGATGATGAAACTATCTTGACCAGGAATTTTTGTTTGTGTTTTAGAAGGAATATCATAGAAATATGTAGCACCTTCCTTTACTGTATAGAAAGATGTACTTCCAGAAGCAATCATCTCATTAACCCAAGCAGCAGGCTCTAAACCTTCCGCTTTCATTAATTCGATACCTTTTTCTACACCAATAGCATCCCAAATTTGGAAAGGACCATGTTCCCAACCAAAACCAGCTTTCATAGCATCGTCAATTTTATAAACATCATCTGAAATTTCTGGAATACGATTAGACACGTAAGCAAATAATGCTGTGAAGCTTTTTCTGTAAAATTCTCCAGCTTTATCTTTTCCTTTTACTAATACTTTAAAACGGTCAACAACTTTATCAATCGTTTTCGTAAGTTCTAAAGTTGCAAATTTTGCTTTTTTAGAAGGTCTATATTCTAAAGTGTTTAAGTCTAAAGCTAAAATTTCTTTTTTACCTTCTGCAGTAACATTCTTTTTATAAAATCCTTGTCCAGTTTTACTTCCTAACCATTTGTTTTCCATCATGGTGTTGATGAAATCTGGTAATTCAAATAACTCTAAACGTTCGTCATTTGGGCAGTTTTCTCTAATTCCGTTTGCGACGTGAACTAAAGTGTCTAATCCAACAACATCAACCGTACGGAAGGTTGCAGATTTAGGACGACCAATTACTGGACCTGATAATTTATCTACTTCCTCAACTGTTAAGTCTAAATCTTTTACTGCGTGAAATAAACTTTGTATGCTGAAAATACCAACTCTATTTCCTATAAATGCAGGCGTATCTTTAGCAACAACAGATGTTTTTCCTAAGAATTTTTCACCATATTCATTTAAAAACTCAAGTACAGAAGCATCTGTTTTTGGTCCAGGAATAATTTCGAATAACTTTAAGTAACGTGCTGGATTAAAGAAGTGTGTACCACAGAAATGCTTTTGAAAATCTTCACTACGTCCTTCGTTCATGAATTTAATAGGAATACCAGAAGTATTAGAAGTAATCAATGTTCCTGGTGTTCTGTATTTTTCTAGTTTTTCAAACACTTGTTGTTTAATATCAAGTCGTTCTACAACAACTTCCATAATCCAATCTACATCTGCAACTTTAGCTATATCGTCTTCTAAATTACCAGTTGTGATACGACTTGCAAATTTTTGATTGTAAATAGGAGAAGGTTTAGATTTTAGTGATGCAGTTAATGCATCATTTACTAATCTGTTTCTTACGACTTTGTCTTCTAATGATAATCCTTTAGCTTTTTCTTTGTCGTTTAACTCTCTAGGAACGATGTCTAATAATAGTACATCTACACCAATGTTGGCAAAATGGCATGCGATTCCGCTACCCATAATACCTGAACCGATAATGGCTACTTTTTTAATTCTACGTTTACTCATCTTACTTTAAAATGTGTTCTTTTTTGTTGTATATCTGTTTATTTGAAATCATGTTATTAATAACTTCGGCAACTTTTTGAAAGTTGGCTAATTCTTCTTCACTAACATTAGCTTTAATGGTTTCATTAAAAGTGATGACGCGTTCTTTGGAATAGTTTCTTTTCTCTCTTCCAAATTCGGTTAAAAAGATTAAAACGCCTCTACCGTCTTCAGGATTTGGTCTCCGTTCTATTAATCCTTTATTCTCCATAGTTTTCAAGGTTCTAGAAAGGCTTGTTGCTTCCATTCCCATTTTTGGACCTAAAGATGTAGATGGTGTTCCATTTTCTGGATCAATACTCAATAATGCAAATCCTGTTGCCATGGTTGATTCGAATTTAAGAGCTTCTTCATTATACATTTTGTTAACCGCTAACCACGTGGTTCTTAGTATGTAATCTATTGTTTTGTCTTTCATAATCCCGTATTGGGAATCAAATATAGTAAAAAATACTATGCACGCATAATAAATGGTCAAAATAATAAGTTATTAATACTTCAGTAATTGGGTGTTTAATTTAGAAATGTCTTATTTTAAAGGCTGTATTTTGAGATTATCTCAATAATAAACATAAAGATTTAACATTTTGAAAATGACATTGTCATTAAATAGAATTCTTTAATATTTTATCTGATAAGTAAAATATTTAATCAATTAGCTATAAATCTTATCGTATAGATCCTTGTAAATTTCTTTAATAATTACACGTTTCATTTTCATTGTAGGTGTAAGTTGTCCACCATCTATAGACCAAACATCTGGTGTGAGTTCAAAACGTTTAATTTGTTCCCATTTACCAAAGTTTTTGTTGTATTTGTCTATTTCTTTTTGAATACGATTAATAACAATTTCTGAATTAGCTATTTCAGATTCTGATTTTCCAACACCATTTTGTTTATGGTCTATCCAATCTCTTATAAAATCGAAATTAGGTTGTATTAAGGCTGCAGGCATTTTTTCACCTTCTCCAACAACCATAATTTGTTCAATAAAAAGCGACTGTTTCATATCGTTTTCTAAAAGAGGCGGTATTACATATTTTCCACCAGAGGTTTTAAACATTTCTTTCTTACGACCTGTAATTTTTAAAAAACCATCTGCATCAATTTCTCCTTTATCTCCAGTATGGAAATAATCACCTGTCATAACACTTGCTGTTTTATTTGGATCCTTATAATAGCCTAACATTACATTTGGGCCTTTTATTAAGATTTCTCCATCGTCTGCTATTTTAACCTCAACGTCATCTATTGGTTTTCCTACAGTACCTACTCGATAACCGTTGTTTTTGTATAAGCCAACGGCAACAACGGGAGAAGTTTCGGTTAAACCATAACCTTCCATGACTTTCATTTTAGCTGCTCCAAAAATTCTTGCTAATCTTGGTTGTAAGGCTGCACTACCAGAAACCATAGTACCTAGTTCGCCACCAAGTGCTTCGCGCCATTTACTAAAAATCAATTTATTGGCAATTTTGAGTTGAAACTCGTACCATGCACCATTAGTTCCATATGGTTCCCAACGCTCGCCCAATCTTACAGCCCAAAAGAATAACGCTTTTTTTGCACCTGTCAATTCTTCGCCTTTTAGCATTATTTTATCGAAAACTTTTTCGAGTAACCGAGGAACAACGCTCATTAAATTGGGTTTTATTTCTTTGGCGTTATCTCCAATTTTATCTATGCCTTCTGCAAAATATATGGATGCTCCAGAATGTTGATACACATATATTAATAGACGTTCAAAAATATGACAAATAGGAAGAAAGCTTAAAACACGATTATCTCCTTTTTTTAAAGGGACTCTAGGAGCACTATTTAGCGCATTGCTAGTTATATTCCAATGAGACAACATGACGCCTTTAGGTTTACCTGTAGTACCAGAGGTGTAGATTATTGTTGCTAAATCTTCTGGTTTTACGGCTTCTTTTCTTAATTCTACTTCTGGTTGATTGCTTTGGTCTTCACCTAGTTTAAATAACTCTGAATAATGTTTGCAACCTTCAATATGATCAAAAGAATAAACGTCTTTAATTTTTGTGTTTGCCTGTACTTGTCTAACTTTTTCTAAAACTTCTTTATCTGAAACAAAGCAGTAAATTGATTCACTGTGATTTAAAACATACTCATAATCTTCAGCAGAAATCGTAGGATAAATTGGGATATTTTGCGCTCCAAGTTGAAGTACACCAATGTCCATAATATTCCATTCTGTTCTATTTGTTGTGGAAATAACAGCAATTTTGTCATCCTTTTTTATACCAAGCCTCAACAATGCTCTACTTATAGAATTGGCTTTGTCAACATATTCTTGGGTTGATATTGGTGTCCACTTCCCATTGTATTTTGTAACTAATGCAGATTTATTTGGTTTGTGCGTTAGTTGGTAATAAGGGAAATCAAAAAGTCTTGTTATTTCTGTCATTTGAATCTAGCAATTATATCTTCGCAAATTATGAAAATAAAAAGGATTTTCAAATATGAAGATAAAAAAGTGGTAGTTTATTAAAAAAGGTGATATTTTTTTGCGGTATCTTTAATCTGGTTACTTTTTATTTGCTTTAATAAGTTGTTTTATTTTTAAAATAATTGTAGTTTTATGCTTAATTTAAATTGGTTTACCAATCTGGTTATCCAATTTAGTTATTGTTTAATTTTATAGTTTATTAATAATTTTTATAATCGCTTATGAAAACTTTTTACACTTTTAAGAGACATGCTGTATTTGCACTGTCTTTTTTACTATTATCTACAATTAGTATTTATTCTCAAACAACATACAATGTGGCTAATTTAGATGATATTGATGCGCTTGAGGATTTATTTGAAACTCTTGCTGCAGGAGATACTGTTATTTTAGCAGATGGAGTTTATAATACTGATGAGAGAATTAAATTTTCGCCAACAACTGGTACCGCTGCAATGCCAATTACATTTAGGGCACAGACACCAGGAGGTGTTAAATTTACGGGAGGATTAAATATGAGTATAGGTGGAGACTATGTAGTAATTGATGGTTTTCATTGGCAAGGTGGTTATGGATCCAGTAAAGTAATTGAGTTTAGGGATGGAGAAGACTATGCCAACCATAGCACCATGCAAAATTGTGCAATGGATGGATTAGGGATTGATCCAGATGATATAGAAGCAGGAACAAGCGTAAAACATAATTGGGTAATGCTATACGGTAATTATAATACTGTTATAAATTGTTCATTTATGAATAAAGTAAGTTCTGGAAATATGATTTTGGTAGAATTAGCATACAATGCCTATCCTCCTGTAGGTGATGGTGAGCCAGAAATTAACACTAGTTGCGATATCGTAGGACACACAATTAGTAATAACTACTTTTATAACTATGAGAAAATAGACGCCTCTTTAACTAATGCAGGTGACAGTGAAACTATACGTATAGGAACAAGCTCTTATCAAAATGTTGATAGTAATACAATTGTTAGCAATAACTATTTTGTTGAAGCAGATGGTGAAAATGAAATTATTACTAATAAAAGTAAAAACAATTCCTACATTAATAATACGTTTAGACGCTGTAGAGGATCTCTAGTATTACGCCATGGGTCTAATGCAACAGTTGAAGGGAATTACTTCTTAGGTGAAAATGTTGATGGTACTGGAGGTGTGAGAATTGTTGATAGCGAACATACCATAACCAACAATTATATTCAAGATTGTATTACCGTAGTTGATCAAGCTAAGTGGAATAATGGAATAACCTTTTTAGGTGGAAGTGCAAATAATTCAGTGCCTTGTACTTCTGATAACACATCTAGTGATTATCAGAAAGTGGAAAATATTACACTCTCTAATAATACGATTATAAATACTAATGCGCCTTTATTCTATAATACAGATAAAGGTTCTACTGACCCAACAGGAACAGTTGCTAATAATTTAATTTATTTTACCACAGGAAATGCAAATATTACAGATGTAATTTCTGGTGATACTCCTACATCTTATGCTGACCTAGGAACAACATTAAACTATTTAGGTAACGTTTATACAGGCAGTGCATTAGGAGCAACGAACGCTGGTTTTTCTCAAGAAAATGATATCGTAGCGACTCTTAATGGTGAAATTTACACTTTTTCTGGTACAGGTTCTACAGGCAAAGGTGCTGATATGGGTGTATATTCTCCAACTACAGACGATATGGTAGGTTATGGAATAGGTGCTTGTTTTTTAGATAATTTAGGGAGTAATATTACTGACGGAAATTGTACTATCGTAGTGCCAGAATCATTAACTATAAGTAGTTTACCGTTACTAGATTCAGAGTCTAATAGTTATGATGTTTTTGTTTATGCTAATGTAGGTTGGACAGCAATGCCTAATGATACTTGGATTTCTTTAGATATTAATTCTGGTACAGGTGATGCAACAGTTTCTGTTACAGTAACTGATAATATTGAAACAAGCAGCAGAACCGGAACCATAACTTTTACACAAAACCCTGGAGGTGATAATATTATTAGAACATTAACGGTTACTCAAGAAGGAGCAGATTTAACCGATTTATATGATTTAATTAACACTGGCATTGAGGGAGAGGATCCCGTTTTTGTCCATTCTTTTTCTAAAGAAGAAGTAAACGGCATAGATAAGTTTAATTATGCAACAAATACTTTAGATAAAGACAATAGCTCAGTTTGGGCAGCAGATGATGGTGCTATTTTGCCTGGTGACTATAAAGGCGATGGTGAGTATATTATATATGATTTGGGCAGTATTTATAACCTAGACTTAGTTCAGTTTAGTACAACTAGTAAACCAGACGCTTTTGGATTTCAAGTTTTGGTATCTACAACAGGTACAGATGAAGCGGACTTTTCAATGATATTACCTACAACTGGTGATTTAATTTTAACAGCAACTAACACAACTGATTTTAATCTTTATGAAGTCGATGCTAGTGCACGCTATGTAAAGTTATTAGGTTATGGAAGATTTAATAGTGCAGGTGATTCTAGAGAAAGTGTTTGGAGTGCAGTTGGTGAAATTGAATTTTTTGGAACTCAAAGTTTATCTATTGCAGATGATGAGTTTGTAAAAAATATAAGTATCTATCCTGTTCCTACAAGTGATATATTAACAATTAAAGTATTAAATGATACGGAAATAGAAAATGCGAAGATATACAGTGTAACAGGGAAATTAGTTTTAGATACTAAGACAAAACTTACCAATTCAGAGTTTTCAATAGATTTATCGAATTTAGAAAATGGTACTTATATAATTAGTTTAACTAATACTAAAGGTTTTAAAGCGTCAAAATTTATTGTTGTTTCAAATTAAAACTGTAAAACTATTAAGTAAGCTAAAAAATAGCTCTTCCTGTTATGAAGAGCTATTTTTTTATTTATAGCATAAATTAGAACACTTCGATTTTAAACTTGAGAATAGTTAGTAATCTGTAACTCAATATTTAAATTAATCAAAATTTGAAATTGCATTATAGTATTTTGTTATGAAATTATCTTTTTATTTGATTATTTTTGAGCTTTTGATAAAAATTTGAATTTAGATTATGAATAGCTGTTTTTTCAAACGTTTTCGTAAATAAATCGTGTAAATTCCAATGTTTTAGAGGGTTTTATGACAAAAGTCAGGTTTAATAAAGATCATTGTATCTAACTTTGACAACTCAAAATAATGGTAATAATTTACATAATATTAATAATTAAAAAACATGGAAGTAAAACAATTTAAAAGTGGAGTTTGGACAGAAAAAGTCAATGTTAGGGATTTTGTTATAAACAATATTACACCTTATCATGGGACTCATGAATTTTTAGTTGGACCAAGTGCAAAAACTCAAAAACTTTGGGATTTATGTAAACAGGCAACTCAAGAAGAAAGAGATAATAATGGTGTTCGTTCTGTAGATACAGAAACTATTTCTACTGTTAGTGCTTTTGAAGCTGGATATATTGATAGAGATAATGAAGTAATAGTTGGTCTGCAAACAGATGAATTATTAAAAAGAACAATGAAGCCTTTTGGAGGTTTTAAAGTAGTTCAAAAAGCATTGTCTGAGCAAGGTGTTGCACCAAATGAAAACCTCACAAATTTATTCACTAAATATGTTAAAACACATAATGATGGTGTTTTTGATGCTTATACTACAGAAATTAAAAAGTTCCGTTCTTTAGGCTTTTTAACAGGTTTGCCAGATAACTATGCAAGAGGTAGAGTAATTGGAGATTATCGTCGTGTAGCATTATACGGAATAGATTTCTTAATTAATTCTAAAAAAGCTGATAAAGAAGCGATAACAGGTCCAATGACGGACGATGTTATTCGTTTACGTGAAGAAGTGGCAGAACAAATTAAATCATTAAAAGAAATGATTGAGTTAGGTGCTAAATATAATTTAGATTTAGCGCGTCCAGCTCAAAATGCCCAAGAAGCCGTACAATGGACATATATGGCTTATTTAGCAGCTGTAAAATCTCAAGATGGAGCAGCAATGTCTTTAGGTAATGTATCAACTTTCCTTGATATTTTTATTGAAAATGATTTAAAAGAAGGTATAATTACTGAGCAAGAAGCACAAGAGTACATTGACCAATTTGTAATGAAATTACGTATGGTTCGTCACTTAAGAATGGCAGCTTACGATGAAATTTTTGCAGGAGACCCAACATGGGTAACTGAAGCAATTGGAGGAATGTTTTCTGATGGAAGAAGTAAAGTTACTAAAACATCGTTCCGTTTCTTACATACATTATACAATTTAGGGCCGTCACCAGAACCAAATATTACAATCCTTTGGTCTGAATCTTTACCACAAAACTTTAAAGATTATTGTGCAAAAGTGGCTATAGATACATCATCTATTCAGTTTGAAAATGATAATTTAATGCGCGAAAATCGTGGTTCTGACGATTACGGTATAGCATGTTGTGTATCTTACCAAGCATTAGGAAAATCTATTCAATTCTTTGGCGCACGTACAAACCTTGCTAAAACTTTATTATTAGCTGTTAATGGTGGACGATGTGAGTTTACAGGAAAACAAGTAGTAGAAGGTATCCCAGAATACACAGATGAGTATTTAGATTTCGATAAAGTAATGGCTAATTTCAAAATAGCTATGAAAGAAGTGGCTCGTGTTTATAATGATTCAATGAATATTATACATTATATGCATGATAAATACTATTATGAAAAAGCTCAGATGGCTTTAATTGATACTAATCCTAGTATTAATATAGCATATGGTATTGCAGGTTTATCAATTGTAGCAGATTCACTTTCAGCCATAAAATATGCAAAAGTAAAACCTGTTAGAAACGAAGAAGGATTAACTGTAGATTTTAAAATTGAAGGCGAATTCCCTTGCTATGGTAATGATGATGATAGAGTAGATGCTTTAGCAGCAAATGCGGTTGCCGATTTTAATAACGAGTTAAAACAATTACCAGTTTATAAAAATGCAGAACCAACAATGTCTGTTTTAACCATAACATCTAATGTGTCTTATGGTAAGAAAACAGGAGCAACACCAGATGGTAGAGCTTATGGAGTGCCATTTGCACCAGGAGCAAACCCAATGCATGGTCGCGATAAAAATGGAGCTATAGCATCATTAAACTCTGTTGCAAAAATTGATTATAAAGATTCTCTAGACGGAATTTCTAACACCTTCTCAATTGTACCAAAATCATTAGGTTCAACTGAAGAAGATAGAATAGACAATTTAGCAACAACCTTAGATGGTTATTTCTCAAGAAATGCACAGCATTTAAATGTGAATGTTCTAGATAAGGAAACATTGTTAGATGCTATGGAAAATCCAGGAGAATATCCACAGCTTACTATTCGTGTATCTGGTTATGCTGTAAATTTTGTTAGATTAACAAAAGAACAGCAAATGGAAGTGATTACACGTTCTTTCCACGAATCCATGTAATTTTTATTAATATTTTGAAAGCATCTAGGTAAAGAAAATTTATTTTTCATTATCTAGATGCTTAATTTAAATACTATACCTATCAAAACAGCAGAGAATATATTAAGAGTGCATTCAATTGAGTCGTTCGGTACGCATGATGGTCCCGGAATTCGCATGGTTATATTCTTGCAAGGATGTAAACTAAAATGCTTGTATTGTCATAATCCAGATTCAATACAAACCACAGGAGGTGAAGAATACCATATAGAAGAGCTAGTGCAAATGGCTCTTAAAATGAAATCTTACTTCGGTAAAAAAGGAGGTGTTACCGTATCTGGTGGAGAACCATTGTTACAAGCCAAAGCATTAATTCCTTTTTTCAAAAGACTAAAAGAAGAAGGTATTCATACCAATATAGATACTAATGGTAGAATATTAAATCATTTTTCTCGAGAATTATTAGATGACTATGCCGATTTAATAATGTTAGATATAAAACATATGACAGAAGAAGGTTATGTGGCTTTAACAGGACAGGCAAATAAAGAAATAGCATTTAATCTTGCAAAGCATAGAGAAGACTCTGGGAAAAACATGTGGTTACGCTATGTTTTAATACCAGGACTTACAAATGACCCAAAATTATTACATCAATTAGGTAATCATTTCAAAGATTATAAAACTATTGAGAAAATTGAAATTCAGCCTTATCATAAATTAGGAATACATAAATGGGAAGCATTGGGTTGGGAGTATCAACTTAAAGACGCTCGAGAAAACACTGAAGAAGAATTACAAGAAGCTTCAGAAATATTAAAAACTTATTTTAAAGAAGTAAGGATTAATTAACATCCCTATCATTATTCTAAACACTATATTTTCATAAGATTCATTTAATAAATCTTTTAGAAACTACATTACTACGCTTGAAAAAACAACCACATGAAAACGTACAAAGAAGAACATAAAAAGGCATCAGAGTTTGCTACACGATCTGATTACTTAGATCACGAATTACAAATAATGAAGCCTAGAAGGTATAAGCTAAACCTTCCTGGTAGAGATTTTAGATTTGAATGGGAGGATTTAGTACCTGCGTTTGCAGGTACTCTTGGGATTATAGCAATGTATTCTTCTGTAATGATGGCTTGGGCAGAAGGTTTAACAGAAGCTTGGGATCATATTACACTAGGCAAGGAGTTTGCCATAGAAGTATCTCGAGTAGAAATGTTAATTCCGGCTTTGCTATTTGTTATTTTAGCTTCAGGTTTTTTTAATCCTAGAGCAAATTTAGCAGGTAATCATGGTCCTATGATTCCTTTAATAGCAAGTATAGCTTTAGCAGGTGCTCACCCTTTAGCATTAGCCATATTAATTGGTGTTTTTGGTTTACTTCTCAGTTTTTTTAAAGGAGGATCAAGGCTTGTTAATTTAACGAGTAAAGGTGTTGCAGGTGGTCTGTTGATATTTTTAGGGTTTTCTGGTGCTTTAGTTCAAATAGAGACCATTCAAAACTGGAGTATGGGATTAGAGACTAGTACAATTGAAGCTGGTTCTATGGGATTTTTAGGGCTCCTAATTTTGGGTGTAACAGTAATATTGTATAGTTTCCTTGCACGTATTGAAAAGCGTTGGTTGGCCATACCTGCCTGCGCTATTACAGCATTGATTGTAGCTTTAATAGGTGGTGCCAGTTTTGATCTTCAGTTTACAACTCAAATAGGATTACCTAACTTAAATCCTGTTTATTGGTGGGGAAATACAGAAGAAGGGTGGATGCTTGGGCTACCAAATACGCAACATTTTTTAGCGTCGTTACCTTTTGCTATTTTAGCTGTAGCCATGTGGTCTCCAGACTTTTTAGGACATCGTATCTTTCAAGAAATGAATTACCCAAAGAAATCTGAAAAAGTACTTATGGATGTTGATGATACCATGACTATGTGTTCTATAAGACAAATGGTTGGTACAGCTGTTGGTGGCGGTAATATTACCTCCTCTTGGGGAACGTATATGATACCTGCTGCAATTGCAAAAAGACCTATTCCAGCTGGCGCAATTTTACTTGGTTTAATGGTGATTATCGTTGCTATTTTGGGTTTTCCAATGGATATAGCTGTGTGGCCACCAGTAAGAGCAATTGCATTATTAGTTGGTGTGTTTTTACCAATGATTGAAGCTGGTATACAAATGGTGAGAAAAAGTGCATGCTCTCAAGCTGCAGGTATCTGTATTTTTACAGCTATGGTTACAAACCCAGTGTTGGCTTGGGCATTAGCTATGTTTTTAGATAATAATGGACTAATAGGTGATAAAGACAGACCAAAAACGCTTTCTAAAGTAGACAAATTGGTGATACCATTAGCCATACTTATAGTTTGTATCGGTGCCATGCTAGCTGTAGGTATGTTAGAGTCTAGTTATGGAATTCTACCTTACTTATAGTTTCAAAATTACTCTGTAAATTCTATTTTACTATAGTATACAAATCTAAGTTTTAGATAACAAAAGCACTTTAATATTAAAGTGCTTTTGTCATTTTATAGGTTTACTTAAATAATATTAATTGTTAATTTAATAATTAAGTATTCAAAGCGATGATGTTGTTATGTTCAAACTTTTTGGCTAAAATACTTAGCTTAATAATTTCTTGCTTGTTTTTAAAAATGATTTTGATCATTTTATAATTGTCGTTTTGATGTTAAATTTAGTCTTTCCCATATAGAAAATTCATTTAGCAAATAATTTTAAAACATCATTATAATGGAAATAGCAGAAAAAGTTAAACCTAGAGTTTACAGATTTGGAAATAAATCAGCAGATGGTGATAGTAAAATGAAGAATTTATTAGGTGGTAAAGGTGCTAATTTAGCAGAAATGAGTACTATAGGCATTCCGGTTCCGCCAGGATTTACAATTACAACTGATGTTTGTACAGAATATAACATACTTGGTAAGGATGCCACTGTAGATTTAATTAAGGAAGAAGTAGAAAAGTCAATCTTAAATATAGAAACTCAAATGGGTTCTGTATTTGGTGATAAAGATAATCCATTGCTAATCTCTGTTAGGTCTGGTGCAAGAGTGTCTATGCCAGGAATGATGGATACTGTATTAAATTTAGGACTTAATGACGAGGTTGTTATTGGTTTAGCAAAACGCACTAATAACGATCAGTTTGCATGGGATTCTTACCGTCGGTTTATTCAAATGTATGGTGGAGTTGTTCTAGGAATGAAACCAGAATCAAAAGATGATATAGACCCTTTTGAGGAAATTATGGAACACCTTAAAGAAAAGCGAGGAATTCATCTAGACACTGAATTCTCAATTCAAGATTTACAAGATTTAGTTTACGATTTCAAAGATGCTGTAAAAAAACGTACAGGACATGATTTTCCAACTAATCCGTGGGAACAACTTTGGGGAGCTGTAATGGCTGTTTTTGATAGTTGGAATGGTAATAGAGCAATCTATTATAGAAATATGCATGGTTATCCTGCGGATTGGGGAACAGCTGTAAATGTTCAAGCTATGGTTTACGGTAATATGGGTGATAATTCTGGTACAGGTGTTTGTTTTACTCGCGATGCTGGTACAGGCGAGAATGTTTTTAATGGAGAATATTTAATAAATGCCCAAGGAGAAGATGTAGTTGCTGGTGTTCGTACACCACAACAAATTACTAAATTAGGGTCACAACGTTGGGCAGAATTGGCTAAGATTGATGAGGTGGGTCGTGCAGAAAATTATCCGTCACTCGAAGAGTTGATGCCTAAAATTTTTAACGAATTAAATGGGTATCAGAACATTTTAGAAAAACATTATCGCGATATGCAAGATATGGAGTTTACCATTCAAGATGGGAAACTTTGGATTCTTCAAACCAGAAATGGTAAGCGTACTGGTGCTGCCATGGTGAAAATTGCTATGGATTTGCTAAAAGAAGGTATGATTAACGAAAAAGAAGCTTTATTAAAAATTGAACCCAATAAACTCGATGAATTATTACATCCAATTTTTGACCCAAAAGCCCTTAAAAGAGCCAATGTTATTGCACAAGGATTGCCTGCATCTCCAGGTGCGGCAACAGGTAAAATTGTTTTTTTTGCAGAAGAAGCCAATAAATATAAAAACAGTATCCTAGTGCGTATTGAAACATCACCAGAAGATTTAGAAGGTATGAATATTGCCAAAGGTATTTTAACTGCTCGTGGCGGAATGACGTCGCATGCAGCTGTTGTTGCACGTGGTATGGGTAAATGTTGTATCTCTGGAGCAGGTGCATTAAAAATAAATTATAAAACAAAAACACTTACCGTTGATGACCATGAATATCACGATGGAGATTGGATTTCATTAAATGGCTCAACAGGAAATATTATTGAAGGAAAAGTGGCCACTGTAGAGCCAGAATTAAGTGGTGAGTTTGCTGAGGTTATGGAATTAGCTGATAAATATGGCGTAATGAAAGTTCGTACCAATGCAGATACTCCAAAGGATGCTAAAGTTGCACGTAATTTTGGTGCTCAAGGTATTGGTTTAACAAGAACTGAGCATATGTTCTTTGAAGTCGATAGAATTAAAGCCATGAGAGAAATGATATTGGCAGATACCGTTAAAGGCAGAAAACAAGCACTTGAAGAATTATTGCCAATGCAGCGTGCTGATTTTGAAGGTATTTTTGAAGCTATGGAAGGCCTTTCGGTAACTATTCGTTTGTTAGACCCTCCTTTACATGAATTTGTGCCTCATCAATTAGCAACTCAAAAAGAATTGGCAGACGATATGCATATTTCTTTGCAAGCTGTTAAAAACAAAGTATCAGAGCTCGAAGAGTTTAACCCAATGCTAGGTCATAGAGGTTGTAGATTAGGAAATACCTATCCTGAAATTACAGAAATGCAAACGCGTGCTATACTAGAAGCCGCGCTTAACTTAAAAGAAAGAGGAGTTATATGTAAGCCTGAAATTATGGTGCCTTTAGTTGGTACTGTAAAGGAATTTGAAATGCAGGAACAAATTATTAGGTCAACAACAAATGCTGTTTTTGAAGAACGTAAAGACAGTATTGAGTATTTGGTTGGAACAATGATTGAAGTTCCTAGAGCAGCTTTAATGGCTGATTTAATTGCAGAAAAAGCGGATTTCTTTTCGTTTGGTACTAATGATTTAACACAAATGACCTTTGGGTATTCTCGTGATGATGCTGGAAAGTTCTTACCAATATATATTGAAAAAGGTATCTTAAAAGTGGATCCATTTGAAGTAATTGATCAAGAAGGTGTGGGGCAATTAATAGAAATTGCAACACAACGAGGACGAAGTGTAAAACCTAATTTAAAAATAGGTATTTGTGGAGAGCATGGAGGTGAGCCAAGTTCTGTTGAATATTGTTACAGTGTTGGTATGAATTATGTGAGTTGTTCACCATTTAGAGTACCAATAGCTAGATTAGTATCTGCACAAGCAGCAATAAAAGCAAACATGTAATTAGTGTTTTAAAAAAGCCTGACGTAAATTACCTCAGGCTTTTTTTTATCTCAATTATCTATTTTCAATCCACTTTCTTGCATTAATAAAAGCTTCTAGCCAAGGCGACACTTCGTCATTTCTATCTTGTGGGTAATTTGCCCAATTCCATTGGAAAATAGAACGTTCTATATGTGGCATAGTTACTAAATGACGACCTGTTTTATCGCACATCATCGCAGTATTAAAATCCGAGCCATTAGGATTTGCAGGATATTCAGCATAACCATATTTAGCAACAATGTTGTATTTGTCTTCAGAATATGGTAAGTTAAATTTACCTTCTCCATGCGAAATCCATACGCCTAGAGTTGTACCTGCAAGGGTTGATAACATCACTGATTTATTCTCCTGAATTTTAACTGAAGTAAATCCACTCTCGTGTTTATGAGAATCATTATGAACCATTTTTCCATGAATTTCATGTTCTGGATTTATTTCATCTAACTCCATAAATAGCTGGCATCCATTGCAAATTCCTACAGAAAGCGTGTCTTCTCTTTTAAAGAAATTTTGAAAAACGGTATTAGCTTTTTCATTGTACTTAATAGCACCAGCCCAACCTTTTGCGGATCCTAATACGTCTGAATTACTAAATCCACCAACCGCTCCTAAAAACTGAATGTCCTCTAAGGTTTCTCTTCCAGAAATTAAATCCGTCATATGAACATCCTTAACATCAAAACCAGCTAAAAACATAGCATTGGCCATTTCACGTTCAGAATTACTTCCTTTTTCTCTTAAAATAGCAGCTTTTGGTCTAGGTTTATTTGAGTCTGTTTTTGATAATTTACCAGTAAAATGAGAAGGGAATTTATATTCTAAGGCTTGATTTTTATAATTATCAAATCTGTCTTTTGCTAAGCCGTTTGCCGTTTGTTTTTGGTCTAGTAAGTAAGAGGTTTTATACCACATATCTCTTAATCTCGAAACAGTCATGGTAAATACTTCGTTACCATTTATAATTCCTAAAACATCACTTTCAGTAACGTCGCCAATTTTATGAAATTCAATATTTGCATTAGATAATTCAGCTTCAATAGAATCATCAGAAGATTGAAAAACAAGTCCTGCATTTTCAGCAAATAATACTTTAAATGAATCTTTTTCTCCAAGATTGGTTAAATCTAACTCAGCACCTAAATTATTATCAGCAAAACAAAGTTCTAATAATGTGGTTATTAATCCACCAGAAGCCACATCATGGCCTGCAACAATTTGATCGTTCTTTATTAAATCTTGAATGGTGTTAAATACATTTTTTACGTAAGCTGCACTTTTAATATTAGGTGTTGTATTACCTATTTTATTATTGATTTGTGCGAAAGAACTTCCTCCTAATTCATAAGAATCTTGCGAAAGATTAATATAATAAATAGAACCTTTTCCTTTTTGTAATACAGGCTCTACAACTTTAGTAATATCATTACAATTGGCTGCTGCAGATATAATCACAGTACCTGGAGAAATTACATCACCATCAGGATATTTTTGCTTCATTGAAAGCGAATCTTTTCCTGTTGGTACATTTATCCCTAAATCAATTGAAAATTCTGAAATTGCTTTAACGGCTTCATATAAACGTGCATCTTCACCTGCGTTTTTACAAGGCCACATCCAATTAGCAGATAAAGAAATACTTTTAAGACCATCTTTTAAAGGTGCCCAAATAATATTGGTTAAAGCTTCTGCAATTGAGTTACGACTGCCAGCTTCAGGATTAATTAAACCCGAAATAGGAGAGTGCCCAATTGATGTAGCAATACCTTCTTTTCCTTTAAAATCTAAAGCCATTACACCTACATTATTTAATGGTAATTGTAATGGACCAACACATTGTTGTTTGGCAACTTTACCACCAACGCAACGGTCTACTTTATTTGTTAACCAATCTTTACTTGCAACAGCTTCAAGTTGTAAAACTTGATCTAAATAGTCGTAGAAATTTTTAGTGTTATAAGAAATGCCACTGTATTCTTTTTCTACAGTAACATCATTCATTATTGTTTTTGGAGAACTCCCAAACATATCTTCCAAAGCTAAATCCATAGGTTTTTTACCTGTAGTTTTAGATTCAAAAGTAAAGCGATGTTTTCCGGTAACTTCACCAACATCATATATTGGAGAACGTTCTCTATCTGCTATTTTATGTAAAGTATCTAAATGTTTCTCTGCAATAACTAATCCCATTCGTTCTTGAGACTCATTACCAATAATTTCTTTTGCAGACAAGGTTGGGTCGCCAACTGGTAATTTGTCTAAATCTATATGTCCACCAGTATCTTCAACCAATTCCGACAAACAATTTAAATGTCCACCAGCACCATGATCGTGAATAGAAACTATGAAATTCTCATCGCTTTCTACCATGCCACGTACAGCATTAGCAGCACGTTTTTGCATTTCAGGGTTAGAACGTTGTACGGCATTTAGCTCAATACCAGAAGCTAAAGCACCTGTGTCTGCCGAAGAAACTGCTGCGCCTCCCATTCCAATTCTGTAATTATCTCCTCCAAGAATAACAATTTTATCACCTTCTTTTGGGATATCTTTTATGGCTTGGTCTGCTTTACCATATCCAATTCCACCAGCTTGCATTATTACTTTATCGTAACCAATTTTACCATTAGCATCGCTATGCTCAAAGGTTAAAACTGAACCACAGATTAACGGTTGACCAAATTTGTTACCAAAATCTGAAGCACCATTACTAGCTTTAATTAAAATGTCCATTGGAGTTTGGTACAACCATTTACGTTCTGGAAATGCTTTTTCCCAAGGACGTTCGTCGTTTAATCTTGAGTAAGATGTCATGTAAACCGCAGTACCAGCTAAAGGCAGTGAGCCTTTTCCACCAGCAAGTCTATCTCTAATTTCTCCACCAGAACCTGTTGCTGCGCCATTAAATGGCTCAACAGTTGTTGGGAAGTTATGTGTTTCTGCTTTTAATGAAATTACAGACTCAAAATCTTTTGTTGTGTAAAAGTCTGGTATATCTGCACGTTGAGGTGCAAATTGTTCTACTATTGGTCCTTTTATAAAAGCAACATTATCTTTATAGGCAGATACAATATCGTTTGGGTTTTGTTTTGATGTTTCTTTTATAAGTTTGAATAAAGAGGTTTCTTTTTCTTCTCCATCAATAACAAACGTACCATTGAATATTTTATGACGACAATGCTCAGAATTTACTTGAGAAAATCCAAAGACCTCAGAATCCGTTAATGGTCGTCCTATTTTTTTTGAAACACCTTCTAAATACTGAACTTCTTCATCACTCAGAGATAAACCTTCTTGCTCATTATATGCAGAAATATCTTCAATATTTATTATGGATTCTGGTAGAATATCAATATTGAAAATTTCTTGATTAAGACTTTGAAATTTTTCAGAAATCATTGGGTCAAAATCTGAAAAATCTTTAGAAACAGAAGTGAATTCTTCAATTCTAATAATATCAGAAACACCCATATTTTGAGTCATTTCAACAGCATTTGTACTCCATGGTGTTATCATTGCGGCTCTTGGTCCAACAAAAAAAGCATCGAGTGATGCTTGTTCTATTTTTGGCTGGTTGCCAAATAACCATGTCAATTTTGATATGGTTTCTATTGATAATTCTTTTGTGGCTTGAACAGCATATACTGTGCTGTTTTGGTTTCCGAAGAAATGAATCATTTATCTGTGTTATTTGTCGTGAAAATTAAAACACAAAGTTAATCCATTTTGTGGTAATCTTTATATGTTTTGAATTTAGAATAGCGAAGTATTCAACAAGTTTTAAACAAAAAAAGCAGCTATATAAGCTGCTTTTTGTAATAAGATGTCCTTGTTTTATTGCTTTATCAGTTTCTTTGTAATAGTAGAATTACCTTGAGAAATTTTTACAATATATACTCCAGATTGTAATTTTTGAAGATTTAAAGTACTTGTTTTGTTTATTAAAGTCTTTGTGACTTGTTTTCCTAATATATCATAAATTTCTATAGTAGTTTCAATATTAGACTTTAAATCTACCTTTAGATTATTATTAACCGGATTAGGGTGAAGTTTAACACTTTCTATACTATATTCATCTGTACTTAAACCAGCATAACAAGTATAAGAAAGGTCATCAAACATAACTCTGTTGCTCGAGCCACTATTTCCGTCTATTACAATTGAAATATTATTTTCAATATTAATATTAGGTATGGTGATGGTTTGTTGGTTGTCACCGTAAGCAATGGTGCTAATAAATGTTCCGTTAACATTAAGGTTAAAAGTTCCACTTCCTCCACTAAAAACGCGTTGTGTAGTTACAGTTAAGGAACCAATGCCACCTGAAGTTGTTGGTAATGTTAAAGTTCCATTTCTTACGGTTATTGCTCTTGTATTTAAAGTTTGATCTGTTCTGGCATCTGTAGCGTTCCATGTGCCACCTTCGTCTCCAGTCCAAGTTACATCAGAATAAGAACCTGATGAATTTCCTAAATTTTCAAACGTTTCTGCTAAACAATCTGTTCCGCCAACGCTACCATTATTAGTTGTTGTTGCACAAGATTGATTGCTAAATCCTGAAGTGTTTCCAGCAGCATCTTTTGCTTTAACTGTAAAACAATAATTAGTATCAGGCAATAATCCCGTTACAGTTGCAGTATTAGAAACAACATTAAATGAATACACAGCATCTATATAAACATCATAGCTTGTAACAGCTATATTATCTGTAGAGGCTGTCCAGTTTAAATCAATGGTACTATCAGACGGATTAGAAGCTACTAAATTTGTTGGGTCAGTTGGCACTTCAGTATCTGTTGTAGGGTTCCAAATCATGTTTGCATATTCTGGGTGGTCTACAAAAGGGTTAGCATTACCTTGAAAATTGTATGCAGCATTATTTCTGTCAATTTCTTGTTGGTCTACTGGGTCAACATTGTAATGCCAATCTAACAACAATGTGATTGCCCAATCTTCTAAAGCTTGATTCTCAGTACCATTAAACATATCAAAACCACCATAGTTATCCATTGTATCTTCATAACGTACAGCAAAATAAAGCACAGCTCTGGCAATATCACCTTTAAATTCATCAATTGGTTCAAATACAGTACCAGAATAACCAGACACACTACTTGATCCTCTTTTTGAACCATTTAAAGAGGTCCAATTGGCAGAACTTACAGTTCCAAAAGGAAAGCTTCCTCTTTGTCCGTTAGCGTAACCGTCACTAGGAATTACATGGTGAATGTCATTTCTCATAGGAGAAGCACTACTGAAAGCAGATTGAGGAACTAAATGTTCACGATTATAACAATCTCCTTCAGAACTATAATTTCCACAGTTATTTGAGAAATGGTTATAACCATAAGGGTCAGCTCCATCAGGATTTTCTGTATAATACAATAAAATACTACCATCATTTTCATAGGCAGTATCTGTAAATGTTGTTACATAACCATTATAAAGTTCACCATATCCTTGGTCTACATGACCATTACTTATAATGTTTTTTAATTGTGTCTTTAAAGCATATTCTGTTAAACCACTAGCACTATCATAATAGTTAGAAGGGATTTGTGCAAAACCTAGGGTTGTGATGAAAAAGAAAAATATGTAAAGGTGTTTCATAAGTAATAATGTTAATTATTAATTTGGGTTATTTTTTTCTAAAAGCGCCATGTAAAAGCCATCAAAACCAGATTTGTAAGCTAATACTTTTTTGTCTTTTACAAAGGTAAAATCTTTTCCTGCTTCTGAAGTTAAAAATTTGTCAACTTGTTTTTGATTCTCAGAAGGTAAAACAGAACATGTTGCGTAAACCATTTTTCCTCCGGGTTTTACCATTTTAGAATATTGTTCTAATACTTCTTGTTGCGTTTTCTTAATATTTTCTATGAACTCAGGCTCAAGTTTCCATTTAGCATCCGGATTTCTACGCAGAACTCCCAAACCAGAGCATGGTGCATCAATTAATAAACGATCCGCTTTACCATGTAGTTTTTTTATTGGTTTAGTAGAATCAATAACCTTCATCTCAATATTATGCACACCATTTCTACGTGCTCTAATTTTTAATTTTTTCAATTTACTTTCGTAAATATCCATAGCAATTAACTGTCCTTTGTTTTCCATTAAGGAAGCTAAGTGTAATGTTTTACCACCAGCACCTGCACAAACATCAACAACTTTCATGCCTGGTTTTACATCTAAATAGTCTGCAACTAATTGAGAAGATGCATCTTGTACTTCAAACCAACCATTTTTAAAAGCTTCTGTTCTAAAGACATTAGCACGTTCTGTAAGTTTTAAAGCCGATGGATGGTTAGGTAGAAATTCAGTTTCAATTTCTTCAGATTGTAGTTTTAATTGCAAATCTTTTTTAGTTGTTTTTAAAGTGTTTACTCTAAGGATGACATCAGCTTGCTCATTTTGCATTGCTATTTCTTTAGTCCACTCTGCCTCACCTAATTCTGCAACACCTAATTCGTCAATCCAATCTGGAATTGATTCTTTAAATTTTCTAATTTTAGATAATTCATCAAAACGTCCTTTTATTTTTCTGGTAGGCGTATCTGTAAAGTATTTCCAGTCTGGTAATTTTATTCCTTTTAAGGTAGCCCAAACGGCAAACATGCGCCATAAATCATCTCTATGGTAAGGTGCTTTTACATCAGCGATTTCTGCATATAATCTTTGGTAGCGTACAATTGTGTAAACAGTTTCTGCAACAAAACCTCGGTCTCTACTTCCCCAACGCTTATCTCGTTTTAGTAATTGCTGTATTACTTTATCTGCATATTCACCTTCATTAAAAATAAGGTGTAATCCATCAATCACTGCAAAGCATAAGTTTCTATGTAATCTCATAACTAGTCTTCAATTTTCAATCCTTAACTCACAGTTTTATTAATCTGCAAAAAAGAACGTGCAAAGTTAAGTTAAAAGTTTAAAATGTATGGGTCTTTATTGAAAAGTGTTATTTTTAAATTTTATTAGAGATTTAATAAGGTAAGCGCAAGTTTTTGTGTTGAAAAGCATCTAAAGCTAATTAAACATAAATCATTTTTTTGACGGAAACACAATTTATAGAAGAATTAAAACTAAAAAGTACCAAGGCTTATGGTAAGCTTTTGGATGACTTTCAGCAAAAAGTCTTTGGTACTTGTCTTTCTTTTGTGCCTAATAAAGAAGATGCTGAGGATATTGCGCAAGAAGTGTTTGTGGAAGTTTTTAATTCTATAAGTAAGTTTAAAGGTGATTCCAAGTTATCTACATGGATATATAGAATTACAACAAATAAATGTTTAGAGTTTATTAGAAAAAAGAACACAAAAAAACGTTTTGCTTTTTTACAGTCAATAACAGGAAATGCGATTCCGATAGATAAAACGGATTATTTTACTGAAATGAATCATCCAGGAATTTTGCTTGAAAATAAAGAGTTAAGTGAAACCTTGTTTAAAGCGATAAATAGTTTGCCAGAAAGTCAAAGTGTTGTTTTTACACTTCATAAAATTGATGGTAAAAGTTATCAAGAAGTCGCCGAAATTACAAAACGAAGCTTATCTTCAGTTGAGTCTGTGATGTTTAGAGCAAAAAAGAATTTACAGAAAGGTTTAGAAAATTATTATAAAAAAGAACAATAATGCAAGTTTTTTAAAATTTATGCATCTAAAGCTATATATATGAAAACTAATGTTGAAATGAATAAGAAAATTAATGACGTATTTGATTCTGTTGAATCAATTCAAGAAGTCAAGGTCTCTCCTTTTTTTAAAGAAAAGGTGATGCATCAAATTCGTACTGCATCAGAAGATATACAAGACACTTCATGGTCTTGGTTTACACCAAAATTACAATTGGCTACTTTGGTATGTGTTGTGGTTTTAAATGTTTTAGCATTTAATAATTTAAAAGAATCTACTTATGATGAGAATGTGAGTAGTTTTGCAGAATCTTATGGATTATCAGTAAGTACAGAATCGTCTTTATTTAATTAGTTATGAAGAAAAATACATTTTTATACATTTTACTTTTCTTTCTAATTGTAGTTAATGGTTTTTTTCTGTTTAACTACATTGGAATGCGTAGTTTTGATGGACTAGAAGATTCTCGAAGAGACAAAAATTTTATAGTAAATGAACTTGGATTTAATGCTGAGCAATTAGAAGAATTTAATGATAAGAGTAAAGGTCATCATGAAACAATGACGCGTTTTTCTGAAGAGATTAGAATTCTAAAAGATCAGTTATTTAGTTCATTGACTGATGATAATGTACAAGTCGCTACTATAGATTCGATTTCTTCATTAATATGTGATATAGAAACTTTAAAAGAAAAAGAGGTTTTTTATCATTTTAAGATGATTCAAGATATTGCAGATGATGAGCAAAAGGAAAAATTTAAAAGTATATTAAAGGATGCTTTAAGGCGAGGTGATAATGAAAATAGGCCACCACCAAATGGTGCGGAAGGTCATAGACCACCTCCTCCAAACGATGGAGAAGGACATAGGCCTCCACCGAGATAAGATTAAATATTTAGTAAAAGACTTTCAACATAACGAAGGTCTTTTTTTTGTGTTTTTTTTAACATAGTTGCACACAAGTTTATTAACCGCATTCACATCTAAATTTAAGTATCAATATAAACTCAAAAAATATTTAGATATGAAAAAATTTAGAGTAAAAATTAGACTTTTATTAGCAATTATATTGCTTAGCTTCTCAATTATAAGTTTTAATGCTTGTAGTGATGACGATTCAATATCTGAAAATGCAGATTCAGATACGGATGATGATACATTAACAGATTTAGCAATCAGTTTTGTGTTAACAGATACAGGTCAAAATGTTTTTTATGATGATGATGGAAATGAAATATCTACACCCAGTGCTTCAGAAGATTATTACGGCCAAGATGCACAATTTACAGGGATTGAGTCTTCTTTTCAAGATAATGGAGATGGGACAGTAACTGATTTAAATACTGGATTAATGTGGCAACAAACACCAGACTTTGAAAGACACAATTATTATGATGCTTTTGATTATGTTGATGATCTAGAAACTGGAGGTTATACAGATTGGAGACTTCCAACAATAAAAGAATTGTATTCTTTAATTAATTCTAATGGTAGTTTAGATGCTACTTCAACATCAAACTCTCAACCTTATCTCTATGATGATTATTTCGATTTTGAATACGACCAAATGATGTCGTACGCAGGTCAATATTGGTCGAGTACAAAGTATGTTAAAGGAGGTTTGCAAGACATAAATATGGAAGGTGCTTTTGGTTTCAATTTTGCAGATGGCCATATTAAAGCTTACGAAACAGGGTTGTATTTTGATGGCAGCACTGGAGTGGAAAATCCTGGTTGTTTTGTTAGAGCGGTTAGAGGAGAAGAAAATATATATGGCGTAAACAGTTTTAGTGATAATGGAGATGGAACTATATCTGATACAGCTACAGGCTTAATGTGGCAACAAGTAGATGATGGAAATACTTATGATTGGAAAAGCGCCCTTGCATACGCCACTAATAGTGAACTTGCAGGCTACACAGATTGGCATTTGCCAAATACAAAAGAGTTACAAAGTATTGTAGATTATGATAAAACTACATTCCCAGCAATTGACGAAACTTATTTTTCTTGCACAGATGATGATAGTTGGTTTTGGACTAGTACAACGCAAGGCGATTTTAAGTATACAGCTTGTTATCTAGCATTTGGTAAAGCTTACAGTAAAGATAATAGCAGTGCAACCGAATATTACGATTGGCATGGAGCAGGTGCTCAGCGTTCTGACCCAAAAAGTGGAGACATAGAAGACTATCTTTTAGAATCTGTAAATGCGGTTGATTCACTTCGTATCCAAAACTACGTAAGATTAGTGAGAGACATAAATTAACAAAACAAATACTGAAATGCTGATTGAGGTCATTTTAAGAGAAATGAAATATTTAGTCCTTTGCATTGAGTTTTGGTGAAATTTATCAGAATCAAAAGAAAATAAATAATTTATAATAGAGCAGATTATGCCAATTAAAAGTATAAAGGGTTGTATAGGTTGCGAAGAGTGCATAAAAAGCTGTCCAACTGATGTTATCAGATTAAATCCTGATTCTAAAAAGGCAGAAATATTATACCCAGAAGACTGCCAAATTTGTCATTTATGTAGAATGTACTGTCCAGTTGATGCTATAACCATTACACCAGACAAGTCTATTCCTGTGATTGTTTCTTGGGGCTAAAATCCGTATCATGAAAACAAAAAACTATATTATCAAATTTTCGGCACTTATTTTTACATTTATTGTAGTGCCATTGTTCTTGTATTTCTCTGGAAATTTTGAAAGAAGAAATATCTTAATGGAAACACTTTCCATAGTTACTATTTTAGCGTTTTCATTACTGCTTTCTCAATTTTTTACATCCAGATTAAATTATAAATTAATGAAGCAAATTAGAATGGTCAATGTTGTGGCTATTCATAGATTTATTGGTTACATTTTTATTTCAGTAATCTTACTGCATCCATTTTTTATTATTGTTCCAAAGTTTTTTGATAATACTTTAACACCAACAGATGCCTTTGTGCGATTGATAACAACGTACAACACTACAGGCATTATTCTCGGGTTAATTGCTTATGGAATCATGATTATTCTAATGGTTACAGCATTTTTTAGATTTAAAATGAATTTACACTATCGCACATGGAGAAGCTTACACGGTTATTTAACCTTACTATTTGTAATTACAGCTACTTGGCATGTAATTGATATGGGAAGGCATAGCAACGGTTCATATACACTGTTTTATCTTCTGGTTGTGGCAACAGGAATTTATTATGTAATGAGAAAGTACCTATTTAAAAAAACAGCAAAAAAATGACAACAGAATCTAAAAATATGTCAAGACGAAAGTTCATCACATTAGCTGGAGCTGGAGCAGGATTCGCAGCTATGGCAGGATTTGGAATGAATTTAGATTGGGCTTTAAACAAGCCTGAAATTGATACAGATGCATTAGGTATTAACAAGATAAGTACAGATGTTTTGGTTGTTGGCAGCGGAATGGCTGGCTTGTTTGCTGCTGTAAAAGCACATGATGCTGGAGCTAATGTAATGATGGTTTCTAAAGGACGCTTGGGAGCTTCAGGACAAACGCCATTTGCCAAAGGAATTTTTGCCTATGATAAAGACAAAGAAGAAATAAGTATCGATGAATTTGTCGCTAAAGTATCGCGTTCTGCGCTTGGTACAAACAATCAGGCTTATACCAGACAACTAGCAGAACATTCATTGGCACGAGTAAACGAGTTAAGAGAATGGGGATTTTTTGAATCTTCCTTGTACAATAAAAGCTTTAGTAAACCCATTGAAGAACGTAATATTCCTCTTCAAGAACGTGTAACCATTACACATTTAATTAAAGAAGACGAAAGAGTTGTAGGAGCAGCTGGTTTTAGTATTGATGAGCAGAAAGTGTTGTTTTACGAAGCAAAAAGCGTTATACTTTGTACAGGAGCTGGTGGTTTTAAACCTAACGGATTTCCTATTTGTGATTTAACCCACGATGGTACAATAATGGCTTATGATATTGGAGCAAAAGTCACTGGAAAAGAATGGAACGACGGTCATCCATCGAGAGGAGAAAATCCGGCAGCTTGTTACGATGGTTGGGGAGATATGTTTGAACAAAAACCAGGCACAACAGGTATAGAAGTGCGCCATGATCTTGGTGTTGATATGAATTATATGGCTTATATGAATGGTGGAGCTGCTCAAATGGGACCTCCAGGAATGGGAAATCAGGACAATAAAGTCAAAGGAGGACCTTTTACGCCAGAAGAATTTACAAAAAGAGACCGTGGAGATGGACCACCTCCAGGTGGTGAAAATAGAAAAAGACCTCCAAGAAAAGAACGTGAAGATGGACCACCAGGAATGGGAAGAGGAACTGTTGTTGGTGGTTCATCTGCAGGTATGTCAATTCATAAAGCAGAGGGATTGGTGCCAATAAATGATAAATGCGAATCTACAATTAAAGGGTTGTATGCAGCAGGTGATGCTTTGGGTTCTTATATGGCAGGAGGAATATACACACAAATAGGTTCTTCTCTATCTGGCTCTGCAGTTCAAGGAGCTATTGCAGGCGAAACGGCAGCTAATTATAGCAAAAATGTGAAATCGCATAGTATTTCAACTTCAAAATTAAACAGTATTGAAGAAGAGATTTTGGCACCGTTAAAACGAGAAGCTGGTTATAGCCCAGCTTGGGTAACACAAACCTTGCAGAGTATTATGATTCCAAATTTCATCATTTACATCAAAAAGGAAAACCTAATGAGAGCTGCTTTGGCTTATGTAGAAGAATTAAGAGATCACCATGTGCCACATTTGAGGGCTTCAAACTTACATGAATTGCGTTTGGCGCACGAAACTAAAAATATGGTTATTAGTGCAGAAATGAAATTGAGGGCATCCCTAATGCGAAAGGAAAGTAGATGCAGTCATTACAGATTAGATTACCCAGAAATGGATAATGAAAATTGGCAAGCATGGATTAATATCTTTAGAGGAAAAGATGGCACAATGCAGCTAGAAAAGCAACCTTTTGATACTGTGAACCAAATAAACTCTGTTAGAAATAAAGAGACTGTATAATTTGAGGTTTACAAAAATCTAGAAGTTTGTTTTTTAAGTTTTTTTTAACTGATGTACTCACAAGTTTAATAAGAAAACTGCATCTAAAACCATATAATTTAAAACTTAAAAAGATGAAAAGTAACACATTAAAAGCAGTAGTATTAGTATTTGGAGTAGTATTGTTTATGTCAGCAAATGCATATGGTCAGTCTGGAGATAGACCAGAAAGAAAAGAACCACCAACTTTTGCTGAGTTATTAAAAGAAATGGATGCTAACGAAGATGGAAAATTGGCCAAAGAAGAATTAAAGGGACCTCTAAAAGATGATTTTGCTAAGATTGATACTGATGAAGATGGTTTTATTTCTGAAGAAGAATTTAAAAATGCCCCAAAGCCAGAACGTAAAGAGCGCAAAAGAGATTAATAGTGATTGTTTAGATTGATTGGTTGTAAAGGCTTCATAAGAAATTATGCAGCTTTTAAAGCATTAAGTTATTAAAAACGTAAAATTAAAAATCTAAGAAAAATGAATAATGTAAAAAAGAGTATAAATATTGTTTTTATAGTCACAATTTTTAGTGCGGCATTGTTGATGTTTAACGCTTGTAGTGACGATGATAGTAATGAAAGTTCTTGCGTAACAACCACATGGTATCAAGACTTAGATGGTGATGGTTTAGGTGATCCAGATATTAGTCAAGAAGCATGTGATCAACCAGATGGTTATGTTGCAGATAATACAGATACTAATGATTCGGACGATTCAGACTTTGAAGCTACAGATTGGACAGAAGCCACGCATAGTAAAGATGCTGATCCAGATTTTGATGAAGTATTTGAAGATAATTCCGTAAAACGAATAGATTTTGTAATCAGTGAAACGCGTTGGCAAAGTATGCTAGATGATATGACAAGTCTTTATGGAACTTTTGGAAGTGGAAATGGTTCATTCTCAGGAGATGAAGAAGATCCAATTTTTGTGCCAGCTGAAGTTTTTTATAATGGAATAGAATGGTATCGCGTAGGTGTTCGATTTAAAGGAAATTCTAGTTTAGCGAGTTCTTGGGCTAATGGAATTCTAAAACTGTCGTTTAAGTTAGATTTTGATGAGTTTGAAGATGACTATCCACAAATTGATAATCAACGTTTTTATGGATTTAAAAAGTTAAGCCTTAAAAACAATTATAACGATAAATCTATGATGAGAGAAAAAGTAGCAGGTGATGTTTTTAGAAATGCTGGTTTAGTAGGTTCACATACGGCATTTTATGTGCTCTATGTGGATCATGGAGATGGTCCAGAATATTTTGGAGTTTATACATTGGTAGAAGAAGTTGATGATACGGTTTTAGATACCCAATTTTCTGATGATGATGGTAATTTATATAAGCCAGATGGTGATGCAGCTACTTTTGCAGCAGGAACTTATGATGAAGATGAATATGTAAAGAAAACGAATGCAGACGATGCTGATTTTTCAGATGTTCAAAGTTTATTGTCCATAGTTAATGATGCTTCAAGAACGACAGATGCAGCAACTTGGAGAACAAATTTAGATGCTGTTTTTGATACGGATGTATTTTTAAAGTATTTGGCGGCTAATACCGTTATTCAAAATTGGGATACTTATGGTAAAATGTCACACAACTACTTTTTGTACAATGATCCAGATACCAGTAAATTAACTTGGATTCCTTGGGATAATAATGAAGCACTAGAAGATGGTAACCAAGGAGGAGCATTAGCTCTTAATTTCTCAGATTTAGGCAGTAGCTCATCATGGCCACTAATTGGTTACCTATATGCGGATGATGTCTATAAAGCCAAATATGATACTTATTTGCAGGAAATTGTGGATGATGCTTTTAATGTGAGTAACATACAAGCGCAGTACGCAACATATTCAACATTGATTGAGCCTTATGCGACCTCAGAGATTGATGGCTATTCATTTTTAAATAGTAGTTCAGATTTTCAAGCAGCAGTGAGCGAATTAAACTCGCATGTGGTTTCACGTGCTTCGGCTGTAAGTGCATATTTAGATTAATAAATAATTGAGTTTTTTAGATTGATTATTAGTTTATTTGTAAGAGCTTCGTGAGTAATTGCGGAGCTTTTATTTTAAATATTAGAAATAGAAAATGTTCAATTAGAAGAATTAAAGATGAGAATATTTAGGAAAATAAGAAAGAATTTACTGATTTCAGGAAAAATAAAAAATTATCTGCTATATGCTCTAGGAGAAATATTACTAATTGTAATAGGTGTATTAATCGCATGGAAAATCAATAATTTAAATGAATTAAGAAAGAACAGAATTGTAGAACTAAAAATTTATCAATCTTTAAATGAAGAGCTAAATTCTAACCTAATTTTATTAGATGCTTCAATTGCTAGTTATACTAAGAATACATTGGCGATAGAAAAGACAATGGATATAATAGTACAAGAAGAAAAAAATGAATTAGCTTTAGATGACAAGCTAAGTATTATTAATGTGGACTACAAAGCTACTAAATTACATAATGGGTGAATACCACAAACAAATTTGAATTTATAGAAAGCACAGTGCTTAAAGACCTTATTGCAGCATACCCTAATGAATTAGATAGTTTTGAAAGTCAAGAAACAAAAATTGAAAATATTATTGTAAACCGATTACAACCAGCTATCGAAAAACATATTTCCTTAATTGATATACTTACTAATAGAGAGTTAAAAAGCAATAATATACAACGATTTTCTGGTCAGTCAAATTACTTCAGTCTACTAACAAGTAGAGAATATCAAAACTGTTTGGTAGACCGATTATTACAGACTGAAATTCAACTAAAAAATGCTATAAATTTAAGAGACAAAACACAAACTATTGCCTCTAATTTGCATAAGGAGTTAAAGGATTAATGTGAGAGATTTTCTTTTCAAAAAAAATAAAAATTGAGCACAAGTTTTTTTTAAACAATGCATCTAAATATCTATTATCAATAAAATCAAACCTAAAAAGAATGAAAAAAAACATTACTCTACTATTAATTTTCATGTTATCAATGCATGCATTTTCGCAAGATTTGTATGATATTAATACCATTCAGACCATAGAAATCCAGTTTGCAGAAAGCAATTGGGATGCGTTGCTAGATGCAGAAAAAGCTGGCGAAAATAACTATACGGAAGCCACTTCTGTGACTATAAATGGAACGGTTTATAACCAAGTTGGTGTAAAGTATAAGGGGAATAGTTCTTATAATGCTAATCAAATAAAGAATCCATTTCATATAGAATTAGATACTTATGTAGATCAAGACCATCAAGGTTATACAGATATAAAGCTGGCCAATGTGATGTTTGATCCTTCTTTTGTGAGAGAAACAGTAGCCTATAATATTGTTAATCAATACATGGATGCACCAGAAGCGAATTACGCAAATGTGTATGTAAATGGTACTTTAATCGGTTTGTACACTAATACAGAGTCTATTTCAAAGAAATTTGTAAACAAGCATTTCGACTCTAACGATAATGCTTTTTTTAGTTGTAGCCCTCCAGATGGTGCAGGACCACAAACAACAACACTGCCAAATTTGGAATATTTGGGTACAAGTTATACAAGTTATGATGATGCTTATGAAATTAAATCTAATGATGAAGATGATCCTTCAGTCGCCTTAGCACATTGGGATGATTTAATAGATCTTACGTATACATTAAATTACGATATTTCTAATATAGAAGCCGTTTTAGATGTAGATATGGCACTATGGATGTTGGCTTTTGATAATGTAATTGTTAATTTAGATAGTTACATTGGGCAGTTTAAGCAAAATTATTATTTATACAAAGATAACAATGGGCAGTTTAAATCTGTAGTTTGGGATTTAAATATGTCCTTTGGTACTTTTGCAATGACAGGAGAAAGTAGTGGTGGTCCTGGTCCAGGTGGAGGAGGAAGCACTCTAAATTCCACCACTCAAAAAGCGCAATTAGATTATTTGCTGCATGATACAAGTACTAGTTTTCCTCTAGTTTCTAAATTATTGGCTGTGCCTAAATATAAGAGAATGTACTTAGCACATTTTAAAACGATACTTACTGAAAACATTAGTAATTCTAATTATTTAACGCTTGCAAATGATTATCAAGCCATAATTTCTGCTGCAGTTGCCGCAGATACAAACAAATTTTATACGAATTCTCAATTTACAGGAAATATTAATACGGACTATAGCTTAGGTATGAATACAGCACCTGGCTTAACTAATTTAATGAGTGCTAGAAGTTCTTATTTATTATCACAATCAGATTTTACAAATACACAACCTACAATAACTAATTTAGGATCTTTAGTAGAAGTGCCTATAATTGGAGATGTAATTACAATTACGGCTAATGTTACAGATACTAACGATGTGTATTTGGGATACAGAACAGATGAAACAGTTCCATTTACTAAAGTATTAATGTACGATGATGGTGCACATAACGACGGTGCTGCTGGTGATAACGTATATGGTGTTGATGTTACTATTAATGAGTCTTATATGCAATATTATATATATGCAGAAAATAGTAATATTGGTGCATTTTCACCTGCAAGAGCAGAGCATGAGTTTTATACTGTAAATGCAACTTATACAACATTAACGGCAGGAGATTTAGTTGTAAACGAAATATTAGCATCTAACGATACTGGTGAAACAGATGAGCAAGGCGAATATGAGGATTGGATAGAATTATACAATACATCAGATGAAGCTGTAAGTTTAGATAATTTATATTTATCAGACGACGCAGAAGATCCATTAATTTATCAATTTCCAACGGGTACAACATTAGAACCAGATAGTTATTTAATTGTATGGTGTGATAAAGATACTGAACAAGGTGATTTTCATGCAGATTTTAAACTTTCATCGGGAGGAGAAACAGTAATTTTATCTTATGCAGACGGAACAATATTAGAGAATATTACTTTTGGAGAGCAAACTACAGATTTAGCTTATGCCAGAAATCCCAATGGTACAGGAGATTTTGTAATACAAGAACCAACTTTTAATGCAAATAATGAAGGGTTAGAAGAATATGAAGTTTTAAATGTCGGAGATTTAGTTATAAATGAGATTTTAGCTTCTAACGATTCAGGAGCTACGGATGAGCAAGGTGAATACGAAGATTGGATAGAATTATACAATACAACAAATGAAACCCTAAGTTTAGATAATTTATATTTATCAGATGATGCAGACGACCCTTTAGTTTATCAATTTCCCACAGGAACAACTTTAGAGGCAGATAGTTATTTAATTGTATGGTGTGATAAAGATACTGATCAAGGTGATTTTCATGCCGATTTCAAATTTTCATCGAGTGGTGAAACTGCAATTTTATCTTATGCAAACGGAACAATTTTAGAGAATATTACTTTTGGCGAGCAAACTACAGATATGGCTTATGCCAGAAACCCAAATGGTACAGGAGATTTTGTAATTCAAACTCCAACTTTTGCAATGAATAACCAATCGTTATCAATAGATGAGGTTTTATTTAATGACGGATTAAGGTTCTATCCTAACCCTACTTCAAATTATTTAGAGATAGAAAACTCTAATTATAGTATTGAAACCGTAAAAGTTTATAACCTTCAAGGTCAGCAATTGCTTAATAACCAATATCTAGATAAAAATTCTATAACGCTCGATTTTACTGCATTCTCAAAAGGCTTGTATATGGTAGTTGTTAATGAAATCACAGTATTAAAAATTGCGAGAAATTAATTGTAATTTATAGAGGTACTATTTATTTTATTAGAAAAAAAAGCTCAAGAATAATATCATTCTTGGGCTTTTTTATAGTGGCTACATAATTATTTTGAAATAGAAAAAGTTGAAAATTATAGCGTTGTTCTTTTGTGATTTTTTTAACAACATTACAAACAAGTTTATAACAGAGAAAGCATCTAAAGCTATATAACTTTATAATTAAAACCACACAAAATGAAAACAATAGAAAGAAACTCAAAATTCCTTTTCATGGTGTTAACTTTTAGTATTTCTATACTAACTTTTAATGCCTGTAGTGATGACGACAACGATGTTAACGTTATAGTGTCAGAAGATATTGAAATAACCGATACCAATTTATCTGGCACGGCTGAAGGAGATACAGATAACTCTGGTTACGACGAGGACGATTTAGTAGAAAATGCAACTTTTGAAAATACAGTGCAAATTGTGTTCTCTAATACTTCTGCAACAATTACAAATCCTGTTCCTGATGATGTGATTATTACACAAGATGGAGCAGATATTACCATTAATTCTTCAATTTCAAAAGTAGCTTACGAAATTTCAGGTACAACAACCGATGGAATGCTTAAAATTTATAGCGATAAAAAGTTTAAGCTAACACTTTCTGATTTAAGTATTACAAATGAAGACGGTCCTGCTATAAATATTCAATCATCAAAAACAAGTTTCGTAATATTAGAAGGTACTACCAATTTAGCAGACGCTTATAGTTACAGTAATATTCCAGATGATGAAGATGCTAAAGCTGCTTTTTTTAGTGAAGGACAGTTAGTATTTAGTGGTTCAGGAGAACTAGTAGTTACCGGAAACTATAAACATGGAATTGCTAGTGATGATTATGTAAGAGTTGTTAGTGGAACAATTACGGTAAGTGATGCGGCTTCAGATGCCATACATACCAATGATTATATTATTGTAGATGGAGGTACACTACTTTTATCAGCAGCTAGCGACGGTATGGATTGCGAAGAAGGTTATATTATTATCAACGACGGAACCTTTAATATAAATGTTGTTGATGACGGAATTGTAGCCTCTTACGATATAGATGATGAAGAAGAACCAGACGATTCTATTATGCCAAATGTAACCATAAATGGTGGTGATTTTGTAATAAATACTTCTGAAGGTGAAGGCATAGAAGCCAAAGGAACAATGACCATTAATCAAGGTACAATAAACATCAATTCATACGATGACGGTCTTAACGCAGGTGATGATATATACATTAACGGAGGAAATATTTATGTTTACACCACACTTAACGATGCTATTGATAGTAATGGAGGAATTACCGTTACAGGTGGTACAACCATTGCCATAGCAGTTAGAATTGACGAGCCAGATGGTAGTTTTGATTGCGATGATAATACATTTAAAATTACAGGAGGAACAATTTTAGGATTGGGCTTAAATACTTCATTCCCAACTGAAAGCGAAAGCACGCAAAATTCTGTGATTTTTGATGGTGTAAGTGCTAACCAATTATTACATATTCAATCAGAAGATGGAACAGAAGCGCTTACTTATCTAGTACCAAATAGAGTAAACACAATTATATATTCAAATGCTAAATTAGAATCAGGGCAAACCTATGATATTTATACAGGAGGAACCGTAAGTAATGGAACTGAACTTAACGGATTATACACTTCTGGGACTTATAGTAATGGAATAAATTCAGGTGATTATTTTACCATAAATAGCACAGTTACACAAATAGGAGGAGATATGGGACCTACAGGAGAACCAACTAACGGAGGTCCTGGTGGACATTAAAAATAGAATTATGAAAACTAATAAAACTAAAATAATATTTACAATTTTGGTGTTTTTAATAAGTATAACTGCGTTTGCGCAAGAGCCACCAGGCGGTCGAGGAGGAAGAGGGCGTGGACAAGGAGGACCACCAAATGGAAATAAGCCAAATGCATCAGAAATTTTAAAATTATTAGATTCTAATAATGATGAATTAATAGATAAAGAAGAAGCTGCAAATGATGAAAGAGGTAAAATTGCAAAAGATTTTGATATCATAGACGCTAATGAAGATGGATTTATAGATTTAGAAGAGTTAGAATCAGCATTAGATAGTTCAAAACCAAGAAAAGTATCTGTAAAAAAGTTGTTAAAGGAGGTTGATCAAAATGAAGATGGTTTATTAAATGAATTAGAAGTTGCTGCAAAAGATAAGCGTGATTTAATGGAAAGTTTTTCTGAAATTGATGAGAATAAAGATGGCCAATTAGATAAAGATGAACTTGAAGCTTTTTATACTCCTAAAGAAGAGGATAAGAAGAAAAGAAAAGAGAAGAATTAATAAGGTTTAATAAGTTTTTTGTAAATTAAAAGATAACAACAAATCAAATTAAATGAAGTACTCGATTTTTTCTAAGTCAACGTTCTTTTTATTAATGATTGCCGCACTAATAGTAAGTTGTAAGCAAACTGTTAAAACGGAAAGTGAAGGCCCAAGCAATCACCCTCAAGGTGGACGACCAAATGTGTCTGAATTAATATCTGAAATGGATGTCAATAAAGATGGTAAACTTTCAAAATCTGAAGTTCATGGACCATTGTCTAATGATTTTTATAAGATTGACGCAGATAATGATGGTTTTCTAACTGAAAAAGAATTAGAAAATGCACCTAAGCCAGAAAGAAGAGAACCAAGACAAATGGATAACTCTAATAATGTTCAAAAAGATTTAGAAGTAACTATAAATGTAGACCCTTCTTTATTTATAAAAGAGAGTTTATTAAAAGATATCACTAAAGAAGAACGAACACTTGCAGATGGTACTAAAGCACTTTGCTATATTATAACAACGGCTTCTCAGCCACAAGAACATAATATGGGGCCATGGTGTCCTACACATATCAATGATGGTAAAGACAAAGGCGGTATGTGGTTTAAAGATGATAAAGTGTATGATGTAGATGGTCATTTTATAGCTAATCTTAAAGATTTTTATAATGATGAAGAATGGGCACTATTTAGAGAAGATGGTTCTATTAAAGTAACTGATAGCCAAGATGAATGTGAAGCAGCTGCAAGACCAGATGTAGATGAAAAGTATCATAATTACTGTGTGCAATGTATGCCAGATTATTATAAAGAGAAAGTGTCTACTTATGTCATTCCTGTAAAACCTATGTATTTAGAAAACTCAAATCCTTTAGGTGGCAACGGAATTGGTATAGCTTTCAATGGTGTTAATTTTGATGCCTCAGCACCTACACACGCTATTCTCGCAGCACATACATTAGCACCTTTAGATGATGCAGGCGGACACGTAAATCCACATTCTGGATATCATTACCATGCGGTAACTGGCTCTACTAAAGAGGTTGCACAAAAAGATGTACATGCACCAATGATTGGTTATGCCTTAGACGGTTTTGGGATTTATGCACATACAGATAGCATGGGACATTCAGATAATAATTTAGATGACTGCAACGGTCATTACGATGAGGTTAGAGGTTATCATTATCATGCAGGTTCTGCAGGAAGTAATAAAATTCTCGGTTGTTTGCATGGCATTAGCGGCTCGTTAAGTGTTTCAAATTAATTAGTAATTAAACAGAATAAAAATTGAATCAGGTATAAAAGAGTTTGCTGTTTGAGATATTATCTTAAAAGGTGCTTCAAAAAAAAATGTGTTTTTCTGCGCAAGTTTTTTATTAAAATCACATCTAAAGAATTATAAGCTTAAAACAATACACTAGCTATGAAAAATATATTTAAATTAATATTTCTTACAATTACAGTTTTTTCTTTAAACCTGGCCTGCTCATCAGATGATGAATCCTCAAGTAGTGTTGCAGATGATGTGGATGATACAGATGATGTTGTGGTAACTGAACTTCATGCAGCCTTTGCTGAGTTTAATTCAGATGCGGTTACTGTTATGTTGTCAGATGACGGAACAGATATTTATATAGAAACCACAGGTTTTCCAAATCACACCTCAATTTATTGGCACCCAGACAATGAGCTGTATATAGATGAATCTCCCCAAGGTGTTGTGAAAACAACACAAGACACTTACATTGGAGGTGGTACAGGAGAGGCTTCTAGCTTTACCGTTGATGCTTCACCAGATTTAGATGGTGCTACCGTGGCAACGGAATTAAATACCATTGGTATTGCAGTTAGTGGAGCAGCTATATTTAATGATCAAGAAGGCGCTGGTGATTTGGATCAGGCTGCTGGAAGTTTAGATTATAATGGTGCCCACAAAGGACCAGGTGTTTACCATTATCACTTAGAGCCAAAATCAATTACAAATGATGACGATGCGTTAGTTGGTATTTTACTAGATGGTGTCTTTTTATACGGAAGAAGAGATTACCCATCAAATGAATATCCATCAGATTTAGATGCTTCAGGAGGACATTTTGGGCCAACACCTCACAATGAAGATGGTGAATATCACTATCATATAATAAACGAAGAATACAATGCACCTTTATATGCCTATGATGAAGCTATTGTTCTGTTTGCAGGCCCATTTCAAGGTTATTAAAGATAATATTTATGAGGTCAATTCTTTGTTTTATCCTTATTACATTTTCAATATTAGGTTGTAAAAAAAACGAATCTATTAACATGAGTAGTAATGATGTTGCAGAAGTTGAAACCATTGTTATCAAAGACATTGAGGTCTTAAAAGAAGATTTAGTTTTAAATGGAAATAAAGGTAGGTGGTATTATAAAGAAGAACCATTTAATGGATATTCTTTAAAATATTACCCAAGTGGAAAAATAGAAGAGAAATGGGGTTTTTATAATGGCAAAAGAGAGGGTGTTGCAAAACGTTGGACAAGAAACGGAAAGCTTCAGGTAGAATCTTATTATAAAAATAACCGTTTATCTGGTGAATATAAAAGTTGGTGGGAAAATGATACACTAGCAAGTTTAGCTTTTTACAAAGAAGGTTTATTGCAAGGTTTGGAGAAAAAATGGTATTCTAATGGTCAATTGGCTAAATTAAGAAACCTTATTGATGGAAAAGAAGAAGGTTTTCAAAAAGCTTGGTTAGTCAATGGTACATTATACGTTAATTATGAAGCTAAAAATGGAAGAATTTTTGGTATGAGAAGGGCAAATTCATGTTATAGATTAGAGGATGAAGAGATTATTAGAAGGAAGAAAAAATAAAATTATAATAATGCTTTTAGTAGCAATTATTTGGAGCTGTAAAGAGAATACTAAAAAAGAAAAAATAGAAGTTGTTGAGACAAGTAGAGTAGAGTATTTACCGTTTTATAAGGATGATACTTTTACACCACATTGGTTAACACCAGGAACAATAGAGGAAAAGCAATTTCATAAAATCCCAGATTTTAAATTAGTAAATCAATTAGGTGATACAATTTCTCAAAAGACATTTGAAAATAAAATATATATAACGGATTTCTTTTTTACTACATGTCCTGGTATTTGTCCAAAAATGACAAATAACATGGCTAAAATTCAAGAAGAATTTATTGATGATAACGATGTTTTATTATTATCACATTCAGTAATGCCAAATACAGATACAGTTTCTGTTTTAAAAGCCTATGCTGATACTAATAATGTTATTAATAATAAATGGCATCTTGTCACAGGTGATAGAGGCTCGATTTACAATTTAGGAAGAGAACACTATTTTGTAGAAAATGATTTAGGAGAAGAAAAGAGCATAGAAGATTTTCTTCATACAGAAAACTTTTTACTGATAGATAAAAACAAACATATTAGAGGTATTTACAATGGTTTAAATAGAGCGTCAATAGCTCAGCTAATTGTAGATGTAAAAGCTCTAAAAACGGAAACTAATGTGATGAATTAGTTTATAATTGATTGATTGATAATTTGAAAAGCTTTGCGATTATTCGTGAAGCTTTTCTATTTTTAGAGAAAATTATAATTATGAAGAATTTAATATTTGTTTGCTTCTTGTTGATTGGGTTAAGTTCTTGTAAATCTGAAGAACCATTAAAATTAGAAAATATTTCTAGGGTTGAAATTGAAATTTTAATGCAAGATTCTTTATTAAATATTAGAGCATTAGAAGTTGTTGGAAAAGAAAATGTTGGCATGTTTGCAACTTCTAATGGAGATATAGGAATAATGTATCAGATTAATCGCCCAGAATTATATCCAGGGGAAGAAAAAATAATGTCGGCTAGTATAAGTGCTAAACTTGGAGCTGATACCCTAGATGTAAATATTAGAGCAATGTCTAAGACAAATAATGCTCATCATTATATATCAATAGGCAGTCCAACTAGAGCTTTTAAATTATCTAAGTCTGGAAAAAAAATTACTTACCAAGAAAACCATAAAAAAGCCTTCTACGATTCCATGGATTTCTGGAACGATTTAGAAGGTATTGCTATTGGAGATCCAACGGATGATTGTATGAGTATTATTATCACCAGAGATGGAGGAGACACTTGGGAGAAAATATCTTGTAATAATTTACCAAAAGCCAAAGATGGTGAAGCTGCTTTTGCGGCTAGTGATACTAATATTGCAATAGTTGGTGACCATACTTGGGTAGCAACAGGAGGAAAAGCTAGTAGAATATTGTATTCTCCGGATAAAGGAAAAACTTGGGACGTTTATGATACACCAATTGTTCAAGGAAAAGAAACCACAGGAATATATTCTTTAGCCTTTTATGATGAGAACAACGGATTTGCCATTGGTGGAGATTACACCAAACCAAACGATACAATAAATAATAAAATAAGAACAATTGATGGAGGAAAAACTTGGCAAGTTGTAGCTAATGGAAAAGGACCAGGTTACAGAAGTTGTGTACAATATATTCCAAACTCAAAAGGTAAAGAATTAGTAGCTGTTGGTTTTAAAGGCATCGATTACAGTAATGATGCTGGTGACTCATGGAAACATCTAAGCGATGAAGGATTTTATACCATTCGGTTTTTAAATGATTCTGTAGCTTATGCAGCAGGAAAAGGTAGAATTAGTAAATTAACTTTTGGTGAATAAAAAAAGGAAGCTACTCGCTTCCTTTTTTTATTTTTTATTACTTCTATTTTTACTATGACGCTTTTTATATTCTTCAAACATTTTTTGTTTAAAGGAACGTTCTGCTTGATATAGTTTTATTATTTTTTTAGCAGGAAGAATCTCAAGTAAATCTTTAAGAAGTTTAGATTGTAATGCTACTTTTTGCTTTTCAATTTTCTCCATATCTAACAATAGAGATTTTGCTTCACTTTCTGTTAATTCATCGGTGTTTTTGATGTTACGTTTATTAACTGATTGCTCTCTAAGTTTCATTTTTGCATCTTCATTAGCATTGTAAACTGGCCAGAATTTTTGAGCTTCAGACTTGGTTAAATCTAACTGTTCTGTAATATGCGCTATTTTAAGAGCTTTAATTTTTTCTCTGTCTGGTCGTTGGGCAAATACACTTGCGGTAACAAATAAAGTTAAGAGAATGGTTTGTATTGTTTTCATATGTTCTTAATCTAAAATAAAATCTTCAGCATCTACACTTTCTAAATAATCATTTAATGTAGTGTCTGATATATTAACATCTATAAAATCGGATTCAGAAATATCTTCAGCCTTAAATAAGGTCGCTAATTCTTCATTACTATAATCTTCTTGGTACAAATAGTTTTCTATACTTGCCGTATCTATTGCATTTAAGCTTATTGCTTTGTTATTAAATACCAAGCTAAATAATAATACAAAACTGGCTGCTATACCTGCTAAGTAATAAAATTTACTTTTTGACTTAAGTTGAATAACTGGTTTTTCTGTTTTAGTTTGTATTGTTTCTAAAATATTGCTCTCAACAGTGTCAAAATATGCATTTGGTACTTTAAATCCAGGCGTTTCAATACTATCAAGAATAGTATTATTGCTGATACGTTCAAAAATTTGGTTTTCCAACGAATCAAAATAATGTTCTGGTGTTTTAAAACCAGAAGAGGTAATGTTATGTATATTTTCTTTTTTCATTTTACAGTCTCCAAATCCATGGAAATCTATTGTTTAACTATATATAAGACTTCAAATTAAATAAATGGTTTAATCTGAAGTTAAAAAAGCTTCAATTTTTTTAGCGGCAATATGATAGGAAGCTTTTAAAGCACCTTCACTTGTTTCTAAAATTTCAGCCATGTCTTTATATTTTAAATCTTCAAAATAACGCATATTAAAAACTATTTGTTGTTTTTGCGGTAATGTTGCTATAGCCTTTTGTAATTTTAACTGAATATCATCACCTTCAAAATAGATATCTGCTGTTAAGCTATTTATTGCTTTATTTTGGTATTCTTCATTTGTTATCTGTTGGCGTTTAGCATTTTTATTAATTAAAGTAATAGATTCATTTGTAGCAATACGATATATCCACGAAAATAATTTACTATCTCCTTTAAACTTATCGATGCTTCGATACACTTTTATAAACGTATTTTGAAGTACATCATCTGCATCATCATGGTTGAGTACAATCTTTCGAATATGCCAATACAAACGTTCCTTATAGAGTTTTAATAATTCTCTAAAAGCAGCTTCTTTTGTTAAAGGGCTTTTTAACCTTGCAATAAATTCAGATTCGTCAATCAAGTGATTTACTTTGATAGTTAGACTTGTTAAATTACTAAAAGTTTAATTAAAAAAAACACCAAAATCACGTTTTTTAACTTTTGCTGAAAATCAGTAATTTACATCTTATTTTTTCGATTAAATACAAAAAAACACGATAAAAAGCATTTTTTTCTTGTTTGGTATGTTTATTTATTATATGTTTGTCTCAGCTTAACCTATTAACCGTTATCAGTTCCCCAAATCTGATAACAACAGAGAAGGATGTATTTAATTATGCATCCTTTTTTTGTATAATAGTTTCAAATTAATTTGAAGTAATTTTAATTAGAATTCTAAAAATTTAGGCTTTAATCAAAACTTTGCATGTCTACCAATTTTCTGTAAATACCATTTTTAGAAATAAGTTCTGCGTGTGTGCCTTGCTCTGCAATTTCACCTTTTTGCATTACTACAATTTGATCTGCGTTTTGTATGGTAGATAACCTGTGTGCTATGACAATAGATGTTCTATTTTTCATCATGTTTTCTAACGCATCTTGCACCAAACGTTCGCTTTCTGTATCTAAAGCAGAAGTGGCTTCATCTAAAATCATTATGGGCGGATTCTTAAGAACTGCTCTCGCAATACTTATACGTTGTTGTTGTCCGCCAGATAATTTGCCGCCAGAATCACCTATGTTAGTGTCAATACCATTTGGTAAATCTTTTACAAATTCCCAAGCATTTGCAACTTTTAGAGCTTCAATTATTTCTAGGTCAGTAGCATCTTCTTTACCTAATAATAGATTGTTTTTTATGCTATCATTAAATAGAATAGAATCTTGGGTTACTAAACCCATTAAACCTCTTAAAGAATGTTTTGTAATATCTTTAATGTTTTCACCATCTATGCTAATATTGCCATCATTAACATCGTAAAAACGAGTTACAAGATTAGCAATCGTACTTTTTCCACTGCCAGATTGTCCAACTAATGCAACACTCTTTCCTTTAGGAACTTCTAGCGTGAAGTTTTTAAGCACAAGGTCATCTTCATATTTAAATGAAATATTGTTTAGTTTTATTTCTGAAGTGAAGTCTGATTTTATTTTGGCATTTGTTATATCTTGTATACTAGATTCAGTATTTAAGATATCTAATACACGATCGGCTGAAGCATTACCTGCTTTAACTTTATAAGTTGCTTTACTAATAGCTTTGGCAGGTGTTAAAATATTATAAGCTAATGCCATATATGTAATAAACTGGTCAGAAGTTAACGTTTTATCTACTAAAACCATTTGCCCTCCATATAATAGAATAACAGCAATTACCACAATGCCGAGAAATTCAGATGTTGGAGATGCTAAATTCTGCCTATGTGCCAAATCATTAGCAAACTTGTATAATCTTGAGGTAGAATTCTTAAAAGTTGACGTAAATCTTTCTTCAGCATTAAATCCTTTGATAACTTTTAGACCGTTCAGAGTTTCATCTAAAACCGATAAAAAAGCACCATTTTCTTCTTGAACGCGTTGAGAACGCTTTTTTAAACTTTTACCAACTCGAGAAATTATAATACCTGAAATAGGAATAAATATGAAAACAAAAATGGTTAGTTTCAGGCTTATCGTAAACATTACTACAATTGTAAAAATTATAGTTAATGGTTCCCTCACTAACAATTCTAAAATTGCCAATAGCGAATTCTGTATTTCATTAACGTCTGTAGATATTCTTGCAATTATATCCCCTTTTCTTTTTTCAGAAAAATATGATACAGGTAATGCTACAGTTTTTCCATATAATTCATTTCTTATGTCTTTAAGTATGCCATTCCTTAGGTATGCTAAAAAGAAATTTGAAAAATATCCTGAAGCATTTTTAAGTAAAAAAGTGGCAAGAACAACACATATCATTATAATGAGTACACTATATTGACCGTCAGCTTCAATTTTTTGAGTAATAAAAAAGTTTAATGAATCTTCAAGGAATTTACCATATTCTAAAATACCATTGTAGTTCGCTCTTAAGGGTTTATTGGCAATTGGTTCTGCTGTTTTCAATAAAACCTTTAACATTGGCATTAAGGAAACAAAAGATAATGTTCCAAATAGCGCATATAGAACATTGAAAAATATATTTAAAAACGCATACCTTTTATAAGGAACAATAAACCTAGATAACTTCTTTATATAATCCATTCATTACAAATTCATATCCTTGAGGATAGCATCAATTCTATCTTCCAAAAATTGCTCCGTTTTCGCAAAGTCTGACGAATTGTCTAATTCTGTATTAACGCTGATATAGAATTTTATTTTTGGTTCGGTACCACTTGGTCTAAGTGCAATTTTACTACCATCTTCTGTGTAGTAAATTAATACGTTAGATTTAGGCACATCAATAGTGGTTTCTTCGTTCGTTTGAAGATTTTTAGAAATAGATAATTGGTAATCTTCAATTAAAACTACTTTTTCACCATTAATTTCTGTTAAAGGATTTTCTCTCGCATCAATCATCATTTGCTTAATTTCTTGTGCACCTTCAATTCCTTTTTTAGTTAAAGAAATTAAACGTTCTTTAAAGAAACCATGCTCTACATATAAATCAATTAATTCTTGGTACATGGTTTTGCCTTTTTCTTTTGCTTGTGCAGCAATTTCAATAGCCAAAAGTGTAGATGTTACAGCATCTTTATCGCGCACAAAGTCACCAACCATAAAACCAAAACTCTCTTCTCCACCACCAATAAAATCCATAGTTGGGAAGTCTTTTATCATTTTAGCAATCCATTTAAAACCAGTAAGGCCAATTTTACATTCAACATTGTATGCGTTTGCTAAAACAGACATCATCGGTGTGGATACAATTGTAGATCCAACAAATTGATTACCATTTATTTTTCCTGCTTTTTTCCATTGATTTAAAAGAAAATTAGTCATTAAAATCATGGTTTGGTTTCCGTTAAGGATTACCAATTCGTTTTTTAAATTTCTAACAACGACACCCAAACGATCACAGTCTGGATCTGTACCAATAACAATATCGCCATCTACTTTTTCTGCTAATTCTATAGCCATTTTTAAAGCTTCTGGCTCTTCAGGATTTGGTGAAACTACGGTTGGAAAATCTCCATTTGGTACGCGTTGTTCTTCAACAATATTAACGTTGGTATAGCCTGCACGTTTTAAAGTTTCTGGTATTGCGGTAATTGATGTTCCGTGTAAAGAGGTGAAAACGATATTTAAGTTTTCTTTTGCTTGTTTTGAGGTATTGAAACTTCCGTTTTTTACAGAATTATCAATAAATACGTCATCAACGTCTTTACCAATATATTGAATTAACTCTGAATTTGCTTCAAACTTAATTTCAGAGTAATCTATTTTATTTATTTCTCCAATAACACCTGCATCTTGAGGTGGCACTAATTGTCCACCATCTTGCCAGTATACTTTATAGCCATTATATTCTGGTGGATTGTGAGATGCTGTTAATACTATACCACAATGACAATCTAAATGTTTTAGTGCAAAAGATAATTCTGGTGTAGGTCTTAATTCTTCAAATAAAAAGACTTTTATTCCATTAGCAGAAAACACATCTGCAACTAATTTACCAAAAGTGTTACTATTATGTCTACAATCGTAAGCTATTGCTACTTTTAATTCTTCATTAGGAAAAGATGCTTTTAAGTAATTACTTAAGCCTTGTGTATTTTTACCTAAGGTATATTTGTTAATACGGTTAGTGCCTAAACCCATAACACCTCGCATTCCACCAGTTCCAAATTCTAGATTTTTATAAAAACTTTCTTCTAATTCTTTCGGATTAGAGGCAATCATATCTTTTATTTGCTTTTGAGATTCTTTATCAAAAGTTGGCGTTAACCAAGCATTTACGCGTTCTAAAATTTCTGGTTTAATGTGAATCATGGATATGTGGATTTATTAGCTATAAAATTTGTTTAACAAAAATAAACATTTCGCAATTTTAAAGCGATAAAGAATACTATAAATTGTACACCTTAGTTTAAGTTAAGATTTTCTTTTATAAAATAACGTTGTTGCTGTCTGTTAGAACGCAATACTAGTTCGCCTAAAAAGCCTGCAATAAATAATTGAGACCCAATAATCATGGTAGATAAGGCAATGTAAAATTGCGGACGATCTGTAATTAGTCTTCCTGTTGGGTTAAGAAATAACTTATCTATTCCTAAATAGAATGAAAAACCAAAACCAATTATAAACATAATAACGCCTAGTGCGCCAAAGAGGTGCATAGGTCGTTTACCAAAGCGAGATACAAACCAAATAGTAATAAGGTCTAAAAAGCCATTTATAAAACGGTTCATTCCAAATTTGGTATGACCATATTTACGTGCTTGGTGTTGTACAACTTTTTCACCAATATTAGTAAAGCCAGCATTTTTTGCTAATACAGGTATGTAGCGATGCATCTCGCCATAAACGTCAATATGTTTTACAACCGTATTGCTGTATGCTTTTAAACCGCAATTAAAATCATTTAGTGTAACACCAGATGTACGTCTTGCAGCCCAATTAAATAATTTTGAAGGTAAGTTTTTAGAAAAATAAGAATCGTAGCGTTTCTTTTTCCAGCCAGAGACAAGATCAAAACCATCGGTCTTTATCATCTTAAAGAGTTCTGGAATTTCTTCCGGATTATCTTGTAAATCGGCATCCATAGTAATTACAACATCACCTTCTGCTTTAGCAAAACCTGCATGTAAAGCTTGAGATTTTCCGAAGTTTTTTAGAAACCGAATCCCTTTTACACATGGATTTATTTCACCTAATTCAGAAATAATTTGCCATGATTTATCAGTGCTACCATCATCTATAAATAAGATTTCGTAAGAATACTGATTGGATTGCATCACAGATACAATCCAATTATGTAATTCTTTTAAAGATTCTTCTTCGTTAAGTAGTGGTATTACTACTGATATATCCATTTAATTTTGGTCTAATTTCTAAACGTCAAAAATAGAGAAAATAATTAAGCTAAATCAGGATCGTTACGTTTTACTACCAGAGCAACAATTAAACCTACAACACTAAATCCTACTAGTTGATAAGCAATAGATTTTAATAGGTTGCTAATTGAGAAAAAGCTTCCTTGTGCTTCAATTTGTTTAATTGTTTCATCCATAACTTCTTGAGGAGCACCAAACTTTTTCATCATTGACATTTGATTATCAATAATTTTTTCTTGTAGAATCATTGCTGCATCAGTATCTACAAAATTAAAAATAATTAAACCTATTATTGCTGGTATGACAATTCCAATAGCTATAGTAATAAAAAAAGCAGTAAACGCATCTTTAAAACTAATAAATCCACCTAATAGTTGTCTAGCCTTCATAGCTGAAATAATTCCTATAACGATTACCAGAATCATTTGCCCAATACCAAACCACCATTGGGTAAATAAGTCTAGATAAACAGCGTATCCAATAATGGTAAAAGAGGATAGAATTAAAGCTAAATAAATTCCATAAGTTGATGCCGAAGATTTAAATGATTTTTCCATGATTATGTTAGTTTTGACAGTTAGTAACCAAAGTTAAGTAAATGTTACATACTTTAGTGAAATAAATTTAGTAAAAATATTGTACAGTTATAAAAATTGCTTAAATTTGCACCTCGAAAAAATCGAATTTATTTAAAGCATTTAGTGATGAAAGCAGGAATACATCCAGAAAATTATAGAATAGTAGCATTTAAAGACATGTCTAACGAAGACGTATTTTTAACTAAGTCTACGGCAGATACAAATGAAACTATTGAAGTTGACGGTGTTGAATATCCATTAGTTAAATTGGAAATTTCTAGAACATCTCATCCTTATTACACTGGTAAATCTAAATTGGTAGATACAGCTGGTCGTATTGACAAGTTCAAAAACAAATACGCTAAGTTTAAAAAATAAACTAAGCATACCGATAAACGAAAAAAGCCTTTCTATAAACAGAAAGGCTTTTTTGTTTTCTACAATTAAATTACTTTTACGTATTAAATAGGCAGGTTAAGAAATGCGCTATTTCTAGGCTAATGCTATTAACTTCACTTTATTATGAATTACATTCTATTTGATGGTCCATACAGAAATAATTTATTACCATTTACCTTTACAAGACCAGTAGCAGACATAAGGGTTGGTATTCTAACAATTCGTCAAAAATGGGAATCATTCTTAGAATATACAACGACAACAATAACGGAAGATTATTTGTCAGATAAATTTCCAATGGTTGAAATGGAAGAGAACATAATGATTAATGCATCATTTCTTCCAAATTTTGAAGTCATTGAAATTGTTAAAAACCTAAAACATAATCAAGCCTTATTTAAAGATGAAGATGTTATAGCATTTTTTGCCAAAGAAGGTGAAGAGTATGATGATTTTTCGTCTTTTGAAGCCATTGAGTTGCAAGGAAGTATTATTAAGATTGAAAATACTTGGGATATTTTCTCTAAAAATGGAGAAGCTATTTCTGAAGATTTTAAACTCATAACAAAAGATAGACAATCAGAGCCAATACCAGATTCTGTTCAGATTATTAACAGAGAAAATATTTTTATTGAAAAAGGAGCAACATTGAACTTTGCTACATTAAATGCAAGTTCTGGTCCAATTTATATAGGAAGAGATGCTGAAGTTATGGAAGGTTCAATGGTTAGAGGTCCGTTAGCCCTTTGTAATAATGCTGCTTTAAAAATGGGTACTAAAGTTTATGGCCCTACAACCGTTGGTCCTTTTAGTAAAATAGGAGGAGAGGTTAATAATTCTGTAATTTTTGGTTATTCTAATAAAGGTCATGATGGGTTTTTAGGAAATTCAGTACTTGGTGAATGGTGTAATCTAGGAGCAGATACTAATAATAGTAACCTAAAAAATAATTATGCCGAAGTTAGGCTTTGGGATTATAATACAGAAGGTTTTGCTAAAACAGGCCTACAATTCTGTGGTTTAATGATGGGAGATCATAGTAAATGTGGAATTAACACCATGTTTAATACTGGCACAGTAGTTGGAGTAAGTTCTAATATTTTTGGAAGTGGTTTTCCTCGCAATTTTGTTCCTAGTTTTTCTTGGGGAGGACATAGTGGTTTTGTAACCTATAAAACAGACAAGGTATTTGAAGTAGCAAAAGTTGTTATGTCTAGAAGAGGTATTGAGTTTACCGATAAAGACAAAGCTATTTTAGAGCACGTTTACGAAGAAACAAAACAATATAGAAGAAATTAATATGTATTTAAGACCCAAATTAACCCTACTTTTTTTATTTCTTTGTTCATTTAGTTTTGCTCAAGAGGTTGAAATTAAAAAGCTTAAAATTAATAACAAACTGGATCATTTTGCGGTTAGAGTTGTAAATGATAAAGTGTTTTTTAGCTCTAATTTAACTAGAAAAAACGGTCGTGCAATATTAGATGATTATGCTCAAAATCTTTACGGTATATATGAAGCTACCGTTGGAGAAGATGGTGAATTAGAGAACCTTGAACTTATAAAGAAGAAAAAAGTTGGCATGGCTAATATGACGGCAGCAACCTTTTCTAAAGATGGAAAATTTATGTATTATACATCTAATCATACATCTGCTGGAGAAAATAAGTTACAAGATAAAAATACCTTTAACCTATTAATTCAGAGAGCAGAATATGTTGAAGGAAAAGGGTGGGTAAATATCACAACGTTACCTTTCTGTGATCCAAATTTTAATTATTTACATCCAGCATTAAGTCCAGATGGCAATACATTATACTTTGTTTCTACAATAGACGGAACAAAAGGCAAGTCTGATTTATATAAAGTATCTGTTAGTAATCATGAAACCTATGGCGAAATTACAAGGTTAAGTGATGAAATTAACTCATCTCGTAAAGAATTATTTCCCTTTGTTAGTGATGAAAATAAATTATATTATTCTTCGGATAGACGAGGAGGTCTTGGAGGTTTAGATATTTACTGTTATGATTTAAATACTACAGATTCAGGAAAGCCAGCTTTATTGTTGCAAGAACCTATTAACAGTAAAGGAGATGATTTTTCATTTTTTTTAAATGATGATTTAACAACAGGTTATATTTCCTCAAGACGCATTAAAGGTGATGGAGGTGATGATTTATATTACTTTAAAAATTTTGATTTTGAAGAAGGAAAATAGTAATATAATTATTGTTTTTTAACAGATTTTAATTCTAATAAATTAGTAGCATTAATACCTAAGCCAGTTACATTCTTTCTTGTAAATCTTACAACTTCATCATAAAATAGTGGTACAATTGGAGCAGAATCCATAATTAAAGAATCCATTTTAGTATAAAGTTTAGCTCTTATTTTACTGTTTGTTTCTATATAAGCGGCTTCATACATATTGTCGAATTCTACATTTTTAAAATGTGTATAATTAGGTCCATTGGGTGCAAAATTTTTACTGTAGTATAGCGAAAGGTAGTTTTCTGCATCTGGATAATCAGCTATCCAACTGGCTCTGAAAAAATCGAGTTGACCACTTGCTTTTGCATCTTTTAAACTTGAAGGCGGAATTACATCTACATTAACTATTAAACCCGTTTTTTGAAGCTCTCGTTGTATAAACTCGCAAAAACTTAAATAATTACTTGTTGTTGTTAGTGTAATTTCTGGGTTTTCAATTCCTGTTTCTTCCTTAAATTCGGCAACCAATTGTTTTGCTAATTCTGGTTGATAGCTAAACCCAATAGCAGCATCATAGCCAGGTAATCCTTTTGGTATAAAGCCTCCATTTGCAGGTATTCCGATACCGTTTCTTAGGTAAGTCATCATTTTATTTCTGTCAAATCCCACATTAATGGCTTTACGAAGTTTTAGTGATTTAATGGTTTCTAAGTTAGTTTCCATAAAAAAGCCTAAATATTCTGTGTTAAGATAAGGGCCTCTAATCATGTTTACATTTTCAGCATAATTATTTCTTAATTGTCCTTCGGCTGTTAAAATTTCATCTTTATAAGAACCATCTAAACCTGAAACAAAATCGATATTACCTTGCGCAAATTGCAGAAATTCACTTTGTTTATCTGGTAAAAAAGTAATTGCTATGGCTTCTAGATAAGGTAATTGCTGTCCTTGCGTATCAGTTTCAAAATAATGGTTATTTCGTCTAAAAACTAATTTTAAATTTTCTTCCCATCGTTTAAATTTAAATGGACCAGTGCCTATTGGGTGAGACCTAAAATCATTGCCGTAATGTTCTACAATTTCCTTTGGTACAACAGAGCAATATTTCATGGTTAATAAGCCTAAAAATGCTGGAAATGGTTGTTTTAATTTAATTTGAAATGTAGAGTCATTAATGGCAGAAAAATCCTCGACCTTATTTAAAACCCAACTTCCTGGAGATGCAATTTTTTTATCTTTTAATCGGTTAAAACTATATTCAAAATCTGATGCTGTTGTATTTCTTGTTGAATCTTTTCCAAAGTTTTTGTGTTTATGAAAAAACACATCATCACGCAGCAAAAACGTATAAGTTTTAGCACTATCCGTAATTGTCCATTTTTTTGCAATACAAGGTTTTACTTGGAGTTGGTCATCCATTTGCACCAATCCATTAAATAATTGGTGAGTTGCCCAAATATCAGCTATATCCTTAGAGAATGCAGGATCTAAAGAGCCAATGTTTTTATGTTCGTTGTATTTAAAGACTAGATGGTCGTTCTTTATTTTAGATTTACTATTACAAGACATAGCAAGCAGAGCCATTGCTAAGCAAAATACTTTGAGCTTTGGTGAATAGAAAAAGTTATAAGTTAGATTCATAATTATCCTTCAGGTAGTGATTTCCATTTTTTAATAGATTTAGTAAAAAAGAATAAAAATACTAAAGCTGCAATGAAATACACAAAACTCCAATTGAAACCTAACCAATCAAATAAAGTATCACAATGATAACCAGATTCGTAATAATCTGCACGATCTCTGCAAGCATCTTCTTGGTACGTAGTAATTAATCCAGTAATCAATAAAAGATATAATGGGAAACCTACAACAGATATATTAACACAAACGCCAGCAATTGTTTTATGTAACTTTTCGGAATATACTATTGATATTAGCATAATTATTGCTCCTAAAATCAATAAAAAATACATTATAAAGTACCCAATAGAATCTCCATTAGGTATAATTACAAAGGATAAAAACGTTCCTAATAATGCTACTATTAATGCTAAAACACCTGTGGTAATTATGGAGAATAGCAAGGGTTTTAGTCCAGTTGTTCTAAACATAAAAATAATACTTGCGCTGAAGAATGCAAACCACATAAAGAAATGAATACTGTCTAAAAATGGTGTTGATTCTTTTATGTCTTCAATATTTTCAAATACATTTTCTAAAGCAGTATTGTTATAATAATAGTCTGTTATTCTTTCAAAGTAAAATTGCGCAAATTTTGTTCGTTCTTCTGAGATTGTTGTGTTTTCAAAAACAAAGTTATCTATAGGTTCCGTTCTTATAAAATGTTTAACTTCAAAATTTTCAGGATGATAAACTAAATCAGTCCATTTTTTTGCAGATATATTATGCGGAATTTTATAGTTTTTAGAGAATTTTAAAAAGTCTTCAAAAAGTGTGTTAAACTCTGTCTTGTCTTTTCGCTCTAAAAATTCGATATTTCTTTTATTTCTATAAAAATTTCTAATAGAAAATTGTTCATTGTTGTAATAGTTATTGTCAAATTCATTATAAACAAATGAATTAGTCATGTGATTTTGAAAATGACTATCGTTTAAAGTGTCGTTTTTAGAAATGAAGAATGTTGAAGATGCATTATAATAACTCGGTTTTGTTGTGTTTAAATAAGGCTTAATATCTACTACTGAATCTTTTAGATAGAGCACAGTATTATCACCTTTTACTTTGGTAAAAACAGGTGTTAATAAAGTGCTGTCTTCACTAAATTCGTAAGACACATATTTGTGTCTGTCTATCGTTGGGATTTCTTTAGTCTTTAGCGAATAGAATTGGTAAGAAACACCTAAGAATTTTTCATAAGGTAAGTTTCTGTCAATAAAATCTTCTGTAGTTTCGCAATATAAATCAAAATATAGCTGTGGGTAATTACGTTTATCAATGGTGTAATCACTAACACTTTCAGAAAAGAACATGGCTACGTCATTTGCTATCTCAATTTCTTTATTAACTTGATTGTCAGGATAAGTTGCAGAGATGTAGGTTTTAATCCCATAGTTATAAGAAAGAAAAAAGGTGCTACAACTGTAAATAATAAGGATATAGCTTATAAATTGCCCAAATAATTTTGAACTTGATGTTGGATAAAAATTTTTAAATCCATTGTTTTTAAACATATAAATTAACCAGCCTACCAACAATAAAATAGACACCATTGTGGTAAAATACACAGCGCCATTTTTAAAAAAGATGTCTTTGGTATTGTACTCATGCAATAATTCTGGGTTGGTTAAAGACAGAAATCCAACTGCAAAAAAGAGTAAGTGAAGGAGTAAAGCACATAGAAGCATCCAAACTAAACGCGTATTCCATATGGTTGGATAACGTTCTATTAAATATTGATTAGTTTTATATATAATTTTTTTCATAGGAAATTTTAATAATTAGGATACAAAAAAGCGTCTAGTGGAAGCGGTAATATTTCTAGTATAGGTAACTTCTATTTTGTGTTTTCCTAATGTTTCTAACACTGATGAAAAGTTGGTGTTATTATCAAAATACGCGACAAAGATTCCACCATTGAAAATTAATTTGCTTAAGTGTAAATCTTCAAAAATAGAAAGTAATTTTTCGCGTTCTTCGTTGCAATCAATTTCAACAATTAATTGGTTTTCTTCAACTTTGTTTTCAGTTTTATTGTCTTTGTATTTTCCATCTTTAAGGTAAATAACTTTATCCGAAATTTTTTCTACCTCATAAAGTTGCTGAGAACTTAGAATTAATGCAATTGGATTATTAATAGAGTTGCACATAGACTTTAAGTCTTCTAAAATAACTTGTTGTGCCAAAACATCTAAATTTGCCAATGGCTCATCTAGCAACAATAATTCAGGCTGTCTTAGTAATGTTCTTGCAAGTTCAAATCGCATTTTGTAACCAGATGATAATTCATTCCATTTTAAATGTTTATAGTTCCATAGACCAAAACGAGCAATCATCATTAAAACTCTAGTTTCGTTCTCTTCTGGTGAAATTCCGTAGCTCGATAGCACAAACTTTAAATTATCCTTTAAGCTACCATACCATTTTTGCGTACGTTGCGGAATGTATACTAGATTAGTGCGTAAGTCGTAATTTGAATTATAGTTGTTATCAAATTTAAATTCTAAATCACCTTCATTATATTTTAATTCTTTAGCTAATATTCTAAGTAAAGTTGTTTTTCCGTTACCATTTTCGCCAACCAAACCATAAACCTGACTCTTGTTAATTTTCACTGAAATTGGTCCTAATTTAAAGCGATTATAGCCATAGCTTTTAGTTAAATCTGTCCCAATAACTACAGGATTATTTGTGTTATACTCAGTAATAGGAATTTTTGAAACTTGATCTATAATACTGAGCGATTTTTCAATAAACTCCTTTTCTTTTTTTGGATGTTTTTCTTTCCAATCGGTTAAATCAATTATCTGTCTATAAAGTCTTAAGTCCTGCGTGTCCATAACACAATCCATTAACTTACGATAGCCAAGTACGGTATCTTTATTTTTATAAAAAGAAACGACTTCCTTTATTCTAGCTTCAGCTTTAGACATATAATACAGTTTATTAATTTTATCGTTAGAGAACCTTAATAGATTGCAAGACCACTAACAATTACGTAAATTTGCGCACTCTAATATTGTATTGAGTAAATATAATTTATTAAAAATCCTGAACCAAGTTTGAAATAATAAAACATGGAACAAAAAAAAGTCGCTTTTTATACATTAGGTTGTAAACTAAATTTTTCTGAAACGTCTACTATTGCTAGAGGATTTACAGACGAAGGTTTTGATCGTGTAGACTTTAAGGAAAAGGCAGATATATATGTTATTAATACCTGTTCTGTAACTGAAAATGCAGATAAACGTTTTAAGACCATAGTTAAACAAGCGCAAAAAAATAATCCTGATGCTTTTGTAGCAGCCATAGGTTGCTATGCACAGTTAAAGCCAGAACAATTAGCTGATGTAAATGGTGTAGATTTGGTTTTAGGTGCTACAGAGAAATTTAAGATAACAGACTATCTTAATGATTTATCTAAAAACGATTTTGGCGAAGTTCATTCTTGTGAAATAGAAGAAGCCGATTTTTATGTTGGTAGTTATTCAATTGGAGATAGAACTAGAGCGTTCTTAAAAGTACAAGATGGCTGCGATTATAAATGCACGTATTGCACCATTCCTTTAGCTAGAGGGATTTCTCGAAGTGATACCATGACTAATGTCTTAAAGAATGCAGCCGAAATTTCAGAACAAGGGATAAAAGAAATTGTGCTTACTGGTGTAAATATTGGTGATTACGGAAAAGGAGAATTTGGAAATAAAAAACACGAACATACATTTTTAGATTTAGTAACTGAACTCGATAAGGTAAAAGGTATAGAACGTCTTAGAATTTCATCTATAGAGCCAAATTTACTAAAAAATGAAACGATTGACTTAGTGTCTAAATCAAGAGCATTTGTTCCTCATTTTCATATACCATTACAGAGTGGCAGCAACGACATCTTAAAAAAGATGAAACGTCGTTATTTAAAGGAATTATATGTAGATAGAGTTTCTAAAATAAAAGAAGTAATGCCACACGCTTGTATTGGTGTAGATGTTATAGTTGGGTTTCCTGGTGAAACAGACGAGTTGTTTTTAGAGACTTACAATTTTTTAAGTGAATTAGATATTTCTTATTTACATGTGTTTACCTATTCTGAGCGCGACAATACTGAAGCTGCAGACATGGAAGGCGCTGTTTATAAAAATGTAAGAGCAAAACGAAGTAAAATGCTTAGAGGATTATCTGTTAAAAAACGTAGAGTTTTTTATGAAAAACAACTTAAAACAAATAGGACTGTTTTGTTTGAAGGTGAAAATAAAGAAGGCTACATACATGGATTTACAGAGAATTATGTAAAAGTAAAAACACCGTGGAATCCTGAATTAGTGAATACGCTTCACCGCGTAAATCTTACAGAAATTGATGAAGATGGTTTGGTAAGATTTAACTTTTTAGAAAAGGCATTAGTTTAACTTAAAAACAAAAAAATCCGAAAACTTAAAAATTTTTCGGATTAATTCATTCTTTTTCAAATTATATACGAATACCAACAGGTAGCATACGCTTATATTTTCTATTACGTCTTACAAATTTTGCAATTTCAGGGCTTGTAGGTACAACACTAATATTACGCTCTTTTATATTACTAAAAACTAAGTCAATAAATTCTAATTCAAATTCATCGGTTCTTATTGCATCAGGAATAATCATTTTTGTTAAGAATATCTTTCGTTCTTGCAAAGAATATTCAATTATTGCCATGTTATTTTCAACGTTTAATTCAAATTGTCGTAGAAAATCATTGTCAATCAAGTCTGAAGTTTCTGTCATAATTACTTAATTTAAAATTAACGGTTGGCGAGTAGATACTATAAAATATATAGTTTTGCAGTGCAAAGGTACAAAAAATCAATGAATGTTTTAGTTTTCTGATGTTAAAACCTTAAATTGTAATTCTTTAAGAGGTCCCATTTAAATTGTTATATAACCTATGAGTACAGTGTTAAATCACGTCTATTTAATGCCAGGAATGGCAGCCAATCCATCTATTTTTGAACATATAGATTTACCCAAAGACACGTATAAAATTCACTGGCTAGAGTGGCAAATTCCCAGTAAAAATGAGACTTTACAGGCATATGCGCAGCGTATGTGTAAATTTATTGAGCATAAAAATGTGGTTTTACTTGGTGTTTCTTTTGGTGGTATTTTGGTACAAGAAATGAGTAAGTTTGTAAAAGTAAAAAAACTTATTGTGGTCTCTAGTGTAAAGTCTCACCATGAGCTGCCAAAGCGATTAAAATTACTCAAAGTCACTAAAGCATATAATATATTGCCTACGCAATTAGTTAGTAATATAGATTTATTAGCAAAATATGCTTTAGGAGAAACTATTAAAAAACGTGTAGATTTATATAAAAAATACCTTTCAGTTAATGATAAGACCTATTTAGATTGGGCAATTAAGCAAGTAGTTTGTTGGGAACAAGAAAAGGCGCATCCTGAGGCCATCTATATTCATGGCGATAATGATGCTATTTTTCCGCATTCTTGTGTAGGAAATTGTATAGTTGTAAAAGGAGGAACTCATATTATGATTATTAATAAATATAAGTGGTTTAACGAAAATTTACCAAAACTTATCGAATCGTGATTTTAAATTTGCCCATAGATTGATTACATTTATAAATTAGAAAAAAAAGAAAAGAATATGGAAATTATAAAAAATAGTTTAGCATTAGTAGGAGTTGTCTGTATTTCGGGCATGTTTATCTTCGCTATGCAAAAGTCACCAAATGACAAAGCACCATCGGATTATCAAATAGGAAAAGAAGATCCCATTGTAAATAATTACAATGTATATGCTTTAGAGATGCCAGATAATTTAAATTTTGCAGGAGAACCAGTTCCTATTGAAAATCCAGATATTTACGAGCGTATGGACCGAGAATTATTGGTAAATACGTATTGGCAATCTAATGGACTTTTAATGTTTAAAAGAGCACAAAAGTATTTTCCTATAATAGAACCAATTTTAGAAAGAAATGGAGTGCCAGATGATTTTAAATATTTAGCAGTTATAGAAAGTGGGTTGGTACAAACCGCAAAATCACCAGCAGGAGCAAGCGGTGTTTGGCAAATTATGAAAGCTACTGGTCGCGAAAATGGTTTAGAAGTAAATGCTAATGTAGATGAACGCTACAATATAGAAAAAGCAACAGAGGTAGCTTGCGATTATTTAAAGAAAGCTAAAGAGAGTTTAGGGTCTTGGACAAAAGCAGCAGCCGCTTATAATGCTGGTAATTATGGTGTGGCAAGACGATTAAAAGAGCAAGGCGTAAATGGTTATTACGATTTGCTTTTAGGAGAAGAAACAGGTCGTTATGTATTTAGAATTGTAGCTTTAAAAGAGATACTTTCTAACCCAAGTAAATACGGATTTAACTTTAATAAATCTCACTTATATAAAGAAGTGCCAACCTATAAAGTTGAAGTGGATACAGCTGTAACCGATTTTGCTCAATTTGCAAAAAGATTTGGAATAAACTATAAGATTTTAAAATTGCATAATCCTTGGTTGAGAGAACCGCATCTAAATAATAAATCTCGTAAATCTTATTTAATAGAAATCCCTAAAGAAGGATTTTATAATACACAACCATAGAATTTGGAATTTGTTAGAAATCATATCTGGCAAATTTTAATTGTACTCAATTATATTATAGCTTTATCTGCTGTTGCAACGATTCTGCATAAAAAACTGAATCCTACTAAAGCTTTAAGTTATATTATAGGTTTATTAGCGCTACCATTTTTAGGTTTAATTGTGTATTATCTTTTTGGACAAGAATACAGAAAGACAAAAATTTTCAATAGAAAAAATGTTTTAAACCAATCTGTTGTAAAAAAAATTCAAGACACCTTAGAACTAGATACAAAGACTATTAGTGCAGTTGAAGATTTACTTGATCAAAAATCAAAATTGATTCCGCTACTGTATAATAATGAAAAGTCTAAACTGACCATTAATAATGATGTTACACTAATAAAAAATGGAGATGCTAAATTCAAATTGCTTTTTAAAGATGTCAAAGAAGCTAAGCATCATATTCATCTGGAGTATTTTGTAATAAAAGATGATGAAATTGGCAGTAAGCTTCTTAATTTATTATGCAAAAAGGCAAATGAAGGTATAGAAGTTAGAATGGCAATTGATGATGTAGGTAGTTCTATTTCTTCTAAAATGAAGCAAAAGCTTCAAGATTCTGGTGTTAAAATGAAACCATTTATGCCTGTGTTATTTTCAAAATTCACAGGAAAAATGAACTATCGAGATCATCGCAAAATCGTTGTTATAGATGGTGCAATAGGATATGTAGGAGGAATAAATGTTTCTGATAATTATGTAAATGCTAATAACAAAAGATATTGGAGAGATACGCACATGCGTATTGTGGGTGAAGCTGTAAAATCTTTGCAAATATTATTTTTTACAACATGGGACTTTGTGAGTAATGAAGAATTAAAAATTTCTAAGATTTATTTCCCAGAGCATAATTGTAAGGAAAATATACCACTTCAAATAGCGGCTAGTGGACCAGACACAGATTGGTCTAATATAATGGAAGCCATTTTTGTAGCTATAACCAATGCAGAGAATCATGTCTATATTACAACACCTTATTTTATTCCTAATAGTGAAATTGTTACAGCATTACAAGTAACAGCAAGAAGCAATATAAAGGTTAAAATTATTGTACCAAAAACATCGGACTCTTGGATTGCAGAACACGCAACCAACTCTTATTTAGAGATGCTTTTAGAAGCAGGAGTAGAGGTATACACTTATACCAAAGGGTTTATTCATGCAAAAACAATGGTTGTTGATGGTGTTTTTAGTACAATTGGTACTACCAACATGGACTACAGAAGTTTTAATATTAATTTTGAAGTAAATGCCTTAATATACAATGAAGGCATAAGTGCACAACTCACTAAATTCTTTAATGATGATTTAAACGATTGTGAACAATTAGATTTAAAATCTTGGCAAAAACGTTCTAGACAAACCAAGCTAATAGAGGCTATTGCTCGTCTAATGGCGCCTTTGCTTTAAAAAATTAACGTCTACTTCTTCTATTTTGTCTTGCAGAAGTTGGTTGACCGTATTGTTGTTTTGGTATAACAGCTTTTTTCATTTGTTGCTTCATCATTTTAATTTGTTCAGCAAGCATGTCTCTTTTGTCTAGTTTTTCAGCTTCAGCTAAAAGTTTTTGAGCTTCTGGCTTTCTTCTTTTAGAAAAAGCTATTCCGGCTAAATTTAATTTTGCCATGGCTAAATCATGGTCCATAGAAAGACCTAGATTAATTGCTTTTTTGAAGTAAGCCTCAGCTTCGTTCATATTGGTTTGCGAAACCATAATACCGTTAAGGTAATTTAAATAGCCTTGTTGTTTTTTTACTAAAGCACCTTCTGGATTTTTTATTTTATCTAACCATTTTTTAGCTCCAACAAAATCTTGTTTTCTTAATTTTAAAAAAGCTAGTAAAATCATTTCATTTTTAAAGTATAAGAAAATGAAAATAGTAGAAAGTAAGATATACATTATACCGTTACCTATATAGCCTTCGGTGAATTGATAAATGCCAAAACCTATGATTAAGGCGGCAATAACTAATTTTATATTTTTATTAAACATATGTTTTGTTTGTATTTTCAGATCGCAAAGGTAATAAAAACAAAGAGTTTACCTTCAATGATTTTTTGTTGACTTATAATTTTACCAAAAAGTAGAAAAAAATATTGATTATGCCTGTATTTAATAGAAGTATTATATTTGTTTAGAAGGTAACAAAACAGTCTAACCCTTAGTATTAGCGATTTTACTGCAATAAAGATACTTTCTAAAAAACCAAATAAAATTTTTCTTTTGGCTCTTGCTATAATAAAAACTTGTTGTATATTTGCACGCAGTTTTGAGATAGCTCTCAATCAATTAAAGAAAAATTAGTTTTTAAAAATATAAGACATGCCAAAAAGAACATTTCAACCGTCAAAAAGAAAGAGAAGAAACAAACATGGTTTCAGAGAAAGAATGGCTTCTGTTAACGGAAGAAAAGTTTTAGCACGTAGAAGAGCTAAAGGAAGAAAGAAATTGTCTGTTTCAACTGAATCAAGACATAAAAAATAATGATTAACAATTGTTAATATATTAAGGCGTTACTTAGGTGTAACGCCTTTTTTTATATCCAAGTGATACTTATTTTTGCAACGCTAATTAATTAAAGTTTTTGTTAAAACACTAAATATATATTCTCATGCCAAAAAATAACAGCATAAAATCTATTTTACTTATTGGTTCTGGTCCTATAGTTATTGGGCAAGCCTGTGAATTTGATTACTCTGGTTCTCAAGCTTTACGCTCTTTGCGAGAAGATGGAATAGAAACCATTTTGATTAATTCTAATCCTGCAACAATAATGACTGACCCTACAATGGCAGATCATGTTTATTTGTTGCCGTTAAACACAAAATCATTAATTAAGATTTTAAAAGATCATCCACAAATTGATGCTGTTTTACCAACAATGGGCGGACAAACAGCATTGAATCTTTGTATTGAAGCCGATGAAAAAGGAATTTGGGAAGATTTTAATGTAGATATTATAGGTGTAGATATTGATGCTATTAATATTACAGAAGATAGAGAGAAATTTAGAGAACTAATGTTAAAAATTGGTGTTGGCATGGCACCACAAGCAACTGCAACTTCGTTCTTAAAAGGTAAAGAAATTGCTCAAGAGTTCGGTTTTCCTTTAGTAATTAGAGCGTCTTATACTTTAGGTGGAGCAGGCGCGTCTTTTGTTTTTAAAGAAGATGAATTTGACGAGAAATTAACGCATGGTTTAGAGGTGTCTCCAATTCATGAAGTTATGATTGATAAGGCTTTAATTGGTTGGAAAGAATACGAATTAGAGCTACTTAGAGATAAAAATGATAACGTTGTTATTATATGTACCATAGAAAACATGGATCCTATGGGTATCCACACAGGTGATTCAATTACACTTGCTCCAGCAATGACGTTGTCTGATAAAACACAACAGAAAATGCGAGATATGGCAATTCATATGATGCGTAGTATTGGTGATTTTGCTGGTGGATGTAATGTGCAGTTTGCTGTAAGTCCTGATGATGCCGAAGAAATTATTGCAATTGAAATTAACCCTAGAGTATCGCGTTCTTCAGCATTAGCGAGTAAGGCAACTGGTTATCCTATTGCCAAAATTGCAGCTAAATTGGCTATTGGTTATACTTTAGATGAACTAGATAACCAAATTACAAAATCTACTTCAGCATTATTTGAGCCAACTTTAGATTATGTAGTAGTGAAAATTCCGCGTTGGAATTTTGATAAATTTGAAGGGTCAGACAGAACTTTAGGTCTACAGATGAAGGCTGTAGGAGAGGTGATGTCAATTGGTAGATCATTTCAAGAAGCATTGCACAAAGCAACACAATCTTTAGAAATTAAAAGAAATGGTTTAGGCGCTGATGGTAAAGGATATAAAGATTATGATACCATTATAGAGAAACTTACGTATGCTAGTTGGGATCGTGTATTTGTTATTTATGATGCTATTGCTATAGGAATACCATTAAGCCGAATACACGAAATCACAAAAATTGATATGTGGTTTTTAAAGCAATATGAAGAGTTATTTCAACTTCAAAAAGAAATTTCAACATTTAATATTGACACTATTGAACGCGAATTATTACTAGAGGCAAAGCAAAAAGGTTATGGAGACCGACAAATAGCACATATGCTTGGCTGTTTAGAAAGTGAAGTTCGTAACAAACGTATGGCATATAATATTAATCGTGTATTTAAGCTGGTTGATACTTGCGCAGCAGAATTTAAAGCACAAACACCATACTATTATTCAACCTTTGAGAGTGAAGTAGAAACAGCAGACGGTGAAGTATACGTGCACAATGAAAGTGTTGTTACAGACAAAAAGAAAATCATTGTATTGGGCTCTGGGCCAAACAGAATTGGTCAAGGTATTGAGTTTGATTACTGTTGCGTACATGGCGTTTTAGCAGCCGCAGAATGTGGTTACGAAACTATTATGATTAACTGTAATCCAGAAACGGTCTCTACCGATTTTGATATTGCAGATAAGCTTTATTTTGAACCTGTTTTCTGGGAGCATATTTATGATATCATTCAGCATGAAAAACCAGAAGGTGTTATTGTTCAGTTAGGTGGACAAACAGCATTGAAACTTGCCGAGAAATTAGAAAAATGGGGAGTTAAGATTATGGGAACAAGCTTTAAATCTCTCGATTTAGCAGAAGATAGAGGCAGTTTTTCAAATATTTTAAAGGAGCATAATATTCCTTATCCTGAGTTTGATGTTGCAGAATCTGCTGATGAAGCATTAGCTATTGCAGACGTTTTAGACTTTCCGATTTTAGTAAGACCTTCTTACGTACTTGGTGGTCAAGGGATGAAAATTGTAATTAATAAGCAGGAGTTAGAATCACATGTAATAGATTTATTAAAATCGATTCCAGGTAACAAATTATTATTAGATCATTATTTAGATGGTGCTATTGAGGCAGAAGCAGATGCAATTTGTGATGCAGATGGAAATGTTTATATCATTGGTATCATGGAGCATATAGAACCATGTGGTATTCACTCAGGTGATAGTAATGCAACATTGCCACCATTTAATTTAGGTGAGTTTGTAATGCAACAAATTACAGATCATACGCATACTATTGCAAGAGCCTTAAATACGGTTGGTCTAATTAATATTCAATTCGCTATAAAAGATGATGTTGTTTATATTATTGAAGCCAATCCAAGAGCGTCACGTACAGTTCCTTTTATTGCAAAAGCTTACAAAGAACCTTACGTAAACTATGCAACTAAAGTTATGCTTGGCGAGAAGAAAGTAACTGATTTTAACTTTAATCCACAACTAGAGGGATACGCGATAAAACAACCAGTCTTTTCATTTAATAAATTCCCTAATGTTAATAAACAGTTAGGGCCAGAAATGAAAAGTACAGGAGAAAGTATATTGTTTATAGATAGTTTAAAGGATGATCAATTTTATGATTTATATGCCAGGCGAAAAATGTATTTGAGTAAATAATTGGCATAGTTTTCGATGAATGGTTAATGTTATTATTTAATATTTACTAATTTAGCTAGAAGAAGACCCAAATTGTATGAAAAAAATATTACTCGGATTTTTATCAATAATATCATTTGGTACTATGTATGCAGATGCATTAAGGCATCAAATGAGCGAGATTAATGAATTAAAAGAAAGCATTGAAACTATATATTATTTTGATAGCAATAATGATTTGTTTCAAGATGATAGTTTTAAGATTTCACCAAATCCTTCAAAAGATAAGTTAAATATTAGAATGCCAAAAGCGTCTCAGAATTTAACACTTGAAGTTTATGATGTTTTAGGAAAACGAATTCATAAAAGCACAATTACACAATTAGCAACGTCTATTGATGTTTCTAGCTGGAAAACAGGTGTTTATTTGGTTAAAGTCTCTAATAAAAATGAGACGCAGACTAAACGTTTTATAAAGCAATAAATTTAATAGATAATTATAAAAAAAGCTGTTTATCCCAATAACTATTGGAAGAAACAGCTTTTTTATTTAGGGTCAATTTTTGAAATATTCTTTTTCTGAATATTGACCTATATTTTAAATATTATTCTGAAGGTGTTTTAAAAATGAATATGTTCCGAATTTATGATTCAAATAATTCAATTAAAGCATTTTGCGATTTAATTAATTCAATATGATCTTCTAATTTAAAATCTGAAGAATTAAAACGAGAAGACCTTTTTCTAGATTGTTCTTGTCTGGCAACACTTCTTGCAAATCGTCTAACGCCTTGTATTGAGTCTAAAATTAGGCCAGGTACTTTAGCGTTTTTTCCATCTTCTCCCTTAGCAACCATTGTAAAATAAGAAGAGTTGCAATGCTTAACTAGACCTGTTTGTACGTTCTCAGATTCAACACGCAACCCAATTACCATTGAGGTATTACCTGTATAATTAACCGATGCTTTTAATGTAACTAATTCACCTACTTCAATTGGGTTTAAAAAATCAACCTTATTTACAGAAGCAGTAACGCAATAATTTCTGGAGTGTTTTGAAGCACAAGCAAAAGCGATTTGATCCATTAGATTTAAAATATGACCACCATGTATTTTACCACTAAAATTAGAATGCGATGGTAACATTAACTGGGTAATTGTAACTTGTGAGTCTTTTGCGTATTTATACATGAGTTTTGCTTTAGTTCTGACCTTATAAGCTTATGATTGCGCTAAATTAGGTATTTATTTTGCGTAAATTTAATCTCAGTTTTATTTTTAGTAAGTTCTAATGTATTCCAAATTAAAAAATGATTTTAATAATGATTAATATTGGAATTATAAAAATTACAATTAAGAATTTAAAACAACAGATAAATTAAATAAACGTTATTCGTTTTCTTCTTCAACTTTGGTAATAAAATACTTGGTGTCTCCTAGCCAAAACATCGTTTTATAGCGCTCAAAGTAATAAAGCTTAACAAATTTACCTTGTAATCTATTGAGGTCTTCAATGGCTTTTTTTTCGCCATCTTCAACAGAGAAGGTAAATGTTTGCGCATCAGAAACACCTTGGCTTATTTCGCCCTCCCAAGTTTTAAATAAAACCCCTTTATTACTGAATTTTACAAGTTTTCCTGCTCTTACACCTTCACTATAATGTACAAAATACATGAAACAGAATATGCCAGCACTTAATATTAAAAGGACAATAATAGATTTGATTAAAAATTTCATGAGATTATATTTTTCTATAGTATTAAGCTTTCGCTATTATTTATTTTGAAACTAAAATTTTGAAAACTATTTTATTAATTGTCTTCTTCTTCAGCACGTTTTAAAATGGCTTCAGGAAGCGTTTTTTTAGCTTTAGCACCCATTTTTTTGAGTTTTTCAACGCTAGTAATTAAATTACCTCGTCCGTCAACTAGCTTGTTCATAGCAGATGAATAATCGGATTTGGCAGCATCAATCTTTTTTCCTACACCTGTTAAATCTTTTACTAAGCCTTCAAATTTATCATAAAGTGCACCAGCTTGTCTAGCAATTTCAATAGCGTTTTGTTGTTGTTTCTCATTATTCCACATACTATCAATAGTGCGTAATGTCGCTAAAAGGGTAGAAGGCGTTACAATAACAATATTCTTTTCAAATGCTTTATTGTAAATAGAGTTATCCTCATTAACTACTATTGCAAAAGCGGGTTCTATAGGTATAAATAGAAGTACAAAATCTGGCGATTCTATATCATATAAATCTTGATAATTCTTTTCAGAAAGTTGGTCAACATGTCTTTTAATAGAATTGACATGTGCTTTAAGGAAAGTTGATTTGTCATTGTCATCATCTGCATTAACCAAACGCTCGTAATCGGTTAAAGATACCTTAGAATCTATAATCATCTTTTTATTACCAGGTAAATTTAAAACGACATCTGGTAAAACTCTAGAACCATTTTCTAAAGTAAAACTTTGCTGCACAAAATACTCTCTATCTTTTTCTAAGCCCGATTTTTCTAAAACACGCTCTAAAACTAATTCGCCCCAATTACCTTGCATTTTACTATCGCCTTTTAAAGCTCTTGTAAGGTTTGTCGCTTCTTTTGTCATTTGTTGATTAAGATCTTTTAAACCAAGTAATTGTTCTTTTAATGCAGAATGCATACTTATGCTTTCCTTTTGTGTATCATCTACTTTTTTCTCAAAAGTTTTTATTTTCTCTTCAAGCGGGTTTAAAATGCTTTTTATGTTTTCTTTATTCTGAAGCGTAAATTTTTCAGATTTTTCTTCTAAGATTTTTGAAGCCATTAACTCAAAATCTTTTCGAAGTTGAATTTGTTGTCGTTCTAATTCTGCATCACGTTTAAGGTTTTGCTGTTGTAAATTTTCAAACTCAGTATTTCGTCTTGATAACTCTGTGCTTAAAAAATCTTTTTCTTTTCTTATGTTTTCGCGTTCAGACTCTGTTTTAGATATATTTTCTTTTAATTCTAATAATTGCTGATTAAAATATTGGTCTTGCTTTTTGTTTTCAGCTTCAGAAAATTGTTTGAATTCGTTGAATTGTTGTTGCAAGTTAGCATTACGCTCTTCAAGTGTACTTTTGTCACTTTTACTTTTAAGTTGGGCAAATTTGAGACCAATAAAAGTACCAATTCCGGCAGAACTAATAATGGCTATAAAGAGAATAAGTGTATCGTTCATTTTAGAAATAGAAATTTAACCAAAGGTAATTGTTTTGTTAATTAGAGCGAAACTAAGCTTCTATATTTCTCAACAGATTATGAAGTTATAATATTTTAATAAGATTGTTTTATTTGGATACTCTAAAACTCCCAGTTTTATTATCAAAAGAAATTAAATCCTTCGGAAAAAGAGTTTCAAAAACGCCATCTGAAATTAAATTACAGGGTTGGTCGCAAATTACCTCATTCTTTTGCATCACAATCATAGTGTCACAAAGTTGAATAGCCAAATCAATTTCGTGAGAAGAAAAGAGAATAGTTTTACCCGTTTCTTTAGTTAATTTTTGAAGTAATTTTAAAATATATGCTTTGTGGTACATATCTAAATGCGAAGTAGGTTCGTCTAAAGCAATTATTGCTGTGTCTTGCGCTAAGGCACGCGCTATCATAACTTTTTGTAACTGACCATCACTAAGTTCGTAACATCTTTTTTCTTTTAATTCTAAAATGTTAACTAATTCTAGAGCATTATTTATAATGGTTAAATCATTTTCGGACAAACTTCCAATCCAATTAGTGTAAGGATGTCTACCTAAGGCTATCAGCTCAAAAACAGAAAGATTTTTAGATAATAACGGCTCTGTTAAAACAATACTTAATTGTTTAGCAAGATCTATTGTAGATGTTGCATCTAAGTCTTTGTTGTTTATTTGTATAGAACCAAATAGGCTTGGCTGCACTTTAATTAAAGTTCTTAAAAGGGTTGATTTTCCTATACCATTAGCACCAACTAAGCCTATGAGCTGTCCTTTTTTTAATTCAAAATTAATATTAGAAGCAATAATAGTCTCAATCTTTTTGGTTTTATAACCAATAGAAAGTTGATGTGCTTTTAATATGGTATTATTTTTATTATTGGCCACTAATGCATTTTAGTTACTTGTAATATTATTATCATGACAAATACTAATGTAATGAATTGCTAGTACAATTTGAATATTTTTATTGGATAAATCAAAGTCTAGTTTATTATCATTTAAATAATTTAACATAGAAAAATGACTGAAATTTCCGGATTTTACAGTTTTATTATAGTAATCATTTATCCTAGAATTGTATCTGGTGTTTTTAGCTAAAAACTGAAGATATTTGCCTTTTTCCTTAGGTATTAAATACTCATAGGATGCAGAGTTGCGTTTGCTAGGTTTATGAGTTTTAGATTCCCAAATTTCATTAAACGTATCTTCATTTACAGTTTTAAACAATTCATCTATTTTTTTTGGTTTTATAGATGAAAAGCCACTAGATTCTAATTTATACATTTCATTTCTAAATTTAAAATGAAAATTATCATCATTTAGCTGCATGATATCCTTAATAAAAAAGGATCTAATAGTTTCAAGGTCTTTGATTTCGTCTTCAACAAAGATAGACTTAAGTTCGTTAGTAGGTTCGTAAGATTTACATCCCATTATCATAGTTAATGATAATGCAATAATTAAGGGTTTAACAGTGTCAATCTTACAAAAACTTAGGGGAGTTTTTGAATTCATGTTTTACATAGTTTAAAACATTATTTTCCGCTGTTTTATTAATAGCCAAATTACTACTGGTGCTCCAACTAACGCAGTAATAGCATTTATTGGTAGGGTATAGTCACTAGCAGGAACTTGAGCAATACTATCACAAATAAGCATTACTATAGCACCAAACAAAAATACAGCAGGCAATAATATTTTATGATTTGAGGTTTTAAAAATTTGCCTAGTTAAATGAGGAATCGCTAAGCCTATAAACGCTATAGGTCCAGCAAAAGCTGTAACGGTTCCAGCAATTAAACTGGTGGCTAATATAATAACGAATCTGCTAGAATTCAAAGATAATCCTAGACTTTTTGCGTAGTTGTCGCCTAATTGCATAACATTCAGTTTTTTAACTGAGGCTATGCTTAGAGTGATGCCTATGGCATAAATTCCGAAGAAAATTAGCAATTCTTCCCATGATAAATTGCTTAAACTACCAAATCCCCAAAATATATATTGTTGTAATTGTTCTGCAGAACTAAAATAAGAAAGCACACTCACAACGGCAGCAGTAATGCTTCCAAACATTAAACCAATAATTAAAATAGCCATTGTGTCTCTCACTTTACTAGATACTACCAAAACTGCTAATAAAACTAAAAAGCTACCTAAACTAGCAGCAATTACAATACTCCATTTTGAAATTAGTATGGTTGCAAATGCACCTCCAAATAGACCAGCTCCTAAAATTACGATAGCTACACCTAAACTTGCACCAGAACTAATACCTAAAACAAAAGGTCCTGCAAGTGGATTTCTAAATAAAGTTTGCATCAATAACCCGGAAATGCCTAAACCAGAACCTACCATAACGGCAGTAAATGCTTTGGGTAGTCTATATTCTGAAATAATGATTTGCCACGTTTCATTCTCTACTGTTCCAAAAAAACTTTGAAAAATTGAAGATAAAGGAATACTAACTGAACCTAAACTAATATTTACGACAAAGCAGAATAGTAAAATAACTAAAAGTGATATAAATGAATATGTATGGTTGGTTTTCATGTTTTATTTGCCATGTTGAGGAAGGCAGAATTTGTATTTAAAAAAGAGACTTCAAATACATAACGTTTTTTATTTTACTCTAAATGACAATAAGTTATTTTAATTTTTCAAAAAAATAAGGTTGATAATCTTCTAACAATTCAGGATGTGCAATTTTAATTAAGTCTTTTAATACAATATCTGGTCTGGCTGTTCCTAATTCATAATACAAAATACCTCCTGTTTTTCCTTTTTTATTTGCGAAGGTATAAATGTTTTTTTGTTTAAAGGCTTCAAAATTTGTGTAAAGTGTGTTCCCTTTTTCTAACTGTTCTAAACTGCTATAATAAGATGGACTTAGCCATAAATCTGCCTTTTGGGCTTTGTCTAAAACGACTTCAAAACTCAGTGCTAAACTACCGTTTCCTTTAGTTTCACTCCAAAGGTAATTAACATTGGCATCTTTTAAAAATTGGGCTTCTGCACTTAAGCCGTTTGGTAAGTGCCAAACATCTTTTTGCATTGCTCCACTTAAAACGGTTGGCTTATTTTTTGCGCTTACAGCAATTTCTTTAGCTCCGAGATATTCTTTTTCTATGTTTTTAAAAATGGAGTCCGCTTCTTTTTCTTTATTAAACAAAGCTCCGAAAAATTTAATCCATTCTGCTTTTGCAAGTGCGGATGGTTCTACCCAATCACCATTATAAATTACCGGAATGCCTGCTTTTTTTATGGTTTCAAATGTTTTGTTTACACCATCTACACCAAAACCTATTACTACATTAGGGTTTATCTCAAGTAAAACTTCGGTATTAATTCCTTCGTTTTTTCCGAGCTCTCTCACTTTTTGGTTATCTATTAATTTTCTAGTTTTCTCAGAAGATATATAATCAGTTCCTGGGAAACCAATAAGCGTTTCCTCAACTCCCAATAATTCTAGAGCAGGTATATGTGTTGTAGATGTTACTACGGTTTTAGAAATAGGAGTAATTATAACACCATCATAATCACTTTTGTTGTAAGAAGATATTGCAGCCTGTTCTTTTGATAGTAGTAAATAAGTGTATTTTTTATCTGCCTTTGGCCAAGGTTTAGTGATTTCAATAATTTTACGGTTATTGTACTCTGTAATTTTCAGTCCTTCAGCATATTGCAATGCCAATTCTTTACCTTCACTTAAATCTGGAAAGTCGTTTTTAGTTTCATTTTTACATGCAGTAATAACTATAAATAGTATGAAAATCCTTATATATTTCATTGGTAACATTTGTAACTTATTAATTGTAACATTATCTTTAATTTTGATAAAAATTCTACCATGAGAGGCGATTCAAATTTAACACTATATATTGTTGCAGGTATTATTATTGCCCATTTTTTAATTGGATTCATTTACCTTATCTACAAAATGAATAAAAAAAAATGATAAAAATCAGCTTTCAACTGTAATTAAAAGTCTAGTTTTGCCGCAGATTTAGGTTCGACTATAATTAAATAAAAGTCGATTAAAAGGGAATCTGGTGAGATAATTATAATCAAGTCCAGAACTGTTCCCGCAACTGTAAGTTTTATACTGAATTTGTTTCAGTATCTCTTTTAAAAGTTATTATTTACTTCAAATACCACTGGCTATTGCTGGGAAGGTGAAATAATAAAAAACGAGTCAGGAGACCTGCCTATTTTAAACTTTAAAGTAAACTTTCGGGATAAAAGTTAAGGCAGTATGATACGTATATTATTCTTTGTTTTATTACTATGTTGTTATAGCGTTGCTAAAGCGCAAACGTCTATTGACTCTATTCAGCGATTGGATGAAGTTGTGTTGAGCGATGTAAAACTTAAGCGCTACAATGAAGGTTACAAACTCACTGTACTCAATGATTCTATTCTTAGAAAAAATGGTAATTCATTAACGGATGTTCTTCGGTTTAATTCTAATATTTACTTTAAAGAAAATGGTTATGGTATGGTTTCTTCAGCGTCGTTTAGAGGAACTAATGCTTCGCAAACTGCTGTAATTTGGAATGGCATTAATATTAATTCTCAACTTAATGGACAGGTTGATTTTAATACCATATCTACAGCAAATTATAATAATATTAGTATAAGAAGTGGAGGAGGAAGTGTGCAATATGGTAGTGGTGCCATTGGTGGAACTGTACATCTTTCTAATGATTCTGACTTTACTAAGCACATAAATCATAGACTACAATTGGGTTATGGCAGTTTTGAAACTGAAAATGCTAGTTATAATGTTTCCTTTGGTAATAATAATTGGTCTGGTAATGCAGGTGTTTCTTATGTGAATACTGAAAATGATTATCGAATTCTTGGTACAGATGAAAAAAATGAAAATGGAGCTTTTAATAATTTAGACCTTAATCTAAACTTAGGTTATGTTTTATCTCAAAAGGATGTTCTAAAAGTTTACCATCAGAATTTTAGAAGCGATAGAGCATTTTCTTCAACCTTATTAGCGCCTTCTAATAGTAAATATGAAACTGAAGATTACCGTAGCATGTTAGAATGGGCTCATGTTGGAGATAATTTTACGTCGAGTTTAAAAGCGGTACATTTATTAGAACAATTTAAATATTTTGAAAACAAAGATTTAAATAACTACTCTAAAGGTCAGGCAAAAACATGGTTAGTAAAGCATCATTATAAGCGTAATGTGTCTAAAAACATGGCATTAAGTGTTATTACAGATTACAGTTATATTACGGCTGAAGGAAATAGTTATGTAGATCCAAAACGAAATGCTTTTTCTGCTACTGCCATATTAAATCATCAATTTTCATCAAAATTTAGATACAACCTAAATGTTAGAAAAGATGTGATTTCAGATTTTAAAAGTCCTTTAGTTTTTGCAGGAGATTTAAGTTACAAATTAGGAGAACCTTATACATTAAAGTTTAATGCTTCTAAAAACTTTAGAGTGCCAACATTTAATGATTTGTATTGGAATCCTGGTGGAAATTTAGACTTAGAACCAGAAGAGTCTTTTCAATTTGATTTAGGTCACCAATTTAAAATATTAAAATCGATACAATTAAAACTGAACACCTTTTACATTGAAACTTCAGACCTTATTCAATGGCGACCAAATGCTGAAACCAACTATTGGAATCCTGTTAATATTGCTAATGCTAAGCATTATGGTTTAGAAGTAGAACTTGGTTATTTAAAACAAATACATGCGCATTACTTTAATTTAGTAGCAGCGTATTCTTATACAGAAACTGAAGATGTAGAAAAAAATCAGCCGTTGTATTATGTGCCGCTTCATAAAGGGAATACTGCTTTATCATACAATTTTAAATCATTTACCGCTTATTACCAACACTTGTTTACAGGTGAAGTAGATATTATTGGTGGTTCATTAAATGGTTATGATGTTGGTAATTTAGGCTGTTCTTATGAGCTAAATGCCACCGGAAAATTAAATTACATCCTAGATTTAAAAGTAAATAACATTTATAACACTTACTACGAAAACGTAGCATTGCGTCCAATGCCAAACAGAAATTTCAATATTCAATTAACACTTAAATTTTAAAACAAAATGATTTCAAAAAAACTAGCCTTATTATTTTTATCAATGACATTACTATTAACATCTTGTAATAATGATGACGATGATACAACCACTGAATCTTTAGGAGATTACGATAACGGATTATTGATTACAAATGAAGGTAATTTTGGGCAAGGTAACGCATCAATAACGTTTGCCTCTTATGATTTATCAGTTGTAGAAAACAACGTTTTCAATGCGGTAAATTCTAGAGCATTAGGAGATACTGCTCAAAGTATTACATTTAATGGAGACTTGGCCTATATTGTTTTAAATGTATCTAATTCTATTGAGGTAGTAAACAGATATACTTTACAATCTGTTGCAACTATTAATACAGTATTAAATAACCCAAGACATATTGCCTTTGCAAATGGGAAAGGTTATGTTACAAATTGGGGAGATGGCGGTGTTGCTACTGATGATTTTTTAGCGATAATAGATGCATCTACTAATACAATTGAAACACAAACAATTTCCGTTGATGAAGGTCCAGAAAAAGTTATAGCAAATGGAAATACAGTTTACGTAGCGCATCAAGGTGGTTATGGTCAAAATAATATTGTTTCAGTAATTAATGCTGCTACGGATGCTGTCTCTACAACGGTAACGGTAGGAGATGTGCCAAACTCTTTAAGATTAGATTCTAATGGAGATTTATGGGTTTTAGCTGGTGGAACACCATCTTGGACAGGTAATGAAACTGGCGGAAAATTATCTAAAATAGATGGTAGTGATTATAGCGTAACTTCTATTGACTTTGCAGGTACTGAACATCCAAGCTTTTTAGCACTAGAGAACGGAACACTTTATTACTACTTATCTGGTAGCGTTTATAAAATGGATGCGGATGATACAGCATTACCGACAACGGCAGAACTTAATGGATTAAATTTCTACGGAATGGAAGTTAAAGACAATGTTTTATATGGTGTTGATGCTATAGATTATACAAGTAATGGTATGATTTTATCATATAGCTTATCTTCTAATGAAGAAACAAATTTTGCGACTACAGGTATTATTCCAGGAGGTGTGTATTTTAATTAAAAATATAACTTTTAATCAAAAAGACCGCTTTTACATTTGTAAGAGCGGTCTTTTTATTTTTTATTGATTAAACAGTTTAAATTTTGAAGCACGATTATCAACCATGTCAAACACTAAAGGATTATTAGAATTTTGATTTCCTATATGTTTAAGAGGTTGTTGGCTGTTAGTTTCTGCTCTACTTAGACCAGTAATGTCCGCAATAGCCATAGCTAATAAAGGTTCGTCTATATCACTTAATTGTCCTAGGTTTTCAAATAATTCACCAATTTCAAATCCATTAGTTGGTGAAATTCCGTCGTAATATTGTGAGAAACCATCAGCGTTTTCAGACTCATAAATTAATGGCTGTAATGCGTAATTATGGTTAATGTTTACATTAGAGCGTGTAAAGTCTGGAGAATCATATATAGTAATTGATGCTTGTGGTTTACCTCTAGTTGTTGTTCCTATTTGTACAATATCAATATAAGGAGTAAGGCAATTTATAACAAGTTCACTGGCAGAAGCACTACTAGCAGAAGTAATAATATAAACTTTATTTAGGTTTAAACTATTAATAGACTGCTGATAAATAATATCATTATCCGTATTTCGTTTAATCATGGTATCTACAAATGTATTTGTGATGGCATCAAGATTATTTGCTTCAAAATTAGATTGAATTTCATTATTCCATTTTTCTTTAAAAAACAACTCACCAGTATATTGACCTGTAATCATTGAAGACAACCAAATTGCTGTGCTTACACTTCCTCCGCCATTATAACGTAAATCTAAAACCAAATCTGAAATGCCTTCAGCATCAAATTCACCAAAAACGGTATTAAGTTCGTCTAAGTTTGCGTCTGCAATTCTAAAATTATTATACATTAAATAACCAATTTTATGGCTTTCAACATTAAGTACGTTATGTGTTAAAATAGGATTTTCAGTATATGCAGATTTGGTAAGTGTTATTGCTTCATTATTAGTTGAAATGATATCATCATTAAATACGCCTGGTGTACCATTATTATCGTAATCGGCTAGATTAATGGTATATGTAGTTGCAGAGGTTAAATTAATATAGTTGTCTGCTGTTAAAACCGTACCATCAATGCTATTAAAAATCATGCCTCTTGTTACACCTTTTGTTTCGGCATCTGTATTTGGCATAACGTACCTCACATAGCCAATTATATCTTCATTCGCATTAGGTATTCTTACCAAACCATAAGCCATACCATTGTTTAATGATGTGCCTTGTAATAATTGTTCTAATTCAAAATAATTAGAATAAATTCTGCTAAATTCATCAACTGTATCAGGCTCATAGAGTAAAGATTCAAATAAATTTTCTGGAGAATCAAATCCATTTAAATAATTTTGATATTGCTCAGTGGTTTCAAAATTATCATTTCCTAATTCTGTAATTAAATCTTTATAGACATACACGGCATTCATCCCTTTCCAAACAAAATCATTAAGCTCTAATGTGCTGGAAGGAATAATATTATCATCTAAATCATCAAAGCAACTTGTTACCGAAAAAAGCACAATACAATTGAGTAGTAACATCTTAAATTTTCTCATCATTTTTTTTCTTTTTTTTAATAGCAATTCTTTACATATACCTGTAAAACTCTAAATTTACTTACAATATTATAAAAATCATAAAATCTTTGTAACAAAAGATAAAGTGACTCGTCGTAATATTGAAAGCGAGTAAAAAGGCTTTTACCAACCAACCAAAAAAAGTAATGAAGCAGGCAGATTTTGTAAATATCGTTATGCCTTTTAAGGATAAAGTATTTCGTTTAGCAAAGCGACTACTAGTTTCTAGGGAAGAAGCTGAGGATGCTACGCAAGAAATACTGTTGAAATTGTGGAAGAATAATAAAAAAATTGAAGACTATAAAAATGTAGAAGCGTTTTCAATGACCATGACAAAGAATTTTTGTTTAGATCGACTAAAATCGAAACAAGCGCAGAATTTAAAAATTGTTCACAGTAATTATACGGATGGTAATACATCTTTACAAAAGCAAGTAGAAGCAAAAGATAGTGTGGATTGGGTTTCTAAAATAATGGAAGACCTACCAGAACAACAAAAAATAATAGTGCAACTAAGAGATATTGAAGAATACGATTTTGCAGAAATAGCTAAAATGCTAGACATGAATGAGACTGCAATACGCGTCAACTTATCTAGAGCACGAAAAACAATAAGAGAAAAATTAACTAATACACATGGATATGGTATTAAATAATATAGAAAAACTAATAGAAAAGTATAACAATGCGGAAACTACGCTTACAGAAGAAGCGCAATTAAAAGCGTACTTCTTAAGTGATGATGTAGCACCACATTTAGAACATTACAAACCAATGTTTCAATACTTTTTAGAATCAAAAAAAGAGCAGTACACCAAAGACGTTCCATTAAACTCTAAGAAAACAAAATTGTATCAATGGATTTCTGTCGCAGCTGTGGCTGTTTTAATGCTTGGTTTGGTTGTGCCAACCTTTATTGGTCCGTCTGAACAAGAGAAACGAGAAGCTCTTATGGCTTATAACCAAACGATGGAAGCTTTAAGTTTAGTTTCGATTGGTATGAATGAAGGCAAACAACAACTTAATTCACTGGTTTTGGTTTCTAATAATTTTAATCATGGAATTGAAGAAGCTGGGAAATTAAGTGAATTTACAAAAACAACAAATAGAATTTTTAAAAACAAGTAACACACACAAAAATTAAGAAATTATGAAAAATTTGAAAAATTTTCACGAATACAAAAAAAATAAAAGTACCATGAGTAAAAAATTAATTGTAATACTCGCAATCATAGTTGCACCTTTTACGTCTAGTGCACAAAGTATCTTTGATAAATACGAAGATATGTCAGAGGTTGTATCAGTAATTGTTAATGAGAAAATGTTTAGTATGATTGCAAGTATTGATGTAGATATGGACGATCCTGAAGCTCAACAATACATGGATATGGTTAAAAAAATTACTGGGCTCAAAGTGTTTACAACTGGTGATGCTAAAGTTTCGGCAGATATGAAAGCTACGGTAGAGAAATATTTAAAATCATCTGATTTAGAAGAATTAATGCGCATTAAAGATGGTGAACAAACGGTTAAGTTTTATGTAAAAGAAGGTAAAGATGAAAACCATGTTAAAGAGCTTTTAATGTTTGTTAGTGGACTTAAAGATTTAACCAAAGATCAGAATATAGAAATTAATGGTAAAAAGCGCGAATTTGAAACTGTTTTATTGTCTTTAACAGGTGAAATAGATTTAAGACAAATCTCAAAAATTACGAATCAAATGGATATTCCAGGAGGTGAGCAGTTAAAAAAAGCTGGTGAAAATAAAGAATAATATTATGATACAATCAATCAAAAAATCAATAGTAGTGTTGCTTCTTGTTACAGCTTTTACAAGCTGTAATCAAGGACCAACATTGCAAACTTACTACGTAGATAATGAGCAAAAACCAGGTTTTGTGTCGTTTGATATACCAACAAGTTTGCTTAATCTAGAAAATGCCGAATTGACCGACGAGCAAAAAGAAGCTTATGAATCTGTAGATAAGTTAAATGTATTAACCTATATGGAAGCTGATACTGAAGCGGCCGACTATAAACTTGAGTTAGAAAAGGTAAAAACCATATTAAAGAATCCGGATTATGAAGAATTAATGCGTGGAGGGAATTCTACAGATGGTAAGTTTGTAATTAAATATTTAGGTGATGTTGAGAATATAGACGAACTCGTCATTTTTGGAAGTGCTAATGACAAAGGGTTTTTAATAGCAAGAATTTTAGGCGATAATATGAATGCAGGACAACTAATGTCGCTATCATCTGTTTTAGAAAAGGCAAATTATGATGATGCACAACTTGGTAAACTCAAAGAATTTTTTAAATAAAGAAATTTAAATAAACTGACTTTTATTTAAATGTTAATGTGAATCGTCTTGAAGCTTGTCTTCAGGACGATTTTTTTTTCGTTCATTCTTTATCGCAAAGTATATCGCAACAGCTAATAAGCTACCAAAACAAATAAATGTTAGTATTTGTATAATAACGTAATTAAGGACATTAAACGTACCAGCTATAAAAAAGCCAACGGCAAGCAGCCCTACAAAAGTTAATGAAATACTATCTTTAGTTTCAGGTATATACTTCACAGCGTATTATTATTATTAAATGCCTGTATAATTACTAGGTGTAATTGCCTTTAGTTCAGCTTTAATAGCCTCTGAAACCTCTAAGGTATCAATAAAATTTGAAATAGAACTTTGTGTAATCGCTTCGTTTGTTCTTGTTAAACCTTTTAAAGCTTCATAAGGGTTTGGGTAACTTTCGCGTCTTAAAATCGTCTGAATTGCTTCTGCAACAACAGCCCAATTGTTTTCTAAGTCTTGCGCAAATTTTGGTTCATTTAGTAATAACTTACCTAAACCTTTAATTGTAGATTTAAATCCAATTATTGTATGTCCAAACGGAACACCAACATTTCTCAATACTGTACTATCCGTTAAATCACGTTGCAATCTAGATATTGGTAATTTTGCAGAAAGATGCTCAAAAATAGCGTTTGCTATACCTAAGTTTCCTTCACTGTTTTCAAAATCAATAGGATTTACCTTATGTGGCATTGCAGAACTGCCTACTTCACCAGCTTTAATTTTCTGTTTAAAATAATCCATAGAAACATATGTCCATATATCTCTATCTAAATCTATTATAATAGTATTAATGCGTTTTAAGCCATCAAATAAGGCAGCAGCATGATCGTAATGTTCTATTTGAGTTGTCGGAAAAGAATGCTGTAAGCCTAGTTTTTCTTGAACAAATTTTGTCCCAAATGCCTTCCAGTCTATATTAGGATAAGCAACTTTGTGAGCGTTAAAATTTCCTGTTGCACCACCAAATTTTGCAGCACTTGGTACATCATTTAGTAAATTAAATTGTTCCCTCATTCTCACCGCAAAAACACTAATTTCTTTACCTAAACGTGTAGGTGAAGCTGGCTGACCATGTGTTCTTGCTAGCATTGGTATTGCTTCCCAATCTTTAGCTAAGCCTTCAATTTTTTCTAAAAGCTCAAAATACTCAGGCACATAAACATCATTCATAGCATCCTTAATACTTAAAGGAATGGCTGTGTTATTAATGTCTTGAGATGTTAATCCAAAGTGAATAAACTCTTTATAAGCAGACAATTCTAAAGCGTCAAATTTCTCTTTAATAAAGTATTCAACAGCCTTTACATCATGGTTTGTTACTTTTTCAATCTCTTTAATAGCAGTAGCATCTTCAGCTGTAAAGTTTTTATAGATGTTTCTTAATGCTTCAAATAGTGAATGGTCAACAGACTCTAGTTGAGGTAATGGTATTTCACAAAGTGCAATAAAATATTCTATTTCTACTAAAACACGGTATTTAATCAGTGCTTCTTCAGAAAAATAGTCTTTTAATTTTTCTACTTTAGATCTATATCTTCCATCGATTGGAGAAATTGCATTAAGAGGTGAAAGTGCCATTTTTAGTTGATTTTTTAGAAGCATCAAATATAATAAAGTTAGTTGGAAGAATGAATTATTCTTTGACCTTTAGCGCTTAGCTTTTTGCTTCAAATTCTATAATTCTAGAAAGTAGAAACTATTTTTTAATTTTCTTCAAAATTTGTCTGGCTCTAGCTTTAAATGCTGCACTTTGAAACTGAAAATCGCGTTCTAAAATGAGCGTTAATTCGGGATATATCCAATCGTATTCTTGCCCTATTAAATAAAGACTTACCATACTATAAGCTTTTGCAGCTACTTTTTCATCATTAATCATCCAATCAAAACAAGCTTCTATAATTTTTTCTTTGTGTTTTTCGGTAAGATGAGTTTTTAATAAATGGTCTTCTTTACCGTAGTATGCTTTGGTAATATATTCGCACACTTTAGAAACTGGTCTTACGGCAGAATCTAAATAAACGCTATGCATATGTTCTGTAAATGTATCTAAAAACGGTATTATTGCTTCTAGTTTTTCGCCACACATAAACTCAAAAACCCAAGCTGCTCTGCAAGAAATTTTATCATCAATATCAAAAAGAATTTCTAGAAGTGGCGTAACTAATTCCGGATTGTCAATAACCATATTCGCGTATTTCAATCGATTCTCTCGCGAATGGTTTACATAGTTTAATTCTTTGTAGAGTTCTGCTTTGGTCAAAAGAAAATGATTATTTTAGAGCTCTAAAATTAATAAAAAATGAAGATTATAAAGAAAATAGCACTCTTACTTTTAGTTGTATTTATAATTGCTCAGTTTTTTGGACCTGACAAAAATGAAGGTGATATTGCGTCTGTAGAAGCATTTTATACAGATACTAATCCGCCAGAAGAGGTAAAAATAATTCTTGAAAACGCATGTAATGATTGCCACAGTGATAATACGCGTTATCCTTGGTACAATAATATTACGCCTGTTAATTATTGGTTAGCAGACCATGTTAAGCATGGAAAAAAGCATTTTAATATTTCTAAATGGAATGACTATAGCGATAAGAAAAAAGACCATAAACTCGATGAGTTAATTGAAATGGTAGAAGAAAAGGAAATGCCATTAGATAGTTATACATGGACGCATGGTGAAGCAGAATTATCGCAAGATCAAATTGATGCTGTGATTGCTTGGGCAAAAAATGTGCGTTTAAAATATGCGTTTTTAGAGGAAGCTCAATAAACACATTGCCTCAGTTTATAAATCCCAAATTCCAAAATCAGTCTTATTGGAGTTTGGGATTTTAGTTTTATCAATTATAATTTGTTATGAAAAAGAAGTTACTCGTTATTGGTTTTGTTTGGCCAGAGCCTAAAAGTTCTGCAGCTGGTAGCAGAATGTTGCAGTTAGTTGCGCAATTTCAAAATCAAGGTTATGCGGTGACGTTTGCTTCGGCAGCAAAGACGTCTAATAATACGTTTGATTTAAGCAGTATTAATGTTGCAACACAACCTATACTTTTAAACGATTCTTCTTTTGATGTATTTATAAAAGACCTCAATCCAGATGCTGTGTTGTTTGATCGCTTTATGACCGAAGAACAATATGGATGGCGTGTTGCAGAGCAATGTTCTGATGCATTAAGGTTATTAGATACTGAAGATTTTCACGGCTTAAGAAAGGCTAGGGAAGTAGCTTTAAAACAAAATGAATCTGTTTCTATCTCACATTTGCAAAATGAGATTACCAAACGCGAAATTGCAAGTATTTACCGTTGCGATTTAAGTCTAATGATTTCTGAAGCTGAAATTGAAATTTTAACTAAACAATTTAAAATAGATAGAGGCTTATTGTATTATCTGCCATTTTTGTTAGAACCAATGCAACAAAAAACTATTAATCAATTACCAACTTTTGAAGCAAGACAACACTTTGTAACCATCGGTAATTTTTTGCATGCACCAAATTACGATGCTGTTTTGTACCTAAAGAAATCCATTTGGCCATTGATAAGAAAACAATTGCCCAAAGCCGAATTACATATTTATGGTGCTTACGAATCTCAGAAAGTAACCCAACTCAACAATAAAAAAGAAGGCTTTTTAATTAAGGGATTTGCAGAAGATGTTAATGAAGTGATGCAAAACGCAAAAGTATGTTTGGCATCGTTGCGTTTTGGTGCAGGACTAAAAGGTAAACTTGCAGATGCCATTGAAAATGGAACTCCATGTGTAATGACAACAATTGCAGCAGAAGGCCTATTTGGTGATTTAGAAACAAATGGTTTTATAGAAGACCAACCAGAGGTTTTTGCTGAAAAAGCGGTTTTACTTTATAATGCTACTAACATCTGGAAACAAAAGCAACAAAACGGTTTTAATATTTTGAAACAACGGTTTAATCGATTAGATTTTGAAACTGAGTTTGCTATTCATATAAATGGACTTTCTACAAACCTAAAATCTCATCGCGAACAGAATTTTATTGGTCAATTGTTGATGCATCAAACAATGCAGAGTACAAAGTATATGAGTAAGTGGATTGCCGCTAAGAATGGATGATTTTTTTGGACTTTTGTTTAACGGTTTTGTGTATGGTTTGTTGTGTTGTTTTAGCAACTAATTTGGTAAACAATCACCTAATAAAAAATCCGCGAGGATTTTCGTAAGTAGGCTAGAACTAGCAATAAATTATATACGGTGTTGGCAATAGTTTTTGTTTTAAAACCTGAATAGTGTGCAGTTTTCTTTAGTCGAAACGGTTATTTAGCAAGTTATTAAATAAATATTATCCTGTCAAAATCATTATTTTGACACGTTCAGTCAATTTATTGAAAGCCCTAGTCAGTTAAAATACTTATATTTTTTCTAGTTTTGATTCGTACAATAATAATCATAAATATTTCAACCATGCTTAAAAACAAAAAGAACATTAAAGTAATGAAATTAGCAGCCATAACCATGTTATTTATCAACGTTCAAGGTTGTGGTGAAAATGTGAATAAATCTGATGAAAAAGATGGCTCAGTAACAGCACTTTCTCTTAACGGCAAAGAAGAATCCCACATTCACGATAATTCCACGCATTCACACACTAGTAAAAGAATAGTAAAACCAGAAGATGCTCAACAATTGTGGATATTTCCAGAGAGCAAAGACAAGCTTGGGTCTGGAGGATTACTTAAAATTTATATGGATCCTGAAAGCCACCCTGATGCCTCTTCAGGTTTTTCAAAATACGAGTTAGGTGTAGGTGGAGCCTTACCAGAGCACAAGCATAATAAAACGGAAGAGATTGCTTATTTTATTTCAGGAACAGGTATCGTTATAAATTATGAGAACGATGAGCGTAAAGAAACAATTGTTAAAGAAGGCTATGTATGGTATACGGCACCTGGAGAATGGCATTCTTTCCAGAATACTGGTAATGAACCTTTAAAACTGGTTTTTGCTACTGTTCCAAATGCTAAACATGGTTTGTTGAATTTTTTCAAAAAAGTAGGAGTAGAACCGGGAATGGAATCATCTAATACCTTAAGCGCAGAGGAATTCGCTAAATTAGCATCTGACAACGACCTTATTTTAAAACCTATAAAAATCGATTAGAAAGTTGATATTTATCTAGTTAAAAAACAGTTTAATATAGTCTAAGATGTTTCTAATAAGTTGATTTCTTAAAAAAAGTGTATTTTACAAAATAAAAAATTGACTTAAAAATAATGGGTAACGGTTACGACATAGCAAAAAACACGCCTACGTTCAAAAAAATTGAAGTGTCGTCACTTATGTTTTCGGAGTATAGATGTACGGAGGAAAAATCCATATTCACGACTTGGAACCATCTAAATTATTTTATTTATGTACTAGAGGGTAAAAAGAAATGGCGAACGCTGGAACATAGTTATATGGTTCATGTAAATGAGGTACTTTTTGTTAAAAAGGGAGCAAATATTATTGAGAAGTATTTTGACTCGGATTTTTGCGCCATAGTAATCTTTATTCCCGATTCTTATGTCAAGGATTTTATGTCACAAAAACCTGAAATAGGTGCCAGTCATAAAAGTAATCTTCAAAGTGATAGTGCAATTCCGCTGAAAATGGATAGAACGTTAAGTACTTATTTTACTTCAATGTTAGATTATTTTTTTAATGAAGAAAAGCCTTCAAAATATTTGATGGAAATTAAATTTCAGGAGTTGTTGGTCAATATTTTGTCACTGCCTTATAACCCTGAAATAGGGAGCTATTTTAAACAGATAGCCCAAGAAGTTAAACTATCGGTTAAAAACATAATGGAATCCAATTTTGTTTATAATTTATCATTAGAAGAATTTGCAAGACTATCGCACAGAAGTTTAAGTACTTTTAATCGCGACTTTTATAGTGCTTATGGAACATCACCAGGAAAATGGCTTACTAAAAAAAGACTCCTTCATGCGAAACGATTATTGGAGAATACCAATCAAAAAGTATACGAGGTGGCTTTTGATAGTGGTTTTGAGAGTCCTGCCCATTTTGCAAGAGTATTCAAGAACGAGAATGGAATTACTCCTTTAAAATATCAAAAAGCACAACTGTCTGTTTAAGCGATATCATAGATAAAAATTAACTGTATTATGAATATTCATGAAAACAAGGTAACTAAAACTCCTTCAAAGCACTGGTTAAATATTAAAGACCAGCTTGGGGACCAATTAGCTGCAAATGGAATTGCCCACGATAAGGCCGATACCTTTGTAGCCGATAATTATAAGTTATTGAAAAAGCAAGGATATTTAACAGCCATGATACCAAAAGCATTGGGAGGTGCCGAAGTTTCCTTTACTGATATGTGCGCTATATTGGTTAAAATAGCGCAGTATTGCCCTTCTACGTCATTGGCATTGTCTATGCACCAACACCTTCTTGCGGCAAATATCTGGAAATATAAACACCAAGGCACAGGCGAAGAACTTTTAAGGAAAGTAGTTGACGAAAACTTGGTGTTGGTCAGTACAGGAGCACGTGACTGGCTAGATTCTAATGGAACCATGACAAGAACTGACAATGGTTATTTGGTTTCAGCAAAAAAACAATTTGCAAGCCAATCTGCAATTGGCGACCTCTTGGTGACCAGCATACCCTTTAATGACCCAGAAGACGGATGGCAAGTATTCCATTTTACAGTATCTATGAAATCTGATGGGATACAACTATTAGATGATTGGCACACTTTGGGAATGCGCGGAACAGGTTCACAGACCGTGACGCTTAATAATGTGTTTATTCCAGAAGACTCCATTGTTATGAAAAGAGCAAAAGGGGAGTTCCCTCTGTTTTGGAATGTTGTTCTAACTGTGGCATTACCCTTAATCATGGCACCATATATAGGAATTGCAGAAAAAGCGATGAAGATTACTTTAGAAAAATCAAAAGCAAAACAGAGTAGACCACTTCATACTACTTTCTTGCTAGGAGAAATTTACAACAGCCTTACATTGGCTCAAGTGCTTCATAAAGATATGATTGAAATAGCCAATAATTTGGATTTTGAAGCTGACGAAAGAATAGGTGTTGAAATATTGACTAGAAAGACCTTGGTTGCTAATGCATGTAAGGAAACGGTCAGTAAAGCCATGGAAACAGTAGGAGGACAAAGTTTTTACAGAATATTTGAATTGGAACGACTCTTTAGGGATGTGCAAGCGGTAAGTTTTCACACATTGACTGAAAAACATCAGCATTATTTTACAGGAAAATTTTTATTGGAATAGCATAATTATTGCCAATGGTTTGATGATATAAAAGCGTTTCAATGTTTTATATCATACGTTAAACGAAGTTAGGCTTTTAAATTTACAAAGTCAAGCGTTAACTTTATTACTAATGGTAAATTAAATGGAGCTAAATATCTTCTTAAACCTTTCTGGTAATTCACTTTTTAAATAAATACTTTTATTTGTAAATGGATGAGTAAACTCTATTGAATACGCATGTAAATACATGCCTTTTCCATTCAATATTAAGTCTTTTATGCCATAATCTTTATCGCCTAAAATTGGGTTTCCCATTTCAGATAGATGAATTCTCAATTGGTGTCGTCGTCCTGTTAATGGTTCTAGATGCACTAAGTTGAGTTTGCCAAAGAGATGAGATAAAACGGTTCCTTCAACTATATATTTAGATTGTGAGGACTTATTATCCACATTAGAAGTGATAATACCTTCTGTAGGAGTCATATCTCCAATAGTTATGGCAATGTATGTTTTCTTAATGGTTTTGTTTTCAAATTGCTTGTTTAAAGCTCTTATGCTGCTGCTCGTTTTACCAACTAATAAAAGACCTGTGGTTGCAAAATCTAAACGATGAACAGGTTGTGGTTTAGTAGCATCTTGTAAGCTACTTGGTGTTATGTTCTGAACCAATGCATTGGCAACGGTTTTAAAATGATTACCACTCACTAAAATACCTGCAGGTTTATGGATTGCAGCCAAATAGTCATCTTCATAAATCACCTTAAGTTTAAAGATTAATCTTTTCTTAGGTGTAACATGTTCTGGGATAGATAATGTAATGGTTTCGCCTCCTTTTATAAATGTCGCAGAGGTTGCTATTTCTCCATTAACTGTAATGAAGTTTTTCTTTAAAGCTTTTTTTAGTGCAGATTTTGTAGCACAAGCATCAAATAGTCCCACACCATAATCTTGCATTCTTATTGGAGTAGACCGTTTAGGTACAATATGTGATACTATATGTATTATTGGTTTGCGTTATAAATGTTACAGGACGAATTTAGTTTAAACTTTTGTGAGTTTGAAAATAAAAAAAGCCATTAAATATTTAATGGCTTTTTAGGTAAACAAAAACAAACTATTAAAAAACAATTCTTTTAGATACTACTTTTAAATTTTAACGGGTTAGTTAAGTTGCTAAAAGTTGTATCTGGCATGCGCATTCTAATTTTCCTTTTTCAAATATTGTAGATATGTTTAGCACGGAACGTTATAGTTCTTGGTGTTTATGTTTTTTGTGTTTTTTTTAAGCTTTAAAATCTTCTGGCTTCAGTCCATTATTAAATTTTATATCTGTCCAGTTTACATTAATCCATGGCTGATCTGTAACTTCGGCTTCCCAATTAGAGGGTTTATATTTTCTTTTGGTCGGTATTAAAATTCCATCAATATTTTCGTATTCCATCTGCATTAAAAATGGAATTTCCATTTTACCAAAATCTGCTACAGTAAATAAAAACTGATCAACTAAATTTGTTTCTTTATTGATGTAGAGTTGGTAGATGTCTGTTGGTTTATCGGTCTCTGAAATAAAAGATATTTTTACAATCTCATAATCTTTTCCGTTAATTGTTTTTTCTCCTAAATACTCATAAGTTAGTCCTGGGTCTAAGAGTTTTTGAAACATGGCAAACCAATAAAAATTTGTAGGTCTATTAAAAGCGACTCTTTTTAAATACGCTTCGTTATTTAAAACGTTGCCATTGTGTTTAAGCCAGTATTGGTTACCGTCCCAACCTTGTTCTAATACACCTTTGAGATTTGGTAGTGTTCTTTCGTGTTGGTTATAAGCACCATACGATAGTTCACCATTAAAAATGTATTTTTCTGTAGAACTATCTGTTTTTCCATCTGGTGTTTTGTAAGTGTAGGTATAAACAACATCTTTCTTATTAAGAAGTGTTTGATAATTTCCAGTTTTTTTTGTGAGGTTGTAAACTAATTCATGTCCTTTATTATCAAATGACATGGTTTCTGTTTTAACGATTTCTGGCGCTGTTGAAGTTGGCTTTTTAGTATCGTTGCAAGATGCTAAAACAACACAAAGAATAAGTGTAAAAATGTTGGCTTTCATATATTATTTTAAAAATTGAATTTTTATTTTTTTATAGCTACTGTTCTAAACTAATGCACCATTTGCTCCTATTACTTGGCCAGAAATCCATTTAGAGTCATCACTTGCTAAAAAGACCGCAATTTTAGCTATATCTATAGGTTTGGCTAATCGGTTAAAAGCATTCATGCTGCTCAGTTTATCAATGAAATCTTGTGATTTTCCGTTTAAAAATAATTCTGTTTCTGTAGCGCCAGGTGCTAATGCATTTACCGAAATACCTCGTCCTATTTCTTTAGAAAATACACGTGTCATTTGTTCTACAGCAGCTTTAGAAGCAGAGTAGAGTGCATACGTTGGAAACATTAATTTTACAGTACTTGATGATATATTAATAATGTTTCCGTTGTCGGCTAATTTATCATAGGCTTCTTGTAAGGTGTAAAAAATGCCTTTAACGTTAATATCAAATTGTTTGGTGAAATCTTCTTCTGTATTATCTTTAATAGTTTTAGAAATCATAATGCCTGCGTTATTGATTAAAACATCTACTTTACCATAAGTAGTAATGGTTTTATCGAATAAGTTTGTTACATCTTTTTTGTCACTAACATCTGCTTTTATTGCTAATGCGTTCCCGCCTTCACTTATAATTGTATTAATGGTTTCTTCTGCTTCTTCAGCACTGTTAGAATAGTTAACAATAACTGTTGCACCATTTTTTGCTAATTGAATGGCTATTTCTTTACCAATACCTCTGGAGGATCCAGTAACTATAATGACTTTGTTTTCTAATTTTTCCATGAGAATTATTTCAGAGCTGTTAGTTTTTCGGCTATTAGTTTTAAATTAGGTTCGGCAATTTCTGGAGAAGGTGCTAATGGGTATTGTTGTGCACCAGGTCGACTGACAAAAGCACCTCTCCAGTTTGCCCATAATGCACCAGCTATATCCCAACCGTGTGCTGCTACTAATAAACATTCGTTGGGCTTTATGCCCATTTTTCTGGCTGCCCAATCGTAGGCATCTGTGTGTGGTTTAAATTTTCCGATGTCTTCAATGCTTAGGCGTTCATCAAAATAATCTAATAAGCCTGCATTTTTAAATTGTGTTTCTACACCTATATTAGATGAATTTGTAAATGAAACTAACTTGTAACCAGACTTTTTTAAATCCGATAAAGCCTGTTTAACTTCAGGATGTGCAGGTATTGAGCGTAAGGGTTTTAAAATAGCCTCTTTAGCTTCGTCTTCTGTTAAGGTGATACCATGATTTGCAGCAACCATTTGTAGTGCTGCAGAACCAATTATTCCGAAATCATTATACTGTCTACCAACAGTTGAAACCAGTGAATATTGCAGCATTGTAGTAAACCATAATGGTAATAAATCGCTTCGGTTGCCTAATACTTTGCCAACGCTTTCTTTCATAGCTGTTAAGTCTAACAATGTTTCATTGACATCAAAAAATATAACTTTAGGTCTAATCTGTGTTTTCTCCATATATTTTTCGTTTTTATTGTTAGTTGCAAATCCAAATTGAGGTATTGTAGCGCCAGCTAATCCTAAGATTGCAGATTTCTTTATAAAACTTCTCCTATTGTTGTTCATATTTACTTTTAAAACATACTAAATGGTATGTTTTTGTTTAAAAAAATTATGCTTCTAATTGATTAATATATATAGAAAACCCATTAATATAATCATCTAAAATCTGATCATCGTTATATAATTTTCTAATACCTCTAACACCTTCAAAAGCACTGATTAAATAAGTGGCAATAGCATTACTAGAAAGTGATTTTTTTATAGTGTTTTCTTTTTTTCCACGTTCTATTATATAAACTAAAGCAGCTTTCCATTCTTCAATGATTCGTTTTAATGCGATTTGGTAAGCTTCTTCTTTATCAGCAATTTCATTAATTAAATTATTCATGGGACAACCATGTTTCTTGTCAAATAGAGAAAATGATTTTAGTCGATTAGAAAAGGTATGTTCTAAAATAGATAATGCATTTCCATCTTCATATAATGGCGTAATCATGCCATCATAAACACGTTTTTGTAATTTTAAACTTATAATTTCTAAGCCAAGATCTTTTTTACTTTTGTAGTGATGATAAAAAGCACCTTTGGTTAGATTAGTCGCCTTCATAATTTTATCTACACTTGTAGTTTTAAACCCGTTTTTATAGAACAATTTAAAAGACTCGTCGAGTATTAACTGTCTTGTGAGTTCGGATTTTTGTTTTTGCTCCATACACAAATATAATATAAAAAATACTAGTCGGTATGTTTTTAAAATTTTTAACTATTATTTAAGATTACGAATTCATGCAAAGCTTAATGGATAAGTGTTATTTCATCTCATAAATAGGAACTGATGCTTTAGAATCTGAAATTAAAATAGCATAATCTAGAAAATCTAATGTCGACATGCCTTTTACAGCCTCACTATTAGAAGCTTCATCTTGCATTATAATTTCTATTAAGTCTGGCTCATTTGTAAAGTAAGGTGAATCTGATTGGTTTAATCTAAACAATGTTTTATCTGATAGTTTTGTATTCTTTAAATTTTGAATTCCTCTGAAGTATTCTTTTTCATAATCTCCAATACCAAATCCAGCTTCAATTGAATAACCAGAATAATCACCGTTTTTGTCATACTGTTCTGACCAAAAAACTTTGCTGTCAGTAAAATATCCAATTACAGAGATGATTTTTTGTTTTGGATAAATTTTGTTTTCTACTAATCTTGCAAATAGGGAAGGATAACCATCTTTGCCTTCTCTAGATTTTTCTAGATGAAAAAAACCAACACGCATAAACTGAGGGTTATTGCTAAAATTGTATTCAGATTTAAGGGTTAAATAATTATGGTAAATGATTTGTTCGCGTTCTGGTTGCTCTTCAAAGGAGTGTTTAATATTCTTAAGAATCATTTCAAACACTTCTACATTTTCAATTTTTGAAGTGTAGCGTTTTTTATCGTTTTCGTAATCAGTTATTAAATCTTTTAAATTTTGCTTGACTAAGCTTGGTTTATCAATGCTGTAGTTTGTTGTATCTGCTGCAATTGTTTGTTTTAAGCGTCTAATAGGTTGTAGTTGGTTATTTTGGTCTTTTATTAGTTCAACGATATGTTTAGTAACATATTTATAGTTTCTTATCCATTCAATTCCTAGAATTTTTAGTTTTTTGTTTTCAGGAAGCCTATCATTTAAATGTTTGATTTGTTTCCATTTATCGTAAACTTCAATGGTTCTTTCTTGTGTAATGTGATAACCGTTATAAATAATTAACTCCTTTAATAGTGCAGTGTCACCTGTTTCTAAAAATTCATTATAGTAATAGGCTGTGCTGTAATCTACTTCAGGTAAATAATACTTTATGGTTCCGTTTTTAGTTAGCGCATGAAGTAGTTTTATTTCTACATCTTCAGTTTTGGCACTTCCATGATAAGCACCAAACCCTAATATATTAAAATCTTTTTCAGGAAAATCAAAGTCTTGTGATGTCAGATCAAATCTGTTTTGCTCTAAATATGATATTTTAGTTTCTTTACAAGATTGTAAAATAAGAATGGAAAACAAAAGGATAATAAATTTGCACATAGTTGTATTTTGTTATTAAGATAGTTTTCTTTTAGTAATGTTACAGTGATTTTTATTTATAAACTGTTTCTGTTACGTCGTGATTAAACAAAATAATCCCAAAGAATATTTTAATTAATAATTTGGTTTATGTTTAAATGTAAAGTATATTTGACATATAGGAAAATATGTTTTCCTTAATATAAAGAAAATTTGTCAATTATGAATACGGAAAGAATTATTAACTGTGAGCGTAAACGCTTTCAAAAATTAATTAAATTTAGGTTGTCTCATCGTTTTATGACTATTGGTGTTGCTATTGTAATAGTATCTATTGTTGGTATGTTTGTGCGTGCTTTTGCATTGGATAACGAGGTTGAATGGTTGAAACAACTCTTACAAAAAACACTTTTAGTTGGCATGCTTATTATGTCCATGTCTAAGGATAAAGTAGAGGATGAGATGACTATTGCGTTGCGAGCACAATCTTATGCTATTGCTTTTGTCGTAGGTGTAATTTATGCTTTGATAATGCCTTATGTAGAATATGGTGTGTCTAATTTAGTGCATTCTGGTGGTGAAGCCTTTAAAGATTTAGGAGATTTTCAAGTATTATTATTTATGTTAATGATTCAGCTTATGTTTTATCATAATTTAAAACGGTTTAGATAATGGAAAACACCATAAAGGTAGAACGTGCTATTTTAAATCTAACACAAGATGATTTGGCAAAAAAAATAGGTGTATCTCGGCAGACTATAAACTCTATAGAAGCTAATCGTTATGTGCCTTCTACAGTATTAGCGTTAAAATTATCTGCATTATTTGGCAAACCAGTTAATGACTTTTTTAAGTTAACTAAAGATGATTAGTTAGGTGTTTATGGCATACGTTTTATTTTAAAATGTCCATCAACTCCTTCAAACCTTCGGTAGCAGATTTTGGTATTACAGTTATCTTTCCGCCACTTTTAATTGCAGGTTTTGGGTCTATATAAAAAATAGAAGTATCTGGTTGTACATAATTAATTAAACTAGCTGCAGGATATACTTGCATACTTGTGCCTATGATTATTAAGATATCTGCTGCATAGCAAATTTTAACTGCTGTTTCTATTTCTGGAACATCTTCTCCAAACCACACAATATGAGGACGTAATTGATAGCCGTTATCGCATAAATCACCAAGGTTTAAATCTTCGGTCCAAGTTTTTATATCATTATAATTTTTTGTGCTTCTTATTTTTAGTAATTCACCATGAAGATGCACCACATCGCTGCTACCAGCGCGTTCATGTAAATCATCTACATTTTGGGTGACAATGGTTACTTTAAAATGATTTTCAAGCTTAGCCAAATCTTTGTGTGCTTGGTTAGGTTGCACCTCTTTAAGTTGTTTTCGTCTTTGATTATAAAAATCTAAAACCAATTTAGGGTTTCTGGCAAAGCCTTGAGGAGATGCTACTTCCATAACATCATGGCCTTCCCATAATCCATCGTGATCTCTAAAGGTTTTTACACCACTCTCGGCACTCATGCCAGCTCCAGTTAGTACAACAATGTGTTTTTTCATAGATTAAAAATACTATATTTTGAATTATTTTGAAGTAAATATGTTGATTTCAAAATCTATATGTAATAAAAATCTTCGCTACGCATTGAATGACATTTTGTATTTTTGAATTATGCAAGACTTAAAACTATTAGAATATTTAGAAACATTTTTAACAGGAAATAGGAGAGAGCGTTTTAAAAAGGTACTGCCATTAAGAACAAAACATTTTACAGTAGCAACAGAAGATGTGTATCAATTGCATAATACTAGTGCCGTAATGCGCTCTTGTGATGTGTTCGGAATTCAAGAATTAAACATTGTAGAAGAAGTAAACTCTAAAAGTATTGATAGAGAAATTGCAATGGGAGCGCAGAAATGGGTAGACTTAAATAGATATCATTCTACTAAAGATTGCATTAGTGACCTAAGAACTAAAGGTTACCAAATAGTAGCAACTACACCTCATAGAGATGATTGTGAATTGATTGATTTTGATATAACTAAAAAGTCTTGTTTTTTCTTTGGAAGAGAAACAGAAGGTTTATCGCAACACGTATTAGAGGAAGCCGATTGTTACTTAAAAATTCCGATGGTTGGTTTTACAGAAAGCTTAAATATCTCTGTGTCTGCCGCGATTATTCTACAGCATGTAACGGCTCAATTAAGAAAATCTGAAATAGATTGGAAATTAACAGAAGAAGAGATTATTGAGAAACGATTTGATTGGATAAAAAAAACTCTAAAGGATTACGATGCCATTGTAGAAAGGTTTCAAACCTTACAATAATGGTTTTTAAATTTCAATTTAGTTTTTTTTGTTTTTTCGCTCTTTACTGCGTTTAATTACTTTATATTCTTCGTAACATTCACTAATAGCATCTAAAATTTGAAGATCGTTAGCCGTGTTTATAAAGTCTTTAGAATAGTCACATTGATTCACTATTTCGTCTAAATCGTATTTTGTAACTTGCAGTAATACCAATAACATTTCTCTATCAAAACGTTTTGCTAATTGGTTTCTAATTTCATCATCCTCCTTCATTTTCTTTAACTTATGCATTTCGTTGGGCTTTTTGCCAAACATATTGTATAAGAAATCTGCAGGATTAAAAATGGCACCTAAAACTTTTGTTGCTATATTTGGTTTGCCGGCTTCATAACCTTGGCCAGGTAAGCCAGAAATACGATAACGATTATTTGATGTTACCGGAATTTGTTCCATGTCTACCTCTAAGTAACCAGTTAATTCTAATTGTTTCACGGTAACTTCTTCTAATGCTAAGGCTAATTCTGTCATTTGAATTTCTGTACCTCCAAATTTCAACCAGTCATTAGTTACACGCACTTTAATAGATTTGTAACCTATATACGATAAATGTAGTGTGTCGTTAACTTTAGCTTTAATTTCAAATTCACCAGCATCATTAGATGCTGTACCTATAACCTGATTAATGTTTACAATATTGGCTTCACTTAATGGAAGTGATGTAGATGCACTAACCAACGTTCCTTTTACTGTAGTTGGTGTCTTTGTAGATGTAGTGTCTTGACTATAGCTTTGAACTGTAGTTAAACATAAAAATAGAATTAATAAATGTCGCATGTACGTGTGTTACTCGGTAAAGGTAATAAACAAAACGGATTTAACATATTGCACCTTTATTTTTGACTTAAAATTAACAATCTTTAGTTTCAGAGTACGAGAAAAATAAAAATCCAAAACCTAAAGTAATTCTTCAAGTTTTGGATTTTGTATGGGTCTTTATAATTTTATAGGAATAAAATTATTATATAAGCGACATTTTAATCTCTTCTTCTAGAACGTCTTGGTCTGTCTGAACCAGTACTGCTAGACTCGGGACGTCTATCACCTCTAGAGTCATTAAATTTTCTATCACTTCTGTCACTAGTTCTTGAGTCGTCTGAGCGTCTACCGCGTCTATCACTTCGGTTACCAGAACCTCCTGAAGAACGTCTGTCATTAGAACGTCTTTCTCGTTTATCATCTCTTCTTCGGTTTCCGCTTGCACCAGAACGTCTGTCATTACGTCCACGGCTTCTGCCGCCACTTCTGCCACCACCTCTGTTTTCGCTCACTTCTACGTTTACAAATCGACCTTCGTATTTAAAGTCTGTAAAGAATGCTAACACTTTTTCTTGTAATGCTTTTTCTGTATTAAAGAAAGAGAAACTTTCTTTTACATCAACTTTAAAGACATCATCGCGTCCTAATTCTAATTGTTCTTTTAAGAAATCTTTCAACTTCATCCAATCAAAACCGTCTTTGCTACCTACATTTATAAAGTAACGTGTGTCGTTAGATTGTTTTCCGTAATCGCGTCCACCATCTCTATCTCCACGAGATTCTACAACACTTAAATCTTTTGATTTTTGATAATAATTAAAGAAGCGGTTAAACTCTACTGAGAAGAATTTTTTAATTAATTCATCTTTATCTGTATCGGCAAATAGCTCGTTAATACTATCTAAATGCTTATCTATTTCGTGATTAGTTTCTGTAGTATGAATTTTGTTAGCTAAAGACATTAATTGTACTTCTACAATATCAGTACCAGAAGGAATGTCTTTTTTCTCAAACTGTTTTTTAATGATACGTTCAATACTTTTTATCTTTCTAACTTCACTTTTAGAAACGATTACCATAGAAACACCTGTTTTACCAGCACGTCCTGTTCTACCAGATCGGTGTGTGTAGGTTTCAATTTCATCTGGTAATTGGTAATTAATGACGTGTGTAATATCATCTACATCAATACCACGCGCAGCAACATCTGTTGCAACTAGCATTTGTATTTGGTTGTTTCTAAAGGATTTCATTACCAAATCTCGTTGATTTTGGCTTAAATCACCATGTAGCGCTCCAGCAGAATAACCATCTTCAATTAAGTTTTCTGCAACCTTTTGAGTATCTCTTTTAGTTCTACAGAAAATTACAGAAAAAATATCTGGGTTTGCGTCTGCTAAACGTTTTAAGGCTTGGTAACGGTCTCTGGCATTAACTAAATAATACTCGTGAGATACATTACTTGTACTTTCATTTTTATTACCAACAGTAATTTCAGTTGGGTCGTACATAAATTTCTTAGCAATTGTAGACACCTCTTTTGGCATCGTTGCTGAGAACAACCATGTACTTTTATCTTCTGGTGTGTGCGATAAAATGTCGGTGATATCTTCATAGAATCCCATGTTTAACATTTCATCAGCTTCATCTAAAACACTGTATTGAATTTTAGAAATATCAACCATTCTACGGCTAATCATATCTTTCATACGACCAGGAGTTGCTACAATAATTTGTGCTCCACGTTTTACAGCTCTTGCTTGGTCAGAAATACTAGAACCACCATAAATGGCAACTACATTTAAACCTTTACAATACTTTCCGTAGTTTTTTAATTCGTTTGTAATTTGCAAACAAAGCTCGCGAGTAGGTGATAAGATTAAACCTTGCGTGGTTCTACTATCAATATCTATTTTTTGTAACATTGGGAAACCAAAGGCTGCTGTTTTACCAGTACCAGTTTGTGCCAAAGCTACTAAGTCTTTGTCTTCTTCTAATAAAAGTGGAATTGCTTTTTCTTGTACTTCACTAGGTTTTACAAAACCTAAATCCGTAATTGCGTTAAGTAGGTCTTCATTAAGACCTAATTCTTGGAATGTGCTCATTCTTGAGTTTTTATGTATTCGATTATGTTCTGTTGGTGTTACAAGAGAAGCGAATCGACATACTAAACACTAAAACTTCTAGGTAACACATCCTCACTCTGAGGAATATAAAAATCCTAACAATGGATTTTTTTTGCAAGGTGCAAAGGTAGGTTAATTTATTTAATAAACAATTTTTGTTTTATTTGAAGAATTTGAGTGTATTTATCTCATCGTTTTATATTGAAATAGATTCTTTTTTTTTAATTATAACTCGCGGAAAATTTATGTATTTATGGGATTCCGCGATTTCTATTTTACGTGAATGAATTTTTCAGATGCTTTTATTAAGCTATCATATTTTTTAATAATATTTTCTAATCTTTTAATATCGGGTTTCTCGTTATTTTGATAATTTCTAATCATCGACTCAGTTACGTATAGTTTCATTAAAATTAATTGGTCGTCTAAGGCTTTTGATTTTTCTGTGATTATTTTTTGTTTTTCTGCTAAAGCTTCAATTTTCTTTTTGTAATTGGTTTCTATAGTATTAAATGCGGCTATTGTTGATTCTTTAAGAGTAGAATCTTTAATTCTATTAGCATAAGTTTTGGCATTTGCAAAATATCTGGCATTAACGCTTACATATTGAGAGTACTCAGAAATACTATCATTTTCTATTTCACCCATTTTAATGATTTCTTTGTGAAGTTTTTCTAGATTAGCGTTCTTGTCCATAGCTTCTTTATATAACTGAGAGATTATATCAGAATCATATCTTTTAGAGAATGAAACACTCTTATAGTTTGATTCATCATCAAGTACTTCTGGTGTTTCATTTTGTATTTCTTGTATTGTAGGAGTTTTGGTTGCCGATTCATTAATACAGCTAGTTATTAATACTTGTAAGAGAAGTAATTGAAATATTTTTCTTTTCATATTATTTTATAGTTTCTTAGTTCTTTGATTGGCTTGGTATTGTTTTATTTTAAATAGTAAATAAATCTGCCTGTTGTCTTTTGGTTATTTTTTTGAAGTATTTGATTATTGCTCTGTGAATGGTAGTATTATATTTTATAAAATTTTATAGTTTTATAAAGATTCTTTTTTGATTGTATCTGCATAAAATACATACCTGCTTCAAGATTACTTACATCTACTGTATTTTGGTTAGCACTAGTAATTATTTGTCCAACGGTATTAAAGATAGTTATTTCTATGACATCAGTATTTACAGAAATACTATTAGATGTTGGATTTGGATAAATGTTTATTTCATTTTCATTATTATAAGTTTCAACACTTAAAGGACTTTCATTAGTTATGTATCCTAAGTTAAACAAATTAGTTGTAGAGTTTAATCCGAGCCAAATAATATCATTATCTCCATCATTGTCTAAATCATCTGAATAAACAATTTTATAAACAAAGGAATCATCTATTAATATTGAATTGCCAAATACACCAGATTGGTTATTCGCTTTCCAATATAGGTTAGCGTCGTTATTATCAATATAAAGTATATCATAAAAAGCGTCTGTATTTAATTTAGAATGATGAAATTGTGATAACGGTACATCCACATTATTAATTTGAGAAACTGTAAATATCTTATTAAATGTATTTAAATTATTATTAAAAAAGTCTATACCTTGGTTAGCTAAAGGGTTACCAGATATAACATCGATGTCTCCATCATTGTCAATATCAAAAGAGCTTAGAAATAAACGAATACCATCATTAATAAGAACTGTTGGTGAATTAAAAGATCCTGATGTATTGTTGGTGAATAATTCCATACCAAACGTACCAGTATTAAGAATTAAATCCTTAAAACCATTTCCGTTAAAGTCAGCAACAGTCATAGAATAATACTCGGTAGCACTTTCAATTAGAATTGGTGCTGTAAAAACGCCAGCACCATCATTTTTACACATAGTGATTTTAGTATCACTATTGGTAACAATGTCTAGATCTCCATCATTTTCTACATCTATAAGGAAAGATTTGAAGGCTCCAAGTGGTAAATTGCTATTTAGTACAATTTCGGACCAAGTTAAACCTCCGTTATTATTAATAAAAACACTTACACTACTATTGTTATCATTATTATTAGTTGCAAGTAAATCTATATATCCATCTCCATTTACATCTCCAAAATCTAAATGGTAAGGTGTTGTAAATGTTGATGTAATACTTTGTGAAGCAGAAAAACTAGTTCCTAAATTTTTGTACCAAACTATATTGTTAGAAAAACTACTTAATATAATATCTTTTTTGCCATCATTATCTACATCAAAGGTTACAATATTTCTTTTGTTAATTGAAAAACTATCATCAATTATGATTGGAGAACCAAACTGAGCATTTAAATTAAAGTTTATAAAGAATACAAAAATGCTTAGTAATTTTATGATTTTCATTCGGTGTGTTTTTAAGATGGCTGACTTTTGCTGATAAAAGTCGGTTTCCATAATGAACTTAAGACAAAAAGCGAAGTTAGTTTTTTGAAAGCATATTGTCAAATAGTACAGAATTAAACGGTAATTTGTTTTTAAACAAAGCTTTAGGGTTGTTATAACTAAAAATTTTATATACGGTAATGTAAAATGACATCTTAAAAGGAGTAAAAATAAAAACCTTCCATATAAATGGAAGGTTTAAAGCAATCAATCAAAATGTGATTCTTACTAGTAACTAAGAATTCACAGTTTCTTTAGACCATGCAAATTTTTTAAATGCATCATCTACAGGTGTGTTTGCAATATGATTTGTGTAATTACTAATTGTTTTTTGAGATAAGCCTAATATGATATCTAATACGTGCTTTTCTTCATAACCAGCTGCATAGAAGGTGTCTAAATCTGTTTTAGAAACATTACCACGATTTCTAACAATAGTTAATGTCATTGTACGTAAGGCTTCTAGTTTAGAATCTGCTAAAGGTGTTTCATTACGTAATGCTTCAGTAATACTATCATCAACTTTCATCATTTTGGCAATGCCTGTATGGGCTGGCACACAGTAATGACATGCGTGCTCTACATTAATAGCTTGCCATACAACAGTTAATTCTTCTTCGTTGAATGAAGATTGAGTGAATAACTCATGTAATGTCTGATATGCTTGTAAAAGTTGTGGTGAACCTGCTAAAACGCCATGTAAGCCAGGAATCATTCCGTAAGCTTTTTGAGAGTTTTCTAGTAAAGGTTTTGCTTCTGATGGAGCCGATTCAATGTTGTGAATTTTTAATGTAGTCATAATTTTTCTTTTTAATTTATTTGTTAATTATTTCTAAACGTTCGTTTAGTTATTGTGTAAAAAAAATGGTTAAAGGTTTTTAAAGGTTAGTTCAATATAGTCTTCAATTTCTTGTTTTGTATTTACTCTCGATGCCGCAGCTAAACCATGTTTTGCTAATAACAAATAGTTAGCTTGCCTTAAAATAGTTTCTTCATTTTTAGAGGTATCCATTTTTAATTTTTCTATGATAATTTGCTTTAAATTAGTCATAAAAATGTTCATTTGTTCCTTTATTAATTCGTCTTCTGTTTCAGAAAACTCATTATATGTATTGGTTACAAAGCACCCTTTTAAATTGTCGTCATTAAAATTAGAACTTACAGAATCGTAGAAAAATTGTTTAATATCTTCAATACCATTAGTGCCTTTTTTAAATTTTTCAAAAGTTGAATTTACTCTAGATTTATATTGCTTTAAACTTTCTAAAAATAAACTGTGCTTATTGCCAAAACTAGAATATATAGAAAACTTATTAATGCCCATTTCTTTTTCGAGCATTTGCATAGAGGTAGCTTCATAGCCATTTTTCCAAAAAAGGTGCATAGCTTTTTCTAATACTTCGTCTTCGTTATACTGTTTTTTGCGTGCCATTATTTCTAGTTACCCACAAAACTAAACAATCGGTTAGTAATAAAAAAAGTTTTAACAATATATTCTGAAATATCCACTATTTATTAAGGAATTCTATAAGTTGAGCAACGGCTTTTCCGCGATGTCCAATTTTATTTTTTTCTTTAAGTGTTATTTCTGCGAATGTTTTTTTGTAGCCTTCTGCTTTAAAAACAGGATCGTATCCAAAACCACCTTCACCATGTTTTTCTTGAGTAATTTCTCCTTTACAAATACCTGTAAATGTGTGTAGTTCTCCATTGAGATATAAAGCAATTACCGTTTTAAATTGTGCGTTTCGGTTGGATTTATCTTTTAACTGATTAAGAAGTTTATTCGTATTATCTTCTGCATTGCGCTGAGGTCCAGCATAACGAGCAGAGTAAACACCAGGTTCGCCATTAAGTGCTTCTACTTCCAAGCCTGTATCATCTGCAAAACAGTCATAGTTATAATGTTTTTTGAGATATTCTGCTTTTTGTATTGCATTACCTTTTATAGTTGGTTGCGTCTCAGGAATATCCTCAATGCATCCAATATCTTTTAAGCTTAATAGCTTAATATGAGAAGGTACAATTGCTTGTACTTCTTTTAGTTTATTTAAATTATTTGTAGCGAATACGAGTTGCATAAATTAAGTTTTAAAGAGTCAAAAATAGAGTTATATTTAACAATCAAATTTAATAAATTAGAAATGAAGTTTTTTTTATCCTGTGCACTCATATTTTTATTTTCATTTTATAGTTTTTCTCAAAAAACATACAAATATCCTGAAGTTTCAAAAGGTTCATTTGTAGATACTTATTTTGGTGAAAGTATAGAAGACCCTTACCAATGGATGGAAAATCCTGCCGACCCAAGATTAGAAGAATGGTTAGCAGAAGAACAAAGATTAACTAACAAACAAGGAAATAAATATCTGCATAGATGGACTTTGAGAAGTCAGTTGGGTTCTATGTATTATGATACTAGAGTTTCTGAAAAAGAAACTTACCAAAAACAAGCAGATAGTTTAAAAACAAAATATCAATATAAATATAGAAGAAGTTCATCAAAACGTTCAGCGGATTTATTATACCGTTTAAGGGGACAAAAGAATTATAAAAGTTTAATTAATATAAAGGACTTTAGAAAAAATAAAGATGATAATGTAAGTATTGTAGATGAATATCTTAATGAAGATTTTGATCTAATTGCAGTTGAAATTTCACATAATGGAAGTGATTGGCACGAAATATATTTTTTCGATTTATTAACAGGAAAATTATTCGATGAAAAATTAGAAAATTTTAGAGCTACGAGTAATTTAATTTGGAAAGAAAGGGATGTAATTTATGATGCTTATGAAAAAGCTATTGAAGGTAGAGAATTATTGGACAAAGCAAAAGGACAAAAATTATTTTATCATAAACTAGGTACTAAACAATCTGAGGATACAATGATATATGAAAACCCAGATTTAACGGGTACCAATCTGTTTTCATATTTTGAATTAAATGATAAAGTGTTTTTTAGACATTTTTATAATGTTAGAGGTAAGTCTTACAAAGCTTTATCAGTAGCATATATAAATCCTGAATCAATTTTTTTATCTAAGTTTTTGTTATATCCAGACTCTAAAAAGATTTACGTAAAGGTTGAATTACTAGAAGGTGATAACGTCATTTTGAGTACAAATTGGGATTCTGGAAATGGAAGAGTTTTGCAAGCTGATATTACACAGTTAAATAAAGTTATAGAGTTAATACCAGAATATGATTCTCGACTAACCAACGTTAATAAATTAGGAAAAGGGAAAATTGCATGTATCTATTCGGATAATGGAAAAAATATGGTTTTAATTTTTGACATGGAAGGCAAATTATTAAGAACAATAGATTTTCCGGAAGGGAAAGAGGTAAAAAACTTTTACGAAAATAATGATAGTGCTACACATACAGATTTTAGTTTATCCTCTTTTTTTCACCCGAAAATTTGGTATCAGTTATCGCTGTCAGATTTAACGTTTAAGCCAGCTCAAGTGATTAGTGTGCCTTATGATGCAGAAAAATTAGAAACGAGATATGTAAAATATAAATCTAAGGATGGTACAGAAATACCAATGTATATTACGTGTGCTAAAGAAACTGTTTTAGATGGTAATAACCCAACTTTAATCTATGGTTATGGTGGCTACGGAACTACTATTGTGCCTTCTTTTAATGAGTCTTTAACGCTTTGGTTATTGCATGGTGGAGTTTATGCAGTACCAAATATTAGAGGAGGAGGAGCTAATGGTAGTGAGTGGAGTTTAGCAGGTAGACGATTAAATAAACAAAATACAATAGATGATTTTATTGCAGCAGCAGAATATCTTGTTGAAGAAAAATATACCAATAGTAATAAACTGGCAATTAGTGGAGGTTCTCATGGTGCATTAATTGTAGGTGCTGCTATTACGCAAAGACCAGAACTATTTAAAGCTGCTATAGCAGAAGCAGGTCCTTATGATATGTTGAGAATGGAGAATTTTACAGTTGGTTCTGTAAATACAAATATTTCTGAATATGGCGTAACCAGTAATGAACTAGATTATAAAAATTTAAAGTCTTATTCGCCTTTACATAATATAAAAGAAGGTGTAAAATATCCTAATCTTTTACTGATTACTGGTGCAGCAGATGATAGAGTACCACCTCTGCATTCTTACAAGTTTTTAGCAACATTACAAGAGAAAGCAAGTAAAGAATCTTTGTTTCTTATGCATGTTATTGAAGGTTCTGGCCATGGTGGTGCTTTAAACTCAAAAGATTTTACGGAAAAACTTATTCATAAATATTCGTTTTTATTTGACCAATTAGACGTAGATATGTAGTGTTTTTTAAGCTTATAACATTACGCCTTTTTATTTAGTTATAATATCAATGAATTTTAAATTGTCAATATATTTTTTTTTAAATAGGACTTCAGTTTTAAAATGGTTTGTGCTTCTGGTACTTAGTTTTACCAGTTTGGCAACAGCTGCTCAAGATTTAGAAGATTTAGATTCTTTATTGGTGGATAGAGATTTAGATAATTATTCATTTCGTTTATTTACCAATTATAAGTCTAATAAGTTTAGCATTCAAAATAGTGAATCTAAAGCAAGGTTTGTGCCTAATAATAGACATGGTTTAGGTTTAGGTATTGCTAACAAAAAAATTATAGTAGATATTGCTTTTAACCCTAAAAATGCTAATAAAGAGGCGACCAAAAAGTTTGATTTACAAGGAACAACAATTATAAAGAATAGGCATTATTCTAATATTTATGTACAAACTTATAAAGGTTTTACAGCTAAAAATAATTTTGATGAAGATGCTGAGTTTATAAGCGATTTACGCTCTATTAGTTTTGGTCTTAATTATTTATACACCTTTGATGATATAGAGTTTTCTTATGCCTTGTTAAAAGCCGGATTGGCAGAAAAAAGAAATGACAACATTTTTATGACAGGAGGTATTGGGTTGTTCTCAGGTTTCGATTATTTTTCTTCAGACTCTAGTATTTTAACAGAAGACACAAGTCCTTATTTTAACGAAGAAGGTAGTATTAAACGATTTCAAGGTGTAACCATTGGGGTTTTAGCTGGTTTTATATCTTATTTTAAACTACCAGAAAATATAACAGCCACTGTTAATATTATGCCAGGAATGGGTTTAATGTACAAAAAACTTACCGTAGAAGGTAAAAGTTATACGCCAAGTAATCCTATGCTATATAAATTAGATTTCTTAATAGGATTAGGTTACAATTTTGATAGATATTATGTAAGCCTCACGTACAGTAACGGTTTGTATACTACAGATTTTGATTACGATAATAGATATCGTTTAAATCTTACTAATGCAAAATTAGCAATTGGTTACCGCTTTAAGAGTAAACGAAAAACATACTAATTCACAGAAATTATAAGTAAGATTTTAGTCCCTTAATTAGGAGTGATTTATAAATTTTATCAATTATTTATGATAATTATCAGCAATAAAATTCACTAAAATCGTTAACTTAGACAAAAGAATTATAACTTAAACTATATAGAATATGACTGTAAATTTTCAATACGTAAACATAGATACAAGCGAAACGCTTTCAGCATTAACGGAAGAAAAATTAAAAAAATTAGCCAACAAATTTGAGTTTCTTATTTCTGCTCAAGTATATTTTAAGCATGACGAGAAAGACCGCGAAACAGGTAAAATTTGTAATATAGAATTAAGTTTACCAGGACCACGTCTTTTTGCAACATCAAATAAAAAGAATTACGAAATGGCAATGACAGAAACCATTAAAGATTTAGAGCGTCAACTAAAAAAAAGAAAAGAAGTTTTTAGTACACATTAATAGATTAAGACGTTTATTTTAAGAGGGTTTATAGTTCTTAGCGATGATGATAAGGTTCATTTCTAAGAATTGTAAACCCTCTGTATAATTGTTCTATAAAGAATAAGCGTACCATTTGATGGGAAAACGTCATTTTAGATAAACCTAATTTTCCGTTGGCTCTTTTATATACAGCATCCGAAAATCCATAAGGTCCGCCAATTACAAAGATTAACGTTTTTATACCAGAATTCATATGTTTTTGCAAATAGGAAGAAAATGCAACAGAATCTAGTTGCTTACCATTTTCATCAAGGAGAATTAAAACATCCGAAGTCTGTGTCTTGGCTAAAATAAGTTCACCTTCTTTTTCTTTTTGCTGAGCTTCAGATAAATTTTTGACCTTTTTTAAATCAGGAATGACTTCAAATTCAAACTTTATATAAAAACCTAGACGTTTGGTATAATCCGTAATGAGTGCTTGTAGATTTTTATTGTCGGTTTTGCCTATGGCTATAAGTTTTATGTTCATTTTATGTTTACTTCTGGTGATTCCGATTTTTTTCTAAATCGTATTGAGAAGTCTATAATTAGAAGGTTCTCTATGCAAATTTATTCGTTTTACTTATAAATTCACTCCAACTGAGGATAGATTTATTCAAATTTTCAAATTTCAATTCCTATTTTTACAACAAATATGTATTCAAATGATTTCAAAAGCACAATTCGATAAAGAAATAGAATTAATAATCTCTAATGCTATCCGAGAAGATGTTGGAGATGGCGACCATAGCTCATTAGCATGTATTCCTGCTACTGCTCAAGGAAAAGCAAAACTATTAGTTAAAGACAAAGGTGTTATTGCAGGTGTGGAGTTTGCAAAGCAAGTATTTGCTTACGTAGATGCAGATATGAAAGTAGAAACACTTATTGAAGACGGAAGTAGAGTAAAACATGGTGATATTGTGTTTTATGTAGAAGGAGCATCACAATCGATACTAAAAGCAGAACGCTTAGTATTAAATGCTATGCAACGTATGAGTGCTATTGCTACTAAAACAAGAGAATTTGTAGATATTTTAGAAGGTACAGGAACCAAAATTTTAGATACACGTAAAACAACACCAGGGATTAGAGCGCTAGAAAAATGGGCTGTAAAGATTGGTGGAGGTGAAAATCACAGGTTTGCGCTCTATGATATGATTATGCTTAAGGATAATCATATTGATTTTGCAGGAGGTGTCTCAAAAGCGATAAATCTTACCAAACAATATTTAAAAGATACTAATAGAGATTTAAAAATTATTGTAGAAGCAAGAAATCTAGAAGAAATAAAAGAAATTTTAGATTGTGGTGGAGTTTATAGAATTTTAATAGATAATTTTAATTACGAAGATACGCGTAAGGCTGTAAAATTAATAGGAGACCAATGCTTAACTGAATCTTCTGGTGGTATTAATGAAAACACACTTAGAAAATATGCAGAATGTGGTGTAGATTTTATCTCATCTGGTGCATTAACGCATTCTGTTTACAATAAGGATTTAAGCTTAAAAGCGGTTTAAATAACGTTGTAATATTCTGTTTTACTGATATAGATAAATAGTGATAAGCTAAAGGCGAAAGCCAACAGCTAAAAGCCAAACCATGACCAAACCCATTGAAGATAAATTAGAAAAAATTCCGGTTATAAAAATAATTGTGCGTTTTTTTAAGCAGATTAGGTTACCAGGATTTGAAGGGTTATCTATTTATGATTTGTTGGAGTTATACATTATGGGAATTGTTAAAGGCGCACTAACCACTAGAGCAAGTGCCATAGCTTTTAGTTTTTTTACAGCTATATTTCCGTTTTTACTGTTTGTGATTATCTTAATTCCGTATATACCAATAGATAATTTTCAGGCAGAATTCTTAGATTTTTTAAATTCATTTTTACCGCCTCAAACTTCAGATTTTTTCTTTACAAATATATTTGAAAACATTAGTGGTAATGGAGGAGGAGGTTTGTTATCTTCAGTATTTTTATTGTCTATGCTTTTAATGGCAAATGGTGTTAATGCTGTTTTTTCTGGCTTTGAAAACTCTTATCATCAGCAACTTACGCGTAATGTTTTTAAGCAGTATATATTTGCCTTAGGTATTGCCCTAATTTTAGCGATTTTGGTAATGCTAACGGTTGCTTTTTTAGGGTATTTTCAGATTTATGTTATTGAGCCGTTATATGAAAGCATCAATAAAGAAATGGTATCCGAAGACAATTCTGGTGTCGGTTGGGTGATTTTTGCAAAGTATATGTTTTTTGTTGTAATGACTTATTTGGCAACGGCTACACTTTATTATTTTGGTACTAGAGAAGGACGTAAATCGAGATTCTTTTCCGTTGGTGCTTTACTAACGACCCTTCTTATAATTTTAACGTCATTTCTCTTTGGAATTTACATCAATAATTTCTCGCAATACAATGAACTTTATGGCTCAATTGGAGGTTTGTTAATTCTATTACTTTATTTATGGCTCAACTCTAATATTTTACTTTTAGGTTATGAGTTAAATGCTTCACTTCAGTTTTTAAGAAAACATCCCAAGGCTAAAAAACCATTTAAATTAAAAGATTTAGAAGATTTAATTAAATAAAATGTTTTAAAAACGCTTCTCTTTTTCTCACTGAAATTGGGACTTGGGCATCGTTAGACATTAATACATAACTTTGTTTTCCTTTAAAGTATTTCTTTACATGTTCTAAATTAATTAAATGCGATTTATGCGTTTTAAAAAAAATAGTGTCATCTAGTAAATCCTCATAAAACTTAATAGGTTTAGAAACCATTGTTTTTCCATCTTTTGTAAAAATATGAGTGTAGTTTGTATCTGCCTCTAAATGAATAATTTCTTCAATTTTTAATGTTTCAAATCCTGTTAATGATGGAATTGTAATAATTTTTTTTTGATTTGATTTGAGATTTTTAAACAAATTCTGAAGTTGTTGCTCCATATTTTGATGTGCTATGTTTTCTTTTAAACGTAAAATTGAAGCATTAAAATCATCTGAATCAATTGGTTTTAATAAGTAGTCAATGGCACTATATTTAAAGGCTTTAATAGCAAAATTGTCAAAGGCAGTTGTAAAAATCACTTTGAAATTTATAGTCTCTATTTGTTGTAAAAAATCAAATCCGGTTTTATCATGAATTTTAATATCTAGAAAAACTAAATCTGGTTGTTGTTGAGGTACTAAGTCTAAAGCATCAGAAACGTTATCAATAACTTTGAGAACATTAAACGTGTTTGGATGTTGCTCAATAAGGCTTAAAATGCGGTCTGAACAATGCTTTTCATCATCTATAATAATAGTGTTTATCATTTTAAAAAGCGAGTTGTATTGGTAGTGAAACGTTTATTCTTGTACCTTCAGTTTTGTCTATTATTTCAATATTTCCGTTGGTGTTTTTTAATTTATTTATAATTTCAATTCTACTTTTAGTAATTGACATTCCCATAGATTTATTATCTTCATTAGTTTTATTTGTTGCCGATTTTTTTCTGCCAATTCCATTATCATCAACACTACAAATAAGCATGTTGTTTTCCGTTTTATAAACGATTTTTAATTGGCCCAAATTATCCTTTTGTGACAATCCATGTATGATGCTGTTTTCAATAAAAGGCTGTAAAATCATTGGAGGAACCAAAATGTTATCTTCATCTAAGTCAGAATCTATTTTTATAGTATAATTAAATTTATTGTTGAAGCGTTTACGCTCAATATCCATATAGGTTCTTAGTAGTGAAATATCTTCACTTAGCAGTATTTCCTTTTTTTCTGAATTCTCTAAAGTCAGTCGCATTAGTTTAGCAAATTTGCTCAAATAATCACTAGCAGACAGCGTATCGTTTTTAAGAATATAATCACCAATAGAGTTTAAGGAGTTAAAAATAAAATGTGGATTCATTTGAGAGCGTAACGCTTTTAATTCGGTATCCGAAACCTTAGCATTAAACTCAGCTTCTTTAGATTTTGAAACGGCTTCTTGTTTTCTTCGGTATAAAATAAAACCAATTATTGAGGCTAATACAAGTCCAGAACCTCCAATGATAGATGTGTTTTTTATGGATTTTTGTCTTTCAATTTCTATTTGAGCAATGGCTCTATCTTTATCAGCTTGGTATTGAATTTCTTTTCTTGAAATTTCAAGCTTTTGGTCAGCATTGATTAAGCTATCTCTTAATATTATATGCTCTTTATATGTAATTAATGCGTTTTTATAATCTCCTTTTTCATTATATACGTTTGCTAATGTTGCCAACGCACTGTTTTTTGTAGATAAAGTTTGGAGACCTTTATTTAGTTTTAAGCTATTGGTTGCATAGTATTCTGCTTTTTCAATATCGTTATTTTTTAAATAGACTTCTGCTGCATTTGTATAGGCTGTAACGCGTAGACCTTCAATGTTATGGGTTTCAATTAAATCTAAACTCTCGTTCATTGTTGTTAAGCCATCTTTTAAAAAACCAGCATTAGTTTGTATTAAACCTAGATTGGTTTTAATATTTGCAATGTATAACGGACGATTAATCTGTTCTGCACCTACAAGAGCTTTTTTATAATAATATATAGCTGAATCTAATTTTTTTTCTTCACCAAAAACGTTAGCAATATAAAATTCTGTATTGAATTTACTTTTGTTTTCTGGGTTATGCAATAAGGCTTTAAAACTTTTTAGAGCTTTGCTGTATTCTTGTTGTTCTAAATATATAAGCCCAATATTAGTAAGTACGCCAACTACATATTTTTGAAATTTTGGTTCATTTTCAAATACGGCATAACTCTTTTGGTAGTAAGCTAAACCTTCTACTGGTTTAGATTGAAAGTAGTGTTTAATTATCCCTAAATTATTATAAGATATCCCAATACCTTTAGGATAATTAAGTTGCTCAGAAATCTTTAAGGTTTTAAGATTGTATGCTCGCCAGGTACTATCTGTTGGAGTTAAAAACATTTTTCTTGCAACATACTTAATTCTAAGGTTTACATAATTAGTGTCTTGTGTTTTGTAATTATCGATAACATTTTCTAACGAGTCTAGCATCTTATTCTGAGAAATACAAAATAGTGAAGTCATTAAAAAGAGGATGGTTAGGAGTCTTCTCATTTATAATTTTGGTTAATAGCTAGGTTAAAAATAGTAATTATAAGTCAAAAAAACGCTACAAGTTAAACGTTAATATATTCAGAACCAACGATAATAGGTTGTCTGTTGGTTCTAAACGAGATATGAAGTTACTTTAAATTATTAAACAAATAGTTAATCAGTAAAACCAATTAGAATTATGAAAATAAATAGCTTAGGCAATTTTTTTATGCTCGCTTTATTTGTATTACTCTCCATTAATTGTTCAAGTAGTGATGATTCAGATTCTGATGTTTTTGGGTCAATTCAATTATCAGGAACAGATACTTCGTTAATCGGAACCGCTTTAGTTGTTGGCAATATTGATTCTGACGCTTTAGATACAACAGGTACATCTAGTTCAGTAGTACTTTTAGATAAAAATACAACGATTGAAAACGGAGAATTAGAATCTTCAGATTATGCAAATGCCTTTATTATTGTTGCCGCACAGTTTGATGCTGATGACAATGCTTCAGCAGAAAAAACAATTTCAATGACCATTTTAAAAAATGGAGTTGAGTATAGATATGTCTGTGCTACACCAGCAATTAGCGCTGCAAATAATACAGATTGCGGTTCTGGTTTTAGCGTAGATAAAGTAAACAAACAGGTGATATTTAGTAATACAACGGTAATAAATGTAGACAATGAAACCATTTTAACTATGGATGGTATTATAAATTATGATTAAAGTATTAAAATCTCTCAATATGAAAACAATTAATTCAAAATCGTATAATCTAATCGCCTTTTTTTTAATGGTTATGTTTCTTTCTGTGAGTACCGTTTGGTCGCAAGAAAATAGGCTAAAACCACCAAAACGAAGCTCTAAGATTAAAAGCGTAGATAATTTTGTAAATCATTCTTTTGAACTTTATCATAAGGTGTTTGTATACGATAGTTTAACAAAAGCAGGCGTAGAAGTACCAGCAGAAATTGAAGATGAATTGATAGAACGTGCAGAACGAAATGTTGATAGTCTATGGCAAGAAGTCCCAGATATTGTAGATGATATTAGCGATGCTTCTTTTATGAAACAAGCTAAGGCTACGCTAAATTTAAATCGTTCAAAAAAAGCATTAAGGTTTTGTATGACAGCTGTTAAGACCTATTTTGTAGGTACAAAAGATGAAGAGGAAGACTAATTTTAATTAAAAATTTAATGAAAACTAACATCATTTATATTCTTTTAGTATTGAATTTATCGTTTGTTAATGCGCAAAATTATAAAAGCGCTTTTAGGTCAGATGTATGTAATTGTTTAGAAGAAGAAAGTCTAAAACGCGTACTTACAGAAAATGCATTTAAAAGGTGTTTACGAGAAACATTGCCTAAATATGCTGCACAAATTGATGCATCTATTATAGAAGAAGATACACAGCAAAAATTTTTAAAAGGGCAATTAGCGCGTAAAGATTTATTATCAGCCATGCCTTCAGAATTAATATATAGCTGCGATGTTTATTTCAAGCATATTAATTTTTTAAGAACCAGTAGCTTACTCATTATGCGCGAAAATGCTAAAGAAGATGAAATAGAAAAATACGACCAAATGGTAGCATTAACACCAAGTGCAACCGCTTATTTTATGAGAGCAAAAGTACATTTTAAGTTAGGAAACATTAAAGAAACAGAAGCAGATATAGCTAAAAGTTTAGAATTAAATCCAAATAGCGAAAATACTATTTCAACCAGACATGAACTGATGTTATTGGCATGGGTATTAGAAGAGCAAGAACGCTACAAGGAAGCCATTGAAATTTACGATAAAGTTTATTTTGGAGCATTAGATTCTGAGGTCGCAAAATTAAGGGCTTTAGCAGATAAAAAATCTGGTGGGACAATAGCTAATATTCCAGTCAATGTCACTGTAGAAGACAAAGAAAATTCAAATGTAAATTCTAGGATAAAAACTGTAAAAGTTAATAGAACAGACAATAAATCAAAGCCAAGTACTAAAGTTAAAAAAGACTCGACTTCGCTTAAAAAATTATTTAAATTATAAATTCAAACATTTTGCATTATGAAAAAAATAGTACTGTTCTTATTGGCCATTACATTAATTAGTTGTGATGTAGAAGATGCTGTTAACCAATTTATTGAAGATGCAGGTGAGGTTAAAGCAGATATTAATGGCGTAACAAAAACATGGGAGTTTGGACCTAATTCTTTAGGTGCTTTACTAAGTACGGAATCTGTGGGTACAGAAACTATTTATGCCTTTAGTGTAGCAGCCTCTACAGATGGTGTTTCAGATAATTCAGAAACTACTGCTATTGGAGTAGTTGTTTTTATTGATAGTCCAGAGGATATTATATCTGGTGCAACATTTACTTCGTCTGCTGATTTAATAGTTGGCTCATATGCATTTGAAAGTGATAATAGCACTACAAATATTGATGCCGATCAAACCGTAAGTGCAACATTGCATATTTCAGCAATTAATGCATCTTCAGAAACAATTTCTGGAACATTTAGTTTTAAAACTACAGATGACGATACTAATATAACGTACAATATTACCAACGGAAGTTTTTCGGAAATTCCTTATTACAACGACTAATAAATATTAAACTTTGTAAGCCACATGCTTTTTTAAATCGAAAACCATCTCATAAAGGGATGGTTTTTTAATTAATCCTATTACTTTTGGTATATAAAGCTTTTAATTTTTAATTATGAATAAAAATATTTTAGTACTTTTTTCAGTTTTCTTTATGTTTTCATGTCTTTCCGCGCAATCTGTTTTAGGGAAATGGAAAACCATAGATGATAGTACAGGAAAAGCAAGGTCTATTATTGAAATTTATGAAAGCGATGGAAAAATATATGGAAAAATTATAGAATTAATAAATCCAAAATCTAATAACCCGCTTTGCAAGCAATGTAAAGGTGATAAAAAAAATCAACCTATAATTGGATTAATTATTATTGATGGTTTGTCTAAGAATGATGACGTTTACGAAGATGGTACCATTTTAAATCCTGAAAACGGAAAAACATACGACTGTCGTTTAAAATTTGAAGATGATGAAGACACTTTGCAGGTAAGAGGTTATTTAGCTTTTTTCTATAAAACTCAATATTGGAAACGTATTAAATAATGCTACATTTTATAGACGTCATTTTACCAATTCCGCTTCAAAAGGCATTTACATATCATATTACCGAAGCAGAATCCCAATTCCTAAAACCTGGAATGCGTGTGGCTGTTCCATTTGGTAAAAGTAAAATTTATACGGCTATAGTTTATACTATTCATCAAAATCCACCAACGGCTTATGATGCTAAAACCATTCATCAAATTCTAGATGATTCGCCTTTGATTACAGAAAATCAGCTGAGGCATTGGGATTGGATAGCAAATTATTATATGTGTAGTATTGGTGAGGTTTTAAGAGCTGCCATGCCTAGTGCATTTTTGCTAGAAAGTGAAACAATAATTTCTAAAAATGAAAAGGTACCTATTGATGAGTCTGAATTGAAAGATGAAGAATTTTTAATTTACGAGGCTTTACAACATCAATCATCTCTTAAAGTTAATGATGTTATTTCAATTTTAGATAAAAAACGTGTTTTACCTGTAATTAATGGCTTAGTAGAAAAAGGTGTTTTAAACCTACAAGAAGAACTCTACGAAAAATACACGCCAAAGTTGGTGCGCTATGTTAAGTTACATCACAATCATAAATCACAAGAGAAACTTCAAGAATTATTAGAAGAGTTAAGCAGAGCGGCAAAACAAAGAGAAGTAGTATTAACGCTATTTACTATGGAGGCTTCCTTAAAACAGCCTATAAAAGTTTCAGAATTATCAGAGCGTAGTGGAGCGTCAACAAGTATAATTAAAGCACTAATAGATAAACAAATTTTAGAAGAGTACCATATACAAGTAGACCGCGTTCAGTTTGAAGGTGAAGGTGATGCAGATGCCAAACGATTAAGTGAAGCACAGCAAAAGGCGTATGATGAGGTTGAATCTATTTTTGAAGAAAAGTCAGTAGCCTTATTACATGGTGTAACGTCTTCAGGTAAAACTGAAATTTATGTTCAACTCATTCAAAAACAACTAGAAATAGAAAAACAAGTGTTGTACTTGTTGCCAGAAATAGCATTAACTACGCAATTAGTAAATAGACTTCAAGATTATTTTGGAGAAAAAGTCGCTGTTTTTCATTCAAGATATTCAGGAAACGAAAGGGTAGAGGTTTGGCAAAATATGCTTTCAAATTCTGAGAAAGCTCAAGTTATCATTGGTGCGCGCTCGTCTTTATTATTGCCATTTCATAATTTAGGATTAATCATTGTAGATGAAGAGCACGAGCAATCTTACAAACAATTTGATCCTGCGCCACGTTATCATGCCAGAGATGCTGCTGTTGTTTTAGCAAATATATTTAAAGCAAAAACGCTATTAGGTTCGGCAACACCAAGTTTAGAAAGTTATTTTAATGCTAGCCAAGGAAAATATGGTTTGGTAGAATTAAATACACGTTATAATAATGTATTAATGCCAGATATTGAATTGGTAGATTTAGCAGATAAATATAAACGTAAACGTATGAAAGGTCATTTTAGTGACCGACTTATAGAAGAAATGACTGAAACTTTAGAAGAAGGGTTTCAGATTATATTATTTCAAAATAGAAGAGGGTATTCGCCAATTATTGAGTGTACAACTTGCGGTACCTCACCACAATGCCCAAATTGCGATGTCAGTTTAACCTATCATCAATATAGAGATCAATTGCGTTGTCATTATTGTGGTTATAATTCGGCAATGCTAAAAACGTGTCAAGGTTGTGGAAATGCTACATTAGATACCAAAGGGTTTGGGACCGAACAAATTGAACAAGAAGTAAAAGTGTTATTTCCTGATAAAAAAATAGCACGAATGGACTTAGATACCACAAGAGGAAAGTACGGTTTTGAAAAGATTATAAATAGTTTTGAGCAACGCGACATTGATATTTTGGTCGGCACACAAATGCTAACCAAAGGGTTAGATTTTAGATTTGTAAAATTAGTTGGTATTATGAATGCTGATAATTTGCTCAACTTTCCAGATTTTAGAGCACATGAGCGTAGCTATCAATTAATGGCACAAGTTTCTGGTAGAGCAGGACGAACCGATTTGCGAGGAAAAGTGCTTATTCAAACATATAATCCACATCATAACATATTGCAGCAAGTTTCTACAAACGCATATAAAGAAATGTTTGCAGAACAAATGAACGAGCGTTATAATTTTAAATATCCACCAATATATCGATTGATAAAAATTACGTTTAAGCATAAAGATTATAATCGTGTAAATATGGCAGCAGATTGGTTTGCAAAATCGTTAAAGCACTATTTTAAGTCTAATGTTTTAGGTCCAGAATTTCCTCCAGTATCTCGAATCCGTAATTTATATCATAAAAATGTTTTAATAAAGATTCCACATCAACAATCCTTAGTAAAAACAAAAGAAGCAATTAGTAAAATAGATAATAGTTTTAATGCGGTAAAAGAATTTAGACCCGTACGTGTTATTATTAATGTAGATAATTACTAAAAGCACATAGAACTAGCAGATTAAAAACTTTTGATAATAAAATTAATTAAAGATTATCTAATTCTACTAATATGCTGAAGAAACCAAAACTAATAGTCTCCTAAAGGCAACTTTTGAGGTGTAAAAACCAAAAAATCCTAAGCCATGGCTTAGGATTTTTTAAAATTATAATGTAATGCTTAAATCATAAATGTAAATGTTCTACATGTTATTTAAAGCATCAACTAATTGAGTCTTTTTGTTTCGACTCAATGGAATTTCGTAAGCGCCAACTTCAACATTTTTACTGTTAAATCGGTCAATTTTATCGAGATTCACAATATAAGATTTGTGTATTCTTAAAAATTTTCCTTCTGGTAGTTCGCTTTCAAAAGCTTTCATTGTTGATAGAACCACAAGACTGTTTTCTTCAGTAACTACTTTTACATAATCACCAAGAGCTTCAATCCATTTAATGTCCTTAATATAAACTTTACGTTTTTTAAGGTTACTTTTCACAAAAATATGTTCGCCATCCGTTTCATTAAAGTCCAGTTTTAATTTGTGCTGCTCAATAGCTTTTTCTACGGCAGTATTAAAACGTTCTTTAGTAATTGGTTTTTGAAGGTAATCTGTGGCATCATAATTAAATGCTTTAAAAGCATATTCGGTTTTACCGGTAACAAAAATAATTTGGGGTTTGTTGTTGAGTACATCTAGCAACTCAAAACCGTTTAATACAGGCATCTCTATATCTAAGAAGATAAGATCTACTTTATGTGTATTAAGACCGTTTTTTGTTTCTAACGCACTGCTGTACTCTGCAATAAGATTAAGTGAGGAATGATTCTCAATTAACTTTACTATAGAGAGGCGCTGAATCGCAGAATCATCAACAACTACACAGTTTAAAGTCATAACATTATTAATTTTAGGTTAAGATATCGACAATAGTACGATAAATTCGGTTAAAAAACAAATTTTACCGACAAACCGTATTAATTAACATAATTTTTTTTTGATTTTTAGTCTATTAATTAATTGGTCTAAAAGTACTTGCAAAACATGTTGCCAGTTATAGAATAAATGTGTATTTTTGCACCCGTTTTAACAATAAACAAAATTATTTATTATGAATCATTATGAAACTGTTTTCATCTTAAATCCCGTTTTATCTGAAGATCAGATAAAGGAGACAGTAAAGAAATATGAGGATTTCCTCGTTTCTAAAGGTGCTAAGATGATATCCAAAGAAGATTGGGGCTTAAAAAAATTAGCTTACCCAATTCAAAACAAAAAAAGTGGTTTTTACCATTTATTTGAGTACCAAGTTGCTGGTGAAGCAATTGAGCCTTTAGAAGTAGAATTTAGACGTGATGAGCGTTTTATGCGTTACTTAACTGTGAAATTAGACAAGCATGCTGTTTCATGGGCTGAGAGAAGAAGAGAAAAACTTAAAGTAAAAGCAAAAGCATAATTATGTCATCTATAGAACAACAAGCAAAAGGAAAAAAAGACGGAGAAATTAGATATTTAACACCGTTAAATATTGAGACGTCTAAAACTAAAAAATATTGTCGTTTTCAGAAATCTGGAATCAAGTATGTAGATTATAAAGATGCAGATTGGTTATTAGGTTTTGTAAACGAACAAGGTAAGTTATTACCAAGACGTTTAACAGGTACTTCTTTAAAGTATCAAAGAAAAGTATCTGTGGCAGTAAAAAGAGCTAGACACTTAGCCTTAATGCCATACGTAGCTGATTTATTAAAATAAAATATCATAACAATGGAACTTATATTAAAACAAGACGTTGAAAATTTAGGATTTAAAGACGATATTGTATCTGTTAAGAACGGTTATGGTAGAAATTTTTTAATTCCTCAAGGGCATGCCATTATGGCTACATCTTCTGCTAAAAAAGTATTAGCAGAAACCTTAAAGCAAAGAGCTTACAAAGAAAAAGCAATTATTGCTGAAGCAGAAAAAACGGCTGATGCTCTAAAAGCATTAGAGATTAAAATTACAGCTAAAGCTGGTACAGGTGCTACTGCTGGAGATAAATTATTTGGTTCTATTACCACTATAGATTTAGCTGCTGCACTTAAAAATGCTGGTCACGATGTTGATAAGAAATTTATTTCTATCAATGGTGGTAACATTAAGCGTTTAGGTCAGTACGAAGCTGCAATTAGATTACACAGATCAGTAACAGTAGATTTAACTTTCGATGTTATTGCTGACGCTTAATCTTTTATAATACATTATTAAAAACCGTTTAGTTTTCTAAGCGGTTTTTTTATAACTTTTTTTTAGACATAATTAGACTTCTCATTTTTTTGCCTTTTAAGTCTTTATTATTACTTTATTATGAAAAATTTTCTCCTAATATTTATACTTTGTGCTTTTATAGGTTGTAAATCTTCAACAGATAAAAAAGAAACTATTGAAGTTTCTAAATTGATTGAATTGTTTAAGCCCTCTCGCTCAGATTATCCAAATATTAGTGTACATCGTGGTGGTAAAGGATTATTAAATTATCCTGAAAACTGTTTAGAAACGCTTAAATATATTAACGAAAATATATATGCTATATACGAAGTAGATGTTGCACAAACAAAAGATGGAATGCTTGTATTAATGCACGATAATTCTATAGATAGAACAACAACCGGAACAGGTAAAGTAAGTAGCTTAACTTATAATGAGCTAAAAGAATTTTATTTGGTTGATGATTATGGTAATGAAACTCAATTTAAAATTCCATTATTTACAGAAATTCTTTCTTGGTGCAAAAATAATAATGTGATTTTAACAATTGATATTAAAAGAAGTGTAAAGCAAGAAAATGTTATTAAAACTATTCGTAACGAAAATGCTCAAGACAATAGTATTATAATTACTTATGATGTGGAGCAAGCAAAAACAGCATATCAGTTAGCACCAGAATTACTGTTATCTGTTTCAGCAAGAAATAATGAAGAATTTAATAGACTTTTAGAAGCAAAAATACCTACAGAAAATATGTTAGCTTTTACCGGAACGCGTTTATCTCACGAATCACTTTTTAAACGTTTGCATGATAATAATATCGTTTGTATGCTTGGTACTTTAGGGAATTTAGATAAAAGTGCACAAACCAAAGGAGACGATTTATATATTAAATGGAAGATAACAGGAGCTGATATTATGGCAACAGATAGGCCTTTTGCCGCTTTTAAAGCCATTAATAATTAAATTCTGAAACAATTTTAAAATAACAATCATCTAATAATCTTAACCAGATGAAATATTCAAGATTAACAAAAGAACAATTTGAAGAATTACACCTAGAATTCATCAATTTTTTAGCTACTCAATCCATTACAGGTGATGAGTGGGAAGATATTAAGAAGAATAAACCCGAAACTGCCGAACAAGAATTAGATGTGTTCAGTGATTTAGTTTGGTTAGGTGTACTACAAAAAGTGGAGTTTTTAGAGCATATTTCTCCAAATCAAATTCATTTATTTCAATGTAATGAAAAAAGCATGCGTTTAATTGCTTTAAGAATTGACAATAAACGAGTAGATTTTACAACCAAAGAAGGTTTTAATTGGTTGCGCGATAATCTATTGTCAGATTCTGTTGAGTTTTTCAATGCTAAAAAAGACTACTCTGACGATAAGTATTTAGATATTTTTAAAATGATTCAGTCTGGTGCTAATATCACAAAAGGTGAGTTGTTTAATTACTTTGCTAATTTGGTGAAAGGATAAATTCCTGTGTAGGCAGGAATCTCGTGTTAAATGTGAATTTATTTGTTTTTTAGAACGCTCTATCTATATTGGTTCTTTTCTCCAACGATTTTGAATTATTAAAGTCTAGTAAATTGGAGTATTTTAAGATTCCTGCCTTCGCAGGAATTTTACTCATAACGCAAACTCTCAATAGGGTCTAGTCTTGCCGCTTTAGTTGCAGGATATAAACCAGAAACAATAGCGACTATAAAAGCAATACTAGTAGCCCAAATCATGGCAACCCAAGGTGTGGAGAATTCTAAATCAAAAGCATGAGCTACAGCCAAGCCTATTAAAACACCGAGTATAATTCCTAAAATACCACCAAGTTGACCAATGATTATGGTTTCCATAAAAAATTGAAATGCAATTGTTTTACTTTTTGCTCCAAGTGCTTTTCTAACACCAATTTCTCTAGTACGTTCACTAACAGAAACGAGCATTATATTCATTAATGCTATGGTAGATCCAAAAATGGTAATGATGCTAATAATCCAGGCAGCAAAATAAAGTGCAGCAGTATTTTCTGCAACTCGGTTTAATAAATCATCGCTACGTTCAATGCCAAAATCATTTTCTTCAACTGGGTTAAGACCTCTAATATTTCTGAAAGTTAAAATAGCATCTTCTTGTGCAGCATCTAGCATATCAGTCTTTTCAACTTTTACACTTAAGCTATAATTAATATTAGCATTGGTAAATATAGAACGTGCTTTTTGAATAGGCATTATCACTCTTAAATCTTGATTATTGCCAAACGTAGAACCTTTTTCTTTTAAAACGCCTATAACTTTAAACTTAGATCCTCTAATGCTTATGGTTTTATTAATTGGGTTTGTTTCAGGAAATAAGGCTTTTTGTAAATCACTTCCAATAACACAAACCGCATTACTATTTTCTACATCAAAAACATTGAGTGAACGACCATTTTCTATTTCTAATCCCGAATTTTCAATGTAAAATTCGTTAGCACCTAAAACAGCCACTTCAGGATCTGTTTTTTCGTTATCATATTTAACCTCTGCGGTATTTGTACCAAAAAAAGAAACACCAACTTTAGTGAATGGAAAGTTGTAATTATCTTCAAAATCCTTTACGTTTCTATAATTGATAACCGGATTTATTTTTTGTCGTTCTCTACTACTTTGGCGTTGGTTAGTGAATTCGTAACGCTGAAAATTAAACGTATTAGAACCCATTGAAGTAAAATTACTTGTAATTGTATTTTCTAATGCAGATACTCCACTTAAAATTCCAACTAAAGCCATAATACCAATTGCGATAATTAAAACCGTTAAAATAGTACGTAATAACTGCCCTTTAATAGAGTCGAAGGCAATTCTAATATTCTCTCTAGCTAATGAAAACATAGTTTTTTGTCGCGTTAGTTGGGTTGTTTTAAGTATAAGACTACTTAATCCGTATAAAGTTACTATAAAATCCAATTATCTTAGTCAGACCTCTGAAAAATATAATATTTTTGTGACGAATCTAGAGTTTAAAATAAGTTTCACTAAAAGAGATTCCTGTTTTTGCAGGACAGATTATGGCACAAAAACCAAGCATCCCAAAAGGTACAAGAGATTTTAATGCAGCAGAAGTTGCAAAACGTTCTTATATAATGGAAACTATAAAAGAACAGTTTCAAATTTTTGGATTTCAACCTATTGAAACCCCAAGTTTTGAAAACTCAGAAACCTTAATGGGAAAATATGGAGATGAAGGTGATCGCTTGATTTTTAAGATTTTAAATAGTGGTGAATATTTGAAGAAGATTTCTGACGAAGATTATAATGCTAAGTCTGAGAGTACAATAACGCCTAAGATTTCAGAAAAAGCACTACGTTACGATCTTACAGTCCCTTTTGCACGTTACGTAGTACAACATCAAAACGAAATAGAATTTCCTTTCAAAAGATATCAAATTCAACCAGTTTGGCGTGCAGACCGTCCACAAAAAGGACGTTTTAGAGAATTCTATCAATGTGATGCAGATGTGGTAGGTTCTAAATCTTTGTTTCAAGAAGTAGAATTTGTGCAGCTATATGATGCGGTTTTTTCAGCTTTAAAATTAGAAGGTGTTACCATAAAAATAAATAACCGAAAAATCTTATCTGGTATTGCAGAAGTGATTGGTGCACAAGATAAACTCATCGATTTTACAGTGGCTTTAGATAAGTTAGATAAAATAGGAGAGGAGAAAGTAAAAGAAGAAATGCGAGGTAAAGGTATTTCTGAAGATGGTATTACTAAGCTTCAGCCGTTATTTACATTAAAAGGTGATTTTGGCAATCAAATAGAAAGTTTAAAGTCAATTTTAAGTACTTCGGAAATTGGATTAAAAGGGATTGAAGAATTAGAGTTTATAAACACGGCAATTTCAAACTTAAAACTAAAAACAGCTCAACTTCAATTGGATGTTACTTTAGCGAGAGGACTAAATTATTATACAGGTGCTATTTTTGAAGTGTCCGCACCAGAAGGTGTAAAAATGGGATCCATTGGTGGTGGAGGTCGTTACGATGACCTTACGGGAATTTTTGGGCTTAAGGATATGAGTGGTGTTGGTATAAGCTTTGGTTTAGACCGTATTTATTTAGTGTTGGAAGAATTAAACTTATTTCCAGATACCATTACAGATGCCACTAAAGTATTATTTATCAATTTTGGTGATAAAGAAGCGATGTACAGTTTAGGTGCTGTAACCAAGTTAAGAGCAGAAGGTATAAAAGCAGAGTTGTTTCCAGATGCTGCAATATCGGGCAAGCAAAAGAAAAAGCAAATGAACTATGCTAATCGTCGTAATATTCCTTATGTAGTTTTAGTTGGTGATCAAGAATTAAATTCTGAGGTGTTTACATTTAAAAATATGACTACTGGTGAGCAACATGAAGTAAGTTTTGAAGCCTTATTAAAGTTATTAAAATAAAAAAAGCCTCAATCGTATTAAGATTGAGACTTTCTTATTACTAACTAAAAACAATTAACTATTTATTAATATTTTTTTGGTTACCACGACTCCTGTTTCTGTTTGGAGCTTAATAATATAGGTACCTAAACTTAAATTCTTTATTTCATATTCTGAGTATGCATGTTGTGTAATTTTATCAGTACTATAAACCGATTGTCCTAACATATTGTACAAAGTTATTGACTTTATAGATGTGTTATTAGGGTTTACAATGACGATTTTTTCTAAAGTATTAGAATATAATACATCTAGATGAGTGGCAATTTGGTCATCAACACCTAAGGCATCTGTTGTGGTACCAAAGGTGATTTCAAAGCGGTTTAAATATTCGCCAGCATTTATAAAGATTTCGTAAGCACTAGTTCTTAAGTCATGGTAAATATCTAAATCAATATCATGTAAATACACATTAAAACTGTCAGCTACATGTTCTAAAGCGTCAATACTTATAGTGTTTATGCCATCGGTACTGGTTTTAATACCTAAAGGATATGTAGTAGAAATTGCTGCTTCATTACTTCCTTGTATAATGTAAGCTTGATTATTAATTATCCAATACATATCATCTATTTGGTCTTCGTTGAGTAGACCATCATAAGCCCAATCAGCACCAATTGTTGCATTATCATCAATGGTTAATAATAACTGACGTTTTATAGTGTTTACAGAATTAAAACCTATTCTTATTTTCATTCTAAGGTCTTCTTCTTCAATTTCACCATCTGTTTCGTTAGTACTTGTTGAAGTATTAGAAAATGTACTTCTCATAAATACGGAAGCATCACTTTCCTTTTTAAATACACGTTGGCTATTTTTAAATTGTATAGTTCCTGAATTTTCACCGAGTACAAAAAAGCCTTGACCTATTGGAATATAGCGTCCTGGTTTTTTAGTAGGCGATTCATCTAAAGTTAAATCTGGATGATTACTTTGTTTGTAAGCCGCTTTAACACCTCCTGAATAGTTATACGTCGCATAACCACCTTGGTATTCTTGAAAAATATGTGAGCCTCCTCCCCAATGTTCCCAGAAATATAGTGTACCATTAATTAATGGTGTAGCATTTGTTGCTAATGGATCGTCATTTTGAACTATTGGGCCATTATCTTTAATAAATTTATTAGCATCTATTGCAGAAGGATATGGGTTACCAACTAGATAATCATTGTCTACGGCTAAAGTAAGGTTAATGTCTCCGTTATTTGGTAAACCTGAAAAAACGTAATTTTGAGGTGTTGAGATAGAACCCGTTCCTGGACCTTTCATGGTGAAACCTTCTCCAGGATAAATTTTACCTGTACGTCTTATGTGTTGCCAAGATGAGTTAGAATTGTTTGTATGGTTGGCGTATTTCCAAATCCAATAATCCGCAATGCTAATAGGGCTTGTAGCTGCACCATCATAGCCTGAGGATAGGAAATTTATAGTTGAAGGATTATTAATATCTGTGCCATCTTGCATAACATCTATAATTCTAAAATTAAGTGATTCTGAATTTTGACGTTTAACAGGTGATGACCAATAATTATAAGTATAAGTGTCTGCAGTCCCTTGTTGGTCGCGTTCAATTTTACCAATACTTTCAGAATCAATTATACTTCCTTCGCCTTGCACAAGTTGAGATTCGCCTTCTAAATCAATAAAACCATCTAATTTTAAATACCATGAAATATTTAATTCTGAATCTTCTGTTACAACATATTTTATGGGATTATTATCAGTATCTGTTTCATTAATAAATAAACCTAAATGTTGTTGTTTATTATTAAAAGTTACATTATTATGAATAACCTTAACTATAGACCAATCGTACAATACAGCATCTTCGCCATTAATACCTTCTGAGGTTTTGTTAAGAGCTGTAACTAGATGCCCACTTTGTTGTGTAATAAATGGCATTGGTGCAGATTGTTGCTTAAATTGTTTAAAGTTGAATAATTCTGCTCCAGAATCAGTATCTATAATAGGTGTTGTTAAATTATCGGTTATACTACCATTGAAATGGTCTAAACGATAATATTTTATGAGATTAGACCAAGAAAGGTCGTCAATATCTAATGGGATTTCTGTACCTCGAATATTGCCGTTGTTCTCAATTTCTTGGTATACCATTTTTTGAATTTCTTTATTAGAAAGTGCTTTGTCAAAAAGTCTTACTTCATCCATTTCACCTTTATAAAACCATTTGTCGGTGCCATCATGTCTTCGTCCAAAATAAAATGGTGTGTCGTCATTTTGCAGTACTCCGTTTACAGTTGTGCTATTTACTTCTTTTCCATTAATAAAAAGTTTTAGACTGTTTTCAGTACTACTGTAGGTGGCTGAGACATGAACCCATTGATTTGTAGGTAAAGAATTTTCTGAAGTTAAGCTGTAATTATTAGCGTTTACATAAAGGTTGTTGCCAGAAAGAACTTTTAAGTAAAATACATTTTGGCCAAAAATAAATCTATTACCAATGCCAGATGAATCAAGTTTAATCCAGCCCATTAAAGTGATATCTGACCATTGATTAATTATAGATTCATCTTGTATATAGTCATTTCTACCATCAAAGTAAAGTTGAAGTTTTCCTTCTAATTTTCTAGGTGAGCCAAATGTAGTATTATCTGTATCAAAATTATCTAAAATACCGTCGCCATCAGAATCATAATCACCATCAATAATTCCGTTATTATCCAAGTCTAAGTGCTTGTATAAAGTGGTATCAATGTTAAAAACTCCTGTAAGATTATTGTAAATATCTATATAATCAGGAATATTGTCATTGTCCAAATCTATTACTAAATTAGTATGGTTTAGTCCTTGATTACTATTCCCATATCCAGACAATATATTTTCGCCATTATAAAAATCATACACATCTAAAATTCCGTCAGCAAAGTATTCTATTATGCCATCAAAATTAGTGTCTTTTTCTCTAGTAGTATCGGAATCTAGTCCGTCGCCAACACCATCACCATCACTATCTCCATCTCCATTTTGAAAATTTGAGTCATTAGAGTTTTGTGCTCCAGATTCATCAACATCAAAGATGCCATCATTATCACTATCTAAATCTATGTAGTTTGGAATACCATCGTTATCAGAATCTAAAGGTATTTGTGTTTCGGTTGCATCTTGCATACCGTTATTATTAGAGTCTATTAGGTTGCTTATAAAACCTTTACCATTAGTATAGGCACCAAAACCAGCTTCAACCGCATCCGGAATGCCATCATTATCACTATCCAAGTCAAAAATATTTGCGACACCATCATTATCTGTGTCGCATAAGGTTTGGATAATTTCTATATCATCTATAGCTAAATCGTTTCCTGTCCCTCCCAATTGATTGTTGTAAAAGAAGACATTAAATTCAGTAACAGAAAAAGTAAGGTTGGCCGTGAAATTGTGCCAGCTAGCAATGGGATTTCCATTAATTGAAGGTGGTATGTCTCCAGTGCTTATTGCTGCCAGTAAGTTATTATTTATATCTCTAAATTCAACTTTAATTTTTGGCCTCAGGCGATTTTCAATGCCAGGCGCAGTGTTTGTGTCTAAATTAAGGGCCCAAAAACTATAGGTTATTGGTATATTTGGTAGTGCACCTTTAATATTTGCAGAATAAAAAATACCAGGTTCTATTGAGGCATTAAACATAGCCATTCTGCCATTAGTGTCATTTGGTGTGTGGTCTTCACCAGTATACCAATAGTCATCAGCCCAAGCAGCTACTTCTTCATGAGGTGTATTGTTAGTGCCATCGCCATTTGCCGCTTTATCATATACGGTATATTTGCCATCTCCAAGGTTAATATTTCCATCACAATTTCCTAATCCATCTTCATAGCAATACGTTGTAATAGCGTTATAAGTTGTGTTAATTTCGGTACGATTGCCTTGTCCAAAGGTTTCGTTTAAATATTTATAATTAGTGGAAACAGAAATATTAGAATTTTTACACAATTGCTCTTCAATAGAATCTTCAATACCATCATTATCATCATCGCTATCAATATGGTCTAAAATGCCATCACCATCGCTATCAAAAAATCCAGATGCTGAAACGTTGTTAGTATCAGAGTTTATAGAGAAAGAGCTCAATTCTGATTGTAAATAGTGAAGTTGAGAATCAATATTTATAGTAGCACGAGTCTCTGTCGTTTGTGCAGAAACGAAAAAACTATAAAATAAAAGCATGCCAATAGAGCTACGCTTCAATATATTGATCACAGTGATCATAAGTTGGTTAAATTTAGTTTGGGACTAATTTCTCGACAAACGTACTATTATTATCTGTGAAATGCAAATAAATTGGATGAAATGTAAGTTATTGTAAATATTTACACGATAATTTTAACATGATGTTCTTTAAATTTGAAATCAATTAAAACAGATAATATTTTACTTTGAATAAAATTTTATTGCGAAATGTGGTTAATAGACTTTTTAGAATGTATTTGGTAGATGATTCATTACACTCGTCGAAGTTTATACTTAATTAATATTGATTTTTAACTTTTTAACTATATTCAATTCTTATTAAGTAATTAGCTATCATATATTTATGGGGAAAATAAAATATAGCTTATTATTGATCACAAGTCTTGTTTTTGGTCTAATAAGCGCAATTAATTTTGCAAAGGAGCTAGATAAAAGCGCTAATCCTTATCATTCAAATCTTACTAATAATTCATTGGTGCCGCCAAATGCCACTATTTCTGGAGGTGGTGTTACAGTTTGCCAAAATGAAGAACCAGTTCCGCAAATTATATTTACAGGTTCATCTGGCGTACAGCCATATACTTTTAGTTATAGAATAAATACAGGGCCAATACAGACTATTACAACAGAAGGGACAGATAATTCAGTAACGATTAATGCAGATATTAGTACAGTAGGTACACTAAATTATACATTGTTAAGTGTTGAGGATGATAGCGAAGATATAACGCCTATCAATGAAAGCGTTCAAATTATTGTTATTCAATCTCCAGATGCTACCTTAGGTGGTACAGGATCTGGTACAACATTTAATGGCTTACCAGTTTTTAGACAATGTATTAATTCTGGTTCTCAGTTTACATTTACAAATCTTTCAACTACATCAGCCCTTAATACAAGTTATACTATTAATTGGGGAGACGGTTCGCCCGATTTTAATGCAACGACTTGGTCAAGTATTACACATAGTTTTAATGTAGGTATTTATAGCTTAACTTATACAATTACAGGAAGTAATGGTTGCGATACGGTTGCCGAATATACTGTTTTTGTTGGCTCTAATCCTGCCGTTTCTCTTGGTAATCCAGGGAATACAGATATTTGTAATGTTAATCCATTAACTTTTCCCATAACTGGTACCGAGAATAATCCTCCTGGCACTATTTATACGGTTACGTTTAATGACGGATCTCCTCCAGAGGTTTTTAATCATCCACCTCCTGCAAGCGTATCGCATACGTTTAGTATGTCGTCTTGTAATACTACGAGTTCAGATGGTACTAATACATACGAAAACTCATTTTCTGCAATTATAGTGGCTTCCAACCCTTGCAGTACATCGTCCGTAGGTGTTGTTCCAATTTATGTGTCAATAGCGCCGGAAGCAAGTTTTAGTAGTGAAGATAACACTTGTGTTAATACGCCAATTTGTTTTCAAAATACATCCATAGGTGATGAAAATAATGGCTTAGGAAATTCTTGTGATACTAGTCCTAATATTATTTGGGAGGTTACACCTGCAACTGGGTTTACAGTTTCTTCTGGTTCATTAGGAAATGATTTTGGTAGTAATGATCCAAGTGTATGGCTAGCAGGTTCTGATAATATATGTCTTAATTTTACTCAAGTTGGATCATTTCAAGTTAGACTAAGAACAGGAAATCGTTGTGGTATGGACGATGTGGTAAGAACTATTTGTGTTGAAGACGATTTAGTTCCTGTATTTGCAACTAATTTGGTGGAAGGCTGTGAAGTATTGCAAATATCCACCTCAAATACAACAGATGAATCCAACAGTTGTGAGACGCCTACGTATTTATGGGAAGTAAATTATACGGCAGAGTTTTGTGGCACAAATTCCGAATGGAGTTTTATTAATGGAACTGATGAAAATTCTGCAAGTCCTTCATTTCAATTTGATACAGCAGGCACTTATGAACTTGTAATGACGGCAACTAACTCTTGTGGTGACTTTGAAACATCTCAATTAATAGAGGTAAAACAGCCGCCAGAGGTAACAATTAGCACTGTTATGGATGCTTGTGGTACAGCATCTATTAGTCCTGTTGCAACAGTCGAGACGTGCACCGATTCTTCTGATAATATTACGTATAGTTGGTCATTTCCTGGTGGTTCACCTTCAACATCAAATCAATTAAATCCAGGAGTCATTGATTATAATGCTACAGGTGATTATACAATTGAATTAAGTGTTATTAATTCTTGTGGAACAACAACAGTAACGGAAGATTTTTCAGTAAATGATTCACCAACAATAACAAACACTGATGTTTCTCAAAGTATTTGTTCTGGAGCCTCAACTACGGAAATTACGCTAACTTCAGATAATACATCAACAACTTATAATTGGGTGTCTAATAATCCTGCTGGATTAACAGGTTTTATTTCCAATGGAAATTCAAATACAATTCCACAACAATTCATTGTTAATTCTACAACAGCACCTGTCGTTTTAGAATATACTGTTACTCCAGAAATTAATGGTTGTACAGGTGAAGCCGTAGTATTTCAAATTACGGTAATTCCTGCACCATTAATTACGCTGCAACCGCAGTCAGACGCTGTCTGTCAAAACGGAATAGTGAATGATTTATCAGTTGCTTTTGAGGGTTCCGGAACTCCAGTTTATCAATGGTATCAAAATACATCTAATAACACAGCAACAGGAACAGCTATAGCTGGAGCAACCTCAGATACATATACACCTTCATCGACAACTGTTGGGACTTTATATTACTATGTTATCATTTCGTTTTCTACTGGTGGTTGTAGTGAGGTGGTTTCAGACATAGCTGAAATTGAAGTTACAAACCTTACTCAAATAGATACACAACCACAGAACACTCAATCTATTTGTGTAGGTGGTATTTCAGAAACACTCCAAATTGTTGTTTCAGGTGGTTCGCAAGCACCAACATTTCAATGGTTTTCTAATACAACAAATAGTAATACAGGAGGAACACCAATTCCTGGCGAGACAAGTGCAACATATACACCTCCTGTTTTTAATACAACAGGCACATTTTATTTTTATGTGGAAGCAAATTACAGCGAAAACGGTTGTGCTAATCTAACGAGTACAGTTTCAGAAATTGTTGTTGTTGATGACCCAGAAATAACATCGCAACCTTTGTCAACACAAAATCTTTGTCAGAATACTATAGCTCAAGATTTAGAGGTAATGGTATCTGATGGATTAGGTACTAGTTCTTATCAATGGTATGTGAATTCAATAAATAATACAACATCTGGTTCGCCAATATCTGGTGCGACTGCAAATGTGTTTACACCACTTACAAATACAGTTGGTACATTCTATTATTACTGTATAGTTACACAAGATGTTTCTGGTTGTGAAGTAACTAGTGCTAGTGCTACAGTAGAGGTAAGCGAAGGTGCTCAATTTACGCTACAGCCGGTTTTAGATGAATTGTGTTTAGGTGAAACTACTGCAGATTTAACAGTGTCATATACAAATGGCGCAGGTATTGCAACTTATCAATGGTACCAAAACGGAGAGGATAATCCTTTAACTGGCACTGCAATTGCAGGAGCAACATCATCAACGTATAGTCCTGATGTCAGCAGTATTGGCTCAACGTACTACTATGTGATTATTAATTTTAGTTCTGGTGGATGTTCAGAAATTGTTTCAGAAACGGCTGAAATTATTGTTAATGAAACACCTTTTATTAATGATTCTACTGCATTAATTTGTAGTGGAAATTCTTTTGAGTTTACTCCAAACACAACAAATACAGGTGATATAATTCCTTTAAATACCTTATATACGTGGACAATGCCTACAGTTAGTCCAGCTGGCAGTATTATTGGCGCTACAGAACAGTCAACTGGGATTTCAACTATTTCTCAAACTTTAGAAAATACAACCACAAATCCATCTACAGTGACTTATACAGTTACACCAGTTTCTGGTAATTGTATAGGCGAAACTTTTGATGTTGTAGTAACCGTGAATCCTTCAATTTCAATTTCTTCAACTGTGATTCAAAACTTATGTTACCAAGCTAATACGGCTTCCATTGAAATAGATATTGCTGGTGGTATTCCTTTTGCAACGGGAAATCCATATTCTATTTCATGGACAGGTCCAGGTGGTTTTGTAAGCTCAAACGAAGATATTTATAATTTAGCCATAGGAACTTATTCATTAAACATTGAAGATGATGGTGGATGTCCGTTTACAGAAACTTTTCAAATTACAGAACCAGACCAATTGGTTTTTAGTGGTGTGAATTTTGATCCAGAAACAATATCTTGTTATAATGCTAATGATGGTGAAATATCTATTGATGTTTCAGGTGGTGTTTTACCTTATGCTTATGCTTGGACATTAAATACAGCGCCTTTTTCGTCCGAAGAAGATTTAATTAATCTTGGGCCTGGTGATTATGTTATTACGGTTACAGATGCTAACAATTGTAGTCCTATTATCTTAAATTTTATAATTGAAGAGCCAGACGAATTAGAGGTTATATTAAATACTAAGACAGATGTACTATGTTTTGGTGATGCTACTGGCAATATTTCTGTTGACGTTATTGGTGGCAGAGTAGATTATACATTTGCTTGGACAGGCCCAAATGGTTTTACAAGCGCTAATGAAGATATTGATAATTTAGCAGCAGGTATTTATAATTTAACGGTGACTGATAATTCGGGTTGTACAGATACCTTAGAGGTTGAAATTCTTCAGAATACAGAAATACAAATAGACCTAACCGTTTCACAAATGCTGTGTTATGGTGATAATGACGCGTCCATAGTAATTAATTCAATTTCTGGAGGAATTTCACCATATGAGGTGGCTTGGAGTAATTTAGGATTAGGAATGAGCCAATATAATTTATCAGGAGGCACATATACAATTACCATTACTGATGCCGAAAATTGTGAGAAAGAATTTCCTGTAATTATCGATCAACCTCCTGTATTCGATATAAATCCTGTGGTAACGCAAATGACATGTGCTGGTGAGAATGATGCTAGTATTGTATTAAATTTTGTTGGAGGTATTGATCCTGTATCACTGGTTTGGGATGATGATCCTGTAGCTGGTACAGAACGAAATAATTTAGCGCCTGGTATTTATACGGTTACTATCATTGATGGTACACCTTGCGAGATACAAGAGAGTTTTACCGTTTTTAATATTGAACCATTAAGTCTTAGTGCTAACGTCACTCATGCTTTAGATTGTAATGACACCAATAGTGGAGGTATTAATTTGCTAATAGAAGGCGGAACACCTCCTTTTGATGTTTTATGGTCTAATAATGAAACTACGGAAGATTTAAATAATGTGCCACCAAACACATATGTTGCCACTGTAACCGATGCTAATGGTTGTAGTATTGAAGGCAGTTGGGATGTTAATAGATTTGAGCCATTAATAGTGGAGGTTATCGACCAAGTTGATGTAGATTGCGAAACAGCAAGTGTTGACCAAACCTTTTTAGCTATAGCCAGTGGAGGCGTTCCTCCGTTTCAATTTAATTGGTCCGATGGAACAGTGAGTGGACCTAATAATGAATTTATGTCTACAACCACTAATGGTTTAGTAGTTTTAGAGGTTATAGATAGTTTAGGCTGTTCTGCAAATTATACTTTTAATGTAGAAATTGCCATTTTGGGACAACCTGGATTCACAACATCTTCTTTTGGTTATTTAAACTATGGCGTTTATGCGATTCAGGATCCTATAGATTTTACAAATACGGCAACAGGAAATTATGAAACTGTTTTGTGGGACTTTGGTGATGGTAGTTTTTCTTCCGAAGAAAATCCAGTGCATACCTACTATACACCAGGTAGTTATGTGGTAACACAAACAGTAACCTATGCTTTTGGTTGTGTGTTTGAGAACGTTTTGACCTTAATTATTGAAGAAGGCTATAAATTGGTTATGCCAGATGCCTTTACTCCAAATGAAGATGGTATTAATGATTTTTTTGCACCTGTATTTATAGGGTTAAGTAATTTAGACCTTAGTGTATATGATACTTGGGGAAGTTTAATTTATAATGAAACGGGTGATTCTATTAGAGGTTGGGACGGAAAAGTAAAAGAAGAAGCGGCAGAAAATGGCAATTATTATTACACTTTTTCTGCTAAGACTTTTTACGGGAATGAAGTTAAAAAACAAGGCGCTTTTGTATTTATCAAATAAAACCGAATGACAATTAAAACAAAAATTACAATTTTATTAGCGGTTTTATGTGGCAGTTTTGGAAACGCCCAAGATCCTATATTCTCACAATCTAATTATATCCAAGAAACATTAAATCCTGGGTTTTCTGGCTTTGAAGATAATGATAGAATAAGTGCAGGTGTGTTAAGCAGAACGCAATGGCCAAATTTAAATCTTAAAGTGAGTACACAATATTTCTTTATCAATAAGTCGTATGAAAGTCGTTATAGTTCCGGACATGCACTTGGTTTTAATGCACTTTGGCAAAATGAATCGGCAACAAATTATAATTTCTACCAAGCCAACGTTAATTATATGCATCGTGTAAATTTAAATGGTGGTTGGTTTTTTAGACCAGCTATTGAGGTCGGTTTTGGATTAAAAGATTTACGTTTTAATAGTTTAACGCTTGCCGATCAAATTAATATTAATAACGGAACTATAAATCCGGTTTCGGTAGATCCATTTAGTGGTAATACCGAGAATGTAGCATTTTTTGATGTCTCTTCAGGATTTGTATTTGAGAAAGCAGGATTAAATAATAATACCTACTGGTTTGGTATTTCTGCCAAGCACTTAAACCGTCCTAATATTTCATTTTTAAGAGATCAAAATGTAGCTTTAGATATTTTTTATTCAATACATGGTAATTACCGCTTTCCATTTCTAAATGATTACAGAATAATGATGACGGCCAATTATATGCAACAAGGCGAATACAATAGGTTAGATATTGGGTCTTTGTTTCAAGTGAATCAGTTTTTAATGGGAATAACAGCAGTAACAAATCCGGCAAGAAATGATGATAATAGCCATTTGTTAACATCCATAAATGGCTTTTTAGGTTTAGAATACACCAATTTTAGGTTTGGATTGTCTTATGATGCTAATATTTCAAAAATTGGCAGAACTAATGGTGTTTACGAGTTTTCTGTGACTTATATGTCTCGTTGTCGCAATTGTCCAACAAATCGAAGACGGAAACGTTAGTTATTTTTATTTTTGAATAACACAAAGAAAGTAATGGATATAAAAGAACTTGAAGGTTGTTATAACATCGAAGGTAGTAACCAAGATGAATCTGGAATATCCTATAAAGGAACTTTAGAATTAACATTAGATATTAATAATAGAGTAAAAGCAAAGTGGCTTATAAACAGCGCACACAAACAATTTGGAACGGGCTTTTTTAAAGATGATATTTTGGTGATTAATTTTAATTATAAAGGCGATAATAGTAATATTTATAAAGGTGTTGTAGTCTACAAATGTCTAACCAAAAATGTACTAGATGGTTTTTGGTCAGAAAAACATGGAAATCCGCTTTATTTAGGGGTAGAACGTTGTTTTAGAATAGGAACACAGAAAAGTGAGATCGTTAATTGATTAAGTTTTTTTGAAGCTTTTCGTTATTTATAAAGAATTAAAGTTATAATGCTAATATATTCGACGTAAGGATTTTAGATTTAAAAATTAGTATTTATATTTGAGTTCCCTTTTAAATTCCCTTTTAACTAAAAAATTTTTAGCTCGCAAAATTGCAGTTTAATTAGTATAATCTATGCTAATGTAGACGTGTTATACGGTGAATAAAGCATTCGTTGGTATAACAATTTATTTTTCAAACATTTTAAGTTCTTAGAAAGATGCTATCAATGTTCTGAATATAAAATAGATTAAGAGATGAAAATAAAAATTTTATTTAGATTAAATATATACACATGCCAGTAAAAAAATTAGTCGAAAAAATCACAACCAAGCCAGAAGTAAAATCATATATTATAGAAGTGCTAGAGGCATTTCAAAATATGAACACCAATAAACTTAATACTTTATTGGATGATGGATTACGTTATGAAAATTTAGAAAAAAAGGAATTTATTTACCAACAGAAAAACATCTTTTCAATATTTAAAAACGCTGGAGATACACGTTTAGAATTATCTACTAATATTTGTACAGGTTGTTTATGCAGTGAGCCTGTTTTTGTTTTAACAGGTAACAAGTCGAATAAAAAATATGCTATTTATATGCAGTTTGCCAAAGGCGAAATAACTGATATTTTTAGATGTGCTGAGCAATCACAAGGCTTGGGTTTAATGCCATTTTAGTATTCATAAAATCCTAGAATTTCCCAGTTATTTAAACCAATTCGCGAGTCATCATTTTATATTCATCTTTTTGAATATGAAGTTGATTATAAGAAATATAAAGTGACTATCAAAAAAACAATCATAGTAGCGTAAAATCTGATTACATTATTGGTCAATCTAACAATGCGAAAAACGGAGTTGTTTTTTGAAGATTTAAAAAGTGAATTAAAAAAAACGATTGCAAAAAAATAATGGCAGATTAAATACCAGTTGGTAACATTGTGAGATACGAACATTCTTTCATAATAGTGCTGCACCTATTCGCTGCGCTTGGGGCTATCTCTAATTTATTTATTAAATTAGATGCTTAACTTCACAACTAACCATAAAGGAAACTTGTAGGTGTAAATATAGTATATCCTAAGGAAATTTTTGAATTAACAAATAATGTTAACCCTTTTTTAGTCAAAGGAATTTTAAAAAACCTTCTTTTAAAATCAAAATGTTGATTAAATCTTTTAGTGGCAAATATATTTATCTATAATATATTTTGTTATTTGTTTCAGAGTTTTACCTGTTTCAGGATGTAAACCTAATGCCGTAAAATATTCTATTTTTTTATTATTATTCTTTCCGTACCAAATTCTAACACTTCCATCTTCGTTAAAGAATGAATAACTGCATGTTGGATTAATTTTTTTAAAGTTATTTATTCTTTCTTCTTTATATACTTTTAGTTGGTGTAAATCGTATTTTTCTGTATCGAAGTTGACTTCAATATAGTGATTTTCATTCCAAATCATCCAACGTTGTGTTGTTGCAGAATTATAAACTAATAGTCCAATAATAAGTAATATAGAAACCATTATTGTAATTCTGTTTTTTCTTAAAAAGAGCTTTAAACTCTTATCTTCTTTTATTTTATAATCTTTATTCTTAGCTACAAATTCATTGTAATCTTTATAGTCTAGATAATGACTTAAAGCTTCTTCAGCATGTTTTTTTAAGCGAATATTTGTAGAAGTGCCGCTTTGTAACGCTTTAAATTTTTCTCTCAAAATTCTTTCCCCATATGGTTCTTTGGTATCATTTATAATAAAATCAGAAAGGTGTTGAGATCTTGGTGAGACATGAAAAGTGTTAATTTCTATTGCGGCTTTTTCGAAAGCATCGTTAAGTAGTTTTTTATGCATTTTATTAGGGTTAATCGTGTTTTAAAGTTACTAATTTGTATTGGAAAAATAATGGAAATTCTTGTCCAAAACCTTTCCGTATTATTTCCATTGTTTCCAAGGTATTCTTCATTCATTTGTTTAAGAATTAAATGTCGTCTTACTCGCAATAAGGCTTGCGAAGTTTAATTTTTTATTGGAACCGTGGTGTAATATCAACTTTATTGGGAAGGTAAATCACATTTACTTCACGGTTCCATACTTCCCAATGAAGAGAACTCTCTTCAAAACTTAATGGGTGTTGCTAAGCAACTAAGCTTCCGAGAAATTCTCGGACAGCAACACTATTGTCAAATTTTTAAATCAGATAAAATGAAGAAAATATCTATAATTTTGTTTACGGTTTTCCTCAATGCTGCATTTGTGTCATGCAATCCAGAGAGTATTACGGATAATAATGTACCACAAGCGTGTTGTGGAGACGGAAGTGAAGTACCTCCACCTCCTCCAAAAGATGAAGGTGGATAATTTAATAATTGTTATTACTTTAGAGGAATGAAATCATTGAAAACTTCATTCCTCTTTTTTGTATTAATTTTTATTAATAAACAGAATCTCTTTGCTCAACAAAGGCTTGATAGTTTAGCTTATTATTCAAACAAAGCACTACATCCCCAAAATTACAATGACCTTATTGATTCATATGATTTTTTTAATAAGGCTTACTCAGAAAGTATAGAAAACCAAAAGCCAAAGAAATCTGTCCATAATTTATACTATATAGCCAGTGTAGAATATAAACTAGGTGACTATAATAAGAGTGAGAAATCAATTGTTAAAGCAATTAGCTTATTAGATAAATTACCTAATTCAGCATTCAAAACTCAAACAAGAAATAGTCTATATATCCTAATGGGATTAATTTATATAGAACAAAGAAATGAGTCAAAAGCAGTAGAATTTTATTCTAAAGCTTTAGAAAAAGCTGAAAACCCATTAGATAGTGCCAAAATATATAATAACATGTCATTAATATATGCTGAAATTAATGACTTCCAAAAAGTAAAACAAGAATTAGAAAATGCATATAATTTATTACCTAGGATAGAAGATGCCTTAACTAAATCAAATATTTTAAACAATTTAGGAGCTGCTGAGAACGAACTGGATAGCACAAAAGGGTTAGATTTATTGCTTAAAGCATTAGATATTAGAGAGTCTGTTGGCGATAACTCCACAATGTATTCCAGTTATGCACATTTATCAGATTACTATTATAAAATCAATAATAAAGTAGAATCTAAAAAATATGCATTAAAAGCTTTTGAGCTAGCTGAGATTATTAATTCACCATCATACAAAGAGAATGCACTTAGCTTATTAATACGATTAAGCGATGATAATTATGCCAAAAAATATAAGATTTTAAATGATAGCCTTAGTAATGCCAAGCAGCAAACTAAAAATAAGTTTGCATTGATGAAATATGACGCTTCTGAAGCTAACAGAAAAGCATTAGTGGCACAATTAGAAAATGCAAGACTTAAAAATACGAGGTTAGTTTTTATCTTATTATTGATATTTCTTGTGTTCGCTGCCTTATTAATATACTTCATTTTAAGAGCAAAGCATAAAAAAGAAAAACTACAGCAAGTTTATATTACAGAAAAACGAATTTCAAAAAAAGTACATGATGAGGTTGCGAACGACGTCTATCACGTTATGACTAAACTTCAAAGTAATGCCAATGATAATGAATCGGTTTTAGATGATTTAGAAGGCATATATAAAAGAACAAGAGATATTTCTAAAGAGAATAGTGCAATAGAGGTCGACAAAAATTTTAATGAGTTAATAAATGATTTATTGTTAAGTTACAAAAGCAATGAAGTTAGCATTATCACTAGAAACAATTCTAAAATTAATTGGGATGGCATTCCAGACATAAAAAAGACTACAATTTATAGAGTACTCCAAGAATTAATGACCAATATGCGCAAACATAGTAAGGCGACTATTGTAGTATTAAATTTTAATCAATTGAATAAAAAAGTTACCATTGATTATTCTGATAATGGCGTCGGTTGTAATAGTATTAAAAGTGGCGGATTGCTCAATGCGGAAAACCGTATAAAATCTATAAATGGAACCCTTACTTTTGAATCACAAATAAATAAAGGCTTTAAAGCACAAATTAAAATTTAAAGTATGTTTTCAAAAGTTTTAATCTCTGATGATTTAGGAAGTGTTAATCAAGGTGTACTCAAAGTTTTAGAGACGCTTAATATTACAAATGTACAGCAAGTACAGTATTGTGATGATGCTTATTTAAAGATTAAGAATGCGGTTTTAAAAGAAGACCCATATCAATTATTAATTACAGATTTATCATTTGTGCCTGATCATAGATCTCAGACGTATACTTCAGGAGAAGCTTTAGTAAAACAGTTAAAACAAGAATATCCAAATCTTAAAATAATTGTGTATTCTGTTGAAGATCGTTTGCAAAAAGTAAGAACCTTAATACAAACCTATAAAGCAGATGCCTACGTTTGCAAAGGGAGGAGAGGACTTATTGATCTCGCCTCGGCTATTTATATTGTTAATGATGGAAAAATATTTTTGTCACCTCAAATAGAACAAGCCCTTAGCCCAAAATCAAATTTAGAAATTGATGATTATGATATAGAATTGTTACAGCAACTATCTAATGGTCTATCTCAAGATGAAATTAGTACCTATCTTAAAAACAATTCAATATCACCAAATAGCTTAAGTACGGTAGAAAAACATCTTAACAAACTCCGTATTCAATTTAAAGCTAATAATGCCATACACTTGGTGGCAATTACAAAAGATTTAGGACTTATATAAAAAGTTTAGAGGCATTACGGAAAACAGTAATAGACATCACAAAGTAGTATTTATTTTTGAATAATTTCTGCGTCTTAGGGAATGTTAGGGCTATTATTTTTGCGCAGAAATTAAATTAATAAGAGGTGTTTTTTATTTGGGCACCTCTTTTTTTGGTTCTTACGGAATACCGTAAGGTAAGAACTACAGATGATTTTAAATTTGATAATCAATTAACAATTAAATCAAATTAAAATGAAAAAATTAATTTTTGTAGGCTTCATAGCTTCACTTATGTTATGCACTAGTTGTGCTTCAATCTTCACTGGGTCTAAAAGACTTGTATTATTTGAATCTAATCCATCAGGCGCCAAAGTCTTTGTTAATGGTTTTGAAAAAGGGACGACGCCAACTCAAATCAAAGTTGCGGCAGATGATCGCATAGATTTTAAAATAGATGGTTACAAAGAACGTGTGGTTATAATGGATAGTAAGTTCAATTTAGTTGCTATTCTTAATGGTTTCTCTATCATTGGTTGGGGTGTAGATGCAATTACAGGTTCACTAAAAAGAGTAGATACTAAATACGTAAAGGTAGATTTAGAGACATCTAAGGACAATGCTTCTATTAAAAAGTATTTGGATGAAGGTACTATAAATAAAGTAGATATTAATACAGTAAATAAAGTTATTGAAACCGTTATTGTATTGAATTAATGGATATTGAATATCTATACAACCTTAAAATTAATACAGGTTTAAGTTAGAGGCTTGTTGTAAATTAATACAAAATGATTGTCTCTTATCAAATTATAAATTAGCTATTAATTAGATTCTATTCAGAGCCTTACGGAAATCCGTAAGGTTTTGTTTTTTAAAGGATTTAAGTTTGAGGAACTAAACTAAAAAAGGAAAGAAATTATGAATAAACATTATTTATTATCACAAATGAAATCATCAGGAACTGCATACTTATGTTGGTTCTTTTTGGGGTGTCATTATGCTTATCTCGGAAAATGGGGATTACAATTTTTATATTGGTTTACAATTGGAGGTTTAGGCATATGGTGTCTTTTTGATTTATTTCATATTCCGACAAAAGTTAGTAATCACAATATGTTAATAAGTAGTCAAATTGCCGAAATTGAAAAAGGTGAGAAAGAAGAAACCCACTCAAGGAATATGGCTATGATTGCAGCATCTAAAAATAATTAATATGATATCAACCGAATTAAAAAGTCATTTTTTAAGACTTTATCAAATGGCTTTCTCAGATGACAATTTTGATGTTTTAGAAATGCAAATGTTATACAGATTTGCCGAAGAACGAGGTGTTACAAAAGATCAGTTAGATAGTATCCTGTTAAATCCATCTCATAATACTAGTGTTCCTGAAGGTTTAGAAGAGAAGATAGAATATTTATATGACCTAGCGCTGATGATCTGGGCAGATAATATTGTTACCGAAGATGAAAGAATTACTTTAAGAAAGTACTGTATAAAATTTGGTTTTCTTGAAGAAAACATCGAAGAATTATCAGAATTTTTATTGTCTCATGCAAAAGAGCAGTTACCTAAGCATAAACTTATAGAACTTTTAAAAGAATAGAAATGAGTCCGTTAAGAAAAATTTTTACTTTAAAAAATAAAGAGTCAAAAAAAGAAAATAGTAAAGTTAATATCGAAGAAGATGTTAAGAGTATTAAGTTAACTTTTTTTGAAAGTGGTTATGGTTCTTCCAAACAAGCGGAAGGAGATTCTCGCATATTTAAAGCATGTTTAGAAAATGTCTACATGGATTATAAAGGAAAATGCAGAGAGAATGAAAATTTACAAAAGGAACTTAAGGCTCCTTACATTAATGAGAAAGGACGAGTTGAAACGGAATTAAAAAAGCGTAAAACTGCACTAGGGTTATTAGAAGAATCAATTATTAATGTTGAACAAAAAATAATATCACTTAGAAACGATATGGTAGAGGTAAGACGAGTACCAGAAAAATTTGGTTTGGACGTTGATAAAAAACCTAAAGCGCAATTTTACCTTGGCTTAGCTGTACTTATTCCAATTACATTTTATCTTCTGGTATTTTATATGTCAGCTTCCTTTTCTGCTTTTTTTAAAAATTTTGATACCGATGAATTATCTGCTGCAATATTTGATGGAAATGCCCTTACAAAAGCTATTCGAGATGGCTGGCTAGAAGGTGTTTTTGTTGCTACCATTCCATTTGCATTTATGGGCTTGGGCTATTTAGTTCATATGTTTCTAAAACATAAGAGTTGGCTTTCCTATGTGAAAGTAACATTGTTATTTGCGATTACCTTTATTTTCGATGCTATATTGGCTTATCAAATTGAAAATAAAATCTACGAAATTCAAAAAACACCAGATTCTCCAGCATTTGATTTATATATAGCATTTTCATCTGTAGAATTTTGGGGAATAATATTTGCTGGATTTGTAGTATATATTATTTGGGGATTAGTATTTGATTTTATTATGAAGGAATACGAAAATTTTGACAAAATAAAAACTTTTATTAGTGGAAAGCGTGACGATATAAAAAATAGTGAATTAAACATTTCTAAATTAATTCAAAAAATAAACCCAATTAAAGAAGAAATAGTTGGTCTAGAAGGAAAAATTGTCGATTTGCAACGTACAATAGATGGATTCGTTTTTTCAAACAAACATTATTTAACATACCATGCAGAATATGTGAAAGGTTGGTTTTTGGCTATAGCAGATAATTTTGATAGCTTAAAACGTAGAGAAGAATTGTTATCTAGCTGTCAAGAAGAAGAGTTGAAGCATTTAAAAGAACATGATATTGATAATGAGGATTATGAAGGTAGATTGTATAAAGTAGTAAATTAAGTAAAGATGAAAATTAAAACAATAGTATTTATAATTTTAGTAACTGTATTATCGTGTAAAAATGATAAGGAAGAGTCCAATGTCGAGTTGTCTATTGAAAACAATGAACCAACAACTAAACTTTCACCAAACAGACCTAATTTAAATATTAGTATACTTTTAGATTTATCTGATAGAATTGATCCTGTTAAATACCCTAATCCTGCCATGGAATTTTATGAAAGAGATTTAGGTTATATTCACTCTGTTGTGGAAAGTTTTGAATGGCATTTACGAAACAAAAGAAGTATTAAAATTAAGGATCATATTCAATTATTTATAGAGCCAGAGCCTGCGGATGGAGCGCTGAATAGTAAAATTCAATCTTTAAATATGTCTTTTACAAAAGACAATGCAAAAAAAGAATACATTATGCAAACTTCTGGTGTATATGATAGTATTGTTAAGCAGATTTATCAATCAGCGATAGAAGATAATAATTATGTTGGCTCAGATGTTTGGGGTTTTTTTAAAAACAATGTGCAAGATTTTTGTGTAGAAGAAGATTTTAGAAACATATTAGTGGTTTTAACAGATGGTTATTTGTATCATAAGGATGTAAAAATTAAAGAGAAAAATTTAACATCATATTTAAGACCTCAAGATATTCGTGAATTTAAGTTGAACAAGGCGAATTGGAAGGAGAGAATGGAAACTGAGAATTTTGGTTTTATACCTATGCAAGATGATTTGAAAAATATAGAAGTATTGGTATTAGGGATAAATCCAGATAAAAAAAATGATTACGAGCAAGATGTTATTTTTAAATACTGGAAAGATTGGCTGACGCAAATGAATGTGAAACAATTTGAGATAAAATTAGCTAACCTACCTGCTAATATGGATAAAGTTATTAAAGACTATATTTTTCAAGAATAAGTAAAAAGTTAGATTTAAAATTCTTAAATAAAAGTATGACCAAACCCATTTTACTAGTACTACTTTTTATCGTTTTTAGTGCAGAAGTTACTCAAGTTACATTAAAGAAAGAAACAATAAAAGGCAAAGTTACAGCAATCACAGATGGTGACACGTTCAAACTATTAAAAGCAGATTCTACATTAATTAGAGTGCGTTTAGCTAATATAGATTGTCCAGAGCGAAAACAACCCTTTTCCAAAAGAGCAAAGCAATTTGCATCTGATGCTATTTTTGGTAAAAATGTTGAGGTGAAAGTTTTAAAGAAAGATCGTTACGGTAGATTTATAGCTAATGTCATCTATGATGATGATAAAAACTTAAGTAGAGAATTATTAAAAGCAGGTTATGCATGGCATTATGTAAAGTATTCTAACGATTCTACATTACAAAAATTAGAAGATAAAGCTAAGAAAGATAAAACAGGACTCTGGCAAGATTCAAACGCTATTGCGCCTTGGGCATGGCGAAGCCATAAAAAGAAGAAAATTAAGCCATGAAACAGTTTAGGCTTTTATTGTTCTTACTCATTATAGCAACTACTTCTGTTAGTCTATCACAAACCGTCTATACAACCAAAACAGGTGAGAAGTATCACAAGGCTTCTTGTGCATATCTTAAATATTCTAAAAAACCAATTACGCTAGATAAGGCAAAAGCTTTAGGCTATGTAGCTTGTAAAGTATGTAAACCAACTAAAGCAAAAACAAGTAATAAATCTAACGAGCCAAATTCATTATCTGCCACGACAAAGAAAAAGGAAACTTCAAAAAAGACTACGGCAACGCAATGCATTGGTAAAACGCAAGCAGGTAAACGTTGTAAAAGGAAAACAAAAAACGCTAATGGTCGCTGTTATCAACATTAAGTAGTGTTTTACGGATTCCCGTATAGAGAGTTAATTCAATAGTTATAAATTAGTGCTCGGGTTAATGTGTTGAATTTACTGAGCTAAAACTTAATTTAATGAAAAAGCTAACTATATCATTCTGTTTCTTATTGATATCTTCATTTTGTTTCGGACAATTAAAAATTTCTACTGATTCAAGGACAGATTATTCGTGGGACAATAATAGTGAAGATTGGGTCTTTGAAAGCGAAGATTCAGAGTCTCTCACTTTCTTTGAGTTTAACGAAAGTTTTACAATGGTAAAACACACTACAGAATCTGGAACTTCTGGCTACCTTATAAAATCTCAAGAACATGATGAAGAGAATGGTAATAACCAATATTTAATGTCAATATTAAGTGATGCAGGAAACAAGTATATTATGATTTTTGATGTTAAAAATAGAAGCATAAGATTCATTACAGAAGACACTTCTACAATGATTAAATTTAAAATTAAAAATATATGGAAAGATGAATGAATTTTTATCATTTCTAGATTAACTACTATAATAATATATGGATTTAATAACTCATTTTAGCGTAATAAAAGGGGAAAGTATTGATAATGCAAATAAGCTTTTTGGTGATTTTTTTTTAATGAAGAATCAATATTAAAAGCCTATACACATACAAGAGATAAAGTTGTTTTTACAACACATCGCATAATTTGTTATGATGTTCAGGGTTTAACGGGTTCAAAAAAAGAAATTAGATTCTTTCCCTATTCAAAAAGGACTTCCTTTTCTGTTGAAACGGCAGGTTTCTTTGATGGTGATAGTGATTTCAAAATTTGGGATTCAGGAGTTGGATGTTTTGGAATTAAATTTGGTAGGTCTATCGATATAAGAAAAATTGGATTTTTTCTAGCAAAAACAGTAGTTTAAATTCTAATAACTTTTTTAACCATTCAAAATTGATAAGCTAAACTTGAATTTTGATTCATTGTATTTTAAAAACTTAAACTAATAACTATGACAATTAACGAGCTAGGAGCAGCATTAGGAAATTTCTATCACAATGCACCAAATGGAGAAGCTGTTGCGATGATTCATCTTTTTGGCATCAAATATGCCAAAGAAATTAAAGAAGGTAGATATAATAAAAAAGAAATAGCTAAAGCAGCTAAAATTCCAGAATCTTATGGTACAGAAATAAGTAAAGGTGTTAAATTAGCACAATACGTTACTGTAAAAGAAAAGATAAGATAAATGGCCAAAAAAGCAACAACCAAAAAAACAAAATCCATAGAAGAAACCCTTTGGGATTCGGCAAATAAACTTCGCGGAACCGTAGAAAGCTCAGAATACAAACACGTTGTTCTAGGTTTAATATTCCTAAAATTCGCTAGCGATAAATTCCAGAAACGTCGGCAAGAACTCATAGACGATGGTAAGGAGAAGTTTCTAGATATGGTAGAATTTTATGCGCAAGACAATGTATTTTATTTAACCGAAGAATCGCGTTGGAGCTACATTATAGCCAACGCCAAACAAGACGATATTGCACTAAAAATAGATACCGCTTTATACACCGTAGAAAAAAACAATCCATCGCTTAAAGGTGCGTTGCCAGACAATTACTTTTCGCGTCTAAATATGGATGTGAGTAAACTAGCCGCTTTACTAGATACCATAAACAATATAGACACCTTAAAAGACCAACAACAAGATATTGTTGGGCGTGTGTACGAGTATTTTTTAAGCAAATTTGCTATTGCAGAAGGTAAAGGTAAAGGCGAATTCTACACACCAAAAAGCATTGTTAACCTTATAGCAGAGTTAATAGAGCCTTACAAAGGTAAAATTTACGATCCTGCCTGTGGTTCTGGTGGTATGTTTGTGCAGTCTATGAAATTTATAGACAGCCACAATGGTAACAAAAAAGACGTCTCTATTTACGGGCAAGAATACACAGCGACAACTTATAAGTTAGCAAAAATGAACCTTGCCATACGTGGTATATCTGCCAATTTAGGCGATGTACCAGCAGATACCTTTGGTAAAGACCAACACCCAGATTTAAAGGCAGATTACATTATGGCAAATCCTCCATTTAACCAAAAAGATTGGAGAGCCACAGACGAGTTACTAGACGATCCACGTTGGCGAGGGTACGAGGTACCACAAACAGGAAACGCCAATTACGGTTGGATACTAAACATGGTCTCTAAACTCTCAGACAATGGAGTGGCTGGGTTTATATTAGCCAATGGTGCATTATCTGGTGGCGGAACCGAATACGAGATACGTAAAAAACTGATTGAAAATAAATTGGTAGAAGCTATTTTAGTGTTACCTCAAAAGATGTTTTATACTACTGATATTTCTGTAACCCTTTGGATTTTAAATAATAATAAAAAAGAAAGGACAGTTACTATTAACGGAGTTGAAAAACAATATCGTAATCGAGAAGATGAAACGCTGTTTATTGATTTACGAAAAGTAGGTGTGCCTTTTGAAAAGAAATACATTCAATTTTCTGGTGATGAAATAAATAAAATATCTTCAACATATCATAATTGGCAACAAACATCTTTTGAAAATGATTATGAAAACATAGGAGAATTTTGTCAGTCTGCAACCATTGAAGAAATACGCAAAAAAGATTACTCTTTAGTACCAAGTAAATACATTGAGTTTGTAAACAGAGACGAAAATATCAATTTTGATGAAAAGATGTCAGCCTTACAAACCGATTTTACAGACTTGTTAAAAGCTGAAGCAAAATCTAAAACCGAATTGTTAAATGTATTTAAAGAGTTAGGCTATGAAATCGAATTATAAGCCACTTGGTAATTACATAAAGCAGATTAAAAAGAAAAATACAGATGGTTCAGTTTCTGTATTAAAAGGGATTCGTATAAATAAAGAATTTATGGAATCTGTAGCCAATATACAAGGAACAGATTTATCGCGATATAGAGTTGTAGAAAAATACCAGTTTGCTTACAATCCAATGCACGTTGGACGTGACGAAATTTTACCAATTAGTTTATTGTTAGAAGAAGAACCAATAATAGTTTCGCCAGCTTATGTAGTTTTTGAAATTTTAGACCATAACGAATTGGACCCAGAATATTTAATGATGTGGTGCAGACGTTCAGAGTTTGATAGAAACGTTTGGTTTACAACAGACAGTAGTGTTCGTGGTGGTTTTAGTTGGGAATCTTTATGTGATTTAGAACTACCCATCCCATCCATAGAAAAACAACGCGAAATAGTAGCAGAATACAACACCATCGTCAACCGTATAAAACTCAACGAAACCCTAAACCAAAAACTAGAAGAGACAGCGCAAGCCTTGTATAAACATTGGTTTGTGGATGAAAGTGAAAAAGAATGGAAGACTTATAGGTTGAGTGATTTACTAGAAATATCAGGAGGTTATTCTTATAAGAGCGAGAAGATGGGACTAGGAACGACTTATTTATTAGGAATGGGTTGCGTTTCTTTTATAGATAGATTCCTAGAAAAAGGAATGCGATTATATTCCGATGATGTTCCAGAAAAACATTTAATAGGTCCTGGCGATATAGTAATTGCTACTAGGCAACAAACAGATAATTATCCAATATTAGGAGCACCTAGTATTATTCCTAAATCATTTAAAAATTATAGGTTACTTGTTGCTTCTAATCTTTACAGAGTAAATAATAAATCAATATTTAGTAATAATTTTATATTTCAATTACTGAGAAGTAATGAATACAAAGAGCATATCAAACTTAACGCTAAAGGAACAACCGTAGGAATGATTACAAAATCAGATATAGAAGACTTTACTTTCAAACTACCAGAAGAGAAAAACGTTTTAGAATTTGAAAATAAACTTAATGTAATTGTTGATAGAATTGAACAATGCACTTTGGAAGTGAAAATGCTTAAAACATTCCAAAATTTAGTTTTGTCAAAAATGTCAAAAACAGCATAAAAACCTATGTCAGAAATAAGAATCAATGCCATATCAGTTGAAAATTATCGTTCATTTAAGGATAGACAAGAATTTGTATTTCCCGAAGCTAGTTATAAAAAACCAGTTGCTATTGTTGGTTACAATAATTGTGGTAAAACCAACCTTTTAAATGCTATTTTGTATGGATTGCAAGTTAACTTTGTTTCTAAAGACACATTTTCACAAGACGATTTCCATAATAGAAATATGGATAATATTCCTTTTATACAGTTACATGCAACCAGTACTAGAGAAAGAAAATTTGATGGTGATAAGTATGCTTGTTTAACTGGTTACCATCGGTTAAGTATGTTTATTGATGGAGAGGAAATTGAAGGTAGTAAAATTGAATCTTTAAATGGGTTGGCACAAATTCAAGGTTGGGATGGAGCACCTAAAGACGATATAAATTATGAAGCATTTGGAGCAACTAGATATTTCAACATATTTTATATCAATTTCCATAAAATTAAAGAAGAAATAAATACTAATAAAACAAGTTGGGGAAATCTTAGGTCTTTTTTAGCAAAACACATCAAAAAAATTGTGGATTCTGATGTCCCAATGAATGACAAAAAAGCTGTATTTGAAGAAGAAGTACAAGCAAGTACAGATAAGGTTTTAGAAGATTCAGAGTTAAATAGGTTTATAAGTCTTATTAAGAAAAATTATTCAAGCAATCTTCGTAATGATGATTGTTCAGTAAGTTTTGGTCTACCTAATTATCACGATATTTTCTTAAAAATGTTGTTTAAGGTCGGTTTAAATGGAGATGTAGAAAATCAAGTGCCTATTAGTCATTTCGGAGATGGTTATATTTCTATGTTTGTAATGGCTGTGGTTCAGTCTATTTCGGAGTTTAATGACAATGATAAGTGTTTGTTTTTATTTGAAGAACCTGAAAGTTTTCTGCATGAAAATCATCAAGAATATTTTTATAAAACCGTTTTATGTGGTTTAGCAGAGAATGACCATCAAGTCATTTACACAACACATTCTGATAAAATGATTGACCCTTTCGATACTAAAGGGTTAATTAGATTAGAAATTAATGAGAACAATCAAACGGTTAAAAAATACAATAGTCTAGACGACTTTGATGTAATTTCTGAAGATGAAGTGACAGGTGAACCTATTAATTACTCAAAGTACAATGAGTTCATTAAAACCATTGAACCTAATTTAAACAAGATTTTATTTAGTAAAAAAGTCATTTTAGTTGAAGGACCAAATGATGTTTTAGTGTATAAGTATGCTATAAAACAAAAGGTTTTAGAGTTTATAGCTATTGATGATACAATAGGAAATAAAGAAAGGTATGCAGATACTTTTATGAATTTTGAGAATATTGCAATTGTTTGTCATCATGGAAAGGCAACTGCTAATTATTTAATAGAACTATGCAAACATTTTCAAGTCGATTATTTTGTAATTAACGATTGGGATTTTGAAGCAGACGAATTATCTATTGATGCCATTTCAGGTTTTTTAACACTAGACTTATTAAAAGAAGATGCTATCTATACAGAGAGCGATAAAAAAGCAATGATTACTACTAATTATAATCTAATAAAAAATGCAGGTTTAGATAAGATTCATTTTAATATTAAGAAATTAGAAAGTGTCATTGGTTATGATTCTAATGATAAAAGTAGTCTTGCTATTTGGGAGCTACTAAATACAAATGGATTTAGTTTTGATGAAAATTTATTTCCAAAAAGCCTTGAAATATTTTTAGGTTTAAAAGATGATACTCAAGAAGAAGTAGTGGTAGATAATAATGATTTACCTTTTTAAAGTAATTATAAATAAATTAATTAAATGTCTAAATACTCAGTACACCAACAACCAGTAGAAACCTTATTAAGCTGGATAAAATCTGGCGAAATCGCCATACCAGAAATACAACGTCCGTTTGTTTGGAAAAGCGCAAAGGTTAGAGATTTAATAGACTCGTTATACCAAGGCTATCCTGTGGGTTATATTATTACATGGCGAAATCCAGATGTAAAGCTTAAAAATGGGGAACTCTCTGCGGGTAAAAAAGTATTAATAGATGGGCAACAGCGTATCACGGCATTAACGGCTGCTGTAGTTGGGCAACGTGTGTTAAACAAAAACTATAAAGAAATTAATATACGTATTGCGTTTAACCCAATTACCGAAAAGTTTGAGGTGTTAAATAAGGCTTTTGAGAAAAGCCCAGAATGGATTAATAATATCAACCCAATTATTAACGATGAGGTTTCTATAACCAAAGCCATTAGAGCCTATTTAAAATTAAACCCAGAAGCAGACGAAGATTTAATAGAAGATCGTATAGAAAATCTAAAACGTATAAAAACCAAACAAGTGGGTATTATAGAGCTAGATCATTCGTTAGATATAGATACAGTTACAGATATTTTTATTCGCATTAACCAAAAAGGTGTAGTGCTAAGTAATGCAGATTTTGTTATGTCTAAAATAGCATCAGATGAGGTACATGAAGGTAACAAAATGCGTAAACTAGTCGATTACTTTTGCAGGTTATTAGTGGATAAAGACTTTAATAAACACATTATAGATAATGATAAAGAATTTGCGAAGCATGATTATTACAAGGCTTTAAAATGGATGGCAACTGGTAATGACGATTTGTATATACCAGATTATATAGATGTGTTACGTGTAGCTTTTACCTACAAATTTAGTCGAGGTAAGTTTAGCGATTTAGTAGCTTTATTGTCTGGTCGTAATTTTGAAGCTAGAACCTACGAAAATGACATAGCAGAGCGTAGTTACAAAATGCTATCTAATGGTTTAACAGATTTTGTTAATCAAACCAGTTATCAACGTTTTATTATGTTGGTAAAATCTGCAGGATTAATTAATCAAAAATTAATCTCTTCAAAAAACAGTTTAAATTTTTCGTATGCTTTATACTTAAAATTACGTCATCAAGGAATGCCTGAGTCCGAGATTCAACATAACGTAAAACGTTGGTTAATTATGTCATTATTGATTGGCCGTTATTCAGGTTCTTCAGAATCTATGATTGATGAAGATATCAAGCAAATCAATGAAAAAGGAATTGAAGTCTATTTGCATCAAATGGAACAAAATAACTTAGGTAAAAACTTTTGGGAATTTACTTTGGTTAGTCAATTAGAATCTTCTAGCGTTAATAATAATGCTTATAACGTGTATTTAGCTGCGCAATGTTATGGTAATGCACCTGCGTTTTTATCTAAAAGCATGAAAATTAGCAGTCTTATTGAGCAACGAGGTGATGTACATCATATGTTTCCAAAAAAGTATTTGGCGCAAAATGGCTACACACCAAAACAATACAACCAAGTAGCTAATTTTGTGTATACAGAACAAGCTACAAATATTAAGGTTGGTATGCAGACACCTAAAGACTATTTAGCAAAAGTAATAGAGCAGATTCAAGATGGAGTATTTGATGTGAGCACATTAGATGCCAAAGAAGGGTTAAAAGAAAATCTAAAGTTAAATGATGTGCCAGATACTTTGTATATATCAACTCATATAGATTATAATAATTTTCTAGAGGAAAGGCGTAAATTAATGGCGGCTAAAATTAAAAACTATTACGAGCAATTGTAAACTTAATACTATAACTAAATAAAAAAATGAAACAAATTTACCTACTATTATTACTTGCTTTTACAACCCAAATAAAAGCGGAAACAAGCCCAATAAACGTTGCTGACTTAAATTTTAAGATAGCTGCGATGTCTAACCACCATTTGGCTTATGGTTTTGCAGAAGGAGATAAAATACGTATCAGCTACTCTGAAGAGCGTGGTAAAAAACTTAAAAATTTTGAAATAATACAGTATAAGGCATCTAAAATATACTCTGATTTTAATGTTGTAGCTATCAATGAAAAAATAGTAACTATTAAGAAAACGGGTATTTATATTTTTAAATTTGAAAACACTTCTTTGGCAAGACGTATTTGTAATTTTAAAATAGACAGAATACCTGCCTCAGAAGATTTGGTTTCTTTTAATACAACTGTAAAAGAGCGTACGCTTACTGATACAACCTATACAGTTAGGCAAGAGCAGTTTGTTATAAGGGAATCTTTTAAAGTTAAAGATATACATACAAATCAGCATTTTTTTGTAAATAGTGGTTCTAATGCTATGTTTAAAGGTGGTAAATCTAGAGTGTCTTTAGCTTTTAATCTACCAAAAAATACAGTAAAATGGTATTATTCAGTATCTTCCTTTAGAGATAACAGTTTAGTAGAAAGTACTAAGAGTCAGATTGATTTAGTTTCAGACCTAAGTAAGCTAGTAGATAGTACAGGGAGTCTTGGTTTTGCGATAGACCAATTGGCTAATCCGCCTGGTGCAGATTATTGTGATGTGTATTTGTTAGATCAAACTAATATGGCTGCTTTTTTAAAAAAGGCTGCATTCAGACATTTTTCTATTGGCACAAGAGAAAATATTATAGGCGCAAACGTCGAGGTTGGCAGTAAATTTAACGAGCAAATGTATCTAGGTATTAAAAACCCAGATAGTATGCATGGTATTAATGTTTTAATAAGTGTTGCTGCTATTGTTTTAGAACAAGAAATAGGATATAGAAAAGTAAGAGAACCTCATGTTAAATATACCAAAGAATTGTATTTAGAAGATTAAATATTTGTAAATTAATAAGATGCAAAAATTCAACGAAGCAGAATTAGAAAACGTTTTTATAGAGTTATTGGGTAATGAAGGTATTCCACATGTTTTAGGCAATACCATTGCACGCCAACCAGAGGAAGTGCTTATTAAAGCAGATATTAAAAGCTATTTACAAAGTCAATATAAAAGTGAGAACATTACAGATGCCGAAATTAATTCGGTAATCCGTAAACTAAAAGTGTTTAGTGCTTCAGATTTGTACGAGTCTAATAAGCAAATCATAAAACTGGTGTGTAATGGCTTTCAACTAGAGCGCGAAGACCGTTCTAAAAAAGACTTATACATTCATTTAATAAATTATTCAGAACTAGATAATAATACCTATAAAATTGTAAATCAATTAGAAATTTATGGGTACGAAAAACGTATTCCAGATGGTGTTTTATACATCAATGGCTTGCCTTTAGTAGTGTTTGAGTTTAAAACAGCTATTCGTGAAAACACAACCATTCATGATGCTTATGTGCAATTAACAACACGTTATAGACGCGACATTCCAGAACTCTTTAAATACAACGCCTTTTGTATTATAAGCGATGGAGTGAATAGTAAAATGGGATCGTTCTTTTCTAATTACGAGTTTTACTACGCATGGCGAAAAGTAATAGGCATAGATAAAGAAGTAGATGGTATTAATAGCATGTACACTATGATACAAGGTTTGTTTAATAAAAATAGACTGCGTGAGGTGATTCATAATTTTATATACTTTCCAGATAGCAACAAACACGAACTTAAAATAGTATGTCGTTATCCGCAATATTATGCAGCAACTAAGCTTCTTAAAAATATAAAACAACATCAAAAACCAGAAGGAGACGGAAAAGGAGGAACCTACTTTGGAGCAACAGGTTGTGGTAAAAGTTATACCATGTTGTTTTTGTCTCGTTTGTTAATGCGTAGTCCGCATTTTAAAAGTCCAACACTTATTATCATTACAGACCGCACCGATTTAGACGACCAATTGTCTGGGCAGTTCACTAATGCAAAGCAATATATTGGAGATAATAATATAATAAGTGTAGAAAGCAGAAAAGAGCTAAAAAACTTACTAAAAGGTAGAAAGAGTGGCGGAGTATTTTTAACAACCATACACAAATTTACGGAAGACTTAGAGTTGTTAACAGAGCGTACCAATGTAATTTGTATTTCAGACGAAGCACATCGCAGCCAAATAAACCTCGACCAAAAAGTAACAGTTACAGAAGATGGTGTAAAAAAGACCTATGGTTTTGCAAAGTATTTACACGATTCTTTACCAAATGCAACTTATGTTGGGTTTACGGGCACACCAATTGATGCCACTTTAAATGTGTTTGGAGATATTATAGACTCCTATACCATGACAGAGTCTGAAAAAGATGAAATTACAGTGCGTATTGTCTATGAAGGTCGTGCAGCTAAAGTAGTCTTAGAGAACTCCAAATTAGAAGAAATAGAAGCCTATTATAACCAATGTGCAGAAGAAGGAGCCAACGATTATCAAATAGAAGAAAGTAAAAAGGCATCTGCCAATATGAATGCCATTATTGGCGATCCAGACCGATTAAAAGCAGTGGCAGAAGATTTTGTAAAACATTATGAAACTAGAATAGAGGAAGGGGCAACCATAAAAGGGAAAGCTTTATTTGTGTGTAGTTCTAGACCTATTGCGTTTAATCTGTATCAAGAAATTATAGCCTTACGTCCAGAATGGACAGAGGTAAAAGCTTTTGAAGAAGGCTCAACACTTACAGAAAAGGAGAAAAAGGAAATCAAACCTATGGAGCGCATTAAAATGATAATGACGCGTGGTAAAGATGATCCTAAAGCAATGTATGACCTTTTAGGTACAAAAGACGATAGAAAAGAGTTAGACCGACAGTTTAAAAATGAAAAATCGAACTTTAAAATCGCTATTGTGGTCGATATGTGGTTAACAGGTTTTGATGTGCCTTTTCTAGATACCATGTATATAGATAAACCCATTCAGCAACACAACTTAATACAAACCATTTCTAGAGTTAATAGAAAATACAAGTCTAAAGAAAAAGGTTTGGTAGTAGATTATATTGGCTTTAAAAAGCAAATGAATTTAGCGTTAAAACAGTATTCTGCTGTTGATGGTCAGAATTTTGAAGATATTGAAACCTCCATTGTAGTAGTTAAAGACCAATTAGATTTGTTGGCTAGATTATTTCATAAATTTGATGCCTCAGAGTATTTTTCTGGTGAAGGTATTAAGCAATTAGAATGTTTAAATCTAGGAGCAGAGTTTGTACAACGTACAAAAAATATAGAAACACGTTTTATGAATATTGTAAAACGTTTAAAAATGGCTTACGATATTTGTTGTGGTGCTAATGCTTTTACAGAGGAGCAAAAAGACCATATTCACTTTTATTTAGCCATTCGTTCGATCGTTTTTAAACTTACAAAAGGAAATGCACCAGATACCGCACAAATGAATGCAAGAGTGCGCGAAATGATTAAAGAAGCGTTAATAAGTGATGGCGTAGAAGAGATATTTAAACTAGGGGAAGAACAACAAACCGAAATAGATATTTTTGATGAAGCCTATTTAGCAAAAATTGAAAAAATAAAATTACCTAATACTAAGATTAAACTATTGCAGCAGCTACTGTTGAAAGCTATTGATGAGTTAAAGAAAACGAATAAAATGCAAGGGATTGATTTCTCTAAAAAATTCAAGAGTATAGTAGATAAATATAACGAGCGTAGTGAACAAGATATTCTACAAAGCAACGTACTAGAAGATTTTACAGATGAAATCATTGATTTGTATCATGAACTTAGAAAGGAAAAAGAATCGTTTCAAGACATGGGCATCGATTTTGAAGAGAAAGCATTCTATGATATTCTAAAAGCAATTGCGCATAAATACGATTTTGATTATCCCGAAAATAAATTAATACACCTAGCTAAAGAAGTAAAAAAAGTCGTAGATGATAAAGCAAAATATACGGACTGGAACCAACGAGACGATATTAAAGCAGAGTTAAAAGTGGACTTAATAATTCTTTTAGCAGAAAATGATTATCCACCTATTACAAAGGATGAGGTTTTTAAAGAAATCTTTGAACAGGCTGAGAATTTTAAGAAAAACAATCATTAAAGAGCTATTCAACTAACAAAAAAACAAACAATTCACTCGCAAATTCCAACACAATCTAAAAACCCGACTTCAAATTATTTAGTATAAAACATGCAGTGAAGCTAAGTAAGAGTAACTGCAAAGCATATCATGAGTTCTTAAAACAATAAGCACAGACAAATCAATAAAGGAACACACATGAGGAGCAAAAAAGAAAGCCACTAACCAAAATCAAGGAAATCAAGGAAATCAAGGAAATCAAAAATAATCACACCTAATTCCGACACAGTCGGAAGCAACGATTTTCAGAAATAGTGAGCAAGACCTATTGTTAATATATCATATCAAGGATTGGAACACAAATTTTATAAAGTCTTTAAAATAACAATGTATCAGCGAGTGGCGCTTTAGCGATTTCCTAATAAATCGTTTTGACTTTTTGGTTCGTTTTGTGTCAAGACAAAATGAACATATATATATAATGATATAATAAATCGTTTTGAAAATAAAGATTCACAAAAAGAGAATTATTATCAAACCCTAACATCCAATAAACGAACCCCAACCATAGCATTCAACCCATAAACCTCATCATCAATAACCTCATAAAAACGTAAACCAAGTACAGCAATACCAACAAAATCAGTAGCCATAACCGTATCCATGGCAATCTCAAAAGAAGAAGCTGCAGAAGACACCTCTAAAAAATAAGTAGGAGCAACCTTTAAAGAAGATTCTAAAGTATCAAAGTTAAAGTCCAAAATACCTAATGTTAAACTCACATGCGTAGCCGCTTTAGGATACGGATATAATTTAGCACTAAATTCCGTAATACTAAGAACTTGCAAAGGCCAATTAAAATTAGAGTGACAAAGTACTGCATTCAGCATCTTATGTTGAGGTGTAAACTCAAAAGTATGTAACAACTGTCTGCCTTTAGCAGTTTGTAAACCCTCACCAACTCTACGAGAGCCACGTTCAGAAGTCGTATCTAAAGCCTTTATACTCGTAAATAAAGTCATCATACGTGCATGCAACTTAGAATGTTTATAGCCAAGTAAAAAAGGCATCAAGGCCAATCTAAAAGCTTTTTTTACTTTACTACAATGTCCAAATTCACTCGCATTTTCACGTACACGTTGCATATTAGGTTGGTGTCTTATAGCATCACCATTAAAACCGCCTCCAGCATTACGCGCAAACCCAACACCGTTTACAACATAAAAATTAATACCACCAATGGTCCCAGTAAGTTTTAATAGTCCTTTTTGTCGTGCCATAATAATGCTAATATAATGATTTTGAGCAATATAACAAATAGGTATAGCGTGTGTATAGCGTATATGCCTTAGGTGTAATTCGGGTATATCTCGTGTCAACCGCAGAGGTAAAGCGTATCAGAACCAAAGAGATAAGCAGAAAATCAAACAAACCACCTAAATGAAATAGTGTAAAAAAATAAAGAAGTAACCCTTCCTAAGGTATAGTTATAAAAAAACCCAGAACTTCTGTTCTGGGTTTTACTGTTGTAGCGAGAACGAGATTTGAACTCGTGACCTCTGGGTTATGAATCCAACGCTCTAACCAACTGAGCTACCTCGCCATTTTCAATTACTAAGCTTTATTATTTTAGTATAAACCAATGCGTAATTGCGGCTGCAAATATAAAAACAAATTCTTCTATAGCAAACAATAAAAACTAAAAAAAATAATTTTAATTTAATCTTCAATTCTCAGCTATAAAATGTATATATTGAGCAAATAATATTAGTATTTATGGACGATAAAGAAAAATTTGAAATGGAGTTTGTGATACAAGCATCACCAGCCCTACTATACACCTATATATCAACGCCTTCTGGTTTGTCAGAATGGTTTGCGGATAATGTAAACTCAAGAGGCGAAATGTTCACTTTTATTTGGGATGGATCAGAAGAACAAGCCAAATTAATAAATAAAAAAACTGGCGAGCGCGTTAAGTTTAGATGGTTAAGCGATGACGAAGATGGTGCATCGTACTATTTTGAAATCCGTATTCAAGTAGATGAAATCACTAAAGATGTTTCTTTAATGATTACCGATTTTGCGGAAGATGATGAAATTGAAGAAGGAAAAATGCTTTGGACTAATCAGATTTCTAGTCTTAAACAAGTTTTAGGTTCAAGATAGCTCTTAAATAGTTATTCTAATATATCTTTGTCTCGATTTAATTTTAAAACTAAATCGAGATTTTTTTATGGTAAATTATAACGGTTCACTGCTTTCTGAAGCAGATTCTAAACTTACAGTAAATAATAGAGGTTATAAATATGGTGATGCCCTTTTTGAAACCCTAAAAGTAGTTAATAGCAAAATATTTTTTTGGGAAGACCATTACTTTAGATTAATGTCTTCTATGCGAATTCTTAGAATGGATATACCTATGAATTTCACCATGGAATTCTTAGAATCCGAAATATTGAAAACTTTAGATGCTAACAATTTACTACAAGCTTCAGCGCGTGTTAGACTTAATATAGATAGAGGTGAAGGTGGTAAATATTTACCATCAAATGATGCCAAGGTTAATTATAATATTAGTGTTGAGCCGCATGATAATCCTTTTTATACTATTGATTTAGGCGCTAAATATCTTGTGGATTTATATAAAGACTATTTTGTTGCACCAGGATTATTATCTGGTTTAAAAACAAACAATAAAGCCATACAAATTATAGGCAGTATATATGCTAAAGAAAATGACTTTGAAAACTGCTTGGTATTAAATACAAATAAAAGTGTAATAGAAGCTCTAAACGGTAATTTGTTTATTGTTAAAAATAATAAAATTAAAACACCACCATTAGAAGATGGTTGCTTAAAAGGTGTAATGCGAAAACAAATTTTAGAGTTATTATCTAAAGATGTTAACGTTTCCATAGAAGAAGCTTCCATTAGTCCGTTTGAACTTCAAAAAGCAGATGAGTTATTTGTAACCAATGTTATACAAGGCATTGTGCCAATTACAAAGTACCGTAAAAAAGAATTTAGAAACGATTTTGCTCAAGAACTTCTAAAAAAGCTAAATGCAAAGTTGAGGTTGGTTTAAATACTATATTAGTTTAATCTTTCGATTAAAAAATTAATTGTAACTAGGATTCTCAGGTGCATTAGACCAAATACTATAATCACCACCTAGTTCTAGCATTTTATCACGCCAGAAAGAATTACATGGTTTGGAAATTATCTCGTTATTATAAATGTTTTCAGAAACTAGCCAAGCATTAGATTTAAGTTCGTTATCTAATTGCTGTTCGTCCCATCCAGAATAGCCTAAAAAGAATCGAATATCACTATTGTCAATTTCACCTTCGTTTATTAAATTAATAACAACAGAAAAATCACCACCCCAAAAAATGCCATGAGATATTTCTATACTATTTGGTATTAGATCCGGAGATTTATGAATAAAATAAAGATTATCCTGTTCTACAGGACCACCATTATAAATAGGAAATTCAGATTCAGTTCCCTCAATAAGGTCTTTAAGATTAAAGTCTAAAGGTTTGTTTAAAATAAAGCCAACGGAACCCAATGCGTTGTGATCCGCTAATAATATCACAGCACGATTAAATGAAATATCTCCGATAATAGATGGTTCAGCAATGAGTAGATTGCCTTTTTCGGGCTTGTTCATTTTATTATTTCTTTTTTAAAGATTATTAAATCTATGTTTTTTTTGTTAAAAATCCAACTTATTCTTGTTTATTCTAAAATTTAGATTTTAAACCAATTACGCGATACTCTATTTTTTGTGTTGCTATTATTTAAAGATTTAAAATGTTAGAATTCTGGTTTTCTATAATTTATTAAGCCTAGATAAGTGTAATTAGAGTCTTGTTTTTATTTAAATAAGAGTAAAAAAAAGCCTGCTCAACGAGCAGGCTTTTTGTATTTTTTAATAAAAACTGTCTTAGTTTACAGCGCTACTTAAGTCAGAACCTGCCTTAAATTTCACTACATTTTTAGCTTTAATTTTTATAGTTTTACCAGTCTGTGGGTTTCTTCCATCTCTTGCCGCTCTTTTAGAAACTGACCAAGATCCAAATCCTACTAAAGATACTCTGTTACCTTTTTGTAAAGATCCTTCGATATCAACTAATAATGAATCTAATGCTTTTTTTGCTGCTGCTTTAGTAATTCCAGCATTTTCTGCCATTCCGTTGATTAAATCTGTTTTGTTCATAAATATTAATTTTAAATTGTTAAAAATTTGATTCTAATAATAGTGTTGTTAAAATCTGTACACAAAATTATTAGGAATATTAAGCTACGCAAGGAATAGCAAGGGAAAAACGTGTTTTTGTTAATAACTTAGCGCATTTGTTAATAAAGACGATGTGTTTTATCGAATTTTTTGTAAAACCAATGATAATAAGGGTTTACAAGAGTTTTGCTGATTCAGAAAAATTAAAACCATTTAAAAGTGATTTCACTTCCATTTTACGCTTTCCAGGTAACTGAATTTCTAATATATTTATGTAACCGCCTTTGCATGCGACTTTTAACGCATTTTTAGTCACTATTAGTTTTCCTGCTTCAATATTATGTGGTTCTTTAATTTTTTCCACACCATAAATTTTTACTGATAATGGATTTTTTTCGTTGTTTTCTAAAAAACACCACGCTGTTGGAAAAGGGTTTAAACCTCTTATCTTATTATATATAGTGTTAATTGGCATTGACCAATCTATTTTACAATTCTCTCTATTAAGTTTATAGGCTGTTTTTAAATCTTCGGTTTTTGGTTGTATTGTAGTTTCTACAGCATCAGTTTCAATTAGTTTTACAGTTTCTATAACCAATTCGCTTCCTATACGCATTAGGTCATCATGCAAGTCACCAACGGTTGTTTGTTTTCCTATAGTAGTAACTTTACTTTTAATTATCGCTCCAGTATCTATTTTTTCGTCAATAAAAAACGTTGTCACTCCAGTTTTGGTTTCACCATTAATAATAGCCCAATGGATTGGAGCAGCTCCTCTATATTGTGGCAATAAAGATGCATGTAGATTAAATGTACCAAATTCTGGCATTTGCCAAACCACTTTTGGTAACATTCTAAATGCTACAATAATTTGCAAATTAGCATTTAGGGCTTTTAATTCTTCTAGAAATGATTCTGCTTTTAGGTTAGTTGGTTGCAGAATATTCAACTTATGCTCTAAAGCAAATGCTTTTACGGCAGAAGCTCTTAGTTTTTGTCCTCGTCCTGCAGGTCTGTCTGGTGCAGTGATAACGCCAACCACATTATAATTATGTTCAATAAGAGCTCTAAGAGTGGCAACAGCAAAATCTGGTGTGCCCATAAAAACAATCCGTAAATCGTGTTTTTCTGTCATATAAGTGTGTAAGAATTATTTGGTGTTAGTTTTATTTTTTTAAGTTCTATTAATTCTGAAAGACTATCTATCAGTACTTTCTCAGAACATTTAATTTGAAGTAATAATTGTCGCGAAGATAATGGTTCAGCTTTTAATTTATTTAAAATTTGAAGTGAAATCACTTCATTTGATGTTTTATCTAAACTCGAAGCTTTGGCCACACAAACTGAGCATATACCACAAGTTTTGTTAGATTTTTCTCCAAAATAGAGTAGGAGTTGTTGACTTCTGCAAACCGAATTATTCTTAATATAACCTAAGACAGATTCAATTTGTTGATGTTTCAAGGTGTGTTGTTGTTCTATGTTTTTAGCAATTGGATTAATTGTAATATCATCTTCTCGTGGCTTTAAAAATGTGATTTCAGAATCTGTATTTGCAATTTGTAAACTAATTACTTCGTCCTTTTCTAAACGTTGTAACTGAGTAATAACTTGTTTTTCAGATAAATTAGATTTTTTTATTACTAAATTGAGATTCACCTTTGTTTCATAATCAAAAATGCCACCATAGGTTCGTAATAATACTTTAACCAATAAGTTTAAATCGAGATGGGTTTCTAAATATTTAAATAGAACAGCATTTGTTGTGGTAAATTGAATTTTAGTCCTAAAATTAAAATGTTGTGTGAGTGTAATAATAGCATTTCGGTCTAATAATAATAATGCGTTGTAAGTTATACTAGGACTTAATTTATATTGATTACAAAAGGATTTAAAATCGAATTGATGTAACGTATTTTCTCCCTCACCATACGATATCTGGAAATAATTAACCAGTTTATGATATACCGTTTTTACAAATGCAACGGATGGTAAGTTATTTAAAAACTGACTACGCAAATGGTTTTCGTCTATATGCTGTTTTAAAATAATAGCGTGTGCTAATTTGCCATCTCTGCCAGCTCTACCTGCTTCTTGGTAATAACTCTCTAAACTTTCTGGTAGATTAATATGAATAACTGTTTTTACATTAGCTTTATCAATTCCCATTCCAAAAGCGGTAGTGGCTACCATAATATCTATTTGGCCATTTGTCCATTGATACAAACGGTCTTGTTTTTCTTTATTGGTAATACCTCCATGGTAAAAAGTTGAAGAAAATCCTTTAGCTTTTAGATAATTATGAATGTCTATAGTTGCACGTCTGTTTCTAACATAAATTATAGAAGAGCCTTGATATTTGTTTAGTAAGTGTTCTAATTGAAATAATTTATCCTCTGTATGTATAACATCGTAAGCAATATTTGGTCTTGCAAAAGAGGCTTTAAACACTTTAGGATTTATAAAATCTAAATTTTCTAAAATATCATCAATGACGTTATATTTTGCAGTGGCAGTTAAAGCAATACAATTAACGTGCGGATGTAATTGTCGTAAAATTGAAATATTTTTATAAGCTGGTCTAAAATCATTTCCCCATTGACTAATACAATGCGCCTCATCAATAGCAATTAAATTAACTTTCATTTGCTGTATGCGCTCTTGCACTAAAGTTTGTTGTAAGCGTTCTGGAGATAGGTAAAGGAACTTGTAGTTACCGTAAATACAATTGTCTAATTGTGTATCTAAATCTTTATAAGATAAACCAGAAGTGAGAGCTATAGCTTTTATACCTTTTTCTTTTAAGGTATTTACTTGGTCTTTCATTAAAGCAATTAATGGCGAAACCACAATGCATATACCATCTTGAATTAAAGCAGGAATTTGAAAACAAACCGATTTTCCACCTCCAGTTGGCAGTAAGGCAAAGGTGTCTTCTTGGTTTAAAACCGAAGTAATAATCTCTTCTTGTAACGGTCTAAAAGAGGTATGTTGCCAATACCGTTCTAAAACTTCTATAGGATGCATTACTGCAAATTTAAGGACTCTAGAATAAAGTTAGCTCTAGTTTCTACATTTCCGAACGGTACATCAATTAAATGGTAGCCAAAACGTTTGTAAGTATTTAGTAAATGCTGATGTATTTCAATAGCTTCTTCAAAATTTTCGTATCGTTCAGCGTCGCTAGTAAAAATTTCTTGCCATGGTTGTAATATAAAAATAGAATCGTACTGGTGATTTTTACATGCTTCTACAAAATTATTAGGATAAGTATCACCAATAAAATCCATATAGGCTATAACATCAGGTATTCCTCTATCTATAAAAACCACTTCGTTAGTTTCTTTAGTCGCTTCATTAAATTGCTGTATTCTTCCTTCTAAAAGTTTTTCACTAAACAATAAGGGCTCTGTTAAAAAAAGTTGCTCAATACCATCTTTACGTGCTTGTAAGGTTATCTGTCTCGAAATTTCATCGTAGCAAATAAAATTACGCTTTTTTAATTCATTAATAATGGTAGTTTTTCCGGTTCCTGGACCACCTGCGATGACGATTTTTTTTGGATTCAAATTATATTCTAATTTTGAAATAATATAGAGGCTAAAAATAAGGGAATAAATATAGAATATAAAAATACCAACGGCATTTTGACTATAAACTAATTCTGAATTTAATATTTAATTAGTTTTCACCTTAATTTTAAGTTAAAAAAATAATGGAAGACAAAATCTACCTCACATTTTTAAGTTTTAAACGTATCTTTGCAACTGAAAAATTTTATAATGGATAATTCTAATAAAACAGACGAATTTTACAAAAAACTAAAATCGCAATTATACGATACAGCCCTTTGGCCATCAGAATATTTATATAAATTCATTGTGCTTACCAAAGGTACCGGAATTAACCATATTGAAGCACTTTTTGATAATTTAGGAGCTGTAATTACAACTACAGAATCTAAGAATGGAAAATACACCAGTGTTTCTATTAACGTACGAATGAAAAATCCTGAAGCCGTAATTGCTAAGTATAAGGAAGTCGCCAAAAATGTAGAAGGCGTAATTTCTTTATAATTTTTTATTAAGCTTCATATTTTTTTGTACTTTGCAACAAAACCTAGATACTTCAGGTTTTACAACAATTTACTACACACTTTACAATTTTGATTGACGATTTAGAATACAACACAGAGCGCGAGCATTTAATTATACCAGAATATGGACGTCATCTACAGAAGATGATCAATTACGCTAAGTCTCGCGAAACAAAAGAAGAACGTAACAAGTTAGCTAATGCTATAATTTCTGTAATGGGAAATCTGCAGCCTCATTTAAGGGATGTGCCAGATTTTAAGCACAAATTATGGGATCAGTTATTTATAATGGCAGATTTTGATATTGACGTAGATTCGCCCTATGGAGAACCATCAAAAGAAGAAATACAGGCACGTCCTGAGCCACTAAAATATCCGCAAAATCATCCAAAATATCGTTTTTATGGTAATAACATTAAAACTATGATTGATGTTGCTGTAAATTGGGAAGAAGGTGAGCTAAAAGAGGCTTTAACCTATACTATTGCTAACCACATGAAAAAATGTTTCCTTAATTGGAATAAAGACACGGTTGAAGATGATGTAATTTACAGTCATTTATATGAACTTTCTGGTGGTAAAATAAACTTAAAGAATAGTGATGAAGAATTAAGAGATTCTACAAGTTTAATGCGTACCAAATCTAAATATGGTTCAAAAAACAATTCCAATAAAAAGAATAATTCTAAGAAGAAATATTCTAATAACAGAAAACGTTACTAAAAACGGATGAGTACATTTATTATTGAAGGCGGTCACCAATTAAAAGGTAAAATTCAGCCACAAGGAGCAAAAAACGAAGCTTTACAAATCTTATGTGCAGTACTTTTAACTGCTGAAGAAATTCAGATAGACAACATACCAGATATTATTGATGTTAATAAGCTCATTGCTTTATTAAAAAAGTTGGGTGTAAAAATTAATAAATTAGGAAAAGGGTCTTATACCTTTAAAGCCGATGATGTTAATTTAGATTACTTAGAATCGGCTCAATTTAAGGAAGACGGAAAAGGATTAAGAGGTTCTATAATGATTGTTGGTCCATTGTTAGGACGTTTTGGTAGAGGTTATATACCAAAGCCAGGAGGTGATAAAATTGGTCGTCGTCGCTTAGATACCCATTTTCAGGGGTTTATAGATTTAGGAGCTAAATTTCGTTATAACAAAGAAGACTTGTTTTATGGAGTTGAAGCTAAAAAGCTAAAAGGGACATACATGCTTTTAGATGAAGCATCTGTGACTGGTACAGCAAATATTGTTATGGCTGCAGTTTTAGCAGAAGGTACAACAACCATATATAATGCAGCTTGTGAACCTTATTTACAGCAGCTATGTAAGATGTTGAATCGTATGGGAGCTAAAATCTCAGGAGTTGGCTCTAATATGTTAATTATTGAAGGTGTTGAGTCTTTAGGAGGTACAATTCACAGAATGTTACCAGACATGATTGAAATTGGTAGCTGGATTGGTTTGGCTGCAATGACTAAAAGTGAATTAACCATAACAAACGTTAGTTGGGATGATTTAGGGCAAATGCCAAGTGTATTTAGAAAAATCGGAATTACTATTGAGCGTCAAGGCGATAATATTCATATACCTGCTCATGTTGATGGTTACGAGGTTCAAAATTATATTGACGGTTCTATATTAACCGTTTCAGATGCACCTTGGCCAGGATTTACACCAGATTTGTTAAGTATTATTCTAACCGTTTTAACACAGGCTAGAGGAGAGGCTATAGTACATCAAAAAATGTTTGAAAGTCGCTTATTCTTTGTCGATAAGTTAATTGATATGGGAGCAAAAATTATTCTTTGTGATCCTCATAGAGCAACAGTAATTGGTCACGATTTTAAGTCCACATTAAAAGCAACAACCATGACGTCGCCAGATATAAGGGCAGGAGTTTCACTTTTAATTGCAGCATTATCTGCAAAAGGAACCTCTGTGATTCATAATATTGAACAAATAGATCGTGGTTACGAAAACATTGATGAACGTTTAAGAGCTATAGGTGCTAAGATTGAACGAGTAGAAGGAAATTAAAAATTATTATCCATAAATTAGACAATAGGCTTCATTTTTTAATGAGGTCTTTTTTTTTTTACATAAACTCAAAATTATAAGTTTTATGATACTCAGTTATTTTGGTGAAAAACCATTTTTAAATGTTGTTATTTTTGTAATTATGCAATCTGTCGGCTAAATTGTTAATTATAACCTAGTATTTTAAGGTAAAATATCAATTAATCGTATCTTACTAAACAATACTTTGAAAAGTAAATAATGTATTCTAATTTCCCTCAAAAATATTACAGTCTATTTTGTCTTATTTTGTTGTGTCAATTTGTTAATGCGCAATTGAGTGATTTTAGTTTTTCTGTAACTACAACAGATGAATCTTGTGCAGGTAATGGCTCTATTTCTATGGAGGTTTCTGGTATTACAACAGGTGCAGATATTACCTATACGCTATTTTTATATCCAGATATTATTACACCAATAGCTCAGACATCGGCAAATTCCTTTAATAATTTAGAGAATGGTGATTACTTGGTTCAGGCTTTACAAACATTAGATGATTTACAAAACTCGCAAAGTGCTGATGCTATAATAAATGATGAAATTTCTGTTTTAGATTTTGAAATTGAACAGGGTTTTTCTGGAGCATGTGGAGACGCAATTTTAATAGTTGATATATTGTCAGGTAATGCTGAATTTTTCGAAATTATATCGGGTCCTGTAACAGTTCCATTACAAATGGAAAATACATTTAATAGCCTCACTGAAGGTACTTATATTATACGTGTTTTTGATGTATGTGGTAATGCCTTAACCAAGACTTACACGTTTTTATTTAGTGATGTTACGTTTACAATTGTTAATGAAGATCAACCTAATGTTCTTAATAGTTGTGAGGAAACTACGATAAATCAAATTATTTCAGCAGGATCTGGGAGTGTTCTTTCTTATCCAATAACTGTTAATTATACAATAAGTCTTATAGATGGTAGTGATTCTACAAGTTTTAGTCAGACCTATGAAACTGGCTCTGAACAAGAACTGGAAATATCAGAAACAATTACCAATTATGATAATGATCAAGCTTTTATTATAGAAACTGTAGTGCAAGATGGATGTGGTGATATTGTTAGTAGTTCAGAAATCATCGATCCTAATCCTCAAGTAACTATGACACCTGTGGCAAATGTTTGTGGAAGTGATTTAATTATTGTTACTTCTAATATGGTTGCCCCATATACGCTTCAATTTATTGATGCTCCAGATGAATTCGATCCTTCAGATTATAATGATAATGATGGCGTTTATACAGATTCTGTTATCGTTTTTGAACAAGAAGATTTGGGCTTACCATATGGTATTTATAGTGTTAGTGTTATTGATGCCTGCAATAGAGTTGGCTTAGCTGAAATTGAACTAATTGAAGAGCCAGTAGAACTAAATATAACTGCTACAAATGGTGGTTGCGATGCGCTTACTGGTCAGTTATCTGTAAGTGTCCCTAATAGAGAAATAGAGTACGCTATATTTAATGAGGCTCCAGAAGCTTATACAAATGCAATACCAGATGATGTCTCTGATTTTATTTCAACTAGTGGTACTTTAGAAATAGATGAGTTACCTAAAGGAACTTATATTTTAGAAATAATAGACAATTGTGGTTCTGTTTATATAGAAGAAATTGAGATTCCGGACCTCGAGGAGTTCGATCTTAATGTTTCAACTTCAGTTAGTTGTAGTTCTGATGTAGGTAGCCTAAGAATAGCAGGCTCTTATGGAACGGTTACGTCAGTTTTTGTTATTGAAGCACCAACTGCGTTTTCTCAATCCTTGCCTTTTGATTATAGTTCAGCAATTGAACCTGCAGGATTTTTCTTTGTTGATGATTTACCGGCTGGTGACTATACTATTGAATTTACAGATAGTTGCGGTAATGAATTTATGTTTAATCAAACTATAGAAAGTTATGCCTATGGTGTAAACGATTCAATTTATAATTTACAAAGAAATTGTGGGTCTTTTGATCTAGGTATAATGGATACAGATGATTCCGTTGCCAACCAAACATATTGGTTTCAAAAGTATTATCCCGAAAGTGATAGTTGGGGACATCCAGAAACAGGTGTTTTGTATAACGAAGGCGATTTACCCAATACTTCAAATGCTATAGAGTTTGAAAATGGAGAAAGTCTCATTAATATTTTCTTTGTTGGAACGTTTAGACTTATTAAAGCTTTTCAATCTATTAATACGCCAAACCTTGAGGAATATTGTTTAGACATCTTTGGTGAATTTGAAGTTGGTTCAGATTTAATAATAAATGATGTGTTTAACCTTAATTGTGAAGGCGGATTAGGACCTTCAGATATTTTAGTCGATGTCATTGGTGTACCTCCTTATAATTTTTCCATAGTATCACCCATTAATATTGATAACGGTAATGATAATATTTTTTCGGATTTAAGTCCAGGTGTTTATGAAATACAAGTAGAAGATTCTTGCGGAAGTATTGAGGTTATTACTGTTAACTCATTAGATTTACTTCCGGTAGTAAATCTTGGAATTCCTTCGGATTTGGTAATTTGTAATGAAGAGTATACAAACCAAGGTATTTTTGATTTATCTCAGCAAAATTCACAGTTGTTAGGTAACCAAAATCCCGAAAATTTTACGATTACATATCATTTAAGTCAGATTGATGCAGATTCTGGTAACAATCCTATTTCAGAAACCTATGAGAATGTTATCAACCCTCAAACCATATACGTTAGAATGATTCATAATACATTAGATGTTTGTTATGAAACAGACACGTTTCAAATTATAGTTGGCACTGCACCTCAATTAGGACCCGATGAATCGGTTACTATTTGTGAAGGCGCTCCTTTATTGCTTTCAGCAGATTCTGGATATAATCATTATTTATGGTCATCTGGAGAAACAACAAGAAACATACTAGCACAGACGGCTGGTACTTATTCTGTAACCGTCTCAAATGAGTATAACGGTACATTTTGTGATGCAACAAAAAACTATACGGTTAATGTTTCTAGTCTGGCAAATATAGATGTTATTATAACCGAAGACTTTAGCTCAAATGGCAATTCTATTGATGTCGATGTGATTGGTCTAGGAGATTATGAATATTCTTTAGATGGCTTAAGTTATCAATCAGAAAGTTATTTTTTAGATTTACCTTCTGGAGATTATACAGTTTTTGTAAGAGATAGAAATGGTTGTGGTGTAAATACAAAAAATATATCTCTACTAAATTATAAAAAGTTTTTTACACCAAATGGAGATACCTATAATGAGTATTGGCATATTTCTGGAGCTCAGTTTGAACCCGATTTACAAGTCTATATTTACAACAGATATGGCAAATTATTAACCAGTTTTTCTGGAAACCAAATCGGCTGGGATGGAAGTTATAATGGTAAGTTAATGCCTACTAGCGATTATTGGTTTGTTGTAGAACGTACTAATGGATTAATTCACACAGGCCATTTTACATTAAAACGATAAGTAGAATGTGTTATTTGTAAAAAAAACTTCAAGTTGAATTTGAAGTTTTTTTATTAAAAATTGGAAAAGAATTATTTTATTCCAATGAATATAAGAATTGTTCTGAAGTAATTTTTCCATTTGTAACTTCAAACACAGCAATTTCTTCCATCTGTTGTCTGCCTCTATCTTTAAAGGTTAAATCAAAGTGCATTTTAGAAGAAAAATGATTTCCTGCAACTAAAGGATCGCTAATTGAGCTGAAATGAAATTGCTCTACATTGTCTAGCCATTCTTTATTTTTATTCCATACATTTTGTTTTCCTTTAATACTTTCTCCAGGCATACCAGGCATTTCTTTACTAATTACATTATCTGCATAAAGCTCGTTAATGCAATCTAGATTTTTACCTTTTTCGCACATTTCTTTCCATTTTTTTGCAACGCCCCAAGTATTCATAGTTTTCTAAATTTAAATTTGTGCTTTAAAGTTAGTAAAAAGTTTTTCTAAATTATATAATTGATATCAATGATTTTAACTTTTAAATTAAAATAATGATTACACTGGCTTAAAATTAATAGCAATATTGTAATAAACGAATTTTGTGTAAATTATTGAATTCTAATTTAATGCAGCTTTATAGCTTTCTAAGCAACGTTCCCTCGCCATTTTATGTTCTACAATTGGTTTTGGATAGGTCAATTCTTGAAAATCTGGAACCCATTCTTTTATGTATTCTAAATTTTTATCAAATTTTTGAATCTGTGTTGTCGGATTAAAAATTCTGAAATAAGGCGAAGCATCTACACCAGAACCTGCAACCCATTGCCAATTGCCCACATTACTAGACATATCGTAATCGTGAAGTTTCTCAGCAAAATAAGCTTCTCCTAATCGCCAATCCATCAATAAATGTTTGCACAGAAAACTGCCAACCAACATTCTTACTCTATTGTGCATAAAACCTGTAGCATTGAGTTGTCGCATACCTGCATCTACTAACGGATAACCGGTTTTACCTTCGCACCATGCTTTAAATTCTTCTTCATTGTAACGCCATTCAATTCTGTCGTATTTGGGCTTAAAGGCTTTATCTTTTGTATGTGGGAAATGCCAAAGAATCTGCATAAAGAATTCACGCCAAATTAACTCTTGCCAAAATATTTCATTGTCTTCAGCAATGGCTTTTTTAACCATTTTACGAATACTAACCGTTCCGAATCTTAAATGTGGACCTAAACGCGATGTTGCATCTTGAGCCGGAAAATTACGAGTAGCTTCGTAGGTTTGAATCAATGTTGGTGTAACATCGTAAGCTGCTATTTCTTGACTCGATTTTTCAAAACCAATATCAGCTAATGATAAGTTTGGTAATCTACTGTGCTCAATAAGATTGTTTAGATAAGAGTTGGTATAGAAAATTTCTAAATCGAGAGTTCTAAATTTTTCTTTCCACTTTCGCATGTAAGGTGTGTAAACCATGTATGGTTTTCCGTCGTTTTTTACAATTTCACTTTTTTCAAAAATAACCTGGTCTTTATAAGTTTTGAATTCAATATCATGTTTTTCTAAAAGCGTTTTAATCGACGTATCACGTGTTGTAGCATAAGGCTCGTAATCGTGATTTGTAAACACTGTTTCAATATCATATTCTGAAATTAATTGTTTGTAGATAGCTTCGGGCTCTCCTTTGTATATGGCAATGCTACTGCTATGCTCATTTTGTAAAGTTTGCCTTAACTCTTGAAGTGTTTCAAAAATAAAAGTAACACGTGCATCATTTTTGGGTAGTTTTTCTAAAATCGTTGTATCGAATATAAAAATAGGAAGTACAGGATGTTCCGATTTTAAAGCTTCATAAAAACCAAGATTATCGTCTAATCTTAAATCTCTTCTAAACCAGAAAATGTTTACTTTTTTAGTCATGTGTTTTTTTAGTTAGTGGAAATTTGAATTGTTGAAATGTTGAAATGTTGAAAAGTTTAAAGTGTAAAGTAAAAGGTTTAGGTTATTATATTCTGCCTTTGAAACTTTGAAACTTTGAAACTTTGAATCTCTGAATCTCTGAATCTTTGCGACTTTTCAACTTACTGACCATATTTCCCAAATAATTCCTCCAACTTTGTCGTTCTGTAATTAAAGATTTCCTCCAATTTTGGTTTTACAATTATTGGATGGATTAGTTGTCCTAGAATTCCCATTGGTACTTTATAATCTATAATATCTTCCATTTCTACACCACCTTCAATTTCTTTAATAAAATGCTTATGATGCCAAAGTGCATATGGCCCAAATCGCTGTTCGTCTACGAAATATTCATTATCTTTTACATGTGTAATTTCCGTAACCCATTTGGTTTTAATGCCTAAAACAGGTGTAACAATATATTGAATTATTTGTCCCGGAAACATTGGTCTATCGGCACCAGAGAGAATATCAAAACTCATATAATCTGGTGTTATGGTTTTTAAATTAGCAGGACTAGATAAAAATGCCCAAGCTTCTTCTACTGATATTGGTAAATTTTGCTTTTTGTGTAATGTATATATTTTCATCTGTTGGTTTTATGAAATCTTATTGATGTATTGGTTGATAGTTTCTATTAATTATTAAATACGATATAGCCATTGAGCGATGTAGCAATACAAAGCCAAATGATATATGGTAACAATAGATATTTAATGTGTCTTAGTTTATCGTCGCCAAACGTTATAAAGAAATAAGTAATGAGTATAGTAAGCAAAATGATATTAACGAAGCCTAAACTTGCAAATTGTTGGTTAAAAAACACATAATTCCAACTAATATTTAGAATTACAGCAATGCCGTAAAGTGTTTTAACAAAATTTGAATTACGAAATGTAAATAAATAACTGAGATATACGGAAAAACATATCATAATAAATGTCCAAGCAACTCCAAAAACCCAACCTGGTGGTGTCCATGGTGCTTTATTTAAATTGGTGTACCATTCGTCAGTAACTGCGTTTCCCATAAACCAACTTCCCAGTGCTAAACCACCGAAATTGATAACAAGAAATAGAATAATGAGGTATATCTTTTTCAATTTACGCTTGTTTTAATTGTTCTATTTTGTCCATTATTAATTGTGCTTCGGCATATTTTTTATCACTTTCGCCTCTGTTAGTAGCTGAGAGTTTATGCCAATCTGCCATCAATTTTTTATATTGCTTTTGAAGCTTTTCTAATTCTGTAGTTTTTTTAAAGAGTCCAAACATAATGTTCTATTTTAAGTGTTTTGTGATTCTTGTGCTCATAGGTTTAGTGATGGAAAAATAATAATCGAGAAAACCACCGTTCTCATCCACCAAGTATTTCTGAAAATTCCAACGCACATTAGAGTTTTGCTTTCCATTTAAAGATTTATTGGTAAGCCAAGCATAAAGCGGATGTTGCGCGCTTCCTTTAACATCAATCTTTTCTGTAATTATAAACGAAACACCATAGTTAATTTCGCAAAACTCTTGTATGGTATTTGCGTTACCAGGTTCTTGATTTCCAAATTGATTACAAGGCACACCAATAACCACTAAATTATTTTTATAAGTATCTTGAAGCTCTTGCAATGCTCTATATTGAGGTGTAAAACCACATTTTGAAGCCACATTAACAAAGAGTATCTTTTTACCTTTAAATTGTTGAAAATCTATAGGTTGACCTTGAAGAGTTTTAATCTTTATATCGTACACGGATTGCGTAGCAGTTGCTATCATGATGTTTTAGTATTAAGTAATTATATGGTATTTACAATTTGAAACTTACGATGCCACAATCCATTTCAAATATTTGTCCTGACATAGAAGCCGCTTTTTCTGATAATAAAAAGCCTGCCATATCTGCAACTTCTTTAGGTTGAAGATATTTTTTTAAGGGATGACGTTCGTTCATATTCTCAATCATCCGTTCATTACGCAATAATTTTGAAGCCAACTCTGTATCTGTAACCGTTGGTGCAATAGCATTGATGCGTATGTTTGGTGCTAATTCTGCACCTAAAGATTTTGTTAAGCCTTCAATTGCAGATTTTGAAGCTGCTACACTAGCATGAAAAGGCATGCCTAACTTTGCGGCAACTGTACTAAAAAGTACAACTGATGGTTTATTACCATTTTTTAAAGCTGGTAAATACTTTTGAATAGCCTTTACAGCACCAATAACATTAATGTCAAAATCATTTTTAAAATCATCTACACTAAGTCTGTTTATTGGTTTAAGATTAATACTTCCAGGACAATACACTAACCCGTCGGCTTCGTCTAAGTCTGGTAATTCATCAGTTAAAATATCACAATTGTAATGTTTTAAATTAGGATGTGAATCTTCTGGCGATGTACGACTGATATTTACAATCTCATCATAAGAAGAAAGCAAAGATGAGATAATTGCATTACCAATACCTTTGCTTCCTCCAATAATAATTAATCTTTTCATTGCTAAACTTAAGATGTTGCTGTTAATGGTCTACCTTTTAAGCGCTTTTCAATCTTTTGCTTAATCACTGTAAGACGCTTCATTAAGTCCATTAATTTGGTATCTTTCTCTTTCTTATATAATTCGTTGACTTCTAATATTAAATCTTTAGCCTCTCTTGCTGCTAAAATTCTGTCACTTGTTGTTTTAAATGAAAACTTTCTGTTTTCAAATTCTAAAGCTTTTTCTACTGTACTCATAGCTTACTTGTTTAAATAGTTTTGTAATTCTAAAATTTTTGAAGCGTTATTAAATTCGCCTCCATAAAATGTTGTTATCGTTGTAGAAGTATCGTCTTGTACACCTCTAGAGGATACACACAAATGCTTGGCATCTATGATTACTGCCACGTCTTCAGTTTCTAGAACTGATTTTAATTCATTAGCAATTTGGTTTGTTAATCGCTCTTGAACTTGAGGACGTTTAGCATAGTATTGAACAATTCTGTTTAATTTAGAAAGTCCAATAACTTTTCCAGATGATTTGTATGCAATATGTGCTTTTCCTATAATAGGTACAAAATGATGCTCACAATTAGAGTAGAAGGTAATATTTTTTTCTACTAACATCTGATTATATTGATATTTATTTTCAAAAAGAGCCATTTTAGGTTTGTTTTTAGGGTCTAAACCAGAAAATATCTCTTCAATATACATTTTTGCAACACGGTCTGGTGTGCCTTGAAGTGAATCGTCTGTTAAATCTAAACCCATAACATCCATTATTTCTGAAAATAAAATAGATATGCGTTTTTTCTTTTCTTCGTTAGACATATCAAAAGCATTGGCTTTCATTGGTGTGTCTAAACTTGTAAATAAATGGTCGTCGCCTATAGCTTCATTTGTAAAACCATTAAGCTGTCCATTGTCTTTGGAAGTCGTTTCTGTATTCATAGAATCTTTTTAATGTGCTGTCTTTAAGTACTCCAAACTTAAATCAAAGCACGTGTTAACGTTTTGAAATAGAGTTATTTGATATTGTTCTTTGCCTCGAGCATTTAAATCTGCCTTTGTCAAACGTTCTTTTTTTACTGTGTTTAGTAGCTCTGCCTTGCACTCGCGCTCTCCATAATCTGAAGCTACTTGGTTTTAATTCGCGTCTCATCAAATTAATAACCTCTTGTTCTTTTAAATTGAATTGAAACGTAATAGCATCAAAAGGTGTTCTGTCTTCCCATGCCATTTCAATAATTCGGTCAATGTCTTTTAGTTCTGAATTCATAGTCCATGAGGCATTGCATGTTGTAAATCGTACTTTACTTTTTCATCCATTAATTTGTCAAAAAACTTCTTATTTTCTTTAAAAGTTTTATTGGCCCTAAAGTGCACAAATTTTCCTTGTGCATGTATGCTAGACCCATTGATTTTATATATAACGAGATGGTAATAAGGTATTATCCACGTAAAATTCTTTAAGCCTTTATTAATTCTAATTAAAATACCTTTTGGTCTCAATTCAATATTTCCATAATTAATATCAGATACCAAATTCATCATCGATTGCATATTTGGACTCACTTCGTCAATTATCATGCGTTTAGAACCTATACCATTCATTTTCAATTTCTGTACCAAACTAAACGGACTGCCAACTAAATCGGCAATGATTTGCTTGTGTTCAGGATTGTTGTGTGTGGTAATTAATATCATATATCATCAAATATATAAAATGTTTAATCATTTGAGTTAAAGTTTAAACAAAAATTAACAGATAATTATGACTATGGAATTTATTGTGTAATGGAATAAAAATCAATCACTTTTCAACATACGTTTTCTATCTTGTAAAGTATGTCGTTTTAAGATTCTATAACTTTCACGCAACACTTCTGGGTCTTTCTTCATATTCCATAAAATTTCACTTGCGCGTTTTCGGTTTTCCTTTACATCTACTATAGGTATTGGGTAATCTTCGCCTAGTTTAAAATTGTAAAAGGTTTGCTCCATTTCAGTCATTAAATAAGGCTCATGGATAAAAGGTGTATCTAAGTGCGCCAATTCCGGAACCCATTTTTTAATAAAAACAGCATCAGGATCGTGCTTTAAACCATTAAGCGTAGGATTGTAAATTCTAAGATTATTGATGCCAGTTTCGCCTGCTTGCATCTGTAACTGTGGAAAATGGATGCCAGGTTCGAAATCTAAAAATTGTTGTGATAAATGCGTGGTTGCAGACTGCCAAGGTTGCCATAATATATGTGTAAAAAAAGATGCCAACATGGCACGCATTCTAAAATTTACGTATCCTGTTTCAAGTAAACAACGCATACTCGCATCTACTAACGGAAATCCGGTTTGGCCTTCTTTCCATGCTTTTTGATAACTTTCCGATAGAGTTTTCTTTAATTTATGATAGCCTTTATTAACACTTGCGTTTTCCATGGTGTGTTCCATTTCAAACTTTTGAATGAAATGGGCTTGCCATCGTAACCTTGAAATAAATGCACCAATATGACGTTTATTTTCAGCTGTAGATTTTAATTGTTGTGCTTTCTGAAACACTTGCCTAATGGACAAATTTCCCCAAGCTATATATGGCGAGATTCTACTACAACTGGTTCTTGAAGCTTCGGGTTTTGAAATATTAGCCATGTAATCTTCATGTCTATTTTTAAAAAATGAATTGGCATATTTCCAACCCATGGTTGTTCCACCTCTTTGAAACTTGGTGTCTTCTGGTGTTGATAAATCTGTTTCGGATAAGACGTCTTTTAAAGTTTCAATTTCTGAATGATTTAAAAACTGATTGTTGGTAGGTTGAAAAACTTCCAAAGCACTATTCATGTAAGTTTCCCAATTTTCAAACCAATTGTCTCTGTTTACCAAACCACGTTCAACACCATTGTTTTTAGATTCTTCCCAGTTAATAAAATTGTTTCGGCAATAGCGTGTAAATTCTTTATCTCTATTGTAAGTGACTAGCAATCCGGTTTCCACATGCGAAAAAATAGAATCAATTTTGTAGAATGCTTGTAGTTGATTAAAGGCACTCGTGATATCGCTAGTTATTGTTAGTACCTTTGTATGATGTGCTTCAAGATTTTCATTTAAATCTCCTAACGATTCTTTTATAAAATTGAAATGACGCTCGCTGTAATGTGCATCATTCAGCAATAAATGTTCAAAAACATATAAAATAAGAACACGTTTGCCCGATTTTAAAGCGTTCGAAATGGCTTCATTATCCTGAAGTCTTAAATCGCGCTTCAACCAAACGACATTAATATGTTCTTTTGTTTTCATCTTAAAGTTGTTCTAAAAATTGTTCTGCGTTGTTAAAATGATTTTCTAAAGTTTCTTTTTTCATTTTGTCTAAATTGCCCAAAAGCATGCCTAATCTTGGATTGCCAGCAAAGAAATCGCGATGCTTATCCATAAACGTCCAGAATAAACCATCCCAAGTGTCTTGCCAATCGCCTTTAGCATAGTTGCTCATTTTCATAATGTAATTGCTGCTACTGATGTAGGGTTTTGTAGACATTAAACCACCATCGGCAAACAAACTCATGCCATACACATTGGGTACCATCACCCAATCGTACGCATCTATAAACAATTCCATAAACCATTGGTAAACCTCGTCTGGATGAAATTCGCAAAGCACCATAAAATTACCGAGTAGCATTAAACGTTCAATATGATGGGCGTAACCTGTTTTTAATACTTTTTTAATAACATCATCAATAGGTTGAATTCCTGTGGTGCCTTCATAGAATGAGGCTGGTATTTTCTTGTTGAAGTTCCAAAAGTTTTTTGTGCGTTCTTCTGTGCCTTTTACTTCGTACACACCTCTTATAAATTCGCGCCAACCTAATATTTGACGCACAAAACCTTCTAATGAATTTAAGGGAACGTCATTAGATTTGGCATCATCAATGGCCTTTTCTATGACATCCATAGGATTTAGCAGCCCAACATTGATAAGAGGCGAGAGGATGCTATGATTTAAAAAGTGTGCTTCCTTAACAATGGCATCTTCATAGGGTCCAAATTCGTGAAAACGTTGTTCAAAAAACTGGTTCAACCATTCTTCTGAAGATTTGAAATCTATAGGATAAACAACAAAATCATTCAGTTCACCATAATGCGCGCTAAAATTAGCGTTGACATATGCTTCAGCTTCTTTGTGATAATCTGTTTTATCAGGAAAATGAATAGGTGGTGGTGTTTTGTCTTTGGGATATTTCTTACGGTTATCAGAGTCATAGGTAAGTTTGCCACCTTCTGGTTCTTTATTAACCATTAAAATATCACGTTCTTTACGTTGCTGCTTGTAAAAAGAGGTTTGAAAGAATTTCTTTTTAGTTGGTTTAAAAAAGGAACTTAATTCTTCTTTGGTATTAATGAATAGTGGATTTTCATACCATTCAATTTCTATGGATTTTGAAACTGAATTAATATGTTTTTGAAGCCAATTATCTGTTGGGTCAATGACGTGAAGTTTTTCCATACCATCTTCAATTAGATTTGGTATCAGCTGTCTAACATCAGCTAGTTTTGTGGTGGCTTCAATATAATTTACGGTTTTATCTTGAGATTCAAGATAATTCCCATAAGCTTTCATCGATGCTCTGTGAAAGGCAATTTTTTGTTTGTGGAATTTGTATTGATTAAAGAATAAGAATTCTTCAACTAAATAAATATCAGCATCTACTTTAAGAATTGGTGTATTCTTAAATAATTGATGTGGAAATATGAGTATGGCTGCTTTCAATTTTTTCTTTTTAGTTTTTAATCCTGCTACGATTTAAGCGCATTTTAGTTATTTATGGTTGGTTTTGAATATATTGCATCTCGATACTATTTTTCATTCTTCAAAATCACTCGATGTGACGTTTTGTTTTCAGAACAATGTTGGTTGTAACCATAAACTTCTAAATTTTCTATTCGAGTCATAGCGTTCCGCTTGTAATTCAACATTAAAAGTTCTATCTCTAGGGTCGTTACCAACCCCAGCAACGTACATCCAATTGCCATAATTGCTGTGCACGTCGTAATCTACGAGCAAAGACTCAAAATAAGCAGCACCAATGCGCCAATCTAGTTTTAATGATTTGGCAAAATATGAGGCCACATTTTGGCGTCCTCTGTTGCTCATCCAACCAGTTTCTTTGAGTTCAATCATATTAGCGTTCACAAACTCTGATTCAGTTTCGCCATTAATCCAATCTTGAATTTGTGTTTGGTTTGACGACCAATCGTAATCTTTATTAAGTATGCCTTCTAGTTTGAAGATTTGGTTACCATGTTTTAAGGACACATATTTAAAATAATCGCGCCAAATGAGTTCAAAAATGAGCCAATAGGTCGATTGATTTTTGAAGAATTCCTTTTCAAACTTTTTCACTTGCCAATAAATGGTTCTTGTTGAGATGCAGCCATTTGCCAACCAAGGCGAAAATTTTGAACTATAATCCGCACCAATTAAACCGTTTCTCGTTTTTTTGTAAAATCCTAATTTTTTAGTGTTGAAGAAATAATCCTCAAGACGCTTATTGGCTTCGGTTCCGCCACCTTTAAAAGGAAAAGCCGAATGCGGATTGGTTTCAAATTCATGAAAGCCTAAATCGTTAAGTGTTGGTATTTTAGTGTTGTCGGTAATTCTATTACTTTCTGGATATGTTTTCGGTTGTAATTCAGGACGAATGGCAACATTCTTTTCCAGTTTTTTTCTAAAATTGGTAAAGACTTGTGGTGTTTGTTCAATTTTAAAATTAAGGTCTTTTGGATGGTATAAAAACTGATTGTAAACTGCATGCCAGTTAATAGAATTTAATTTTGATTTAACAGCATTTTCCGTTTCTAATTCTTCTGACGTCCATTCCTTTTTAAGAAATATTGAATTGATATTATAAGTTTTACAAAGCTCTGGAATAATAACTTCTGGTTCTTTATGATAAACTAATAAATCAATATTTAAGTTGTTGAGTTGCGCTCTTAAATCTTGTACAGATTCAATTAAAAATTTCGCTCTAAATTTCTCGGTTTTTTTAAACCCGAATTTGTCAATAGCAAAGTGATTAGGATTGAAGCAATAAACAGCTATAATTGGATTACCGTTTTTTTGAGCTTCAAATAAAACGGCATTATCTATGGTTCTTAAGTCGTTTCTAAACCATATTAAGTTGCTACAATTTTCTGTTTTTTGCATCTGTCACTACAATATTTAACGTGTTCCCAATCGCGTTCCCATTTTTTGCGCCATGTAAAAGGGCGATTACAAACAGGGCAGAGCTTTGTTGGAAGATTATCCTTTTTTACACCTCTCATTTTTTTACCAAAGCGTTAATCATACCATTAAAAACAAAAGCATGAAACGGTAAAACAGCGTACCAATATAAGCGTCCCCAAATCCCTTTAGGTCTAAAAACCGCACGTTGGTGTAATTGGTCGTCTACAATTTTAAACTCTAACCAAGCTTCGCCAGGTAAACGCATTTCTGCGAAGAGTAAAAGTCGTTTTTCTTCTTTGTTGGCATATAAAACGCGCCAAAAATCTAGTGCGTCGCCAGCTTCTAAATAGGTATCGCTTGTTCGGCCGCGTCTTAAACCAACACCACCAAAAAGCTTGTCCATATATCCTCTAATTTTCCACAAACCATTAAAGCTGTACCAACCATTTCGGCCACCAATAGCCCAAATTTTATTCAGTGTAAATGCTTCGTCAGTCACTTTTCGTTGCTTCACATCTCTAAAACAACCAAATTTTGGTAATTCAATATGCTTAGATAATTGGTCTTTAAATCGTCCGCTACTCACAGCATCTTTCCAACTCGATATCACTGCATTTTGTTCAATTTTCTGGAAGGCTAAATCCACAGCAGTTTTATAATCCATGGGTTCAATACCAATGATGCTGTTGATGTCGCTTGGTTTTCCAATGACTTCAACTTTCATGCTATCTACTAATGCTGCTGCTAATTTAAACGAGGTAGAGGTTACAAAATATAACCAATACGATGATAGTTTTGGTGTTAGTACAGGAAGTGTAACGATGTAGCGTTTTAAACCTCTTACTTCAGCAAATTGAAGCAACATTTCTTTGTACGTGAGGACTTCTGGACCATAAATATCATAAGCATTATTATAGAGTTCGGTTTTACCTAATCCACCAGCTAAAAAGTTAAGTACATCACGAATGGCTAAAGGTTGCGTTTTGGTATTGAGCCATCTTGGTGTAATCATAAAAGGTAATTTTTCAACGATATCTCTTATAATTTCGAATGATGCACTTCCGCTACCCACTATGATTCCTGCTCTAAATGTAGTTAGTGCATAGGTTTCAGACTTTAAAGTGTTTTCAACCTGTAATCTCGATTTTAGATGTTTCGATAATGATTCGTCATTAACAATGCCGCTTAAAAAAAGCACTTGTTTACAGTCGGTAGTTTCAACAAGGTCTTTAAAGTTTTGAGCACATTGTTGTTCTAAATCTTCAAAATCATCTGAACTTGTGGACATGGAATGAATCAAATAATAAGCAGCATCTATGTCTTTTGGTATCTCAGCATCTTCAGGTTTTAAGAAATCTACTTTTATAAAAGAGCATAAAGGATGGTCTTCGATTTCATCTGGAATTCGGTTTAAATCACGTACACAGCAAACCAACTCATGCTTATCTTCAAGTAATTGAAGGGCGAGTCTTTTGGCAATATAGCCTGTTGTGCCTGTGATTAATATGCGCATTATTATTGAAAGTTTACAAATTCTGGTTTCGGTCTTTGGTACTCTAAACGTGTTTTTAATTCTGGAATGGCATAACCATCTAAACCATTGATAGTAGCCACGTTTCCTTTAGAAAGGTTAACAAAACCATCGTCGTTTAACAAGGTATCTTGAATGTATAGTTTTTCAATTTTACCAATAACCAAGATAGTATTGTTCGCAGCGATAGGATATTCTTCAACAAATTGTAAGGCTAATTGTACAGGTGCATTTTTCACATAAGGTGCCCAAAATTCATCTTTATATGCTTCCGTTAATTTTGTGGTATCAAATTCTGATATGTGCGAATCGTATTTAGCCGAAGTGTGATGTGCATCTTCTATAATTTCAGAATGAATGTGATTTATAGTGTATTTTCCTGTGTTTTTTAAATTTGAGTACGTATTACGCATTACCGTTGTTGGTCTTAAAAAGAAACCCAATAAGGCAGGATTAGAACCTAAATGCGTCACAGAACTAAACACAGCAACATTACTAATGCCATCTTCGCTTTTGGTACCAATGAGATTTGCAGATTTATAACCAGAACAACTGTTAATGAGGTTAATTCGGTATAAATGGTCCATTTTTTCAAAGTCGTCACTGGTAAATTCTAACATCTATAGATTTTTGAAATTATTGATTTTAACGTTTTTAGATTTTAAATCGAACATTAAATTATATAGTCCAAAGAAGGTTCTGTTGATGTAAATAAAGTGTTTAGAACCTCTATTACCGTTCATGTTTCTAAGTTCTGTACTTTTTGAATAGCGTTGTCCCATTTCTGAAATTTGATTGAAAAAATCAGGATTTGAAAAATCGAATTCTTCAACATGAAACGGTTTTGTAAACAAGCTTAACAACTCATGAAACATTGCACTAAAGAATTTTATCTCTTCATCTGAATCATCTGGTCTTAAAATTTCTAATTCGTAAAGCTTTTTGGTAAACAACTTCGGATTATCGATGCATTCTTTTTCTGCTAATTCGAAATACGGAATGTAAAAATCTTCTGGAATTGTTTTCATACAGCCAAAATCGAGCGCAATTAAATCACCAGAAGCTGATATTAAGAAGTTACCAGGATGTGGGTCTGCATGCACTTTTCTCAAATTATGAATTTGAAACATGTAGAAATCCCAAAGGGCTTGGCCTAACTGATTGGCTAGAGCTTCATCAGTATTGTGCGTTACAAATTCCGAAAGGTGTTCGCCTTTCATATAATCCATAGTAATAATGCGTTCAGACGATAAGTCTGAATAATACTTAGGAAATTTTAAGTTAGGAATATGTTGGCAAGCATCAACAACGGCTTTACTTTGTTCTATTTCTAAAATGTAGTTGGTTTCTTCTGTGAGTTTATTTTCAACCTCTTTAAAATATTTATCAGAATCCTTTCCTTTAATATTAAACATCTTAATAGCAATAGGTTTAACCAAAGCTAAGTCTGATGCAATACTTTCCGCAACTCCAGGATATTGGATTTTCACAGCAAATTTCTTCCCATTCTTCTCTGCAATATGGACTTGGCCAATACTGGCAGCATTAACTGAAGTTGCGTTGAAAGTATCAAATAAATCTTCGGGATGTTTCCCAAAATATTTTTTAAATGTTTTTATAACTAGAGGTGGCGATAATGGTGGTACCGAAAATTGAGATAAAGAAAATTTCTCTACATAAGCCTGTGGCAATATGCTTTTTTCCATGCTCAGCATTTGCGCCACTTTTAAAGCACTTCCTTTTAGTGTTTTTAAGCTATCGTAAATATCTTCTGCGTTATTCTGGTTAAGACGTTCTTTAGCATCTTCCTTAGAATTAACCATTTTATCGCCATAATATTTTAGGTAATTAACACCAACTTTTGCACCAGTAGAAACTAATTTACTAGCTCTAGATATTTTTGAAATCGGTATGCTGTCTATAGTTTTCATAAGCGCTATTTGGTTTGCATTTTTTCTTTGTATAAAAATTTACCAAAGTCGATAATGCTTTTTAATGGTGTTGTATCTATTAAATCGAAACTTGTTTTTAACGATTTTTCTATAAAAATATCAGTTTTTTCGAATGAAGACGATGAGTCGTCCATCCAAAACCTTAGCGTAACTAATAATTGAATCCATGCGGATTCTTTCAAGGCTTTATTCTGAATTTTTTCTAACTTTTCTTGTTTTAAATCAATAGTCTTAATGTCTAAGTGTGCTACGTAATTAGTAAAGCTGTCTTTTAAATGTTTTAAGACTTTTAAAGTTTCTAATTTGTTATTGCTAGCATTTAAAGCATGAATCACATAACTTCTATTTGCCGTTAAAATCTCAAAGAAGGTAAAATAGAAACTGAGCATTTTGTTTCTGGCATCAAAAGCATGATAATCTTCACTTTTATCAAGATTAGCAATTGTATGGTCGAAAAATATTTGAAATATAGCTTGCTCTAATGCTTCAAAAGACCCAAAGAATTCATAGAATTTCTGTTCTTCAAAATTATTGTCTTTTGCAAAAGCATAGACCGATTTTGGCTTGTGGTTGTGTGTTAAAACATAATCCATGTAAAAATCGATTAAGTTAGATTGTTTGATTGCCTTTTTTTTTGCCATGATATATTCGTTTAAGAATGGTGTAAAGATAAATAATGTTTAACTATTTTAAACAATAGTTAAACAAAATTTAACAAGAATTTATTGCTTAGCTATTTTGTGAGTGCGAAAGTGATGTCTTTAAAGATACTGATTTGTCATCTCATTATTGGTGTCTAATGCGCATCTTAAGAAAAACTAATTGGTATTTTAAGTTTTTATTAACAAAGACAGATTGGCTTTAGGCGTAATTTTATACCCATTATAAACACACTTAACACTATAATTTATGAAAAAGTTAGTACTATTTACATTTGCGTTAACATTATTGTTTTCTGCAAATGCACAAATTAAAACACCACAACCGAGTCCTGCTGCTAAGTTAGAACAGGTTGTTGGATTAACAGACGTTGCTATTGAATACTCTAGGCCAGCAATGAATGGCAGAACAATTTTTGGAGACCTTGTACCTTACGGTAAATTATGGAGAACAGGTGCTAATAAAAATACTATGGTAACCTTTAGCGATGCTGTAGAAATTGGAGGAAAAGAATTAAAAGCTGGTGCTTATGCCATTTTTGTTACACCTTCTGAGAAGTCTTGGGAAGTAATTTTCTATACGGATACTAATAATTGGGGAACTCCAAAGGAAATTGATGAATCTAAGGTTGCTGTAAGAGTTACTGCTGAAGTATATCCTATAGAAATGGATATTCAATCATTTACAATTTCAGTAGATGATATTACTAGTAGTTCTGCCGTTATAGGTATGATGTGGGAGAAGACTTATGTTGGTGTAGAATTTAAAGTACCAACCGATAAAACGGTTAGTGCTGCTATAGAAAAAGTAATGGCTGGTCCTTCTGCAAATGATTATTATGCAGCAGCAATTTATTACCTTGCTGAAGGTAAAGATATAAAGCAAGCGAAAGAATGGATGGATAAAGCGATGTCTATGATTAAAGAGCCTCGCTTTTATCAATTACGTAAGCAATCTTTAATTTATGCAGCAGCAGGAGATAAGAAAGGTGCGATTGAAATTGCTAAAAAATCTTTAGAAGGTTCTAAAAAAGCCGGAAATGCAGACTATATTAAAATGAATGAAGATTCTCTTAAAGAATGGGGCGCAAAATAATGCTCTCTACTTAATTTATATTTAATATTCTGAAAAACGCAACTTTATAGGTTGCGTTTTTTTGTTTTTAGTATTCTAAATCTATTAAATCTCTAACCGTGTCTAAAGTACTAATGAGTTCTTTGCTTTTTTTAAACGACATTAATGTGCTTTCCGTTTGATTGTCTCTGATTAATTGATTGAAATGTTCAATTTCAAAACTATACCCAATGGTTTTATAGTCGAAATCTATGTCTTCAGAATGACCTTTATTATCAATTAATGTAACCGAAGAAGGCTCATGAAAACGACTATTTATTTTTATAATGCCTTCTTCACAGTAAAATATTGCTTCGGTATTGGTTTCCTTTAATAAGGTACTTTTTAAAATTGCTTCTGCATTATTATATTTAAATAAGATATTGCATTTTGAATCTGCTCCAGATTTAAAAAACTCAGCTTTAGCTTCAATAGAATTTGGTTTTCCTAATGTTGAAAGTGCTATAAAAATAGGGTAGATGCCTATATCTAGTAGGCTTCCGCCACCAACAGATTTATCAATTAATCTTGAAGTTTCATCATAGGTTGGGTGAAATCCAAAATCAGCTTCAAGTTTTAAGATTTGTCCAAAATGTTTGCGTTGAAGTAGCTCTAAAACATAATTAAAATGTGGAAGAAAATTGGTCCACATGGCTTCCATTAATAATGTATTCTTTTCTTTAGATAGTTGAATCATGTCTTCAACTTCTTGCAAGTTCATAGCGAATGGTTTTTCGCATAAAACAGGTGTATTATGCTTTAAGCATAAAGCCGTATGCATTTTATGAAAACTATGTGGTGTTGCAATATAAATGGCATCGATATTTTTGTCTTTTACAAGCTTTTCATAACTTCCGTAAGCGACATCTGCGTGATATTGTTTTTTGAAATTTTCTGCCTTCTCTTTAGTTCTAGAGGCAATTGCATAAAAATTGCAATTAGAAACTGCGTTTAAATCGGTAGCAAATTTTGCAGCAATTTTACCTGCTCCAATAATTCCCCAATTAATAGTTGTTAATTCCATTATACTACTTTTTTAGGCGTTAATAATTGGATAAAATGAGCAATACTGATAACAACGACACACCCAAATAGGTTAAGCCATAAATAAGGCATCCAATCTAACCACCAACCTAAAACAACAATGGCTTGCGTAATTAAAGCACCATTAAAAACAGCATTTCCTTTGATGTGTTTAAAGAAAAATGCTAATAAAAATATACCTAAAACATTACCATAGAAAATAGAACCAATAATGTTAACAAGCTGAATTAAATTCTCAGCCAAATCGGCAAAACAAGCAATAATTATGGCTACAATTCCCCAACCTAATGTAAATAATTTGGTCATTTTAACCATGTGGTCGTCTCCTTTTTCTTCTTTAAGATTTCTTCCGTATAAATCAATAGAGGTTATAGTTGCTAATGCGTTAATTTCTGAAGCGGTAGAAGACATGGCAGCAGATAAAATAACAGCAAGTAATAAACCAATTAATCCTGTTGGTAGTTGATTTAGAATAAACCTAATAAACATGTAGTCTCTATCGTTAGTTTGCGTGTCTTTTGCCGCATCTTTATATAATGAAGCCAATGACGCTGATTTGGTTAAGTAGGCTTCACTTTCTGGATTAGCTTTTAGCGCTTCAACTTCTTTTTTAAGTGTATTATATTCTTTAGTATAATCTGAGTCTACGGCCTTTTTAATTAAAAATTTAGACTCTAAACGATATGTTTTTTCAATGCTATCGAGTTGAAATAATTCGTGTTTTAAACTGTTGTCTTCAGTTTTGGATAATGCTAAACTTACGCTTTGTTTTTCTTCGAATAAGACAGATTGTTTATCTTGTAGTGCTCTATATTCATCACCGTATTCTGAAGCTAAAACGGTTTGTGTTGAAGCATCTATAAAGTTTAAAGGCGAAGGGTTAAATTGATAAAAAACAAATACCATAACGCCAACTAGTAAAATAAAGAATTGCATTGGTACTTTTAGCATACCATTAAATAGTAAGCCCATTTGCATTTCTTTCATGGATTTACCAGAAAGATAGCGTTGTACTTGACTTTGGTCTGTCCCAAAATAAGAAAGCATTAAGAATGTACCACCAATTAAACCAGTCCATACAGTATATCTGTTTTCTAAATCAAATGAGAAATCCAAAACCTGCATTTTACCTGAAGCACCTGCAATATTTATAGCATCGATAAATGAAACCTCTTCTGGAATTAAACTTATAGTAATAAATAAGGCAGCCAACATACCAGCAAAAATGACGAACATTTGTTGTTTTTGCGTAACTGTTACAGCTTTTGTTCCTCCAGAAACGGTATAAATAATTACTAATACTCCAATGATAACGTTCAGTGTGACAATATTCCAACCAAGAACGACAGAAAGAATAATAGCCGGAGCAAATATGGTAATACCAGCAGCTAAGCCACGCTGTATTAAGAAAAGAATGGCTGTAAGACTTCGAGTTTTAAGGTCGAATCTATTTTCTAAAAATTCGTAAGCGGTATAAACTTTAAGGCGATGGTAAAGTGGAATAAATACCAAGCATATAATAACCATGGCAATTGGGAGTCCGAAATAAAATTGAACAAATCCCATTCCATCGGAGAAAGCTTGACCCGTTGTAGAAAGAAAAGTTATTGCACTGGCTTGTGTAGCCATTACAGATAGGCCAATAGTCCACCATTTAGAAGAATTACCTCCTTTTATATAATCTTGTGCCTTTTTTTGTCCTCTAGTTTTCCATGTGCCATAGCCAACGATAATAGCGAGGGTTGCTATTAATACTGTCCAGTCTTTCCAATCTAGAAATTGTGGCATTAATTAAGCAAATGAAGCTGTAATAAAATAAAATAAAACGATATAAAGTGCATTTGCTATTAAAACTGCAGTATACATTTTATTCCATTTTTCTTTTGGCTGAGGGTTGTTTTGGTTTTGCATTTGATTAGTTTTAAGTTGATTCTGTGGTTGTAGTATTAGGTTGTTAAGGTTATTATGTTGCTATTATTTAGTTACTGTTTATCGGATTTTTTTGCGGATAACAAGTTAGCAAATATTCTGTAAGAACCTAATACTCCAGCCGGAAATTCTCTAAAAAAGCTCAAACCTGTATAAATATAGTTGCCTTTTCCGTAGTTTGCAACCAGTAAAGCACCTTCTTTAGAAGTTTCACCTTTATCGTTAGAAGCTAGTAATGGCGTGAATTCTTCCGACCATTCATTAGGAAAATATAAGCCACGTTCTTGTACCCAACCTTTAAAATCTTCAATTGTAATTTTATTGGGATAATTTAAAATAGGATGATTTGGTTCTAAAATTCTTACCTCTGCATTTTCGTCTGTAACTCTATCTCTAGATAATTTTAAATCATAAGGCGCAATATTATCCACCTTAAGTCTTCTGTTGGTATTGTATTGAATGATTAAATTACCGCCTTCTTTAACATAGTCTAGCAAGAATTTTTGCTTAAACTTTAATTCATCCACAATATTGTAAGCTCTAATGCCAACAACTATAGCATCAAAATTAGTAAGGTTTTCTGGTGAGATTTGTTCAGGTTTAATGATGGTAACGTTATAGCCAATTTGTCTTAAGCTTTCTGGTACAACATCACCAGCACCTTCAATATAGCCAATGTTATTACCTCGTTTTTCGATGTTTAATCGCACTACTTTGCTTTCGCTTGGGATTAAAATGGTTTGAAATGGAATATGAGCATAATCGATTTCTATAAGTTCATCTGTGTAAAATTCGCCATCAATATTTACCATTGGAGTAATTAAGCCTTCACTCTGATTTTTTGGAGGAATAACAGTAAATACCACTTTTTGAATATCACCTTTATTAACGATTTCAATTTTTTGTTTTTGTGGAAAGACTTCCCAATCATTAGGATATGCTAATTGCACATAACCTTCTATTATATCTTTACCAGCTTTTACGGTAACTTCAATTTCTTTTTGTTGGTCGTTTTCAAAGATGTAGACTTTATCGCTTAAGCTAGCCGAAACAATAGGTACAATTTCAAAAGGTCTATAAAGTTCGCCTTTATCTGGTTTAGAATATCTGTAAATTACAGGCTTTGTAAAACTAATTGGTGTGCCAGCAATCATTAAATTAAAATCTACAAAAACGGTTCTTGGTGTTTCTGGTAATCCTATTAATTCTTGGGCTTTTACATTGTACATGCCTAATGTACTTTGTTTATTTAACCAATAAGGTGTTGTGTAACCACTCTTTGCAGGAATGGTAATAGCTTCATTAAAATTTAATTTTTGATTAGAAGCTAAAACCATATTTTTAGAAATACCGTTATTTAAAGTAGATAGCTTATAGGACACTAAATCTATTTTAGCAGAACTTCGGTTTAAAACTTCCATATTTAAAGTCACATCAGAGTTTGGTGCTGCATTTGGTGTGTTAGCCGAAACTTCAAGGTATAAGCCAGTACAGGCTTCAATTATGGTTTTAATTTCTTTTGTTTTAACAGATTTCCAGTGTTTATTGTCTAATTTTTGAATTAATTTATAAGCTTCTAAAAGCTCTGGTAGATGTGAAGCAGGATTTTTGAAATTGAAATTGTTTTCTACTGATTTTAAAATAACTTCTATTGCTTTTCCGCCTTTAACTCTGCTCCAAGATGTATCAATACCTTCAAAAATATTGTCTTTTTTATCTAGAGGTTGTCCTTTTAAAAATTCGATATATTCTTGTTGAGAACCACGTTGCGATAATCGTCCAAAACCTTGACAAAGGTGCTGACTACTTGCTAAAGATGCAACTTCGTTGTTAGACATACCTTTACTTGGGTAATAGACGCCAATATCAAAATTGAGCATATTGGTTTTATCTACTTTATCAAATTCTTCTTGACTTCCGTATCTCCACCAACTGGTATTGTAAAATAATCGTTTAGGCTTCCAGGTTTCTGTAAGTTTTAATTGACTAGGATATTTAGATGCATCGTAAGCTAAATCAAAAGCTTCTAAGCTTAAAAGGGCAGATGCAGTATGGTGTCCATGTGTTTGTCCGGCTCTTCTATGGTCAAAACGATTAATGATGACATCTGGTTTAAATGTGCGGATTGCCCAAACCACATCTGATAATACTTCGTCTTTGTTCCAAATTTCTAGGGTTTCATCTGGATGTTTAGAATAACCAAAATCGTTAGCTCTAGAGAAACGCTGTTCTCCACCATCTATTCGTCTAGCAGCTAGTAATTCTTGTGTTCTAATAACGCCTAAAAGTTCTCTAATTTCGGGACCAATAAGATTTTGCCCACCATCGCCTCTTGTTAAAGATAAATAGGCTGTACGTGCTTTAACTTCATTAGACATATAAGAAATTAAGCGTGTGTTTTCATCATCTGGATGCGCAGCAATGTATAAAACGGAACCTAAAACATTAAGTTTTTGAACGGCTTCATATATCTCAGAAGAATTGTATTTTTTTGGTTGTTGTGCTTGTAATGAAACAATAGAGCTTATAATAAGCAATAGACATAGTCTAATTTTGTACATGAGGTTTGTTAGTTAGTTGCGCCTCAAATATAGAAAAGATAGAAAGCCGTTTGGCTAGTTTTAGATTTTTTTAACGTTGTAGAATGCTAGGTTTTTTTCAAGTTGTAGATTAAAAAAACGTTTTTTTTTAAATGCTTTAAAAATAGAAATAAGATTTGGGAAATTATTGAACCAGTTTTTTAAGGTTACTTCTATATTTAGAAGCGCTCTCTCCTGTAGTTTCTTTAAAGACTTTATTAAAATGAGAAAAACTATTAAAACCACATTCATAGCATATATCAGTGATACTCATATCGCTTTCTTGTAATAACTTAGTGGCATGTACTATTCTATACTCATTAACGAGTTTTGTAAATGTTTTTCCTGTTATCTTTTTGAAATATCTACAAAATGCAGGAACCGTCATACTTACAGCATCAGCAATCTCGTCTAAAGGAATTTGTCTATTAAAGTTATTGTTAACATGTTTATAAATGATATCCATTTTAGCAGTATCCTGTGGCTCTACTTCAAAGTTAAAACCTTCAGGGTTTAGTACTCTATACTCATCAGTAATAGATAACTCATGTAATATATCTAAGAACTTTACAACTTTATGGTAGCCTTCATAGTTTATCAATTCTTCTATTTTTGGACCAAGCTCCTTTTTTATCTTCGGATTAAATAATAAACCTTTATTTGCTCTTTCAAACAGGTTATTGATGTCTTTCATTTCTGGAACATCAAAAAACGAATCTCCTAAAAATTCTTTTTTAAACTGTATAATAGTTTCTTTACCATTATCTGTAATACCATCTGTAAAACCTTTGTGCGGAATATTTGCTCCTATTAATAAGAGCTGACTGTTATTAAAGTATGAAATATGGCTTCCAACATGGCGTTTACCATGACCTTGATTAACATAATGTAATTCAATTTCTGGATGAAAGTGCCAAAATGCAGTTTTACTATCTAATCGTTCGTTACGTTGTACAATTAGAATTGAATTTCCGAATTCTGAATTTAGTTTCTTTAAAACAGGTTTTTTAATAATCATTGCAAATATTTTATGCAAAGTTAGCTCCTTCTTTTTAGAAATTATACACAAATCTAACTAAATTATGCTCTATATTAACAATCGGTAGGTTTGAGTGTTGTGTTTTGGGTAATTTTGAGTATAAATTGGTCAAATATGGTGTTTTGTAGCCCTTAAATCTCTTATACATTTGTAGTGTAATCATTAAAACAATTTATTATGAAAAATATATTAAAAAACAGTTTAGTAATAGTAGTACTTTTTACTTCTTTATTTACAAATGCCCATTCTACTTTAAGAATGTCTAAAGATGCTACAAAAACAATCTTAACATTAACTAATGTTAATGAAGGAAACGAATTATCAGTTAAAGATGCTTTTGGTCTTACTTTATATAGTGAAATGATTGAAAACACTGGAGATTATATTAAAGGATTTGATTTAACAGAGTTGCCAGATGGAAATTACCATTTTGAGTTATCTCAAGATTTAATACTTAAGACTATTCCTTTTTCAGTAGAAGAGAACAAAATTAAGTTTCAAAAAGAAAACGAAGTAACTGTTTTTAAACCATTTGTTAAATTAAATGATAATGTAGTATCCATCTCAAAATTAACTTTAAACAAGAAAGCTGTAAAAATTGAGATTTACTTTGATAATGAAGGTTATAGTTTATTACATTCCGAAACTATTGAGGGAACTCAAGACATTAAAAGAATGTTTAAATTAACTAAAAAAGGTAACTACAAAATTGTAACTAGATCTGAAGGTAAGACTTTTGTAGAGTACGTTAGCATATAATAAAAAAATACAACTAGTTTATTTTAACTAGTTAACATACTCATAAATAAATCAGTAGGTCGGAAAAGATAATCTTTTCCGACTTTTTTTATGCTATTTCTATTCTATATTCTTAAAAAGTGAATATAAATAGTTGTTATATGCCTTTAATTTTAAGTATCGCATGTTACATCATCCCAATCTGAATTCATATAATTTATGAGCCAATTAAGTGTGTAATGCCTTTCGTAAACTACACCACTGTTGACCTCTGTAATTTGTCTACCATTTATTCTGGCATCAACACAAGCCCAATCTAATCTGTAATACAAATCATTTGCGTTTAATATTTCGGTTTTAGTTCTTATGTTTTTTTGAGCGTTTATAAAGTCATTTGGGTCTTTGTTATTACCAATAGGATAATTTTCTATTGGGATATTATTTAAGTCAGCCATTTCATTTGGGAAACCTAAATTATCAACAATGTTTAAAGCCCACATTAATGTCCAAATACCTTCGCACTTCCATGTTTCTTGACTTTTTTTCTGGTCTGTTGGGTTTTCTAAAAAATCTATTTCCTTTGGTGTTACTTTATCCCACAAATTGAAATGTTTTAAAACTTCTATGGCTTTGTCGCCTGTAATGTTATTAAAAGCTACTCCATTTGTAATGGTTAATACAGATACTCGTTCGGCAATTTCTTTAGCAGTTCTAATAGTAGTTTCGTTTTCACTTTCTATACAGGGTAAATTATAGTTAATTTTTACTTGCTGCTGTTCTAAAATTCTTTCATTATTAGCTTTGCGAGTTGTTTGGTCTTCTGTTAGTTCTGTAGGCTCAGTATCATAATATTTAGAATCAATAGAAACATTTAAATCATCAATTTCGCAATTACCACTTGGGTCAATAATTAAATTAAGATTGGTATCTAAAAAATGTTGATTGCTTGATTTAGAAATTATAGTATTTGGTTGTGCAAAAATAATAGGGTCAAATGCTTTTGCTAATTGCTTTATAATCTCTTTTAGGTTTTTGGTTGTGCCTTTTTCTTGAATAAATGAGAACTCAGAATTTAAAGTCTGAACTTTACGTAGTAATAATTCCTTTACTTTTTCATTGTTTGTTGGTAAAGAAGATACAAAGCCATAAAGTCCTTTTAAGTTTTCGTTTAATGGACAATCTTCTGTGTCATGAATTTGATAATCTGGTTGCAGTCGTTCTCTGTAAGAAACTTTTAGGAAAGCGTCAGAGGAGAATAGACCACCTTTTGTTTTTATTTCTACAACTTTAAAATCATCTATTTCTGAATATGAAATTTTTGCTTTAGGAATATTACTTTTAAGTGTTTCTACTATTTTTTCTAATCCTAATTGGTGTGAGTAAAATGTGCAAATCATTGGTTGTATTTTCTTTCAAGCTCTATAGTAAGAAAACTTGTTGGTTTAAACAAACTAACATTTTAAATTATTCCAATCCTTTTTTATTTGGGTTCCAAAATGGTTTAGTCTTGATTTGCTCTGTTTTCCAATTTAGGTTTTTTCTAAAATAATTATTTAAAGCGATACATATTCTGCTGTCTCCAGCGATATAAACCATTTTTCGACCTTGCATTTTATTAATTAAACCTTGAAGGTTATCAATTATCTCGTTGTATGGGTTTAGTTGCATTTGGTAAAACTGAAAAGGTTTTGTACCGTCCACATCTGTGAATAATTCATTGATGTTTTGACTGTAAATAATACTCTCTACGTGTTTTTCTTTAGGTAGATTTCTATTAATTATATAGAGATGAGACAATGCAGATAAATCACCAATCATTAAATAACTATCTGCCGACTGGTCTATAGTAAATTTTCCTTTTTTCCATTTAAAGTGAATTGTATCTTGAGGTTTACAGTTTTCAACCCACTTTGTTCCTATGCCATTACCATGGGTTGCAATGGCCAAATCCATGGTTTTGTGATTTCTGTCAATATCCCAAACACTATAACTTCTTACTTTATCCTTCATGGGAATATCATCTTTCCCTATACCGACTCCTAATCTTAAAAAATGACCAGGAATAAATTCAATATTGCTTATACTATCACTTTTTATTCTGATTTTATAAACGGATTGAGACAGTTTTGTTTTTTGTGTTATTATTCCTTTTTCAAGCACTTTTTTCATTATAGATTCAACTATTCCCATTATCTGTTTTATTTATTTTTGATATTCAATAATTTTAGAATGTGTTTGATTCAAAATTCCTTTGAAAATATTTGGAAAACATTGACCAATGATAAAATCATTCATTTACATAAAGAAAGTAAATGATATTGATTGTTTTTTTAATATGAGGTAAGACCTATTCTAAATTAAGTAGTTTTAAAATAGGTCTTATTGGTTTTATTGAATTAAATTAAAATTGAACATAAGTTTTTAATTTAAAAGTTTTCCGTTTAGATATATATTAGTTTCCATTTCAGTTTCTTGTACAATACCTTCTCCGGCAAAACAACAACGAAGCGATTGGTTAGCAAATTGATTTGCTGAATTTTCATCTGTATCACTTTTAACTAAAATTCTCGTTGTAACCTCTGTCATCTCTCCTGTCATTGATGGTGTCATAAAATTGTTTTCAATGTAATTAAACTGATGTTCAACACTAAAATCATCAATTTTTATTCCCTTTTTCTTAAAGTACATCATATTAGGAGTAAGCTGACTCATTAAACAAAACGATGTACCTAAAGTAAAGTATTCTCTCGATGTAGGTGCTTTATTTAGGCCTTCGTAGCCACGACTATCATCAGCATATAGTTCCCAAGTTTCGTAGTTTTTAGTAAGTGATTTGGCTCTAATTCTATGTAGATATGGATGTTCATTATCATTTGCTGACTCTACAATACCGATTTCAGAAAATTTCATTTCTTTAGGAAAATCATTCATGTCCATTTCAAGATCTGCTTTTACTTTTATGGTCTCCAATTGTAAAGCTGGAGTTGTATTGGTAATAGTGAGTCCATTATCGATAGAAACTGGTGAAGGTATTTGGCCTGGTTGCGCTGCTTTTCCATCCCAATCATCTCCATTAATTATATTTGCTGCATCTATTTTAGTTTTATTAGCCAAGGATTCACCGATGGACCAAGCTTTAATTGCCATTGTTTTTAATGCTATGATGTTTTCGGCTGGCTCATCACTATCTATAATAATATTAGTAACTATTTTGTCTGTAAAACCAGCCCAATCATCAGTCATAATATCGCTCCATCTAAAAAAGAATTCTGTTTCTACTTTTACCTCTTTAACCTCCAAATTCATTATTTGAATACCTCTTTCTAATTGAGTTAATAAGTCTGATGCAGCTCCAGAAGTAAAGTATGTTAATGGGTTAGGTGCGCTCTGAGGGTTTCCGCCTTCATCACTTGTCATTTGCCATGTGCTTAAATTGTCTTCACCTATAGTTTTTACTACACCTTTTTTTAGAAAAGGCTTTTCTTTATTCAAAACTCTTTTTGTAGAAGTCACAACATTTTCACTAATTGCACCATTGACAGGTATTGCTATTGTAGGGTAAAATGTTGTAGGCTGGTTAAAATTATCTACCCTTTTTACTACTGAGTATTCTTTTGAAACTTGGTTTATGTTTTCTTGTCCGAAACTAGTTTCACTTCCGATTAAAACTGTTATTAGTAATATAATAACTTTAATGTTTTTTGTTGTTTCCATTGTTACCTTATTTAGTTTGTTAATAAGTAACAAAGTTGATGTATAATAACATCAAAAAGATTGACAAATGATAAATAAAATCACTTTTTGGCTTTTATTCTGCTTAAACTCTCTTGGGTAATACCAAGAAAGTGAGATAAATTTTTATTAGATAAACGTTGCACTAACCTTTTGTTATTTTTTAATAAATATTCATAACGCTGTTTCGCATCTAAACGCAAAAAAGTCTCTATTCGCCAATGATTATTAAGGTATGTGGTTTCAAGCATTTTTATATAAAAATCTTTAAAAACGGAACTCTTGCTTAGCTCTTTCTTAAAGTTGGTATAAGAAATCGCTAATAACTTTGTTGGTGTTATTGCTGTAATATATTCGTTAGAAGGTGTTTGTTTTATAAAGCTGTGTAAGGATGAAATTAATTGATTCTCAAAAGCAACATAGCGTATAGTTTCTTGACCATTTATATCAATAAAATTTGCTTTTACACTACCCTCAGTAACTAAATATAAATAACGACATACTTTACCTTCTTCAATTAGTATTTCATCTTTTGCAGCTTCAACATATTCAGAGTGTTTTATTATCTCAGAAATTTCATTTGAGGTACACTCGAATTGATTCGCAAAAAATTGTTCTAAGTGTTCGGTCATAAAAAGAAGATTTACAAAGGTTATTTAAACTATTGTAAGTTAATTAAAAAATGCATAAACAAGTAGAACAATGAATTGTAAATATTCCTGACTGATTTTAAATTACAGTTTTTTGTTTATTAGCTGTAGAGTTATAGTGGCCTTTGTTTGAAAACAATTTAACAAATAAAGTCCTAAAAGGATGTGCAGCTAAATTTAACAGAAATTGAACATCTATTTGCTTAGAATAAGCATTTATAATAAAAGACAAATTGTATAACAAAAGTTGTTAGTTTATGCCACATAAACAAGACTTCTTGTTATAATAATGAAGATTAGTTAAATGTAGATTGTAGATTAAAAATCTTAGGTAATCTATAACACTTTGAAATTCATTATTTAAGTTCTTAATTTAAAACATAATACATTAGAAAAAATAACATATTAACAAACCATAAACAAATAGGGAATAAGTCATTAAATTTCGTAATTTTGCCTGCGTTTAAAAACGTATCATGACTACAAACCCTAAATATATTTTTGTAACAGGAGGCGTGTCTTCTTCACTTGGAAAGGGCATTATAGCAGCATCTCTAGCTAAACTTCTACAAGCACAAGGTTACAGAATTACCATCCAAAAGTTAGATCCATATATAAATATTGATCCAGGAACTTTAAATCCATACGAACATGGCGAATGTTATGTCACCGATGATGGTGCTGAAACCGATTTAGATTTAGGACATTACGAACGTTTTTTAAACGTACCAACCTCACAAGCTAATAACGTAACAACAGGTAGAATTTACCAAAGTGTTATAGATAAAGAAAGACGCGGTGAGTTTTTAGGTAAAACCGTACAAGTTATTCCACATATTACAGACGAGATTAAACGAAGAATTCAAATCTTAGGTAACTCTGGTGATTACGATATAGTAATTACAGAAATTGGAGGAACCGTTGGTGATATTGAGTCTTTACCATACATTGAAGCCGTTAGACAATTAGAGTGGGATTTAGGCGAACACAACACGTGTGTTATTCATTTAACCTTAGTGCCTTATTTATCTGCTGCAGGCGAATTAAAAACTAAACCAACCCAACACAGTGTAAAAACATTGATGGAAAGTGGAGTACAAGCAGATATTTTAGTTTGTAGAACAGAGCATAAACTTAACGATGGGTTAAAAACCAAGTTAGCACGTTTTTGTAATGTAAAAAAGGAAGCCGTTATAGAATCTATTGATGCATCTACCATATATGATGTGCCAAACTTAATGTTAGAAGAAGGTTTAGATAAAGTGGTTTTAAATCAGTTGCAACTTAAAAGCGATGTGCCAGATTTAAAACGTTGGAACGAATTTTTAAAACGACATAAAAATCCTAAAAGTGAAGTTACTATTGGTTTAATAGGTAAGTATGTAGAACTTCAGGATTCTTACAAATCTATACTTGAAGCCTTTATACATGCTGGAGCAGAAAATGAAGTTAAAGTCGTTGTAGAACCTATACATTCTGAATATTTATCTGAAAGTAATATTGAATTTAAACTCGGTCATTTAGATGGTGTTTTAGTAGCACCAGGATTTGGTGAGCGAGGTATAGAAGGAAAGATTGAAGCAGTTCGTTTTGTAAGAGAACATAATATTCCGTTTTTAGGAATTTGTTTAGGTATGCAGATGGCAGTAATAGAATATGCCAGAAACGTCCTTAATCTCAAAGATGCCAACTCTGTAGAAATGGATGAAAACACATCAAATCCAGTAATCAACTTAATGGAGTCGCAAAAAGATGTAGTTAATAAAGGTGGTACCATGCGTTTAGGAACATGGGATTGTAAAATTGAAAAAGATAGTATAGCCTATAAGGTGTATAAATCTGAATTAATTACAGAACGTCACAGACATCGTTTTGAATTTAATAATGATTATAAAACGCAATTTGAAACAGCAGGACTAATGCCAACAGGTTATAATCCTGATACTGGTTTAGTAGAAATAGTAGAGATACCAGGAAATAACTGGTTTGTTGGTGTACAATATCACCCAGAATATAAAAGTACAGTAAAAAATCCACACCCATTATTTGTGTCATTTGTAGCTGCTGCATTAAAATATAAGAAAAAGAAATAATTATAAACGTGTCACTTTGGCGCACTATTAACTTTTGGATAGTTTTTTGGGTTGTTCAATTGTTACCATATAAGACCTGTTAGATTTTAAGATTTTGACAGGTCTAAAACTGAAAAATAAACATGGAAGAAAAGAAATTAGACACTAAATCTATAATTGGGTTTATCCTCATATTCGGGATTTTTGTATTTATGATGTACCAAAATCAGCCAACACCAGAAGAGATTGAGGCGCAGAAAAAAGCTGAGCAAGAACAAGTGGAAGCTGAAAAGAAGGAGAGTAAGCAAGAGGAATCTTTAGTTACCACCTCTAATGATTACGTCAATACGCAAGTTCTAGATTCTACACAAAAGGCTGCACTACAAAGTAAAGTTGGTTCTTTTGCCTATGCATTAACATTACCTTCTGCAGAAGACAAACAAACAACCGTAGAAACGGACGTTTTTGAATTAAAATTCAATAATAAAGGCGGACATTTAGCGCAGGTTAAATTAAAGAACTTTGTAGATTATGATTCTGTGCCAATTTATTTGGTAAAAGACAATAACAGTGCTTTTAATATTACATTTGGTACTTCAGATAATAGAACTTTAAATACACAAGATTTTCCTTTTGAGCCAACCGTAACTAAAAGTGGAGAGAATACGGTAGTTTCTATGAAACTTAAAGTCTCAGAATCAGCTTTCTTAGAATACCGTTACGAGTTGAAACCTAAGGATTATATGATTGATTTTTCAATTAAATCACAAGGTTTAAGTGGAGTTTTTAATACTTCTCAGCCTATTACTTTAGATTGGAAACAAAAAGGGATTCGTCATGCAAAAAGTATCACTTACGAAAACCGTTATACGAGATTAACGTATATGCATGATGATGGTAAGGTTGATAAATTAGCGCAAATGGGCGATGATGATGAAATTGTTGAAGATGTAGAGTGGTTATCTTACAGACAATTCTTCTTTAGTTCTATTTTAGTCGCTAATGACAGTCCGTTTAAAGATGTAGCCATGACATCTAAAAATTTAGTAGATGATGAAGAAATAGATACTTTATTTACAAAAACATACTCATCTAAATTGCCATTAGCTTACAATGGTGGAGAACTAAATAAGAGTTTAGGGTTGTATTATGGGCCTACAGATAGTAAGACACTTAAAGTTTACGATAAAGGTTTAGACCAAAGTATTCCGTTTGGTTGGGGAATTTTTGGCTGGATAAATAAAGCTATTTTTATTCCATTGTTTGGCTTCTTAAGTGGTTTCTTACCTTACGGAATTGCTATTATTGTAATGACTATTTTAGTAAAGATAATGTTGTCTTTTGTACAGTATAAACAATTTTTATCTCAAGCTAAGATGAAAATATTAAAGCCAGAATTAGATGCTGTAAGAGAAAAGTATAAAGACAATAAGCTTAAGGCACAGCAAGAAACAATGGCAATACAAAGTAAAGCAGGTGCAAGTCCATTAAGTGGATGTTTACCAGGTTTAATGCAGATTCCTGTTTTCTATGCCTTATTTCAGTTTTTCCCAACAGCGTTCGATTTAAGACAGAAAAGTTTCCTTTGGGCAGACGATTTAAGTTCTTACGATTCTATTTTAGAATTACCATTTAGTATTCCTTTCTATGGAAGTCATGTTAGTTTATTTCCAATTTTGGCAGCAGTTGCTATTTTCTTTTATATGAAGATGACAACAGGTCAGCAAACCGCAATGCAGCAACCAGCACAAGAAGGTATGCCAGATATGGGGAAAATGATGAAGTATATGATTTACTTCTCACCATTATTAATGTTAGTTTTCTTTAATAATTATGCGTCTGGTTTAAGTTTGTATTACTTTGTATCTAACTTAATTAGTATTGGTATAATGTTAGTAATTAAAAACTACATTATTGACGAAGAAAAGGTGCTAGCTAAAATTGAGGTAAGCAAAACAAAGCCAAAGAAACAAAACAAGTTTCAAAAGAAAATGGCAGAAATGATGGAGCAAGCCGAAGCACAAAAGCAAGCACAGCAAAAGGGTAGAAAAAAATAATACCAATAATTTCACATAACAAAAGCCTTAACAACTATACGTTAGGGCTTTTTTGTTTAAATATTTAGACTGTTTGTCTTAAAAGAAAACTGATGAGACTTAGAAAGCTTTGCGCACAGTTTATATTAAAACTACTGTGCTGCTCTTAACTTTAAATAGTAAAAGCCCAAACTTTTAGGTTTGAGCTTTTACATACTAACTATCAATCAACTTAAAATAAGGCTGTCAACCTTTTTTATTTTTTATTGTGGTGTTAAAATAACTTTATCTATCACATGTACAACACCATTAATACCTTGTATATCTACCAAAGAAACAACAATATTACTTACTCTATTATTAGCATCCGTTAATGTAAACATAGTATTGTCTGCTGTAATATCTCCTCCTAACGTAGCAACCGTTCCATTTGGTAAACCAGAAGACTGAATATTTCCACTTACAATATGGTAGAGTAATACATCATTAACAGTTGCTGTTCCTAAATCAGCTAAACCACTAATGTTTAATTCTGTTAATAAATCAGCAAAAGCATCATTAGTAGGTGCAAATACAGTAAAAGGACCAGCAGTTGCGTCAGAAACTGTATCTATATAAGGTACAGTTGGTGTTCCTGAGTCTGCATAAACTAAAGCATCAACTAAAGTAGATAAAGCAGGATTAGAAGTTGCAAATGTTGCAATAGTTGGTAAGCCAATAACTTCATTTACAATATGTACTATACCATTAGAAGCTGTGTTATCTGCGTTATTAACAGTAGAGACTCCATTTAAAACTACACCATTAGTTGTATTAAAGTATAAACTTAAATTTTCTCCATTTGGTCCCGTTGCTCCTGTGTTAGTGTAACCAGAACCAGCGTTTACTAATGCTGTTGAGTTAATAGTTTCACCTATTATAACATGATTTAATAAAATGTTTCTAACAAGAGCTTCTTCAGCTGTAGATAAATTATCTAAATCTAATCCTGTTGCTGCCAGCAAATCAGCAAAAGCTTCATTAGTTGGTGCAAAAACTGTAAAAGGACCACTACCTTGTAAAGTTGTTACTAAATCTGTAGCTTCTAATGCTGCGGCTAAAGATGTTAAATTGTTCGCAAGTGCAATATCTACAACTGTTGTAGGTGCTGTTGTTCCGTTGTCGTCATCATCACTACAAGAAGTAAATGTAACCGCTAATAGAAATACTGCAAGTAATTTGAAGTTTTTTGAAATAATTTTCATTGTTTTGAGTTTTTAAAGTGTTCAACATTCAAACTATATTAAGTTTGTTTAACGAAATTACAAAATGATTAAACAAAAAGTATTTTTACTCTTCTTTTTTACAATAACTTTAACAACTGTTTATGCCCAAAAAACAGTGAATCAATTCGATAAAGCCGGTAAACGTCACGGTTTATGGACTAAAAACTACCATAAGACTGACCAAAAACGTTACGAAGGGTATTTTGTCCATGGCAAGGAGGTTGATTCCTTTAAATACTATACATTATCTGGTGGTAAAAGCGTGCTGAGCGCTGTAAAAGTCTTTAATATAAGCGATAGTATAGCAGATGTTACCTTTTTGGCTTCTACTAAAAAGGTGATAAGTAAGGGGAAAATGAATGGCAAACGTTTTATTGGTAAATGGGTGTTTTATCATAAAAATTCTTCAACCATAATGATTACCGAAAATTATAATGAGGAAGGATTATTAGAAGGTGAGCGTTTTGTTTATTTCAAAAATGGAAAAGTTGCAGAAAGCGCTAACTATAAAAATGGTGAGTTGCATGGTGAATCAAAATGGTATTCAGAACAAAACGTTTTGCTTAGACATGCAAATTATAAAGAAGGTGATTTAGAAGGAAAAACCATTCATTACAATTCTGAAGGTGATGTTGTTTCTGAAGGTAATTACAAGCAAAGTAAAAAAGATGGCATTTGGAAATATTACAAAGCAGGAGAGCTTAATAAAAAAATAGACCATACCACAGGCGAAATTATATATAAGAAAGAATAGTTTTAAGCTATACAGTCTATAGAATTTGAAAATGGTAATCTTATAAAGATTGCCTTTTTTATTTTGTAATTTTGCCGAAGTTTTTTAGACTAAGATTTTTTAAACTAAAACGAGATTCCTGTTTTACAGGGAATGATTATGAAAAGAGTTATAGTAGGACTTTCAGGAGGTGTAGATTCTAGTGTTGCAGCTTATCTTTTAAAAGAGCAAGGCTATGAAGTTATTGGGCTATTTATGAAAAATTGGCACGATGATTCTGTGACCATTTCAGATGAATGTCCATGGTTAGAAGACAGCAACGATGCTATGTTGGTGGCAGATAAATTGGGTATTCCTTTTCAAACTGTAGATTTAAGCGTTCAATATAAAGAGCGTATTGTAGATTATATGTTTAATGAATACGAAAAAGGACGTACACCAAATCCTGATGTGTTATGTAATCGCGAAATAAAGTTCGATGTCTTTATGGACATCGCACTAGAATTGGGTGCAGATTATGTTGCAACTGGTCATTATTGCAGAAAAGCAACCATTGAAAAAGACGGAAAACAAATTCACCAACTTGTAGCTGGTGCAGACAATAATAAAGACCAATCTTATTTTCTATGTCAATTGTCGCAACAGCAATTAGCAAAAGCATTATTTCCTATTGGAGAATTACAAAAACCAGAGGTTAGAGAAATAGCCAAAGCGCAAGATTTAATTACTGCCGAAAAGAAAGATTCTCAAGGCTTGTGTTTTATAGGAAAAGTTAGGTTGCCAGAATTTTTACAACAACAATTAAAACCAAAAGAAGGTGATATTGTTGAGGTTGATTCTAGTTTTGAAATTTACAATCGAGCAATTCCCGAATTCAATTCTAAAGAAAATGAATTAGAATTTTTGTCTAAAAAACCAACCTATACTATTACCGACGGAAAAAAGGTAGGTAAGCATCAAGGTGCACATTATTTTACAAAAGGTCAACGAAAAGGACTTGGTGTTGGTGGTACTGTAGAGCCTTTATTTGTTATAGATACAGATGTAAAAGAAAATGTTATATACACAGGTCAAGGAAAACAACATCCTGGATTATACAGAAATGTATTGTTTGTTTCTAATGAAGAATTGCACTGGGTAAGAGAAGATTTAGCCTTAAAAGAAGACGAAACTTTAGACGTCATGGCAAGAATCCGTTACAGACAAAATTTAGAAAAAGCTACCTTGTATAAAGTCGCTTCAGGATTATACGTAGAATTTGAAAATAAACAATCTGCAATAACCGAAGGTCAGTTTGTAGCTTGGTACATAGAAGACGAATTATTAGGTTCAGGAGTAATTTCTTAAGTATAAGTGTGAAAAGATTAAGTTTATTATTTTTACGAGCAATTACTTAACTTGCAATTGAAGTTTTAATTGAGTTATTTTTATTTCAAGATTTAAAAACTTGAAAGGTTTAGTTTCTTTTACTGACTAAAACTTTAAACCTAAATAAGCAAATCCATGAAAAACATTTTTACATTATTACTTCTATTTCTTGTAATTGGAAAAGGTTTTTCGCAAGAAGATGCATGGATTTACCTAACTGACAAACCAAACGTTGCTGCTTCAATTGCAAATCCTATAAGTATACTGACGCAAAAAGCAATTGATAGAAAACAGAATCATAATGTAGCAATAGATGAACGTGATGTGCCTGTGAATGAAACTTATATTTCAGATTTAAAACTTCAGACAGGGATTACAGTAATGGCAAAATCAAAATGGTTTAATGCTATACATGTAAGAGGTATAGAAGCAGATATTAATGCGCTTAGTAATTTAAATTATGTAGATCGTATTGATTTTGCTAATAAAAGTTTAAATGCAGCATCAAGAAACACTTCTAATTTAAATAAATGGGAAGTAGAAAATTCAACCATCGCTTTTACTTATGGAGACACGCAAAATCAAGTAGAAATGATTAATGCAGATAATTTGCATATAGCAGATTTTACAGGAGAAGGCATTACTATTGCTGTAATGGATGCTGGTTTTCCTAGTGTAAACACAATGTCTGGTTTTCAACGTTTAAGAGATAATGGCGATTTACTAAATGGTTACGATTTTGTAGATAGAGTTTCAGATGTTTATGCTTTTACCGGAAACAATCATGGTACAAAAGTATTGAGTACAATGGCTGGTTTTGTTCAAAATCTATACGTTGGTACAGCTCCTGATGCTTCGTATTATTTATTTAGAACCGAAGACTCAGCAAGTGAAAACCCTGTAGAAGAAAGTTATTGGGTAGAAGCAGCAGAACGTGCAGATAGTTTGGGTGTAGATATGATTAATACATCATTGGGTTACACAGATTACGATAACTCTAACTACGATTATACACCTGCAGATATGAATGGGCAAGTTACTTACATTGCCAAAGGCGCTTCTATTGCTGCAGAAAAAGGTATTTTAGTAGTAGTAAGTGCTGGTAATTCTGGCGCAACAGCTTGGCAAACGGTTGGTTCGCCTGCAGATTCACCAGATGTATTAAGTATTGGGGCTGTAAATGCAGACGGAAATTATGTGTCTTTTAGTTCGCAAGGAAGTTCAGCACAAGTGGGTTATCAAAAACCAGATGTGGTTGCCAGAGGAGGAGCAACTTTTGTTATAGACCAATTTGATGCTATTGTTCAAAATAACGGAACATCGTTTAGTGGACCAATTATGTGTGGCGGAATTGCATCATTATGGCAAGCAATACCTAATGCTTCACCAACTGAAGTTATGAATTTGGTTAGAGAATCTGCATCGCAATACACGTCACCAGATAATTTTTTAGGCTATGGTATTCCAGATTTAGATTTAGCGAGAACAAATGCTTTATCTGTAGATGCTGTTGAATTAGAAACCTTCACTATTTACCCTAATCCTTCGCCTTCAAGGTTAAATATTAAAATGCCATCAACAGTAAATAAAGTTGAAGTTTCTATTTGTAATCAAATAGGGCAAGAAGTGATACAACAATACATCACTCAAGATTCAAATTATATTGATGTTTCAGAATTAGTTTCAGGTGTTTACATGATTACAGTAGTTACAAACCATAATTCTAATACGTATAAGTTTATTAAAAGTTCTAATTAGTAATTATAAACTACATCAGTTCGAGTGATTTCGAAACATGAGAAATTGTAGCGAGAACAAAGTGGACTAAAATTATCTTTATTTTCAATCGTGAAACTCGTTTGAATTGTCGAAATTTATACTCTATTTTAATAGATTTAATTTCTAAACATGGCAAATAAAATCACGTCACTTTTCAATATAAAATATCCAATTATCCAAGCCGGAATGATTTGGAATAGCGGATGGAAACTAGCCTCAGCAGCAAGTAACTCAGGTATATTAGGCTTAATTGGTGCAGGTTCAATGTATCCAGAAGTTTTACGCGAGCATATTCAGAAATGTAAAGCAGCAACTGATAAACCTTTTGGTGTTAATGTACCAATGTTATATCCAGACCTAAAGGAAATTATGGATATCATTGTAGAAGAAGACGTAAAAATTGTATTTACAGCAGCCGGAAATCCTAAGACTTGGACCAAATGGTTAAAGGATAAAGGGATAACCGTTGTGCATGTGGTGAGTAGCGTAAAATTTGCACTAAAAGCACAAGAAGCTGGTGTAGATGCTGTTGTTGCTGAAGGATTTGAAGCAGGAGGACATAACGGAAGAGACGAAACCACAACCTTAACGTTAATACCAATGGTAAAAGAACAACTTCAAATTCCGTTGATTGCAGCAGGTGGTATTGCCACTGGTAAATCCATGTTAGCCTGTATGGTTTTGGGAGCAGATGGTGTACAAGTAGGAAGCCGTTTTGTAGCTAGTGAAGAATCTTCTGCACACCAAGCCTTTAAACAAGTAGTTGTAGAGGCAAAGGAAGGCGATACACAACTCACTTTAAAAGAATTGGCACCTGTAAGATTAATAAAAAACAAATTTTATAACCAAGTACAAGACTTATATAAAACAGGTCCAACAACAGAACAACTTAAAGAATTACTAGGTAGAGCAAGAGCTAAACGAGGTATGTTTGAAGGTGATTTAGACGATGGCGAATTAGAAATTGGCCAAATTTCTGGTTTAATACATGACGTGAAACCGGTTGCTAAGATTGTAGAGGATATGGTTACTGAGTTTGAGGAAGCTAAGCGATTGATAGTTAGTTTTTAGCGTAAATATTTTTGTAATAATTTTCTTTAAAACATGTAGTTTTACGTATTGATTTGCTTATTGAAAAACACTAACTTGGCTTAACAATTGATGTAAATTATAAGGAATAACGGACTTATATCGATTAGGGTTAAACGCAACACCATAACTATGTTAAAAATATACACATCCAACCAAATGCAATCTATTATCAATATCTTAAACAATTAATTATTTAGCCATGAGAAAAAGACTCCTCCTTTCTATACTTACATTAGGACTTTTAGGTTGTGAACATGAAAATCAAAAAAATAGCAACCTAACAAATTTAGAAACAGTAGATGGTTTTGTTGATGTACCTCTCACCATATTAGAAACTAAGGAGTTAGATGAGTATTTTGAGTACAACACTGGTGCTATGGTAAATAAAGACACTATTGGTCTCATTGTGAGGTTAAAAAAAAACATTCCTGCAGGATTTGTTAATGGTCAACCTAAAAATATGTTTTTAAGTGAAGGCATTCAATTTGTTTCAAAAGGAAAAGAAAGTGATGATTTATTGAGTTTTTTATCTTATAAATATGGACTTAATAATAGTAACCTTAAGCTAAAGGATTCTCAAACCTTTACATGCGCTAATCTTAATCAAGAAAAGACAAATTATAATATAGGAGAAAGCCGATTTAAGATTTTCTTAGAAGGCGAAGAAGACTATTCAGAACTTTATGTAAACTTTAATTTCTCAAAAGGCGTTGTTTATTTAAATGAAAAAGATGAAGAATATAGAGCACCATTAATAAAACTATTAAAAAAGTAGAAGCTCTAATATTGTTAAATAGATATAGCTTAAGTGTTATTTAAATATAGGTAAACAACACTTAATTATCCTAAAAATAAATTCTATCAACTAAAATCAATCTATTATCTTTATCTTATCTAAATAACATTTACATCATGAAAAAAATAATAGTTCTATCAGTAATACTTTTAGGTTTTTATGCTTGTGAAAATAAGATAAACTTAGATCCAGAAGAACCAATTAAGGTTAATTGGAATGAGCGTGTAGCTTCTATTTCAATAGCAGATTCTCTTTTAAATACTGGACATTCATATTTGTCTATATATTCTCAGATTTATAGTTATTCGCAACACAAAACCTATAACCTTACAGCAATGGTAAGTTTAAGAAATGTAAGTATGACGGATACAATCTATCTAACCAATGCAGATTATTACGATACGCATGGTACACTTTTAAAAAGTTATATTAAAAACCCTGTGTTTTTAGCACCTTTAGAAACCGTTGAAATTGTTATAGATGAATCAGACATTTCAGGTGGCACAGGTTCTAATTTTCTGTTTGATTGGAAAACACCAAAAGAAGCACCAGAACCTCTTTTTGAAGGCGTAATGACGTCTACAGCAGGTCAGCAAGGGTTGTCTTTTGTAACGCATGCCAAAAGAATTAGATAAATGGCAGAAATTTTAACGAGTATTTTTTTTCTATTTGCAGTTATTGATCCTATTGGTTCAGTGCCTGTATTTTTAGAGGCAACAAAAGAGTTTGATAAAACATATAAGAAGAAAATTGCGCTTAGAGCATCTGGTATAGCATTTTTAATTTTACTCTTTTTTATTGTTATTGGTCAGCTTATATTAGAAGGTATGGAGGTGTCTTTAGATGCGTTTCAAATTTCTGGTGGTGTAATCTTATTTTTGTTTGCTTTAACCATGATATTTGGAGATGGTAAACCCGAAAAGGAGAAAAGTCAAATTTCAGATTATAAGCATGTCACAATATTTCCTGTTGCTATTCCGTCTATTGCGTCGCCTGGAGCAATAATGGCTGTTGTATTATTAACAGATAATCATATTTATACCATTAACGAACAGATATTAACCACATTTTTAGTTTTAATAGTAATTGGATTAACCAGTTTAATTTTATTGGCTGCAACTAAAGTACAAGAGCGCATCGGTAGCTATGGAATTACCGTAATTAGTAAAATTATGGGCTTAATTTTAGCTGCTTATGCTGTACAGAATATCTTATCCGGAATTTCAGATTATTTTGCGAAATAATTAGACCGTTATAGCGAAACGAAGTATTACTTTTGCAAAATGGTTTTAAGTGACTACACAAAAGAATTTAAGTACAATCTCAAATTAGCATCACCTGTAATGTTAGGTATGTTGGGTCATACCTTTGTGAGTTTTGTAGATAATGTTATGGTTGGTCAGTTAGGTGCTGCAGAACTTGCTGCAGTATCATTAGGTAATAGTTTTATATTTATTGCCATGTCTTTAGGTATTGGGTTTTCTACAGCTATTACGCCTTTAGTGGCAGAAGCAGATACCGAAAATAATTTTGAAAAAGGAAAATCAGTTTTTAAACATGGATTGTTTTTATGCACTGTTTTAGGGTTATTTCTATTTATAATGCTCTTATTTGCTAAACCCTTAATGTACGTAATGGATCAGCCCGAAGAAGTGGTTGCTTTAGCAATTCCGTATTTAGATTTAGTAGCTTTTTCGTTGGTTCCTTTAATTATTTTTCAGGCCTTTAAACAATTTAGTGATGGTTTATCGCTTACCAAATACCCAATGTATGCTACCATTGTTGCCAATGTACTTAATGTGGTAATCAATTATGTTTTAATATTTGGTAAGTTTGGTTTCCCAGAAATGGGCATTGTTGGTGCTGCTGTTGGGACATTAATATCTCGGTTTGTAATGGTAGCGCATTTATGGTGGTTATTGGCTAAACGCACAAAATCTAAGGCATTTGTTACTAATATTAAATTCTTTCAACTTAGAAAACAGCCTTTAAAGAAATTGAGCAATTTAGGTTTGCCAAGTGCAATGCAAATGTTTTTTGAAGTAGCCATTTTTACAGCAGCTATATGGTTGAGTGGTACATTGGGTGCCAACCAACAAGCCGCAAACCAAATAGCCTTAAATTTGTCCTCAATGACCTTTATGGTAGCCACAGGATTAAGTGTTGCTGCTATGATTAGAGTTGGTAACCAAAAAGGATTAAAAGATTTTAAAGCCTTAAAACGTATTGCAGAATCCATATTTTTAATTGGCTTTTTCTTCGCAGTTGTTTTTGCTCTGTTTTTTGTGGTATTTCATACTATGCTTCCTAAATTATATGTAGATTTAGATGATCCAGCAAATGCGTTAGATACGGCTGAGGTTGTAAAAATTGCAGCCACGTTATTGTTGGCATCTGCTGTTTTTCAGATTAGCGATAGTCTTCAAGTTATTGCGCTTGGTGCTTTACGTGGACTTCAAGATGTTAAGATTCCAACTATAATAACGTTTATTTCGTATTGGGTTGTTGGTTTTCCTGTGAGTTATTATTTAGGAAAAGAAGATGCATACGGAAGTTTAGGTATTTGGATAGGTCTTATTGTAGCACTTAGTGTTGCTGCATTTTTATTATTTATTAGGTTTAATTATTTGACTAAACGGTTGATTTTAAAAAGTGCTTCTAACTCATAACTAAATTCGTATTTTTGCTGCACAATTAAGAAACTTTAGGCACTCTAAGTACATATAATTTTTAACTTAACAGACAAACATGGAATTACCAAAATTCATATTAGGAGATAATACAGATCATCCTGAAGCTATATATATTATTCACACAGAGTTTCCTCGTTTTATCATTAATCTCGAAAATGATGAAGTAGAATGGTTTGAAGAATTTGACCAACATGATGAAAAAGAATTAGAAACTGAAACAGAAAACTATATTAAAGAAGCTACAGATTTTTACGATAGAGAAGTAGCGAGATACGACGATTAATGTTAGAACAACTTTTACAATACGATACTGACCTTTTTTTATATCTAAATAATCTAGGTTCTAAAACTTGGGATACGATGTGGTTGGTAATTACCAACAAGTTCTCATCCATACCTTTGTATCTTATTTTGTTGTTTTTAATTTATAAAAAATTTGGTTGGAAAGCGCTATTGTTAATGGTTTTTGTAATTGCAGGTATGATTGCTTTTACGGACCAAATGACTAATTTATTTAAAGATACCTTTCAGCGCCCTCGACCTTGTAGAGCAGAAGGAATAATGGATTTAACCCGTTTTATTGCGCCTCGTTGTGGTAAATATGGTTTTTTCTCTGGTCATTCTTCTAACTCAATGGCAACTGCGATTTTTGCAGGTTTGTTATTAAAACCATATTTTAAAAATCTAATTTATATACTACTTATCTGGAGTTTAGTGGTGGCTTACAGTCGTATTTATGTTGGTGTACATTATCCTATAGATGTAGTTTGCGGCTTAACCTTTGGTGTGTTTTCGGGCTTTGCATTCTATAAACTAACGCTATATCTTATTAAACGATTTATTTCAGAGTAAGTTTATAAAGTTGATTGACCAATCTCGATTTATGATCTCTTGCAGAAAAGTTTAAGTCGTACGTAGCAATAAACTCAATATTATACAATTTAGAAAGTTCAATAATTTCTTCTGGTTTTGATTTTGAAGTGAGAAGATTGAATTGTTTCTCGGCAGGAATCACAATACCATCATCCGTTTTTATACTCAGTATTTTATCGCCATAATTATAAATCGCCTCAGGCGAAACACCATCTAAAGTATAAAGTGGAAGGTTACTTGAAGCAAGGTCTGCGACAGATTTATAATGTTCTTGCGCTTGAAGCTTTACAAGAGGTAATACCAAAAACCCAATACTCATCATAAAAGCAACAACAAGGTAAAAAACGGTTTTAATATTTTTTGCTCTTAGTTGTTTAAATATGAAGAAACCAATAACGGCTAATACAAGACTAGAAACGATAAATCTAATTTTAAAAATCCCAGGTGAAGCGGTCAATAAAAACATACCAGAAACCCAAAATAATAGCGATATACTTCCAATTAAACCAAATTGAAAGTAGACTGGAATAGTTTCTCTCTTAGATTTGAGAGTCTTAAATTCACGAATTAGATATTCAATATAAAAGCCAATATTTATAGCTAAAGGAATTAAAACAGGCATTAAATAACGCGATTTCTTTTCAGGAATAACAGAGAGAAGAATTACAGCAATAATAGTCCAAAAGAAACTAAAACGATAGGCTTTTAAATTCAAAACTCTCGTTTTCATATAAGGATAGAGTAAACTGATAAACGCAGGTATAGTCCATAAACCACTCTGAACAAAGAAACTCCAATAATAATAAAAGGGTCTTACATTATAACTGCTCCAATTAGAAGTTTCGCGTTCTGCAATGGCTGTAAATGTTTCAGGATCTGCAACTCTCACATGAAAATACCACCAACCACCTAAAACAATTCCGAATACTAAAAGGCTTACTAATTTTAAAAAATGAATGGGTTTTCCTTTAAATTTAAATGCAATACCATACGAAATCACAAATGGTAAGAATAATACATAAAGCGAAACAGGTCCTTTAGATAATACAGAACCAGCTAAACAAAATACAAAAAGTAAACTTCTTAATAGCGATGTGCTTTCACTTTTAAATAATATAAATAACTGATACAAAGCCATCAACATTAGGCCATGCGTATAAATATCCCAAGGAGCTTCTATAGTTATACCAATACAATAAAATGACGTTATTACAATAAATCCATTAATTAAACTATGGCTTTTACTAAGCTCTAGTTTTTTGGATAATAAGTAAATTGAAATCCCTAAACTCGTTAAAAAGAGCAATGCTGGTAAACGTAAAGCCCAAACGGACGTTATACCAAAAATATAACCAAATACAGCTGTAATCCATGTAGGCAAAGGTGGTTTTTGGTAACGTGGTTCGCCATTCATGGTGGTTAAAATCCAATTATCATCCGTAAGCATTTCTCTTGCCGAAATAAAATTACGAGCTTCCATAATTGTTACCGGAATTGCATCTATAGTAAAGCCAAGCATTACCAATACAAAAATTAAAAGACTAATAAGAGGATATTTTTCTATAAGTTTTATCATGCTTAATCTTTGGTTTTTCGAATTAAATACGCATTTCTGGCATAAATAATTAAGCCAAATAGATGACCAACAAACAAAACAGGATCTTCTCTAATAATGGCATAGGTAAGTATTAATCCTGCGCCAATTAAACTCAAAACCCAAAATCCCATTGGTAAAGTTGATTCTTTTTGTTTTTCAGAATGAATCCATTGATACACAAAACGTAATGTAAAAACGACTTGAGCTACGATTCCTAAAACTAATAACCATGTTGGTATATCTGCATTTTTAAAAAGTAAATCAACATCTATTTTATTGTTGTTAAAGTAAAAAATAACAATAAAAATAGGTGTGAAGAATAATAGGTATTGCACTATTTTAGGAAATTTTTGCCATTGTCCTTGTAATTGTAGATTTCTAATATAAATAAAGTAGGTTAAACTTTGGCCTAACATAATGGCAAAGTCTAAGCGTAAATAACCATAAATAAATAGAAGGAAAGAAGCAATTAAACTGAGGGTCCAAAATGTTTTTGGTGTAATAACCTTGCGTTGTTTTTCGGAGGTTATCCATTGTATAATTAATCTCGAAGAAAATAAAATTTGAGCTAAAAACCCGATGCTGTAAATAATCCAGTCTTTCATGTGCTAGATTATTTACTAGATTTTGAAACTTCGTAATTAATATATTTTTTCTTCATCCATAGATAAGCAAAGCAATCCATTAATGGACCTAAAAGTCTGTTCCATAGTCCAAATTTAGCCGTGCCAGCCATTCTTGGAAAATGCTGAACCGTTACTTGTGTAACTCGCCCGTTTTGAAGCATTATCATTGCAGGTAAAAAACGATGTAACCCTCTAAACATTGGTATGCGTTTAGCGTAGTCTGTTTTAATTATTTTTAGAGGACAACCAGTGTCATCCATACCATCGTGAGTAAAAGCACGTCTTATGCCATTAGCAATTTTAGAAGACATGTTTTTTACAAATGAATCTTTTCGGTTAGAGCGCACACCAGTTACTAATTCATAAGCATCAATGTGTTTTAATAAAATATTAAAATCTTCAGGAGTGGTTTGCAAATCAGAGTCAATGTAACCAACCAGTTCAGAATCTACATAATCAAAACCAGCTTTAATAGCTGCACTTAAACCTCTGTTTTCTTTAAAAAGAATATAATCGAAGGCTTCGTTACGCTCGCAAATGGCTTCTATTAACGCCTGACTTTTATCTGTAGAACCATCATTTACAAATAAAATAGACGTAGATACTGTAGCAATTTTAATATAGCTAGAAAGTTCTTTCTCTACACGTTCTAAATTGTCTTCTTCGTTATAAACAGGTACTATGATGGTAAACTTATACGTCATGCGTTTAATTGCTTAGTCTGTGCAAAAGTATTGTTTTTTATTGTACTGATAAAGACTAATTCGTGATAGCCGTTTAATTAAATAAACATTCTCCAAATACTAAAAACAGAAATAATAATAGCAGCTAAAGATATTAAAACAGCAACTAAAGCCAATTCTTTTATTCTATCTTTTATAGCTATGATTATACTAACAATAAAACCTATAGCTGGTGGAATTCCATAATAGTATTTGAAACTATAACTGAGTAATTCTGTTAAACCAAACAAAGCTCTATTTTTTCCTGTAGATGCAGAATAATCCAAATATATGCTAACCTGAATTTTTATTAAAACAATCAGACAAAAACCGCTGACAATTATAATGCTATAAATAATTTTTTTATTCAAAATTAAGTAAGTATTTGGCAGTAGTAAAAGGTGTTATTATTACTTCTTTTGCATCTACAGGTAATAATCTACGGTTTTGTTGGTGATTTGTATTCTGATAAAGGAACTTCAATAAATGTATTGTCCCAAGCCATGGTAAGTTTTAATTTTCCTGTTTTGTGATCAAAGGCAATGGTAAATTGCTCTACTATTTCATCAATATGTTCTGCAGCAACTTCAATTTCTAAAGCATCATAATTAGGATCCCACATTGGTTCCATTTTTTCATTAACTCCCCAATCATATTGCTTAGAATTAAACATCACTTTCCATGTGTTTTCCATAGGAACCGTCCAAATGGTATATTTTCCTTTTCTTAAAACCATGCCATCAATTAATAAGTCTTTGTTGGTTTCAAACGTTGTTGCTTCGTTTGCACCAGTTCGCCATACTTTATCAAAAGGTACAAGTGCGCCAAATACCACACGTTCTCGCTTAGACGGTCGGTTGTATTCCACTTTTAGTTTTAAATCGTTTAATGTAATTTCTGCAGTATCTTTTGGGCTTAAACGAGGTGCAAAAATATTTTCTACAAACACAGAATATAATAGTAAACCTAAGGCTAAGATACTTAGTATAATGAGGAGGCGTTTTAACATAGTCTTTATTCTATAAATTAAGTCAGTTCAATGAAATGCAAACTTATGCATTCTAAGTTTAAAGATAATTCAAATCAGTAAATTTATAAACTACAAACGATGAATTTTCAGCATTTCTTATAAAAACGGATTTTTTTTGAAAAATTTTGCAACACTTCATTTTTTGTGTCGTCTTTAAGGTGTAATCAATCAAAAACCAAAAGTAAAATTAGCACGTTTCAAATTCATATAGTTGAACAATGCAAACAGAACAATAGGCAAGCGCAAATGCAATTGTATAATCAATATTGTAATGGTATGTTGGCTGTAGCCAATAGATATATAGATAATACCATGGAAGCTGAGGACGTTGTGCAAGATGCATTTATAAAAGCATTTTCAAAGTTAGAGCAGTATAAAGCCGAAGTAAGTTTTGGAGCATGGTTAAAACGTATTGTAATTAATAGATGTATTGATGTTTTAAAATCTAAGCATCAACGAATGGTAGAATTAGAAGATTTTCATTTAAATGTTATAGCTGATTATAATGAAAATGATTGGGAAATTGAAAAAGGAATAACCGTTGAAAATGTAAACCAAGAAATTGAAAAATTACCAGAAAAATATAAATATGTAGTGTTACTGTATTTAGTTGAAGGTTACGATCATCAAGAAATTTCTGAAATATTAAACATTACCGAAGTTGCCTCTAGAACACAACTATCACGAGGAAAACAAAAATTGAAAAATGCCTTAAAATTGAAAAGAAATGAAGCAAGATATTAGAGATTTATACAAAATTGAATCTAAAAACGATGCGGTTAAAATGTCCGAAGGACATGAGTTACGTTTTCTTCAGAAACTAGAAAAAGAATTACCAATACAGCAAAAGTCAACAAATAGGTTTATTCTTTTTAAAATTGCTGCAAGTGTTACTCTCTTATTAGGGTTGAGTTTTGGCGCCTTTAAATATTTTAAAGCATCTAAAGTAGAAACGGATCCAATTGAAGTTGTAAATACAGAAATAAAATCCTTAGGAGACGTTTCACCAGACTTTAAACGTGTTGAGGACTATTATTTGGCAAGTATTAACCTAGAATTGTCTAAAGTGCAACTAACACCAGAGAATAAAGAACTTTTTGATGGTTATATAGAACGATTAAAAGAGTTAAATGATGAATATAAAAAGTTAACCATTGAGCTTAATGAAAATGGACCAAATGAAGCCACTTTAGATGCTTTAATTGAGAATTTAAAGTATCGTTTAAAACTGGTAATGCGATTAAAAGATAAACTCAATGACTTTAATTTAGAGTCTTTAGAACAACAGAATATATAATTATCAATCAATCAATCAAAAAACGAACAGTTAAATCAAAAAAAACATGAAAAAAATTAGAATCTTAGTATTGTGTCTCATCACCACTTTGGGGTATGCACAAAAAAAATTAAGTAAAACATCACAATCTATTAATGTAAATAAAGATGTCGTTGTTGACTTAAATACGAGTTATGTAGAAATACAACTAGAGACTTGGAATAAAAATACTGTAGAAGTTGAAGCTTATATTGAAAGCGAAAAGTTAACTAAAGAGGAATTAAAACATGCATTAGAGTCTTGGAATCTTAAAATCGAAGGTTCTAATGATAAAGTGACAATATCCTCGAGTGGAGGCAGTAGATTTGGTGTAGTTGACGCAAGTGAATATCCAAGTTTAATAAAAGAGTTAGAATATCAACTCATTGAAATGCCAGAGCTTCCAGAACTGCCAGAATTCCCAGAACTGCCAGAGATGGTTAATATGCCAAAGATGCCAGAACTACCAGATATGCCAGTTATGCCTAAATTACCAGAGTTGCCTAAAGGTGTCACAACTATTGAATTTGATTATGAAAAATACCAAAAAGATGGTGAGAATTATTTGGCAGAATGGAGTAAAAAATATGAAAAGAAAGGTGGAAAAGAATTTCAGAAAAAGATGGAAGATTGGGCCAGAAAATTCGGTGAGTCTGGTTATCAAGAAAAAATGGAAAAATGGGGAAAAGAATACGCAGAACGTTTTGATGGTAAGTGGACTAAAGAAATGGAAAAATGGGGCGAAAAATTTGGAGAGAAATATGGAAAGGATATGGAGAAATGGGGAGAAGAGTTTGGTGAGCGTTTTGGTGAAGAATGGGAAGAGAAAATGGCAATTTGGGGCGAACGCTTTAGTAATGAAATGGATGAACGCTCAGAAGCTTTAGAACAAAGAAAAGAGGCTCTTAAGAATAGAAAAGAGACTTTGTATAAAGAAAATGAAGCTCGCAGAAAAGCTCTAGAAGCAAGACGAGATGAATTAAACAATAGAAGAGACGTACGCGTAATTCAACGATTAGAATCAGGGACTAACAGCAAAGTAAAAAAGGTATTGAAAATTAAGATTCCTAAAAAAGCAAAACTAAAAACTAATATAAGACATGGCGAATTAAAATTGTCTTCTGTTATTTATAATATGAAAGGTGATATTTCACATTCCTTTTTATTAGCAGAACACATTGATGGAGGTGACACTTCCATCAATGTGTCTTATTCACCTGTGGTCATAGATACCTGGAGTTTAGGTACGCTTAATCTTAATTTTGTAAATAAAGCTCAAATTACAAATGGTAATAATTTAGTGCTAAATTCTAAATCGTCTAATATTAATATTGAAAATTTAACTGATACAGGAATTATTGACGGCAGTTTTGGAGACCTTACTATTTCTAACCTTTCTCAAACATTTAAGAATCTTAATTTAGTTTTAGAAAATAGCGATGCATTGGTTAATTTACCCGATAATCTATATTACACGCTTTACTTTAAAGGCAATCGTTCTAAGTTGAATAATAAAACAACAGAGCAAAAAACGATTAGAAATTATCCTAATGGTGAAAGCTCTAACCGAAGTATTGTAATTAATGCTAAGTATAGTGATGTGATTATTAATTAAAGTTTTTTTTTATTTGAATTTACTCTAGAATATTAAAGTCTTCAAGTAAATTAGTTTTATTTTTTTGAAGCACAATTTCTTCATGTTTTCCATAGAATACATTTGTATTTTTATGGAAATTTTATTTTATGCTAGTTCCGTCTTTTGAATCTTTTCTTAAATCTCTTAATGCGCATTCAGTAATTGATGCTTCCATTAAAAAAACGGATTATATACTCTTAGATTTATCAATTGATAATACTGAATTAAAGTTTGTTAACACGTCATCTTCTTCGGATTTAGAACAATTCATTTTCAATTACATAAAAACCAACAAAGCAAAAGTAGCTTTTGGTGGTTATCTCGAAAAACGTAATATCTATCAACGAAGCACGTATTTTAATCAACATAACTCTAAAGAAGAACGTAATATTCATATCGGATTAGATATTTGGGTTGAAGCGAATACAGCCATTTATGCACCTTTAGACGGAACAATTCATAGTTTTAAAAACAATACTAATCATGGTGATTATGGTCCTACTTTAATTTTGAAACATCAGATAAACGATTTTGAATTCTATACACTCTATGGTCATTTAAGTGAATCATCAATTGCTAATAAATCAGTAGGTATAGAAGTGAAGCAAGGTGATGTTATTTCGGTATTAGGTACATCTGAGGTGAATGGTGATTATCCGCCACATTTACATTTTCAGATTATAAAAAATATAGAGGATTACAAAGGAGATTATCCTGGTGTTTGTAATTTATTGAATCTAGAATTTTATAAATTAAATTGCCCAGATCCAAATTTACTCTTAAAATTAAATTAGCTTTTTTGGTTACGCTCAGTGGTTTTGTATATCCATTCAGCAATAAAACATAGTAATATTATGGACATTGACACAATGACTCCTGTGAGATTGGTTAAATATTGTTGGTGAATTAAAATGACCAATGCTACCATACACAAAATAAAACCTATTATAGGAATTACTCTATTACTGCCTGTGTCTTTAGCAAGTTTAAAACCTACTAAATTTACAATACCAAATATGAGAATAAAGCCAACGCTTCCGGCTGTTGAAATACTTTCTAAATCTAAAACATTGACTAAAATTAAGGTTGCAATGGCTGTGATGAATAAACCTATGGGTTGATTCCAAAGTTTAGAAGTAAAGTGATTTGGTAATTCATCATCTTCAGCAATTTCAAAATTGACACGACTTCCACCATATAATGATGCATTAATAGCTGAAAAAGTTGAAATTAAAGCCGCAATTGTAATTATGGTAAATCCTATTTTACCAAGCATAGGTTTAGCTGCTTCTGCTAAAACGTAATCTTCAGCTGTGGCAATTTTATCAAAAGTAAGCGAGCCAACGGTAACGATAGCAATTATAAAATAGAGAACAATTACAAAAATAACAGAGTAATAATAGGCTCTCGGAATGTTCTTTTTAGGATTTTCGATATCTGGTGCTGCATTTGCAATGAGCTCAAAACCTTCATAAGCCACAAAAATTACCATACCAGCAGCAAATAATTGTAAAGGTGTTTCCCAGTTAGACAATGCTAATTGCGAGAGATTAGGGTTGCCAATAAGTCCGTAAGCACCAATGCCAATAAAACCTATTAGTATGATTAGTTTAATAATTACAGCATAAGATTCAATTTTACCAACTATTGCAACGCTATAATAGTTTATGGCTGTTGCTAAGATTATAATAGCGCTAGCATAAATATGAAAGTTTATGATTTTGTTTTGTGTTATTTCAAATAAATTAGGAGCATAAGAGCCAAAAGCAGAAGCATACAAGGAGAGCATAATAATATAGCTTGCCCAAAGTAAATTGTTGATACTTCCACTAAAAATAGTTACACCAAAACCTTGATTGATAAACTTAACGGTTCCGCCTCTGTCAGGATATTTCTGTGATAATTTTACGTAACTATAAGATGTTATTAGAGCTAATAAACCAGCAAATAAAAATGCAATTGGTGTTCCGCCTTGTGCAATGGAAACTGCTAAACCTAAGACCGCAAATATTCCACCTCCAACCATGCCACCAATTCCTATGGATATCGCTTCTTTTAAACTTATTTTGTCTGATGTCGCTATAGGCATTAATAGGGTTTTAGATTAAGACTAGAATAATTTGGGTGTCAGTTTTATAACCACTAAATGAATTAATCAATCTAAAAATTTGTGATTTGTTTCTGAGCTATTATTTTTCCTATTAAAAATCCTGCAATAGCAAATATGCCATCGGAAATAGAAAACCACAACTCTTTTGGTAACATAAAAATGGTTACAAAAGTGGCTATTAACATTAATCCGCCTACAATATGAGAAGGTATTATACTTTGTTTAGAAATCTTTGCAGCTGTAAACATACCTACAATAATACCAGCAAAATGAGCAATAACAACAATTATTTTGGATCCAGTAGGTATTTTATCCATGTTGTTTTTTATCCATTCCATATCTGAAAGTTGTGCATCAGCAGGAAATGTAAATAGGTTATGACCAATTACGGCTTCAAAGAGGTGCACCGTTAAACCAGCGATAATTAATCCGATGATAGTTGCTAATACGTTTTTCATGGCTATGTTAATTAGAGGTATAAGATAATAAAATTATAGAATACGAATTATTAAGCGTTAAATTATAACCACTTTCTACGTTTAAAATAATATAATAATCCTAAAAACATTAAGAACATTACACCCAGTAAAACAAAGTAGCCGTATCTGTATTTTAGTTCTGGGATGTACTCAAAATTCATTCCGTAAATACCGGCAAGAAAAGTGAGTGGGATAAAAATGGTAGACATTATAGTGAGTACTTTCATAACCTCATTCATCTTATTACTAATGGTGGTCATGTACATATCCATTAAGCTCCATATCATTTCTCTGTAAATATCAATGTTTTCTGATACTTGAATTAAATGGTCGTAAATATCTCTGTAGTAGGTTATTGTGCGCTTGTAAATTAAAGGGTGTTCACCTTTTTCAATGCGATTTATTATTTCACGTAACGGAAATATAGCACGACGCACTTTTAATATTTCACGTTTAAGTTGTTGTACTTCAATGTTAATATTATCTCGAGAATGACCTTCAAATAAATCAGTTTCTAAGTCCTCAATTTTGTTGCCTAAAGTTTCTATAATACTAAAGTAATTATCTACAACAGCATCAATTAAAGCATACAATAGGTAATCGGATTTTAAACCTCTAATTCTGCCGTTTCCAATTCTAATTCGTTCTCGTATGGTATCAAAAACATCACCTTCGGATTCTTGAAACGATAGCACATAATTTTTTCCTAAAACTAAGCTTACCTGCTCAATTACAATGTTTTCATCTTTATCATAATACAGCATTTTTAGTACTACAAAAAGGTAATCGTCATACTCATCAATTTTTGGTCGCTGCGTAGTATTTACAATGTCTTCTAAAACAAGAGGGTGTAAATCATACTGCAAACCAATATTTTCAATCTCACCAATAGAACTTAATCCATCTATATTAATCCAAGTTACAGAATCGGTTTCTTTAAAAGATTTAGCATCTTCAATATTTGTAAGTATCGTTTCAGATATAGAGTCTTTGGTATAATCAAAAGATTCTATTTTAACATTTTTATGCGATTTTTCACCTGTGTAAACAAGTGTGCCAGGAATTTGGCCTGTATGTTTCTTATAATGTTGTGTGCGTTTTTTTGTTCTTTTTTTCTTCATGGTTATAAAATACTAGAATCATCTAAAGCATCCTTTTGCAATAAAGTTACAGCTTTTTGAAGAAGAAGATTGTTTGGGTATGTGACTAAATCACCATTATCTTCTCTAAGGTGAATTTGAAATGCTCTAATATCTTCTATAATAGCTTCTACAGGATAGTCTTTATCATGAATTCTTATCTTATCACCAACACGATACGGAAAGGAAAAAAACATAATAAAACCAGAGGTTACATTGCTTAATATAGACCAAATGGCAAATAAACCAACTCCAATAACTGCGAAAACAGAAGAGAAAACTAAGGATACTTGCTCTGGTTCTACACCAAGAATAAATGCTTCAATAAGTAGAGCAACTAACACTAATATTACGGTTAGATAGCGACCAATTAAACCAGCTCTTGCTTCTGTAGTACCACTTTTTTTACCAATCTTTTTTACGGTTATAACTATGATAGTCCTAATAATTATTAGTATAATTAATAATATAATAGAATAAATAATCTCATTGAGATGGTTGGTTAAAAATTTAGTCATATTAAAGGTTCTTTTATTTTATAAGGTATAAGATAGGTTATTGTAATTTTAAATCTTTTCTAAGTCCTAAATCAGCATTACTTTTCTTGTTCCAATAATCTGTTTTTAGAGTTTCTAATCTGGTCGCTTTTGTTGTTAAGGTTTTAGCAGATAGACCATCGCCTGTTGTTGTGGTTTCTTTCCATCCTAAAATATCATAAGGGAAATTAGGGTTGAAATCAATTTGTAATGTTCTGCCTAAATCTTCATAACTAACAATGTAACTCTTATTGTTTAAACTCGCTGTTGCCTTGTATGCTTTAAGTTCATTATGATTTAAACGAACACTTTCTATAGATGGTATAAGATTTATATCTCCAACAGGAAGACTTTTTGGGTCTATTCTTAATTTTGCCCATAGTTCATTTTCTGTCCAGTTTTTTTCTAGATTAACCTTGGTGTCTGCTTCACCTTGAAAATAAGAATGAGAAACTATCTCAAAATTATCTCTGTTGTTTAATTGTGTATACACATGTCCACACCATTCTTGTATTGAAGCAGAAATTTTTATAGCATGTTGGTTATTTGCCACAGGAAAAAAGGTGCTTTGCATTATAGAGTAAGGGTAAATGCCAGTATTGAAATTTTTAGTCCTATTCAATTTTAAAACAGGAATATTACTTGCATCATAATTATTAGCTTTTACTTGCTCGTTAGGTAAAAAATCTTCCGTTACAAAGATTAAGACTGAAGTCCCTTCTTTTATTTCGCCATAACGCGCTTGTTCTAATTTGTAAGAGGTTATTTCTGCTTCACCATTATACCAATAATCTTTAAAGTCTTCAGATAATTTGGTTTTTGGTGCTAAAGGTTCAACTTTTGACTCTGAAATCTGAGCTGTTTCCGTTATAGTTGAATTATTTTCTTTACAAGATGTAATGCTTAAAACACTTCCTGTTATTAAAACAACTATGAGTTTTAAATTCTTTATCATAATGTGAGTATTTCGTCGTTTTTATTTCCAAATAAAGCATAGAAAATCCAACGTTAATTTTTATAATAAAGGTACACTTCTAAATACGGTCTGCAATGCTATTTAACGTTTTGTAAAGTAAATGTGTTGGTAAGCCTACAACATTATTATAAGAGCCTTCAATGCGCGTTATAGCAATGGCACCAATCCATTCTTGTATGCCATATGCACCAGCTTTATCTAGTGGTTTAAAATGGTTAACGTAATACCAAATTTCTTCGTCAGTTAAGCTTTTAAACGTCACTTTTGTTGTGGTATTAACAATCCGTTTTTGTGAGTTAAATGTGATGCAAATAGACGTAATAACGTTGTGTGTTTTGTTACTTAATGATTGTATCATTTTAAAAGCATCTTCCTCATTTTTTGGTTTACCAATAGCTTTTTCTTCTAACCAAACAATAGTGTCACTAGTAATTAGAATATCATTTTTTTTAAGGTCTTTAACAAATGGTTTAGCTTTTAGTTCTGCTAAAAAATCTGTGATTTCTTCCCCTTTTAGATGCTCAGGATATATTTCTTCAACCGGCTTTAATTGTATATTAAAATCGAGATGCATGTCTTTTAAAAAAGCATGTCGTCTAGGCGATGCTGAAGCTAATATTATATTGAAGTCTTTGAGTTTTTCGTTTAACATATTATTTTATTTCAAGATGAAATTGTAAAGCAATAACGATAACATACCTGTAAGCATTACTAACTTATATATTAAACTGATATGCTTATAATCTGATTTTTCTTTCGCACCAAATAACTTTATACTAGCATAAATTAAAGGTGCAATAACCAAAATTAAAAAGTAACCTACAACGGGTAATTGTTTAAATAAATACGTGATTACATAATAGGTAATTGCGAGAATAGGCATTATTGAAATAAAAAATATTATTGCATTAGAGCGTTCTCTTCCAAGAATTACTGGTAATGTTTGTATTTCGGCTTTTTGGTCGCCTTCAATGTCTTCTAAATCTTTAACTAATTCTCTAACCAGATTAATCATAAAAGCAAAAATGGCATAATCTTTTATAATATTAATAAAGGTAGTCTGTACGGCTTCATTTGTATAATTCATAGCCGGAATCAATTCAAAAATTCCAACTAACAAAATACTTAAAGCAACAACAAGAGATACAATGGCATTACCTACAATGGCAATTTGTTTTAGAGATGTAGAATAGATATAGAGTAGTGCAGAAGCAATAAAAAAGATAGCGAAAAAACTAGTTTTGCCTATACTATATGTTAGATAAAAACCTAAGCCTACACCAATAATATTAAGTACCATAAATAGTGTAGTTGCGTCCTTTTCACTGATAGATTTATTTATTATCAATTGATTAGGTTTGTTAATTTTATCGGTTTCAATATCATTGATATCATTAATAACATAACCAGCTGCTGCAATAAGAAGCGTAGCCAACACTAACAGAAAAAAATTAAAATGCGATAAGGTTGTAACAACGCCATGGCTTTCACCAAAAGGTAATAACAATGCATATTTTATTAAATATTGCATAATGGCAATAATTAATAAATTTTTCCAACGGATTAAATTGAGAAAGTGAATCATTTGAGGGTTTATGAGATAATATTTTGTAATTAAATAATAGCTACTACAATGATAATAAAAACAATGGTTTAAGAATTAATGTTTGTTTAAATCATCCTGTTCTTAATTTATGTTTGAGCAGTGTACTCAGCAATTTGTCTTCTTTTTGCTAATATTTTTAGTTTAATCGTATTTAGCATTAAAATTGCCATTCCATTTACCTTGAACTTTTAAAACTTGCTCAATTACATCTCTGGCTGCACCTTTGCCACCATTTTTATGCGAAATATATTTTGAAATAGCCTTAATTTCTGGAACCGCATCTTGAGGGCAGCATGGCAAACCAACCAATTCCATAACCGGAAAGTCTGGGATATCATCTCCCATATATAAAACTTCAGATTTAGAAATATTATGTAAGTCTAGATAAGAGTTAAGTTGTTCAATTTTGTTGTGCGCACCTAAGAATATATCATTAATGCCTAAAGCAGCCAAACGTTTACGTACACCTTCATTAGAACCACCCGAAATAATACAGAGATTAAAACCAGCATCAATAGCGGTTTTTAGTGCAAATCCATCTTTAATGCTCATGGTTCTTAGCATTTCTCCATCTGTTGTCACAGTTATAGTGCCGTCTGTTAAAACGCCATCTACATCAAAAATGAAAGTAGTAATGTCTGTTAAATATTCTTTATAACTTTTATCGTCGCTCATGGGTTGTTTTGTCTTTTAGTTGGTTTTTGATTTGCTTGGTCTAAAATTTGAAACATTATGCGTCTTTTTAATAGATGCTGTTAACATTTTGTAAATCGCTTCATGCTCTTCTTTTTCAATCAATTTTAGTTGTCGCTTTATGGTTTTTTTGTCATTACGTTTAGCAGGACCCGTTTGTGCCATAAAAGGTGACATTTGCTGAATTTTTTTAGCCGTTTGTTCAATTAAAGGATGTAATATCTCAAACTCAATGTTCTTGGTTTCACATATTTCATGCCCTATTCTATAAAGTTGATTGGTAAAATTATTAACAAATACAGCTGCTAGATGAAGGGTTTGGCGTTGTTCGGTTGTAATTTTATGTGGTTTACAACCTACAGCTCTTGCCAAATCTCGTAAAAGTTCAAGATTTTCTTTTTCATATACTTCAACGCAAATAGGAACTTCAGAAAAATTAATATCAGCACCTTTAGAAAAAGTTTGTAAAGGATAAAATACGCCAATTTTATTTTTCTTGTCTATGTCATGCATAGCAACACTTCCAGATGTATGCACAACAAGACGGTTGGTAAATGGTAAAGCTGAAGAAAACTCGGCAATACTATCGTCGCTAACTGCTATTATATAAATATCTGCTTCTTTTAACTCTTCTAAAGAATCTGTTATGTCTACTTCATTTGAATACGACGAAATTGAAGAACGCGTGCGGTTATACCATTGTGTAACAGAAACCGTTTCCGAATCTAAAAATGCCTTATATAAATGTGTGGCTACATTGCCAGCACCAAGTAATATTACTGAAATCATGCTGTAAAAATACTAAGATTTCTTATCTTAAAATAACAAGAAAGCGATTAAAAGAATAACTTTGAAACAATGAAGAAAACAGACATAAAAACCAGAGCAGATATTTTTCAATTGGTTACCTCATTTTACCAAAAAGTTAGGAATGACGAAAAATTGGGTCCCTTTTTTAATGAAACCATAAAAGATTGGAATGCACATCTAGAGCATTTAACTACGTTTTGGGAGTCGAGTTTATTTCTACAAACCAAATTTACAGGTAACCCTTTAGAAGCACACGCCAAAGTAGATAAAGCTTTTAACCATAGTATTACAGAATTGCATTTTGGGTTATGGTTAAACTTGTGGTTTCAAACTATAGATGAATTGTTTGAAGGTGATTACGCAGAAAATGCCAAGCGACGTGCACGTAAAATGGGGACATTTATGTATATGAATATATTTGCTGCAAGAAATTCTTAATCCTTAGATGCTTCTTTATAAATTTGTGTTTTAAAACATCTAAAAGAGATTAAAACATGAAACTTATAAAAGAATTTAAAGAATTTGCTGTAAAAGGAAATATGATGGATATGGCCATCGGTATTATCATTGGTGCGGCTTTCAATAAAGTTATAGATGTATTGGCGAAGCAAGTTATTTTGCCACCATTGTCGTTATTAACGGATGGTGTTAATTTTAGCGACAAAAAGTTAGTGTTAAGAGATGCTATTGTAGATTCGGCTGGTACAATTACAACAGCAGAAGTTGCAGTCGCTTATGGTAAATTATCTGAAGTATTTTTAGATTTTTTAATCATTGGTTTTTCGGTTTTCATAATTGTAAAATTTATGAATAGACTGCGTAATAAGGCTCAAGATACTAAAGATGAAACAGTTGTTACGCCAAAGGACATTGAGTTGTTATCTGATTTAAAGGAGTTAATGGAAGAGCAGAATAGAATGTTAAAGGCAAACGTTGGTAATTAACTTCATTTTATTAATAGAATTTTAACAACTTTTGCCAATGTTAAAGGAATTTTTAAATGGTTTAAAAGATATATCTTTGCACGAGCTTAAAAAAAGCCTATAGCTATGCAAAAGAAAATCGCTAATTTCCTATTCTCTACAAAACTCACTGCGTTTTTATTTATTGCCTTTGCCGTTGCAATGGCAGTTGGTACTATTTTAGATAGAAACATGGATACATCTCCAACACCTTACACCAGAACATTAATCTACAATGCATGGTGGTTTGAAACAATTATGGTGTTTTTCATTATTAATTTTGCAGGGAATATTTTTAGATATCGCTTATTTAAAAAGGAAAAATGGGCAACTTTAATTTTGCATTTATCGTTTGTTCTAATACTTCTGGGTGCATTTATTACAAGATATATTAGTTTTGAAGGTATGATGCCAATTGTAGAAGGTTCTACAGAAAATGAATTCTTCTCTCAAAAAACTTATATAGGAGGAAAGATAGTAGGTGATTATAAAATTAATGGTCAATTACAACAACGTAGAATAGAGGAGGAGGTTGATTTTTCGCCAAGGTTGGACAATGAGTTTAATAAAACGTTTGATTATGGTGATGAACAAGTTAATATAGAACTTGTGGAGTTGATAAAAGGTGCCGAAAAAGATATTATACCTAACGAAACAGGAAAGCGCTATTTAAAAATTGTTGAAGCTGGCCAAGGCGCACCACATAATCACTTTTTAGAAGATGGAAAAACAGCAAGTCTTCATAATGTTTTAGTGTCTTTAAATAAATTTCAGGAAGGCGCTATTAATATAACGGAAACCGAAGAAGGTCTTTTTATAAATTCGCCATACGAAGGTGAATATATGACCATGGCAACAAGAGCCCAAGGAAAATTATACAAAGATAGTTTGCAACCCTTAATTTTAAGGTCTAGATACATTATTGGCAATATGCAAATTGTAATGCCAAAACCTATTGTTAAAGGGGACTTTGGCGTTGTAAAAAAAGCGTCGTTTTTAAAAAATGATGAAGATGGTGTTATTTTAAATGTTACTGCTAATGGTGAAACTAAAAAAGTTGGCCTTTTAGGTGGACCTGGTAATTACGGAACTCTAGAAGAGTTTGAAGTAGGTGGATTAGAAATAGCATTACAATATGGTCCAAAAATTTTAAAATTACCCTTTGATATAAAATTGAATGATTTTATTGCTGAAAAATATCCTGGTACAGAAAACGCGTATTCATCTTATAAAAGTAAAGTAACCGTTTTTGATAAAACTGCTGAAGATTTTGATTATGACATTTTTATGAATCATATATTAGATTATAAAGGTTATCGATTTTTTCAATCAGGATTTGATTCTAATGAGACTAGAACAATTCTTTCTGTAAACCATGATTTTTGGGGAACCTACATTACATATGCAGGTTATATGTTATTGTATTTTGGCCTATTGGCAATTCTGTTTGCAAAGCATACTCGTTTTGATGAGATTAGAAATAGATTAAAAAAATTAAGAGAAAGTAAAGCAAAAATGATGACCGCTATATTGCTTTTAATATCGCTTTCTAGTTTTGCTCAAGGACATTCAGAAAACGATGGTCATAATCATTCAAATGAACCAGAAAAAGCACAAATAGATTCTATTTTAAAAGTTCATATTACACCAAAAGAACACGCTCGTAAGTTTTCTGAAATGGTAGTGCAAGACTACAGTGGTCGCATGATGCCTATGCATACATATTCTTCAGAAATGCTTCGTAAGTTAAGTAAAAGTGATACTTACGAGGATTTTAGTGCAGACCAAATATTTTTATCTATACAAGAAAGTCCGATGCTTTGGTATAATGTTCCAATTATATATTTAAAACCAAGAAAGGCAGATTCTATTAGAAAAATTATAGGAATTGGCTTTGAAAAAAAATATTCTAGACTTGTAGATTTTTTTACGGCTGATGGTAGATATAAATTAGCACCTTATTTAGAAGAAGCTTATAAAGCACAGGTTCCAAATGGGTTTCAAAAAGAAGTGAAAGAAGCTGATTCTAGAGTTAATTTATTGTACAATGCCATAGAAGGACGTAGTAACAAGATATTCCCAATTCCTGGTGACGAAAATAATAAATGGATTTCTTCTTTAGAATTTAGAGAACAAGGTTTTAGAGATAAAATTAAAGATACACTTTACGGGAATTTTATCAATAATGGTTTTAGCGCCTATTTAGTGACTTTAAATAATGCAAAGCAAACAGGAGATTATTCTAAGGCTGAAGAATTATTAAGTGGTATTAAAAAAACACAGCAAAAGTATGGAAGCGCAGTAATGCTTTCGGATGAAAAAATAAAAGCAGAACTCTTATATAACGATTATGATATTTTTAAGCGTTTATTTATGTGGTATATGCTTGTTGGTGTATTGTTGTTTATTTTAATTATAGCGCAGATTTTTAAATATAAGAGTAGAGGACTTAAGATTGCAATAAATGTATTAATTGGTGTAATTGCATTATTATTTTCTTTACATACGCTTGGTTTAATTTGGAGGTGGTATTTATCTGGTCATGCTCCATGGAGTGATGCGTACGAATCTATGATTTACGTTGCATGGTCTACAATGCTCTTTGGTTTCATAGTTGGTATAACTAATAGAAAAAAAACTATACATAAAAAAGATATCTCTGGTATTGTACTGGGAATTTTAGGTAAAAAAAGTACGTCTAGCTTAACGGTTGCTTCAGGAGCTTTTGTTACGTCAATGATACTAATGATAGCACATTGGAATTGGATGGATCCTGCTATAGCAAACCTTCAGCCAGTTTTGCAAGGGTATTGGCTAATGATTCATGTTTCAGTAATTGTAGCAAGTTATGGCCCATTTACATTAGGAATGATTTTAGGAATTGTAGCTTTGTTTCTTATGATTTTTACAACAAAAGAAAACAAAGAACGTATGCTCATAAGTATAAAAGAGTTAACCATTATAAACGAAATGTCGTTAACTGTTGGTTTAGTAATGCTTTCTATAGGAAACTTTCTTGGAGGTATGTGGGCAAACGAAAGTTGGGGAAGATATTGGGGTTGGGATCCAAAAGAAACTTGGGCTCTGATTAGTATTATGGTTTATGCTTTTGTAATACATATGCGTTTAGTGCCAGGATTACGAGGTCGTTGGATATATAACCTTTTATCAATTGTAGCCTTTGCTAGTATATTAATGACCTATTTTGGCGTAAATTTCTATCTAGCAGGATTGCATTCTTATGCCAGTGGAGATCAAATATTGAGTTTTAAGTTTATAGCCATTACGGTTGGTATAATTGCTATAATCGGCTATTTCTCTTACCGAAAATACAAACTGTATTATAAGAAATAAAATTTGATTCTTATTTTTCTAAAATGTAATTTCCTATAGCTAGAGCATCTAATCCTGTTGAATAAAAACAACGCAAAGCATCTACAGGAGACTCAACTACTGGTTCACCTTGTATATTAAAACTAGTGTTTAAAACAACAGGTACTCCTGTTTTTTCACCTAGTTTATATATTAGATTATGGTATAAAGGATTTGTTTTTTTGTTAACAGTTTGTAGTCTTGCAGTACCATCTACATGAGTTATAGAAGGCAAAATACCCTGTTTGTCTTTTAAAACATTACATACTTTTAGCATAAAAGGAGCTTCAACTTTTAGGTCAAAATAATCTTTATAAGATTCCACTAAAGCAGAAGGAGCAAAAGGTCTGTATGCTTCTCTATGTTTAACTTCAGCATTAATCTTGTCCTTCATATCTGGATATGTTGGATTAGCTAAAATACTTCGATTACCAAGTGCTCTAGGTCCAATTTCCATAGCGCCTTGAAACCAGCCAATAATTTTACCTTGTTCTAGTAGAGTAGAAGCTTCAGCAGCAATATCTTCTACATAACGAGCTTTTAATTTTGCACCACTAATTGCTTGTTTTATTTCTTCATTAGAATATTGTGTTCCTAAATATGGATTATCATGTACAAATACTCTTGGGTTTTTAAGTAAACCATTATACAAATAGTAAGCAGCACCAATAGAAGTACCATTATCGCCAGCCGCTGGCATAACATAAACATCTTTAAAAGGCGTTTCTCTAACAATTCTACCATTCATTACAGAATTTAAAGAAACGCCACCTGAAATTACTAAATAGTCTGCTTTTGTTTTTTTGTGTAAAATATTACACATTTCAATAACCTTGTTTTCAAGAACTTTTTGAAAAGCTGCAGCCGTATTTAAATGATTATCTTTAAACTCTCCATTACTACTTCTAGGTTCACCAAAAGTGGTTAAGAATTTTTTTGAATAACTGTCTTTTATTAAATATTGAAAATTGAAGTAAGATAAATCTATTTTTAATCTCCCTTTACTGTCTACATCAATCATTTTGTCTACTTCATCAAGATAAACTGATGCATCTCCCATTGGAGCTAAACCCATAGTTTTTCCTTCGTCATAATTAGGTTTAAATCCACAAAATTGAGTAACAGATTCATAAAACGAACCTAAAGAATTGGGAAAAAAACTTTCACTAAACTGCTCTATAGTATTTCCATCGCCATAGCCTAACCAAGTCGTTGCCCATTCACCAGAGCCATCAATACCCAATAATGCCGCTTTTTTATAGGGTGAAACAAAAAAGGAACCTGCAACATGAGTTAAATGGTGCTTAATAAAATGAACTTGAGGTGCTTTAGAATTTTTCCAAATTTTATTTTTCCAAATTTTAAATCGACGTTGTTTGGCATATGCATTAGCAACATGATGACCAAAAAACGGAACAAATAGACTAGGGTGTTTTAATAAAAATCCTAATTTATTAGACCAGTTGGTAGTAGGTTTTATAGATACGGCAATGTGGTCAATATCGTCGTATGTTAAGCCAGCAATATCTAGACATTTTTTAATAGATAAACTAGGGAAAGCTTGCGTGTGTTTGTCTCTGTTTAAGCGTTCTTCTTCAATTGCGGCTAAGAGAATTCCATCCTTAACAATACATGCAGAGGAATCATGAAAATAGTAATTTAGGCCTAAAATTATCATATTAATAAAATAAGTTAAACAATTAATTAATGGCTATTAATACGTTTATTAAAGATAAGACTATTTTTAGTATTTTTATTAAATTAATTAAGATGACATGTCAAAAAACAAAAAACTCGGCTTAAACACCATTTGTGCACATATTGGAGAGGTAAAAGACGAACAATTTAAAGGTGCTATTTCTCCTATATATTTAAGTTCATCTTATGAGTATTTAGATGTCGATGTAAAACGTTATCCTCGATATTTTAATACGCCAAATCAAGAATTCTTAGCTAAGAAAATTGCTGCTTTAGAAAATACAGAAACAGCAATGATTTTTGGGTCTGGTATGGCTGCAATTAGTACTATGTTTCTGGCATTTTTAAAGCAAGGCGATCACTTAGTAGTGCAAAACACCTTGTATGGAGGAACTGTAAATTTTATTAAAGAAGAGTTTCCAAAATACGGCATTGATTATACATTTACCAATGGCTATAAACTCGAGGATTTTGAAGCAGCGATAAAAAGTAACACAAAATTAATTCATATTGAAACGCCTTCTAATCCTTTATTAACAATTACTGATATTAAAGCAGTTGCAAAATTTGCTAAATCTAAAGGAATCCTTACATCTATAGATAATACTTTTGCTTCTCCTGTAAACCAAAAGCCTATGGATTTAGGTATTGATATGGTAATGCATTCTGCAACAAAATACTTTGGAGGTCATAGTGATATTTGTGCAGGTGCTGTGGCTAGTTCTGCAGAAAATATTGAACGTATTTGGAATGTTGGAAAAAATCTTGGTGGAAGTCTAAGTGATATGACAGTTTGGATGCTAGAGCGTAGTATGAAAACTTTAGGATTGCGGGTAAAAACACAAACAAAAAACGCTAAGAAGTTAGCAAAATGGTTAAATAATCACCCAAAGGTTTCAAAAGTATATTATCCTGGCTTAAAGTCGCATCCAGAACATCAATTAGCTAAATTACAAATGAGTGGTTATGGAGCAATGCTATCTTTTGAATTGATAGATAGTTTAGACTCGCAGCAATTTCAAAAACAATTAAAGCTCATAAAGTCTTCTATGAGTTTAGCAGGAATTGAGAGTACTATGATTTCTCCGCATTTAACGTCTCATGCTTTATTAACACAAAAAGAGAGGGATAATGTTGGTATTAGTAATCAATTGATTCGGTTTTCCGTTGGAATTGAGGAAATTAAAGATTTAAAACGCGATATAAATCAGGCAATAGGTAAATTAAAAGAATAAAAAAGAGCCCATTTCTGGGCTCTTTTAACATGGAATTATTAAACATGGTCGTTTAAGTGATGATGTTCATCAATTAATGGACCGCCTTCAATGATTTGCTCTGATGCTTCACTTGCAAATTTTTCAAAGTTTAAATGAAATGAATGTGCCAATTGAATAGCTTTACTAATGTAACCTCCTTTTTGCAACCAAGTATTCATTGGGTCCAAAATTTCCGTTGGAACATTAGGACAATACTTAGGCATAAATAATCCGAAAATTGGATGTTGTTGGTAATCTACATTATCTAAATCTCCGTTTAAAATTGAAGAAATCATAGCTCTTGTATATTTTAATTTTATACGAGAACCAACACCGTAAGGGCCGCCACTCCAGCCTGTATTAATTAACCAAACATTAACGCCAGCTTCTTGCATTTTTTTACTTAGCATTTCGGCATATACTGTTGGATGTAAAGGCATAAAAGGCTCTCCAAAACATGCTGAGAACGATGGTACTGGCTCTGTAATTCCAGCTTCGGTACCTGCAACTTTAGCAGTGTAACCAGAAATAAAGTGGTAAGCAGCTTGTCCTGGTGTTAGTTTAGAAACTGGAGGTAACACGCCAAAAGCATCTGCAGTTAAGAAGAAAATATTTTTTGGATTGCTAGCGTACGATGGCTTTTGAATATTGTCAATATGATAAATAGGATAACTTACACGTGTATTTTGAGTGATAGTACTATCCATATAATCCACTTCTCCGTTTTCTTTAAATACTACATTTTCGAGTATAGCACCTGGTTTAATAGCTCTAAAAATGTCTGGTTCTTTTTCTTCAGTTAAGTCGATAACTTTTGCATAACAACCTCCTTCAAAATTAAAGATGTTATTTTTAGCTGTCCAACCATGCTCATCATCACCTATTAGTTTTCTGTTAGGGTCAGCAGATAAAGTTGTTTTTCCAGTACCAGATAATCCAAAGAAAATAGCGGTATCTCCATTGTCGCCAACGTTTGCAGAACAATGCATAGGTAATACGTTTTTGTCAACTGGTAATATCATATTTAAGGCAGAGAATATACCTTTTTTTATTTCTCCTGTATACCCAGATCCACCAACCAGAGCGATTTTTTTAGTGAAATTTAAAATTGAAAAATTGCCTTGGCGAAGACCATATTTTTTAGGGTCGGGTGATTCGTAGCCTGGTGCACATAGTACTAACCAGTCTTCTTTAAAATTCTCTAATTCAGATTCTTCAGATCTTAAAAACATATTGTAAACAAACATGTTAGACCAAGGGTATTCTGTAATCGTTCTAATATTTGTTTTATATTCTGGATCTGCACAAACGTATGCGTCTCTTGCATAAATTTCTTTCCCGCTCAGGTAGTTTACAATTTCTTTTTCAAGACTATCAAAGTTCTCTGGTGTGATTGCTTTATTAGTTTTTCCCCACCATACTCTGTCTTTGGTGTAATTGTCTTTAACAATAAAACGGTCTTGTGGTGAACGTCCTGTAAATTTTCCTGTATTGACAGCTAATGTACCATTCGCTGTTTCTTTTCCCATTCCTTTTTCTACAGTAATGGCTTGTAATTCTTCTGGTGAAAGATTCCAATGCACTTTCGTGTCTCTCAGTCCATACTTTGTTAGGTCTCTTGTCTTCATAATTGTTTTGTTTAATAAAGCTTCCATGATTTAATCTTTTTTAGGTTAAACTTTCGATTTAAAATGGCCATATTATTGGCGCTAATAATGTTAAAATTGTTCTTAGATAATAGTAGAAGGACCAATGCGCCTACTTAAATTATCTTTAAATTTGAAACCAATAGGTGATATTACCGTGGTATTTTTTGCAGTATAAAACAGTGCCAAGAATGCAGTTAAACTTATTTCCGTAGGAATCAGAAAAATTGCTACTTTAGAAATTTTGGCAATAAGGCTTGGTGAGAATTTCCTCCAAATTATTGAAGGAATTATAATAATTGATATGGCAATTACTAAGTTCAAACCAAGATGATATTTTAATTAGTATCGTAAAGGTAAAAGCATTAATAAATAATATTTATGACGAAAGTCATACTTTTAGTAAATAGATGATTTTTTAATTTATTGTTGAATTGAGTCTATAAAACCTTTATTTATGTAAACGAAACCGTTTGCGAAATAGAAGAAAATTAGTATTAGGCACTATTGTTAATATTTTTGATAATTGAAGTATGTCTAAAACATTCATTAAATTATATTATTTAAATAGAATAAAGATTTTATATGTTCTATCTTTCCTTCCGGAAAAATTAAAACTATGCAGATAAAATTAGACATATTAGCGATAGGAGCACATCCAGATGATGTAGAATTGGGATGTGGAGCAACTTTAGCAAAAGAAGTTTCTAAAGGAAAAAAAGTAGGAATAATAGATTTAACTAGAGGTGAATTAGGAACTAGAGGTACAGCTGAAACAAGAGATGAAGAAGCTTTTAATGCGGCTAAAATTTTAGGAGTTCAATCTAGATTTAATATGAGATTTTCGGATGGTTTCTTTTTAAATGATAAAAAGCATCAACTTGAAATTATAAAAATGATTCGTTTCTATCAACCAGAAATAGTTATTTGTAATGCTATTGCCGATAGACACATAGATCATCCAAAGGGAAGTGATTTGGTGAGTGATGCTTGTTTTTTAAGTGGATTAAAGAAAATTGAGACAATTTATGGAGAGAGTAAAGAGCCGCAGCAACCATGGAGGCCAAAGGCAGTTTATCATTATATTCAATGGAAGGATATAGAGCCAGATGTTGTAGTTGATGTTTCGGGTTTTATGGATAAAAAAATGGAATCGGTATTAGCTTATAAAACACAGTTTTATGACCCTAATAGCAAAGAACCTGAAACTCCTATATCTAGTAAAAATTTTACAGATAGTGTAGAGTACAGAGCAAGAAATTTAGGAAGATTAGTTGGTGTAGAACATGCTGAGGGTTATACAGTTGAGCGTTTTGTTGCAATAGATTCTTTTTTTGATATAAAATAAATATAAAAACACTTTGTAGAAAAATGTAATTATTCTACATTTGCAATCCAATTTAAAATGGTGGTTGTAGCTCAGCTGGTTAGAGCGTCGGTTTGTGGTACCGAAAGTCGCCGGTTCGAACCCGGTCTTCCACCCAGAAATGCAAAGCTTCTCTAATTAGAGAAGCTTTTTTTGTGGGTTTAAACCGATAAAAAAAGTCCTTTTTATTAAAGAGGACTTTTTTTACAGAATTTTATTGCAAACTTTTTATTGGGTCTTGTCTACCATAATGCGATTTTCTCTATTAGCAAGTTCCCATGCAGTATAAAACACTAAACGTGATCTTGTTTCTAATAAATCGTATTCAATCTTGTCTGGTGTGTCAGACGGTTGATGGTAATCATCGTGTGTGCCATTGAAGTAAAAAATTACAGGAATATTATTTTTAGCAAAATTGTAATGATCAGACCTGTAATAAAAACGGTTAGGGTCGTTATCATCATTGAATTTATAATCTAATTCCATTTGTGTGTATTTTAAGTTTGCTTCTTCAGAAATATTATGTAATTCTGTGCTGAGTTTGTCGCTACCTATGAGATAAATATAATTTCTAGTCCCAATTGTCCGTTTAGGGTCAGTTCTACCAATCATATCAATATTAAGATTTGCAACAGTATTTTCTAATGGGAAAATAGGATTATAATCTGCATAGTACTTTGACCCAAGAAGCCCTTTTTCTTCACCTGTTACATGCAGAAATAATATAGTTCGCTTTGGTCCATAACCTGCTTTTTTAGCTTCTTTAAAAGCTTGGGCTATTTCTAATATTGCAACAGTGCCAGAGCCATCATCGTCTGCGCCATTATATATTTTGCCATCTTTTATTCCTTCGTGATCTAAATGCGCAGAAATTACTATGACTTCATCAGGTTTTTCAGAACCTTTAATATAGGCTAATACATTTTCAGAGTTAATTGACTCAGATCTATTTTCAATCTCTAAATTAATAGTAGATTTAATTTTTTTAGATATTGTATCCTCAGAAATGGAGTTGTGTATAGTTTGAGCTAATTCTTTATTTATTAGTAGCGTAATTAACTTTGTATCCTTGCTTTTTATAATGAGTTGTTTAGAAACATTGGATTCTAGTTGACGCTTGTAAAAAGGCGCATATTTTGTAAATAAATCGTTATCCATATATAATAGCCCTTTAGCTCCATTTTCTTTTGCAGCTTCAATTTTATTTGATAATGATTTATAGCCACTAGACCATATTGTTTCTTCGGTAGTTCCTGAAGTAATAAAATTGCCTTCTAGGTCTTTTGGCTCACCAGTTTTTGCTAAAACAAATTTGCCTTTTACATCTATATTTTTATAATCTGAATAGTTTTCATCATCAATGCCATATCCTACATATATAATATCATCTAAGGTTATGTTTTCATTTTTAGTAACACTCATTACTATAAACTGCTTAAAGTTTTCAAACTTTTTTCCGTTAACATTTAATTGAGCATCAGCCACTTTTTGTTTTTCTAGAGGCACTTCTTGATAATAATCATCTTCACCTAAAGGCGAAGAAATAGCCATTGATTGATATTTTTCTTTTAAATATTCAACTGCCATTTTCTGTCCTTTTTCTCCAGTGTTTCTGCCTTCAAATTCATCTGAAGCATATTTATACAACATGGTCTTTAATTCATCTGACGTAATGGTTTCAGCAAATAGAGTGGGATCAATTATGGATTCTTTTGCAAGTTGAGTATTAGTTTTTTTCTGTGTTGAACTACCACAACTTAAAATTAGAAAAGCAATACAATTTACAATTAGTATCTTTTTCATTATTAGCTTTTGTTAAAATGTTTATTCAATTTAAATGATTTCAGCTTTTAGCCGTTCTGAAGAATTTGCTAAATACCAAGCTGTTGCAAATATCAATTTCGTTCTTTTTTCTAATAACGGATAATTGATTTTTTCTGCAGTATCAGTTGGCTTTGTATAATCTTCATGTTCACCGTTAAAAAAGAATATAACAGGAACCCCTTTTAAGGCAAAATTGTAATGATCGGATCTATAATAATAGCGGTTTGGGTCATTATCGTCATTATATTTATAATCTAATTCTAAATTTGTAAAAGTTGAATTCGCTTTTTGCGCTATAAAATCTAATTCTGTACTCATTTTATTTGATCCAATTAGATATATATAATCTTCATTGTTCTCATGTCTTGGGTCAACTCTACCAATCATATCAATATTTAAGGTAGCGACAGCATTCTCTAGAGGGAAAATTGGATTTTCCGTGTAGTACCTAGATCCGTGTAGTCCAACTTCTTCACCTGTTACATGTAAAAAGATAATGCTTCGTTTAGGTCTGTAACCATCTAACGTGGCATTACTGAAAGCTTCAGCCATTTCTAATACAGCAGCTGTGCCAGAGCCATTATCGTCTGCACCATTGTAGATTTCTCCATTTTTTATGCCTTCATGGTCTGAGTGTGCAGAAATATAGATGTATTCATCAGGAAATTCAGATCCTTCAATATACGCTATTATGTTTTGCGAACTATTAAGGTCGTTAGGAAGTACTTCTTTAGGAACAATTTGATAATAATTTGGATTCGTTTTTGGAGGAAGAATGTTTAGACTTACATATTTATTTCTTATAAAATGACATACCTGATTATGTCCTTCTTCTCCTGTCATTCTACCTTCGTATTTATCAGCAGATACTTCAACAACATAAGACTTTAATTGTTGGGTATTAATAGTGCTTAGATATTTTTTTACAATATCTTCATCGCTATAATAAATGCTCTCTTTAAGATTGTCAATTTTCTCGCTATGTCTTATTGTGGCGCATGAACCGACCAAAATAAGGGCAGAGGCAATGAGTATTTTCATGTATAATTCTCTTTGGATTTTTAATTGCGTTTCTGTAAACGATTGATTTTGGTAAAAGTAAGATAATTTGATTGAAATGTTTGCGCGGACTAAATTGAAATTAAAAAAATGAAATTTGATTAAATCTTTCCTTCTATTTGTTTTAATTCAGATTCAGATTCAGAATCTATGGATTTATTTTGGTCGATTTGTTCCGTTTCAATATTTTTTGGTTTAACGGTTACATTTTTATAAATAGTTAAGGTTAAGGATATAATAGCTAGAAGGAATATATATTGAATTGATTTTGTATTATTTTTTACATTTTTACTAATAAATAATAAAACTAAACCACAGACAAAGGCAATAATAATAGGAAGTATAGAAAAACTGTAAAATTTTGAAGAAGATAGTATTGCAGCAACAATTGCTGAGGTAAACCCAATAACGACAAGAATATTTTTCATGCTAATATAATTTTTAATTGTATGACAGTCATTAAAAATGACATTTAAGTAAAATTAATTAAGAATATTAATCAAAATTATAAATAAGTCATCACTAATTATGCCTAATATAAAAATCCCCTTCAAATAGAGATAATTATGACGTACAAAATTGTGAATTTATTTTTTTTGAAAAAACTAGGTTAAAATATTTGCCGAAAACAAAAAGGGGTTTATATTTGCACCCGCATTTAGGGAATACCTAATGAGACTAAACACTGGAGAAATGGCAGAGTGGTCGAATGCGGCAGTCTTGAAAACTGTTGAGGGTCACACCTCCGGGGGTTCGAATCCCTCTTTCTCCGCAAAACGAAACCCATAACGAAAGTTATGGGTTTTTTTTATTAAAAAAATATTGAGTTTGATAAGTTAATTTAGATTATAAATTATTTTGATTCAATATTTTAGAAAAATATAATTAGTTAAATTGAACTTTACTTTTTTCTAAAATTATTTTTGCTTTGGTATAGCCTAAATTGAAAATTGTATCAATATTATTCATATTAAAAGTACTAAACTTCACTAATTCTTGAGGATTAACTACAATATCACAATCTTTAAATTTGTTAATAGACTCTGCCGCTAGTTTTATTTTATAGGCACGTTCTACTATAGAATACGTGTGTTTTAAATCTTTTATAGCAACTTTTTTTAATGGACTTACATTTACGCCAATAATTTTATCACAAATGGATATTAATGGCTCTGTTGGGAAATTATTCAATGTTCCTCCATCTACATAATAATCACCATTGATTTCGGTAGGTGTAAAAACTCCAGGAAAAGAAGCTGATGCAATTATAGGTTTAATAAGTTCTCCTTCACTAAATATTTTTGAGGTTCCTTCAACAATATTTGCAGCAGTTACAAACAAGGGTTTTTCTAAAGCATCAAAGTTATCTCTTGGAAAAAAAGCTTTTAGGTCATCATAAAAATTAACTGAATTTATAAATCCAGGTTTATTGCGAGCGTATCTATAAGCGCTAAAAATAGTGATAGTTTTAAAAAAACGTAAAATCTCAGACCAAGAAACACCAGCTGCATATAATCCACCAACTATAGCTCCTGCGCTAGAACCAGAAATATGTGTAGGAAATATACCTTCTTCTTCCAAAGCTTTTATAACACCAATGTGAGCAGCTCCACGTGCTCCACCTCCAGAAAGTACAAGTCCAATATTCATAGTGTGGTATATAATTGTTAAACCAAAGGTATTAAGTAGAATTTATTATATGCTGATAATCATTAATTGATTTATTCTGATTTCAAGAACTAAATTAATCTAAAAAATTAAGATTATAAAACAATACTAAATACGTCGATAATTCCTTATATAATCATTTTGATTTTAGATTTTATCTAATCTACAATATGTCTTTTTTGGTTTGGAGTTCTTTTTTTAATAATGGTTAAGTCTTATGCTTGAGAAGTTACAAAAATAATGAGCGTGTTTTTCGCTCAATAATTTAATAAAATTAAAAGATAAATTATACTGACAAACGTCATGTTTAATTCTGCTTCTGATCTTTAATTTTACTCAAATTTCATTATTAAATTTTCAATTAATTGATGAATGAATTTATTCACTTGTTATCCATAAAAATGATGCGTCTTATTAATACAACATTGCTAATAATACTTTGTATTGTTAATACCTATGGACAAGAAAGAAAAATCAGTCTTTCTGAAGCTTTAGAAATGAGTTATTCTAATAACGAGAATATAAAACGCTACGCAGAACGTGTTGAGCAAAAGAATTACGAGGATAAAGCCGCAAAGGGTAATTTTTTACCTTCCATTAATCTTCTTGGAGGTTATACTTATTTAAGTGAAAATATGGAGGTAAATACATCTCAAGTTCAAAGTTCTTTAGATGATTTAGGAGGAAAATATGGTGCTGCTTTCATACAAGCGTATGGAGATCAGATAGGCCTATCTGGAGTATCTGCAGAAAGTGCATTCAGTACTTTAGTCGGAGTTTTAGAGCAATTTCCTGCATATCCCAATGTAACTGTGGACAACCAACAGATTTATACTGCTGCATTAACTGCGACACAACCCATTTTTACAGGTGGAAAAATTATAGCAGCTAAGAAGTATGCCAAGGCAGAGCTAGAATCTTCTGAAATAGAATTTAAACAAGTTAAAGACGAAATAGCAACTGAGCTTATAGATCGTTATCTCACAGTTGTTTTGTTAAAACAAGTAATTAAAACACGTCAGCAGGTTTATGATGGTATGGAAACTCACAAAGCACAGACAGAGCGTGCTATACAGTTAGAAATTTTGCCGAAGCATGTTTTATTAAGAGCAAAAGTCGCTGTGGCTGATGCAGAAAAAGACCTTAATAATGACAAAAACAAACTAAAACTAGCTGAGTTAGCATTGCGAACTACTATGAATTTACCAGAATCTGAAGTGTTTACAGTAATGGATAGTATTGGTTACCAAAATCTTTATTTTGATTTTAAAGAGCTATTAGATACAGCTAATTCTAATCAGCCAATATTAGAATTGATTGACCAGAAAGAAATTATGGCTAAACAGGCTTATGCGTTAGAACGATCTAAGTTTATGCCTAATATTGCTGCTTTTGGTACTTATAACATGTTTCGTGAAGATTTACCCATTATTCCTCCAAAATTTATAGTTGGAGTGCAAGCACAGCTTAATATTTTCAATGGTTTTAAAGATGTCAATAAATTAAAAGCTAGTAAACATCTACAACAGGAAGTAAAGAATGCCAAAGCGTATACCTCACAACAAATTAAACTCCTCGTGGAAAGCAATTATATTAATGCATTGAATCAACAAAAATTATATAATAGCCAAATAGCTACTGTAGAACTCGCTAAGGAAAATTTGAGAATTAATATTAGACGTTTTGAAGAAGGTCTTGGTAAATCTATCGATGTTATTGATGCATCTTTACTTTACGAAAAGTCTAAAATAGAACAGCTTGTTGCTTTAGATGGTTATTACAAAGCTATTGCTCATTTGTATAGTGCTATTGGACAACCAGAAAGAATAATACCAATCATTAGTAACCAAATTTTACCATGAAAAAATCATACATCATATTAGCTATTCCGATACTTATTATACTATTCTCTATTGTATATTTTTTGGTTAGGTCTGCTACTCCAGAACAAGAAATATATGTTGGTATGCTAGAAACTACAGAAGTGAATGTATCATCAGAAATTCCTGGACGTGTAAATTCTATTTTAATCGAAAAAGGAAGTGTTGTAGAAAAAGGACAAGTTTTAGCAACACTAGAAGCTGATATTTTAGATGCCAGAAAAGGCCAAGCGGAAGGTATGGTAAAAGCTGCACAATCTTTAATTGAAAAAGCACAAACAGGTGCACGTAAAGAGGAAGTTAGTGCATTACAAAATCAATACTTAATGGCTAAAAGTCAATTTGATTTTGCCGATAAAAGTTATAAACGATATCAAGCACTTTATGCAGATAGTATTATTTCTAAACAAGAGATGGATGAAGTACAGTTTAAATATGATGCCGCTAAAGAACAAAAGAATGCTGCAAAATCCATGTGGGAAATGGGTAAAAAAGGCACTAGAATAGAAGATATCAAAGCAGCGCAAGGAAGTTATGAAAGAGCGCAAGGTGCATACAATGAAGTAGAGGCTTATTATAACGAATTAGATATTGTTGCGCCAGCATCTGGTATTATTAGTAATCAAATTGCAGAAGAAGGTGAGGTTATGGCTTCAGGCTATCCAATTGTTACAATTCAAATACCCGAAAAAATATATGCTATTTTCAATATAAGAGAAGATCATTTATCTGATTTTAAAATGGGAACAATATACAAGGCTAAGGTGCCTGGATTAAATAATGAAGTGGTTAATTTTAAAGTCACTTATATTTCTCCTATGGCAGATTTTGCAACTTGGGTACCTATAAAGGCAAAAGGTGAATATGAACTTAAATCATTTGAAATTCATCTAAAACCACAAGAACGTATTGCAGATTTGCGTCCAGGAATGTCGATTCAAATTATTAAATAATCATCTCCATGAAATGGTCTGTATACCATATTTTTAAAAGGGAAATGAAAAGATTGTCTCGGCAGAAATCTACTAGAAATCTATTTATAATAATTCCTGTTGCTGTCTTTATTTTATTGGGTTTAATTTACTCTGAAGGTGCACTAAGAGAAGTTTCTATTGCGGTTTATGATAATGATAATAGCGAATTAAGTAGAACTTACATTCGCTCATTAGAAGCATCTCCCAATTTAGATGTTATCTATTATATGTCTTCAGAAGACGACTTAGAAACTGTGTTTGTAGAAAACGAGGTTCAAGGTATATTTTATATTCCAAAAGACTTTTATAAAGATGTACTTAAAGGTATTCCTGTTGATGTAAAAATTTATACCAACTCTACAAATATTGTTTTTGGAAATCTGTTATACAGATTAGCTACGGAAGTAACACAACTTATGAGTGCTGCTGTAGTTGTAAAAAACATGGCGCCTTTAGGTATTAATCCTGATAAAATATTGGGAACGGTAATGCCAATAGACGTCAATACTAAAGTTTTAGGGAATCCTCAATATAATTATATTTATTATCTATTACCAGGTTTGGCAACGGTTTTAATACAGATGATTCTATTTTTTGCAGCTTCACAAGCGTTTAATAATGAATGGAAATTAAAGACTTACACAGATTTATATGCCACAGCTAATGGAAATATATTAACTATGATTTTAGGCAAGTATTTAGCATATCTTGTATTTGGTTTAAGTCTATGTGGGTTTTTATTTGCTGTTGTATTCCCTGTTTTTGGAATTCCTATTTATGGTAATATAGGTTCTCTTTTAGTGCTCCTTTTACTATTTCTTACGGTTAATATTTTTCTTGGGTTTGGTATTTCTTTGCTGTTTAAAGATGAAATAATTGCCCTAGATATTGCTATTTTTTATAATTCACCAGCCTTTGTGTTTAGTGGGTTTACGTTTCCTATTTGGGCAATGCCTTGGTTTAATAGTTTGTATGCTCAAGTGATTCCTTATACACACTTTTTAACAGGCTTCTTAAAGATTTATCAATTAAATACACCTTTCAAATTCATATTACCAGAAATTGAGAAACTATTCATATTCCTTGTTATTGGAGTTGTTATAATTAGTATTGGTTTAATAATTAATAGAAAGATTATATTTCTACAACCTAAAATGAGTACAATATGAACTTAAAACTCATTTGGATATTGCTCAAAAAAGAAGCCAGCTTGGTCTACAACGACCATAGTATTCTATTGGCTTTGTTGGCAGCACCTTTACTTTATTTTGCTTTAATGGGTTCTACTTATTTTAATAAAGATGAAGAGGAGGTAAGTGTAGGTATTGTAGATTTAGATAACTCGCAAAGCAGCAAGTCTTTTTTAAATAAAATTAACGCCACACAAAAAATAAATATAACGCATAGTTACATCAACTTGGCTGAAGCTAAAAACGGATTTTATAGTTTTGATGTGCAAGGATTAATACATATACCAAAAGGGTTTGAAGAGAAATTAATAGCACATCAAAGTACACCAATTGGCTTAATTCTTAATAATTCTAAATTTCTATCCTCAAACGATATTAACAAAGCGGTTAATTTGGTGGCCATGGAATATGCTGAGAATTCTCGTCAACAGTTTTTTCAATCTAAAGGGATTAATCCATCATTGGCAACATTAAAAGCGCAACCTATAACGGCACAAATTAATGCGGTTTATAACCCAACCAACAATTATGGTAATTTTCTATTACCAGCATTATTTATTCTTATTTTACATCAGACGTTGCTTATTGGTATGTCTGAAAGTGTCGCTCATGACCGAGAAAATAATGTTCTAAAATCTAATTTTGAAGAAAGTAATTACAGTTTTCTTAATTATATATTAGGTAAAACAAGTTTTTATCTATTACTCTATTTTGCTTACATGCTGCTTACTTTTTTTGTTGTGTTTCCTGTTTTTGATTTACCATTAAATGGCAGTTTTTTTACATTGATTATGGTCTCTTTTTTGTTTTTTATGGCGACGATATTATATGGATGGTTTGTGTCGTCTTTTTTTAAATCTCAAGTTAGAGTTATGGAGATAATGGCTTTTACATCATATCCTGTTTTTTTAATTACCGGAATCACGTGGTCTTTTAAAGATATGCCTTTAGTATTACAATATGTTTCTAACTTAATTCCGCTAAAACCTTATTTTTCATTTCTAAAAAAACAAACGGTAATGGGAGTTGATAGTCATTTGTATAATTCTGAAATTATTCACATACTCCTTTTACTCTTATTTGGTTATGTTGCTGCTTTATTGAGGTTCTATTATCTGAAAAATCGAGTTTTAGAATTAAAGTCAAAACCGATTTAATAAATTATTGTAATAGGTTGAAGACTTTCTACAATGCTCCAGTAATGGCAGCTATAAATGCTATTATAATAAGGAGTGTTAATATTCCTAATGCTAAAGCATAAATTTTTATTAAGGTATTTTTTTGGGTTTTATTAGGACTAAAGTATTTCTGAAAAAAAGGAATACTGATAGGTATAAAAATAAGTAATAAAGTATATGCTATAGAATTAACAAATGTTGCGTCGCTATTATTCTTTTTAACATAAATAGCTCTTGCAGAATAATGACAAATAACAGGATAGAGAATTAATAAACCTACAAAATTGATAGTTTCTCTTGTTGCATATAAAACCCAAGTATAACTATCGTAAGAGTTCCTTAGAAAAGCAAACAAAGGCTCATAGGCTAAATTATAGATTAAATAAAACAGAAATAATCCAAAGGCAATCTTAAACCATTTTAAAGGAATGCCAAGTTTAATTGGCTCGACTGAAAGTGTTGTTGCTCTTAGCCATAAAATCCAGAGTAAAAAAGCTAAAGCAAATAATATATAAACACCAATTAAAAGGATGGAAATCACTTGTGTTTGCGATTCTAGGCCTTCCTTTAAATTACGAAGAGAAACCGAAAGAATTGTATAAAAGGCTATAACTATGAGCGGATAAATAATTAGATAAATTGCTAATTTTTTAGGAGATAACTTTAATATAGAATTTGAAATTTTCTGCATATAATTGGCAACTTAAACCTAATAATTGAACTTTTGAGATTTAAAAAATTTATGTATTAGAAGCGAGACACTTCAATACCATTATCTTTTGCATAAGGAATTGCAATATCCATTAAATTGGTGTGTAAATCCCAAAATTCATCTAAATAAGATTGTTCAAATCTTATTATTTCTTGATGAATCTCTGTTTTTGAAGCTTTATTGTCTATAAGTTCTGCAATTTTTACGTACTCTGTTTTGTATTTATCTAAAGTGAATTCATGTAAGTTTAAAGACGCATTAATCATTGCTTCTGTGCTTGCAGTTACTTTTAAATCTTTAATTTCATTAATGCTTTTTTCAATATTAGGAATAATATAAGTTGTTAAATGCGGAACAAGCATGCCTTGCATGTCGTACTCATCATTTTCAAGTTTAATATATAATGCTTTTTGTGATTTTGCGTTCATATAGTTTTCAAAGTCTTGTTTACCAAACCCACCTAATAAGTTAGTGTTTAGGGCAACTTTGCCAAAATATTTTTCAGGACTTACACTAAAGCTACACGATTGAGAAATTAGAATAAGTATTAAAATTGTAAATAGTTTTGTTTTCATGATGGTTAAATTTTAATTTTTTATCACATTACAAAACTAGTTTGTATTCTAATCTCGCAATACCCTGAAAACCGTTAAAAAATAAATGAATTCAGTGATTTAAAGTTGCTAATTCACTTTAACTCGTAAAATAAATCAATACTTTAATTCCGTATTTTTACAAAAAAAAGAATACGATGTCTATCATAGAAAAATTAAATTGGCGCTATGCTACCAAAAAGTTCAATGACACCAAGAAACTTTCCGTAGAACAACTTGATACCTTAAAAGAAGCTTTTAATTTAACAGCTTTATCTTATGGGTTACAGACCTTAAAAATGGTTATTGTAGAAGATAAAAGTAAGCGCGAAAAACTCGTTGGTATGTCTTATGGTCAGCGTCAAGTAGCAGATTCATCACACTTATTGGTACTTTGTATTCAAAATGAAATTGATGAAAACGATGTGGATGAGCATTTTGAAACCATTAAAAGCATAAGAAATACACCAGATGCAATTCTATCTCCATTTAAAACTCAATTGAAGTCATCGATTAACGAGATGACAGTAACTAAAAAAGTAGATTGGGCAACAAGACAAGCCTATATTGCTTTAGGAAATTTAATGACAGTATGTGCAGTAGAAGGTATAGATAGTTGTCCTATGGAAGGCTTTGTTCCTAAAGATTTAGATACAGAATTAGGTTTAGAAGCGTTAGGGCTTTCATCAGTATTGCTTTTGCCTGTAGGTTTTAGAGCCGAAGATGATATGTTTGCAGACTTTAAAAAAGTGAGAAAACAAGTAAGTAAAACAGTTATAGAATTGTAGCTGTTTTAATACGTGTAAAATTGTAATATTCTATATATTTACGTTAAAATTAAAATTTTCAATATGCCAGGATTCGAATTGTTTAGTGATTTAGAGCGAAAAGAAGTTAATGATGTATTAGATAATGGCGTTTTAATGCGTTATGGTTTTGATGCCATGCGAAAAGGCCATTGGAAAGCAAAAGAACTTGAAACAGAATTAGCAACTACGTTTCAGTCTAATCATGTGCAATTAGTATCTAGCGGAACAGCTGCGGTTTCAGTTGCTTTAGCATCAGCAGGTGTTGGTGCAGGAGATGAAGTTATTATGCCAACTTTTACTTTCGTTGCTAGTTTTGAGGCCATTATGATGTTGGGCGCAATTCCTATTCTTGTTGATGTAGATGATACATTAACATTAGATCCAAAAGCGGTTGAAGCAGCAATTACGCTAAAAACAAAAGCGGTAATGGTTGTACAGATGTGCGGAAGTATGGGTAATATGGATGCATTAAGTAAAATTTGTAACGAAAATAATCTTATTTTTATTGAAGACGCTTGCCAAGCCATTGGAGGCACCTACAAAGGAAAACCGTTAGGTAGTATAGCGGATTTAGGTTGTTTTTCTTTCGATTTTGTAAAAACCATAACCTGTGGAGAAGGTGGAGCAGTAGTTACTAATAATAAAGAATATTACATTAATGCAGATCATTATAGCGACCATGGACACGATCATGTAGGTAATGATAGAGGAGCAGAAACGCATCCTTTTTTAGGTTATAATTTTAGAATTTCAGAATTACATGCTGCCGTTGGTTTAGCGCAAGTAAGACGCTTGCCAGAATTTATTGCAATACAGAAAAGGAATTATACCATTATTAGAGATGCGCTTTCCAAAGTGCCAGGTGTGACTTTTAGAAGGGTTCCAGATGGAGGAGAGGAAAGTTACTCATTTTTAAACTTCTTTTTACCAGATACAGAAACGGCATTAAATGTTTCTAAAGGATTTAAAGAAAACGGTGTAGATGTATGTTGGAATTATTACGAAAATAACTGGCATTACATTAATAAATGGAATCATCTCAAAGATTTAAAATCATTGTTTCCAATTTCTAAAGAAGTAAAAAAAGGTTTAGAATATCTTAAAACTAAATCTTTTGAGCAGTCTGATCATTTTATAGGACGAAATATTTCCTGTCTAATAAAATTGTCATGGACAGAAGATGAAGTAAGAATAAGAGCCTCAAAAATGGCAGAACTTATAAAAGCTATTAATTAATTTTTAGATCATATTTATGCATAAAACCTTATTACTAATTGCAGTTGTTTCGCTATTCTCTTTCAACTGTATCGCACAAAACAAAGACTATACTAAATTTTGGGATCACTTATTGGCAAATGATAGAGTTGAAGCTGGTAAGTTTTTAAATAAAAATAAGAGTTCTGATTTAGAATGGCTTATTATAAATGAACTTCTTAGAAATGAGTCGGGTAAAATTAAACGAAATGACGACTTTTTAAAAGCATTCTTAACGAAAGATGATTTTGAATATTATCTCTTTGCATTTTGGGATAGGTCTTTTCTTTTTGATGATTATATAGATGAAGGTTTTAACAGTAATACCTTTGAAACCTTAGACAAAATAAAAGCACTAAACTTAAGCAATATTGATTTAAAAGACGCTATTACTTATATTGATGCTATCAGAAATAGACATAACAATAACTGGGAAGCCTATACTACACTTAATGAAGAAATAAATGCAGTATTGTGGCAGTTTTGAAAACATGAATAAAAGTGGATTAGATAAATTCTATGAACCTGAAATAACTTCTGCGAGTGATGTAGATTTTGATGCAAAAAGTAATGGAATTATTAGATGGTATAATGGCAAGAATCCTAAGGAAGCTTATCAGTTTTTTTCAAACCATAATGAATATGGTTCTAGTGTAAATTATGCACAAACCTTTTTAAATTCAGATATTGATCAACGTGTTATTTTACGAGTTGGTTGTGGTTCTGCTTTTAAAATCTTTTTAAATGATATTGAAATTTATAAATATGATAAAGATGTTTCTACGGATCTTAATGGGTATGAAGTCTTAGTTAATTTACCAAAAGGTAATAATCGTTTATTAATAAAGTCTGCAGAGAGTAATACTAACTCTTATTTTATGGTTGCTGTTTTCGACGAGAATAAAAAACCATTAACAAATATAGCTACTTCAAATAAGCCAACAAGTTATAATAAATCAACACTTTCTGCATTAAACCCTATTGAAAAGAAAAATGATTTTGAGAATTATTTTGAAACTAAAATAGCTTCCCAACCCGATAATTTTCTTTATTCTTATGCGCTTTATAATACATTTATTAGAAATTCAAAATATAACGAAGCGAGAGATGTTTTAATGCCATTTTATAAAAAGTACCCTAAAAGTTCTTTATTGAGAAGTGCATTAATGACTACTTATAATTTAGAAAAAGATTATACGTCTTCTAATGAATTAAGTGAGAACATTGAGCGGGACGATCCAGATTATTATTTACCAATAATTAATAAACTAAATGAATACAGTGAACTTTCTAGACTTTCAATGGATGAGTTTGAAGAGTATATAGAAAAGTTGAAGAATGCTTTTGATTCTGAAATGATTAAAGGTGCTGCAGATTTCTTATATCATGCAAGAAAAGAAGATTTAGCAGGTATAAAAGCAACGCTAGAACATTTAAACACTTTAGCAATAGACTACAACAATACTAATCTAAAATTGAGATACGCACCATTATTTGATCAAATATTTCAAGATCAAGATAGATCTATAGCTGTATTAGAAGAAATTTCAACTAACAACTTTAGTCTAAGTGCAGAAAACAAATTAATCAATTATTATGATAAGAAAAACGAAAAAGATAAAGTCTTAAATTTAATTGATAAACACTACAATGAATTAAAAAATGATAATTCTTATTTAAAACGCATTGTTAATCGATATGTAGAATATCAAATGTTTGACAAAGCATTACCTTATACAGAAGAAATGCTTCAAAATTATCCTTACAGTTTTACAACTATGGAACTGAGAGGTGATATTTTAAAGCAATTAGGTGAAGATAAGGAGGCTTTAGAATATTATGAAAAAGCACTAGCGCATAATAGTGGTGATACTGGGTTAAGAAAAAAGATTAATGATGTTTCAAAAAAATCTAATTTAATTAATGAACTCGTTTTAGAAGAAGCTTACGGTTACATCACAGAGCACAGAAATAAAATAACAACTAATAATTATGGTTTTAATATTTTATTAGACGAAGGTAATATTGAAATTTTTGAAGAAGGAGGTTTTAAATATAGATATGTTTACATCTATGAAGTAACATCTAATAACGGAATAGAATCATTTAAAGAGTATAACCTTGGTTTGGGTGGTTCTTATAAGTTTTTAAAATCAGAGTTAGTAAAACCAGATGGAAGTATCGTTCCTGCAGCACGTAGCGGCTCTAATTTAGTTTTTAATGACATAAGTATTGGAGATGTTGTTTATATAGATTATGAAGGTGTGGCTACAACAACGGGTCGTTTCTATAAAGATATATCAGACAGCATGCAATTCGATTCTTTTCATCCTATGGTTTTTACATCAATGGATATTTTGGTTCCAAAATCTAGTCATTTAAATTATAAGTATATCAATGGTTCTATAGAACCAAAAATTACAAAAAAGAAGGATCACATATTATATCAATGGGAATTAGAAAATGCTAAAACCATGGAATATGCTGAAGATTATATGCCTAATTCGGTAGATCATTTAGGACATCTTCACTTTAGTACTATAGAAAGCTGGAATGATATTGCCGTTTGGTATTCTGATTTAGTAAGAACAAGAATTGAAATTAATTCTAAGGTAGAAAGTGAGTTTAATAAGCTTTTTCCAAATGGACATAAAGATTTAACTGAAGATCAGCGAGCTAAAATTATTTATAATTATATCACATCTAATTTTAACTACAGTTATGTGAGTTTTAAACAAAGTGGATTTATCCCTCAAAAACCAGCTAAAACTATTAATACAAGTTTAGGTGATTGTAAAGATTTTTCAACTTTATTTGTAACACTAGCTAAAATGGCTGATTTAAACTCTAACTTAGTATTGGTGTTAACATCTGATTACGGAAGAAATAACCTGGTTTTACCAAGTACAGATTTTAACCATTGTATTGTAAAAGTAATGATTGATGGTAATCCTCAATTTTTAGAATTAACAAACAAGTATTTACCATACAAAGCATTGCCAACAAGTTTAAGAGGTGCAACAGCATTAGAGATTCCGTTTGATGCTGAAAAAACGAAGGAGACTTTTGATTTAATTCATTTAGATAAGGTAAACCGAATTAAATCTCAAGTGAATAATAAAATTCAGATTAATATTTCTGAAGACAGCATGAATTTGAACATAGCATCTGAAGTAATAGGACATAATACTTCTTATTATAAAGAAGTATTTAGCGAGCCAAATGAAGATGTTGTTAAAAAATCAATGACGGAAGATTTTAAGTCTAAACTAATAGATGATTTTACTTTAAATTCGGTGTCAGAATATGAGCAAAATAATGACATTGCAGCGATTTCTTATAAAGCTGATATTACACTAAATAAAAAAATGAGTAGTATTGGTTCAATTAAAATTCTACAATTACCAATTATTTCGCACCCTTATGAAAATTCTATTATTCAGTTAGAGGATAGAAAATATCCTATAAATTATATTCAATATGAAACTGTAGACGATTATTATACAGAATATACTATAGAAATAGAAGAAGGGCAGAGTTTTGTAGAAATACCAGAAAGCAAAAGCTTTGAGTTTAAAAATCATAAGTATTCCATTACTTATGAAAACCCTAAACCTAATAAACTTAACATTGTTATTAATGCTACAACACCATACGATGATGTAATGCCTCAAGATTACAAATCGTATAAAGCATATGTTAAGAATATTTTAGATGCTGAAGTAGAGTATATAGGTTTCAAATAAATCTCTTAATCGAGTTTTACCACATATAAATTAAAAAATAGTCGCTTAAACGCGACTATTTTTGTTTAGTATTCAACATACTCAACAATCTCTAAACCATAACCAATCATCCCAACTCGTTTCGTTTGAAGACTATTGGAAATTAACTTTAGTTTGCTAATTTTTAAATCGTGTAAAATCTGTGCACCAATCCCAAAATCTTTAGTATCCATCCCTAAACTAGGGGCTTTTATTAATTTTCCTTCAACTTGGTTTTCTTTTAAAATTGATAGACGTGTTAATAAATTAACCGATTCTGGTTGTTGATTTATAAAAATAATAGCTCCTTTTCCTTCAGAATTAATAACATTAAACATGTCATCTAATTTTTGGTCTGCATTATTGGTTAATGTACCAAGTATATCATTATTAACTAGAGAAGAATTTACACGTGTTAATATAGGTTCATCAGATTTCCAATTACCTTTTGTTAAGGCAATATGCACTTGATCATTGGTAGTTTGCTGATAGGCTCTTAATCTAAATTTACCAAATCGAGTTTCGATGTTAAAGTCCTCTTTCTTTTCAATTAAAGAATCGTATTCCATTCTGTAGGCTACCAAATCTTCTATAGAAACAATTTTTAAGTCGAATTTCTTAGCAACTTTTAAAAGTTGTGGTAAACGCGCCATTGTGCCATCTTCGTTCATAATCTCCACAATAACACCAGCAGGCTCAAAACCAGCTAAACGTGCAAAATCTATTGCAGCCTCTGTATGGCCAGTTCGTCTTAAAACACCTCCTTCTTTTGCAACTAATGGAAAAATATGACCAGGTCTAGCCAATTCAAAAGGTTTTGTTTCTTTGTTAACTAATGCTTGTACGGTTTTTGCTCTATCGCTCGCTGAAATTCCGGTGCTCACACCATTACCACGCAAATCCACGGAAATGGTAAAAGCCGTTTCCATTGGGTCTGTATTATTTCTTACCATCATGTTAAGCTCTAAGTCTTCACATCTATTTTCTGTAAGAGGAGCACATATTAATCCACGACCATGAGTTGCCATAAAATTTATCATCTGAGGCGTCACCTTCTCAGCTGCGGCTAAAAAATCACCTTCATTTTCACGGTTTTCATCATCTACAACAATAATAACTTTACCTTTTTTTATATCTTCAATTGCTTCTTCAATAGTATTGAGACTAGTTTTTGTATTTATAGAATTAGTGGTCATAATGCGTATGGATTTAATATACCAAAGGTAAGCTTATTTTATATTTTGAAGACAGCTTAAATAAAAGTCTTGAGAAATCTTATTACGTAACACAAGATATTTTAACGGATAAAGTGGAAGTGTAATAATATGAATTATTGGGTTAAGACGCTTAGCTTCTAAGGCAATAGTTTTGTAAAATTTTGAATATACAAAAGCATCTACAATTACATAAATTCCAAAAAATATAAAGCTTATGATACTTAATGTAATTGAGGATTCTGCTAATTCTGGAAGCTTATTGTTTCTAAAAACAAAAAATAACAATAATAAAACTAAACCAATACAAAAACTGATTAAGCTTGTTTTAGAATAATCTTTGTAATCTTTTAATAATACTCGTGCTTTTATTAGGTTCTCAGGTATAACTAATCCTTCTGACCTTAAGCCTTCAAGTGGAATTTTTCTTTCTAATAAACTATGAAGCGCAATTTCTTTTGGTTTTTTATCTATATCAAAGTCATCTTGTTTTTTTATAATTCCTACTAATTCTTCAATAGAATATTTTTTATAGAAATTAAATGTTTTGGTATCACTTTCAGATAGTTGCACTTTGTTTTTTGAGGTAAAAAGTCTTTTGATAGGTACAGTAATGGCATCAAACTGAAAAACGCCTTTGTCATTTGTAGCTCTTCTTGTTAAATAGATACTTAAGGGTAACATAATTGCAGTAGAAAGCCAAGAGCCAATTATAGGATTAAAACTTCCTTTTTCTGCACTATTTTTGGCAAATATTCCAAAAAAGTGATAGGTTAAAAAGAGTACAATTGCTATTACCATTGGTAATCCAAGTCCACCTTTACGGATTAATGCACCTAAAGGAGCACCTACAAAAAATAGAATTACACAAGCAAAAGCGAGTACAAATTTATCATGTAGAGAAATGACATGTTTATTTATAATAATTTGTTTTACTTCAAATGTTTTTTTGTTAGAATCAATAATCTGCCTTGTACTATTAGCTGAATTAATGGCTAAGTTTAAAATCTGAACTTTTTGGGTATTATTAAAAAGCTTTAGAATGCTTTTGTCTTTGTATACGGAATCTGTTTTAGTTGTATCAATATTTAAATTTAAAGCGGCATAAGAACTTCTATTATATAAAGTATTAGACAGGGCAAAGTAACTATCTTTCTTTTTTCCGTTTAAACTATCAATTGTATATCTTAATTGACCAACATCTAACATGTTATATCGATCAGAGTGTTTTTTTTCGTCTAAATCTTCGTTGTTTAAATTCTCAAGATCTACGTTAATGACGTAGTTGTCAAAATAACTCCTTACATGCGGTTTGTCTGCATTGATAGATCGGCTGTTAGATAGAATTTCCTCGTAATAATTTCCGTTAATTAACTCTAGTTGCAAAATATTAGAATCAGGACTACTTTTTAGCTCGCCTTTTTCTGCTTTTATAACAATGAAATTCCCAGATTTTCTTTTATCACTTTTTTTATGAATAATAACACCATCTAAAAATTGACCTCTATCGCCAGATTTACTATCAACCTTAATGTTAATGTTACCTATCTCGTTAAATTGTCCTTCGGCAATAGCTAAAGCAGGTTTAACTTTTGCAATATTTCTTCTTAAATTATAAAAATTATATTCTCCCCAAGGAATAACATTATTAGCAAAAAAAAACGAAGCAATACCTAAGCCTACAATAAAAACGCTTAAACTCCTCATGGCACGTTGTAGAGAGATACCAGTAGATTTCATGGCTGCAAACTCATAGTTTTCTGCAAAATTGCCAAAAACCATTATTGAGGATAGTAATATGGTTAATGGTACAACTAACGGAATTAATTTTGGCATGTAGTACAAAATAAATTTTGCCGTTACCATAACATCTAAATCTTTACCTGCAAGTTCGGCAATATAGAGCCAAACACCTTGCAAAATAAAGATGAACATGAATATAATAAAGACGCTAAAAAACGTCCTTAAGAATGTGATAAGTATGTACCTATCTAATATTTTCACAAAGAAATGATTTTGAACTTAATCTAATTTATTGATGTAATAATCGCTGTATTTACTTTCGTCAAATGTAAATAAGGTTTTTGAAATAGGTTGGTCGGTTTTAAAAGAATTAACAGTTAATGTTGTTTTAGTTCCGTTTTTACCTACTTCGATTAAGTTATAAATGTGCTTTGTTGTAGCGTCAATGCCTAGTAATACATGTTTTATCTCAGAATTTGTATCGATAGGACTAAGTTTTACATATTGTATTTTTCTTCCTTTTACCGTTTGAACAATGTCCATCTTAAAGATATAGCCATCCTCGTAAAACGATAACATTTTACTTGGTGTTATGGTACTTTCGTCTTCTGAATTGTCTGTAGAAATAGTTACTTCTTCATCTTCAGGGCTTATGGTGTATAAGGTTTTACCGTCATAGATACGTGTAATACCTAATATGTTGAGTTTATATTTATCACCTTGCATAACAACGTCTCCGCGAGTTTCTTGGCTAATGTTTTCACTTGTATTGTTTAGTTCGTATTTAAAATCTAAGCTAATGTTTTTATAAGCTTTAATTTTAGAACTCACTTCGTTAAGTAAAGTTTCTGCTTTAGTATCACTTTGCGCAAATGCTGTAAATCCTAATGTTAAAAATGCAATTACAAATAATTTTTTCATCTTTCTTTAAGTATAAATAATCTTATTGATTGTTTTCGTTTTCTAATAATTGGTCTAAAGCTACTAAATCTGGTACCAAAACTTGTCTTGCTTTACTGCCCTCAAAATTACCTACAATTCCTGCAGCCTCTAATTGGTCAATAATTCTACCAGCTCTATTGTAGCCTAATTTTAATTTTCTTTGTAATAAAGAAGCTGAACCTTGCTGTGCTGTAACAATAAGTTCTGCTGCTTCTCTAAATAATTTATCTCTATCTGATATATCTATATCAAGATTTGTGCCACCTTCTTCACCAACATATTCTGGTAATAAATGTGCATCAGGATATGCCTTTTGTGCACCAATGAATTCGGTTATTTTTTCTACCTCTGGTGTATCTACAAAGGCACATTGAAGTCTTATTAATTCATTACCTTGTGTGTAAAGCATATCTCCACGGCCAATAAGTTGGTCTGCTCCAGAACCATCTAAAATAGTACGCGAATCTATTTTACTAGTTACTCTAAAGGCGATACGTGCTGGGAAATTGGCCTTAATAATACCTGTAATTACGTTTACGGAAGGACGTTGTGTGGCAATTATTAAATGAATACCAATAGCACGAGCCAACTGAGCTAAACGCGCAATTGGAGTTTCTACTTCTTTACCAGCTGTCATTATTAAATCTGCAAATTCATCTACTACTAAAACTATATATGGTAAAAATGCATGGCCATCGTTTGGATTTAATTTTCGAGCTTTAAACTTAGCGTTGTATTCGGCTATATTTCTACAAAAGGCATTTTTTAGCATTTCATAGCGATTATCCATTTCAATACAAAGGGAGTTTAAGGTGTTTATAACCTTTGTATTATCTGTAATAATAGCTTCTTCACTGTCTGGAAGTTTTGCTAAATAATGACGTTCTATTTTATTAAATAGTGTTAATTCTACTTTTTTAGGATCTACTAATACAAATTTTACTTCTGCAGGATGCTTTTTATATAATAAAGATGTTAAGACAGCATTTAAACCTACTGATTTACCTTGTCCTGTTGCTCCAGCCATTAATAAGTGAGGCATTTTGGCTAAATCCACAACAAAAGTTTCATTACTAATAGTTTTTCCAAAGGCAATAGGCAATTGCATTTCGGATTTTTGGAATTTTTGAGAAGCAATAACAGAACGCATTGATACAATGGTAGAGTTCTTATTAGGTACTTCAATACCAATAGTGCCTTTTCCAGGAATAGGAGCAATGATTCTAATACCTAATGCCGCAAGTGATAATGCAATGTCATCCTCCAGATTTTTAATTTTAGAAATACGTATGCCAGCTTCTGGAACAATTTCATATAATGTAACCGTAGGACCAATGGTTGCTTTAATACTAGAAATTCCTATTTTGTAATTGTTCAGAGTTTCTACAATACGATTTTTGTTTTCTTCTAATTCTTCTTGGTCTATTGAAATACCTTCATTATCATATTTTTTCAATAAATCTAAAGGTGGAAATTGATATTTACTTAATTCTAAAGTAGGATCAAACTGACCAAAGTCTTCCACTAATTTATCTGAGAGGTTATCTGCTTCAGATTTTTCTTCTTCAATAGCTTCAACTTCAACTTTTAATTCGGGTACATCTACGGTTTCTTCTTTTGGTTTTTCGGTAACCTCCATGGTTAGATTTTCTGCTTTTACTTCGGTTTTAGTGGTAGGCGCAGAATGTTTGGTTATCGTTGGTTCTGTTTTTTCTAACGGAATCTCAAAAGCAGATTTAATAGCTTCAGCTTCTTCGGTTAAATTATTATCAAAAATTATTGTAGGTTCTTTTTCCTTTTCTTCGGATTTTAAATCTTCTTTAATAGAGGTTTTAGCTCTTTTAAATGTATTAAGGATACTTTCTCCTGTTACTTTAAATCTTATAGCTAAATAGGCGATAAGGCCAAAAACTAGAAGGAGGACTGTGCCAATTTTACCAATATAATCTTGAAAAAATGTATTCATTTCAAAACCAATGGTTCCACCGAGTAAATCGAATTTATGCGTAAAAAAGCCAAATAGAATAGATAACCAGATTACAATTAATGTTCCCCAAATCCAATGTTTTCTGAGTTTTGCTTTGTTTAAATTTAGAGTTACGTATACACCAGAAAGGAATATTAAACCAGAAAAGATAAAAGACGGTAAACCAAATCCTTTTGTAATAAAAAAATCACTTACCCAAGCACCTAATTGACTTGCCCAATTTTTGTACTCTGTTGAGCGTTCTGGGAAATTATGTAAAACACTTTGATCTTCTTTTCCTGTAAAAACAAAAGATAAAAATGATATAAAAAGAAGAAGACCAATAATTATAAGTAAACTGCCAAAAATGAGTTTATGTTGGCTAGTTAGCTTAAACGAAGGCTTCTTTACTTTAGCTGTTGGTTTTGCTTTAGGTTGAGCCTTTGTAGTGGTTTTCTTTTTTGTTGTTTTTTTTGCCATATTTATTTTCCGAGAAAACGAAAATCTAAATTTTATTTATAATTTTTTGCTTTTATAGAAATACCATTAACATAGTTTTCTATAATATTTAATTCTTTTGCCATTGCTTCACCCTTAAATCCATTAATATCTTTATCTGTGATATTTACATTATAGAATTCTAAATAAGCACTTGCTAAAGGTAAATAGGACCAATGCCATTTTTCTAGATTGTAACCTGTTCTGCCACTATCTTTATCTGTATAGACTTGGTAAAATCCATATTCATTAGCATTTTCATTGAGCCAATTATATTCGGCTTTTCCATTTCCGCTGCTAAAATACGAATTAGTTAAATTATTTAGGTCTAAATCTGTTCCCCAATGATGACGAGAAGAACTTGGCATAGAACTATATTCTAAAATTTTTATTGCTCTGTCTTTAGGTTTCAGGTTATTGTATTTTTGCCATTTACGTTCCCAAATGGCTTTTTGTTCTTTAAAATTACGGGTTCCGGATAATATAGTTAAATTAATGTTGTCCTTTTTAGCTGCTTTACACATTTCTAAAAATGCTGTGTAAACATCCTTATTAAGATATATTGTTTTTACGGAATGCTCTGCACTTACTTTTATAAAAGTTGAATCTGTTTTGTAATCAAACTTACCCAAAACAAGTGCTTTAGAAATGTTTAACTTGGGTTTACTAATAGAATCTAATGTGTCTTTTTTTATTTTAAAATCTTCCTTAACAGCTATATTATTAGAATTTGTATGGCAGCTACATACAAAGAAGACCATAAAAAATGTAGCAAGTAATGATTTCATTATAACTCTAAAAGTGTTGACAAATTTGAATAGCACAAAAATACAAATATGAAACGTTATTTAAGGCGTTTTGGTATTTATAGAATTTTAGGAAAATAAATAATGCCAGCAATTATAACCGCTATAATTGAAGCGATAAAAACAGCACCAGCTGCAACATCCTTTATTAATCCTATTTTTTTGTGGTATTCTGGATGAATAAAATCTGCAATATATTCTACTGCAGTATTCATGCCTTCCATACTCATTACAATACTAATCATAATAAGTTGAGCCATCCATTCACTTTTAGAAATATCAAAATAGAAGCCAGCAAAAGTAACTACAATGGCTATAAACAATTGCACCTTTATACTGGCTTCTGTTCTTATTAGAATAAGCATGCCTTTAAAAGCAAAACCGATACTTTTTATTCTATTAATTAAGAAGGATTCTTTTTTCGGCATCCAATAAATTAGCTTAAGCTTTTTAATGCAGCTTCATAATTTGGCTCGTCTTTAATTTCAGAAACTTGTTCTGTATGAAGAATAGTTCCGTCTTTATCAACCACAACGATACATCTAGATAATAATGTTTCTAATGGGCCAGTTTTAAACGTTAAGCCGTAATCTTTACCAAAATCACCTGTTTTAAAGTCAGATAGGCTTTCTACATTATCTAAACCTTCTGCACCACAAAAACGTGCTAACGCAAACGGTAAATCTTTAGAAATGCATAACACTTTTGTGTCTGCTAATTCACTCGCTTTTTCGTTAAATGTTCTTACCGATTGTGCGCAAGTTCCTGTATCTATACTCGGAAATATATTTAATACTAATCTGTTGCCTTTATAATCTGACATAGATTTAGTAGATAAATCTGTTGCAGTTAGTTTAAAATCTGGAGTTTTACTGCCAACTGCTGGTAAGCTTCCTGTTGTTTCTATAGGATTTCCTCCTAAAGTTATATTTGCCATAATTATTAATTTTTAGAGTGTTAAAAATAAGAACTTTTAAGTGTAATAGTATTAAATAAACTATAATATTTATTTAGATATGTGATAATAAAAAACCACATAAAAACTTTTGTCTTTATGTGGTTTATATATTTTAAGCACTTTTATTGATAATGTAAAATTGCTAGTACATAACAATAAAAATGTCTTTTATTTTAATTGAATAGATAGGCCTTCTAAAATTAATTCTGCAGGTATTGCAAAACCTAACCCTTCTACACCAAAACCAGATAATTTGGCATTTACAACACCTAATAGTTGCCCATCTCCATTAATTAATGGACCACCACTGTTTCCGCCATTTACACTAGCATCAGTTTGAATTAATTGAACTTCAGTGTTTGTTCTTTCTCCAGAAATAATTCCTTTACTTAAAGTCTGACCTAATTCTATTGTTTTTGGAGTACCTACAGCAAAAATATCATCACCTACAGAGTAATTCTTAGTACTAGGAATGTTAAAATGTTTAGAAAAAGTAGCATCTACTTTTAATAAGGCTAAATCTAACTTTTCATTTTGACGAACCAATTCTGCATTGGCTTCTGTGCCGTCCTTAAAGATTATAGTGATATCATCTTGTGATTTTGCTACAACATGAAAATTTGTAATGATGTAACCATCTTTACTAACTTTAAGTCCACTTCCGTGCCCTTCGCTAACTTTAACAGTAACTGAAGATTCAATAGCATCACTTAAGCTAGAAACTAAAGCGCCTTTTTGCAAGGATATAACATCTAATTTCTCTTCTGTATCTGTACCTTTTTTAAGTAGTTCTTTTACTTTTGGGTTAGATATAAACTTTAAAAAAGATGTAGAAATAGCATCTTTTACAGATAATATTACGGTTTCTCCACCATTATGGTCGTAAGAAAACTCACCAGATAAGGTTTTGTATTTTTTCTTATATAATGATTGTCCGTAGACATCTTGAAAATCCCATTCAATCTCTAATTCAGATTTTAAAAAACTCATATAACTCCTAGCAGCAGTTTGGTATACGTGTTGTAAATCTAATTTCTTTACAGTAGCACTTAAGTAAGCTGAATTTGTCTTACTCTTAAAAATAGTATTAGTGGTATCAGTGTATTTATAGTTTACTAAAATTTCATTTAGAGCATCTGTAAAAATGGAGTTATCAAAGTTTACACTTTCTGAGTTAGAGTCTACATCTTTAAACTTATTTTTCTTGTTCTTTTTTAAAGAACGATGTCTAATCTTTCTAATTTTTAAATCGTCTTCATCAATATCAAAAGCTGTATTAGATACAAAAAGATATTTGTCTTCTGCATCTTTTTCTTTAATAGGAATTAATTTTTCTCTAACCGATACACTCTTTTTGTAATTAAAACTTTTAGCACCAATATCTAAAAATGGAGGATAAAGTAAAATACCAAAAGGTACCCAAGACATGATGTATAATGGCGACTTTTGGTTTTGATAATGAATAATATATTGGTCTTTGTAACCTTCTGTTTCAATTTTTATTTGTTTAACGTCAGCATCTCTTCGCATTTTAGATTTAACTGATCGTCCTTTTCCTTGACTCACATCATCTACAAATACTTCAGATTTTGCATTTTTTGTACCAACAGTTACATTTTTTTGAACTTTACCATTTAAAAATGAGGCACAATTGTTAAATAATAGAGGTGCTGCAATTAGCAGCATTAAGATTTTTTTCATTTTAAGCGTTTGTTAGGTTATTGTACTGCAATATATATGAACTAGATGATTAGAGCAAATATGTAAGTATTAATCTCTTAAAAAAACGTTAATAAACAAATAGAAGGTTCTATTTTTGAGATAAATAGGTTTAAAAGCAAAAACCTCAAATCATTAAATTTGAGGTTTTCAATATAGTAATGCTTATGCAAATAATCTATCTTAACTCTGCGCCAAGCTTAGTCTCAAAGTTAGATTGTAGTTTAGACATTATTTTATCTATCTGCTTATCGTTTAGTGTTTTATTCTCGTCTTGAAGAATAAAACTAACCGCATAACTCTTTTTGCCAGTTGGTAGTTTTTTTCCTTCATAAACGTCAAAAAGATTTACACTTTTAAGCAATTGTCTTTCAGTTTGTTTGGCAATAGTGTCTATTTCTTCAAAAGTTACTTTGTTATCTAATAGTAAGGCGAAATCTCTTCTAACTTCTGGATATTTAGAAATAGCACTAAATTTAATTTTATTATGTTTTGCCATCTCTAATACGTTATCCCAATTAAAATCGGCAAATAATACATTCTGAGCTATGCCAAAATGTTTTAAAACTGATTTTTTAACCAATCCAAAATCTGCCAATTTTTTCTTTCCAACAGATAAAGTAATGCCTTCACTAAAAATATCAGATTTTATTGGTGCAGACTTAAGCTTTGTTAAACCTAAACGTTGTAAAACAGCTTCCACAGTTCCTTTTAAGTAAAAGAAATCACTTGGACTCGCAGTGCTATTCCAACGTTCTTCAGCTTTATTTCCGGTTACAAAAACAGATAAATGCTTGTGCTCTTCTCTAGCTTCAGCGTATTGATGATAGGTTTTTCCAAATTCAAATAATTTTAAATCATCACGTTTTCTGTTAATATTATGTGCTACGGCTTCTAATCCAGAAAATAATAACGACTGACGCATTACTTCCAAATCATTACTCAGCGGATTTAACATTGTTACGTTATGCTCTTCGTTTAAATCAGCACTTAACTCAATATATTTTGGTGATGTTAAAGAATTAGCCATAATCTCATAGAACCCTTGAGAAGCCAGTTGGTTACCAATAATATTCTGAAGTTTATAATCTTCAAATCTAGACGAATTAGAAATAGATGCATTCAACTTTGTGGTAGTTGCAATATTATTGTAGCCATAAACTCTTAAGATTTCTTCAATAATATCGGCTTCACGTTGCACATCATTTCTATAAGCTGGCACTGTTAAGCCTAAGCCAGCTTCGGTTACATTGTTTACTTTTATTTCTAGTGATGTCAGAATACTTTTTATAGTTTCTTCTGGGATTGTTTCACCAATTAATTTTTTGGCGTTATCAAAACTCAATCTTACTTCAAAATCTTTAATTTTTTTTGGGTAAGCATCAACAATATCACTTGTAATTTCACCACCAGCAATATCAATGATTAATAAGGCAGCGCGTTTTAATGCGTACTCAGTTAGGTTTGGGTCTATACCTCTTTCAAATCTAAAAGAAGCATCTGTATTTAAGCCGTGACGTTTTGCGGTTTTACGCACACTCACAGGATTAAAATAAGCACTTTCTAAGAAAATACGAGTAGTGTTATCTGTAACACCAGAATCAATTCCGCCAAAGACACCAGCAATACACATAGGTTTTTTAGCGTCGCAAATCATTAAATCATCTTCGTGCAATTCGCGCTCAACACCATCTAAAGTGGTGAATTTTGTTCCAGCTTCACAGGTTCTTACTTCAATTTTATTGTCAGTTATTTTGTCAGCATCAAAGGCATGTAGCGGTTGCCCTAATTCATGCAAAACATAATTAGTAGCATCTACAATATTATTAATAGGCGCTAAGCCAATAGATTTTAGGCGATGTTGTAACCAAGCAGGAGAACTTTCTACTTTTAATCCAGATAGTGTAACACCACAGTAACGAGGCGCTTTTTCAATGTCCTTAACATCAACATCTATTTTTAATGCTCTAGCATCTACGTGGTAAGAACTTACTGAAGGCGTAATTAATTCTAAAGAAACATCCTTTTGTAATAAGCCAGCTTTTAAATCTCTTGCTACACCATAATGACTCATGGCATCAGCTCGGTTTGGCGTTAAACCAATTTCAAAAACCTGATCGTTTTCTACTTTAAATAAATCTGAAGCCAACATACCAACTTCAAGTTCAGCGTCTAAAACCATAATACCATCATGAGATTCACCAAGACCTAATTCATCTTCAGCACAAATCATTCCGTGGCTTTCTTCGCCTCTAATCTTACCTTTTTTAATTTTCCAAGCTTCACCTTCAGCCGTATAAAGTGTTGTGCCAATAGTAGCCACAGGTACTTTTTGCCCAGCAGCAACATTAGGCGCACCACATACAATTTGCAAAGGCGCATCTGCACCAATATTTACCGTAGTTACTTTTAATCGGTCTGCATTTGGGTGTTGTACGCAAGTTAAAACCTCGCCAACAACAATACCTTTTAAGCCACCTTTTACGGATTCGTAAGTGTCAATGCCTTCTATTTCTAAACCTAAGTCAGTTAATAAATCGCCAGTTTTTTCAGCGTCCCAATCGGTTTTTATAAACTGTTTAAGCCAGTTGTATGAAATCTTCATAATTTTATTTTAATCGAGCTACAAAGATAAAAATACTTATGGCAAAAAAAATAAGTTAGCAGTTAGTTTGATTTATTTATTTTTAATTCCATTTTTTGTGACGTACATTACAAAATAGTGTCTCTATATACATAGGTTCAATTGTTTAATATTTAAACCCAAATTTTATGAAAACATTTTTTAAAGGCTTAATTGTTTTAAGCATATTATTAACAGTTTCTTGTAGAGAAAGCAAGAAAGAAGATGCTCAAACAGCAGAAGAACAAATAGAAGTAATTGATGAAACGGTGAATGCTGTTGATGCTACTGAAGTAGATTTAGATGCTGCCGAAGAGGTTATTAACCAAAGCGAAGAAAAATTAGAAGACGCATTAAATGAATTAGATAATATATAATTTAACGAAAAATAATTATGAAAAAAATAATTAATATTTTAGTAATTGTATTGTTTGTTGCTTTTAATAGTACAACAATATATGCACAAGGAAAATCTCAAGAAGCTAAAGAAAAGATTGAAAAGAAATCTAAGAATGCTAAGGATGAATTAAAAGCGGAGAAAAATCAAGCAAAAGAAAAAATGTCCAAAAAAGCTGAAAAGGCAGAAAAGGATGTGAAGGGTAAAAAAGAGGAAATACATGCTCGTAAAGAAGAAGTAAAGAAAAATTTAAATGCAGAAAAAGCAAGTGAATTTGGACAAAATAAGGCTACTGAAGCTAAGAATAAGCTGAAAAGTAGGTCTGATTTTATTCAAAAAAAGGAAGAGAAATATAGGGCTTCTGAGGATAGAATTACAGCAGCAAAAATGCGTTTAGCTAAGCTTAAAAAGGAAGGTAAGTTATCTCCGGAACAAATAAAAGAGAAGGAGGGAATTATAGCTAAAGCTGAAGAGCGATTAGCAAAATATAAGACTTCAATAAGTGCAGCTAAAGAGAAGGTGAAAGGTAAAACGCAAGCCTTAGAAAAATAAAATAAAAGATAATTTTTTAAAAAAAAAGGTACTAATTTATTAGTGCCTTTTTTTATTTGTAAAGTATTTGTTGTTATTTCGAACTTAATTAAAACTCTTTTCTATATGCGACAAATATTTGCCTGCCTTATTCTTTTAGTTTGTTTTTCTTGTAAAAATGAAACAAAAGCTGAAAACATAAAAGTGCAAGAGTTAAAGTTAGGTGCTTACAGAGCTGTTTTAGAATTACAAGACCATGAAATATTACCTTTTAATTTTGAAGTTACATCTGCGACCAAATTAAAAGTTTTTAATGCCGAAGAAGTTATAGATGTTGATGAAATCACCTATAGAAATGATTCAGTATTCATTAAATTACCAGTTTTTGAAGGTTATATAGCCGCAAAATTCAAAGACAATAATCTTACAGGTAATTTTATAAAAGCCAGTTTAGATAGAGTAGTGCCATTTTCTGCAGAGTTTGATAATACGACTCGTTTTAATACAAAATCTGAATCTACCCAAAACGTTACAGGTATCTGGGAAACTGTTTTTAGCAAAGGCATTGCTGAAGACGAATATGTTGCAAAAGGTATTTTTAAACAGGAAGGCGCAAAGGTGACCGGAACTTTTAGAACCACAACTGGTGATTACAGATATCTTGAAGGAGCAATGGACGGAAACACCATGAAGCTTTCTACTTTTGATGGCGCACATGCATTTTTCTTTACAGCAAAGGTTAAAGATTTTACTATGGAGGGTACATTCTATTCTGGTAATCACTGGAAAGAGCCTTTTGTAGCAAAACGAAACGAAACTTATGAATTGCCAAACGCTGACAATTTAACTTTTTTAAAAAAAGGTTATGATGCTTTAGATTTTACGTTTCCCAATACGTCAGATGAATTAATGTCAATTAAAGACGATAGATTTAAAGATAAGGTAGTCGTGGTGCAAATTATGGGAACGTGGTGCCCAAATTGCTTAGATGAGAGCAAATACTATGCTGAGTTTTATAAAAATAATAAAGCTAAAGACATAGAGTTTGTTGCATTAGCTTTTGAATATGCTAAAACCAAAGAAGAGGCTTTTAGTAGAATAGACCGTTTACAAAGCAAAATAGATATTAATTATCCAGTGCTTTTAGCACAATACGGAACCTCAGACAAAGCCAAAGCACAAGAAAAATTACCAATGCTCAACCATGTCTTATCTTATCCAACCTCCATATTTATTGATAAAAAAGGAAAGGTTAGAAAAATACATACAGGTTTTAATGGACCAGCAACTGGTGAAAAGTATCTTGAGTTTAAGGAAGAATTTGAAAGGTTTGTTGATTTGTTATTGAATGAGTAGATGGTTTGTTCTTTAATGGTTTCGCTTAAGTTTAGTTGCGTTTTTCAATAACTAATATAGTAAATACAAACCGAATAGAAAATCATTGAGGATTTTCGTAAGTAAGCTATAAATAGCAATGAATTATTCACATTGTTGTACTGCGTTTATTTCATTTTTGATGTAAATATATTCTTAATTGTATCTAATTCTTTTTTGTATTTCAAATCTGTTCTTGATGCAAAATATAAGGTGTTTTCCGTTTTTACTTTTCCTTCCCAAACTAAATTTATTTCGTTTCTTAAAATTTGTTCTTGGCATAAAAAATCTGGAACTAATGCAAGTCCGTTTCCATTATTTAAACACCTTATAATAGAAGTTATGTTTGGTAAAATGTAGTTGGGTTTAAAAGCAGGTTTCTTATTAAAATTCTCAAACCAAAAACGTCTAAAATGTTCCATTTCGTTTGATGAACTATACCAAACATTTTGAAGTAGTTCGTATTCTAACTTACTTAAATTTTTTGATTTAATGTGTTTTTCTATTTTAGTTACATTCGTTTTATTTCCTGCGATTAAAACGATTCTTTCTTTTGAAAACGGAACATACTCAACCAATGATTTTTTTTCATTCTGTTTTTTAGGTGTTATTACTAAATCTAAAATGCCATTGTTAAGGTCTTTGATTAAATCTGTATGTGCTCCAAATCTAGCGACTAGGTCAAAGTCTAGCTTGGAAATTTCGGGTTCAATAATGAGTTGAAACATTTCTGAACACATTCCAATGTTTAGGGATGGATTTTTTTCTTGAGTTGTTTTTTTAAAATGCTGTTCTGCTATTTCAAGTTTTTTTAAAGATTCAATAATATATTCGTATAAAAATTTTCCATCCTCTGTTGGAATCATTTTTCTAGAAGTACGTTCAAATAGTTTTTTGCCAACATAAGCTTCTAAAGCATTTAAGTGTACACTAACTCCGGGTTGGGAAGCATATAAAGCAATAGAAGCTTTAGTTAAAGTTCCGTTTTCATATATTTCTTTAAATGTTCTGTACCATTCTAAATTTACCATAGCTATTAAAATATTTATACAAAGGTATGATTTGTATTATTTTTACAATAATAAATATTGCTATAATTTTGCCTCAAATAAAATAAGAGACAAATGAAAAACATATTTATAATTAATGGAAGTCATCCATTTGCACATTCTGGAGGAAAATTTAACGAAACACTTTTCACTAATACGATTTCATATTTTGAATCCTTAAAAGGATTTGAAGTTAAGGCTACACAAGTAGGTGACAGTTATAATACAAAAGAAGAAGTAGAAAAATTTAAGTGGGCAGATATAGTGATTTATCATACGCCAATTTGGTGGTTTCAAATCCCTTTTGGATTTAAAAAATATATAGATGAAGTTTTTACGGAAGGTCATCAAAATGGAATTTATGCAAGTGATGGAAGAAGTAGAAAAAATCCAGAAATTAACTACGGAACAGGAGGTTTAATGCACGGAAAAAAATATATACTTACCACAAGTTGGAATGCACCTAAAACCGCATTTACTTTAGAAAATGAATTTTTTAATCAAAAAAGCGTAGATGAAGGTGCTATGTTTGGGTTTCACAAAATGAATGCTTTTACAGGAATGGAATTATTAGCAACACATCATTTTCACGATATGGAAAAAAATGCAGATGTTCCTTTTGAGTTGAATAATTACAATAGCTTTTTAAATGATATAATGATTAATTTGTAATTATCTGGTTTCATTTCGAAAATGCAGTACAATGTCCACTGCGTATTGCGAAGTAAGGTGTGCCTCAAGGGAAGTTATTGTAGCGCCTCATTCTTTGTAAACGTTGATGTGTATAGTTTTGCATGGAGTTATTGAAGACTTATTTAAAGAAAATATAATATTTGATGCGGAGCAATTAACTTTAATAAATATATGTCTGATTCAGTGACATATATCTGCTGTTATACGATGTTAGGACTTTTGAAATAAAAGTCAATGGATTGCAATGTAAACAGATTAAGACGTTATCAATAAATTCTATGTTTTAATTGTTAGAAATCAGGATTTTGAAGAATAGGTTATTCAATTCTAAAGTAGCATTTTTATCTGTTTATTTATCTTACAAGAGTAATTGAAGTTAAAAACGGAGTGAATGTTTTTGGTTTAATAAAATTTAATCAATTAAAAACCATGTTAGAGTTATGCTAAATTCTTTTATAAACGCTCGTAGATATATATCTTTGTTTTAACTAATTAAATTAAAAAATGGAAAAACCAAAGATTGGATTTATAGGACTTGGCCTCATGGGAGGAAATATGGTTGAAAATCTACAAAAAAGAGGCTATGAGTTAACTGTAATGGACCTTAATAAGGACGAAGTTGCAAAAGTTGTTGCTCGTGGTAATGCAACTGAAGCAAGTTCTCCAAAAGAATTGGCTGAAAATAGTGATATTGTTATGTTTTGTCTCACAACATCTGCTGTTGTAGAGAAAATTGTTTATGGCGAAGATGGCGTTTTAGCTGGTATTAAAGAAGGCGCTGTGCTAATTGATTTTGGTACTTCAATTCCGGCTTCTACTATTAAAATTGGTGCTGCACTAGCTGAAAAAGGAGCTGGTATGATTGATGCGCCTTTAGGACGTACTCCTGCGCACGCCAAAGATGGATTACTTAACATAATGGCAGCTGGTAATAAAGATACTTTTGAAAAGGTAAAGCCTGTTTTAGATGAGCAAGGCGAAAATGTATTTTACTTAGGTAAGCTTGGTGCTGGTCATACAACAAAGTTAATTAATAACTTTATGGGAATGACATCAGTTGTGGCAATGTCTCAGGCATTTGCTGCTGCAGAATTAGCTGGTGTAGATGGACAACAATTGTATGATATTATGTCTGCAGGACCATCAAATTCGCCATTTATGAAATTTACTAAAAACTACGCTGTAGATCATGTTAGTGATTTAGGGTTCTCTATTGCTAATGCAAATAAAGATTTAGGATATTTTGTACAAATGATTGACGATTTAGGTTCAGTTTCAGACATCGCAAAAGCGACTTCTGGTAACCTTCAAGCTGCATTAGATGCTGGTATGGGAAGTGGTAATGTTCCTGAAATCTTTGATTATTTCACAAAATTGAAGAAATAAATTGAGGTTATAGTTCTTCGGAATATAAACTTCTAAATTAAAGTCCTGGTATATTAAAGCCTGGTTCTAGTGTTAGCTTATCTATTTTAAGGTTAAGTTAATTTAAAATGTAGTATCTACTATTTTATAGTGTCTAGACCATTGTTTTAACCTACCAGGATTTATATTTATAGCAATGAACAATTCCGGACTAATAACATGTGGCAATCCCCAAACATTTACTTTATTCGTTTTAAAGTCTCCAGTTTCACTAATTTTAATGTCGCTTTTGTGGTTGCTTAATTCCCATCCAGCTTTTTCATACTCACTACCACTAAGGTTACTGAAAAAGAATTCTTCCTCAATTAAGTCTTTAAACTTTAAATAATCTTTGCCAATATTTACTTTGTCTTCAGGATTTACGGTTTCTTCAAATAATTCTGGTTTCAAGTTAAACGGAAAATTCAATTCGTAATTATCACTTATGGTATCATTATTTATGGCCATAAAATTATGAACATATTCATCTGTAATAATGGGTTTATTGCCAGTATTTTCTAGTCTGTAACTTATAGTAAAACCATCGTTTTGCAATTCAATTTCCTTTGATAAAAGATAAGCGTAACCATGCATAGGTTCAGGTTTACAGTGTATAGTAATCTTGTTGTTATGTGTTTTTACAGTGAATTTAGCGGGTTTTATTTCATGTTTATGAAGAAAGTTATAGGTGTCGTCTGTCTTTTTTAATAAGCCTACACCAATCTTATGAAACCAACCACCAATTTTAGCATCTTTAAACCCAAGTGCAGTATCAATACCAAATTCATTATAAAAACCTTGACCTAGACTATTTGCATTTGCGCTTTTAGGATTTTCTATAGCCGAGAGTAAAATGTTTTTAAATTTTAGGGTGGTTATTTTTCCTGAGTAATCAAATCGAGACCCATTATAGCCTTCTTGTGGTAAATCTATATGGATTTCAATAGTGTTATTTTTTAATATATGTGGCATGTTTCAATGTTCTGTCTATAGACAAGCGAAGTTAGTTTTTTAGTTGAAATTTAGAAACTAAAATTAAGTGCTATATAGGAATTTCAGCTTAGTAGCTGAGATTCTTAAAGTTTTCCCAATTTAGTATTTGCATCAATATCGTCATCATTTGCGCTAAACAATAGCCTTTCTTCTATATAATTTTGTGTCGAACCAATAAAACACATAACATGTCATTATTAACAATTATTCTCAGTATTCTATTACCACCTTTAGCAGTTTTCTTAAAGCATGGTGTAGGGACTGAATTCCTAATCAGTATTCTATTAACATTAATAGGATGGTTGCCAGGAGTTATATATGCATTTTATGTAAATAGTAAATAAAAAGAAATATGGAAAATATATTAGTAGCTGGTGCCAATGGTACCACAGGAAAAAAAATAGTAAACCTTCTAAAAGCATCGCAATACTTTAATCCTATTGCTATGGTTAGAAAAGAAGAACAGTTAGAGCAATTTAATGTAGATGGCGTAGAAACCGTTTTAGCAGACTTAACCAAAGATTTAACAAATGCGGTACAGAATATTGATAAAGTAATATTTGCCGCAGGTTCAGGTGGGAAAAATGTAGTTGAAGTTGATCAAGAAGGTGCAAAACGATTAATAGATGTTTCTAAAATGGCTGACGTTAATAAGTTTGTAATGTTAAGCTCTATGGGAGCAGATAATCCGGAAGCTGTTGAAGGCATGGTAGATTATATGAAAGCCAAGCAAAATGCAGACGAACATTTAAGAAATAGTGAATTAAATTATGTAATTGTGAGACCAGGAACTTTAAATAATTCTGAAGGGAATAGCAAAATTGAATTAAGTGAAAAATTAAACAAAGAAGGCGAAATTAGTAGAGCAGATGTGGCACAAACTCTAGTAAAAGCGTTACATGATGATGCACCAAATAAAACGACTTTTGAAATTTTACAAGGTGAAACCTTAATAGGTAAAGCTATGAATGCGATACAAATTAATGAAATAAATATGAGTGTTAATTAGGGTTTACCTATAGTCTTAAAAATTATTACCGAAAAGAATAAAAGTAAAAAACAAATTAAAACACATATACAGAAATGGAAAATTTAAATAAAAAGACAGTAGCAATTTTAGCCACAAACGGATTTGAAGAAAGCGAATTAAGAGAGCCGAAAAAAGCCTTAGAAAACGCCGGAGCAGATGTACATATTGTATCCTTAGAATCTGGAGAAATTAAAGGTTGGGCCGATGGAAATTGGAGTAACTCTTATAAAGTAGATAAAACGTTAAATGAAGTTAATCAAAAAGATTACAACGCGTTAATGCTACCTGGAGGACAGATAAATCCTGATATTTTAAGGAAAAATGAAGATGCTGTAAATTTTGTGAAATCATTTTTTGAAAATCATAAACCAGTAGCAGCTATTTGCCATGCACCATGGTTGTTAGCAGAAGCAGATGTTCTTAAAGATAGAAAAATCACATCTTACGATTCTATTAAGACCGATTTAATTAATGCAGGTGCAAATTGGGTAGATGAAGAAGTAGTTGTAGATTCTGGATTAGTAACCAGTCGTTCACCAGAAGATTTACCAGCATTTAATGCAAAATTAGTAGAAGAGGTTTACGAAGGTAAGCATGAGGCGCAAGTTGCCTAATATAAAATTAGCTTTGAAAAAGAAGAAAGAGGAGATACGTACTGTGTCTCCTTTTTTTGTATGTTTTAACTTATGTAGTTCCAAATGTTTTTAAACTTACTCATTTGTCGGTAAGTAAAAAGAATCATTTTATGGTCAGGTAGAGCTAGGCTTGGGTCTGTTTTAAGTACGTTTTTAGCATAATAACGTGCTTGTTCTAATATATCCTTGTCTTTTACAATATCTGCAATTCTAAGGTTTAATACACCGCTTTGTTGTGTTCCCATGATGTCGCCTGGTCCACGTAGTTTTAAATCTACTTCGGCAATTTCAAAACCATCACTACTGCGTACCATCGTTTCTAATCTTGTTTTACTATCTTGACTTAGTTTGTGGCTCGTCATTAATATACAATAACTTTGTTCTGCACCTCTACCAACACGTCCACGTAACTGGTGTAATTGCGATAAACCAAAACGTTCCGCACTTTCAATTATCATTACAGATGCGTTTGGTACATTTACGCCAACTTCAATGACGGTTGTAGCTACCATTATTTGAGTTTCGCCTTTTACAAAACGTTGCATCTCATAATCTTTGTCATCTGGTTTCATTTTTCCGTGTACAATAGAAATTTGATAATCTGGCATTGGGAATTCTCTAGAGACACTTTCATAACCATCCATTAAATCTTTGTAATCCATTTTTTCGCTTTCTTGAATTAATGGATAGACAATATAAATTTGGCGACCTAAAGCAATTTCGTCTTTCATAAACTTGAAAACTTTGAGTCGATTATTGTCATATCTATGTACCGTTTTTATCGGTTTTCTTCCGGCTGGTAATTCGTCAATAATTGAAATATCTAAGTCGCCATAAACAGACATGGCTAAGGTTCTCGGAATTGGCGTTGCAGTCATTACAAGAATATGCGGCGGAATAGTTGCCCCTCTAATCTCCCCAGAAGGGAGACTTTTTAGCTCCTTTTCTATATGGCTTATTACATTATCTATGTCTCCAATGATTTGTTCATTTGAGAATCGAATAACTTTAAAGCCTAAATCTTTTAATATCAATGTCCTTATTTCATCAACCTCTTTTTGTTGTAAACTGTTATGATATCCTCCATCAATTTCAATGACTAAGTTTTTTTCAATATTAACAAAATCTACAATAAATTCATCAATAATATGTTGACGCCTAAATTTGAAATCTAATTTTTTAGCTCTTAAACATTCCCATAAAATTCGTTCAGCTTCTGTGCTATTTTTTTTGTTTTCTTGCTGAAATGTTTTCATCAAATTGTAAGCCGAAGGACGAGCGGTCATATATTTTTTTAGCACGTTTTTGGCTTCCTCCTTTTGGGAGGATTGAGGTGGGCTTTTATGCCATAATTTACTTCTCTGTTTTACGCCAAATCGATGTTGTTCATCAATAATTGCGAGTCCTAAATTTTTAAATTTCACTTTGTCCTCAAGTAGCGCGTGTGTGCCAATTAAGAGTTGTAAACTACCGTTTTCTAGATTTTCATGAATAATTTTTCGTTCTGAAGTTTTAGTTGAACCTGTGAGTAATGAAATGCTGATTCCTAAAGGTTTACATAGTTCGTGTAGTCCTTGATAGTGCTGAACTGACAAAATAGCAGTTGGCGCCATGAGACAGCATTGAAAACCGTTGTCAAGTCCCATGAGTATTGACATAAATGCAACTATGGTCTTCCCAGAACCTACATCGCCTTGTAAAAGCCTATTCATTTGGGCATTACTACCCAAATCGTGTCTAATTTCTTTTAAAACGCGTTTCTGCGCATTGGTCAATTCAAAGGGTAAATGGTCTTTGTAAAAGTTGTTAAAATAAGTGCCAACTTTATCAAAAGCAAAGCCTTTTATTTTAGATTTATGAATGAGATTTTTAATAATTAATTGCAGTTGAATGTAGAATAATTCTTCAAATTTTAATCTAAATTTTGCTCTTGCTAGCAGCTCTGGCGTCTTGGGAAAATGAATATTAAAAAGTGCTTCAGATTTCGAGATTAATTTTAATTCTTTCAAAATAGAATCTGGTAATGTTTCAACAAATCGACCTTTAGTTTCCAAAAATAATTGCTGCATTATTTTGGAAGTAACTTTGTTTGTAATGCCTTTATTCGATAATTTTTCGGTTGAAGGATATATGGCTTGCATGGCAGAACGCAGATTGCTTTCGTGTTCTTTTTGCAATTCAATTTCAGGATGTGGCATACTGTATTTTCCGCCAAACCAATTGGTTTTGCCAAAAATCACATAGGTTTGTCCTGATTTAAGACTTTCTCTAATCCATTTCTGACCACGAAACCAAACCAATTCCATTTGTCCGGTGTCATCTCTAAAGTCAGCAACCAATCGTTTACCACGTTTTTGAGCCACTTCTCTAAAGCCCATTAATTTGCCTATAATCTGTACTTCAGCACCATTACGTAATAACTGATTTATTTTGTAATAGTGTGTGCGGTCTATGTATCGATTTGGGAATAAGTTGATGAGGTCTTGATAGGTGTGAATACCTAACTCCGAACGCAATAAATCCGCTCGGTTTGGACCAACACCTTTGAGGTAATCAATGGGAGTTTGTAAATTCGCACTCATAATTGCGAATTTACCCAATTCCTTTGAAAAAAGGAATCTCATTGATTAATTGTCATGCACTAATTTTTATACATGATATAGCTCTTCATTTGGTTAAGGTTTATTAAATGATAAGCGTTTATTGCTTTTTTTGCCTGTTAGACTCATTTTAATAGATTTTTCAAATTCAATTTTTTGTGGGATTTTGTAATGTGATAAATGTTTAGAGCATTCTTGGAGTATTTTTATTTTCAGTTTTTTCTCATCATTACTATCTTTTAGTACAACGGTTGCAAGAATTGCTTCGCCTAATAAATCGTCATCCAAACCTGTTATTGTACAATCAACAACTTCTGGGACTGATAGAATAACAGCCTCAATTTCTTTAGGGCTAACTCTTTTGCCGCCTACTTTTATGATTTCTTTTTTTCTTGCCATAATGTAGAAAAACCCATCTTCGTCCATTTTGGCAACGTCACCTGTATGTAACCATCCATTTTTAATAGCAAAATCTGTTTCTTTTATATTCTTAAAATAGCCGAGCATTATGTTTTCTCCTCTTGCAAGTAATTCGCCTTCTTCATTTATTTCTGCAGTTTCACCTTTAGGGTTTACAACTTTTAACTCTACGTTTGGGATGGCTTTACCTATTGAACTTGTTTTGGTTTTTAAAAATTCTGGTGGTAAGTAAGATAGCCTTGCTGTGGCTTCAGTTTGCCCATACATTACGTAAAATTCTTTGTTAGGGAAGGCTTTTGTGAACTCTTCAATAAAAATAGCATGCAATTTGCCTCCTGCTTGTGTAATGTATCTTAAATCTGGAAATTCTTCAGTTTTAAAGGTTTTCGATTTTTTTAATAATATTTGAAAATGACTTGGTACACCTGCAAAGCCTGTGCATTTATATGTTTTTAAATCATTGATAACTGAACCTAAAAAGATGAAGCTGTTATTTAAAACAATAGAGCCTCCAACTTTTAAATGGGTGTGTAAAAGCGATAATCCGTAACAATAGAAGAACGGAAGAACTACACTTATAATGTCTGTTGAGCTTAGTTTTAAATATTCAATAATAGAATCTGTATTGGCTATAATATTCTTATGACTAAGCATTACACCTTTTGGTTCACCTGTAGAACCCGAAGTGAAAATAATTTCTGCTACTCGGTTATTATCAAAATCTAAGTTAAAGTCAACAGGTTGTTGCGTATTTAAAATAGATAATGATTTTCGTTCTTCTATTGCATGGATATCTTCATCTAATTTTAATTTGCGTTTTATTCCTTTTGCTATAAAAACGGTTGTACTTTCTGTTTTTTTAAGGATGTAATCTAAATTACTTTGCTCTATGGCATAATTAAGCGGAACACATGTGTTTCCAGATTTTAGAATTCCTAAATAGGCTGTTAAAAAAAACACAGAATTCGGACTAATTAATAACACATTTTGGTGTTCGCCAATAGTTTCCTTTAAGTAAGAAGCTATTTTTAAACTGTCGTTGTATAGCTTTTTAAATGAAATTGTTTCTTTAGAACCCAACAAGAAATCCTTTTCTAGGTCTTTAGTTGAATTGAATAGGTAGTCAAAAACATTCATAGGATTACGTTTTAAAATATAGGTCGCATTCTTAGGTATGCTGTCGTTTTTCTTTTTCGTTCAAAATTTCTATAGATATTCTCAATATCTTTAGTTGTTCTGCCCATTACTTTGCCAACTTCATCTGCAGGATAGTCATTTTCCCAACCATACCAGATTAAATCCATAGATTCAAAAGGCATTTGGTAGAAGAAATCCTCTTGTGTTTGTTCGGCAGTATAAGTATCTGTAGTTGGTGTTCTGTCAATAATTTCTTGAGGTATACCAATATATTTTGCTATTTGATAAACCTGTGTTTTGTATAAATGACCAATTGGCATTACATCTGCGCCACCATCACCATATTTAACAAAAAAGCCTTGTTCTACCTCATGTTTATTTGGCGTGCCAATGACAGCATAATGCAATCTTTCTGCGTGATAATACAACATGCTCATTCTGCTACGTTGTTTAAAATTAGTCGATGCTACAATTTGAAGATATTCTTTAACAGGTAGTAGTTTGCTTATCACTTCTCCATCTGGTTTAATAACTGTAATAGAAAAAGCTGGAGGTAAATTTGAAGCTACGTCTTGCTTAATTTCAATTTTGGCTTTATCAACTTCTGGATTAAAATTGGTAATTACTCTTGCTATGGCTTCATCTCTTCTTTTATAACATCCAAAACCATCTAAAGCTTTAGTAATGTCCTCTATTAAAGTTTCGGTAACACCGAATTTGGTAGCTAATTTTTTTGCTAACATTTTACTGTCGTCACTAGAATCTTGCTCTGGAAGCATAATAGCAGTCACTTTTTTTGGTCCAAAAGCTAGAGCTGATAATGCCATACAAACAGAAGAGTCAATGCCACCACTTATACCAATAACAGCACCTCTGCGCTGTAATTTTTTAGACACATCTGTTCTTAATTTAGTTATTATGTCGTTACAAACGGCTTCAATATTATCGATATGTAAAATATCTTTTGAAAAAGGTTTTCGTGTTGATTTCATGTGTTTGTTTTTATTAATTTTTAATTGTCACATGCTATTCGCAATTAATCATTCGTTTGATTGATAAAAAATTGAACATGCTCGTTTCATAATTAAGTTTTTATAAATTTTAGTAATCTAAAATGGTTTTATTTAAGGTTACAAGGTCATTTTCTTGTAGTTTTGGTATGGATTGTTTAACATATAAATCATATAATATTTGCGTTGATAGTATTGCAGTGATAGCCATTTTATCAATTTCTGAAACTTGCTTATTTAGTTTCATTTTTTTAATTAATTGATTCACAAATTTTGGATTGAAAATGCCGAAATTTTTTATTGTCTCGTCCGAAAGCATTTGTTTTAGGTAAACGGGTAAGTCTTCAGAGAAAAATGTGCTTCTAATTGGTGCTCTGTAGGCTTGTTTTGGTCGGTTTAAGATAGAGTCTGGCAATCTACCTTTCATAAGATGCTTTAATAGATATTTTTCATTTAAACCATTGAGTTTGAGGTCTGGGTTTAGTTTCATGCAAAATTCTATTACTCTATGGTCTAAGAAAGGATAGCGTCCTTCTACAGAGTTTGCCATTGCCATTCTATCACCTTGAGAGGATAGAAGGTATTTAGACATAAAGTAATTAAGTTCAATCCATTGTGCTTTTGTGAGGTAATCGTAACCTTTAAGTTTGTCACGTAATTGTTCTTCGATTTTAGCAATTGGGTTATAATCATTAATGACTTTTTTGAAATCATTAGATAAGAAATTGTTGATTCTAGATGTGTTATTCCATCGTAATAAATGTGAATAAATAGGGGATTTTGTTTCGTTTAGTTTGAAGCCAAAAAACACTTTTAAGATGGTGCTGTTTGCATTTTTTATTTGAGGAATATATGGGTATAATTTTCTTAATAACAACGGACGGTATTTAGATTGAGTATCTTTGGCCCAAAAATGTTTGATTTTTGTTTCTTTAAAAATATTATAACCTCCAAAAAGTTCGTCAGCACCTTCGCCTGTAATAACTACTTTAATATTTTGGTCGCGCACGCTTTTGGCAAGCAAGCTCATTGGTGTTGGTGCTGTTCTTAGTAATGGTGCTTCTGTGTGCCATATTACATTTTTAAAATTTGTTGATATATCGTTTGGGCTACATGTTATGCTAGAATGCTCTGTTTTAAAAAAGCCTTGTGCAATAGATTGATAAGATGATTCATCAAAGTCTTTTTCTGTAAAACCAATAGAAAACGTTCTAAGATTATCTGCGTTTATTTTTTTAATAAATGATGTGGTGATGCTAGAGTCTAATCCACCGCTTAAATAAGCAGCAACTTGAACATCTGCTCTTAATCTAATTTTAACGGCATCTGTAAAAATGGTTTCAAATTCTTGAGACGCTTCTTTTGCGTTATTAAATTTATATGCACCAGTTTTTTTAATTGGTAATTCCCAATATGTTTTTTGGGTTTTAGAATTGGCGTTAATTATCATGTAAGTTCCTGGAGGCAATTCAAAAACATTTTTAAATATGGTGCTATTAGATAAAGGTGTCCAGAAAGTAAAATATTCAGACAATACTTTTTCTGATATCTTAGCTGTGAAATCTGGAAATTCTAAAAAAGCCTTAATTTCCGATGCAAAAACAAAGGAGCCATTTATTTGGGTGTAAAATAGTGGTCGTATGCCAACTCTGTCTCTTGCTAAAAATAATTCTTGTTTATTTTTGTTCCATATGGCAATTGCAAATTGACCATTCAGTTTTTTAACAAAATCAGGACCGTATTCCTCGTATAAGTGAATAATGACCTCAGTATCACTGTGTGTTTTAAAAATATATTTTTTTGCCAATAGCTCCTCTCTGAGCTCTATGTAGTTAAATATTTCGCCATTAAAAACAATCCATAACGAGTTGTTAGAATTAGATAAGGGCATTGTGCCTTTATTTAAATCTATAATGCTTAAGCGTACGCTGCCAAGCGCTATTTTGTCAGATAAATAAATTCCACTTTCATCTGGTCCTCTATGCTTAATTCTGGTAAGCATATGTCTTAAAGTGTTAGTTTTATTATCTGAGCTTGAATTAAAATTATAAAAGCCGGAAATACCACACATGTTTTTAAGGTTAAAATGAATGGTTACATTTTACTTTCTATAAAAGTTAGAATGCTATTTATTGATTGAAAATTCTCAGCCACAAGTTCTTCGTCGCTTGTGTTTATTTTAAATTCTTCGTTTAAGAATTCAATTAAAAATAATAAGCCCATTGAGTCTAGGATGCCTTCTTCAAAAATAAGTGTGTCATCCTTAATTTTTTCTACATCATCAAAAGTAGATTCAATAATGTATTTTCGTATTATGTCTTTTTTCTCTGTTACTGTATTCATGTTTTGGGATTTTGCTTTATTAAATATGTGTTATAATAGTATTCTTAATTCTTGTTTTAGTTAGCTTCTTTTTTCGTTAAGAAATTCTTGTTTTTTTACTAACAAATCTTTTGATCTTTTGGTTAGCTTTTTTAGTGGATTTCCAATGTAAATCATCCATGATTCTAGGTTGGAGCTAACAAGGGATAAAGCACCAACAGAAACACCTTCTCCAATTATTACATTTGGGAGAATTACACAACCAGCACCAATAATTGAGTGCTCATTAATTATAACTTCTCCTTTTTTCATGCATTTATAGGCGTTTGGTACTGTGGGATTTGTTAAGAAATGACCAGAATAGTCGTCTGTTTTACTGTATATTTTTACGCCTTGAGATAATCCGCTAAAATCTTTTAGTTCTATGCCTTCGCATGCCAGTAAATGACAGAAAGAAGCAATGTGTACATGCGATCCAATTTTTAAATATCCACTTTCAGAAGCTATAATTGAGCAAAAAGAATCAATAATTACATTGCTGCCAATTGAAATATTAGGAATGCCTATAATTAAACAATTTTTAGCGATTTTAACGTTTGTGCCAATTTGCTTAAAGCCTAATAGTTTTAGTTCATTTTCGTGGTAATAGCCAATTTCAAAAGGTGACTTATTCATAGGTTGGGTTTTAAAATGAATTTTGAATAAATGGATAGTTTAAATGTATAAAAAGGTGTAAAATATTGAACTGATAATTATCAGCTTAGTAATTGGCTTTTAAATAGTTTGAGGTTGTTTTAGGAGTTCGGAAACTGAATTTATTTAAAAGGTGACCAACCTTTGTATTCATATTGTGATTCTTTAATAAAAAGTTAATTAATGACGGCTAATTTGTTTTTTAGATTTGAGTTATGTGATTTTAGTATTGAATTGCGTAATTTGGTCTCATTCTTGTTTTAAAAACATCTATGAAGCGACTTCTTGCCCTTTTTTGCCTGTTTATTGCTAGTTTTTCATTCGCTCAGCAAACGGATTATGTGGATTTTTTAAATGTAAATGCTAATATAATTTTGGTACCAGATTCTTTAAAAGTTACTGGGAAAGTAAAATACAATTTAAAGATGCTTAAAAACTCTGATTCCATTTTTATTGATGCAATAAATATGAAGTTTGAAAATGTTTTGTTGAATAATGAACAGGTTGAGTTTAATAATGATTCTAAAAAAATATGGATTAAACATAATTTAAAGAAGGATAGTATTTATAATCTTTCTTTTAAATATATAGCATATCCTAAAAAAGCACTTTATTTTTTAAATAGAGAAAACGAGCGCAATATTTGGACTCAAGGACAAGGGAAATATACAAGTAATTGGTTGCCAAGTTTTGATGATGTTAATGAAAAAGTTGAGTTTGATTTATCATTTATTTCTGAATCAGAATATGAACTTATTTCAAATGGTAAGATGTTAAAAAGAAAATGTGTTCAAAATTATTGTGAATGGATTTTTAATATGAAAAAACCAATGTCTAGCTATCTAGTTGCATTAGCCATTGGTAAATACAATAAGAAAACGGAAACTTCTAAAAGCGGAATTCCATTAGAATATTACTATTACCCAGAAGATTCTTTAAAGTTTGAGCCAACGTATCGTTACTCTAAACAAATGTTCGATTTTTTAGAAGAAGAAATCGGCTTTCCGTATCCTTGGCAAAATTATAAACAAGTTCCAGTTCATGATTTCTTGTATGCTGGAATGGAAAATACGAGTCTAACCATCTTTTCAGATGCATTTGTAGTTGACTCTATTGGGTTTAATGATAAAAACTATGTAAACGTTAATGCACATGAGTTGGCGCACCAATGGTTTGGTGATTTGGTTACAGCAAAATCTGGTAAGCATCATTGGTTACAAGAAGGTTTTGCAACGTATTTTGCTCTTTTGGCCGAACGTGATATTTTTGGTGATGACTATTTTTATTTTAAACTATTGCAAAATGTCCTCGATTTAAGTCGGCAAGATTTAACAGGTAAAGGCACATCTTTGTTAGACGAAAAGGCAAGTAGTTTAACGTTTTACCAAAGAGGAGCTTTTGTTCTGCATGCTTTAAAAAATAAGGTTGGCGATGCTGTTTTTAAGAAAGCTGTAAAAAACTACCTTACAAAATATCAGTTTGGTAATGTTGAAACAAAAGATTTTATTGCTGAGGTGCAAAAAGTATATGGTAAATCTTTAACCAGTTTTGTTAATTATTGGATTGTAAGCAAAGATTTTCCATACGAGCAAGCATTTGAAATCCTTAAAAAACAATCAAGTTTTGTTAATGAGTATTCAATGATAGATTGTGAAGCAAAATCTTCTAAATGTGCAGAGCAGCTAAAGTATTATGTGTCAGATGAAGCCAAAGCGAAGATTATTTCGCAAGTACCAGAATTGGTAACAGCAGATACATTTAATAATGGACTTAAAGTAAGGCAAGCTATTGCGCAACATGTTAAAAATATTCCAGAAAATATTAAAACAGAATACGAGTCTTTACTAGATGATGACTCTTACATTACAATTGAAAATGCATTATATAATCTTTGGACTAACTTTCCTTTAGAGCGTGCCAAATATCTTTCTAAAACACGAAATATTAGTGGTTTTAGCGATAAAAATATAAGATTATTGTGGATTGTATTAAATTTAAACACACCTTATTATGAGGCAGATAACAAGTATGAGTTGTTTAATGAATTAAAACAATATACTGGCGCTGGGTATAATGCAGACTTGCAGATAAGTGCTTTTAATTATTTAAAGCTAATGAAGTCTTGTGATGACGACTGTAAATTAAATTTAGAGAAGGCAAAATCTCATCATAACTGGAGATTGGTTAAGTTTGCAAAGGAATTATCAGAACAATTAGAAGAAAACAAGGATTAATGCGAGCATTAGTAATATCAGGAGGAGGGAGTAAAGGTGCTTTTGCAGGTGGTGTTGCTCAGTATTTAATGGAGCGTGAAAACCATAATTACGACATGTTTTTGGGCACCTCTACAGGTAGTCTTCTAGTGCCTCACTTAGCTGTAGGGAAAATAGGTAAGCTTTACGATATTTTCACTAATGTACAACAACACGATATTTTTAGTGTAAGCCCTTTTATACAAAGAAAAAAAGGTGATAGAGAGTATGTATCTATAGATTTTATAAACTCGCTTTGGCAGTTTATGAGACGTAAACGAACTTTTGGAGAAAGTAAAGCGCTTAGAAAGCATATTAGAAAACATGTAACGTACGAGGAGTATTTACAAATTAGAAAAGAAAAGCATGATGTTGTAGTTACGGTTTCTAATTTATCTATGAATAGAGCAGAGTATAAGTCTATTCAAGAGTGTTCGTATGAAGAATTTTGTAATTGGATTTGGATTTCTTGTAATTATATTCCGTTTATGTCTTTGGCAAAAGTTGATGGCTATGAGTATGCAGATGGAGGATTGGGAAGTGTAATTCCTATAAGAGAGGCAATACTAAGAGGAGCAACCGAAATTGATGCTATTGTATTAGAAGCTGAAAATTTGGGTAAACAAAAAGTGTTGGGTAAAAATCCATTTTCCTTAATGATAAGTTTGTTTAGTCATTTATTAAATCAGGTAGAACATAATGACATTATGATAGGAAAGCTAGCAGCAAGAAATAAAGGTGTAAAGTTGAATTTGTATTATACACCAACAAGTTTAACCGAAAATTCTTTAATTTTTAGTAAGCGATTAATGGAAAAATGGTGGCATGAAGGCTACGATTATGCAGAAAAACGACATGAATAAGAGTTTTAAATCTTAAAGCGATTAATTACAATATTAAATAACTACCAACTACCAATTACAACTACCACATTTCACTAACTTCTTCTTTAATAAAAGCAAGAGCAGCATTACTAGGAGCAGGTTTATCCATTAATTCTGTTAGCACAACCTCACGAAGTTTATTCGCAGTATCAGTTTGTTCTTTCATGGTTGCTTTTCTAATTAGTTGAATCGTTGCGTTTTTTGCTGCCTGAGTTATAGACCAACATTGGTCACTCACATAAATTTGTTGTGATAAATTGTGTTCATATTCTTGCTCAATAGTTGCAATAAGTAAAGCTTCGTAATCCTCTTTATTAGAGGATGTTGGGTTAACTCTTGTTAATAATTTAGATGGTGATATTCGCTCTAAAAAAAGAGCCATACGTTCGTAGGCTTGTAGGCGTAATGGAAAGGTTTCTTTTTGTAAATCTTTCTGTAATAGAAAACGTCTTCTACTATTTTCATTATCCGTATGCATTTTAAAAAAATAGTAGGCAATAGCGCCAACGACTAGAGCAGGAGCAATGTTAAATATTAGTTCTATTATTTTATCGATATCCATGTGTTTTGTTTTTTGAGTTAAGAATAAATCTTTTTTAGTCAAGAATAAATTCTTCATTTAGCTAAGTTGAAACTTGAGCATGTAAAGTTAATTTATTTTAAAAATTAAATTGTTAAAACTATGAAGCAAAAATATAAAAAGAAAGGACTAATAATAGCAGTTGTAATTTCTGTTTTTGTAGTATTAACAATTGTAGCTAATTATGTTGTTGAGAATAAACTTAATAGAGCCTTAAATGGCTTACCAAGATTTATTAAACTAGAGTATACCTCTTTGCGCGTTAACGTTATTGCTGGAAATTTAGAGATAAATGCTCCAGTTGTTACTATTAATGGCAAAATCACCCAAAAAGCTATTCTCAATGCACAATTAAAAAGTATTGTAATTAAAAATCTTAGTTATTGGGATTATTTAATCAATGATGAGATTATAGTTGAAGCAATAATTTTAGACCAACTTAGTCTCAAATACAATTACAATCGGCACGTTGGTAAAGACGAGTACAACAAAAGATTTTTAAATGATTTAAAGCGTATTATAAATGTTGAAACTATAAAAATGAATAAGGCAGACATTTTTGTTTCAAATTTTGATACCGATTCAACATTATTAAGTATTCCTGAATTTAATTTTGAATTAAAAAAACTTCAAATCAATCCAAAAACCTCCAAAATTGAAAATATAATTAAATATGATGATTTTAACTTAAATGCAGATAACGTAAAATATGCCATTAATCAATATGATGATTTATATATAGATTCAATTTTATTAACTTGTGATAATGCGGTTTTTAAGCATTTTGAGATAAAAACAAAGTACAAGAGAAACAAGTATTCAGAGCTATTAAAAGAGGAGCGCGACCATTTCAATCTAACAATTAAAGAAATAAAATGTAAAGAAATAAATTGCGGATTTAGAGCTTACGAAAAATTTTACTTAACATCACAAAAAGTACAAATCATCTATCCTGAAGCTGAAATTTACAGGGATAAGTTGGTGGCAAATGATACAAGTTATAAGTCTTTCTACTCAACAATGTTAAGAAAATTAGATTTTGAATTAGGTCTTAGTGAAGTAGAAGTTTCAAACGGAACAATAGAATATTTAGAAAAAGTAAATAAAGAAACACCAGCAGGACGATTACGTTTTTCTAATATAGAAGCTAAAATTCTAAACGTAGGAAATATTAACCAATTGAAACCAACAGAAATAAAGGTGAATTCATTATTTATGGATACCTCAGTATTAAAATTCAATTGGAGCTTTAAAGTAGCAGATGTTACTGATAAGTTTGAGTTTAAAGCCAATTTAAAACGTTTTAATGCCGATCAACTAGATCAGTTTACAAAAGCTAATCTTAATGTAGATTTTAATGGTGAGTTAAAGCAAACTTATTTTACAATTGCTGGTAACAACAATGTTTCTCGTGTTGATTTTAAAATGAAATATGATGATTTTGAAGTTGCCATTTTAAAAAAGAACGGAAAGGAAAAAAACAGATTTCTTTCAAAGTTAGTGAACATGATAGTTTCAACTAATAGTGAAAAACAAAATAATAATTTTCGTTTTGGACAAGATAAAGAAGTAAAAAGAGATGTAACTAAATCTATATTTAATTTTGTTTGGTTAAATGTTAAGCAAGGATTATTAACTGCTATGACAGGTGATGGACTCCTTAAAAAGCAATAAAAATCAGTACTTTATAACAATGTTTTAATATTTATCGCATTTCAATTCGGATAACTATAAGAGTATCCGTAATTTTACTGCTTCAAAAAATTTTAGCTTGGAAAAATATCTCAGTCAGCTTAATGACGCACAATTAGAACCTACAATTCAGGTAGATGGACCAATGATTATCATTGCTGGTGCTGGTTCTGGTAAAACCCGTGTGCTTACCTATCGCATAGCTTATTTAATGAGTAAAGGTGTCGATTCTTTCAATATTTTGGCATTAACCTTTACCAATAAAGCAGCCAAAGAGATGAAAGGTAGAATTGCTGATATTGTTGGTGACGGTGAAGCTAAGAACCTTTGGATGGGAACATTTCACTCCGTTTTTGCTAAGATTTTACGTTTTGAAGGGCATCATTTAGGTTTTCCGAGTAATTTTACAATTTACGATACGCAAGATTCGCAAAAATTAATGGGTTCTATAATTAAAGAAATGGGACTCGATAAAGATATCTATAAAACCAAACAAGTTTATAGCAGAATCTCTTCCTATAAAAATAACCTCGTTACTGTAAAAGCCTATTTTAAGAATCCAGAACTAATGGAAGCTGATGCTATGGCAAGGCGTCCAAGAATGGGTGAGATTTATAAAGAATATGTAGATCGCTGCTTTAAAGCAGGTGCTATGGATTTTGATGATTTATTATTAAGAACCAATGAGCTGTTAACGCGTTTTCCTAATGTGTTGGCACAATACCAAAATAAGTTTAGATATATTTTAGTTGATGAGTACCAAGATACTAACCACTCGCAGTATCTAATAGTAAGAGCATTGGCAGACCGTTTTCAAAATATTTGTGTGGTTGGTGATGATGCCCAAAGTATCTATGCGTTTCGTGGTGCAAACATTAATAATATTTTAAATTTCCAGAAGGATTACGATGGTGTTAAAATGTACCGTTTAGAGCAAAATTACCGTTCTACTAAAAATATTGTTGGTGCAGCAAATTCAGTTATTGAACATAATAAAACCAAGCTCGATAAAATAGTTTGGACAGCAAATGATGTTGGAGAAAAGGTTATTGTGCACAGAGCAATGACAGATGGTGACGAAGGACGATATGTAGCAAGTACAATTTGGGAAACCAAAATGAACGAACAACTCCATAATAGTGATTTTGCTGTTTTATATCGTACAAATGCGCAGTCTAGAGCCATTGAAGATGCGTTGAGAAAACGAGATATTCCTTACAGAATTTATGGCGGATTATCCTTTTACCAACGCAAAGAAATAAAAGATGTAACCGCATATTTACGTCTTATTCTTAATTCTGCAGATGAAGAAGCGCTAAAGCGTGTTATTAATTATCCTGCAAGAGGTATTGGCCAAACCACTGTAGATCGTTTAATAGTTGCAGCTAATGCAACTGGAAAAACTATCTATGATGTTATTAAAGAAATTGATACAATAAATATCAATATTAACAATGGCACCAAAAACAAGCTTCGAGATTTTGTAACACTTATAGAAAGTTACAAAGTAATGAACCAAACTGCTAATGCGTTTGATTTGGCAGAACATGTATCTAAAACAAGTGGCTTAGTAAGAGAGTTGGGTAAGGATGTAACACCAGAAGGCGTTACTAAATTAGATAACGTACAAGAATTACTCAATGGTATTAAAGATTTTGTTGAAGGACAAATGGAATTGGCAGATGCTGGTGATTCTTTAGCAGAGTTTTTAGAAGATATTGCCTTAGCAACAGATTTGGATGCAGATAAAGGTAATCCAGACCATGTGGCTTTAATGACCATTCACTTAGCCAAAGGATTAGAATTTGGACATGTATTTATTGTTGGTATGGAAGAAGATTTATTTCCTAGTGCCATGAGCATGAATACGAGAAGTGAATTAGAAGAGGAGCGACGTTTATTTTATGTAGCATTAACAAGAGCAGAAAAACAAGCGTACTTAACGTATACCTTATCGAGATATCGATGGGGAAAATTAATAGATGCAGAACCAAGTCGTTTTATCGAAGAGATTGATGACGAATTTATAAATATAACAACGCCATTAAAAGAGCGTTTTAATCCTATGTTAGATGCTTCTATATTTGGAGATATAGAACCAAATCGTGTTAGATTTGCAAAACCTAAAACAGCAAAGATTCAGAAAAAAGAAATGAGCAAAAAACCTGAGAACTTTAAAATTAGTACACCAAAAAAATTAAAGAAAGTAAGTAAAACCGAAGGTGTAACAAATCTTTTTGACAGTAAATTAACTGTTGGTAATACTGTAAATCATCAACGTTTTGGGCGAGGAGAAGTGATGAAGTTAGAAGGTGTTGGAGGCGATGCCAAAGCGGAAATAAAGTTTCAGAATGGAGATACTAAAAAATTGCTTTTGCGTTTTGCGAAACTTGAAATATTAAGAACTAAAAAAGATTAAAGCGTAATTATTTTACCATACAAACGGAGTTAATATTCCCGTTGCCATCATATTCTTTTACCGAATTATGTGGGTCAGTAATCCATTGGCCATCAACTATAAATTTATAATGGTGTTTTCCGCCAGATAATCTTTTGTTGTATGTCCAGCAATTGTCTTGCCATATCATTTTATAGTCCTCTATAGACCAATCATTAAAATCACCACTTAAAATCACGGTTTTGGCATCGTTAAAATCACATAATTGAAAGGTTACGTTTTTTTGTACATCAATTACAGAATTGTAACCACTGTATTCGTTTTCAATTTTTGAAGGGTTTTGTGGGTCTTCCATCCATATTCCATCAATTATAAATTTGTAATGATAGATATCTGGTTTCAATTGTAAAGTCACTTTCCAACCATCGTCTGTTGGCTTCATTAAAAAACCAGTTTCGTCCCAACGGTTAAACGTGCCACTTAAAATAACTTTTTTGGCATCCTTGAAGCCTTTCAGCTCAAAATTAACGTTGCCATAATCTGTAGCAAAAGCACTATAAAGCTTAAGGTTGTAAACCATTAATGGAAAACCATCAGGGTTTTTTGCGTCTACGCTGTTTTCAAAATCGCTTGTTGGTTCTGCCCAATGTTCACTGTTAACTATAAACTTAAATTCCCATCCAAAATTTGAAGTAAATACCGAAAGGTCTTTTTTTAATTGGTAAATAGTATCATTGACCTTAGTCATTGGCCATTGGTCTAATGCCCAATTATTAAATTCGCCAGAAACAAAAACATCTTTTATTTTAACACCATTATTTTTAATATTGGGATAATCATTAACGTTGAATACAAAAGTGACCTGCTCACCTTTAATATCAAAGCCTTTTTTTGTTTTGCTTTGGGCAAAAATTTTACAGCTAAATAGTAAAGTTAATAGGAGAAAAAAAAGATGATTTGTTTTTATTTTCAAGGCTTTATAATCGGAAACTTAATAAAATAGAGTTTCTGTTTTTTGTAGTTAATAATCGTTCGTTGTTGAGCGAAAAATTCAAAACCAAGAATGCCATCAAGATTAGTGCCAAATGCACTATTCATTTGCCTTAAATTAGTAAGTACAGTTTTCATTGGTCCAAAGTAAATTGAATCATTCAATCTAACTCTATACAATTTTCCTGCCATAACTTTCAATTTCTTACCGCTAGCACCTGTAAGTTTTAATTCTTTACTAGGATAAAAATAGTCTAAAATTTCTGAATCTATATTTTTATTCAGTTGATTGTATTCTGCACCTGTATCTAATCCAAATTTCACTTGTTTATTTTCAATTTGTGCATCAATAATTATTGTGTGCTTCTTCAGTTTAAAATCAATGCTATCATGGATTGTTTCTGCATAAACTTTTTGGGACAAACGCTCACCATTCTTATCTGTTTTAGTCAACGTAATTTGATTTAAGTGCATATCAATAAAAATTTCAAAATCTTTCAATACGCTAAAACCAATAATGCCTAAAACTTCAATTTTCTTAATCTTTTCTATATGAGATAAATCGATAACATCAGCATTTAGATTTTCTAACCTAAAATCTTCTAAACTAAGTTTTTGAAGGTATTTTTCTTCTACATCTTCAATTTCATTATGAATTCCACTTCGTTGTTTGTTATTCGATCTATAGGATCTTGAAGCTTTATAATGAACGCTGTTTAAAATTAAGGTTTCAGACCCAGTATCTATAATAAAATTACCTTCCTTATTTAGGAGTTCAACTTCTACAACAATAAGCTGGTCAATTACTTTAAACGGAATTCTTGTGGTTGATGTATTTACAAATTCTGCTTTAGAAAAAATGATAGGAGGTTTATAGTCAGTAGCATAGAGCTTAACTGAAATAAACAAGGCGAAAATGATTTTGATTGATTGATGCATATTATATAGACATACAAACTACCCTTTATGTTACATTATTTTATGTTTTTAACATTTTTTAAACTGTATTTTAACACATTACCGTTATAGGTGTGTTTCTATAAAGTTCTTTAATTTTATAGTAGTATCTAAAAGATTAAGCCCAACCCAACCATGGCCTTCGTCTGGGTATAATGTAAACTCATGCGTTACATTTAATTCTTCTAGTTTATCTCGCATTGCTGTACCTTGTGTTGTTGGTACTAAAGGATCTTCTCCACCATAAAACATAATTGTAGGAGGAGCTAAAATTGTTGCTCTGTGGTACGGACTTATTTCTTCAAGATATGGTATAGATGTATCTAGACCTAAATTAACTAACAAGCCTTGTAGTATAGGGTCTGTATTATCTAGGTAAGCAGGATCGGTAAAATTAGTTGGGCCAACAACGCTGCAAACCATTTCAGTTTTGTTATTAGTATCAAAACCATAACTCCATAATAATGACAAATGTGCACCAGCACTAACACCTACAAAACCTATATCTTCAGAAATTGTGTAATAGGCTTCATTAGCTTCTAACCAATTAATTACGCTTGTAATATCATCTATTTGCATTGGGTATGCTTGGTTATTTGTATCTGCTAAGCGGTAATTTATGTTTACAACGGCATAGGAAGGCATTTGATCTAAAATAAAATCTTTAAAGTCATTCATGTCGGCTTTGTCGCCAGCAGACCAGCCTCCTCCATGCACAAGGATTAAAGTTTTAGTATTCGTTGTTCTATTTGCAGGTAAGTATAAATCAAAAACCTGATCATTATCTGATCCATAAGAAACATTGAGTTCTGTATACGATTCTAATGGGTCTAAAACTTGTGGTTGAGCATTGTCATCATTATCGGATGAGCATGAAATTAATGTTGAAATTGAAAATAATAAGATGAATACTATTTTTAAATGTTTCATAATAAAAATTATAGTTACTTTGTAAACGTGTCCTAAATATAGTTATTATGGCTGAGTTTGTTAAAATATATCCAGAAAATCCGAATCCTAAAGCGATTCAGAAGGTAGTTAAAGTGTTGAAAAATGGAGGATTAGTTATTTATCCAACAGATACAGTCTATGGATTGGGTTGCGATATTACTAATATTAAAGCTTTAGAACGCATTGCTCAAATTAAAGGTGTTAAGCTTGAAAAATCGAATTTTTCCTTTGTTTGTGAAGATTTAAGTAATCTTAGCGACTATGTAAAACAAATAGATACCACTACATTTAAAATATTAAAAAGAGCATTACCAGGTCCTTATACTTTTATTTTACCAGGTTCCAAAAATTTACCAAACCCGTTTAAAAAACGAAAAACAGTTGGGATTAGAGTGCCAGATAATTCTATAGCTTTAGCACTAGTTGGTGCTCTAGGAAATCCAATTGTTTCAACTTCTATTAGAGATGAAGACGACGTCTTAGAGTACACAACAGACCCAGAATTAATACTTGAGAAATGGGATAAATTGGTAGATATAGTGATTGATGGTGGCTATGGCGATAATGAAGCTTCTACTATTATAGATTTATCCGACGATGAACCAATTGTAGTAAGAGAAGGTAAAGGGAGTTTAGAGATTTTTTAAACAACTAAAATTACTATTCTCTAACAGGTTTCTTAACACTATAAAATAAAACTAAGGCTATAATTCCTGTTACTAAAAATCCGAGAAATAAAGGCAATACAGAGGTGGTTACAAAACTGCCAATATAGTTTGCAATAGGTACAGCCATAATTGTAGATATAAAGCCATTTAGAGCAGAACCAATACCTGCAATATGTCCCATGGGTTGCATGGCTAATGCTCTGTAGTTACCAAACAAGAAAGCGACACTTGCAAATTGAAGCATTAAAAACAGTATCAATATTTCTATTGGTGGATTTATGCCAGACCAAAATAGAATGACGTAAAGGAGTGAAATACCTACAAAAGCCAATAAAGCAATGTTAACGAGATTCCACATACCAAATCGCATAACAATAGCACTATTTAAAAATGTAGATAAACCAATAGTTATTGCCAAACTAGCAAATATGTAGGGAAAGTATTCGCCTAAATTATATTGTACTTGAAAAATTTGTTGAGAAGTACTCAAATAGACCATAAATGAACCAGTTATTAATCCTGAAAGAATAGTATAAATAACAGCAGATTTTATTCTAAAGAATGTTATTGTACCAGATTTAAAAATGGAAAGTCTAAACGTTTTTTGATATTTTTGATGCAATGTTTCCGGTTGTCGTTTCCAAAACCATAACATAATTATTAGCCCAAACAATAGGTTAAATGTAAAAATAGAGTGCCAGCCAAAATGCAATAATAAAAACTGACCTAACATAGGTGCAATTACAGGCACCAAAATAAAGGTCATTGTTACTATAGATAAGATTTTTGCCATATGATCGCCACTATAAGAATCTCTAACAATGGCAATACTCATAGTTCTTGGCGCAGATAAACCAATACCTTGCAAAACACGGCCAAAAATCATCATTTCAAAATTCTTAGTGGTAATGCAAATAATAGAAGCGATTACAAAAACGCCAAATCCGAAGTAAACCATGGGTTTACGGCCAAAACTATCTGATAATGGTCCAAATAAGAGCTGTCCAAAACCTAATCCTAAAAATATGGCTGTGATGAGTTTTTGGTTTTCGGTGTCTCCTAAACTGTTTATATGCATTCCAATATTTGGCAGCGCAGGCAATACAGCATCAATAGATAAAGCCACTATAGACATTAATGCTGCCATTAATACTATAAATTCTAATTGCGACCGTTTTTGATTTTGCATGGCGCAAAAGTAAGTCAATTATTAACAATTTTTAGATAGAATTTATAACCTTATTTAAATATAGCTACTAGAAATTTATGTTTCTAATTAAGCATTGAATACTGCATGTCTTTTTTCTATAACCAAGAATTAAATTTAAATGTTTAGTAAATACATACTAACTATGGTTATTTCAAAATAATTCAATTAATTGTTTAATGCGATAAGAAAATTGTAAACGTATCTTTACGCAAAATTTAGAATTATTATGCAGCATCTAAAAGATAGTACTAAAACAACCAAGTCTAAAAAGCCAAGAGTAACAATGGCCACTGCTTTTAAAACTATTATTTGGCCAAGACGAAAAATAGTATTTTTAGGTTTAGTACTTATAATTATTAGAAGTTTAGCAGGCTTTGTTCTTCCTTTAGAAAGTAAAGTGCTATTAGATGAAGTTGTACCTAATAAAGATTACAATCAATTATATGCCTTAATAGCTATTGTTATTGGAGCTATTTTAATCCAAGCTGTAACATCATTTTTATTAACAAAAGTATTAAGTATACAGGCACAATATTTAATTAGTGAATTAAGAGCGCAAGTACAGCGCAAAGTTTTGTCATTGCCAATTAGTTTTTTTGATAATACAAAATCTGGAGCTTTAGTGTCTCGAATTATGACAGACGTTGAGGGTGTAAGAAACCTAATAGGTACTGGTTTGGTGCAGTTGGTAGGTGGTTCGTTTACGGCAATTGTAACTTTAGTAATTTTACTTAGAATGAATGTTTGGATGACACTTTTTACGTTTATTCCACTTTCAATTTTTGGAATTATAGCATTAAAATCCTTTAAATATATTAGACCAATATTTAGAGCTAGAGGCAAAATAAATGCAGAGGTCAAAGGGCGTTTAAACGAAACATTAGCAGGTGTACGCGTAATAAAAGCTTTTAATGCAGAAGAACAAGAACATAAAGTGTTTGAAAAAGGAGTAGACCATATTTTTAAGAATGTAAAAAAGAGTATGACGGCTACGGCGATAATGACCAGTTCGTCAACATTTTTAATTGGTCTAGCAACAACCGGAATAATGGGAATTGGAGGTCATTATATGATGCAAGGGGCAATAACACTAGGAGATTTCTTGCAATTCACGTTTTTATTAGCTTTTATGGTAGCACCAATTGTTCAGATGAGTAATATTGGTAGTCAACTAACCGAAGCTTTAGCAGGTTTGGATCGTACAGAAGAATTGATGAATTTAGCTACAGAAGATGAGCAAGAGGAGAGAACCATTCAACTTGAAAATGTAAAAGGTGATATAGCATTTAATAAGGTGTCTTTTGCTTATGAAAAAGGAAAACCAGTATTACATGATATTAATTTTGAAGCACCCTCTGGTTCTGTGATTGCTTTGGTTGGTAGTTCGGGTTCTGGAAAATCAACTATAGCCGGATTATCAGCAACTTTTTTAAATCCTGAATCTGGAATGGTGACTATTGATGGCAAAGATTTATCAAAAGTGAAGTTAAATAGTTTTAGACAGCATTTAGGTGTGGTTTTACAAGACGAATTTCTTTTTGAAGGAACCATTAGAGAAAATATAATGTTTCCTAGACCTAATGCAACAGAAGCACAATTACAAAATGCTGTAAAAGCGGCTTATGTTAACGAATTTACAGATCGCTTTGATCAAGGTTTAGAAACTTTAATAGGTGAGCGAGGTGTAAAACTTTCGGGAGGTCAACGTCAACGTATAGCTATTGCGAGAGCCATATTAGCAGATCCTAAAATTATTATTTTAGATGAAGCTACTTCTAATCTAGATACAGAAAGTGAGAGCTTAATTCAAAAAAGTTTATCAGAATTAACTAATAATAGAACAACCATTGTTATTGCTCACCGCTTAAGCACTATTAAAAAAGCAAATCAAATTTTGGTTATTGAAGCGGGCCGAATTGTAGAACGCGGTACGCATGACGAGTTATTAGAAACAAAAGGCCGTTATTATGATTTATATACCTTTCAAGCTAAAATATAAGTTTGAAAAAGTAGTTAAAAGCTTTATTAAAGTGGAATATTACCATGCTTTCTGTTAGGTCTCAATACCTCTTTATTTTCAAGCATTTTAAAGGCTTTTATTAATTTACGCCTAGTATTTTGAGGTAAAATAACTTCATCAACAAAACCACGTTCTGCAGCACTATATGGATTAGCAAAAAGCTCTGCATATTCAGCCTCTTTTTCTTTCCATTTAGCTTCTTTGTCTTCAGCAGCCGAGATTTCTCGTTTAAAGATTATTTCTGCAGCACCTTTAGCTCCCATTACTGCGATTTCAGCATTTGGCCATGCAAAATTCATGTCTGCACCAATATGTTTAGAATTCATAACATCATAAGCGCCACCATATGCTTTTCGAGTAATAACAGTAACTCTTGGAACCGTTGCCTCACTAAAGGCGTACAGTAATTTTGCTCCATTAACAATAATACCATTCCATTCTTGATCAGTACCAGGTAAGAAGCCAGGCACATCTTCTAATGCTAACAACGGAATATTAAAACAATCGCAGAAACGCACAAAACGTGCTGCTTTTTTAGAGCTTTTTACACCTAATACACCAGCCAAAAACATAGGTTGGTTGGCAACAATGCCTATACTTTTTCCTCCCAACCTAGCAAAACCAACAATAATGTTTTCTGCATATTCTTTATGAATTTCATAAAAAGAATCTTTATCTATTATGCCTTCTATAACCTGATGCATGTCGTATGGTTTATTAGGGTTTTCAGGTACAATTGTTTCTAAGGACTCTCTAATTTCATCTTTAAAATCGAATTCTAAATCTTCAACGGTTTCTCTATTGCTTTGTGGTAAATAACTCAAAAGTTTTTTAATATCTTCGATACATTCTACATCATTTGCGCTCGTTTTATGAGCTACACCAGATTTTGAAGAATGTACACTTGCGCCTCCTAACTCTTCGCTTGTTACTTCTTCATTAGTAACTGTTTTAACCACATTTGGACCTGTAACAAACATATAGCTAGTGTCTTGTACCATTAGTGTAAAGTCTGTCATAGCAGGAGAATAAACTGCGCCACCTGCACAAGGACCCATAATTGCAGAAATTTGAGGAATAACACCAGAAGCTTTTACATTTCTAAAAAATATATCTGCATAACCACCTAAAGAACGAACACCTTCTTGAATTCTTGCACCACCTGAATCGTTAAGTCCAATAATTGGAGCACCTACGTTAACAGCTAAGTCCATAATCTTACAGATTTTTTCTGCATGAGTTTCAGATAATGAACCACCAAAAACGGTAAAGTCTTGTGCAAAAACATAAATTAACTTGCCATTAACTGTTCCGTAGCCTGTTACAACACCATCACCATAGAATTGCTGATTAGCCATGCCAAAATCTTTACTTCTATGGGTTACTAAAGCACCAATTTCTTCAAAAGAACCTTCATCTAAAAGGTACAAAACACGTTCTCTGGCTGTCAGTTTTTTCTTTTTATGCTGTTTGTCTATTCTAGCCTGTCCACCTCCTAATTTAGAAAGTGCTATTTTATCGTTAAGGGTTTTTATTTTTTTGTCCATGCTCTTTTGGTTTATTGCAAAGGCACTTAAGGTGCAAAACTATGTTTGTTATATTTTTTTGTTGATATATATGCTTAAAGATTGATACTATCCATATTACTAATTGGGTAATCGTAATAATTTCTGTTCCTCTAAATAATGTTTTAATGCTATTTTAGCTGCAATCTCAGCTTCTAATAGCTGTTGTTTTTTTATGAGGCTAGGTGAGTAGTATTTTTTTACAAAATGGGTGTCAAAATTACCACTTCTAAAAGCGTCGTGTTCACAAACAAAACGCCCAAATGGTAATGTGGTTTGTACACCTTTTATTTCGTAGTTGTCTATAGCTTTTATCATTAACTCTATGGCTTCTTCTCTAGTTTTACCGTAAGTAATAAGTTTAGACAGCATTGGGTCATAATAAATAGGTATATCCATTCCTTCTTCAAAACCATTATCTACACGAATGTTTTTACCAATAGGAAGTCTATATATTTCTAAGTTACCAACACTAGGCAAGAAATCATTTAAAGGGTCTTCTGCATAAACTCTGAGTTCTAACGCATGACCATTAATTTTTAAATCCTCTTGTTTTATGTTTAAAGCTTCACCACGAGCTACTTTTATTTGAAGTTCTACTAAATCTACACCAGAAATCCACTCAGTAACAGGATGCTCTACTTGAAGTCTCGTATTCATTTCTAAGAAATAAAAATTATGCTTATCATCTAGTAAAAATTCTACAGTACCTGCACCCAAATAATCACAAGATCGAGCCACATTAATAGCAGCTTGTCCCATTTCTGCTCTTAATTTAGGTGTAAGTACAGAAGAAGGAGCTTCTTCAATAACTTTTTGATGACGACGTTGAACGGAACATTCTCGTTCAAAAAAGTGTAAAATATTGCCATGGTTATCAGCCATAACTTGTATTTCAATATGTCTAGGAGATGATACGTACTTTTCTACAAATACAGAGCCATCTCCAAAAGCTGATGTTGCTTCGCTTATTGCACGTTTCATTTGTTCTACAACATCTTTTTCTTTTTCTACAACACGCATGCCTTTTCCGCCGCCTCCTGCAGCAGCTTTTATAAGAATAGGGAAGCCTATCTCTTTGGCAATTTTTATAGCTTCTTCTGGATTTTTAATAGCATAATCTACACCAGGAACCATAGGTATATTATAATCTTTAACGGCATCTTTTGCTGCTAATTTATCTCCCATCATTTTAATAGCCTTAGACCTTGGTCCAATAAAAATGATATTGTTTTTTTCTGCTAGCTCTGCAAAATCAGCGTTTTCACTAAGAAAACCATAACCAGGATGTATAGCATCTGCGTTTAATAATTTGGCGACTTCTATAATTTTGTCGCCTCTTAAATACGACTGATTTGAAGGCGCTGGACCAATGCAAATGGCTTGGTCTGCAAATTTTACATGTGGCGAGTTTCTATCAGCTTCAGAAAAAACAGCAACTGTTTTAATACCCATTTTTTTTGCGGTTCGCATTACGCGAATTGCAATTTCTCCTCTGTTGGCAACTAATATTTTTTTCATTTTTTACAGACCTTGTTTTTATATCTATTGCGTTATTACACAATATAAGCTACAGTTATTCTTACTTTATTTTGGGGCTGAATTAATAGTGAGAACAAAGTTATCGTTGTTCTTAACAGACTTCCTTGGGTTATTCAAACTCAATTATAAGTGAGTTTTTATAAACAGTATCGCCTTTTTTTACTTTAATAGATTTTATAATACCATTGCGAGGAGAATTAATTACATTTTCCATTTTCATGGCTTCCAAAATAAATAAAACATCATTTTCTTTAACATTATCACCAACATTAACGTTTAATTCTAAAATTAATCCAGGCATTGGAGATTTAATATTATTCACTTGTTTTGAAATCCCCATTTCAAAACCTAAAGCTTCAATCTGTTGGTCTAAAGCATCATTAATTACAACTTCATAGGTGTTATTATTCACTTTAACAGAATAAATTTTATTGTTAAAATCGGGTTTAAGAATTTCGGCTTTAATAGACGTATTATCTTGTAGAATGTGATAATGGTTCACAGATGTTTCAATAACATCGAGGGTTTTTAATGATTCTTTAGATAATTCAAAAGTATTGGTGTCATTAACTTTTAGTTTATACATAAATTCTTATTTATTAATAGATAGCTGATTTATGATTGAAATTTTTGACAAAATATGAAATAAATCGCTGTATTTATAAGAATTTCATAAAGATTTAAAGTTAGAATTATCTTGATGTAATTTGATTGCCTTTCTAGATAAAATAATACCAACGGTTAATGAAATAAAAGCGCCTATAGAAATTCCTGGAATAAAATTTATAAATAGAAAAAAATCATATGCTCCATGAAATAGAACAGCCAATAATAATCCCATTAAATTGAATAAAAATCTATTTTTGGAGAATTTTGCTTTTCCCATAAAATAGCCCATTAAAATTCCAAAGGTAGCATGTGCAGGTACAGCTGTAAAGGCTCTTAATAGTGCTGTTTGGTAACCTCCATCTATAACGTACATAATGTTTTCTGTGCAAGCAAATCCCATAGAAACCATAACGGCATATATAATACCGTCATATGGCTCGTTAAATGCCTTTTTAGCTTGAGCGTAGTATTTTACGATGACGTATTTACTAAATTCTTCTGATAGTGCAACTACGACGAAGGCCTGTATAAACTGTTGCCAAATACTAAATTTGTCTGTTAAAGGTATAAAGTGGCCTGTAAACAAATACAATACAAAAACAATGAGTATACTAACGATGGCACCAAATAGAAAACTCGAAATTAAAAGTTTTCGAGGTTCTTTTTCATGTTTGTCTTGAATATAAATGTATAAAATAATGGCGAAAACAGGTGCAATGGCTAGTAAAAGTAAATTCATTAAGAGTGTCTTTGTTTAATGGTTTTTAATATGAATTTATAATATGCCGTATTACTTGTTACAAAATGATTATTGCTTTTACTGTTTTTTAATAAGGTTTCAAATTCTTTTAGCGAAACAAGTTTAATGGCTTCAACTTCGTCTTCTTGAAGTACAAGTTCTTCTATATTTACTTTTAACTGTGCTATAAAAACTTGATGAAATTCATTGTCTTTAATGTTACCATTATCATAATTGGTTTCATGCAGAAAAACACCAATATGTTGAAGATTATGAGGTTCTAACTCTAATCCAATTTCTTCTTTGGTTTCTCTTAGAGCTGCTTCTATAAAAGTTTCACCAGCATCAATATGTCCTGCTACAGAAACATCCCAAAGTAACGGGTAAATACTTTTTTTATGAGAACGTTGTTGTAATAAAATTTCACCTTTATCAGTAAATAACCATAAGTGTATGGTATTGTGGTACCAACCATATTTATGAGCTTTTGATTTTAATGCTCTAGTTCCTGTTGGTTTTCCTTGTTTATCAACAATGTCTATGTATTCGTCCATAAAAATAATAAACCTGTTAGATTATAAACTAAAATGAGTTTAGTATATATTCTAACAGGTCTTAAAAAAGATTATTTAAAATAGCTAAATGTTTCTCCGTCTTCTATTTTAAGCAACGTTTCGTATATTAGTTTAATTACGTTTTCTACATCGTCTTTATGTACCATTTCTACAGTGGTATGCATATAACGTAATGGTAACGAAATTAGGGCAGAAGCGACACCTCCATTACTGTACGCAAAGGCGTCTGTATCTGTACCTGTTGCTCTAGATAATGCTGCACGTTGAAATGGTATTTTCTTCTCTTCAGCAGTATCCGTAATTAAATCGCGCAATTTTTGCTGCACTGCAGGAGCATAAGCAACAACTGGTCCTTTACCGATTTCTGCATAACCTTGTGTTTTTTGCTCAATCATTGGCGTTGTAGTATCATGAGTTACATCGGTAATAATTGCTACATTAGGTTGTATAGTTTCAGTAATCATTTGTGCACCACGTAGACCAATTTCTTCTTGTACAGAATTGGTAATGTATAGTCCAAAAGGTAGTTTCTTTTTGTTTTCATGTAATAAACGAGCGACTTCAGCTATCATAAAACCACCCATTCTGTTATCTAATGCTCTACAAACAAATTTATCTTTATTCAGAATATGAAATTCATCAGGATATGTAATAACGCAACCAACGTGAACACCCATTTTTTCAACTTCAGCTTTGTCTTTTGCACCTATATCAATACAAATATTATCTGGTTTTGGTGCTTGTTCTTTAGCTCTATTTCTGGTATGTATTGCTGGCCAACCAAAAACCCCTTTTACAATGCCCTTTTTGGTATGGATATTTACAATTTTACTAGGAGCTATTTGGTGATCACTACCTCCATTTCTAATAACATAGATTAATCCATTATCTGAAATGTAGTTAACATACCAAGAAATTTCATCTGCATGCCCTTCAATAACAACTTTAAATTTTGCTTTCGGATTTATAACTGCTACAGCTGTACCATAAGTATCTGTGATAAATTCATCAACATATGGTTTTAAATAATCCATCCATATTTTTTGACCTTCCCATTCATATCCAGTGGGAGAAGCGTTATTCAAGTATTTTTCCAAAAAGTTCATTGACTTTTTGTTTATTAATTGTTTTTTAGCCATCTGTATAAATTTTCTTTAAAAATAATAATATTAATGCGATTTTAAGGTTATAGACTATAAATATTACTAATTTTGAATAGGATTATTATTGCATCTTTAAAGACAATTTTGATATAATAGAAATTGAAAAAGTACATTACTTATATCGCACTATTTTTTAATGTTGTTATTGCAGCGCAAGAAACACCTGTAGAGCAGAAACAAGACTCAACAGAAGTAGAATACATGATTATAGAAGGCGATTCTATACCTGTTACAACTGTAGAATTGAATGAAGTCTTAGTTTTACCAGATTTAAAATTTGCAGACAGAGCAGCGAGAATTAGATATATAATTTTAAGACGAAAAACATTAAAAGTATATCCTTATGCTAAACTTGCCGCTGAAAGGTTAGAAGCATTACAATTACGACTCGATGAGTTAGAACGTAAGCGCGATAAAAAGCGTTATGCTAAAGTTATACAAAAGTATATTGAAGATGAATTTTCTGCAGAATTAAAAAAACTGACTAAAACCGAAGGGCAGATTTTAGTAAAACTGATACATAGACAAACAGGCAAAACTACTTTCAATTTAATAAAAGAATTACGCAGTGGTTGGCGCGCATTTTGGTTTAATAGTACAGCTAGTATCTTTGATATTTCATTGAAGAAAGAATTTAATCCATTAGAAGAAGAAGAGGATTATTTGATTGAAGATATTTTACAACGCGCTTTTCAGAATGAACGATTAGTGAGACAACGTGCTGCATTTGAGATTGATTTTTATGCTTGCTATAATAAATGGTATAAGCCTAAAAAAACTGTTACTAAAAATTTAAAAGTAAAGGATGCGAATTCAAACTAAACACGAAGAACAATTAAACAGTTGGACACATGGTTTAGGTGTGCTTTTAGGTATAGCAGCTTTAGTACTCCTAATTTTGAAAACAGATGCTGCAAAACCATGGCATTTATTTAGTGTTATTGTATATGGTTTGTCTATCATTATATTGTTTTTGGCCTCTACATTATACCATTCGGTTAAAGAGGATAGGCAGAAATATTATTTTAGAATAGTAGATCATGTAAGTATTTATCTTTTAATAGCAGGAACTTACACACCTGTTTTACTCATTCTATTAACTGATAGCTTAGGTTGGACTCTCTTTTGGTCTGTTTGGGGAATAGCAGCTTTTGGTGTAATATTAAAGCTCTTTTTTACAGGACGCTTTGAGATTTTTTCAACCCTTTTATATCTTGTAATGGGTTGGTTAATTGTATTTGATTTTTCAAAAGCTTCAGAAGCACTTGGTTCTGAAGGTATTTTATGGTTGTTTGCAGGTGGTTTATTTTATACGGTTGGCATTATTTTCTATGCTATACAGAAGATTCCTTATAATCATGTGATATGGCATTTATTTGTTTTAGCTGGTGCTATATGTCATTTTTTTATGATTTATTTATTTGTGATTTAGTTAAACTCATTCTTTTAGGTAATAATTAGAATAAATTTTGGTTAGAAAATACAAGAAATGGCTGTTGTAAACCTATAATCACACTCTAAACTAATATTGTATAGTAAAATTTAGATAACGAAGACATTTAATCAATACCGTAAATAAAACACTAAGAAATACCTATAAATTCATTTGGCTTTTTACTAAATCCATTAAAGCTTTTCCGTGCATATTTTTAGCTATAACAACACCATTACCATCGAGAATAAAGTTAGCAGGTATAGTTTGAAGTCTAATTTTCTTTAAGAACGATGTTTCATCTCCTTGTAAATCTGATGCATTAGACCATCTGTCTGCTCCATCGCGTTCTACGGCTGCTTTCCAGCTAGCCTCATCACTTTCTAAACCATAGGCAATTATTTGTAATCCTTGGTCGTTATACTCATCCCAAATTGGTACTAATACTTCACGGTTTTCTTTACGGCAAGGCGCACACCAAGAGGCCCAAACGTCTATAATAGTGAGTTTGTCTCCTAATAGTTTGTTGAGAGTAAGTGTATCCTTAGTTATCATAGGTACTTTAAGATTAGGAAATTTATCACCTATTAAAACAGGTAAATTAGAGGCGTCACTTTTTTTACATAGCTCATTTACCCATGGATGATTTGGTTGTTTTTGCTTCCATTTATTGCATTGATTAACTAAAAATTCAGGTACACGTTCGTAATCATTCTCTAGGCTTACCCATCTTAAAGCTACCATTGCTGGCATTAGGTATTGTGTTTTATTTGCAAATTCTATTAATTCGGTTTGATATTGTAAAATAGCGTGTTCCTTTTCTAATAATTCGCTCCCGTCTTCAAATTGCCATTGCTTTCCTGCAAGATAGGTTTCATAAGCTTTCTTTTTTATATCTCTTAAGTCTAGCAACGCTTTGTTGATTTCTGAAGGTTTTTTAATAGAAAAACTATTTTGAAATTCATCTAATTTAGCACTAATTTTAAGTGGTTTGCCTATTTGCCAGAGTATTGGCATGTAGTTAGACGCGTTTAAGTTTTCAGTTTCTAAATAATTAGGAGCGTTATTAGATTGTTGTAAGGCCAATTCTAACAAAACGGGTTCTTTAGTTTTTGGTAAATTGTAAAATTGAAATTTGCCTTTAGAATCTACGGTAGCAGAATCTATGACTTTTCCTAAATAAGATGCAGCTACATTTCTTAAGGTTTCAGGTTTAATTAAATAAACCTTTATTCCTTCCTTGTTTACTCCTTCTAGTTGACCTGATATATCTGCTGAAGAATTACAAGCTACAAATGTCATGGACGTTAAGCTAAGACAGGTAAGAATTTTTATAATTGTAGTTCTCAATTTTATCAAAAATTAAAGTGAATAATTTGGTTTTTATAGTTGTTTTATGAAGCATCTAAGTTAGCAAATAATTACCTAATTTTTATTGCGACTAGTTTTAAAGATGTAGGAGAAGGTACCAATTAATTGTGAACATTATTATGTAAAGTACATAATAGCAAGCTTTATTTTATTATTGAATGTTATGCTTGTAATTAGATATAAAAAATGTAAAAATGCCAGTAATTCAGAGTTAAATATGACAATAATTCATAATTATGACAAATTAGCATCTAATAATAGTGGTTGTAGGTAGAAAAAGATGGAGATTATTGATTTTGGTATTTTTTTTGTTAATTCTAGGTTGAAGTCGTCTTAAGATTTCGATTTGAAATAATGTTTAATTTAAAATTTTGTAATTATGAGCAATTTAGTAAGTGTTCCTAAAAACGGAAGTTTAACGAACACAAATTCAAATTCAAACTTCCCAACTTTGTCTAATTGGTTAGATGATATTTTTAATAGAGACTTACCATCAGTATTTACCTCAAACTTTAATACAGGTATAACGCTGCCAAAAGTTAATATTAAAGAAACAGCTGATGCTTTTATGGTTGAAATGGCAGTTCCTGGTTTAAAAAAATCAGATTTTCAAATAGACCTTGATAATCAGGTATTATCTATTTCTACTGAAACAAAGGAGGAAAAAGAACAAAAAGGAGAAAATTATACACGTAGAGAGTTTGGTTATTCTTCATTTAAAAGAACTTTTAATTTACCTGAAAGTGTGAATGATGAAAGTATTAATGCAAGCTATCTAGACGGTATTTTAAGTATTGTATTACCAAAAAAAGAAGAGGCTAAACAAAAGCCTGTAAGAAGCATTAAAGTTTTATAAGTGTTTCAATAAATTTTTGAGTAAAATATTAAGTAGGAAGCTGAAGAAATTGGCTTCCTACTTAATAAATAGTTTAATTCTTTAAAATTATTTAATCATGCCAAGAAAATTTAAATCTGGGGAATGGGTTAAAGTTAAAGGAAAACTAACCGCTCCAAAAATGCAAGTCCTCAAATATGTTCCAAAAAAAGATTCAATATTTGGTTTTGTTCATAATGATAGTTACTTGGAATGTGTTTGGTACATAAGTGGTGAACGGAAAACCAAAGTATTTCACCAAAATAAATTAATTAAAATTATAGAATATAAAGGTTTACTAAAAAAAGAAAGATTAAACCAATCTCTAAATTCAGTTTAACTTAAAACATTAAGTGATGAAAAAATTTATTTTATTATTTATGGTTATCTCGTTAAATGTTAGCTGTAACGGACAAAATAATGAAGGCAATAAAACGCTAAAAAAAGAAAGTGATGAGAAAATAGCTGAAGTACCAGAAGGGTCTTGGAAAGTTGATAAAGAATTTGATGAAAACGGTAATTTAATACGGTATGATAGTATTTATTCTTGGTCTTCTAACGTTAAGTATAACGATTTATCGTCTTATGATAAAGACAGTTTAATGCAATCATTTAAATCAAGATTTTTTACTAATTATTCTAGATTTGAAAATAAAGGATTTGAAAATATTTTTTCTCAAGATTCCCTTTTTAGCAAGCGTTTTTTTAATGATGATTTTTTTGAAAGTCCTTTTGGTAAAGACTTTATGGATATAGATAAAATAAGACAGCAAATGATAGAGAGACAAAAGAAGTTTTTAGAAAAATATCAGTCTGAATTTATTAAACCTGAAGACGAAAATTAAATGGTTTTCGTCTTTAATTTTTATCTAGTAAACATTAATTCTAAATGCCTCATCATTTATATGAATACTTAATTGAAGTCTAAAAGCTGGGTTCTATCTTGATATTATATTTTGATAAAAGACCAACTATAGTGTCTAAAGTGAATTTTGCTCCTTTAATTTTGTTGTTTTCTGGGTCAATTATTAAATTATAAGAACTTCTAAAGTCAGCATTTTGTAAGTCGGTGCTTTTGAATATAGCATTTTTTAAATCACAATCTTTAAAAATGGATGAACTCAAATCACATTCTGTAAAATCTACTTCCTTAAGTTTTGTTTTTTTAAATAAAGTTTTTGAAAGATTTTGTTTAAAGAATGATGAATGATTTAATTGGCATTGGTCTACTTTTATTAAAAAACCAAAATCGTTACATTTATCAAACTGTAAACCTAACATTTTACAGTCTTTAAAAAGTACATTCTGAAATCCTGTTTGTAAAATATGAGCTGAACTTAAATTACAGTCATAAAACTCGCAGTCTATAAAAGTGGTTTTAGACAAGTCAGAATTTGAGAAATTACAATTTAAAAAAGTGCATAATTCATATTCGCCTTTTTCTATTCCATTTTCCGAAAAGTCCTTTTTTTTAAATGTTTTTTCTTCTATAAACTGTTCTTTCATTCAATCTCTATATTTTATTCTATTTGTTTACAACATTGTTGTATAATGTGTTTTAATTAGTATGGAAAGTTCGCATTATATTTTCTAATTCACAAAGTTCCTTTTTTCCGTATTTGTCTTTACTTACAGATAAATTTAAAGTATAAAATAAATTCTCTGTAGGATGTTCAGTGGATATATATAAAGTTAAAGAAGGAATAGAATCATTTTTAAAATCAACTAAATTCCACAAAGATTCTATTCCGTTTATTTTAGTTAAACCAGATTCTATAACGTTGTATTTAGATTCAATATCGGCTTGTTGCTCTTTTTTATTCAACCAATTTTTAGCTTTAGTCAATTCCGTAACTCCAAACGATTTAAAACTACTTCCATCCAGTACAACTCCTACAATTCCATTACCTAATTCATCTGTGTGAATGTATGGCTCCCAATTTTTATTCGGAAAAGTTGCTTGAAACCTGTCTAGATTATCTGTTACTTTAATACCATTTTTAAAATCTATTTTTACACATTCGCAATTAGAAATAAACTCCGATTTTTCTTGGCAGGAATAGAACGAAGTTGCTAAAGTGAGTAAAAATAATAATCGGATTTTCATTTTTCTTAAATATTGTAAAACGTCTTTTGTGTCTGGCTAAGAGGGAAGCGTTTAGCGCAAAGTTATAATTGTGTTTTATTCGCTAAACACGATAATATGTTCAGTATCATTCGGAGTTTTCCGTAGATTTCACTAAATATAGCACAAAATTTGAAGAGGTGCAATTAGCAGTGGATGATGTTATAGAATTAGTAGAAGGGAAGCGTTTGGAAAACGCGATACTACGTGCCGCAGGCAATTTCACCACATCGGTTTTGTATAAGAATAGTAGTGTGTTACAGTAACTAGGTTAGCATACAAATCACAGATATAAAATTCCAGCGGAATTTTCTTAAGTCGGCAGTGACCAAGCAATTAATTATATACGGTGTTACCTAACGTTTTTATTCCGCAATTTGAAAAACTAGAGGCATTTTGTAAAAAACATTTACAGGTTCTCCATCTAATGTTCCTGGTTTTAAATCAGGTAATAATCCTATAACTTCAATTGCATTTTGATTCATAATTTCAGGTCCGCCATTTGCAGTAATGTTTATTGGTCTTCCGTTTGTATCAATTACAAATTCAATATTTATTCTAATTTTTCCTGTGACATCTACTTCTGCCGCTAAATCAGTATTAAATTTTCTAGCAACGTGCATATTAATATATTTATTTGTGCAATTTTTCTTTTTATCAACGTCCCATTTCGATTTACATTCGGGTGCTAATGGTGGGTTTTCTATTTCTTTAAAGTCAATAATTTTTGATTCATCAATTTCTTTATTTATCAATTCTGATTTAGTATAATCAACCGTTTCTATTTTTTCTTTTTTTGATTTAATTAGTTTTGGTTTTGTAGGTTTGTCAGTACTTATTTTCTCCATTTCTAATCTCATCATTGGAAGTGAAAAATATGTTTTACCATTTACTTCTTGAAAAATAATGTGCATAGAAGAATAATCGTTATCCATTCCAATTTTAATCTGGTCATTTTGAATTATCCAATTTTGATTGTCAAGAAAAAATAATTCTTTTATTCTATCGTCTGCTGTTTTACCATATTCTATTTTAAAAACTTTATTTCCTTTGAAATTGAAAATTGAGCCTAAAAAAGCATCTTCCATAAATTTTAAAGCTTCTTTTTGAGGTACTTTATCAGAGTTTGGAATTTCGACATTTATAGTTTTCCATTCTCCCATTATTGTTTCATCACTAAGATTTTGAGCCTTAATTAAAAAACTGAAAATAAGAGTGGTAACTAATAGTAATTTGTATTTCATAAAGTTTGTTTTAAATGTTGGGTAACGTTTTTGTATATGGTTAGTTGCGTTGTTTGTGCGCGAGGATTTTCCGAAGAAAAATAAGATGTGTGCAAACATGCAACTACCTTTTGTTTAAGCCAATATAAGCAATTTTTTATACACGTTGTTAGCTGTATTTTTTTTTCAGATTACCTGTATTAAGTCATATATTGGATAAGCTAAAATGAAAATTATTCCTAAGAGTATCAATCGGTCTGGTTAAATCCAGTTGATAAAAGTTGATACTTTAACATTAACTTATTTACCTTAAGGAATGGTTCAAATTAACAATTCTTAATAAGCTAGTTTATCTTGAAAATGCCTGAATTTCATCTATCAAACCTAATCGGCAAGCTCGATCTACAATGTCATAATCTAATCTTCTGTTAAAAAATAAGCAACAATAATTCCGTTGAATAAGTGTTCCGTTAAATAAATAATATTCTAAACGTAAAATTCCAATTTCATTTTTCACTAAGCTCAAAGCATAGTCGACATAACGAGTAATAGCTAAACTAGATTTATCAGTTAAATGACCTATTATAAAATCTACATCTTCTGCATTTCCACTTTCTGCTCTTTCAATCAATTCCCCTAATTTTCCGTGAAATTTATTTTTAATCATTGAATTTTGAGTTTATTATGTGGTCAATTACAGCAAACGTGTTTGTGTATCTGGTTAGTTGCGTGGTTAAGCAACTAAGTTAGCAAACTTTTACGAATGCACGAAAATTCTGCAGGTATTTTCATAAGTAAGTACTTAAAATTCAATTAATTATTTGCGGTGATGTACTGCGTTTTTTATTGTCCAAATTTCATTCGTTTCGATAATTTCAAATTTCATTATTCCATTTGATTTGCTCCAATAAAGTCTATCGATTGGAAAAATTCCATTATAAAACATTTTTGAAAATTTATCTTTTGGTCTTATAAATCTTTCTCCTCTTTCCAAAACTAAAACATCCACATATTCAATTCCGTTTACAACTAGTTTTGTGCTCTTTAATTTATTAATAGATGCCAAATTAGTTCCGAAAACATAATTTTTACAATTAATTCTAATCGACCAAGAAACATTTGTGTCAAACGAAAAGTTTTCTGTTCTTAAAGATACCAGTCCATCACAAGTTTTACAATGATTGTTAGTTTGAACCCTTAAGGCTTCCGTATTTTTTGCCCAAAACATATCTCCTAAATTTGGTGGATGTTCAGAGAGAGTTAAATCAGTTATATTAATTGTATCAATTTCTGATTTATTTGACTCAAATATTATTTCGTCATTTTTCTCATACGGAATAAACGCTTTTTCTTTTTCAGTCAGACGTTTTGTTCTAAACATATTAGTCAAAACATAACCAACAAGTAGAAATAAAATTAAAACTATTATATGTTTTGTTTTGAACTTTGGTTTCATTTCGGTCAAATGTGCTACAACGTGTTTGTGTATGGTTAGTTGCGTGGTTAAGCAACTAAATTAGTAAACTTTTACGAACCCGTGAAAATTCCGCAGGAATTTTCGCAAGTAGAGAAGAATACAGCAATTAATTATACACGTTGTTACCTGCTGGCATTATTCTTAATTCAATTGTCTTCTTTTAAAACACTTTTTATTTCATTTATATCTCCATCTATCGATTCAGGAATTTTCAATCCTAAAATCTTACACATTAATGGATAGATATGAATGTTTTTTATCGAACGTATTTCATAACCATCTTTAAAGGCTGGACCATTCGCATAAAATATTCCATGCATTTCTTTGTATTTGCTATCATAGCCATGAACGCCAAATGTTTTAACACCCTCTTCAATAAGAGCGTCTTTTCGTCTTTGATTCCAAAAATGATAACCGTAATCTGGTATTAATTGTATTGCACCCCAATTTTTATTAGTTGGGATGTATTCAAAACCTGGTGTATTTTCAGTTCTATAAGCTTTGAAATTATTTTCCTTTTGTTTTAAATATTGTAGTACAGAATCTATTTCAATCTCTTTTTTTGGATGAATATTTACTATTGTACCGTTTTCAATTGTCATGAATAAGTCATCGTTTTCGATAGAATCTATAGGTATTATTTTATTAGTAGACTGATTTCCCATACCATGGTCAGAAACGATAATAATATTTACTGGAAGATTAGTTTCTGATACACCTTTAAACAAATCGCCTAAATTTTTATCTAGTTCAAACAATGCCGTTTTCAATTTTTCGTCATCATAAGTTCCATAGTCGTGTCCAACTTCATCCATATCACCAAAATATAAAGTGATTAAATGTGGTCTGCTTTTCTCCTCCAAATTCAACCAATTTATTGTTTGATTAACGCGTTCTTCATTTTTAACGCTATTATCAAATTTGTAATAGTATGTTGGTCTGATTCCTTGAATATTAGCCTCTGTTCCTACAAAGAAATAACTGGCAGTTAGAATATCTACTTTATTTGCCTCAACCCAAATAGGTGAACCTCCATAAAAACTCCCGTCTTCTGCCATTTTAGGATTCCTCTTATTAAATAGAGTATATTTTTTATAGTCATAAAATATATTTCCTATTATTCCATGTTTGTCTGGATAAAGTCCTGTTGCAATTGTATAATGGTTTGGAAAAGTTTTAGTAGGGAATGAAGGTATTAGTGATTTTGACTTAACACCATTTTTAATGAATGAACTCAAATTAGGTGGGTTATATTTTTCTACGTAATCCCATCTAAATCCATCAAGTGAGATTAATATTAAATAAGGTTTTTTTTGGGTAACGTTTGATTTTGTTTTCGTAATGGTACGAGGTGAACTTATTATTTTTCTATTACAGGAAAACAATAATATCATTCCAATAATAAAAATAAATATTATTATGTTCCGTTGTTTCATTTGAATTCGTTTTTCAGCTTGCAGTTAACGTCCACTGTGTATGGCGAAGTGAGGCGCGCCTCACGAGGAGCCATAATTGCGCCTCATTCGCTATACACGCTGATGTGTGTAGTTTCGTGTGGAGCTCACCTAGACTCGACTAAATATATCACAAAATTTTTGGAGGTGCAATTAATAGTGGACGATGTGGTGAAATTAGTAGAAAGGAAGCGTTTGGAAAACGCGATTCTACGTGCCGCAGGCAATTTCACCACATCGTGTTTGTGTATGGTTAGTTGCGTGGTTAAGCAACTAATTTAGCAAACATTTACGAACCTGTGAATATTCCGAAGGAATATTCACAAGTAGAGAAGAAAACAGCAATTAAATATACACGGTGTTGTACCACGTATTTTTAATTCGGATTTTCAGGATAATTTTGGTCAAACTTCAATTCCGAAATATTTAATTCAATTCTTTTTTTGTCAAATTCTTCTTTTTCCAATGGTCCGATTACTGAATTATTCATTCCAGATTCTCTTTTCTTGATGTCAATTATAAAATATTTAGTAACAGTCAAGTCATTCAAATATGGATGTTGTTTGGCAATTATAAAATCAGAGTTATGTCCAACCGCGAAAACATAATCAGAAATAATTCCACTTGAATATGGTGAGTCTTTTTCGGTTTTTTCTACAATTGCTCTATTAGCTACTAAATCATTCCAACCAACATAGTAATTTCCGATTATTAAGTCAGATTCGCTTGGGTTATTCCAGCAGGAATTTAAAGTCAAAATTCCAGTTAAAATTAAAGTAAGTTTCCTTATTCGCAATGTTTTGGCTATATGTGGTACAACGTGTGCGTGTATGGTTTAGTTGCGTTGTTTAAGCAACTAATTTAGCAAAAAAAGCACGAACGCGAGAAAATTCCAACGGAATTTTCGTACGTAATCTCAATACAGCAATTAACTATACACATTGTTGGCTTTAGTAATTGTTTGTATTTAAATTCAAGTTTATGTTCCGAATGAGTTGAAATTCGCGCAAAGTTGAGCTTTTTAGCTTAATTCGAGTTGAAATTCA
>NZ_JABRWQ010000060.1 GCF_013249065.1 Winogradskyella litoriviva
ATCACTGGCAGGCATATTATTACCATTATAGGTGCCGTCCCAACCTAAACTATCGTGATTTAATTGTTTAATTAGTTTGCCTTTACGGTCAAAAATATTGACAATAGTACCAGGAAGAGTTTCTACGGCAGCAATGTGCCAAGTATCAAAATCACCATCATTGTTAGGAGACATGTGTTTTGGAGCATCAATGACTAATACAGTTCTTGTTACCTCAGCACAACCGTTTTGGTCTATAATTGTTACGGAGTTATA
>NZ_JABRWQ010000061.1 GCF_013249065.1 Winogradskyella litoriviva
CTGGTTCAGATGATGGTCAGTATGGTGAGCCTGATCCAGCTTCTGTTAATCTAGCAAACGGATTAGTTACCGAGCTTGGTATAGATTACAGTAATGGTACCAACGCTCAAGTTGTTGATGGTGATTTCACTTTAAGTGTTTGTTATATAGATCCTTGTGATGCACTGGCTTCAGGTAATTTAGATTCTGATGGCGATGGTATTTCAGATATTTGTGATGATGATGATGATAATGATGGTATTTTAGACACGGTAG
>NZ_JABRWQ010000062.1 GCF_013249065.1 Winogradskyella litoriviva
GGCCATTTAAAATCTCAGCATTAGCGTCTTCATTTTCTAAGATAAAGCCTTCTTGCTCATCGCCTGGATTGTTAACATCACACAACTCTATTGGACCTGGCGTTACTAATACAGGTAATGGATTAACGATTAATTCTAAACTGGTTAACTTATAACAGCCTTCTAAGGTCATATTATCTTCTACCCTAACCCATATGGTTTGTGTAAATGCTTCTGTATTTGTATAAGCTGTTGGCGTACTTATCGCATTGCTTG
>NZ_JABRWQ010000063.1 GCF_013249065.1 Winogradskyella litoriviva
TTCAAAATGCCTCTGTAATAACGGATTCAATTGAAGATTATTTAACCCGAAGTAATATTTCTATTTCTAAGGATGAAACTGAAAAAGTCCAACTTGATACTTGCTATAAAAATATAACAAAGCTTTAGGCGATTAACAAAAAAATAATTAAAGTTAATTACGATTCTGAGCTTGTATTAAAAACAATTCATCCATCTATCGCTTATACTTCGATAATAACAAATGATTCTGTTGATACTACCTTTGATATCTATT
>NZ_JABRWQ010000006.1 GCF_013249065.1 Winogradskyella litoriviva
TGAAATCTGTAGCGGATTGAGTACCCAAAATAATCGGTGTTTGTTCGCTTAAATCAAACTCCTCAAAACCATCATTACTATCATCATCACATAACTCTAAATTAGAGGATGGGTTGATGGTGGGTTGTGAAGCTGCCGAAATAATAAATGAAGTTATATCTACACATGTTTGTGTAAAATCTGATAGACGTCCCCATATTGTTTGTGGATTTGAGATATTGGTATAAGGACTTGTTAATGCACCTACATTGTCTATTGCATCTTGCTCTGAGAGGTGATAACTTATAATAGGTCCTGTAATAACTTGATCACCCAAAATATCGTCGTCATTTTCTGTTAAATAAAACTCTTCAAATCCTGTTCCACTACAAGTAATTAAATCTGAGGCAGGATTAGCTACAGGATTATCTCTAAATTCAATTAATATTGGTTCTGCAGAACCAGTACAAACACCAGAAAAATCAAAATCAGCATAATACACTCCTGGTTCTGTAACAGTTATAACAGAGGTTACTTCTCCTGTAATTTCAACATCATCTTTATACCAAACATGAACTGCTGCATCAAGACCTGTATCTAAAACAATCTCTGCTCCATCACACTCTGCAGTACCTGCTTCAATAGTAATATCGTCGCCTAAATTTCCTCCTAGATTAAAACTTCCTGCTTTTATAAAAACTCCAGAATCATAAGTATTATCCCTATCATCTGCAACAACTAGTTTTATAGTATAATTATCACCAGGGATTACATCAGCTTGTGCCGTAAAAACAGCAGTTCTTCCATCGAAAGAAATTGGAGGCCCATTATCGGGCGTATACGCACCAAAATATTGATCATTTATTCCTCCACATGAAGCGCCATTATCTGGATGTATGTTTGTTACCAGGATTGGTGTATTGGTATTAGGTAGTACTGCCAAATTGGTAACAACACCTGCAGAATCTGTTAATAAAAATGCAAAAGCATCAGAAAATGTACACTCAAAGCTTCCCATGTCATACTCTTCAGAAGCCATTAAAAAATCAAAACTTATACTATCTGCTAAAGGCACAAAATCGAATTGAATATAAGATGCATTATGCGAATTAATTCCAACAGCAGTATCTAAATCAGCATCGCCTGGCCACGTATCAGTTCCATCTCCTAAAAAAATATTTGGACCTCCTGCTTCGCTCGCATCACCACTTGTAAGCAAAATTCCATCTTCAAAAGGAAAATCAACACCATTACTATAAAAATAACCTATACCATTTGGCTCAGAAGAACTATAGTCGATTCCTGTAGATGAAATTATATTTGATACGGTTGCACATGGACTATCTACTAATACATCTTCTATTAATTGCGTGGACGTAAAAGTGCTTTGATCAACAACGACATTAGGTCCTAAAACAAAAACTAAAATTGTGGCAATATCAGAACAACCTTGAGGATTATCGTCTGTAACAGTTAAACTAACCGTATAAGTTCCAGAAGTATTAAATGTATTAGACACATCTTGACCTATAGCTGTATTTGAATCTCCAAAATCCCAATTGTAAGTAGCATTTGTACCATCAATTGAAAATATGGCACTTCCGGAAAAATCAACAGTGTCTCCTGGCAAAATTCCTATTATTCCTGTATTATTAGGAGCTGGATTAGTACTATCAATAGAAGCAGTTATATCTTGACATTCTGTGGCACACAATATATTTGCTTCCCAACCAACAATAGTTGAAGCATCATTACTTGTAAAAACAAAAGTTAAACATCCAGAAATATTTGTATCCGAAGCAGACACTGTACCTGGAGAACCAACACCAGAATATGTCCCAATAACATCTGCTGTAATATCATCACCATCGTAAATAGTTAATACATCTTGATTTAGTTGTGTGTTAAATTCTATAAACTCTATTATAATAAAATCGTCACTATTCTGAGGACATATTGTAATAGTATAATTCTCATCATTTGAATAATTACCAAATTCTCCTCCCGAATCGTAAAATTTATCTGGAGCGCACCTGTTAAAGGTTCCATCTTGCATTGAGAGATCTTGAGAAAATCCAACTACAGTAAATAAAATTGCTATGAGAAATATTATCTTTTTTAACATGAACTAATTTTTAAGAAATCAATTATTTCTAATTCTAACGTATATAAACCCCTTATCTAGAATTAAACGTGGAATTTAACTAAAATAGATGAATCAGGACTAATTTTTTAAATTTCAAGAGTGTTAATACAGATTAAATACGTAAAAAACCGACATATTGAAACCAATTCTTAAAATTATCTAAAACCAGTAGACATTACAACTTGTAAAACTGTTAAAATTTAACATAAAAACAAACAAAAGGCCAATCACAGACTGAAATTACATTAAGAATATTAACTAATTTTCCCATTAAGTTGATCTTAGGAAAAAGATTTCAAAAATTATTTCTTGATAAATAGTTTAGAATTAATGGAATTAAAACTTCGTTAAATGTCTCCATGTTTCAGTATGATATTTCATATTTTTGCAAATAAAAGATGGCACAGACCAAAATTTCTATTATACCTACTTCAAATGAAACAATTTTAAAATTTGAAGCAGATCGATTTTTAACCAATCATAATAGCTTTGAATTTAATAATATTGATGATGCTAAACATTCTCCATTAGCGCAACAACTTTTCTATTTACCCTTTGTTAAAAAAGTATATATCGCGTCAAATTTTATTGCTATTGAGCGCTATAATATAGTTGAATGGAAAGATGTACAAGACGAAGTTGCGCAACAGATTGAAGATTATTTATCTAATGATGGTATTGTAGTAACAGAAGAAGCTATTAAGCCTAAAGCTGCAGTTACAGTCTATGCAGAAAGTACACCAAACCCAGGCGTTTTAAAATTTGTTTGTAATAAAGTATTAGTGCCTGGTATATTTGAGTTTACTTCTATAGAAGACGCCAAACCTTCTCCATTAGCCACTGCTCTTTTTCAGTTTCCGTTTGTAAAAAACATATACATGGAGAAGAATTTTATTTCTGTAACAAAGTTTGATATTGTTGAATGGGAAGACATCACTATTCAAGTTAGAGAGTTTTTAAAATCTTATATTGAAGATGGAAAAACAATATTAAACGATGATGCACCAAAAAAATTGAACAAAACAGAAGAGGCTATTGAACAGAAATTTGAAGCTTTAGACGATACTTCTAAAAACATTATTAATATTCTTGAAGAATACATAAAACCAGCTGTTGAGAGTGATGGCGGAAATATAGAATTTAAATCTTATGATGCTAAAACCAAAAAAGTAGAAGTTTTATTGCAAGGCGCATGTAGCGGTTGCCCTTCATCTACATTTACATTAAAAAATGGTATTGAGAGCATGTTAAAAGAAATGTTGAATGATAATTCTATTACCGTTAATGCCATAAATGGTTAGAAATTTATTAACTTCATAGTGACAAATTATAATCTTTTGTGTCTTATAGAATATAACCTTAAAATCAAATAAAATGGCAGTATTAAAAGTAATTGAAGTATTATCTAACTCTAATAAAAGTTGGGAAGACGCAACAAAAAAAGCGGTAAAAGAAGCAGCTAAAACAGTTAAAAACATTAAGTCTGTTTATGTACAAGACCAAAGCGCAATTGTAGATGGTGATGACGTCACAGAATTTAGAGTGGCATTAAAATTAACTTTCGAAGTTAAATAACAAGTATTATTAAAATTTAAAACTCGGATTATTAATTTAACCGAGTTTTTTTAATCTCATTAATTAAACAAAAATGGACACACAAAAATGGATTGATAAAGGTTTTGACTTTATCGTTGAGTTTGGACCTAAAGTTATTGGCGCTATTCTAATCTGGATTATTGGAAACTGGGTTATTAAATTATTACTGAAAGGTATAAAAAAGGTGATGAATAAAGGTGATTATGATGAAAGCCTAAAAAAATTCTTAATTAATCTTGTTAATTGGATTCTAAAAATTGTATTAATAATTGTAGTATTAGGAACAGTTGGTGTAGAGACTACATCTTTTGCCGCAATTATTGCAGCTGCTGGTTTAGCCATTGGTTTAGCTTTACAAGGATCACTAGGAAACTTTGCTGGAGGTGTTTTAATTATGATTTTTAAACCTTTTAAAATTGGTGATTTAATTGAAGCTCAAGGTGAATTAGGTGTAGTAAAAGAAATTGAAATTTTCACTACTAAATTAAATACACCTACAAATAAAGAAGTAATTATACCAAATGGTGCTTTATCTAATGGTAACATTGTTAATTATTCTACCGAAGGAAAATTGAGAGTCGATTTAACTTTTGGAGTTAGTTATGACGCAGACATTAAACAGACAAAAGACGTTTTAATGAAAGTATTAACATCTAATCCTAAAGTATTACAGGATCCAGCACCTTCAGTTAATGTATCTGAGCTGGCTGATAGTTCTGTAAACTTTGCAGTAAGACCTTGGTGTACCGTGGCAAACTATTGGGATGTATATTTTGAAACTCATGAAAACGTTAAGATTGCACTTGATGCTGCTGGAATAGAAATACCTTATCCACATGCAGTAGAAATACAAAAGGAAGGTTAATTCTTCTTTTTTAAAGCAACAAAGTCCTTTAAATAATAAGGCTCAAAATAAGCGACATCTTCGGTGTCGCTTTTTTTATATTTTAATTCGGATAACAATGACATCTCATTTGCAGAAGGCAATTTATCTTCAATAAAAATGGCATTAGGATGATTAATTAAAGTTTTTGTTTTACCAACACCATTACCAATAAAGTAAACTCTATTTTTTTTAAGTATATCAGAATAACTCTCTTCAGTTAAAATTTCAGCTTTAATTTCTCTATGTAATTCTAAATCTGAATTATAAATAGCAGAATAAACTTCCATTCGCCTTGCATCTAACATAGGAACTATAAACCCATCTTTAAACTTTACTTGGTGTGCTAAACTTTCTAAAGTTGAAATAGAAATCAGCGGCTTGTTTAATGCAAAGCACAATCCTTTTACAGAGGACACTCCAATACGCAAACCTGTATAAGACCCAGGACCTTTGCTAACTGCTACAGCGTCAATATCGGATGGTTTTAAATTAGAACTTTTAAAAACCTCATCTATAAAAAGGTGCAAAGTTTCGGCATGAGAATATCCTAAACTATTGTCTTCTTTTAAAACTAAAGTCTCTCCATCTTTAGACAGAGAGACTGAACAATTTGTTGTTGCTGTTTCTATATTAAGCACTAATGCCATAGGCAAGATGTTATTTTCTAATTTCTTGTAATTTTTATTGAATAGCAAAGACTATTTATCTTCGCTTTTTTCGTCAGAATTATTTTCTGATTTTTTATTAGTTATTTCTAATAAATCACCAGGTTTTAAGATTTTAGACACCATATTGTAAGGACCTGTAATGATTTTATCATCCTTGTCTAAGCCTGTAATGATTTCAATATTACTATCGTCTTGTATTCCGGTTTTTACAACTTTCAATTTTGCTTTACCTCCTTCATTTACAAAGACACATTCAAATTTTTCTTCTTCTTTATTATCTTCATCTACCTCAACAGTCTTATCGTAAGATTTCTTAGTAGAAGTTGTATCTGTTTTTATAACAATTGCACTAATAGGAACAGATATAGCGTCTAACTGTTTTTTTGTAATAATATCTACAGTAGCCGTCATTCCTGGTCTAAACGGCGAATACGTTTCTGGTTTTCCTTCTGTTAAATCTTTATAAGACTCTTCTAGTATTCTTACCTTAACCTTAAAATTAGTTACCTGATCGGCTGTTAAACTTCCTTCTGCTGAGTTTGCTATCTCAGTTACGATGCCTTTAAATTCTTTCTTTAAATAAGCATCAACTTCAACAATTGTAGAATCTCCAATATTTACTTTAACAATGTCATTTTCGTTTACATCAACCTCAACTTCCATATTATTTAAGTTGGCTACTCTTAAAATTTCAGTACCTGCCATTTGTTGGGTACCAACAACGCGTTCACCTAACTCTACATTTAACCGTGAAATAGTTCCACTCATTGGCGCATAAATCGTTGTTCGGTTTAGATTATCTTTAGCTTCGTTTACAGATGCTGCAGCACTTTGTACATTATAGTAAGCTGAATTTTTACCAGCAAAAGCAGTTTCATATGTTGCTATAGCTCGATCCCAATCTGCTTTAGAAATCACCCCTTTATCAAAAAGTGTTTTATTTCTATCATAATCAGCCTTAGCTTGTTTTAAGGTCGCCTCTGCCTGTTCTAAACCAGCTCTAACATTCTGATAAGCCGCTTGCGACCTACTTACTGCAGATTGAATTAAATCTGGATTTATACGTACTAATAAATCTCCTTTTTTTACTTCTTGTCCTTCTTTAAAAGGTAACTCAAGTATTTCACCAGATACTTCCGAAGAAATTTTTACTTCAACTTCTGGTTGAATTTTTCCTGTTGCGGATACTGTTTGCACTATATCTTGTATAGAGACTACTTTTTCCGTAACCGCTTTAAAGTTTCCTTTTTTTCCAAACCATTCTAATTTAGATCCTACTACTAATAAAATTAGTGCAAGAACTACAATTCCTATAATGATTTTTAATGTTTTGCTCATGGCTATTAGTTTAAGTCAGTTATTGGTAATCCAAAATAGAATTCTAAAACTTTAAGTTTAAATATATAATCGTACTTTGTTCTAATTACCTCACTTTGAGCCGCTTCAAAACTGTTTTTAGACTGATTAAAATCAAAAGAATTTAATAATCCTACAGTATAGCGCTCTTGCGAGTAATTAAAAGCTTCCTCTCTTGCAATTAATGTTTTCTGTGCTGCTTCATAAGCTTTTAATGCACCTTTAGTATCATTGAAAGCCTGATAAACATTAGTTTCCAAATCTAATTCAGTTTGTTCTAACTGAAATCTAGATTTTTCTAAATTAACCTTAGCGCGTTTAACATTATTACTTACTGAAAAACCGTTAAAAATAGGGATGTTTAGACTCAAAAAGAAATTATGGCTTTTATTATCTGATATTTGCGTTTCAAAATTTGGGGTATCAAATAATTGAGATGTAAAATAATTTGAACTAAAACTATATGAGCCTGTTAAAGAAGGTTGAAGTCTAGCTTTTGCAATTTTTACATCATACTCTGCAATCTCATTATTATTTTTAGCGATTTTTAAATCGTAACGAGCTTCTTTCGCTTTTTCAAAAATTGATTGTACTGTTTCATTTAGAATATTGGTTGGAGGCACATCGTAATCGAAATCTGATATATCAAAATTCTCATAATCCTTTAACAGTAGGAGTTGAGCTAAACTAATCTTAGATAGCAATATAGCATTTTCCGCATTAACAACTAATTGCTCTTGAGATGCTAGCGTGGCTTGAATTTCAAACAAATCACCTCTTGGCAATGAGCCTGCATCAACTAATTCTTTGGTACGACTAATATCTTGTTTAGTCACTTCTTGCTGAGCTAGTGTTACTTTTAATTGCTCTTTGTTAAATAAAATTTGAACAAATGCATTAGCAACATTTAGCGAAATATTATCTTTCATATTATCTAATTGATATTGACTTGACAATATTTGAAGATTAGAACGTCTTAGTTGATTTACATTACTTAAACCACCATAAATATCAACGGAAGAACTAATACCTCCATTTAAATTTCGAGTTGTAGAGTTAATTGCATCAAACGTTACTGGATCTTGATTTAAACCAATACTCCAAGATAATGTAGACGAAGCATTAAGCGTTGGTAAAAAGTTACCAAACGCGTCCTTTTTATTAAGTTTAGCTGTCTCTATATCTAACTCACTTTGCTTAACAGAAATATTATTCTCTAAGGCGTAGTTAACACACTCTAATAGCGTCCATTTTTTATTTTGAGCCTGTGCTAATACTCCACAAAGAAGTACAACTATGATGATTGATTTTTTCATGATGCTTATTTGTCTATATAAAACTTAAAGTGTTACAGAAATTATGTAATTTATTCTTGTGCATATTTTGGAACACCTTGTACTTGATTCCAAATTTTAATTTTATTGTCTTTAGAAATACCACTTTTAACTTCTACAAAAATACCATCACTAATTCCTAATTCCACGTCTTTTCTTTCAAATTTTTGATCTCCAACTTCAATTTCTACATAAGGTTTTTGTGTATCCTTATCATATTGAACAAGTGCTTCCTTTATAGCCAGTACATTTTCTGCTTTTTCTAAAATAATAGATGCGTTTGCACTTAAACCTGCTCTAATAAATGTTGAATCTATATTTTTAAGCGAGCCCTTTATTTCAAATTGAATAGCGCCATTTTCTGCCACACCTTTTGGAGCTATATAATCTAAAATAGCATCAAACTTCTTGTCTTCAATGGCACCAACAGTAATCTCTAAAGGTAAACCTTCCTTTATTTTACCAACTTCACTTTCATCTACTTTACCTTCAAAAATCATTTGTTTTACATCTGCTAAAGAAGCAATTGATGTCCCTTCATTAAAGTTATTTGCCTCAATAACTTGGTTTCCAGCCTTAACTGGCACATCTAAAACCATACCTGAAACAGTTGCTCTTACTTGGGTTTGAGCAATATTTCCTAAACCAGAAGTTGTACCTGTTTTAATAATATCATAATTCTGATTGGCTGAATTTACATTTATTTTGGCCTGCTCTACACTTTGCTTGGTTTGTAAATATGAATTTTTTACACTTTCAAAATCATTAGCAGAAATAACGCCTTTGTCAAACAAAGCTTTTTGTCTATCGTAATTTGCTTGCTGCGTTTGCAAGTTAATTTTAGCAGTTTGTAATGCTGTTTGATTAGTGGCAATACTATTTTTGGCACTAGTTAAAGAAGATACATTTGGTATCACTCTAATTTGAGCAATTAAATCACCAGACTTTACATATTCTCCCGCTTCAATAAAAACTTCTTCTATAACTCCAGAGATATTTGGTTTAATTAAAACTTCTTCCTTCGGAACAATACTTCCTGTTGCAACGGTTTTAACTACTATGGTTTGTTCTGTTGGACTCTCAGAAGTATATCTAATTGGGTCTTCTTGCCCTTTTGTCCAAAAGAAATATAATGAGCCTAAAAATCCTAAGACTATAACTGCTAAAATGATGATGGTTTTTACTCTTTTCATTACTTGATGAATAATTTGGTTGATGAATTATATTATTGTTATTCTATTCTTAGTGCATCTACTGGTTTCATTTTTGTAGCACTATTTGCAGGAATTAAACCTGCCAATAAACCTGAAACCACTAATATTATCAATGCTGTAAACACCACTTGTATGCTTACACTTGGATTTGCAAAATTTTGTACTGGCCCAACACTATCTAAAATAGTATTCATTATCCATATAACTAATGCGGCAAATGAAATCCCAACCATACCTGATAGAATAGTTAATACAAGACTTTCCTGTAAAATCTGAGATTTAATTGTCCACGGGCTTGCACCTAAAGCTCGCCTTACACCAATTTCTTTTGTACGTTCTTTTACTACAATAAGCATAATATTACTAATGCCAATAATACCAGACATTAATACTAGTGCGCCAACAAAATAACCTACAAAAGTTAATATTGAAAAAAGACCACTGACACGCTCAAATTGTTCTGACAAATCGAAATGGCCAATGGCTCGATCGTCTTCTGGATGCACTTTATGTCTAGATTTCATTAATTCGAAAATCTGTTGTTTTAAAGACGTAATTGATATATTATCTACAGCAGTAATTGCCATCCAACCTACATTTTCGCCTCTATTAAAAGCTTGACCAAATGTTGTAAATGGCATATATATTGTGTTGGCATCTTGCTCATCATCGCCTTGGCTATTGCTCATTTTAAAGGTTCCGACAACCAAAAAGTTTACACCATTAACTTTAATATAGGTACCTAAGATATCTTCATCTTTATCATAAAGCCCTTTTACTACACCTGTACCAATGACACAAACTTTTCTTTTGGCTTCTATATCAGAATAGCTAATGAAACGTCCTTGAAGAATATCCATAGGCTGTTGATTTATATATTCTGGGTAATCACCATAAATTTCAAAAGCACCTGTTTTTGTGCCTCTAACAACATTATTTGCACCATTATAACCACCTAATTGATTTCTTGGAGAGACGTATTTTAAATTCGGAAATTCCGATTTTAATGCTGCGACATCATCTATCTTATAATTAAAGTAACGTCCTTTTGGTAAACCTTTATAGGGTTTAGATGTACCTTGAGTCCACATAAACATTGAGTTAGTTGCAAAACCATCAAAATCTGCTGTTACACCGTTTTTAAGTCCGTTTGTTAAAGCTAATAATAATACCAAAATGGTAATTCCCCAAAACACACCAAATGCTGTTAACAAAGTTCTAAACTTGTTAGCATTTAAGGCTTCTAGTATTTCATCCCAACGGTCTCTGCTAAACATATTATTCGTCTCTTAATGCGTCAATTGGTTTAATCATTGCTGCTCTATAAGCAGGAATAAAGCCTGCTAAAGCACCTGCAAAAACTAACAAAAACACTGTAGTTAAAGCAATATTAAAATCTACTTGCGGATATTTTATAAAATCACTCTGAATATATGGACCAGCTAGTTCTAATAATCCCAACCCAAATACTAATCCAAATAAACCTGCGAACATGGTAACAAAAACAGCTTCCTGTAAAATCATACCAACAATAGACATTGGCAAAGCTCCTAAAGCTTTTCTAATTCCTATTTCTTTGGTACGCTCTTTAACTATGATGAGCATAATATTACCTACACCAACAATACCTGCTATGATTGTTCCTATACCAACAAACCAAAACACAGCTCTTATAGTGGCTATAAGCGAATAGATTTTCTCTGCTTCTTCAAGCGTATTAAATACTCTAACCGCACTTACATCATCTGGTGCTACAACATGTATTTCTTTTAGTTGCTCTTCTATACCCTTTGCAATGGCATTAGACTGTATTACAGCTTCATTAAAATTATCAGCCATTTTTACAGTAAAAGCCATATTTCTAATATTCTCACCTGCATTAAATACTTTTTGAGCGGTAGAAACAGGAATATAAACTTGACCTTCTTCACGATCTCCTCCTGGATCATAAAACACACCAACTACCTTAAAATTCATTCCATATACCTGAAGGTTTTTATTAATAGGGTCTTCACCTTTAAATAAATCTGTCTTTATTTTATTACCAATAACAGCGACTTTTTTACTGCCTTCAACATCAGATTGGTTGATAAAACGACCGGATCCGATATCTGCATTTTCTATAAATTGGTTGTCTGGCAATGTCCCTCTAACTCTGTAATTTCCGGTTTCATTATTATATGTAATATTTGCTCCCCAAATTGGATAATCTTTTGTTCTGTACTCAAAAAACTCGTCATATTTCTTTTCAACAGCTTCAAAACTTGAATTTTTTAGTTGAATATAGCGACCAGGATTTAAACCTTTATAACCTTTTGTGGTTACACCTGTCCTAACTGCAATTCTATTAGTAGCATCTCTTTCAAATTGAGATTTCACTCCATTCTCTATGCCTTTACTAAACCCAAGAAGGATAACTAAAATGAAGATGCCTGAGGCTACAGATAGACCTGTTAAAAACGTCCGTAATTTATTTTTACTTAACGTTTCAAATATCTCTTGCCAACGTTCTAAATCAAACATGTAATGACGCTCTTACTTGTTCTACTTTGCTATCATCTATAATAATTCCATCTTTAAGATTAACGATGCGCTTGGTCATATGTGCAATGTCATCTTCATGTGTAACTACTAAGATTGTTTTACCTTCGTCGTTAATACCTTGTATAAGTTCCATTACTTCATAAGAAGTTTTAGTATCTAAAGCACCTGTTGGTTCGTCTGCTAATAGTACTTTTGGGTCACTTGCTAATGCTCTTGCAATTGCCACACGTTGTTTTTGACCTCCAGAAAGTTCACTTGGTAAATGATGTGACCATTCTGCTAGACCAACTTTTTGAAGATAATGCATAGCTTTTTCTGTGCGTTCTTTTCTCTTAATCCCTTTATAATACAATGGCATAGATACATTATCTAAAGCACTTTTATAATTAATAAGGTTAAACGATTGAAAAATGAAACCTAAAAATTCGTTTCTGTATTTAGCGGCAATTTTTTCGTTTAGATTTTTGATAGGCACATTGTCTAGAATATATTCGCCAGTATCAGCTTCATCTAGCATTCCTAAAATATTTAATAGTGTAGATTTACCAGAGCCTGAAGAACCCATTATAGAAACCAACTCGCCTTCTTTTACATTAAAATTTATTCCTTTAAGTACATGTAAGGAATTGCTTCCCATGTGATAAGACTTGTGCAAATCCTTTATCTGAATCATAGCTTAGTTGATTGATTGATTGGTTGATTGGTTGATTGACTAAACCAAATTAATTTGGCTTACTGCAATTTTAAGAAAATCTTATAGGTTTCTATGCCAACAAATTGTTAATACCTCTAATAATTCTCTATAACTAAGACTCTTATTCTATATAAATGTTACAGCATTTTAGTCTAAACTTTCAATTTTCTCTGGTTTATTAAATTTTCTGTAAATAATATATCCAAGTACTGCAACCAAAATATAAGGAACTGCCATTAAAAACATTATACCATCGTTAATCCCTTCTGCCGCATTTTGGTCTTCTCCACTTTCTAAAACAGCTCTGCACATTGCACATTGCGCATTTGTATTTATAAAAAAGAAAAGAGAAAAAAGAAGAAAAATAAGTTTACGTTTCATAGTTACACATAATATGGAGATATCATTAAATAAACCACAACACCTGTTATTGCAACATAAAGCCATAATGGAAATGTAATTTTAGCTATTTTTTTATGTCGTTCTATATTGTTTGTAATTGCTCTTACATAAGTGATTAATACAAATGGAATAATAATAACTGACAATACAATATGAGTAATAAGAATGAAGTAATAGATATAAGCAATTACACCTTCGCCTCCAAATTTTGTAGAATCACTTGTCATGTGATAGGCTATATAGAGTAGTAGGAATAATACAGATAACATGATGGCGAATTTCATCAATCCTTCATGCCGTTTTCTATTTTTGCTTTTAATGGCAACAACTGCAAGAATTAATATGATTGCTGTTAATCCGTTTATGGCTGCATAAATTGGTGGTAAAAAAGTTAAAGGTTCTACATTAAAACCAAGTTTTTTGAGATTTACACCAAATAAAGCTGCAACAGCTAATGGAATTATAACTGATAACGCTACGATCCACTTGTTATATTTTTTCTCTTTATCTGTGTCTATTGCATTCATATTAGTATATATTTAGATTATTTTGCGCACTTAAAATATTAAATACTACTCATTTAAAAGTTTAGCAATGTCCTCTTTTAAAATTGATATTTCTTGTGTAATACCATCTTCGTCTACTCCAACTGCTTCAGGAATTAAGCCATTATAAAATATTAAAGGGTTTCCGAAGTTATCTTTTCTAGATCTTATATACCCTTCTTTATCTATTAACGCAAAATTACCAGAATGCTCAAAACCACCTTCAACACTGTCATCCTTTGCTGTGTAAAGGTTAAATCCTTGGTTGGCTAATTTGTAAATTTCAGATTCATCACCTGTCATTAAATTCCAGTTAGGATTAGATATACCATATTTTTCAGCATAAGCTCTTAAAACCTCAGGTGTATCTATTTCTGGAGTTATAGAAAATGAAGCAACGCCAAAGTTTTCAAAATCTTTAAACTCATTTTGAACTTCAACCAAGTTTCTGTTCATTATAGGACAAATGGTTGGACAAGTTGTAAAAAAGAATTCTACCACATATACTTTGCCTAAATAATCGTTATTAGAAATAGTTTCGCCATATTGATTAGTAAATTTAAAAGCAGGCACTTTTTTTGGTTCTCCATTTATTTCTAAATAACTTAAGCTACTTTTATTCTTATCCTTGTTTTTTTCTTCAATCGGTGAATTTGATACATCTACACTTCGACTTTCATCTCTGGTAATATCATCTTTACTAACTCTATCTATTATTTTTGGAACAAACATAATTCCAAAAACTAACAAGATAAATGCAATACCAATATAGGAATAATTCGTTTTTTTACTCATGGCTTTGTTTTAATTCTTTTTCTCTTCTTGTATTAGAGTCCACAAATTTACCTTCTCTTTTTTGGCGGTATTCTGTAAATAAAATCCTAACATCATCACTCATCATATTCTTAATCTCAGCAACTTCAATTGTATTATAAGAATAAACACTAAAGGCTGGCTTATTATTTTCAACTTCTCGCTCTGTCCTTCCGTCTAAACGACCTCGTTGATTTAAGTCTTTATCTATAATAAATACATTTGGTGTTGATAGGTCTTCTGCTAAACCTTTTTTTGATTTTAGTGTATTGTAAAGCATTTTGATTTCGCCCTCTGTACCAAAAGCATATCTCCAAAATTTTAAATCTTCGTAGGTATTTATTTCTTTTTTTAACTCTTTTACTGCCTCCTCAGTTCCTTCTGGAACAACAATTACAATTTGAAATTTTTTGAAGCCTTTAAACTTATCGTAAACCAATTCTTTAAGATTTAAAGCAGAGACCGATTTTTTTAAAGGTGATTTACCTAGAAATCCCAAGACTGTAATCTGACCTTTTAGTCTTAAACTATCTGTGTCTTGAGAATTAAAATTTTCGATATCAGAAACCTTTTCGTTTACTATATTTAAAGGTTCGTAATTATGTGTTGCAGGATACAACATAAACAAAAATGCAACAGGCAAAAAGAATAAAATACCTAGAACTAAATTACGTTTTACTTTGCTTGTTTCCATTATTTATAAACTAAAAATCTAAATTTTCAAGTTGGTTTTATTTACTTGTATTTTAGAGTTGCAAAAATAAAAAAGGTGGTTTAGAAAAACCACCTTTAAATTGTATTTAACACTTCAGAAAAGTGTTACATTAATAGCTTATTGATTAAAAATCTCTTTTAATTAAAGAATCTTCACCATTATAAACATCAAAGACATAACCACCTTCTTGTAATAAGATAAATGCCAAATAACAGATTAAGAATACACCTGTCCATACAATCATTTTTCTAAAACTACCTGTTTCATCTCTAAGGTGCATAAAATCCCATGCTATATAATAAGCTTTAATAATAGTTAAAACAATAAATATAAGGTTTAAGGGCTTCATGTAAACAAAAGGTGATAATATGATATTACCTAACGTTGCAAAGAATCCTCCTTCAAAAGGTGTAATCCAAGTATGCATAAACATATCTGGTTTATAGATACCCAATACAACCTCTATAATTGTAACAATGGTAAGGAAGATTAATACTCCCCAAATTTTACTTGTGTTAGATTTAAACTTAACTAAACCTCTAAATATTTCTAATTTATGCTCGTGTGCCATAATTAATCTTAGTTTCTTTTTATACTAAATAGAAGAATGTGAAAACAAATACCCAAACTAAATCGACAAAGTGCCAGTATAGACCAACTTTCTCAACCATCTCATAACTTCCTCTTCTTTCATAAGTTCCGAGAACAACATTAAAAAAGATAATAATGTTAAGTACAACTCCCGATAATACGTGGAAACCGTGAAAACCTGTAATAAAGAAAAAGAAATCAGCAAATAGCGAAGTTCCATATTCATTAACTTGAAGATTTGCACCTTTAACTACAAGCTTGCCATTCTCTTTTATTTGTTTTAAAGACTCCTCTCTAGATAATATAGTTTTATGACCATTCTCATCAAGAAGCTGAGTTCTAACTAAAACATTTTCATTAGCAACTAAACCTGCATATATTTCATTAACTGAGTAAGGAGGTAATGTAGCTTCTTCTCTAAACCATAAACCATTACTACGATCATGTTCTACACGAACATCTGCAATAGGAATAGCCAAATCTTCAATTGAAACACGTTTAAACTTCTCAACACCATCTTCAGTTACATTTTTTCCAAATTGCAAAATGTTTCCACCTTTTGTTTGAACAGCACCATAATCACCTTGTATAAAAGTTGCCCATTCCCAAGCTTGAGAACCAACGAATATTGCACCACCAATAATAGTAAGGAACATATATATAGTAACTTTCGCTTTATTCATACGGTGACCAGCATCAACGGCTAGCACCATTGTTACTGAAGACATAATAAGTACAAACGTCATAAATGCCACATAAATCATAGGCAGTTCCTGACCATGTAAAAACGGAACGTGAGTAAATACCTCATCTGCAATTGGCCATTCATTAACAAACTTAAATCTCGAAAAGCCATAAGCTGCCAAGAAAGCTGAAAACGTTAACGCATCAGATACAATGAAGAACCACATCATCATTTTTCCGTAACTTGCCTTTAGTGGCTTATTGCCTCCTCCCCAAGTTTTTTCTTCTGTACCAGTAGCTACTGTAGAATTCATAGAATTTATTTAAATTTTAAAGATTGGACAAAAATAATCAAATTATATATTTAAAAAAATATAAAAACAAAAAGAGCACAAGCCAAAGCACATCTACGAAATGCCAGAAATTTGCAGCAAGTTCTAAACCCAACATATTGTTGGCATCATACTTTTGTTTAAAATGATTATAAATTACGACTATTAGACATATTAAACCAGCAATCACGTGCGCTATGTGCAATACGGCTATAACGTAAATATAAGACATTGTAATATTACTTGTTGGACCAGCAAAATGATAACCCGAGGCTATAATCTCGCCAAAACCTACAAACTGGCTAACTACAAAACCAACTCCTAACGCCAAAGTAGCTAACAGCCATACAGTTACCATACTCCTGTTATTTTGTTTGAGCGCTTGTTTCCCAAGGATAAACGTAAAACTGCTTAGCAAAATAAGGATTAAACTGATTAAAAAAGCTGGTGGCAGTTGGTATTCTAAAAGCCAATCTTCGTTTAATCGCTGTTTACTACTTACAATAAACGCGCTTATTAAGCCTGCAAAAGACATAATTAAAGATCCTATGCCAAACCACAGCATCATCTTTTTAGACCTTGATGCTTTTTCTTGATGTGTTCCTTGTGTTAAATCCATTTATCTCAAAAATTTATCTGCAACATATATTATTTGCAATAATGTGATATAAAATACGCTTGAAAGCATGAGTTGTTTTGCAGCCTTTATTGTTCTTAGTTTAAACAACTTTAATGCATAAACTAGCATAACCATCCCTAATATAAATACGAGAATAGCACCTACAATAGACAATTTTAAATCGCCTGTAAAACCAAAAACCGGCAAAACTGAAGCAATAATAGTCCAAACACTATACATTATAATCTGTACTGCTGTTCCTTTATCTGGTTCACCTGTTGGTAACATGTGAAAACCACCTTTTTTATAATCATCGTGCAAAAACCAACCTATTGACCAAAAATGTGGAAATTGCCAAAAAAATTGAATAGCAAACAACATTCCTGGTTCTATACCAAAACTATCTCTTGCCGCAACCCATCCTAACATAAAAGGAATGGCTCCTGGCAAAGCCCCTACAAAAACAGATAATGACGTTTTTGTTTTTAACGGTGTATAAACGCTTGTATATAAAAATATTGAAATAGCAGCATACATAGCTGTTTTAGGATTAATAACATAAAGTGTAATAAGTCCTAAAATTGTAAAAGATGTTGCAATGATAAACGCTGTATTCACGGTCATTCGGCCTGCAGGAATTGGTCTATTTTTAGTCCTTTCCATAAGCGCATCAAGATCGCGCTCAATAATTTGGTTATAAGCATTAGAAGCGCCAACCATAAAATACCCACCAAAAGCTAATAAAATTAAAGTAGTAAAACTTATGGTCTCAACTCCAAGAAAATATCCGGCTAGTGAAGAAAATACCACACTTAAGGACAATCCCATTTTAGTGATTTCCTTAAAATCTGTTACAACAGAAGCTGCTGATACCGTAGATTTTGTACTACTCAAACTGTATTAATTTATTCTTTTTAAAGCGAATGCAAAGATAGATTGAAAATTAAATATGAGCAACGTTATGCTTTAGTTTTATTGATTTAAGTAAAAGCGTGAATTTTTACATATGTACAAAAAACAATAAACAAACAACAAAATCTATTTTTATTATTCTCCTTTAGAATTTACAAATTAAGCAGATATATCTATTCTTTGCGGTTATCAACAACTCACTAAAAATCATTATACCAGTTAAACAAGTCGGTTCTTATACCAAGACTAAACCATACTGAACCATTACGAATAGTAGTATCACTAACCGAATCAGGATTATAGTCTCTATAAATAATGTTGGTAAAAACTTTAAGGTTCGTTGTTGGGTTTAATAAATATCCAGCTTGTAATTCTGCCATAAAACTATTGGTTTTATTTCCTTGACCTATTTTTATACCTGTGTCTGCATTTCTCGCATTATAATCTCTATAGATATCTCCTCCATATGAAAAACTATCTTCGTCTGTATTGTAATCCAATCCACGTTGACCAATTATCATCTTAGCATCACCAAACCATCTTAGGTAATTATAGCGACCTATTAATACAAATTCTCTAAAGTTTGCTCCCCAAAGATGTGCCATTGGTTGATTAAAGTGTCCATAATTTAAAATCTCGGTATTATGAGAATAGGTATATGGTCTAACTTGATTGTATTCAGCTTGAAGTAATAAATTATCAACTTTAAATGCATTAAAGTATTTGGCGCCTAATTGAAAACCAAATTTATTCTTCCAACTTTTATCTCCTGCTTTAACATCACTTAAAGAAAATTCATCTAATACAAACTGACCGTATATATTAACTTTATTATTCCATTTATATTTAGAACTTAAACCAAGAATAGCATTACCTGCACCTTGGCCTGTTTGAAACTCAATTGCTCTAAAAAAGATAATTGGATTTAGATAATTAACATCAAATCCTCTTCCATTAGTATCAGCCCACATTACAGATTCAAATAAACCAATATTTAAACGTTTGTTAACATTCCAACTTAAATAATGATTTGCCATATATTTTGTTAAAAAAGCATCATCAACCACAACTTCTGGTCTAACATCTTTTAACCACATCCAAGTACTAGTATATTTTATTTTCCAAAACGTAGCATTTAACTTTAAAAATGGATAAGGGCTTGCAACATCACTTTGCAACAAGGAGCGATAACCATCACCAATAAAGTTCTTACCATGTCCGAACTGAACATTAAGAAAATCAGCTGGAGTATAAGACAAATAAGCTTCTGCAACAGGATAATCGTATGCATCTTCTTTAAATCGCTTAGCAATTCCACGACCAGGAATTATAGCTGGATCGGGACCAAAAGCTTGTAAGCTTTCTGCATACTGATTAAAGTAATTTGCAAAGCGACCTTGACTTTCGTATACCGAGGCCGTTAAATTAAATCGTTTTCCCAAACCTGCTTGGATGTTAATACCTCTTGTATTATTCCAAGTAGAATTAAAATTGGCATCTGTATCAGTATCCTTACCCATCTGAAGGTCTAATATAGGATCTACGGTAAACCAGTAATCTTTTCCTTGTACTTCTACCAAATGCTCATTAAATACTTTTTTCTCTAACCACGTATTTGTAGCCTTTGCTAAACTTTCCTTTTCAGCTTGTATATCATAGTATCTTGCTACATCACTATACACAAATGGTTTTGCTGCTGTATGACTGTTAGTGCCTATTGCGTTCATTTCATCATCAAAACGAGCATAATATGAATGTGTAAATGGAATATTTAATTGACTCGTATATTCTAATTTCTCATAAGGTTTTAATTCACTTTCAAGTTGATTAAATTCATTTGAAAGTGTCGCGTTTAAACTATCATTGTTCGTTAAAACTCTATCTTTTGATGATTTTATAACTTCTAATTTAGGTTCCTTTAATGGAATAGCAATATTAATACTATACTGAGTAAATGTTGGGTTTCCATTATATTTAGCAGGTTCTATTTTTGGGAGTAGATTAAATACACGTTGGCTTTCCGTTTTTAATTCTTCATAAATAGCATCTATGTATATTATTTTAAATTCACCTTTATTATTAACTTCAAATAGCAACTGAACGATACCATTGTATGCTTCATCTTCTACTATCTGAGGCGTTTTAAAATTTTGGTAGATAAAGGTATTCAATGTAAAGTTGAAGCAAGGTTTTAACTGATCTACTCCTACTGAATCACAAGCTTTAAACACAGGAGGTTTTTCATAAGAAGAAAATGTTTGAGCATAACCTATAGAAGACAATAGTAAAACAGCAAATAGCAAAATGCGCTTCATAAACACTAATTTTTAATGCTGGAAAGATACTTATTTTTTTTAGTAACCTGAGCCTGAAATTTTACATAAAAAAACCGTTATTAAAATAATAACGGTTCTAAATTTTAGGCTAACTATTTACATTAGTTTCTTATTTCGAACATAATTGGTAATGTATAAATAACACCAACTGGAACATTACGTTGTAAACCAGGTTCCATTTTTGGAAGTTTATTTATAACTCTATTTGCCTCTTTCTCTAAAGCTATATGAGAACCTTTAATTTTAATATCTGTAATATCACCGTTTTTATCAATAGTAAATTGAGTATGGATTCTTTGTCTACCAGAAAGACCATACTTGTAACCAATATTTGTATTAAATTTATTATTTATTAGTTTAGAAATTCTTTCAGACATACATTTCTTTCGTTTGTTATTGCTGTCGTACTTTTCACAACCAGGATAAACCGGCACTTTTTCTATGGCTATAAATGGTATATCATCCAATTCTGTTGGTTCTTCTATAACATTTATATCTCCAACTTTAACTGGTTGTTTAGATATAATTGGGTCGTTTTCTGTTTTAATAATGGTTTTAATAACTGGCACATCATTCTCAACAACTTTAACTTTATCTATTAATTTGACACTTGGTGCAGGTTCAGGAGTTTTAGGCTCAATAACTTCTTCTATAAAAGGTGGTACATAATCAATTAGAAGAGGATCTATTTGAGCTGTTTCATCTTTAATAAAATCGATTTTTTTTTCTTGAAATTGCATTTCAAAAAGAGCATAGGTACCCAATAAACAAAGTATCAACCCTATTTGGAAATAAAGGGTTGAGTTTTTTTGTAAATTTGCATCATGCTTTTGTGATTTCTTTGCTTCAGTTGTGCTCTGACCAGCAAAACCGAAGTCTTTCTTAGAATTTTTCATAATACTATTATTTAAATGTTAATATTATGTCAAAGTCACAATAAGCATACCAAAAACGAAAATCCCGTCCAATTAATTTTGAACGGGATTTTTATTATGGTAAAAAATATATTTATTAGTCTTGTACTTGGAATACAATTGGAATTGAGAATGGCATTACCACTGCTTTTCCTCTTTGTTTCCCAGGCTTCATTTTAGGTAATTGACTAATTACTCGTTTTGCTTCTTTTTCTAATCCTGGGTGAGGACCACGAGCTACAATACTAGAAATGTTTCCTGATTTATCTACTTTAAACTGTACAAAAATTCTCTTCTTTCCTGGAGGCAAGCCTAAGTCACCCGCTAATTCTGTATTAAACTTTTTACTGATGAATTTATTCACCTTTTCGTTCATACATTCTTTTTTAGCCGCATTACCTTTCTTTTTCTCACAACCTGGAAAAACAGCAACGTTTTCAATAACGTTAAAAGGTACTTCAATATCTTCTTCAACTTCTACTACCTCTACTTCTTCAATTTCAACAATTTCTGTTTCCATCTCTGTTTCAGTAGATTCAATTACGGTTTCTTCAACTTCAACCTCATCTTCTACAACTTCAATAACTTCTGGAGCTGATGGTGGTGGAGGTGGTGGAGGTGGAGGTGTTGCAATTTGTTCTGTAATTGGCACTTCTTCCTCTAATTCATCATCTAGATTAAGCGTGTCAGCTACGACATCACTTTTATCATAAGTTTTATAATTAATCGCCATATAAGTAATGCCTAACATTAGTGCTAGACCAACAGCAAAGTACAATGAGCTGTTACGACTCACGTCCGATTTCGGATTCTTTTTAGGTTCCATAGTATTGTTTTTATTATAACATCGCTAATTTAACTAATAAATTATAAAAAAAGCAAGGCTTTAGGTTATTTTAATTTATCTGTGTTTAATTGTACTGCAATTAACGTACCAAAAATAGCACCAATAGTATTTGCAATTAAATCATATGTGTCGTAAGATCTATTAGGATTAACGTAATACTGAAGCAGTTCTAATACAAATCCTAGAAATGCTGCCAAAAAAAATACGCCAAATGGTACATATTTTGTTTTGTAAGGCTTTAAATAAAATGCCCATAAAAATGCTAAACCCAAATAAGCTACTATATGATAAATTTTATCATCAAAAGAAGACCCTAAACTGGGCACTCCTTTTAAGGTAATTAAACTTGCAATTATTAATGCCAATGTGTAAGTAATTGACAAAGGCAAAAGTATTTTTTTAACCACTTATTAATGCTTTATACGCATCTGCAGACAATAAACCATCTATTTGCGAAGCATCTGATAGTTTTAACTTTATCATCCAACCGTCTCCATAAGGATCAGAGTTTACTTTTTCTGGTTCATCTTCTAAACCTTCATTAAACTCTATAATTTCACCAGATAATGGTAAAAATAAATCCGATACTGTTTTTACGGCTTCAACCGTACCAAACACTTCTTCAATATCTAAAGTTTCATCTAAAGTATCTACTTCTACATAAACAATATCACCTAATTCGCTCTGTGCAAAATCTGTAATACCAATTGTAGCTATATCGCCTTCAACTTTAACCCACTCGTGATCTTTTGTGTATTTTAATTCTGATGGTATATTCATTTTATTCTTTAATATAATTAGTATAACAAATGTAAATTTTTAATACTTTCAATTCAAATTTAATTTCCAAAATTATATCGTAATGTAATTCCTGATCTTAAAGATGTTTGTGGGAACGATGTTGAAATTGCAAAATCTGAGAACGTATAATCAAAATAGAAAATGGCAGTTAAGTTTTTACTAAAAGCGTAGTCTGCTGTATATTTTAATCCCCAAATTGTTTGACCTGCTGTAATTTGATTATTCTCTATATCTAAATATCTAATAATCGTTTTATTATCTCTTACAGAAATATCGGCACGCATATTTAAATCACTAACAATGATTTGTTTTGGTCCTGCTAATTGTGATCGAATTCTTAAATCTTTAAATCTATATCCTAATCCAAGTGTATATTCTTTGCCTTGAATTTCTGTCATTAAATTATTATCGAAACTTAGTGATAACACTCTATCTGTTTTAATTTCTGCTAAGACTTTAATAGAATTTTTCATTTCAAAATCTAAACGCATTAAAGGACTAAACTGTTCTTCTAAGTTAATGTTACTAAAAAGGGTTTCATTTTTATAATTACCAGAAGCGTCCTTAACATCATCCATCTGTTCACCATAGGCCAGACCAGGAACTAAATCTTCTGTCACTAAATCTAAATTAGTTCTAAATTGATTAATCGTATAACTAGATCTGTATCCATGCTGAATTGAAAAACGTCTAAAATTCTTTTTAAACCATGGGATTTTCATTAACCCAGTATATTTTAAAGTCCAATTTGGAATTGGTACATCTCTAAAGGCTCCAGTACTTACTTTATCTGGATTTGTACCTTGATACGCAGACAAAAAAGCGGGTAATAACACGCGTTGACTATTTTTACCAAAACCCTCTGGGTAACCTTCTGCATCTGTAGCGTATGGTGTATCTCCATAAAACTCTTTTGCTAAACGATTAGCAATAACTAATCTGTTAGCTCTAAAATCATCAAAAGTTTGTGATTGATTTTCATCACTTGATTTAAAAGCTGTTTTTATTAATGCGGTAGATATATTGAAATTACCAAATGAATTTGTTATTAAATCATCGTATCTATCACTTAGTCCATCTAAATCTTCATCTATGGCTTGAAAACTCTCAGACATGTTTTCTGCAAAAGTTCTATTACCTATAAGATCTATTTTTAAATCTCGCATTGGTTCTATATTGGCAGAATAAACCAATGATGTATTTTTTGTTTCGGTGTATTGTTGATTAAGATCAGGAAATACCGTTAACCATCCATTTCTAGCAGCCAAATCCCTAATATCTTGCTGACTACCAAAGGTATAACCTAATGTTGGTTTTAAAGTCCCAACAAAACCAGGTGTTTGTAAATATCCAGGCAGAAAAGTTCCGTTGTTTTCCGTGTAACCTAACTGAATACGTTTTACCATTGTTACTATGTCTACAACTGTATTATACGCTTTTTTTCCTGTACTTAGTTTATTTGGATTTTTTGTTTTTTCTTTATCAGCAATTGAGTTATTTGGTGTTGCAGAGCGATCTCTTGTGCTAATAGTTCTGGTACGTCCTCTACTTTTCTTTTTACCTTTTCTAACCAAACCTATGGTTTTATATAAGGTTTCCATATTAAGTGTAGAGTTAATATTATGTGTATTAGAATTTTGTATAGAATGGCCTAAATTATAAGTGTTATAAACACCTGGATTATCTGGATCTTCTACTTCTAAGCCTTCATTTAAATCAGATCCCTTTTGCCATTGAAAAGCGCCATTATAGGAGTATGTTGCTCTTAAAAAGCTTAAAGCAGGAATTTTATATAATGGCACCTCATAATTAACTTGTAGCTGTTGTGTTTGATAATTAGGATCTCCAAAATCAAAGAAACCATCCCAAACATCTAGTTCAGAATCTTGACTTCCGCTAAGATTATCATCTATAAAATAATTACGAACAATATTTGTATTTGCCGCAGAAAAATTTAAACTTAAAGCGTCTGTTATATTGTAATTTATAGCATACTGAAAATCGAAAGTATAATTTCTTCTAAATAATTCTTCTATACCAATATTATCGCCACCTAATTCTACTTCTCTAAATTTTTGTTTACTAAACTGTCTATTAATATCTGTATTAACTGAAAAGCTAGATGGTAATAAGTTAAGGTTAAAGTCTTTTAAAACCTTCCAATATTTCCCTGTAAAAAGAGAATCGTTCTTTTTAAATGGTTCTATTTTTATGGGCTCAAATGCATAATTATAATTGGCACCTGCTCTTACGGTTTGATCTAATGCACTTTCAATTTCAAAATCTCTGTGTTCTACTTTATTATAAGAATAGTTTAATGTTAGGTTTTCTACATCGTAAAAGTGCTTTTTAGATTCTGGGCCTTTTTGTTTTCTAACACCTATAAAGTTAATACTTTTTCGTTTGGTATAATCTTCTGATTGTTCTCTAATACGATCTTCGTCTGCGCTAGTTTCTGCTGCATCTATGCGAGAATCTAATGTAAGGTCATTATAATATTGGTCGAATTTTGGTGTTACCAATTCTTCACTTTGCGCATAATTAAACGGAATCTGTACACCCCATTTTTTTGGTAATAGCTGCCCTAATTGCATATTAGTAACAACATCGTATTGCTGTACATCTTCTAAGCTTCTTTCATTTGGCCCTTGCTCTATTCCTCCAAATCCTATGGTGCTTCTGCTTCCTGTTGCACTAAAGTCTGCGAAATCTGCAAGGTTAGTATCCATGCTTACTACAGCAGCCCAACCACCTTCGTTTTCTAAACCAGACATCCTTAATTCGTTAAACCAAACTTCTCCACAAACACTTTCTACATTATTGCTGTTTTTTACACCAACCATTAGAACTCTAATATCTCCAAAATTAGGGTTACCTTTTATAGCAACACGTTGCTGACCAATAGCTACTGTTCCAAATTCATCAACCGAGTTCTCACTGACTTCACCATCTATAACATTGTAAAATGTTGGATCTTCATTAGATAAGGTACCATCAAAAATACCTTTAGATTTTATTTGTTGAAAAGCTTCTAATGAAATATTAATTTCATTTTCGTCTGGCCAAAGTTGTTCTGCTCCAGAGCCTTCAGCCAAATCTGAAGGTAATAAAGGTACTTCAACCTGATAAAAGTTCTCTGTTAAGTCATTACCCATTCTTATAAATGCGGTCATTTCCCCTTCCTCTAATACATCTCCATCTTGGGCCTCGGCATGTAAAAACATTCTTAAGCGTTTGTACTGACGCATATCTATATTGATGTTTTTATATACACCTCTATAATCTTCAACTTCTAAATCACAGGCTTGCAGAACTAAAGATTGTTCATTTTGTCTAATAATACTGTTATTATTATTTAATTCTTCTCTTTCTACACCAGGAGGAGTTTCGTATGATCCATCGTTCTCTTGTATACCAACAATACCAACATTAAATTCGGTTAAATCATTTTCATGCTCAGTGATAGACTCATCATCTAATGGCAATGAATAACGTCTCCAATCGCTACGTACTAAATCTAAAGAAGCAAAACGTAAAACAGTATTCTCTGTAAAATCTGACAAATGCAAACGAGCAAAACGGATAGAACGAATATCTGAAATACCACCAATGGCTTCACGAATATCACTATCTGCAATAGGGATTCTAAACTGGTACCATTTAACATCTGTTCTTACATCTCCATTGGGCAGTGTAACACTTATTGGATCACTTGCTCCACCCTTAACATCAAAAATGTATGGATTATTTGGATCTGATAAACTGGCTGGTGTAATATCTATTTCATATTCAAAATAACTATCAATGGTATTCATTGTGTTATCTCTATTGATATCTTCAACATCTGGCTGTGTTGTAGAACCTCTATTGGTATCCGTAAAAGTGTCTGGCGTATTTCCTTGTAAACCATTGTATTTTTTATAACGCTCAAAAATACCTCCTTCCTCATTTAGGTAATAAGAGTAATTATCGTTTGCTGGATCTTCTCCAAAGTTATTTACACCATAAAGGGTTTGTAACATACTTGCTTCCTCCTCATCATCGAAACCATCATAACCAACATCTTGGTTTGTTCTTTGTTCTCCTGTAGTATCAAAAGTGTAGATTAATGATTGGTTTTCAGGAACAACATAAGGATTCTCAAGAGTCAGCGGTTGATTAAGCAATAGGGCAGAAATATCACCATCTTCAGGCAAACCATTTTCATATTGCTTTCTACCATCTTTTAAAACATCTTCAGAAATATTACCAAGGTTAATAAACAACTTACCTCCTGTATTTGTTGGATTATCTAAAAACGGATCCTGAATCCAAAATTCTATATATTCTACATTAGCTTGTTCAAAATCAGTAGAGGTAATTTGTCTTGTAATACCTGCCCAACTTTCCGCAGGATTAGACAACACATTATTGGTTGCATTAGGATCAAAATTGTATGGACCTCTTTCTGTAGGATAATAAGCTAAATCTAATGTATTTATAACTGATGTTTGCCCTTGTACAATATCTTGATCAGGAAATATTTCTTCAATAAACACACGACGTGTATAAATATCTGAAACATCATCATCTGTCATTCCACTAGGACGCTGTGCACTAAAGAAAATTGGATCTATGGTGTACCAATTTAAAAGCGCTCTACCAAAACCATTTTCAATTCCTTGTTTATTAATTGGGTCATTTTCAGTTACTCCATTTACCGTTAATGGTCTACTAGATAACGACCAAGACAAAGGGCTTAATAAGTCAATTGCGCCTTGTGTACCTTCAAAATCATCAATATACGCTGTAGCCTCACCATTAAAATCTGCTCCACTTGCTGCACCTGGCAATAAGTAAGCAAACTCACCTCTAACAGAAAGATTAGACGGTACATCTGTATCTATATTTGGTAATTTATTAACTAATCTTGTTAAGAATGGAACTTCTGTTGAGTAATTTCCATTAAACCCAAAAATAGTATTGTTTATAGGTTCTGAATTATAGTTTGCTTTTTGGGTAATTGGTCGTTCACTTAAATTTAATAAGGTTGCACCTAAAACAAAATTCTCATTAAACGTGTGCTCTATATTTAACCCTGTAAATCGCTTTGTTTGTTGCCCAAATACGGCATTATTTTCTACAGATACATTAATAGGCGTGTTTGATGCTTTTAGAGCTTCGTCTAAAATTTCTACACGACCTAATTGATAATTTACAGTATAATCTACGCCTTCTACAAGTTGACGTCCACCTGCTGTAACTCTAACAGAACCTCTCGGCACATTAAAAGCACCAATAGGAATACCAGAGTCTCCTCCACTACTTTTAAAACGTCCTTTTATTTGAAATTTATTCTTCTCTGCTTCATCTAAAGCGGCTGTCTTTGTAGATTTATAAAGAATATCGTAAACGTATTTCTTTTGGTTTTCGTTATATCCACTTTCTGTATTGGTTATATCTTCATAATCAACTTCATTGTTATTTGGGTTACCATCATCATCTAAAACATCAAATAAATAACGACCAAATGGTTCTGTTTTAGTAAATATTATTTTACCATTTTGAGATAATACTGTTGTGCCTTCTACATAATCAAAGAACCCATCACCTCTTTCTTGAGGATCATTATTATAATTTAAACGGTCTAAATGAAAAAGTCTAATTAATGGCGTCTCATTAATTTCTGTATCATCTCCAGTATAATTTGTATTATTATCAAAAGTTGGAAATGTTGTGCCTTCTACTGGGTTTATATAATTTACAGAAGAAGCTTCTGTATAAAAGATGTTTAATTTAAAGTCTTCTTGACTTAATTGAAAAGCTCCAGTGTCATAAATATTTTTCATCATTAGGTCCCAAATCGGCTGATCTACAGATGTTACTGCACTTTTCAACATTTTTAAAACTAAACTTTGATTATTTACAACTGAAGTTCCTGAAGTATCATTTACAGTTGTTGCATCAACGCCATCGTTAGCAAATTCACCAACTTGAAAAACTTCTCCTCCTATTGTATATTGAAAGGCTACGGCTAATACTTCATCATTAAGTAAACGCTGATTTAATGATACATAACCCAATTCTGAATTTAAAACATACTCTTGTCCTTCTGTTAGCTTTCTTGCAGATTCTAACTTCCCGTAATCATATCCTTCATTTACGGATACATTAATTCCGTTTTCTACAGCTGTAATATTTCTTACTAAATCTGTTAATTGTGATCCTCCAACACCAATACTTGTTGGGTCAAAATCATTGTTTTCATTATTTGGCTTTGCTCCTGGATTATTTATAAAACCAGCAGGTAATGGGTCTAAGCCTATATTATCAGCAGAAGATTCTCCTAAATCTTGAAAAGCTACAATATTCCTAACATTCTCAGTTTGGTTGTTTCTATTAGTCACCCAAAGTTCTACTCTTGTAATTTGAAGCCCTTGATTATCTATAAAAGGATATTGTAATAAAGCTTTATCATACGTTTCTTTAAAATATTGCGCTAAGAAAAAGTGTCTATTTTCATCATAATCTCTAGCGAAGAATTCAAATTCTTCTACAGTTCCACCACCTTCTGCAACCACTGACTTTGCTTGAGATTGCTGTTCTGAAAACACAGCCGTTACTCTTGTTTTACCGAATTGTAATTCTGTTTTAACACCAAAAAGACTTTGTGCGCCAGTTATTAATGAACTATTTAATGGCATGTTAACATTACCAACTTCAATTTTTCTAATAATATCATCTTCGGTTGGTGTGTACTCTAACTTTACAACCTGTTGAAAATCGAAAGTAGCTTCTGTATCATAATTTGCGGTTACTTGAAGTCTTGTACCAACTTTTCCTAATAAACTTAAACTTATTCTCTGATCAAAATCGAAAGTAAAGTTTGTTCTATTTCTTGGTGAGAACGAAGGGTTATCTTGTTTAGAAAACAAAACTCCTAAATCAACTTCAACCGAACCTTGTGGAATAACATTAATAGTATTGCCTCCAAAAATGCTTTCAAATAATCCAGAATTTACATAAAACTCTGGTAATAAGTTTTTCTGATCTTCTTCTGCACCTTCTTTTTGTCCGGCTTTGGCATCAGCCATTTTCTTATAGTATGCTTTAAGCTTTTCTTCTAATACTAATTTTTGAAATTCTTCTGCCGTTAAAATTAATGGATAATTAATATTGAAATTCCCTACTTTTTCAGTGTAGATATAGCGATCTAAAATAGGGTCATACTCATATTTTGACACTACACTATTTGGATTTGGCATGTTTAATTTACCAAATGAAAACGTTGTTACTGTGCTATCTTGTTCGGTTTCTGTTCCTGTTTCTTGTGCTATTAGAGAATTACCTATTAGCAAAACAAAGGCTAATACAATATAAAACCTATAGGATAAAGCGTAATTATGGTGAGTTTTAATCAATTGCATTATAAGTTTTTAAGAGCTTCTTTAATAATTTGCTCTACAAGGGCATCTGGTTGGGCTTGTAAAATTTTATCGACTACTTTTTCAGATTGTTTTCTATTAAATCCTAAAACATCTAAAGCAGATAACGCTTCATCTTTGTCTGTATTGTTTGTAGTAAGAGAAAGTTCATCTAATCCGTAAACTTTTAACACTTTATCTTTTAAATCTATGATAACACGTTGTGCGGTTTTTAGACCAATTCCCTTTACACTTTGTATTAAAGACACATCGCCACCTGCAATACCTTCCTTTACTTGGTCTGGTGTTAAAGACGACAACATTGTACGCGCTGTGTTGGCACCAATGCCACTTACAGAAATTAATAATTTAAAAATTTCGCGTTCCGTTTTGGACGAAAACCCATAAAGACTATGTGAATCTTCGCGAACTTGTAAATGTGTATAAAGCCTTAGATGTTCTTTATCCGGAATTTGAGAAAAGGTATGAAAAGATATATTAATAAAATACCCAACACCATTGCAATCAATAACAACGTCTGTTGGATTTTTCTCTACAAGTTTTCCCTCTATGTGTGTAATCATTTATAACAAATGTTAAAAACCCAAATGTAATAAAATTATTTTCATTAAAACACTCCTCAAAACACTAATAAAAAAGGACTATTTCTGTTGTTTTTTCTGATATTCTTGAGCGTCAATAACAGAAATTGCTGCCATATTTACAATTTCATCTACACTTGCGCCCAATTGTAAGATATGCACAGGTTTTCTCATACCCATCATAATTGGTCCAATAGATTCTGCGTTATTTAATTCTTTCATTAACTTATAGGTAATATTTGCCGCATCTAAATTTGGAAAAATTAAGGTATTAACTTTGCGACCAGCTAACTTAGAAAATGGGAAGATATCCTGTAATAGTTTTGAATTTAGTGCAAAATCTGTTTGTAATTCGCCATCAACAATCATTTCTGGATATGCTTTGTGCAAATATGAAACTGCTTCTCTTACTTTATCTGCCCTTGGGTTTTCTGAAGATCCAAAGTTAGAATAAGAAATCATTGCTGTAACTGGATCAATACCAAACATACTTGTAACTCTAGATGTCATTCTTGCAATCTTAGCTAAATCTTTAGCAGTAGGATCAATATTTATAGACGTATCGCTTAAAAACATTGGGCCACGTTGTGTCATCATTACGTTAGTAGTTGCTACTCTTGCGACACCATCTGCCATACCAATAAGCTCTAACATTGGTTTTACAACAGAAGGGTAGCTACGAGAATAACCCGTAATTACGGCATCTGCATCTCCTTCATTTACCATCATAGCTGCAAAATAATTACGCTCTCGCATTTTCTTTTGAGCAGAATATAAGGTAACACCTTGCCTTTTGCGTTTTTCCCAATAGGCTTTAGCATATCGGTTTTTACGTTTGGTTTCTTTGTCAGACTTAGGGTCAATTATTTGAACATCTGCATCAAATTCTATTTCCTCCATTAGTTTTATAATGGCATCCTTACGACCTAAGAGTATTGGAAAAGCTACGCCTTCATCGTGTGTAATTTGTGCAGCCTTTAATACATCTAATTGATCAGCTTCTGCAAATACAACTCTTTTAGGATTTGTTTTTGCTCTGCTTAAAATCATTCTAACCAACTTATTGTCAGAACCTAATCGTTCTAACAATGAGTTTTTGTATCGTTCCCAATCTTCAATTGGTTCTTGCGCTACACCACTTTCCATCGCAGCTTTAGCTACAGCTGGTGGCACCTCTGCGATTAATCTTGGATCAAATGGTTTAGGGATAATATAATCCTTTCCAAAAGTAAGACGCGTTTCTGCATAAGCAATATTTACTTGTTCTGGTACAGGTTCTTTTGCTAAATTAGATAACGCTTTTACAGCCGCCATCTTCATTTCCTCATTAATTTTTGTTGCTCTTACATCTAAAGCGCCTCTAAATATAAATGGGAAACCAAGAACATTATTAACTTGGTTAGGATGATCACTACGACCTGTTGCCATAATTATATCATCTCTTGTATCTACTGCTAACTGATAACTAATTTCTGGTACAGGATTAGCCATTGCAAATACAACAGGATTAGCTGACATAGACTTTAGCATCTCTGGTGTAACAATGTCTGGTTGAGATAACCCAATAAATACATCGGCATTTTCCATAGCATCGCTTAGTGTATCTATTTTACGATGTGTCGCAAATTCTGCTTTTTGAGTCGTTAAATTGTCTCTATTATTTCTAATAACACCTTTACTATCTAGCATTACAATATTCTCGCGACTTGCACCACATGCTTGGTATAATCTTGTACAAGAAATCGCAGCTGCACCTGCACCACTAACAACTATCTTTACATCTTCAATCTTTTTTTCTGCTATCTCTAAAGCATTAATTAAAGCTGCCGCTGAGATTATAGCTGTTCCGTGCTGATCGTCATGCATTACAGGAATATCTAATTCTTCCTTTAAACGACGTTCTATTTCAAATGCTTCTGGCGCTTTTATATCCTCAAGGTTAATACCTCCAAAAGTTGGAGCAATATTTTTTACCGTTTCTATGAAAGCATCTACATCTTCTGTGTCTACCTCAATATCAAACACATCAATATCTGCAAAGATTTTAAAGAGCAAACCTTTACCTTCCATTACTGGTTTAGAGGCTTCAGGCCCAATGTTTCCTAATCCTAAAACAGCAGTTCCGTTAGAAATCACAGCAACTAAATTTCCTTTAGCTGTGTATTTATAAACGTTGTTAACGTCCTTTTCAATTTCAAGACATGGTTCTGCAACACCTGGCGAATACGCTAAAGACAAATCGCGCTGCGATGCGTATTTTTTTGTTGGTACTACTTTTATCTTTCCTGGAGTTGGTTTAGCATGATATACTAAAGCTTCTATGCGTTTGCTTTGTTTGCTCATAATCTCAAATGGGTTAAAAGGCAAAGATAAGTATTTGAATGATTGATATTAAATTCATACGATTTAAAAAATTTACGTTATTTAGTAATTCCTAACACTGAACTCATGAGATATTTTTTTCTAATTGTTTTGTTTCTACTAAGTTCTAAGATTTATGGTCAAACAAATAAAAAATTTATTCTTATAGATGACACCACAGAGCACGTTATTCCTTTTGCTAATATTCTTTTTAGTGAAACAGACTATAAAGGAACTTCTACAGATATTGATGGCGTATTTTATGTACCAAACAAAATTGAGAGCATTACCATTAGTTATGTAGGTTATGAGACAAAGATTCTAAAAATAAGCCAAATCAATTCTCAATTAATTAGACTAAAATCTCAAGTTAGTGAATTAGATGAAGTCGTAATCGATGGAGAAAACCCAGCTCATAGAATCATTAGATTAGCCGTTGCTAATAAAGATCTTAATAATCCTGAAAGCTTAAATTCGTACACTTATAAATCGTATGATAAAATATTTGTAGAAATAGACGATGCTAAATCTGGAAATGACACCCTTCAAGTTGTCAATTCGTTTTTTAAAGATTCTTATTTCTTTATTACTGAGACCATCGCCAAGCATAAGTATTTAAAGCCAAGATTTACTGAAGATAGTATCATAGCACGAAGAACTTCCGGTTTTAAAAGTCCTAATTTTGCAGTTTTAGCCAATAGTTTTCAACCGTTTTCTTTTTATGAAGAACATATTTCACTTTTCGAAATAGATTATCTCAACCCAATCTCTAAAGGATCTACGAGAAAATATAAATTCCGATTAAAAGACGAATATGTTAAAGGTAAAGACACGGTTTTTGTAATTTCTTTCGAACCAAGACCTAATAGAAACTTTGAGGCATTAAAGGGTTTACTATACATTAACTCTAATAGATATGCTGTAGAAAGTGTTGATGCAACGACCTTTAATTCTGGTAAGATAGAATTCACAATTCAACAGAAATACAATTTTATAGAGAACAATTATTGGTTTCCGGAGCAATTAAATTTTGAAATCATATTGGGAGATAATATGGGAAGTTTTAAATATGTTGGAAAAAGCTACCTTTCTGAAATTTTACCAAATGCACCATTAAAGAAAAAAGACTTTCCGTTAGTTTCTCTTACATTACCAGATAAGGTAGAAGGCAGAGACTCAAAATATTGGGATCAATACAGAAAGGATGCTCTAGACAAAAAAGAATTAAGAACCTATGTTTTAATAGATAGTATCGGTGAAAATATAAAGCTCGATAAAATTTTAAAATGGGCTCCTAGCTTGGCGAAATGGAGAATTCCCTTAAAATATGTTGATATTGATTTAAAACAACTTATTCGCTATAATAAATATGAAGGCAGCAGAATAGGATTAGGATTATATACTAATGACGATATATTCAAACATATTTCTATTGGAGGATATGGAGCTTATGGCTTTAATGATCATACATGGAAGTATGGCGGAGAATTACTAGTTGATATACCTGGAAAAAAAGATATATCATTTAACCTGAAATACATAAATGATTTACGTGAAACAGGCACCTATTCTGGGAATAGTATTATGAATCCATTTGTTCAACGTAATTGGATTGCAAGCCAAATGGATGCCGTAGAATCTTATAGTATCGTTACAGAAATGAAACTTTTGAGAAATATAAATTGGTCTTTAGGGTTTAATACTGCCGATATAACTCCGTTATACGACTATCAATTTACAAATAACAATCTAGCCATTACCAATTATAAAAATTCGGAATTTACTATAGGAATTGGTTACTATTTTAACGAAAAACTGGTGAATACATTCGGGATTACCTCGCGATTAGATAGTGATGCGCCTATATTAAACCTTACTTACTCTCGTGGTCTCAAGGCTACTTTTGATAGTGATTTTAGCTATAATAAACTTCGGTTTACTTTAGACCACAGCTTTATCACAAAGGGAATAGGTAAAACAACTTATCGACTCGATTTGGGATATATAGATTCGTCATTACCATATGGCTTACTCTTTACAGGAGAGGGTACATATGATAAAAAAGTTCCGATTGTTGTCCATAATTATTTTCAAACTGTAACTCCTTATGAGTTTTTATCTGATCGATATGCTCATTTATTCACAACACATAATTTTGGAAGATTATTTAATAATAAAGGTCGTTTTCAACCCGATGTTCTTCTTTACAATAATCTAGGTATAGGCAGCCTCAATAATGCAACGCATCATCAAAACATTGATTTTAAAACTAATGAGGAAGTATTTTTAGAAACCGGTTTAGAACTGCAGAATATTATAAAATTGCCCTATTTCAATATAGGCTATCTTGGTATTGGTGCTGGTGCATTTTACCGATACGGTTATCATAATCTTAAAAACTCTAATGATAATTTAGCATTTAAACTTTCTTTTGGGTTTAGTTTTAAATAAAATCAGAAACTCAATACGTTATTAATGCCATCTTCAGAAGATGTAATTGTAAATTTATAGGTATTCAAATTCGCTTGTAATTGCACAGAATGTCCATTATTAGACCAGGTGATATCAATTTCATTAGCTAGTGTGTTATTAAATTTTATATTACCCGAAAATGCTTTTGAGGTATTTCTAAGTTTAATTAATTCCAATTGATTTTTCACAATATCAGTTTTTAAACCAAGTTCAACATCTTTCAATGTTAATGTTGTTCTATTAATTTCCTTGTGTCCACCACTACCAGCTTCATCCGCTGCCTTATAATTATTTTTACCTGCAAAAATATCTAAGTACCATATTTGTGGTATACCTGGCATAAACAACTGAATAGCTCGAGCTAATAATAATTTTTGTTCATTTTCTCCGAGTGCACTGAAGAATGTGGCATTGACTTGATAGTAAGAAATCTTTTTGCCAGAAGGGTCATATAAATTTTTTACCCGACCACCACGTTCCATAATCGTATTCATTATATCTTCTATCTCTTCATCTTCCAACAAGCCTTTGTTATAAACACCATCAACCTTTTTCCCTTTTAAATCTAATACTGGAATTCCGTCATGACAGCCCAACATATTCACGGTCTTATAATCTTTATCAATTATTTCTTTAGCCCATTTTAAAAGTGCCTTATTGTTCCCTTTTTCTAGGGTATGAATGACTAATCCTGGTAAGAAGAAATCATATATTTGGTAACCTTTCTCTGCAACTTCATCATGCAGGTGTAAACCATATTCCGCATGGATTTCTGGTAAAAGTGTAAGATTATTTTTCTCAGCAATTTGTTTAATACGCTCCAAATGCTGCCATGTACCTGGTTTGTTAAAAAAGTTAGATTGACCAACTTCTTTATGCAAGTAGGCAAAAGCATCTAACCTTAATACTTTACAACCAAAGCTTTTTACTTTAGCTAATGTTTCTTCATAAAAATCCCAAACTAATTCGGAATTGGCATTGACATCCATTTGACCTAAATAGGTACAGTTTCTGTCTACGACTTTTAAAATTTGTGATTTTAGATGAGTATTCTCTTCAAAGTTAATAGTGCTTGGTTCTAGATTATCATCTATTGCTTCATTAACTTTTTCTACTATTATTGTTTTGTCGACATAATTTAATTCTTCGATGTTCTTTAAGTCAGCTAAAGCAATTTTATTGTATGTTACTTGCTGATAGAACGTATTCCAATAAGGTTGTTTGGACCCATTTGGAAAAGGTACTTTTAAAATTGGTAAACCCGATTTTCTCATAAATAACTTATTGAGATATTCTTCCTTCGGGATGATTATACCATCTTTATTTAATTCACCATTTCCTTCCCAAAATGTGTTCCAGTTAATAAAAAAATCTTTGTATTTTGAATCATCACCATGTTCTAGTAAATCTTTAAATTGTGGTGATGCTACAGATAAATGATTTAGCACGATATCAAATTTCAGCATGATATTTAGAGCATCTAAAGCTTTTAAGTCATCTTCTGAAACTAAATCTTTATTAAGGTTGTAATCTATAACAGAAAAGCCGCGATCTAAATCACTATTAAAAAATGTAGGTAACACATAGAATAAAGAAAAGGCATCTTTAAACTCTGGCATTTTAAGCATTTTAATAGTATCGTTTAATTTTTGACCTATACTATCTGGATACGCATTAAGCATTACACCATTAGTAATCGTATTACTTTTTGTTATTTTCATAATATCTATTTATAAAAAATGATTATAAAAGTTTAGATAATATATCAATGTTATCGGGTAATCGTCCTACATTTTGTAATTTTAAAGCAGCCAATTGTAAAGCAACTTTTAAGCATTCTTCTACTGGTTTTTCCTTTATATAAGCAAATAAAAACCCAGACCAAAAAGCATCTCCTGCTCCAGTTGCATCCATTACATTTTCAACTTTGATTGCAGGTAATTGTATAAGCTCTTTATTCTTTTGAGATAGCTTAACCCCTTTACTCCCTAATGTAAGGCAGATAATGTCTACTCCTTCATTGTGGAAAAATTCAAAAATTTCATTATGAGGTAAAGTGCGCTCAAAAAACCTTAGCATATCATCTTCACTAATTTTTATTAGCGGATTAAATTTACAATACGCCTTAATAACTCTTAATGCCTCTTCTTTATTCTCCCAAAGCTCATCTGCATAATTAATATCAATACTTAATTGACACCCTAATTTATATGCTTCCTCTGCCTTTTTTAATATCGTTGTTTGTGCCGGATCTTTGCTAAGTGCAAAACAAGTGGTATGATAAACATTAGTTTTAGTAAGTAACTCTGTCGGTATTTGACGCTCATCTATGCGGTAATCTGCTTCACGATAAGGCATAAACTCTGGTGTTTCTTGTGATCTTGATACAAAAATTACACTTGTAGGCTTTTTTTTGATTTTTGAAATTGACTTTGTAATTACGCCTACCTCATTTAACCTTTTAAATATGTACTCGCCAAAACCATCATCTCCGACTGTGGCTACCATTTGAGATCTTAATCCTAATCTTGCAGAATTCATTGCAACATTAGTTGGAGAACCACCTAAATATCTATGATAATCTCTAGTGTTGTTTATTAAAACATCTTTTTGATGCCCAATAAAATCAATTAAGACCTCACCTACACATAGAATGTCTATATTTTTAATATTATTTTTCAAAATAAATTTAATTCTTAATTTTAAACAATATTTTAATTTACAGTTTCTTCTGGCTGCTTTAATCTTAGTGCTAACATACCCGAAATAATAAAAAATACTCCTCCAAATAATATGGCATTCACAGCACTATTATTAAGTAGATTCTTTACTATTGGTCCAAAGGTTACGGTTTGAATACCCATTGGGATAACTATCATCATATTTAAAATTCCCATATAAACACCTCGTCTTTCTTGAGGAACAATTTTAGACACCATTGTATAAGGAATACCCATCATAGCTGCCCAACCAATTCCGAATAAAACCATAGGTATTAGTACCATTGTAGGATCACTAATATGAGGTATAGATAACATTGCTATTCCTGTTAAAAACAGACTGAGTACATATACTTTTTTTCCTCCCCATTTTAAAGCTAAAGGAACTAATGCCAATGCAAATACTATGGTTGAAATATTATAGGTTGTATTCATTTTAGCGGCTTGGCTTAATGCTTCTGATTTATTGAAACCAATACTTTCTTCAAACATTGGTGAAATAAACTGCCAATAAATAAAGAGTGCATACCATTGAAATAAATATACGCCTGCGAGTTTCCACATAAATTTTGGCATATCTTTTATGGCTTCCCAAATTTCAATGAAAGGGGTTTTTACGCGTTCTGTAAAAGGCAATTTATTATGCTTTTTAATTTCTTCTAATTCTTTTTCCTCTGGTGGTATTTCTGGTGTTTTTAAAACAGACCACACAATCGTAATTACGGATAAAATAGCGCCTATAAAAAAGGAATAGTATAACCATTTAGGGATAGTCTTAACCGTTTCATCGATAACTTCTTGCCCACCAAACCAATCTTGAAAAATAAAAATTGACGCATTTGCTAAAACTATACCAGCACCAACAAATAAACTTTGCATTTGATATCCAAAACTTAATTGCTTAGCAGGTAATTTATCACCTACAAAAGCTCTATAAGGTTCCATGGCCATATTGTTACCAACATCTAAAATCCATAATAAACCAACTGCAAACCATAATGATGGACTATAAGGAAAGGCAAACAAACACAAACTACCAATAAGTGCACCAATTAAAAAGAAAGGTTTTCTTCTTCCCCAACGTGGAGACCACGTTTTATCTGAAATAGCTCCAATTATAGGTTGAATAATTAAACCTGTAACTGGACCTGCTAAATTTAGTAAAGGTAAATCCTCATGGCTTGCTCCTAAAAAAGAAAAGATAGGATTGACTGCCGTTTGCTGTAAACCAAAACTGAACTGAATTCCAAGGAATCCAACATTCATATTAAAAATTTGCCAGAAACTTAAACTTGGTTTTTTCTTTAACATGATTCTAGGTTCTTTAATTAATAGGACTTATTTAAAGTTGTAAATTAATCTTTTAAAAAAAGAGCCAATGATAAAATTATTAACACTGACTCTTTTACCAATCAATCAAACATATAAATTAACTACTCAAAAATTAATTCTTATTTAAAATTTATATTGAAGAGATAATGTTGAAGAACGACCACTAATAGATCTCGCTCTCACCAAACGATTATTTCCAAATGCTCCATCTCCATTTCCTTCTACCTCTGTTATTCCAACAGTATCAAATAAATTGTTTACACTTAATACTAATGACAAACCATCGGTTAAACCAGCTTTACCTATTAAATTAAAGTATGCATATCCTGGCATCACTAAATCATTGTCATCTTGAGCATACGACTTAGAGGTACCTAGTACACTTAATGCTACAGAATGTTTTTTGCTTTCGCCAAAATTATATGACGGAGAAAAATTATAAACAAAATCTGCTTGTCTTCTAGGTGTATTACCTTTATTCGCTCCACCATCAATTTCTGCCTTTGTCCAAGTTAATGAACCATTCATTGTAAAATTCTCGCCGTAAGATAATACTGTTTCGGCCTCAATACCTAGAGCTTTAAACGGGTTACCTACTGTTCTATTTAATTCATTACTTAAACCTTCGTCAGTGTTACTAACAAAACCAGTTAGGTTTACAACTCCATTTTTAAGTCTTTTCTTAAAACCTACTTCCATCTGAGAAAGTTCATCATATTGAACATCTGCTTTACCATCAACACCATAAGAGTTTCTATCCGAAGCTCTACCTGATGCACCAACACTATATCTTGCAAATACAGCTGAACCATCGTTTATCTTGTAATTTAAACCAGCAGAATAAGAAACAAAATTATAATCGTCATTAATAATTTGACCATCTGCACCAGAAACAATAGGAACCACTTGTTCTATACCTTGTATTATTCCGTCTCCATTGTAATCGTACGAATCTTGACTAGTTGGTCCTGCAGCGATGTTTCCATTTACTTTAACATTCTCAAAACGGACACTACCATCAAAATTCAACTTTTCCGTAATATCTGCATCAACACCAACATACGGAGAATTAACAGTATGTACAGTATTATATTTACGTTGACAACAGTTACCCCAAACTGGAGTTCCATAAGAAAATTGTCCGTTTCTAGAAAATCCATCAAAATCAGCTAACCTAGCATCTCCACCTCCTTTAACTTCAGAAAGAAAAGAGGTCCATTGCCATCCAATTTTAGTATTTTGTGTAGCTGTAAATAAACCAGCAGTAACGCCAACATTTTCACCAATTTTTTTAGAGACTTTAACGTCACTGAAGAAATTACTTAAATCTTCTACAGATACATCGAACATATGAATTATTTGAGCCAGTCCATTAGAAGGATTAAAAGCCTCTCTAGCACCATCTGCATAAACTAATGGTTCAGAACCTGCACCAGCAGCATCTCTCGCAGTTGCATCGATTTCTGCAACTGTACCAACAGCAGCTGTAAATGGAGCAACCCATTGCCCACTATTGTTAGAGTATCTTGCTTTACCTGATAATTTCCAATCGTTTGGTAAATTAAATGAGAATTCAGCACCTATGGATTTCGAAATTGGGTTGTTTCCATTTCTAACATCGTTTGTGTGGTTTTGACCTGTAAAAGGAGATGTGCTTGCGCTTTGCTGCAAGTTTGCAGACTGCAGTGCGTCAGAAGTAATATCAAATCCTGGTAAGTTAGAAAAAGTAGGGTCATCATTACTACCCTCTAACTGCATTGGCATTGGTAAATACATCACAGATTTATCATTTAGAAACTTAGCATAAACCCTAACATAACCACTCTCAAATCTTTTTGTTAGATTAGCTTTAAATTGACCACCCTTATTTCCTTGATAACCAATTTCTCTTGGTCCTTCTCCATTTCTCATAAATCCACCGATGTGGTAAGATAGTCCGTTTCCTAAAGGAGTGCCATATTCAAAATCTAGTCTACTAGTTTGATAGTCCAATCCAAATGTTGTCGCCATAGAACCACCCTCAATAGTACCTGTTTTACTTATCATGTTAATGATACCTGCAGGACCATTTGAAGTTTGTGTAGATGCCGAACCACCTCTTATCGCTTCAACTCTACCAATATTAGAATCAATTCTTAAGAAATTATCAGAATTTCCAAAAGAAGTATCTCCAAATAAATTTAACGGTAAACCATCTTCTTGAATTTGAAAATATCTAGAACCACCCGAAGACACAGGAACTCCACGTACATTGAAGTTAGCATTACCTTCACCACCTGAAGATTCCGCACGAATACCAGGGACATTTCTAAAAAGTTCACCAGCACTTCTTGGTGCAGCTCGCTCAATAAGTTTTGCATCTAAAGTAGAGACAGATACACTTGATTCTAATTTAGATTTAGGATTTACCACACCAGTAACTACAACTTGCTCCAAAGATTCAGAATCTTCAGTCATAGCAATATTTACTATAACATCAGCACCATCAATAGTAACTGATTCTTTAAATGTTGTATAGCCAAGATAAGAAGCCATTAAATTATATGTTCCGTTTTCAACATTTGTAATTACATAATTACCATCAAAATCAGAAACAGCACCTTTTGTAGTACCTTCTAAAATAACATTTACACCTAATAAAGGCATACCTGCAGCATCTTTTACATTACCTGAGATATTACTTTGAGCAGAAACCATGAGTGTTATCATGGTAAATAAACAAAGTAAACCCCATTTGTTTTTAATAGTTTTCATTTTTTTAGTTGTTTAATTAGTATATTATTGTCAATATTTTTATCGAATTTACATTTAATGACATAAAAAAATAAAAATTTAATATCGAAAACGTTTTCGTTTTACCGAAAACGTTTTCGATTTAGTATGTTTGCTATAATATATCAAACTCATTAATATAGCCTTATGGAACCAGTTACTTTAAAAGTCATTGCTGAAAAATTAGGATTATCTATTTCAACTGTATCTAAAGCTCTTAAAGATTACCCAGATGTTAGTAAAAAGACAAAACGTTTAGTTAAAGAAACCGTAGAACTCTTACATTACAAACCCAATGCATTCGCTGTTAATTTAAGAACTAAAGAATCAAAAACAATTGGACTTATAATTCCAGAAGTAGTTCATCATTTTTTTTCAAGTGTTATAAAAGGAATTATTGCTAAAGCTGAAAAGAAAGGATATTTAGTTATAATTCTTCAATCTAACGAATCTTACGAACTTGAAAAAAAACAATTGGATTTATTGGTAAGTAAAAGAGTCGATGGTATTTTAATTTCTCTTGCCAATGGAACTGGTGAGTTTAAGCATCTTAATGATTTAATCACTCAAGAATTACCTTTGGTTATGTTTGATAAGATAGCCAAAATAATTAATTGTTCTAAGGTTATAATTGATGACAGAAAGGCTGCATACACTGCTACTAAATACTTAATTGATTCTGGATGTAAACGCATAGCCCATTTTAGAGGTCCTTTATTACCACAAAACTCTATTGATCGTTTTTTAGGTTATAAAAAAGCATTAACAGATCATAATATTATTTATGACTCTTCATTGGTTTATATCTTGAAAGATATGAGTTATGATGAAGGTGTTCATTTTGCTGGTCAGCTGATTAAAGACCATAATGATGTAGATGGTATATTTATTAATACAGATTTAGTCGCAATTGGTGCTATTACAGAATTTAACAGAATCGGAGTAAAAGTTCCAGAAGATATTTCTATTGTTGGTTTTAGTAATTGGTTTATGTCTTCTGTAATATCTCCTTCCTTGACTACTATTAATCAACCCGGTTATGATATGGGACAAGAAGCATTTAAGATTTTATATAAGGAGATAAAGAAACGAAAACAAAATTTGCCAGTAAAATTTAAAACAATAGAGCTTGAAACTAAACTAATTAAGAGAGCGTCAACGAATAATTAATCCTTCAAAAACTTAATATTTCGTTCCAAACCAGAAAATTTAGTCCGTTTTACAGCCGATTTCTGAAACACTTTCTTAAAGGTATCTTCCGTGATTTCCTTCCAATCCTTTTTGGTCATATCCAACAATTCAGGATGCGGATTAAATAAGGGTTCGTTGTGGGATTTTGAAAACCGATTCCAAGGGCAAACATCTTGGCAAATATCGCAACCAAACATCCAGTCGTTAAACTGACCTTTAAATTCAGTTGGAATATTTTCTTTGAGTTCTATGGTGAAGTATGAAATACACTTACTGCCATCTACCACATAAGGTTCTGTAATTGCTTCTGTTGGGCAAGCATCAATACAAGCTGTACAAGTTCCGCAATGGTCAGTGACTGGTGTATCGTAATCTAATTGTAAATCAATTATTAATTCGGCAATAAAATAAAACGAACCGACTTGTTGTGTTAATAGATTGGAGTGCTTACCAATCCAACCTAAACCAGATTTTGCAGCCCAAGCTTTATCTAATACTGGAGCAGAATCTACAAAAGCGCGTCCACCAACTTCTCCTATTTCATCTTGAATAAAATATAAAAGTGACTTAAGCTTATGTTTTATGACGTGATGATAATCATTTCCGTATGCGTATTTAGATAGCTTATAAGAATCCTCTACCTGAAGTTCTGAAGGATAATAATTTAATAATAAAGACACTACAGATTTTGAACCTTCCACTAATAAAGTTGGATCTAAACGTTTATCGAAATGGTTTTCCATGTAACGCATTTCACCATTCATATTTTTATTTAACCATTTTTCGAGCCTTGGAGCTTCCTCTTCTAAAAATACTGCTTTACTTATACCACAAGACAAAAATCCGAGACGCTTGGCTTCGGATTTAATTAACTCTGTGTATTTGGCTGTATTATTATGCATTACGTGCGCGCTTCAAACTTTAAAAAAGCGTTTTTTGGTTTTAATGTTATTAAGGGTGTTATTTCTATGGCTTCAAAATCTGGAATTATTTTATAGTTAGAAACTAATTCTGAAATGGCAATAATCATCTCAAACATGGCAAAATTATTTCCTATACATTTCCTTGGTCCTGCACCAAAGGGAAAATATTGTGATGAAAACTTTCGGCTTCCTTCACTAAAACGTTCTGGTAAAAAGGCATCTGGCTGTTCCCACAGTTTTGGGTTACGATGCATTTCGTAAACTGAAAATAGTAAATTTGATCCAGCTTCAAATTCCATATTATTAAATGCATCTGGTTCTTTGTTTACGCGATCTATAAAGTAAGCTGGTGGATACAATCGCATAGCTTCTTCTATAACTTGCTGACAAACTTTTGACTTCGTCACTAAATCCATTAAGTCGTTAGTTTCATTCTCTATGGCATTACGCTCATTATAAATTTTGTCTTGCCACTCTGGATGCAGAGCCAATAATTGCGTTGTAAAAGTTAACGCATTAGATGTGGTTTCATGGCCTGCTGCAAACAAAATTAAAATTTCATCTACAAGTTGCTCTTCTTTCATAGAAGAACCATCGTCGTACTTAGCATCTAAAAGCATATCTAACAAATCGTGCTCTTTTGTTTTAGAAATACGTCTATCGTTTACAATGCGTTTTAAAATATGTCTGGCTTGGTCAGTTAAATCGGTATGCTTTTTAATTTCTCCACTTAAACTAAACCACCAACCTAAATAAGGTTGACGTAATTCCTTAACCAACATTTTTTGAGTTTGCTCAGTTATATTTTGAAGGTCATTAATATCTTGCTTATCAACAGCGATACTAAATAGAGACTTTACAACAGTTTGAAATGCTAAATCATTAAGAATCGGAAAAATGTCTATTACAGTATTAGGTGAAATTCTTTTATATTCCGTTTGAATAGCACCTTTTATATTATCTAGTAGATTTACTAATTGTTTCTTATGAAAGGCAGGTTGAATTAGCTTTCGTTGTTTTTTCCAATGATCACCCTCAGAGGTTAACAATCCTTTACCCACATACTTGGCTAAATCTTCAGTTTGAATTTTAGATTTTGTATAATTCTTTTGGTTTTTTTGAAGAACATATTCTGCCAAAGATGCATCACGAACAAAAATGACACTGTTTTTAAATCCTATTTTTAATCTAAAAACATCACCTTGTTCTACAAAGTTTTGATGATGAAACGGCAAAGGATTCTTCAAGATTTCTAAAGAATGCTTAAAAAATTTACTGAGTGGTACTGTTGGTATATTTTGTTTAGTATTCAAATATCAACATTGTTAAATTATTTTAATTAAAACAATCCGCCTTGCGTTGGTCCTTTAATCTTTCCTAAATGTTTATAAGCTTGCTCTGTTACCTCGCGTCCTCTAGGTGTTCGCATTATAAAACCTTGTTGTATTAAAAAGGGTTCGTAAACTTCTTCAATGGTTTCTGTGCTTTCACTAACAGCTGTCGCAATAGTGCTAATGCCAACTGGGCCACCTTTAAATTTTTCGATAATTGTGGTTAGAATTTTGTTATCCATTTCATCCAAACCGAAAGCATCTACATTAAGTGCTTTTAGTGCAAACTTAGCTATATCAATATCAATTTTTCCATTACCTTTTATCTGGGCAAAATCTCTTACACGTCTTAATAATGCATTGGCTATACGAGGTGTTCCTCTACTTCTTCCTGCAATTTCTATCGCTGCTTCCATTGAAATTGGCATATTTAAAATTGAAGCACTTCGTTGAACTATGGTTGTAAGCAATTCTGTTCTGTAATATTGTAAACGACTTTGAATACCAAAACGTGCACGCATTGGAGCCGTTAATAATCCTGATCTTGTAGTAGCACCAACTAATGTAAATGGATTTAGATTAATTTGTACTGTCCTGGCATTCGGACCAGACTCAATCATTATATCAATTTTGTAATCTTCCATTGCTGAGTATAAATACTCTTCTACAATAGGACTTAATCTATGAATTTCATCTATAAATAGTACATCTCGTTCGTCTAGGTTAGTTAGTAAACCTGCCAAATCTCCTGGCTTGTCTAAAACAGGACCTGAAGTTACCTTAATCCCAACATCTAATTCATTGGCTAAAATATGAGCTAATGTAGTTTTACCTAAACCTGGAGGTCCATGAAATAGTGTATGATCTAAGGCTTCATCTCTAAGATTTGCTGCTTGTACAAAAACCAATAGATTTTCTAATACTTGATCTTGACCTGTAAAGTCTTTAAACGTTAATGGTCTTAATTTCTTTTCAACATCTAATTCTTCTGGTGTGAAATTATCGTTATTTGGGTTAAGGTTTTCGTTCATAGTACTTCCTACGAAGGCAGGAATATTTTTAAGTTGTATTAAATATTCTGAAACACGTTCAAAATGACAAAGGTGTCAAAACAAATATAACGAAAAAGCCTTTCTGAAAACAGAAAGGCTTTAATATTGTTGTTTATTATGTAATCTGAATTATATCAATTTAATGCTGTAATTCTTCTTCTCCATCTTTTAATGGAATATTTTGAGGTACAAAATCTACATCATGACCTGGCTTACTATAATCATAAGACCAACGGTAAACATGAGGTATAGCACCTGGCCAGTTTCCATGAATATGTTTAACTGGTGTAGTCCATTCTAGTGTTGTAGATTTCCATGGGTTTTGTTCTGCTTTTTTACCATAGAACATACTTGCAAAAAAGTTATATAAATAAACTATCTGTGCAACACCACCTATAATAGCAAATAGAGTAATTACTACATTTGCATTTGTTAAATCATCAAATAATGGAAAGTTTGAATTTGTATAATAACGTCTAGGTAAACCTGCCATACCAATAAAGTGCATTGGGAAGAAAACACCATAAGCACAAACTGCTGTAATCCAAAAGTGCAGATAACCTAAGTTTTTATTTAACATACGACCAAACATTTTTGGATACCAATGATAGATTCCTGCAAACATACCGTAAAGTGCAGAGATACCCATTACTAAGTGGAAGTGAGCAATAACAAAATATGTATCGTGAACGTTAATATCTAAAGCAGAATCTCCTAAAATAATTCCTGTTAATCCTCCTGTAATAAAAGTAGATACGAAACCTATAGAAAATAACATGGCTGGATTCATTTGAAGGTTACCTTTCCAAATGGTGGTAATCCAGTTAAAGGCTTTTACAGCAGAAGGTATTGCAATTAATAATGTTGTAAATGTAAATACAGACCCTAAGAAAGGATTCATACCAGAAACAAACATATGGTGACCCCAAACTATCGTAGACAAGAATGCAATTGCTAATATTGAAGCAATCATTGCACGATAACCAAAAATCGGTTTACGTGAATTTGATGCCATAATTTCTGACACTAATCCCATTGCCGGTAAAATAACTATATATACTTCTGGGTGACCTAAGAACCAAAATAAGTGTTCAAATAATACAGGTGATCCACCTTGATAATGTAATACTTCTCCTTGTATAAATATATCAGATAAGAAAAACGATGTTCCGAAACTTCTATCCATTATTAACAATAAACATGCTGATAATAATACAGGGAAAGAAACAACACCAATAATAGCTGTTACAAAAAATGCCCAAATTGTTAGTGGCAATCTTGTCATTGACATTCCTTTGGTGCGCAAGTTAATTACAGTTACAATATAATTTAAAGAACCTAATAGAGAGGATGCAATAAATATTGCCATTGAAACCAACCATAAAGTCATACCCATACCAGACCCTCCTGAAGCCATAGGTAAAGCAGAAAGCGGAGGATATATTGTCCAACCAGATGCTGCAGGACCAGCTTCAACGAATAATGAACAAACCATTATTACACTAGATAAAAAGAACAACCAATAAGATACCATGTTAAGAAATCCCGAAGCCATATCTCTAGCACCAATTTGAAGCGGAATTAAAAGGTTACTAAATGTACCACTCAATCCGGCCGTAAGTACAAAGAATACCATTATAGTACCATGTATGGTAACTAAGGCCAAATAAATATCTGCATCCATTACACCATCTGGAGCCCACTTACCTAGTAATGCTTCAAACAAAAGATTAGGTTGTTCTGGCCATGCAATTTGCATACGGAACATTATAGACATTAAAACACCTATAACTCCCATTATAGTACCAGTAATTAAATACTGTTTTGCAATCATTTTATGATCAATACTAAATATATATTTAGTTATAAATGTTTCTTTATGGTGATGTACGTCGTGATCTTCTTCGTGACCGTGTGTATCTATAGTTGCTGACATAATCTAAATTATCTTTTCTTAAAAAAATTCTACTAATTTAATGAATTTGGAAAGGTTTTTTGCTCCTTCATCCATGCGTCAAACTCTTCTTGAGTTTCTACAATAATCTTCATTTGCATATTGTAGTGTGATTTTCCACAAATCTTATTACATAATAATAAGTAATCAAATTCATATACCAACTCTTGTCCTGCTTCTTCGATTTCAGCCTTACGCTCAATTCTAAGTTCGTTGATATTTTTCACTTTTTCAACCATATCCGGATTCTCTCTCATATCCGCAGTGGTAATGGTTGGTGTAAAGCTAAATTGAGTAACCATACCAGGTACACAGTTCATTTGTGCTCTAAAGTGTGGCATATATGCTGAATGCAATACGTCTTGAGAACGCATTTTAAATACAACTGGTACACCTACTGGTAAATGAAGTTCTGTAACTATTACGTCATCTTGTGCATTAGGGTCTTCTTCGTCAACACCTAAAATATTAGCTCGGTCAATATCAATTAATCTAACGTTAGCTTTACCTAAAACATTATCAGCACCACTGTAACGTGCTTTCCAGTTAAACTGTTGAGCATATAATTCAATTACCATTGGATCTTCATCTTCATCGATATTCATGATATCGTTCCAAGTAAATAATCCATAAATAATTAATCCTGCTAATACAATAACAGGTATTATAGTCCAGATAAATTCTAAAGTTGTATTGTCTGCATAAAACAATGCTTTCTTCCCTTTCTCACCTCGATACTTATAAGCAAAGAAATGTAATACAAATTGCGTTAGAGTTTGTACTATAAAAATCACTACCATTGAGATAATCATAAGATTATCCACTTCTACTCCATGTTCTGAAGCAGCATTTGACATTAAAGGTAAATCACCTAAATACCAAAAACTAAGAATTGTTATTAAATAGATAAAGATTAAAAATCCTATCATTAAATAACCATTGATTTTATTGTCGTGGTCATCAGCAACTTGAGAATTCGTGGTGCCAACTTGAGCCAAGTCAAAAATCTTTACCATTTGCCATAAGGCAACGGCAACAAAAAGTACAATTATAATCGTAAATAAAGCAGTCATTATCGTTTCTGTTCTTTTTTATATTAATAATGGAAATGTTTACTTTCCTCAATAAATGGGCTTCTTTTAGCCATTAATGGATATTTGCCAAGGGCTGTAAAAACTATCCATAAAAATATGCCTCCAAAGAGTAAAATTGACCCAATCTCAGGTATTCCAATAAACCATCTATCTCCTACAGTTGCAGGCATAATCATATTGAAAATATCTATATAATGACCACATAAGATTACAACTCCTGCCATTATAACAAACCAATTTACACGTTTGAAATCACTATTCATTAGTAATAATAGTGGGAATATGAAATTCATTGCAATCATACCAAAGAATGGTAAGTTATAATCCTCTATACGCGTTACAAAATAAGTTACTTCTTCTGGAATGTTTGAATACCAAATTAACATAAATTGCGAAAACCATAAGTACGTCCAAAACACACTGAAACCGAACATAAATTTAGCTAAATCATGAATATGACTATCATTTACATGTTCTAATAGACCTTTAGATTTAAGATAAATAGCAATCATTGCAATTACGGTTACACCACAAACTAACATACCAGCCAATAAATACCATCCAAACAATGTACTAAACCAGTGCGGGTCAACACTCATTATCCAATCCCAAGACATCATTGACTCAGTGTAAATAAAGAATACTAAGAACGCAGCAGAAATTCTGAAATTCTTTTTAAAATTACGGTTATCATTTAATTCTGCATTGTCTTGTGCAACTGAAAATTTTCTTGAGAAATAACGGTAAGTTGACCATCCTGCTAAGAAAATTAATCCTCTAATAAAAAACCAAGGTTTATTTAACCAGCCAGATTTACCTGCTACTAAAGCATCGTATTTATCACTATCTGGATCCGTTATGCCATCAGTTAACCAAACAAACAAATGACTATCTGCTAAAAATGCAATAACTAATACTATTGCACCACCAGGTAGGACATATGATGTAATTCCTTCCATTACTCTAAATAGTACTGGAGACCAACCTGCCTGAGCAGCATATTGTACAGCATAAAATGCCAATACACCTAATGCAATCATAAAGAAAAAGAATGCAGCTACGTATAGCGCAGACCATGGTCTATTATGTATTTGATGCAAGACGTGTTCTTCATGACTCATGCCATGATCCTCATCTACATGTTCAACACCATGAGCATCTTGACTATGACTATCTACAGCATGTGCATTAGAATCATCATGCGCTTCTACTCCATGTGCTTCGGTTACGTGTCCGCCACCATGACTCGCTTCATTATTTAGTAAAGTCTCAACGTCTTTTACATTTTCATATTTATGTGAATCCATAAAACCATATGCAACGCCAAGCACACCAAGTACTATCATAATGATAGCTCCTATTTTTAATCGATTTGAAATTTTATATTCCATTATATAATCTTTATCTAAATCTTATTTTTCTAAATCTGCTTTCAGTTTTTCAACATAAGCAACTACTTGCCATCGCTCATTTTCACTTAATTGGTTAGCATAAGAGCCCATAGTGTTTTTTCCATAATACAACGTATGGTATATACTACCTGCTGTAATTGCTCTACCAACATCAGCATAACTAGGAACACCTAATATTTTTTCGCGCTGTACTAATTTACCCTTTCCATCTCCTTTATTTCCGTGACAAATACCACAGTAGATATCGTATAAAGGACCTCCCTTTTTGTAATCAATTTGCGTTGAATCTAAAGGATTCTTTAAATTAGATTTTGCGTAAGCATAACCATCATTAGTATTTTCTATTTCAAACGGCATAAAATCACCTCTTGGAATTGACCCTTCTGCAGGTAATTGTGCTTCAACACCGTTACCAAATGCATCTGACTCTTGATACGTTTCATACCCAACAGACTCATACATATTAGGCATGTATTGATAGTTTCTACTAGAGGTATTTTGGCAAGAAACTAGACCTACCAACACTACTAAAACTATAGTATATTTAATTGTGGCTTTCATATTAATGTGCATCTTCTTCTTTTTCAATAATATTTATCTCAACAGCTCCTGTTTCTTTTAACAAAGTAGCTAATGAATCTTCATTATTATGAACAGCAATTTCCATTAAAAAATGATCATCTGTTGTTCTTGGATCAGGGTTTTCTGCTTTCTTAAATGGCCACATTCTACTTCTCATGTAAAAAGTTATAACCATTAAGTGAGCTGCAAAGAATACCGTAAGTTCAAACATAATAGGCACAAAAGCAGGCATATTTTCTAAATAACTAAAGCTAGGTTTTCCTCCAATATCTTGAGGCCAATCCTTAATCATTATAAAATTCATCATTACCACAGCAACTGTTAGACCAATACAACCGTAAATAAATGCAGTGATTGCTAAACGTGTAGGTGCTAATCCCATTGCCTTATCTAGTCCGTGAACAGGAAAAGGTGTGTATATTTCTTCAATGTGATGTCTTTCTGCCTTTACCTTTTTAACGGCTGACATTAATACATCATCATCTGTATAAATAGCATGAATTACTTTCGAAGCTTCCATAGACTATATTAGTTGTTTAATAAGTTTTTAGCTTGTCCTGACCAATCATCACGTTCTGCTCTTCCTGGAAAAGAACCTGTTATTGAATCTAACAAATCATATTCTTTTTTTGTCATTTTACTAACCTGAAGGAAAGTATAAATACCTATACTATTAAGAACTTCTTCCATCTTAGGACCAATTCCGTTAATAGTTTTTAAATCATCAGCAGATTGTGTAGCCGCATCAAATTTACCAATACCTTCAAATAAGCTATTTAATTTTTCATCTTTGTTACTTGATAATTCAGCTGGTTTTGTTGTAGACATTGATTTAAATTCTACCGGATTTGATGTTCTTATATCTGCTCCAGTACCAACTAAACTTTCACCTCTTTCTCTTATGTTTTTATAACGCTCTCCTGAAGATTTTAAAATAGTTTTAACTTCCGCTTGCGCTATTACTGGGAATGTACGTGAGTACAACAAAAACAACACAAAGAAGAAACCTATAGTTCCTATAAATATTCCGATATCAACAAATGTTGGAGAGAACATAGACCATGAGGATGGCAAGTAATCTCTATGTAATGATGTTACAATAATTACAAAACGTTCAAACCACATACCAATGTTTACTACAATTGAGATAAAGAAAGAAAACATAATACTGGTTCTAAGTTTCTTAAACCACATAAACTGTGGAGAGAAAACATTACAAGACATCATTGCCCAATAAGCCCACCAATAAGGACCAGTTGCTCTATTTAAGAATGCATATTGTTCATATTCAACTCCAGAATACCAAGCAATAAATAATTCTGTAATATATGCCACACCAACTATAGAACCAGTAATCATAATTACGATGTTCATTAATTCTATGTGTTGTACTGTAATATAATCTTCAAGGTTACATACTTTTCTCATTATAATAAGAAGTGTATTTACCATTGCGAACCCTGAAAATACCGCACCTGCAACGAAATAAGGTGGAAATATTGTTGTATGCCAACCTGGTATTACCGAAGTAGCAAAATCAAAAGATACAATTGTATGTACAGAAAGTACTAAAGGTGTTGCTAAACCAGCAAGTACTAAAGATACCTCTTCAAAACGTTGCCAATCTTTTGCTCTACCAGACCAACCAAAACTTACTAAAGCATATATTTTCTTTTGGAATGGTCTAACGGCTCTATCTCTTAACATCGCGAAATCTGGTAACAATCCTGTCCACCAAAAAACCAACGACACTGACAAGTATGTAGAAATCGCAAATACATCCCAAAGTAATGGTGAGTTAAAGTTTACCCATAACGAACCAAATTGATTCGGAATTGGTAACACCCAGTAGGCTAACCAAGGTCGACCCATATGAATAATTGGGAACAAACCTGCTTGGACAACCGAAAATATTGTCATGGCTTCAGCTGAACGGTTAATTGCCATTCTCCATTTTTGACGGAATAATAATAGTACTGCAGAAATTAATGTTCCTGCGTGACCAATACCAACCCACCAAACGAAGTTAGTAATATCCCAAGCCCAGTTTACAGTCTTGTTAAGACCCCAAACTCCAATACCAGTAGATACTGTATAAATAATACAACCTATTCCCCAAAGGAATGCTACCAAAGCAATACTGAAAACAATCCACCATGCTCTGTTGGCTTTGCCTTCAACTGGTCTAGCTACATCAACTGTAACATCGTGATACGATTTTTCTCCAGTTACTAAAGGTCTTCTAATAGGTGCTTCGTAATGAGACGCCATAATTATATACTTGTTACTTTAATTTATTTTACGCTTTTGTATTTCTCACTTTTGTCTGATAAATCACGTTAGGTTTTGTGCCTACATGTTCTAACAAGTGATACATACGATCATCTTCTCTTAATTCTGCAATCTTACTGCCTTTGTCATTGACATCTCCAAAAATCATTGCTCCATTTCCACATGCTGCAGAACAAGCTGTTTGAAATTCACCATCTTTAACTGGACGTCCATCACGTTTAGCATCAAGAATTGTTTTTTGTGTTTTTTGAATACACATAGAACATTTTTCCATAACACCACGAGATCGAACAGTAACGTCTGGGTTTAATACCATACGACCTAAATCGTCATTCATATAATAGTCAAACTCATCATTCTTATTATATAGGAACCAGTTAAAGCGACGTACCTTATAAGGACAGTTATTTGCACAATATCTTGTACCTACACAACGGTTATAAGCCATGTGGTTTTGACCTTGACGACCATGCGCTGTTGCTGCAACAGGACAAACTGTTTCACAAGGTGCATGATTACAATGCTGACACATTACAGGTTGAAATGCTACTTGCGGATTATCCGCAGGACTTTCCATTTCCCCAAATTCACTTAACGAACTACCTAATCCAGATATATTCTTTTTCTTTTCATTATCACCTTCAAAAGTATCTTCAGAAGAATAGTATCTATCTATACGCAACCAGTGCATATCTCTACTACGTCTCATTTCTGATTTACCTACTACAGGCACATTATTTTCTGCATGACATGCAATAACACACGCACCACATCCTGTACAAGCATTTAAATCAATAGATAAATTAAAGTGATGACCAACTGAACGGTCAAACTCATCCCACAAATCTACATCTGGCGATGTTACAGGAGTTTCTATATGATTAAGCGAAACAACAGGAACAGAATTCCAATGTTTTTTGTCTTTTGTATTAAATATTTCTAAAGATGTTTCTTTAATAATGTCACCACGACCCATTAAAGTATTATGCAACTGCACACAAGCAAACTCATGTTCTCCTACAGTCTTTTCAATAGAAACACTTTGAACTGAATTAAAATTCTGGTATAATGGGTAAGCATTAACACCAGTTTTCATTTCATCTTTTAAAGCCTTAGAAGTTCTTCCATAACCAAAAGACATACCTACAGAACCTTTTGCTTGTCCTGGTTGAATAATAACAGGTACTGTTATTGCCTCAGCACCATTAACTGAAACTTTAGCATAACTACCATTTAAACCACCATTGGCAACATTCCAATTCTTTAACTCTAACTTATCTGCATCGGATTGAGATATCGTTAAGTAATTATCCCAAGTTGTTCTTGTAATTGGATCAGGAAATTCTTGTAACCAAGGATTATTAGCCTGTTGGCCATCACCCATTCCTGTTTTTGTATAAAGAACCAATTCTAATCCTTCTGCGACTTTTGCTTTTGCTAAAGCACGTGCTGCCGCTCCTCCAGTTAATACCGAAGTTACATCTGCATTATCAACGGAAGTGTTTATTGTTTTTGATGTTGTACTTGTTACATACTCATCTTTATCTTCATCTTTAATACCTACACCTACTGCAACATCATGGATAACACCACCTAAAAATGTTCTATCTTTTTTATCTTTTAACTCAGAAGACGTTGTTGTTACAGTTTTAGATGAAGAATTCTTAGAACCCACTCCATTTGAAGCAGAGCGTGTCACAAAAACACCATCTTGTACTGCTTTATTAAATGAAGAACCATTTAATATATCTTTTATCCAAACTGATTTCAAATAATCCCTGTATGATCCAGTTGCACCAGTCCAAGCCATTAAAACTTCTTGAAACTGTTTAGTATCAAATAACGGACGAATTGTTGGTTGCATCATTGAATAATGACCAGTTTTTAATTCGAAATCTCCCCAAGATTCTAAATTATGAGGTGCCGCAGCAATATATTGACAATCTGTTGCTGTTTCATCTTGTTTCATTGAAAACGCAACGGACAATTCAGTTTTAGCTAATCCTTCTTTAAAATCTGAAGCGTTTGGTAATGTGTAAGCCGGATTAACGCCATTCATAATAATAGCACCAACTTTTCCTGCTTTCATGTCAGCAACTAGTTGCATAACGGCCTTATCGCTTCCTTGTCTTGTATTTATCGTTGTACTTGGATCAAATGCTGCACTATTGAGATGTGTATTGATTTCCAATACCGCAGTTTGCGCATTAACATCTTGTATACCTGTTATAACAACCGCATTTCTTCCTGCTAAACTTAATTCTTTTGCTGCAGATTTTACCGCTGCATCTAAAACTTCCGGAAGTTTTACACCACCAGCAGAATTACCAGTAACTTCACTATATAACTTAGCTAATACTAATTTTTGTTGACTAGGTGTTAAAGGTACACGTTTATCAGCGTTTGCACCAGATAATGACATATTAGACTCAAACTGAATATGTCTAGACATTTTACCATGATGAGGAATACGATTTTTAGCATAACCTGATTCAAAACCTCCACCTTGCCAATCTCCTAAGAAATCAGCACCTATAGAAACAATAGTCTTAGCTTTAGAGAAATCGTAATTAGCCATTCCTCTTCTTCCATACTTAGCTTGGTAAGCGTCTAAAGTTGCAGATTCCGAAACCGCATCATAAACAACATGTGCTACATTACCATACTTCGCTTTAAACTCTCCAATTAATTTATTAACAGAAGGACTTGGCATTGATTGCGTTAACAATACTATGGATTTATCTTTTAGTCCTTTTAATTTAGAAGTCGTTTCAGACATAAAAGTCTCCCAAGAGATTTTAGAATCACCTTTCATTGGTGCCTTAACTCTTAAGTTATCATATAATCCTAAAACCGAGGCATTCACTCTTGCGTTAGCTATTCCGTTGGTAGCTGCATCTGTGTTATTTTCAATTTTAATAGGCCTTCCTTCTCTTGTCTTCACTAAAACACTAGTAAAATCAAAACCGTTCGCAATCGTTGTCGCATAATAGTTTGCAACACCCGGAACAATTTCCGTTGGTTGAACTATATAAGGTATTGATTTAATCACTGGCCCTTCACAAGCTGCTAAAGAAGCTGCTGCTGTACTAAAACCAACGTATTTTAAGAAATCACGACGCGACGTAGACGAAGACTCTAAAGACTCTTTATCTCCTAAAAATTCATCTGTAGGAATTTCTTCCACAAACTCATTTTGTTGTAGCGCCTCAACAATAGAGCTATTTTCGTTTAGCTCTTCAACACTTTTCCAGTATTTCTTGTTTGATGACATAGTGTTTATTTATGATTTTTTTGACTTAAGATAACTTTATTAATTAGTTTACACTTTTTAATACAGCTTATCGTATTCTTTAAATTTATTCTATTTATTAATAATGACACTTACCGCATTCTAAACCTCCCATTTGTGCCGCAGTCAACTGCTCAACACCATACTTCTTAGACAGTTCTTCGTGGATTTTAGTGTAATATGCGTTATCTTTTACTTTTACATCAGTTTCTCTGTGACAATTAATACACCACCCCATTGTTAAAGGAGAATGTTGGTACATAATTTCCATTTCCTCTACAGGACCATGACACGTTTGACACTCTATACCTCCAACAGTTACGTGTTGAGAGTGATTAAAATATGCAAAGTCTGGTAAATTATGAATACGAATCCATTTTACCGGTTGAGACTCACCAGTATAACCAGTACCATCCCATCCTACAGCATCATATAATTTCTGAATTTCAGCATTGTAATCTACCCCATACTCATTGCCTTCCGCTAACGTTTCTGGTGCTACTTCTGAAATTGATTTATGACAATTCATACAAACATTTAAAGAAGGTATTCCTGAAGTTTTACTAACGCGTGCAGAAGAGTGACAGTATTTACAATCTATACCATTATCACCTGCGTGAATTCTATGAGAATAATGAATTGGCTGTACAGGTTCGTAACCTTGATCTACACCAACTTGCATAAAATATCCATAAACAAAATAACCACTAGCCAACAAAAAGAAAATTGCTGTTACTAATACTAAAAATTGATTTTGAGCAAAAGCCTTCCATAATGGCATCCTTTTATTTTCGGTTATAACCTCAATGCCTTTAGCTTCTGCAAAACGATCTAAAGTACGCTTTACTAATATTAATGCCATTGCCAATAAAGCAAACAATAGCGCTAAAGCACCAAGAATTAAATTGTTTGAAATACCTGGCTCCTGAACTACTTGCTCAGTCCCTGCAACAGGAACCGGTGGAGCAGCTGGAGGTTCAGCAGTATAAGCTAAAATATCAGAAATATCCTGATCACTCAACTGCGGAAATGCAGTCATAGCAATTTGGTTATATTCATTATACACTTTATTAGCGTACGCATCACCAGATTTTATGAGCGAAGAACTATTTCTAATCCAAGCAGATAACCACGCTCTATCTAAACCTTGCTCATCAGCTAACCTCGCCTCAACATTACGTAAAGCAGGACCAGTCATAGGCTTATCTAATTTATGACAAGCCGCACAATTGGAATTATAGAGTGATTTCCCATTAGCTGGATCACCATCTTGAGCTGTAAGTGAAGTTGAAAACGTAAGTAAAAGTACAATACAAAGACTATATATCTTTGAGGTTAAACCACAGTAAATCACCTGTTTCATATTATTAGTTGGATTATCTTCTAAACTTTGGTACGATTTTTTCATTAAAATTATGAAAAAACATCTTTATAAAAACTCTCGCAAAAGTAACATTTAAAGTGGATTTTGGAAATCTTAGATATGTGTTAATACCTAATTTATACCAATTCTAAATAAATATATATGAAAATTTTTGACCCATTTATAACGTTTAATTAATAGAGACATATTGAAGGGCAATTGATTACTCAAAGAATTTATTTAAATTTTCAGTTTTTATTAAATGAATACTATAAATTTGCAACTAAATAATATCATATGATTTTTAATAAAAAAAACGTATACAGCTTTTTTCTAGCCTTAATTGTAACACTATCAATAAATGCACAAGAAGGAATAATTACAGTAACACAAGACAACGACATAGATAGGTTGTTAGAATACAAAAAAGATATCAAAACGGCAAAGACGTATACAATTCAAGTCTATAACAGCACTGATCCAGATAAAGCAAAACGAGAAAAGTCTAACTTCTTGAATTCTTATAATGAATGGAATGTTGAAATCGTTTGGAATACGCCTAACTATAAAGTTTGGGTAGGTAATTTTGCTACACGACTTGAAGCTGATCGTGCTTGGTCTAAAATTAGAAAAAAATACATGAATGCTAATGTTATTCAACCTAGATTAGATGATTAATTAAATGGTATTTTAATTAGCATAGCTATTTAACTATTGGCACTTACTTTAAAGCATAAAAAAAAACCGACAATAATTTGTCGGTTTTTTTTTATGCTTTAAAGTATTTATAACTATATGCTATTTCAACTTTTTCTTTACTTCTACTTCTTGGAAGGCTTCAATTACATCACCAATTGCTATATCATTGTAACCTTTAATTTGCATACCACAGTCGTAACCTTTTGCTACTTCTCTAACATCATCTTTAAAACGTTTTAATGCTTCAAGCGTTCCTGTATGAACAACTACACCATCTCTAATAATTCTAATTCCAGAATTTCTAAAGATTTTACCGTTCATAACCATACAACCTGCAATATTACCAACTTTAGATACTTTAAATATTTCTCTAATTTCAGCAGTACCTGTAACTTCTTCTTTCACCTCTGGAGATAACATACCTTCCATTGCATCCTTAAGATCATTAATTGCTGCATATATGATAGAATATGTTCTGATGTCAATTTCTTCCTTGTCTGCAATCATTCTTGCATTACCAACAGGACGAACATTAAATCCAACTATAATAGCATCTGAAGCCGTTGCCAATAAGACATCACTTTCTGTAATGGCACCAACACCTTTATGTATAATATTAACTTGAATTTCTTCAGTAGATAATTTTTGGAATGAATCCGTTAATGCTTCTACCGAACCATCAACATCACCTTTAAGAATTATATTTAACTCTTGGAAATCTCCAAGTGCTATACGTCTTCCTATTTCATCTAATGTAATATGACGTTGTGTTCTAACAGATTGCTCACGTTGTAATTGTGTACGTTTGGTTGCAATTTGTTTAGCTTCTCGTTCATCTTCAAAAACATTAAACTTATCACCTGCCTGAGGCGCACCATCTAAACCTAATATAGAAACAGGAGTTGCAGGACCAGCTTCAGCAACATCGTGCCCACGCTCATCTTGCATAGCTTTCACTTTACCACTATTTTTTCCTGCTAAAACATAATCTCCAACTTTTAATGTACCTGCTTGTACTAAAATTGTTGACACATATCCTCTTCCTTTATCTAAATAAGCCTCTACTACAGTTCCGCTTGCCGCTTTATTAGGATTAGCTTTTAATTCTAATAATTCAGCTTCAAGTAATACTTTCTCTAATAATTCTTTTACACCAGTACCCATTTTTGCAGAAATATCGTGAGATTGAATTTTTCCACCCCAATCTTCTACCAAAAGGTTCATTGTCGCTAATTGCTCTTTTACCTTTTCTGGGTTAGCATCTGGTTTATCAATTTTATTTATTGCAAAAACAATAGGAACGCCTGCTGCTTGCGCATGAGAAATCGCCTCTTTTGTTTGTGGCATTATAGCATCATCCGCTGCTACAACAATAATTGCTATATCTGTTACTTGAGCACCACGTGCACGCATAGCTGTAAAGGCCTCGTGACCTGGTGTATCTAAAAATGCAATTTTTTGTCCGTTCTCTAACTCCACACCATAAGCTCCAATGTGCTGTGTTATACCTCCAGATTCTCCTGCAATTACGTTTTCTTTACGAATGTAATCTAACAACGATGTTTTACCATGATCAACGTGACCCATTACCGTAACAATCGGCGCTCTTGGTTCTAAATCTTCCGGTTTATCTTGAACTTCTTCGATTGACTCTTCTATACCTGCTGTAATAAACTCTACATCGTAACCAAATTCTTCTGCTACAATTGTTAAAGTTTCAGCATCTAGTCTTTGGTTCATAGTTACCATCATACCTAGAGACATACATGCGGATATCACTTGAGTAACTCCAACCTCCATCATTGTAGCAATTTCACTAACAGTAACGAACTCTGTTACCTTAATAGTTTTACTTTCTGCTGCTGCAATTTCTTGATCAATTTCAGTTTGTTCTCTATGTTGATCTCTTTTATCTCTTCTATACTTGGCACCTTTACCTTTATTAGATTTACCTTGTAATTTCTCAAGAGTTTCTCTAATTTGTTTTTTTACATCTTCTTCAGTAGGTTCTTCCTTAACTACTTTTGGCCTAGTATTACCACCTCTACCTTTTCCTCCTCTTCTATTATCGAAGTTAGGTTTTCCACCAGTATCATTTCCACCTTTACTAATTCTACGTCTTTTACGTTTATTAGCATCTCCTGTACTTGCTGGTTTTACTTCCTTCTTCTTTTTTGGCTTATTAAATTGAGATAAATCAATTTTTTTACCTGTAATATTAGGTCCAGAAAGTTTTTTGTATTGTGTCTTTAAAGTTTCTTCTACTGGCTCTTTTGGTTCTGCTGGTGCCTCTTCTTTCTTAGAAGTTTCTTTAGCTTTTGGCTTTTCAACTTTTTCAGTCTTCGCTACCTTTTCTTCTTTAACAACCTTTTCAGTTGTTTCAACCTTTTCTACTTTAGCTACGACTGGCTCTTCTTTTGGCTTTTCAACTTCTTTTTTAGGCGCTTCAGCTATAGGAGTTTCCTTTACCTCGGGAGCTTTAGGAGCTTCCTCTTTAGCGGGTTTAGCCTTTTTATCTAAGTCTATTTTACCAACTTGTTTTGGCCCACTTAATTCTGCTTTAGCCTTAACAATAGATTCTCGTTCGGCTTTTTGCTTTTGCTTTTCCTCAATTTCACGCTCTCTCTGTTCACGAAGCTCTTCTTTTTCTTTAAGTTTTGCTTCACTAACTTCTTGAGCTTTTTCACGTTTAGATGCATCAGTCTGAAATTCATCAGATAATGTATCATAAACTTCTTGCGAAATTTTAGTATTAGGGCTCTTCTCTATCTCGACACCTTTGGATTCTAAAAAATCCACAGCACGATCTATAGAGATGTTTAATTCCCTTAATACTTTATTTAATCTTGTCATTTGAGCCATAAACTGCCTGTAAAATACTTAAATATATGTTATACCAATTCAACTTCAAAATGAATTCTAAAATTCATTATAAATTTAACCGATATTTAATCTTCAAATTCTTCTTTTAGAATTCTAATAACGTCTAAAATCGTTTCTTCTTCCAAATCTGTACGCTTCACTAAATCGATAACGTCTTGTTCTAAAATACTCTTAGCTGTATCTAAACCAGCTTTACTAAATTCTGAAATTACCCAGTCTTCAATTTCGTCTGAGAATTCCTTTAATTCTACATCTTCTTCTGCTCCTTCTCTAAATACATCTATTTCGTAACCTGTTAATTGACCAGCCAAACGAATATTGTGACCACCTCTACCAATAGCTTTTGAAACCTCTTCTGGTTTTAGTAATACCTCTGCACGCATATTTTCTTCATCTAACTTTAAAGAGGTTACTCTAGCCGGACTTAATGCTCTTGTTACAAAAAGCTGAACATTGTTTGTGTAGTTAATAACATCAATATTTTCGTTTCCTAACTCACGTACAATACCATGAATTCTAGAACCTTTCATACCAACACATGCTCCAACTGGATCTATTCTATCATCATAAGAATCTACGGCTACTTTTGCTTTTTCACCAGGAATACGCACTACTTTTTTAACTGTAATTAAACCATCGAAAACTTCTGGTATCTCTTGCTCAAATAATTTCTCTAGAAACATAGGTGACGTTCTAGACATTATAATAGCTGGCTTACTTCCTTTTAATTCTACACTTTCTATAATCCCTCTTACGTTTTCTCCTTTTCTAAAGAAATCTGAAGGAATTTGTTTATCCTTTGGCAATATAATTTCATTACCATCATCATCTAATAAAATTATTGCTCTATGACGAATATGGTGTACTTCTGCTGTATATATTTCGCCTTCAAGTTCTTTAAAGTGCTTATAAATATTAGTACTATCGTGCTCATGAATCTTAGAAATTAAGTTTTGTCTTAATGCTAGGATTGAACGTCTTCCTAAATCAATTAATTTAACTTCTTCTGCAACGTCTTCACCTACTTCAAAATCTGGTTCTATTTTCTGAGCTTCTGATAATTCTATTTCTTGGTTTGGTTCTTCTACTTCACCATCAGCAACAACGATACGATTTCTCCAAATTTCTAAATCACCTTTATCTGGATTTATAATGATATCAAAATTATCGTCATCACCATATTTTTTCTTCAATGCATTACGTAACACATCTTCAAGAATTGCCATTAGCGTAACTCTATCTATTAATTTGTCGTCCTTAAATTCTGAAAATGACTCAATTAACGCTACATTTTCCATAATTGATATGAATTAAAATTTTATTTTAACTTTTGCTTCCTTAATATTTTCAAAAGTAACAATTGCTGTTTTTGTAACTGTTACCTTCCCTTTCCCTACGGGTTTTGGTTCTCTTGCTTTCCAGCTCAAAACTACATCGTTCTCATTTACCTCCTTAAGTTCTCCTTCAAAATTTTGACTGTCTAAAGTCTTAATTTCTAAATTTCTGCCAATATGCTTGTTATATTGTCTTGGCAAAACTAAAGGTGAAGCTGCACCCGATGACAAAACTTCTAAAGAAAAATCATGTTCTTCTCTATCAATGTTATGTTCTATAGCTCTACTTACAAACATACAATCTTCAACCAAAACGCCATTATCGCCATCAATAACTATCTTAACCGCATTGTCTGCTGCAACACTAAAATCTATTAAAAACAAATCTTGCCTTTCTTTTAATGCTGTTTGTAATAAGTCTTCTACTATTTTTTTAAACATTTCTTGATATAAAAAGAGAGGACTTTTCGTCCTCTCGCTTATTTATTTTAGTAAATAACGGTGCAAATATACGATATTTATATTAAAGTATACAAGCTTCGTAATACGGAATTATTTTCTTAAATTTATTGAGACTAACTTAAACCAATTATATATGAATAAAATATTAGTTCCAACAGATTTTTCTGAACAAGCCGGAAATGCATTAAAAGTAGCTGCCATGATTGCTAAAGCGCAAAATGCAGAAATATATTTATTGCACATGATGGAGATTCCGTTGCAACAAACTGACCAAGGTAGTGCTCAAAGCGATATTCCGGAAACCTTATTTTTTATGAAATTAGCCCAAAAAAGATTTGCAAACCTTTTGGCTGAAGATTATTTAGAGGGTATTACTGTTCATGAAACCTTAAAAGCTGATATTACATTTAATGAAATTAAAGATGCATGCAAAGAATTTGATATCGATTTAATTGTGATGGGTTCTCATGGAGCTTCTGGTCTTACGGAAATGTTTATTGGATCTAATGCCGAAAAAGTAGTAAGAACATCTGATGTACCTGTGTTAGTTATTAAAAACGAGCATACTAGTTTTGATGTTACTGATTTTGTGTTTGCTTCTGATTTTAAAAACGATAATAAAGAAACTTATAAAAAAGCCGTAAAATTTGCAAAAATGTTTGGCTCTAAAATTCATTTACTTTTAGTTATTACATCGAATAACTTTATGACAACTTATGAGGCTAAAACAAGAATTAAAGATTTTATTGACGGACAAGATTTTGATAATTACACCACAACTATACATAACGATCACACTGTTGAACATGGAATTTTAAATTTCGCTGAGGACATTAATGCAGATTTAATTGGAATCAGTACACATGGAAGACAAGGTATTTCTCATTTCCTTAACGGTAGTATAAGTGAAGATTTAGTTAACCATGCCAAACGACCAGTAATTACATTTAAGATTTAAATACAAATACTTTACATAAGAAAAATCCTAGGCATTTTAGTTTAGGATTTTTTCATTTAGGCTGGCTTACTATTTTTTCTTCTCACTTACACAGTACTTTAAATTGTAATATGTTTTCAATTTATTTGCATCAGTAAGAGCTTCTTAGACTAAGAATACAGTACTTAAAATAAAAAAATCCTAACTCATAAATGAATTAGGATTTAAATTTCAGTTGGCCTACTAGGTTTCGAACCTAGACTCTTCGGTACCAAAAACCGATGTGTTAGCCAGTTACACCATAGGCCAATCTTTCAATTGAGGCTGCAAATTTAATAGAAAGTTTTAGTTAGACAAAAAAAAAGTGCAAAATTATTTAAAATACTTAACGTTAACTTAAAAATGTAGGCGTTTATGTAATAATTAGTAAATTCGCCTGCATAAATAACTAAGGTTTTCATGATAGAATTTAACTTTAAAAAGTGGAACAACATTTTAGGATGGTTTGTATTTGCCGTTGCCGTTGTAGTTTACGGACTTACTATTGAACCAACAGTAAGTTTTTGGGATGCAGGAGAATATATTTTAACTTCATCAAAACTGCAAGTAGGTCATCCTCCAGGAGCACCATTATTTCAAATGTTTGGAGCATTTTTCTCCATTTTTGCATTAGAGCCATCACAAATTGGAATGATTTTAAACATGATGAGTGGTGTTGCAAGCGCATTTACCATTCTTTTTATGTTTTGGACTATTAGTTTACTGTTAGTTAAACTATCTAACTATAACAAAGACGATAATCCAGGCAAAGCCTATGCTATTTTAGGTAGTGCTTTAGTTGGTAGCTTAGCATTTACTTTTACAGATTCTTTTTGGTTTAATGCTGTTGAAACAGAAGTATATGCCATGGCCACTTTAATAATGGCTATTTTATTTTATTTAGGTTTACGTTGGGAGCAAGAAATGAATGAACCGAGAGGAAATCGTTGGTTAATTTTAATAGCATTTGTTATTGGTTTATCTTTTGGTGTTCACTTTATGGGCTTATTAACCATACCTGCTATTGGACTTTTATATTACTTTAAAAACTACAAAACCATTACGGTAAAGAATTTTATTATTGCCAACATAGCTTCTGCTGCTATATTGCTATTTATATTTAAATTACTATTACCTTCTACCCTTAAGCTTTTTGGTTATTTAGAAGTGTTTTTTGTGAATTCAATTGGCTTACCTTTTAATTCAGGAACTATTATTACTGGCTTAATGGTTATAGCCTTATTTTATTTTGGGTTAAACTTTACACGAAAAAAAGGGTATAAACATATTAATACATTAGTACTCTGCTTAATGTTTATTTTCATAGGATTCTCTTCTTGGATGATGCTTCCTATACGTGCCAACGCACAAGTTGTTATTAATGAAAATAATCCATCGGATGCTAGAGAGCTTTTAGCCTATTATAATTTAGAGCAATATCCTGAAACTCATCTTTTTTATGGTCCTCAATTTACGGAAGCTTATTCTGGTGCAGATAAAGATGAACCCTTTGTAGATGACAAAAAGAATTTTGAAAAAGATGAAGAACTAGGAGAATATGTAATTATAAACGATTGGGAAAAAAGTAAACAAAATTACAACCATGAACATGCTTCAATTTTACCAAGAATGTGGAGTGCTGAACATGCTGAAAACTACATGATGTTTGCTGGTTTAATTGAATTTAAAGCAGACCCAACGTTACAAAGACGCGCATACAATGAAGCCATGAATGCTGGTGTATCTGAAGAACAAGCTGCTCAATATGCCTTACAAGAAAAACAACAGATTGACCAATTGGTCAATAATTTTAAAATGCGTGTAGATAATGGCGAAATGGATTATGAAGATTATAATCAGTTTTTAAGCCAATATGGGCAACGATACTTAGAAGTAGAAAAACCGTCTTTCTTTGACAATATTATGTATATGTTTCAATACCAATTTGGATATATGTATTGGCGCTATTTTATGTGGAACTTTACTGGAAGACAAGATGATATACAAGGAAAATATACTTGGGAAAATGGCAACTGGATTTCAGGTATAAATTTCATTGACGAACTGCATACAGGTATGTCTCAAGATAATTTACCTACAGATGTATTAGAAAACAAAGCTCGAAACACATACTATTTCTTACCGCTTATATTAGGATTAATAGGATTTGGCTTCCTCATGTTTTCGGATCTAAAACGATTTTGGGTTTTATTAGTCTTCTTTTTATTAACTGGTTTAGCCATTCAGTTTTATACTAACGTACGTCCTTTTGAGCCTAGAGAAAGAGATTATTCTGTAGTTGGATCCTTCTACGTCTTCGCGATATGGATAGGTTTTGGTGTTTATGCGATCTATGATTTATTAAAATCGAGCTTTAAGACTAAATTATTAGCGCCAATTATTACACTTGCTTGTATTGTAATTGTTCCTGGTGTGTTAGCCGCAAATAACTGGGATGACCATGACCGTTCCGGTAAGTACACTACAAACTCTATGGCACGTAAATATTTAGAATCTTGTGCACCAAATGCAATTTTATTTACTATTGGCGACAACGATACTTTTCCGCTATGGTACCTGCAAGAAATAGAAGGTGTCCGCAGAGACGTACGTGTTGTTAATACCAGTTTATTTCAAACGGACTGGTATATTGATCAGATGAAACGTAAAGCTTATGATAGTGACCCTATTCCTTCTCAGCTTACACACAAACAATATCGTGGCGGCACAAGAGACGTTGTAGCTTACAAAGAGATTAGTGAAAAAATTGCAAGAGACACATTAGACATAAAACAATTTATGGAGTTTGTATCTAGCGAAAAACCGAATACAAAAGTAAAGTTTGCTGTAGAAGTACAACAAGATGACCCTGAACGATACCCAAAACATTTATTAAATTCTAATTACTATCCGTCGCGTAATATTTCTATTCCGGTTAATAAAGAAATGGTGCTAAAAAAAGGTATAGTAAAGCCAAAAGATGCCGATAAAATAGAAGATTATCTTTTTACCAGAATCAGTGGAGGATATCTCTATAAAAACCGTCTTTTAATGTTAGACATTCTTGCCAATAACAACTGGGAGCGACCAATATACTTTACAGGTGGCGCTTTTGGTGCAGAAGACTATGTATGGCTTAAAGATTATTTACAACTCGATGGAATGTGTTACAAACTTGTACCAATTAAGACAGCTGTAGACAAAGCTAACCCTTATGATATGGGAAGAGTAGATGCGGACTTAATGTATAATATGGTTAAGAATTGGAAATGGGGAGGAAGTGGAGAAGACATGTATTACGACATAGAAACAAGGCGAAACGGAATTACATATAGAGGCAATATAGCACGTTTAATTGAACAACTCATCAATGAAGATAAATTAGATAAAGCCGAAGAAATTGCTGATATAGCAATGGAGAAAATGCCAGTAGATAAGTTTGGATTTTACTCACTACTTGAACCTTATGTAAGTGCTTATTATGAAGTAGGGAATCTAGAAAAAGGACGAGCGCTTTATAAAGATGTGGCTAAAAAATATCAGGAAAACTTAGCGTATTACAGTAGTCTTCCGTTAAAAGATCAAGAACGCGTGGTTGGTGAAGAGATTTATTTAGACATACAACGTTATAGATCATTAATTGACATTTTAGTTATATATAACGACCAAGATTTTGCTTTACAAGAAACAAAGACCTTTAATAGCTATTTAAGCTTATTTGATGAGCTTATGGCGCTTTACGGAAATGACGTAACTCCTGAAGTACCAGAAGATGTGGACATACAAAATGCAATAAAAGACACTATTGATAAGATTGCTCCAGAGAAATAATAAGAGATGCAGATTATACCAGCTAAAACACCAGACTTTGTAAAAACATTGTTTCCTAATTTTATCTGGAATATCAACACCAACAAAAAAGAAATATATTTAACTTTTGATGATGGCCCAACACCTAAAATTACAGATTGGGTCTTATCTACATTAAAAGAATATAACGCAAAAGCAACTTTTTTTTGTATTGGAAATAATATTGATAAGCACCCACTAATTTTTCAAAATATTATTGAGCATGGTCATTCTATTGGTAATCACACTTACAACCATTTAAAAGGTTGGAAACATAATACCCAGGATTATCTAGAAGATGTTGAACAAACTAAAATCTTAATAGAATCAATAATTGAAAAACATAAGTATTCAAATAAAAATCTATTTCGTCCTCCATATGGTAAGGTTAGAACTAAGCAAAGTAAACAAATACAATCGTTAGGTTATAAAATTATAATGTGGGATGTTTTATCCTTTGATTGGGATAATTCTGTATCTGAAAAAACATGCTTAAACAATGTTATTTGTAAAGCAAAAGAAGGAAGTATTATTGTTTTTCATGATAGTATTAAAGCTTCACGAAATTTAAAATATGCCCTTCCAAAAGTTTTAGATTATTATAGCAAAATGGGATATAGCTTTCTAAGTATTAATCTATAATAACTACGTTTAATTTATTTTAAATGTATTCTTGAACAATTTCAATGAGAGTATTGGCATCTTGCATACCGCTATGACGCCATTTCATTTCGCCATTTTTATAAATTATTAAAGTTGGTAAACCTTTTACTCGTAAAGCTTCTGCGAGCTCTTTGTTTTTATTGACGTCAATTTTAATCACTTTAACTTTATCACCTAAACCCGCAGCAACATCTCTAAGAACAGAATGCATAGCACTAGACTCTTCGTTTAACTCGGTATAAAAATCCAAAAGTACCGGAATTTCTACATCTATTAACTCCCCAAATTTTGACATACGTTTGTTTTTTGGTCTACTAAATTTGTACTTCTAATATAGTCATCAACTTCTTAATCTGTTGCTAACATTTTAGTACCTAATATATAAAAATAAGCAATTCTTTGCAATTATGCCAATTTGAGTATGTAATGTTAATTTAAGCTATTCAATTACAATACGCTTATCTACCAATTAAACACTTTTTGTACCTTTTTTGAGCTCTATCACAGTAATTTCTGGCCAAATACCAACGCGACCAGGATAACCTAAATAGCCAAATCCTCTATTTACATTGATGTGCTGACCTAATTTTGTGTATATACCAGCCCATTGCTTATATCTCCATTTTGAAGGACTCCACTTTATCCACCCAGGAATTTCAATACCAAACTGCATACCATGCGTATGTCCGCTTAACGTTAAATGAAAATGATATGGGTCTTTAAGAACTTTAGCTTCCCAATGGCTAGGATCATGTGACAATAAAATTTTAAAATCTTCAGCACGTACTTGAGATTTGGCCTTTTCTAAATCACCAGCTTGCTTAAATCCAGCTGTTCCCCAATTTTCCACACCTATTAAAGCTAATCGTTCATTACCTTTTTTGATATATCGACTTTCATTTAATAATAAATCAAATCCTATTTCTTTTTGAATTTGTTTTAAATCTTCGAGGTTTTGATGCTTAGCTTCAGCTGTATCCCAATCTACATAATCACCATAATCATGATTACCTAAAACCGAAAACTTACCATCTTTAGCTTTTAACCTTCCAAAGGTATCTTTCCAAGGTATCATTTCAGAAGCTTTATTATTTACCATATCTCCAGTAAATAGAAGTATATCTGATTTCTGTTTGTTAATTAAATCTATAGCATATTCAACTTTTTCTTTATTATCAAAACTACCAGAATGAATATCGCTAATCTGTGTAAGTTTATAACCATCAAAAGCATCTGGTAAATCTTCAAAATGAAGGGTATAATTAAGCACTCTAAAATTATATTTACCTCTATACATACCGTATAGTAAGGATGAAAAAGGAATTGCAGCCAAACCCAGTGCAATTTGACTTACAAATTTTCTGCGAGAAGGCATATAATAACCCTCATTTTTACTGGTTACTTTTTCGTACAACCCTATTAATCCTCTAACAATATCTTCTCCAAATAGTATTGGTAGTATTACTAAATTGAAAGCCATAAAGGTGAGTAAAAAGCCAAAGGCATAACTCTTTTGAAGTGTTAAAACTCGACCATCATTAATCATAGTAAATTGTACTATAAAATTCCCTACCACTGCAACAGCAACCGCAAAAAATATAAAGTAAACCCAGGTTTGCTTCGTCACTGTTCTAATAGCTTGAAAACCATAAATGGTGAGTATTACAAAAAGAATGGCAAATATTATCCAGCGAATCATCTAATTAATTTAAGCTTACAAATTTAATAATATGAATTTCGAGTTATCTTATTAAATTGTTAAAGGTGGAATTTGTTGGAATTTAAAGCTACAGGTTTTGCTGTAAATCTACAGTAATGAGATATAGATTTGAATAATATTTTTATTGGAGAAATCTTACTATTTACTAAATTAGCTAAACACATATGATTGTTCTATTGGCTCAATTATCACGAAAAGAATAGCTTAGAGAATCTGCTACGTCGTCGTTCTGCAACAGTTATCAATTGGTTGTTTTTCATTTTTAATATACCGGTTTTTCTATTATAGGTTTTTAAATGTTCCGTATTAACCAGGTAAGATTTATGCACTTTATAAAAATGGCTATCTTGAAGTAAATTTGTATAGTGCTTCAAGGTTTTTGAAGTTGTAATTTTAGTCTTATCCAAAAGATAAATGTGAGAATAATTGCTATCTGATGCAATAAATAAAATGTCTTTTGAGTGGATTTTATATTTTTTTTCAATAGTAGCGATATGTATCCATTTATAACCGTTTGTTCTTATTAAATTATGTTCTAGACTCTCTAATCTAAGCAAACGTTCTTCTTCACTTACTCTATCATTCATTCTACTCAATGCTTCCCTAAATTTTTCTGAATCTATAGGCTTCAACAAAAAATGTAATGCAGAATATTCAAAAGCCTTAACCGCATATGTATTATGGGCAGTAACAAAAATGATATTAAATTTAATATTTGGCAGAAAAGCTTTTAAATAATCGAATGCGGTTTTTTTATCTAAAATAATATCTAGAAAAACAAGATCTGGTAATAACAACTGTGTTAAACTAATAGCTTCTTCCACCGATTTTGCAGTTCCACAAAGTGTATAATTTTTGTATCCCTTTAAATTATCAACTAATACATTTATTGCGTGTTGTTCATCATCTATAATAAGAACTTTAATCATACTCATTTAAACATCTTTAGAAATTGGCAGCTCTAGTATGGTACAAATGCCCTCTTCTTTTTCTATAACTTTAATTTTTGCATTAGTGCCTTTTCTCTTATTAAGTAAGTTTATCCTATTTTTAACACTACTTGTACCAAATGATTTATCACTAAAAAGGTTTTCTTTGTTCGGATTTAAGCCTACTCCATTATCTTCAATAGTACAAATAAGTCTATCTCTTTCTTCGGTAAATGTAATCTTAAGTATACCTTCTTTTTTTGGTGAAAGTCCGTGCCAAATACTATTTTCTATAATAGGTTGTAACAATGCAGATGGCACGTATAGCTCTTCTAAATCTATATTATTATTTACATTAATACTATAAGTAAATGTATTATTCAATCGTTGTTGCTCAAGCTTAATATAGCTTTCTAAAAAAGTAATTTCATCGCTGAGATTAACTTCATCTTCTTCAGAATTATCTAGTATTTGTCTCATCATTACAGAGAATCTTGCCAAATAATTACTTGCTTTACTTTTTTCGTTCTTTAAAACAAAATCATTAATGGAATTAAGCGTATTGAAAATAAAATGAGGATTCATTTGTACTCTTAATTTTTGAAGTTCTGCTGTAACTATTTCCTCATTTAGCTCAGCTTCTTTTTTACGTCTCAATATTATAAAACCAGTACTAAAAATACCAAGTAAAAAAATACCAGCACCTATGCTTAAATTTCTATTTATAATTTGTTGTTCTATTTCTGCTTCTTGTAAAATTTTATCATTTTCAAAATTCGCTTCAAGAATTGCTCTTTCCTTATCATATTCATACCTAGCCTTAATGGATGCCAAATCTTCCATTTTTTCATCAGAAAACAAACTATCTTTAATTTCTAAAGCGTCTTTTATTTCATTATAAGCTAACTTATGGTTTCCTAATTTATAGGATGCTTTAGCAAGTCCTAATTTTCCGAATAAAATTGCTCGTTTATCTTCTATTTTTGTTGCAAAATAAACGGCAGAATCAAAATGTTTTTTAGCCTCTAAGGTTTCTCCTTGTTTTAGTTTTATAGTCCCTAAATGCTCCTCTACTATAGAAAGACCATTGAAATCCTTTAATTCTTTGTGTAATATGTTAGCACTATCTAAATATGTTAAAGCCTTATCTAAATCCCCTAAATGAGAATAAGTATTTCCAATATTTGTAAAGCTACCTGCTATGTCAGCTTTATTATTGGTTTGCTTTTTCATTGCATAAGACACTTTATAGATGTCCATTGCTTTTTGAAACTGCCCAAGTTTAGTATAAATATTACCTATATCATTATATTGATTAGATAACCCTCTATTAAAACCATGCTTTTTATAAATCTCTACACATTTATTGTGGTATTCTATGGCTGTATCATATTTAGATAATTTTTGATAAAGCAACCCTAAATCTCCCATAATACTTCCATAATGCATTGTTTTCTCATTACCACTTAATTCTAGTAGTGTTGCTCCTTTTAAAAATGCATCAAGAGATGTTTTATAATTTCCTAGATATATGTTGCTTTGTCCTATTCTACCTAAGATATATCCCATTAACAACGTATCATTACTCAAAGTAAAGCTTTCCATAGCACTTTTATAATCTTCATTTGCCTTATGATAATTGGATCGTTGCGAATAATACATACCTCTATTGAGGACTAAAAATGGCAACGCTCCCTTACTATCAATGTTTCTATAGATGTATTCTGCCTTTTTAAAAAATGATAGCATTATAGAGTCATTTCCAAGATTTTTATGATTTAACCCTTTATATTCATAGGCCTTACCAAGCTGTAAGGAATCATTATTTGCTATTGCCAGTTTAACGGATTCATCTAATTTTTTAAGTCCTTGTTCTGGATTTGATCTAGCGTAATAGTAGCCTAACCAATTAAGGTTTTCCACTTTAGTTTTACCATTTGTTGGATTAATAAGTTGTTGTTCTAAGGAATCTATTACTTTTTGTTGTGCTTTAATAGTATTTGCAAAAATTAGAATGAAGATAATAAAAATGCATTTTATATTCATTGGAAATGAGTTGGTTAGGGTAGTGAACCACTAATTTATATCTTTTTTATTAAAAAACACTTCGAATTTGAAAAATACCTAATTAATTGTGCGTAAACTAATTAGATATATGCGTTAACTAAGTTAAATACAGATCTACACTTAATCTTTATATTTTTAAGATTAGCTATTAATCACAATTCTTATTGACAAAGCAAATAATATATATTGGCTTTAATTCTTTATAGGGATTTCTTATTTACTTAACATGAAAAACATTGCGTGCTCGACATTCCTTTTAATATCATTTTTATTATCCGTTAAATCATTTAGTCAGAATAACAGTATTGGCGGCATGTTTAACGACAGTTGGAGTAAAATATCTTACATGGTAGATAAACAACCTGTCTTTAATGTATTGGAAACCAAGAATATTATTATTTCAGAAATTGTTAATAAGGTAAACCGAAACGATAACCATACGGTAGATATTTATGATGAATTCGTAGTTCAAGTAACAAATATTGACGGATTAAAACTTATTGACAGAGACAAAACAAGAGCATTACTAAAAGAACTCAACTTTCAACAAAGTGGTAAAGTAGACGAAAACCAAATCCGAAAAATCGGAAAGTTCTATGGTTCTGGTTTAATTATTTTTGGTCGTATACAAACGGATGATTTTTCTCAAAGTGTAGAAAAAAACAAAACTCTAATTGGAGGTAATGGTTGCCCAAGTCAAAGACGCGTTGGAGTATATCGCTTAGATGTAAACCTTAAAATAATTGATTTACAAACAGCAGAAGTACTTTTCTCTAAAACCTTAACATCTAAAATAAAAAAGAAAGGACCAAAATACAATTGCGAATATCCACCAAGCCTTAACTCAGTAGAATTTTTACAATCAGCAAAAGAAGACATCGGGTTACAGTTTAAAGAATTATTTACAGTGCATCAAAAAGAATATGAAATCAATTTTCAGACCCATCGCAAATTTAATAATGACTTAAAAAAGGCAATAACCCTTTTAGAAATAGATGATTTTGAAGGCGGTTATTCAATAATAAAAGAAATTCCAACAAAATTAAAAGACGATAAAGCAAAATCGTTTGCCCTTTACAATTTGGCTAAAATGCAATTATTTAATGGAGAAGATGCCAATAGTCTAAAAAATGCCAAAGAAGCCTACTTGCTTAATCCCAAAAATGACGCATGTTTAGATATAATCAATGCATTAAAGTAAGTATTTAATTTCTTAAAAAATAAAAGCACTTTTATATGAAAAAAGCATTTCTCTTACTATTTACATTCACAATCATTTCTTGTGGTTCTGAGAACCTGAGTAACTCTAAAGCAGAAGACATAATTTCAGATTGTTTAGAAAAAACACCTCAACAACGACAAGAGTTACTAACTCTGGGTAAAGCAACTTTTAGCACAAAAGATTACGATGTAAAATTATTGAATAACTATTTACAACTAAAAGAAGAGGGTTACATAGAAATGGAACTCATAAAAGAAATTACCAAAGGATATAGAAAAGGCTCTAAAGAATACAACATTAAACTCACGGACGATGCTATTGACTACATTATTGAATCTAATGAAAGATCAGCATTTGTAAAAACCTTTATTTATAAAGTAGACGAAGTGTTAGAAGTACAAGAAACACCTGCCACTAATACAGCAAAAGCAAAGGTTAAATTTGAAGCAAAAGACATTACACCTTTTGCTATTTTATCTAAAAAAGACCCAACCGAGTTTTGGATTAAAGATTTTAAACTCACCAAAACTAGTAATGGTTGGAAGTATTGTGATAATTTTTAACAAAGTAATTACTTTATAATATCACTTTAAAAATTAAAATAATTAATTCATATCACGTTTTTATATAAATTCTTATTAAAAAAATAACAAATGAAAATATCACTTTTAAAAACCCTTTGTATCATTCTACTTTCAAGTCTATTTTTAGCAGCATCATGCTTTAGTGATAATGACAATGAAAATGATGATTTAGATTGCGAAAATGAAGAAAATCTAGCACTACCTGCTGATGACATGACCGAGCTATGGATTGCTAACATTACTAGAGCTACTATTAGCGATCGCCTTGCAATTACTGACGGAAGAAAGTCACCAATTCACGGTAATGAAATATACCGTAATAACCTTGGGTTAGAAAATAATATGTCAATTTTTTCAATTTCTGGCGGTAGTTATAATACCGATGGCACTTATCCTAAAACAACAGATAACGCTTACACTGCTTATAGTTTATATGATTTAGAACGAAATAATATTACTATATCATTCGTTTTTTGCGATGAATCTATAGCCAACGCAGAATTAATGGTAAATGAACCTATATTTTTTGACAATCAATCTTGGATTCTACCTTATGAAAACAATTCAATTCGTATTATAGAACAAGGTAGCTTAACAATAACAGCTAAAAGTGAAAGATTACAAGATGAAATTCCACCATTAGGAAAAGACATAAACAATAATGCTTTAGAAACATTTAGGTTTAACAGTGAAGACATGACATACAGCTATGACTGCGTAGAATATACTAACCATGAGCTAAACGCCCTTAAATATGGCCCTAATGCTGTTAGTGACAACGTTTTGTATCCCATAGATATCACTCATAGTGAATTAACTGAAATGCTAGGAACTGAAAACAACGTATTTCCAATTAAAATAATTGAAACAGCTCTTGTACAAGATGGAGTGAGAATAGAACCTGTTGCACAACCACCAAATTTTTAACAGATTACTGTAAAAATCTTAAAACCACCTAATAGTCAACCGAGCCAATTTCTCTTTAAAACTAGAATATGGCGGAAACAGCAATTCTGTTACACCAAACGTATGCTGTTTTAAAACGGAACGTTCATTACTAAAAGCTCTAAAACCATCAAAACCGTGGCTTTTACCTATTCCGCTATTATTTACACCACCAAAAGGTAAGTTGTGGTTAGCATAATGCAATACACTATTATTAATACAGGTACCTCCTGCTCTAGTATTATTTATAATTTTGTTAGTATTCCCTTTGCTTTTACTATAAATATAAAGCGCTAATGGTCTTGGTTTGGAGTTAACATAAGCAATAGCCATGTCTAAACTATTATAGGTTACTATGGGTAAAATAGGCCCAAAAATCTCTTCTTCTAATAATTTTGCTTCAGGTTTTAAATCTGAAATAATCGTCGGTTCAATATATTTTGAAGTTCTATTTGTTTCTCCACCAACTTCAAATTTAGCCTCTAAAGTTTTTGCGTTTTCTAGATAAGCATTTAAGCGTTCAAAATGTTTGTCAGTAACAATTCTTCCATAAGAATCTGATTTTTTTGGATTGTTATTATAATAAGTTTGAAGCCATTTTTTACAAGATTCAATAAATTCAACTTTTATACTTTCATCTATCAAAACATAATCTGGAGCAACACAAATTTGGCCACAGTTTAAGAATTTTGCCCACATTATCTTTTTTGCTGCTTTATCAATGTTAGCTGTTTTATCAACTATGGTTGGTGATTTTCCGCCAAGTTCTAAAGTTACAGATGCTAAATGCTTTGCAGCTGCAGTCATTACTATTTTACCAACTTGAGGTGATCCTGTAAAAAAGATATGATTAAATGGCAATTTTAATAATTCGGTAGATGTTTCAACCTCACCTTCAACCAATGCTACCTCATCCTCATCAAATACATCTTCTATTATTTTAGCCATTAAAGCTGAAGAATTCGGTGTCATCTCAGAAGGTTTTATAATTGCTGTGTTACCCGCTGCAATTGCAGACACTAATGGTCCAAAGGTAAGATTAAAGGGAAAATTCCAAGGTGATATAATTAAGCAAACTCCTTTAGGTTGAAATGTAATATGAGAACTAGACCCTAACATAGACATTGGCGTACCTACTTTATGGTTTTTCATCCATTGTTTTAAATGCTTTTTGGCATGTTTAATATCTCCTATTATTGCGTAGATTTCAGTAAGCTCTGCTTCTACTACTGGTTTGCCTAAATCTTTTAATAATGCATCTTGAATTTCTAATCTATATGTTTTTTCAATCGCTGTTTTTAAAGCATCTAACTTTCTAATTCTTTCTTTAGAGTTACTATTCCCAATATTGAATTGGTTTTGTTGTTGTTTAGAGAACAATTCAAAATAACAATTATTAATCAATTCATTCATATACTAGTAGTGTTTAAAGGATATAAAAGCCAATAACATGTATTTTATCGATATTATTCTAAAAGGTGCGTAATTCAACTGATAAAGAATAATTTTCGTCTTCAAATTTAATGCTTTTAAAGGGCTCACAATCCATATTGTGCATTTCGTCGATGTTTTTTGCGGGCAATTACCTGTTAACCATTTATCGACCGCTTTCATCCAAAAATTTTAAGGGCACTCGGATTGTTATGTTTCTTTGACTCGAAGTTAAACAAATATAACTTCCAAAAATTATGAAAAAAGGTTTAGTCATCATATTATTTTTAACAATGTCTTTAGTAGGTTTCGCTCAACAAGATGTAGTTTCTAATAATGAAACTGAACTTGTTGAAACTGTAAAAGCAAAAAAAGCAGAGTCTAAAACAATTAGTATTTCTGCAGAAGTAAAAGCTAAGGTTTTAAAAATGAATCGTAAAAAGAGTAACGAAATTATCAGTATTAAAGCATACAGAAAAAGTCTTCAATTGAAACTTAAAACTGTAAAACTTTGTTAATGTGCTATTAACCAAATATTTTTTAAAAAGCCGAAACGAAAGTTTCGGCTTTTTATTTGTTTATTAATTCATAAATCATTCTTTCATTTCAAGACTTAAGTTTTGTAGTTTTATAAACTTCAAAATTTATAAACATGTCAGACCAAAAACGTCTCTTTCTAGTTGATGCCTACGCACTTATTTTCCGTGGCTACTATGCTTTTATAAAAAATCCAAGAATAAACTCTAAAGGCGAAGATACCTCAGCTATTATGGGTTTTATGAACTCTCTTTTAGATGTTATAAAGCGTGAACGGCCAGACCATTTAGCTGTTTGTTTTGATAAAGGCGGAAGCTCAGACCGTGTAGAAATGTTCGAAGCCTACAAAGCCAACAGAGATGAAACACCTGAAGGTATAAAAACTGCGGTTCCATACATCTATGAGATTTTAAAAGCTATGCATATACCTATCATGGTCAAAGAAGGTTATGAAGCTGATGACGTTATAGGCACTTTGGCAAAAAAAGCCGAAAAAGAAGGTTACCAAACTTATATGGTAACACCAGATAAAGATTTTGCACAACTGGTGTCTGAAAACATTTTTATGTACAGACCTGTTTTTGGTGGTGGTTACGAAACATGGGGAATTCCAGAAGTACAGAAAAAATTTGAAGTTACAGACCCTTTGCAAGTCATTGATTTTTTAGGAATGATGGGTGATGCTTCGGATAATATTCCTGGTTTACCAGGTGTTGGCGAAAAAACAGCTAAGAAATTTTTAGCAGCTTACGGAAGCATGGAAAACCTATTTGCTAATTCGCACGAGTTAAAGGGAAAAATGAAAGAGAAAGTTGAAGCCAACCAAGAACTAGGCTTACTTTCTAAAAAACTAGCAACAATAATGCTCGATGTACCTGTGGAATTCGATGCTAAAGATTTTGAAATGTCTGAGCCAGATGTGCCTAAGGTTACTGAGATTTTTCAAGAGTTAGAATTTAGACGTTTAATCGATAATTTTAATAAAACATTTTCTGCTGAAGCTCAAGCACCAGCAACACAAACTACAGCCAAAACTGAAGCACCTAAAACCACACCTAAAGAAATAAAATCTGCAGGCGAAGGTCAGTTTTCATTGTTTGGAGGTGGTGAACCCTCTGCCACAGAAACGGCAACTGAATTCACTCGTAAAACCGCAGAAACCGCATCGCACTTTTACCAAAGTGTAGCGCCTGGTATGGCAACCAAATTGTTTGTAAAAAACTTAATGAATCAAGCATCTGTTTGTTTTGATACTGAAACTACAGGACTAAATCCGTTAACCGCAGAATTGGTAGGTATTGCATTTTCATGGGAAGTTGGCAAAGGGTTTTATATACCATTTCCCGAAGATAAAACCGAAGCACAAGCGCTTATTGAAATCTTAAGACCATTCTTTGAAGCTGAAAACATTCAGAAAATTGGTCAGAATTTAAAATATGATATTAAAGTCTTAGCAAAATACAATGTCAGCGTAAAAGGCAAGTTGTTCGATACCATGTTAGCGCATTATTTGATAAATCCAGATATGCGTCATAATATGGATATTCTTGCTGAAACGTATTTAAACTACACACCAATTTCTATCACAGAATTAATTGGTAAGAAAGGCAAGAACCAATTGTCTATGCGAGAAGTTCCACTAGAAAAACAAACGGAATATGCGGTTGAAGACGCAGACATCACATTACAACTTAAGGAACATTTTGAAAAAGAATTGGGCGAAGCCAACACCCAAAAATTATTTGATGATATTGAAATTCCGTTAGTTCGCGTGCTTGCAGCAATGGAATTAGAAGGTATAAATCTCGATGTTGAATTTTTAAACTCATTATCAGAAGACCTTAATAACGATATCACCAATCTTCAATCTAAAATATATGAGGTGGCTGGCGAAGAATTTAATATTGCATCGCCAAAACAATTAGGTATCATCTTATTTGAAAAACTAAAACTGGTAGATAAACCTAAAAAAACCAAAACAGGACAATATAAAACTGGTGAAGATATTTTATCGGCTTTAGCCAAAGAGCACGAGATTATTAGAGATATTTTAGAATATCGTGGTCTTGCCAAACTAAAAAGTACCTATGTAGATGCTTTGCCATTACAAGTAGAAGCATCAACTGGTAGAGTGCACACCGATTATATGCAAACCGTTGCTGCTACTGGTCGTTTAAGTAGTAATAATCCTAACTTACAGAATATTCCAATCCGTACAGAACGTGGTCGCCAAGTGAGAAAAGCTTTTGTACCAAGAAACGAAGAATACACCTTACTAGCTGCCGATTACTCGCAAATAGAATTACGAATCATCGCTGCATTAAGTGAAGAAGAAACCATGATTGAAGCCTTTAAGAATGGTGAAGATATTCACGCATCAACCGCTTCAAAAGTATTTAATGTGCCATTAACAGAAGTGACTAGAGAACAACGTAGCAATGCAAAAACCGTTAACTTTGGGATAATCTATGGTGTATCTGCCTATGGACTCAGTAACCAAACCGATTTATCACGTGGTGAAGCCAAAGAGTTAATTGACACGTATTATGAAACCTATCCAAAATTAAAAGCTTACATCAGTAAGCAAGTCGATTTTGCAAGAGATAATGGTTATGTTTCTACCATTTTGGGTCGTCGTCGTTATTTAAAAGACATCAACTCTCGTAATGCTGTGGTTAGAGGCGCTGCAGAACGAAATGCTGTAAACGCACCGATACAAGGTAGCGCAGCAGATATTATTAAAATAGCCATGATTAATATTTTCGATAAGCTTGAAGCTGGAAATTATAAATCTAAAATGCTCTTACAAGTGCATGATGAATTGGTTTTTGATATCTACAAACCAGAACTAGAAGAATTAACCACATTGATTAAAACAGAAATGGAAAACGCCTTTAAAATGGAAGTTCCTCTAGATGTCGAAGTCGATACTGGTTTGAATTGGTTGGAGGCGCATTAATTTATTGTAAATTGTAAAATATTATTTCGGAATTATGACAAATAAATATTTAAATTTTATCTCAGATGAGCATCTTTTATCATGTATAGAAAATTTGCATAATTCATATTTGAAAGCCAAAGCAAATGTTAGCAAAAAGAAATTTTATTCAAATAAAATTGATACTATAAAACTCACATTTGATGCAAGTTTTAATGAGCTTGATGAAGTAACTCTAATAAAAACGGAAATAAATAGGCAGATTGATAAATCAATTAATAATTCAATTGGAACTTTTCACGAACAAATTTTAGGTGGAATTAAAGGCTTTGAAATCGGTAATTTTAGCGGTTTTGATATTAAAGCTATGGATAACACTTTATTTGCTGATATCAAGAATAAACATAACACGATGAATAGCAGTTCTGCCGAAAGTTTATTTCAAAAACTAGCCAGTTATGCCGATAATTACAAAAAAGCTGAGTGTTATTGGGTACAAATTTTGGCTAAAAATAGTTTTAACGAAAAGTGGTTTGGGGAAATCAACGGAAAAGAATATAGCCATAGCAGGGTGAATAAAATTTCTGGAGATCAATTTTACAAGTTACTTTCCGGAAGAGATAATGCTCTTTTTGAATTATATAATGTTTTACCAACAGCTATTTCTGAATACTTAAATAGTATAAAAAAAGAAGAAACTGAAAACAATTCTGCACTCGCGGAAATACAAACAAGTTCTAAAGAATCGAATAGAAGTATTTTAGATGAGATTACTTTTGAGAATTACGGCTATTATTTAGGTTTTGACAAACTTGAATAATAATCATTCAAAAATTTTACGATAGAATATCCAATCTCTTTTCCTAAGTTACATGGAACAGCATTACCTATTTGTTTATATTGTTGAGATACTGAACCCATAAACTTCCATTCGTCAGGAAACGTTTGAATTCTAGCATATTCTCTTACTGTAAAAGGTCTTGTCTCGTCAGGGTGACAACGCTCTGTTTGTTTTTGAGCAGGACTACAAGTTAGCGTTAAACTTGGTTCATCCCAACCTATACGTCTTGCCATTCCAGTTTTTCCTCCACCTAGATAAAAACTTTTTCCCATATATTCTTTCTGTAAATCTAATGGCAAATCTCTCCAATAACCTTTTGGCGGAACTAAATCTAATACTTCTTTCTTATGTTGTGGATATTTAGCACCTTCGGATTTAGGTACATTAGAATCGTATAGTTTTCCTTTTTTTAATGCATCAGATAAATTATAAATCGTCTGATATGGCTTTGGATATTCGTATTTTATATCAATATCTTTTCTAATACCGACAAGAATTATTCGCTCACGTTTTTGAGGTACTTTATAATTAATTGCTTTTAATACTTGCACAGGAACTACGTTATATCCTATCTCATCGAGAATTGAAAGCATACCTTTCAAAGTCTCTCCTTTTTCATGTGAACGTAAACCTTTTACATTTTCTCCTATACAAATTGGTGGATTAACTTCTTTTACTGTGCGTGCAAATTCATAAAACAAAGTTCCTCTTGCATCTTCTAATCCCAATCTTTTTCCTGCATAACTAAATGCTTGACATGGAAAACCTCCAGTAACAATATCAACTTCTCCATTATATTTTTCAAAATTAAAAGTTTTGATATCTCCTTCTAAAACGTTCCAATTAGGACGGTTTTCTCGCAAAGTTTGGCAAGCCCATTTATCTATTTCATTTAAAGCCGCACATTTAATTCCTGCTTTTTCCAATCCAATAGCTAAACCTCCTGCTCCTGCGAATAATTCTAATACCTTATATTCTTTTAAAGGTTTTTCTGAATTATCTATATCATCCTCAATATTATCAAATAAAGGCTTAATTAGGTTATTAATATCTTCCTTTTTGTAGATACGATAGTCACTCATTGGTTCTCTCACAGCTGGAAGTTTCCCATCTTTATCCCATCGTCGCAATGTTTCTTTACTTTTCCCTAAAATTTCAGCAGCTTCAGAAAGCGAATAATAATCTTTTATAACCATATTACACAACGTTAAACATTGGTTACAAATTTAATAAAGAATTTTCATTTAAGAAATAAAGAATTAATTATTTTTAATAGCATCAAATGTTACTATCAAGCAACCTACAAATCCAACCCTTTCAAACTCTCTACTCTATTTCTAGCTAAGAAATCATCAATAGTTTCAAAGTGTTCTATAACGCGTTTTTCTTTAAACTCAAATACTTTTTTAGAAAGGCCTTGTAGAAAATCTCTATCGTGAGAGACTAATATTAAAGTGCCATCAAAATTTTGAAGCGCTTCTTTTAATACATCTTTAGACTTTAAATCTAAGTGATTGGTTGGCTCATCTAAGATTAATAAATTAACAGGTTCTAGTAAGAGTTTTACCATCGCTAATCTGGTTTTTTCTCCACCAGATAAGACGCTTACTTTTTTATCAATATCGTCTCCTCTAAACATAAAACCACCCAAAATATTCTTTATTTGGGTACGTACATCGCCTTTCGCTACCTCATCTACCGTTTGAAAAACCGTTAAGCTCTCATCTAACAAAGCGGCTTGGTTCTGCGCAAAATAACCAACCTTCACATTGTGGCCTAAAGTACAAGTACCTTCGACATCAATTTCGCCTAAAATGGCTTTAATCATTGTAGATTTTCCTTCGCCATTTCTACCCACAAAACACACCTTCTCGCCTCTTGCAATAGACATATTAGCATCTTTAAATACCACATGCTCATCATAAGATTTTGACACATCTTTAACGGTTACCGGATAATCGCCAGAACGTTGTGTTGCCGGAAAACGTAAACGCAATGCAGACGTATCTACCTCATCTATTTCTATGCGTTCTAATTTTTCGAGCATGCGCTCACGAGATGACACTTGATTGGTTTTAGAATAGGTCCCTTTAAAACGCTCTATAAAAGCCATATTATCAGCAATAAATTTCTGCTGCTCTTGGTACGCTTTTATTTGGTGTGTGCGTCTATCTTCTCGCAATTGCAAGTAATGCGAATAGTTAGCTTTGTAATCGTAAATACGACCCATGGTTACCTCAATCGTTCTATTGGTAATATTATCAATAAAGGCTCTATCGTGAGAAATAACGAGTACAGCGTTGGCTTTATTAACCAAAAAGTCTTCTAGCCAAATGACAGATTCAATATCAATATGGTTAGTTGGCTCATCTAGTAGAATTAAATCTGGCTTTTGAAGTAAAATTTTAGCCAATTCTATTCGCATGCGCCATCCACCAGAAAATTCACTTGTTGGTCTTGTAAAATCGGCTTGCTTAAATCCTAGACCTTTCAATGCTTTTTCAACTTCAGCATCATAGTTAACATCTTCTAAAGCATAGTATTTTTCGCCTAAATCCGATACACGTTCTATGATTTTCATGTATTCATCAGATTCGTAATCTGTTCTGGTTTCTAGTTGCTTGTTGAGCGCTTCCATTTCGTCACGCATTTCAAAAACATGTGCAAATGCTTTAGAGGCTTCTTCAAAAACAGTCGTATTATCTTCAGTTAATAAGTGCTGAGGCAAATAGGCAATAACCGTATCTTTTGGAGAGCGCACATTACCACGCGTGGCATTTTGTACGCCAGCAATAATTTTCATCATGGTAGATTTTCCTGCACCATTTTTACCCATTAAAGCAATTTTATCATTCTCATTAATGGTAAAAGACACATCACTAAAAAGGGTTTGTCCACTAAATTCTACGGCTAAATTATCTACTGAAATCATCTACTTATTTTTAAAGTTGCAAAACTACTAATAAATCTTTCGATTTTTTCAACTAATATTGCAGTCTGAACGTTATTATGAGTATCATTTCAAAAGACATATCAAAAGCCATTCAACTTTTAACGGCTGAAAACATTGTTGCTATTCCAACGGAAACAGTTTATGGATTAGCAGGAAATATTTATAGCGAAAAAGCCATAAAAGCTATTTTTGAAACTAAAAAACGTCCATTTTTTAATCCACTTATTGTTCATATTCCGTCTATTGATTCGCTTTCAACTATTGTAGAATACATTCCTGAAAAGGCAAAATTGTTGGCCGAAGCCTTTTGGCCTGGACCAATAACTTTGGTGTTGAAAAAGAAAGCTATAATCCCAGATTTAATTACAGGAGGAAAAGACACCGTTGCTGTACGTGTACCAAATCATTCTACTACGTTAGAATTGTTAAGTAAATTAGATTTTCCATTGGCAGCACCAAGTGCCAATCCGTTTAGTAGCATTAGTCCAACCACAGCACAACACGTAGAATCTTATTTTAAAAACACTATTAAAATGGTTTTAGATGGTGGTGCCTGCACTAGTGGAATAGAATCAACCATTATTGGTTTTGAAAACGACGAACCCATTATATATAGATTAGGTTCTACTGCTATTGAAGCGATTGAAGCCGTTGTTGGAAATATTAAAATTAAAAACTCTGTAACTGAATCTAAAACGTTAGAAACACAAAAAACGCCTGATGCTCCTGGTATGTTAGCACGCCATTATGCACCAAAAACCAAAACGATTTTAACGGATAATATTTTAGAGGCTATTTCTCACTATCCAAATAAACGGATTGGTGTTTTAGTTTTTAAACCTGAACTAAAAATTAATGGTGTTATTACCGAAATTATCTTGTCTAAAAAAGGAGATTTAAGTGAAGCCGCTTCTAAATTATACGATGCTTTACACCAATTAGACACTCTTGATTTAGATATTATTATTGCTGAAAAATTACCTGATTTTGGTCTTGGCAAATCTATAAATGATAGATTATTACGAGCAACAAAGTAAAAACGTCAGTGTATATTTTACTTCAAAATTTTATTTTATTTTTTGTTTAAAGCCTCTAAAAATAGACCTTACATTGGGTAAGTTATAATTCCAAAACATTAATTATTTCTATTATTCTAAAATTAAGCCTTATTTTTATAGAAAAAGTAACAGAAAAAGATGAATGCGTTAAAAGTAATACTTTACTTTTCAATCTTTAAATACCCTTTAACCAAAGAGGAGGTTTTTAGGTTTTCTTCAGCTAGAAATTATCGAGAAATTGAAAATGAACTTTCAGAATTAGTTCAAAAAAAAATCATCTTTCAATTTAACCAATTCTACACGGACACCAACAACCCTACACTTGTAAAAAGACGACTTAAAGGCAATAAAATGGCAGAAGAAATTATGCCTAAAGCATTAAAACGCGCTAAACTTATTATGTCCTTTCCTTATGTAGAATCGGTTTCAATTTCTGGAGCTTTAGCCAAAAATTATTATGATGATGATGGCGATATAGATTTCTTTATTATCACCAAACCAAAAAAATTATGGATAGCGAGGACGTTTTTAATTCTATTTAAAAAAGTATTTCTACTTAACTCTAAAAAATATTTTTGCGTTAACTATTTTATAAGTTCTAATTATCTTAGAATTGATGAGCAAAATAGATTCACAGCAACAGAATTGATAACACTAAAACCTATTTATGGCAAAAGAGTTTTTAATGATTTTCTTTCTGAGAACCAATGGGCATTAGATTTATACCCTAACAAATCCATAGATAAAACTTCACTTGCAACAAATTTTAGAAAACCACTTTGGAGTAGCGTTTTAGAAATTATTTTCAATAATAAAATGGGAGAAAAATTAGATTTTGTATTTAAAAGAATAACACTCAACAAATGGAAATCTAAATTTAAAAATCTAAAGAGAAAAGAGTTTGAAGTAGCTATGAAGTCTACTAACGATGTTTCTAAACATCATCCACAAAATTTTCAAACTCATGTTATTGTATCTTTAAATGAGCGCTATAAAGATAAAAATAAAGCCTTTAACCTTAACCTAACCATGGAGCATGCTTAATGTTGTTTTTTCGCATTCATATTACTATAAATTTGACCCAAAACAGTGGAATAACAAAACCCCTTTTCCACCTTTAGGCACTTTATATGCAGCTTCTTATTTAAGAGAAAACGGCTATAATGTTGGTGTTTTTGATGCCAACCTATTAGACGACCCAAAAACCATTGAACCTTATTTAAAAAAGCAATCGCCAAACTATTTTGTTTTGTATGATGATGGTTTTAACTATCTCACAAAAATGTGCTTAACTACAATGCGCGAAGCTTCTTTTGAGATGATTAAAATCGCAAAAAAGCAAAATTGTAAAGTCGTTGTATGTAGTTCTGATTCTACGGATCATTATGAGAAATATCTTAATGCAGGAGCAGATTTTGTTATACAAGGAGAAGGTGAAATCACCTTAAAAGAACTTTTAGATGCTTTAGAAAATGACAATGACACATCTTCTATTAAGGGGCTAATTTTTAGAACTGAAGATGACATAATTAAAAATCCTAAACGACCTGTTGTACGAGATTTAGATGAGTTACCATTACCTGCTTGGGACCTAATTGACATAGACTCGTATAAAACTATTTGGAAAAGTGGAGGAAATGAATTTACGCTAAATATTGCAACAACTCGAGGTTGTCCTTTTAAATGTAATTGGTGCGCAAAACCTATTTATGGTAATCGCTATAATTCACATTCGCCAGAATACATTACAAAACACATTAAATATTTATCTGAAACCTATGGTGTGAATCGTTTTTGGATGTGTGATGATATTTTTGGTCTTAAACCTAATTGGGTTCAAAATTTTAATACATCACTTAAAAAAGAACAGCTCTCCATCTCATATTATATTCAAAGTCGTGTTGATTTATTGTTGAAAGAAGACACTATCGATGCTTTAGCAGAAAGTGGATTAGAAGAAGTTTGGGTTGGTGCAGAAAGTGGCTCACAAACTGTTTTAGATGCCATGGATAAGGATACAACTGTAGAACAAATTTATAAAGCCACACGATTATTAAAAGAAAAAAATATTAGGGTTGCTTTCTTTATTCAATTTGGCTATTTGGGCGAAACAAAAGACGATATTGCTAAAACTATTAGCATGATTAAGGAATTGGTGCCAGATAATATTGGCGTTTCTGTCTCTTATCCTTTACCTGGAACCAAATTTTATGATAAAGTAAAAGACGACTTAAAACTAAAAGCCAATTGGACAGATTCAGATGATTTAGCCATGATGTTTAAAGGTACTTTTAACACTGAGTATTACAGAAAATTGCAACGCTATGTCCATAAAGAATTTAGAAAAAGTCAAGCGTTTCAGAATTTAAGAAAAGGAATTAAAAACCCATTTAAGTTATCTAAACATCAACTGCGGTCTATCGTATTATTGGGTTATTATTTGCCTTCTGCATTTTTAGATAAATTACAACTTAAAAATATGGAATTATCTAATGGTTAGTGACTTTGATATTGCTTCTGCCGAGTATGATGCGGTGTTTACTTTTTCAAATATTGGAAAAGCACAGCGTCGCATGGTATTTAAATATCTAAATCCTATTTTAAATCAAAAAGAGAAGCTCTCTATTTTAGAACTCAACTGTGGTACAGGAGAAGATGCTATTCAATTTGCTAAATTAGGTCATAACGTATTGGCTACAGACATTTCTGAGGGCATGATTAAAGTGGCAAACGCAAAATCGCAATCGAAAAATTTAAATTTTAAAATTCAAGACATTAAATCAATCCATACAGATTCGTTTAAAAGTAAGTTTGATTTAATATTTTCAAATTTTGGTGGCTTTAACTGCTTGTCTCAATCTGAAATAAAGTCATTCTTTGAAACAGCTACACACTTACTACATCCTAATGGAAAAATAGTATTGGTCATTATGCCTAAACATTGTTTATGGGAACAGGCATACTTTTCCCTAAAAGGAAATTTTAAAAATGCAAAAAGAAGAAAAACATCGGAAAGTACAATTGCAAATGTTGATGGTGTTAATGTTGAAACCTGGTATCACAACCCAGAAGAAATTATATCAATAACAAAGTTACTATTCAAAATAGAAAAAGTAAAACCAATAGGATTATCAATTCCTCCTTCTTATCTTGAAAATTCATTTTTATCAAAACAACCATTAATTTCTGTTTTTAAAGCTATAGACAATACTATAACTAATTCTTTTTGGGCTAAATATGCAGACCATTATTTAATTGAACTGACGAAAAAATAACCAATGAGCATTGTACTAACACATGCGTATTACCTATACGAAGATGCTAAAGAGCAAGCTATTATGAAACCATATGCTCCACTTGGTTTACTATATATATCTGCATTTTTAAATGAAAACAACGTAGAAAATCATCTTTATGATTCTACGTTTTATTCTAAAGAAGAACAACTTAACTTTATAGAAGAAAAACAACCTAAGGTAGTTGCTATCTACACTAACTTAATGACTAAAATCAATGTTATTAAGTTAGTTAAAACATTAAAATCTAATTCAAAATATGGTTTTCCCAAACTAATTTTAGGCGGACCAGATATTACTTATAATTGTGAAAATTATCTCAAAACTGGTGTAGATTTTTTAATCATAGGAGAAGGCGAACAAACCACTTTAGAATTATATAGTGCTATTGCCAATAATGAAGACTTTAGCGGAATTAAAGGTATTGCTTACTTAGAAAACGGAAACGTTATAAAAACGCCTCCAAGAACTAAAATGAAAGACCTTTCAGATTTGCCCTTACCTAACAGAGCGGCTATTCCTGTAGAAAAATATTTAAGTACTTGGAAAACTCATCATGGCAAAAGCTCCATGACCATAAGCACGCAACGTGGTTGCCCTTACACTTGTAAATGGTGCAGTACTGCTGTCTACGGACAAAGTTATAGAAGACGACCAGCAGAAATGGTTGCAGCAGAAATACGTATGTTAAAAGACACATATAATCCAGATAGTATTTGGTTTGTAGATGATGTGTTTTCTGTGAGTCATAAATGGATAAGAGAATTTCATAAAGAAGTCCTTAAACAAGATGCTATTATTCCTTTTGAATGCATCACAAGAGCGGAACGTCTCAATGATGAAATTCTGCAGTTATTAAAAGAAGCTGGTTGTTTCCGTATTTGGATTGGCGCAGAAAGTGGCTCTCAAAAAATAATTGATGCTATGGATAGACGCGTAGATGTTGATGTTGTAAAATCAGCCATTCAAAAAACCAACGCTCTAGGAATGGAAACTGGCACTTTTATTATGGTTGGTTATCCTGGTGAAAACGAACAAGACATTAAAGAAACCATTAACTATTTAAAGGCTGCAAACCCAACACATTTTACTATTACTGTTGCCTACCCAATAAAAGGAACTTCTTTATACAACGAAATTGAAGATAAAATAACTGTAAAACCTAATTGGGAAACCTCTACAGATAGAGATATAGAGTTTAAAAGAACCTATTCTCGAAAATATTATGATTTTGCTGTTAGACGAATTGTAAATGAAGTGAATTTCAATAAAGAAATTTTGAAAGGAAAGGATAAAAGCACACTCAACTTTCTCAAATTAAAAACGAAATCTAAAATAGCCCAGATTGGGATGAAACTGCATAAAGGATAATGGATTTCAACAATTCACATATAAAAAATAATGTCATTTATCTCACAGAAGAGGTAACTGCCTTTTCAGACATTTACATTGCAGTTAGGGAAAAAGAACAACGGGTTCTAACCGATAAAACTGTTGCATTATTGCCATATCTAAAACGCAATGAGTGGGAATATAGAGTGAAATCCACAGAGCGTTTTATGAGTTATTTGTCTTCAAAAAAAGAAACTCTAGCTATTCTCGATGTAGGTTGTGGCAATGGTTGGTTTACAAATGTAATCGCTAAAGTTTCAGAAAAAAATGAGGTTATTGGTTTAGACGTTAATAGAGATGAATTAGAACAAGCAACACGAATATTTAAGAGAAATAATCTTCAATTCGTTTATGGAGATATTTTTGAAATCGAAAACGCTTTTAAACGACAATTCGATATTATTACACTAAACAGTTGTATTCAATATTTTTCAGAATTTCAAGCTTTGTTTTCAACTTTAAAATTGTTTTTAAAACCAGAAGGCGAAATCCATATCATTGATAGTCCGTTTTACAAAAAAGACAAAATTGCTGAGGCTAAACAAAGAACAGTATCCTATTATACAGATTTAGGATTTCCTGAAATGGCTTCAAACTATTTTCATCATTCAATTAATAACCTTCAGGAATTCGAAATACTTTATTCGAATAAAAACAAATTACTAAACAAAATTCTGAACAGAAAAGATTCCCCTTTTCCTTGGTTACGATATATAGCTAAATAATTATTAATTCAACTTGCGATACAAGTAATAGCAAAGCGTTTCATGAATAATAATTGAACTTATAATTCCATATACTCCAAAGAGCTTTCCTAAAATAAACACACCAATTACCAAAGAAAAGAGATGTACTTTTGAAATATAAAAGATAGTTTTAAATCTCTTAAATTTAAAACACAATATTTGAAAAGGTGTGCTGAGAATAATAGGTATAAATGAAACAATTGCCAACAATAAATAATATGGCATCTCTGCACTGAATTTTTGAATTATTATTGATTTAAATAAAAAGATAAAAGCCACCGAAGCTAGAATAATTATAAATGTTATTTTTTGAAAAATCGGAATGGACTTAAGAACAATAGTCTTACCATTATTTTTATGCCATGTCTCAGGTAAGACACTAAAAAATAAGTTACCAGAAATACCTCTTATCAGCATAAGCATTTTTTCTACGATAGAAATAACACCTGCTGTATAAGCTCCAAAAAACAAATGCGATAACGGAATTATAACCATTATTATTAAAGCATTTACAGATTGTATGTAAAATGGCAATCGTTCTTTCTTTAAAAATTTAAAGAGTTTTGAGACTTTAATAAACTTAAAACCAATAGACCATTTTATATATTTTAATACAACTATAGAAACAAACAATTCAGAGCAACCAATAATAAAATTAGTCCACTGACACGTTACTTTAGTAACACATAAAAAAACAATAATAAATGATAATAAACGTGTGCAAAAATTATAAATAAGTAATAGCCTATTTTTAGACATTACTATAAAATATGAACTTGGATTAAATAGTTTACCCAATAAAATCATAAATGAAAGTATAGCAACTTCTGGTAAAAAACTAATACTGAATATAGTAAGTAAAGCGACTATACTTACTACAAAAAAACGAATCTGTAACAATCTATTCCAGTATACGGATAAAATCCGTTGACTCTTTAATTTTTCAGCAACAGGAATTAATATCGTAGGGAAATTATAGTTACTTATACTCGCTACGATTGAAAACACCATTTGCCAAGACATAATAACGCCAACAGTTGCAATACTTAATCTATCAATTAACAATAGGTATAAGGCAATAGGAAATACTGAGTTAACAACTTGTACGACACTTAGTAAACTAAAACGCTTTATTAATAAATGATTTATCTCCATATATTAATCAACGTCTTTTAACTTTTTTATATGTTGAATACTCTTTTTCTTGAATAGACGAAATAATAGATTAACATTAGACCAACCTATATATTTTGGCAGCGATAACAAATATATCTGAACCGTTTTTTTGAAATTAAACGTTATAGATTCTTTTTTTATGTCTTTTTTAAATTTGCCAAAAACTCGTTGAAAAGAACCTTGAACTTCTTTTAAATTACCTATTTTATCATAATCTATAATTTGAATTAAATAGGTAATTATGAAAAAATCTAAAGTGTTCTTAAATACACTTTTTTTATAAAAGGAATTTTGATTACATCTCTCAACAATATCTAATTCTACATTGAATAAATAATATACATCTTCTATTCTTTTTTTCTCTAAAATTCGTCTTGTAATTGATGCTCTATTTGCATAATTAACCACTAATTTTTTATGAATAAAATCTACAGTTTTCGATAAAAATAAAAACTCTATTAGAAAAGGTCTGTCATCAAACCAAAGACCTTTGTTGAAACTAATTTGTTTTGCAATTTCTGTTTTAAATAGTTTTGCCCAAATTGTTTCTTGAATTTTTTCGGTGTACATTAAATGCGCTAATTCTTCTGTATATTTTATTTTTAAGAATGCCGCATTCCATTTAGTTGTTAGTTCATTGGCACCAACATCATCTACCGATTTAAAATCGCTAATAATTAAATCCGTATTCTGCTCTTGTATTTTATTGTAAAACTCAAGCATCATATGCTCAACAAGCGTATCATCTGCATCTAAAAACGTAACATATGTTCCGGTAACATTATTTAATCCCACATTTCTAGCCTCTGCATGACCTGAGTTTTCTGTAGATATTAGTTTAACATGCTTAAATTTGGGCAAAAACTTTTCTGCAATTTTTAACGATTTATCTGTTGAGCCATCATCAATTAATATAAACTCAAAGTTTTTAAATGTTTGGTTAGCGACTGAATCTAAACACCTAGACAATAAATCCTCTTCATTATAAAAAGTAGTGATTAACGATATTGGAATTTTCGCATCAGACATTAGAAATAAGTTTATACAAAGTTTTGAATGTATTAATCATTGTTTTGTTCAATTTATCCATATTCTTTGGAGGTAACCAATTCATATTAAAAAGCGAATCCGAAGCAACCAAAACACACAAAGCATTTAAACCATAAAACTGAGAAAAAGCATAAATAGCCGCACATTCCATATCTACGAGGTCAGCACCTTTTTTCGTATAAGTAGTTATTAAACTCGGAGTTTCTCTAAAAGGAGCATCTGTACTCCAACATATTGCATTTTTCCAATTAAGTTTAGTATTTAAATTCGCAAACCAATTATTTTTATTTGGAATAAAAGAATCTTCAGCACTATAAAACATAGTACAACCAACTGTAGAGTATGCCTTATTCACAATACATATTTCTCCTTCTTTAATCGTATCCTGTATTCTACCCGCAAAACCCATAAATAAAAACGCTGTAACGCCTAAGGCTCTCAATTCTTCCATTAAACTAACAATTGCAGGCGCACCATTTCCAAAACCAGTGCATATTAAAACGGAACCTGATAGTATATAATTTTTACCAGTAATACCTTTCACTCGTTTTAATAAAACCCTGTCCTTTTTACTTAGTATATTGGTTTGTGATAAAATTGCTGTTTTTGGTAAAACCTTAAAATTATACAAGTTATTTTGTTTCTTCCAATGCACAAGTTTCAAAATATCTAAAGTAGATTTTTCTTCAAAAAAAGCGTCTTCCGGAGTTATAAAATGCACGTTTGTTTTTTTATTAATCCTTAAAAGGAATTGAATTGTAAATATATAAAAGGCAATTGAACTTAGTGCTTAAATAAACACAATTGCAAACTAAGAAAATAGAATCTGACATAATTAGTTAAAGGTCTATTTCCTAAGATTATTATTAAACTGATTTTCAGAACAAAAAAACCTTAACCAACGTTTGGTAATCTCAGAGTTTATCGTAAATTTGCAAACTCTTTTTTAAGAAGAGGAATGTTTAATCTATTGTGCTTTACGGCACAATTACAAATCAAATTAGTGTGGATACATTAAGCTACAAAACAGTTTCAGCTAACAAAGCTACCGTTAACAAGGAGTGGGTTTTAGTAGACGCTGAAGGACAAACTTTAGGTCGCTTAGCTTCAAGAGTAGCAATACTTTTAAGAGGTAAGCACAAACCTAATTTTACGCCACACGTTGATTGCGGTGATAACGTAATTGTTATTAATGCTGAAAAAATCAACTTAACTGGTAACAAATGGACGGAAAAAAGTTACATCCGTCACACAGGTTATCCAGGTGGACAAAGAAGTTTGACAGCTACTGAATTATTTGGGAAAGACCCAAGTAGATTAGTGGAGAAGTCAGTAAAAGGAATGTTACCTAAAAATAAATTAGGAGCAACTCTTTTTAGAAATTTAACAGTTGTTACTGGTACAGAGCACGCTCATGCAGCTCAGAAACCAAAGACAATGACATTAAACGAAATTAACTAATGGAAGTAATTCACAAAATTGGCCGTAGAAAGACGGCTGTTGCTCGTGTGTACGTTGCTCAAGGAAGTGGCAAAATCACAGTGAACAAAAAAGACATGGCGGATTATTTTAGTACTGCAACATTGCAGTACAAAGTAAACCAACCTTTATCCTTGACTAACAATGATGGCAACTTTGATATTACTGTTAACGTATATGGAGGTGGTATCACCGGCCAGGCAGAAGCAATACGTTTAGGATTAAGTCGTGCTATGTGCGAATTAGATCCAGAAAACAGACTAGTATTAAAGCCAGAAGGTCTATTAACGAGAGACCCAAGAATGGTAGAGCGTAAGAAATTCGGTCAGAAGAAAGCGCGTAAGAAATTCCAATTCTCGAAACGTTAATATCCAAACAACACTTAATTCAGAACTTGTTTTTACGAGTTCTGAATTATTTTATTTTATTAAAACGATTCTAAGTCAATTTAGAATCAAACAGTTTAGCATCTAAATGAAGCCAACGGCATAAGCCAAATGGAACATTGCTAATTTAACAGAACGTAAACTATTACAAAATGGAAAAAGTAGAAGTAAAAGAATTACTTGAAGCAGGTGTACACTTCGGTCACCTTACACGTAAGTGGAACCCAAACATGGCTCCTTACATTTATATGGAGCGTAACGGTATCCATATTATCAACCTTTACAAAACAGCAGCAAAAATTGAAGAAACTTCTGAAGCGTTAGCTAAAATAGCAGCATCAGGAAAAAAAATCTTATTCGTTGCCACTAAAAAACAAGCTAAAGACATCGTTGCTGAAAAAGCAGGTGCTGTAAACCAACCATACATTACTGAGCGTTGGCCAGGTGGAATGTTAACAAACTTTGTTACTATTAGAAAAGCCGTAAAGAAAATGGCTGCTATTGATAGAATGAAGAAAGATGGTACATTCAACTCTTTATCTAAAAAAGAACGTTTACAAGTAGACCGTTTACGTGCAAAATTAGAAAAGAATTTAGGTTCTATTTCTGACATGACACGTTTACCAGGTGCTATATTCGTTGTTGATATTATGCGTGAGCATATTGCTATTAAAGAAGCTCAAAAATTAAATATCCCAATTTTTGCGATGGTAGATACTAACTCTGATCCTCGTGAAGTAGATTATTTAATTCCTGCTAACGATGATGCTTCTAAATCAGTAGATAAAATTTTATCTATAGTAACATCTGCAATCGCTGATGGCTTAAACGAAAGAAAAGCTGAACGTGCAGAAAAAGATGCAAAATCTCAAAAAGGAGATGCTAAAGCAGCAAAACCAGCTAAAAAAGCTGAAAAAGCTCCAGAAGCAGCTCAAGAAGAAGAATAAATAACATTTATACAATATTAAAAGTCATTTGGTTCTTTTCAGTTTGAAAATTAATTAAATGACTTTTTAAATTTTAAAAAATTATGGAAAATACTGTAAAAGTTACAGCAGCAGAAGTAAATAAGCTAAGACAAGCAACTGGTGCTGGTATGATGGACTGTAAAAAAGCTTTAGTTGAAGCTGGTGGTGATTTTGATAAAGCCATTGAAGTTTTACGTAAAAAAGGTCAAAAAGTAGCAGAAAAAAGAGCTGATAGAGATTCTTCTGAAGGTGCTGCTATCGCAAAAATAAATGCAGATAACACATCTGGTGTTGCTATTGTATTAGGATGTGAAACTGACTTTGTTGGTAAAAACGAAAACTTTGTTGCTTTAGCTAACGATTTAGCAGATATTGCGTTAAACTATGACTCAAAAGAAGCTTTTTTAGCTGCTGATTTTGGAGGAATGACTGTTGCTGATAAATTAATTGAGCAAACAGGAGTTATTGGAGAAAAGTTAGAAATCACTGCTTTTGAAAAATTAGATGCACCATTCGTAGGACAATATGTTCATATTAATAAAATTGCTGCATTAGTTGGTTTATCTGCTAAGGTGAATAACGTTGAAACTTTAGTAAAAGATGTGGCGATGCAAGTTGCTTCAATGGGAGCAACAACTCTTTCTTACAAAGATTTTGATCCAGCATTTGTTGCTTCAGAAACTGAAGCTCGTATTGCTGTAATTGAAAAAGATAATATAGAATTAGGTCGTTTAGGTAAAACTTTAAAAAATGTACCTAGCTATATTTCTATGGCGCAATTAACTCCTGAAGTTATTGCTGCTGCAGAAGAAGCTGCAAAAGCAGAGTTAAAAGCTGAAGGAAAGCCAGAACAAATTTGGGACAGAATTTTACCTGGTAAAATGGAACGTTTTATTTCTGACAACACAACGTTAGATCAAGAAAAATGTTTATTAGACCAAAAGTTTATTAAAGACGAAAAGCAAACTGTTGCTGATTACGTTAAAACTTATGGTGATGTTGCTGTAACAGGATTTAAGCGTGCAACTGTAGGGTAATTAATAGTTCTTAACTAACTTATAATACTTAAAAAGGCTTCTCAAAATTGAGAAGCCTTTTTTATTGCGTTTTTTTCACTTTTACAGATGCTAATAATTGCTTAGATTTGCTCAACTTTTAATCAATCTATTAAAATCAGTGATAATATTATTTTATTTTAAAAGTATTAGTATTGTACCAACCCTATTAGATAAAACATTAAAATATAATCTACCCAATGAAATATAAAAGAATACTTTTAAAATTATCTGGTGAAGCCCTAATGGGAAATCGCCAATATGGTATTGACCCAGAACGATTATCAGAATATGCCAAAGACATTAAAGAAATCACAGAGTTAGGTGTGCAAGTTGCCATTGTTATTGGTGGTGGAAATATTTTTAGAGGTGTTGCAGGTGCTATGAATGGAATGGATCGAGTACAAGGAGATCATATGGGAATGTTAGCTACTGTAATAAACGGATTAGCATTACAAAATGCGTTAGAAGATGCAGGTATAAAAACACGTTTACAAACAGCAATAAAAATCAATGAAGTGGCTGAACCTTTTATAAGAAGAAAAGCGATGAGTCATTTAAACAAAGGACGTGTTGTTATTTTTGGAGGTGGTACAGGAAACCCTTATTTCACTACAGATTCAGCGGCTGTTTTACGCGCTATTGAAATTGAAGCTGACGTTATTTTAAAAGGTACTCGAGTAGATGGAATCTATACAGCTGACCCAGAAAAAGACACAAATGCAGTAAAATTTGACAATATTTCATTTAAGGATGTATTAAGTAAAGGGCTTAAAGTTATGGATACAACAGCTTTTACATTAAGTCAAGAAAACAATTTACCAATTATTGTTTTTGATATGAATAAAAAAGGGAACCTATTAAAAGTAGTTACTGGAGAAAACATTGGTACTAAAGTCAAATAATAAGTTTTGGCTTAAGTTTTGATAAGTGTAAATTAAAATTTCAACATTATGAACGAAGACATAAAATTTATAATAGACTCAGCAAAAGAAGCTATGGATAATGCTATTAAGCATTTAGAAAAGCAATTTACTAACATTAGAGCTGGTAAAGCTAGTCCTGCAATGTTAGGAAGCGTTATGGTAGATTATTATGGATCTCAAACACCATTGAGCCAAGTTGCAAATGTTAATACACCAGATGGAAGAACAATTACCGTTCAGCCTTGGGAAAAGTCAATGCTTCAAGAAATTGAACGTGGAATTATGGTTGCAAATTTAGGTTTCAATCCAATGAATAATGGCGACACTATTATCATCAATGTTCCACCATTAACTGAAGAAAGAAGAAGAGATTTAGCTAAACAAGCTAAATCAGAAGCTGAAGATGCTAAAATTGGAGTTAGAAATGCTCGTAAAGATGCAAATCACGACATTAAAGATTCTGATGTATCTGAAGATTTACAGAAAAATGCAGAAGTTGATATTCAAAATTTAACAGATACTTACGTTAAAAAAATTGATGAAACTTTAAGTGTTAAGGAGAAAGAAATTATGACGGTATAATTTTAAAACGTCAAAAGATTATATCCCAATTTCCATTGGGATATTTTTTTAACTCAATTTAATATTATAATGTTAAAGCATCTATTCGTTGTTTTACTTCTTTCTTTTGCAACGTATAATTATGCGCAAAAACCACCTGTCTTAGAAAAAGACTCTTCGCAACAAGCCAGAGATTCTATAAAAAAAATAAACTTTGTTAAAAATATTGGTAATGGTTTTTTACCCATTAGTTTTTTTAATCTAGACTTAAGATATCTCATAAAGTTCAATCAATATGAAGGGTTCAGAACGGGTTTAGGTGGAGAAACTAATGAACATTTCTCCGAACGATATCGCTTAAATGGATACCTCGTTTATGGATTTAGAGACAAAGCATTAAAGTATAAAATAGGTGGAGGTTTTAGAGTTAGTGAAGCTTCAAACACTTGGATAAATCTATCTTATGTCGACGATTTACAAGAAACTGGTAGTTCAAAATTTTTAACGGACAAACGTTTTTTTTCATTTTTTGAACCACGTTTATTAAACATAGATTTATTCCATAGACATATTACTAAATCTATAGGTATTCAGCATAAAGTTTCTAATCATTTACTTTCAGAAACTCAATTTTCTGTATCAAAAATAACACCTACTTATAACTACAACTATATGGCTGGTGGACAAACCTATAAAACCTTTGATATAAGTTCAGCTAAAATAAGTTTACAATGGAGTCCCTTTAGCCATTTTATTATAGTAGACGATAAGGTAAAAGAAACAAAAGATGGTTACCCAAAATTTACGTTTCAAGTTACCCAAAGCTATAAGTCTATTTTTGGGAGTAACTTTAATTTTTCAAAATTAGATTTTAGAACTATACAGCAATTTACACATAAAAATACTGATGTAACTAAAATAACTTTAGTCGCAGGAATTGCAGGAGGAGATACACCATTAACACATTTATATCATGCTTATCCTAACAATATTAATAAGCAAACTATTATGAATCGATTTTCAGTTGCTGGTTTAAATAGCTTTGAAACAATGTATTTCAATGAATTTTTTAGCGATAAATTCTCTACTTTACAATTAAAACATAGTTTTAAACCGTTTAATATAAGTGAACGTTTTCAGCCACAACTTGTACTCATATCTCGTCATGCCATTGGTGAAATGAAAAGCATCAACAATCACTCAGGAATTGATTTTAATACCTTAGAAAAACTTTACTCAGAGTCTGGCTTAGAAATTAATAAGTTATTCTTTGGTTTCGGGTTGAGTTTTGCCTATCGTTATGGTGGTTATCACTTGCCAAAACCAGAAGATAATATGGCTTTTAAGTTTACGTTTAATATTTCATTATAATATAATAAATTACCTAACAATTCCTTAGGTTTTTTCTACCTTTGTCGCTTATTTTAATTGGTGCATGTTTAAACTTTTAACCACAGGATTTTGGGAAGCTATTGCAAGGCTTATTTTACGTAATAAGATATTTATACTTATTGCTATAATACTTACTACCGTGTTTTTTAGTCTACAGTGGAAACACATGCGTTTTACCTTTACTGAAGCTAATTTATTACCTGATGACCATGAGGTAAATTTAATTTATAACGATTTTTTAAATGTCTTTGGAGAAGAAGGTAATCTAATCGTTATAGGAGTTAAAGATTCAAGTTTATTTTCTGTAAAAGAACTTAACGCTTGGAACAAACTAGCAGATTCCTTTAAAGATTATGATGAAGTTGAATCTGTGTTATCCATTAAGGATCTTCAAAAACTAGTAAAAAACACAGAAAAAAAACAATTTGATTTACTACCTTTTATTAAGGATTCCATTACGAGTAAAGAAGAGATAAACAAGCTTCAAAACCAATTATTTAAACAATACCCTTTTTACGATAATTTCTTATTTAATGCAGAATCTAAAACTATAAGAACTGCTATTTACCTTAAAAAAGATATTGTTAATACTTCTGCAAGAAAAGATTTTATTCTTGATGATTTCTTACCAAAGGTAGATAATTTTGAAACTGAAACTGGCTTGGATGTACGTATTTCAGGTATGCCATATATAAGAACTTTAAATGCTAAAAGTATTGTAGATGAGATTCCTATCTTTATTGGTGCAGCACTTTTTGTAACATCATTTATATTCTTTTTATTTTTTAGATCTTTTAGAGCCACATTTATTTCGCTCATTGTTGTATGTTTTGGGGTTATGTGGACCTTTGGAATCTTAGGATTACTAGGCTATGAAATTACAGTGCTAACAGCTTTAATTCCGCCATTAATTATAGTTATTGGTATACCTAATTGTATTTTCTTAATAAATAAATACCAGCACGAAGTAAAGTTACATGGTAATAAAATAAAATCTCTACAAAGAGTAATTACAAAAGTTGGTAACGCCACGTTAATGACTAACGTTACTACGGCTTCTGGCTTTGCAACATTTATTTTTACACAAAGTAAATTATTAAAAGAATTTGGTATTGTTGCCTCCTTGAGTATTGTTGCAATTTTTATTTTATGTCTACTAATTATTCCTATACTATATACATTTTTACCTTATCCTAAAGCGCGTCATTTAGAACATTTAAATAAGCGATGGATAAGTGCTTTTGTAAACTGGATGGTAAGCATGGTTAAAGACCGAAAAATTACCATTTATGCTACAGGATTAATTTTAATTATAGCGAGCATAATTGGTATTTACCAAATTAAAATATCAGGAAGTCTTATTGAAGACATGCCACAAGACACCGAATTTTTTAGAGACATTCGTTTTTTTGAATCTGAATTCGATGGTATTATGCCATTAGAAATAATGATTGATACCAAGCGTAAAAAAGGCGTAATGAAATTAGCGACTCTCAAACGAATGGAGAAGTTAGAGGAGTTAATAGATGAAATACCAGAATTATCGCGTCCTATTTCTGTAGTAAGTTTAGTTAAATACAGTAAACAAGCTTATTATAACGGTAATCCAAAATATTACCAATTACCAACAAGCCAAGAAAACAGTTTTATTCTATCATATGCTAAAAACTCAACTTCAGACGTTGATTTGCTAAGTAATTTTGTTGATAGCACTGGTCAATATGCTCGTATAACGACCTTTATGAAAGATATCGGAACAGCTAAAATGGAACGTATTCAAGAAGACCTACAAACCAAAATAGATAAAGTGTTTCCTAATGAACGTTACAAAGTTATAATGACTGGTAAAGCTTTAGTATTTCAAAAAGGCACAAAGTATTTAGTTAAAAATCTAGTAATATCATTAGTCTTAGCTATTATTCTTATTGCTTTGTTTATGGCTTATCTTTTCCGTTCGTTTAGAATGATAATTGTATCATTAATACCAAATTTACTACCACTTTTAGTTACTGCAGGATTAATGGGTTATGTTGGTGTCCCAATTAAACCTTCAACCATTTTAGTATTTAGTATTGCCTTCGGAATATCTGTAGATGACACCATACACTTTTTGGCAAAATACAGACAAGAACTGCAAGCTAATAATTGGAAAATTAGAAAATCTGTCTATGCTGCCCTAAAAGAAACAGGTGTGAGTATGATTTATACCTCTATAGTATTATTCTTTGGCTTTTCTGTATTTACAATTTCAAGCTTTGGAGGAACCGTTGCATTAGGTGCTTTAGTATCTATAACCTTACTTTTTGCTATGCTTTCTAACTTACTGTTATTACCTTCGCTTCTATTATCTTTAGAACGAAATATTGCAAATAAAGAAGTATTAAGAGAACCTTCAATAAATATTATTCCTTCGGAAGATGATACTGAAGACAGCGTAGAACAAAACAATTAACACTATTAAATAGATTTTAAAATTTATTTGGTATCATATATATTAGCATTCAAAATAATTAAAAAATGACTTCAAAAACTGTAGCAGAATTATTGTCACAAGATGGAACCTTACAAGACGTTTCTATAAAAGGTTGGGTAAGAACTTTTAGAGCAAACCGATTTATTGCTTTAAATGATGGTTCAACGATAAATAATATTCAATGTGTTGTTGATTTTGAAAATTTTGACGAAGCCTTATTAAAACGCGTTACCACAGGTGCTGCCATTCATGTCACAGGAGAATTAGTGGAAAGCCAAGGTAAAGGACAATCTGTTGAAATCGTTGTAAAAACATTAGACGTATTAGGAGACTCAGACCCAGAAACATATCCTATACAGCCTAAAAAACATACTTTTGAATTTTTACGAGCAAATGCTCATCTGCGTACAAGAACAAATACATTTAGTGCAGTAATGCGTTTACGTTCATCATTATCATTTGCAATACACAAGTATTTTAATGAAAATGGATTTAACTATATGCACACACCTATTGTAACTGGTAGTGATGCTGAAGGTGCTGGCGAAATGTTTAAAGTAACCACTTTAGACGCTAAAAACCCACCACTAAATGAAGATGGAACCGTAAATTATAAAGAAGATTTTTTCGGAAAAGAAACGAATTTAACCGTTTCTGGTCAACTTGAGGCTGAAACCTATGCGATGTCTTTAGGTAAAGTTTACACCTTTGGACCAACATTTAGAGCAGAAAATTCTAATACAACGCGCCATCTAGCAGAATTCTGGATGATTGAACCAGAAGTTGCCTTTATGGATTTAGCAGGTAACATGGATTTGGCTGAAGATTTTATGAAATCTGTTTTAAGTTATATTCTCGAAAACAATAAAGAAGATTTAGAATTTTTAGATAATCGTTTGCAGAAAGAAGAAGAAAAATTACCTCAAGCACAACGCAGTGACATGAGTTTAATTGAAAAGATTAAGTTTGTAGTAGATAACAATTTTAAGCGTGTTAGCTATACAGAAGCTATTGAAATTCTTAGAAATTGTAAACCTAATAAAAAGAAAAAGTTCAACTATTTAATAAATGAATGGGGAGCAGATTTACAATCTGAGCACGAGCGTTTCTTAGTAGAAAAACACTTTAAATGTCCTGTGATATTATTTGATTATCCAGCAAACATTAAAGCATTTTACATGCGTTTAAACGAGCCAGATTCAGAAGGAAGAGAAACCGTAAGAGCTATGGATATATTGTTTCCAGGAATTGGTGAAATGGTTGGAGGTTCTCAACGTGAAGAGCGTTTGGATGTTCTTAAAGAGAAAATGAAAGCCTTAGATATAGATGAAGAAGAATTATGGTGGTATTTAGATTTACGTAAATACGGAACAGCAGTACACTCAGGATTTGGTTTAGGTTTTGAGCGTTTAGTAATGTTCGCTACAGGAATGGGAAATATTAGAGACGTTATTCCTTATCCTAGAACACCTCAAAATGCAGAGTTTTAATTGATATTATATATACCTGATAGGTTTTAGACACCTATCAGGTTTTTTTATTACATTTATAATCAACAGAAAATTTATGTCTCTAAAGCAATTTTTACAATTTAAACTATCACAGAAGCTTTCTCCTCAGCAAATTCAGCTGATGAAATTGATTCAATTACCTACGCAAGCTTTTGAACAACGTTTAAAACAAGAACTAGAAGAAAACCCAGCCTTAGATACCGGAAAAGAATCAGATGAAATAGATGATAATTTTGATGAGTTTGACAATTCTACAGATGAAGAATTCAATGATAACGAATCCATTGAAGCAGAAGACATTAATATAGATGAATATCTAAGCGACGATGAAATACCAGAATATAGGACACAAGCCAATAACTACAGTGCCGATGACGAAGATAAATCCGTGCCTTACGCTGCAGGCACGTCATTTACACAACATTTAATAAATCAATTAAATACCTTCCGTTTATCTGATCAAGAAGAGGAAATTGCCTATTTTTTAGTTGGTAGTGTGGACGAAAGCGGTTATATACGTCGTTCCTTATCTGATATTACTGATGATTTAGCTTTTACTCAAAACGTTTACACTACTGAAGAAGAAGTCGAAAAAGTATTACATATTGTCCATCAATTAGATCCAGCAGGTGTTGGTGCACGGAATCTTCAAGAATGTTTGAGTATACAATTACATAGAAAAGAACAGCATCCTGATGTAGAATTAGCTACTGCAATTATAGATAAAGGCTTTGAACAATTTACAAAGAAGCATTACAAAAAATTAATGCAGAAGTTCAACATCAACGAAGAACAATTAAAAAATGCTATAGAACAAATAGAACATCTTAATCCAAAACCAGGTGGTTCTTATGCTGGTAATAATAAAATTGTACAGCATATTGTTCCTGATTTTGCTATTAAGATTGTTAATGGCGAATTAGAATTAACCCTTAATGGAAGAAACGCACCAGAATTGCATGTATCTAGAGAATACAACAATATGCTAAAAGGTTATAAAGCCACTAAAGAAAAGTCTAAATCCCAAAAGGATGCTGTAATGTTTATAAAACAAAAGTTAGATGCAGCTAAATGGTTTATTGAAGCTGTAAGACAACGTCAGCAGACTTTATTCATTACAATGAGTGCTATAATGCATTATCAAAAAGAATACTTTTTAACAGGTGATGAACGTAATTTACGACCTATGATATTAAAAGATATTGCAGACGAAATTGAAATGGATGTCTCAACCATATCTCGTGTTGCCAATAGTAAATATGTAGATACACCTTACGGTACAAAACTGATAAAAGAATTTTTCTCAGAATCTATGACTAACGATCAAGGCGAAGAAGTTTCTACAAGAGAAATCAAAAAAATCTTAGAAACCGTCATTGAAGAAGAAAGTAAAAAGAAACCTTTAACAGATGAAGCGCTTTCTAAAATTTTAAAAGAAAAAGGCTACCCAATTGCAAGACGTACTGTTGCGAAATATAGAGAACAATTAGACATTCCTGTTGCACGTTTAAGAAAAGAACTTTAAGACACCTTGGATGAAAAATTTTATTTTAAAGAGCATTTCATTTGTGTTCCATCCATTAATAATGCCTTTATTAGGTACACTTTTTTATTTTTCTAAAACACCACGTTATATTCCAGAACCAATAATGAAGGCTAAGATATTTTCTATCGTTATCCTTACTATTATTTTACCTATTCTTCTATTCTTTTTACTAAAAACAATAAATAAGGTGAATTCTATTTATTTGAAAAGTACTAGAGAACGATTAATTCCATTATTTATAAACTGCATCATTATCTTTTTAATTTTACTTAGAGTATTACCTCCTACTGAATTAATAGAGTTATATTATTTTTTCTTAGGTATACTTTGCTCTACTTTTATCTGCTTTATTTTAGCAGTATTTAAAATTAAAGCAAGTATACATATGATTGCTGCTGCCGGTTTTTTTATGTTTGCTATTAATATTGGAGTTTACTATCATATCAATATCAACGGAACAATTGCACTAATGATGGTAATTTTGGGCGCAATTGCTACATCTCGTTTGCATTTAAAAGCTCATACAAACCAAGAGTTAATCTTAGGGATTTTTACAGGCTTTACACCACAATTAATTTTACTAAATTACTGGTTATAAAATATAAAACATTAATCCTATTTTCAAGGATTTCATATTAATATCATTGTTCTCAATTTTTGAATCGACATCAAAAATAGGGTTAAGACCATAATACAAATGAAAATTCCAAGTGCTATAGCCAGCACTTAAAGTTAAACCATATTGCAATTTATTAAAACTATCAATGTTAGAAAGTTCTGAATTCAGTATTTCGCTTTTAAACTTGGTACTATTATATACCAAATAACCCACTTTAAAACCCGTATATATTCGCCAAAAATTATAATCTTCTGCAGTAGATGTGCGCCATCTAAATTCAAAAGGCACTTCTACTAAATAGGTTGTAAACTTATTCTTTGAAACATTATAATCATCCTCATCTATAATACTAAAAGAGACTTCATTATTTATATCTTCTATTAAAATATTTTTTTGATTATATGAGTTGGTTGAAACACCTAAACCCAAACCTAAAGCTATATTTCTACGGGTATTAATTGGCATATCCCTAATAAATCCAAAATGAAAACCCGAAGAAAAGCCACTTTGTTTTAGACCAGAAGGTTTCTCATTTATTAAATTATATGTTATCGAAGCATAAAATTGATCTTCTCTATAATTAGTATCAGCCTCAATTTGTTTTGATTTAACTCCTTGGGAAAATCCAAAAGCACCTAGCATTATAAGTAAAAGTAAAACGAAACTTTTCATGTTGATAAAGCTACAAAATCTTTCATATCTATTAAACAAAAAACGCCCTGATTACTCAGGACGTTATATCTATAAAACTAAGAATTATAATGTTTTAATTCTGAGTTTTTGTATTTGCAATGTACATTACTTTTAAAGCATTAGCTTTACGTAGTTCTTGCTTTATATCTGATACTAAACCAGCATTGGTATTCTTATCTACCTTTAAACCAATAACAACTTTACTTTGTAATTCTTCATTAAGTTCTGAAATAGCCTGAATAACAGAAGCTCTTACATCTTCTACACCAATAAAAGCATCATTAAACTGAATTCTAGGCTCAGTACCAAATTGCTTATATTGAGAATTTGGTTTACCACCATAAATAAAAACAGTTCTATCCTTTTTTAATTTTTCTACTTGATCTGCACTTGGCAAACTATTTTCAATCATTAAAGTACTGTCTCTCATTACCGTTGCTACCATAAAAAAGAAAAGTAACATAAAAACAATATCTGGTAGTGAAGCCGTTGAAATCGCCGGCAATTCACCTTTATCTTTTTTTCTAAATTTAGACATATCTGTTTCTTTTAATTTTTATCAGGTTCTGCTTCAGACAATTTCATAGGGAATAATGACTTAACGTTCTCTATACGTTCATTAAGTACCTCATCCTTACTGTATTGATTCTTTTCCTTCTCTTCTAACATTGCAGTAAACACTTTATCTGCATTTGGATAATACTTTTTATACAGTCTTGCCGCTTCACGTTCTCTTAAAAAGTTATAAGCCGCCACTAATTCATTTTGTACATCCATGTACTGCTCGTAAGAAGTTTCTCTGTCATGCTTCATAGAGATAATTGCCTTATCAGGATGGTCAGACGAATCCGCTAAACCTTTTCCTTTACAATAAGTACAAGACTCTCCTGCCGCATTTGTGCTTCCTCCATTATCTAAGAAATCAATTGCTGCTTGTCTTAAATTCTTAATATCCATTTGCTCGTCTTCAACTAACAATTGGTTATTACGATTTATTAAAACAGTAAAAAGATTCTTTTGTTTAATTATTGGAGGCGTTACTTGCGAGTCATCAATAGGTGGCAAACTTCTTAATAATCCCTTATCTTTTTCGATGGTTGTTGTAACTAAGAAAAAGATAAGTAATAAGAAAGCAATGTCAGCCATTGATCCTGCGTTCACTTCGGGTGCTGCTCTTTTTGCCATAATACTCTATTTACTAATTATTTTCTTTGCAGCTGCAATAATCATAGCTCCTGCAGCAACAGCCAACAATAAATAAAAAGCTGTTAAACCAGCGCCTACTAATTGTGAAGTGCTATCCGTTGCAAAACCACCTTCTTGAAGGGCATATTTCTTAAGGTCTCCACCAGAAACTAAATAAGATATAAGTAATACAGCAGCAAATGCTCCCACTCCTATTATTGTATTTTTAAGCCCACGAGTATCTGTAAACAAGTTTTTTATCACAAAAAACACTACAAATGCTAATACTAAGGCCAAAATGACATATGCTATATAAGCCATCGGATCTACTAGCCCATCTTCTCCTCCGGTCTTTATAGCTTCATCTCCTGCAGCTACAATACGCGCTAAGAAAATGATACCTAAAAGCCCGAGTATGGCTACTAGTATTTTTGATATAGTTTTAAAATTCATAATTTAAAATCTTATTTTTTGTGTTTTACCAATAAATCCATCAATGTAATTGATGCATCTTCCATATCATTTACTATACTATCTATTTTAGAAATGATATAATTATAAAAAACTTGAAGTATAATAGCCACAATAAGACCAAATACTGTTGTTAAAAGTGCTACTTTAATACCACCTGCTACTAAAGAAGGGTTCATATCACCAGCAGCTTCAATTTTATCAAAGGCAGAAATCATACCAATTACCGTACCCATGAAACCAAGCATTGGTGCCAAAGCAATAAATAATGAAATCCAAGACACATTTTTCTCTAATTGTCCCATTTGTACACCACCATAAGCAACAACTGCTTTTTCAGCTGCATCGATGTCTTCCTCTGCTCTATCTAAACCTTGATAGAATATAGAAGCAACAGGTCCTTTTGTATTTCTACAAACTTCCTTCGCAGCTTCGATACCACCAGAGTTAAGTGCATCTTCTACATTTTGAGTTAATTTTTTTGTGTTTGTTGTTGAAAGGTTTAAAAAGATAATTCTCTCAATAGCTATCGCTAATCCAAGAATTAAACATAGTAGTACAATACCCATAAAGCCTGGACCACCTTCTATAAAACGCTTTTTTAATTCTTGGTGAAACGTCAAGTCTTCAGCAGGAGCGTCGTCTTGAGTTACACTTGTTACAGTTGTTGTTGCACTTGCAAACGCTGTTGTTGCATTGGCATTAACAGTTCCGATGGCCATTAAACATGTTATGGCAAGGATAGAAAATAATCTTTTCATTGTTCTGATTCTTAATTTTATTAGTTAAAGTGTTAAAGATAAAAAAAATTATGTAATTATCGCATAAAATATGAGCAGAGAGAAAGGGATTCGAACCCTCGATACCCTTTTGGAGTATACACACTTTCCAGGCGTGCGCCTTCGACCACTCGGCCACCTCTCTGTAAATTTAATTAAAAATTACGAACAGCCAAATAACGAAAAATTCTTCAAACTCTAAAATTTATAACACTATTTTTAAGACATTTCTCCTCGTAAGGATGTTTCAAAATAATTTTGGAATAAACTAGCCTCTAAATTAACCCCTAAAAGATACATCATTTTAGCAATTGCAGCTTCTGTTGTCATATCTTTTCCAGATATTACTCCTATGGTTTTCAGCTGTGTACTGGTCTCATATTGCCCCATATTTACACTTCCTCTAATGCATTGTGTAACGCTTACTATATGCAGACCATTTTTAATCGCTTTTTTTAATAATTCTATAAACCATGACTCGGTGGTTGCATTACCTGATCCATAAGTCTCAATTATCAGTCCTTTTATTAATTTACTAGAAAAAATCGCCTCACAAATTGGTCTTGAAATACCAGGAAATAATTTTAAGACACCAATATCAGAATTCATTGCTGTACGTACAATTAATTTAGAACTAGGCTTTGGTTTTAATAGAAATTCTAAATTAACTTTTAAATGTACTCCAGATTCGGCTAAAACAGGATAGTTGAGTGACTCAAAAGCTTCAAAATGCTCAGCGCTTAATTTTGTGGTTCTATTGCCTCTGTATAGTTTGTATTCAAAATATAAACCAACTTCTCTAATTATTGGCAGCCCATCTTTTTGTAAAGATGCCATTTCAATTGAAGTAATTAAATTTTCCTTGGCATCGGTTCTTAAATCACCTATTGGCAATTGCGAACCCGTTAAAATTACAGGTTTTGCCAAGTTCTCTAACATAAAACTTAATGCTGAAGCAGTATAACTCATGGTGTCACTACCGTGTAACACTACAAATCCATCAAATTTTAAATAATTATCTCCTATAATAGTTGCAATATCTCCCCAATACTTAGGATTCATATTGGAGGAATCTATTGGTTCTTCAAAAGATATCGTTTCAATAGAACAGTCTAATAAGTGTAATTCGGGAATTTTATCTAATAAACTCGTAAAATCAAATGCTCGTAAAGCTCCTGTATGAGCATCTTTAATCATACCAATAGTACCACCAGTATATATTAATAGGATATGAGGTTGTCTTGTCATTTAAATACCAAATATTGTCTTTGAATTCTCTGTTGTAATACTAGCAATTTCGTCCTCACTAATTCCATAAAGTTCCGACAATTTTTCTAAAACCTTACATATATAAGAACTTTCATTTCTTTTTCCTCTGTAAGGTTTTGGTGCTAAATATGGCGAGTCTGTTTCTAAAACTAGGTGTTTTAAGTCTATTTGGTTAATAAATTGGTCTATTTTACCATTTTTAAATGTCACTACACCTCCTATTCCTAATTTCATATTATAAGAAATAGCTGTTTTTGCTTGTTCTATATTGCCTGTAAAACAATGAAAAACACCAAATAAGTCATCAGACTTTTCTTCTTCTAAAACGTTAAAGATTTCATCAAAGGCCTCTCTACAGTGAATAACAATGGGTAACTTATATTGTTTAGCCAAATTAATTTGATGCTTAAAAGCTTCTATTTGAATAGCTAAAGTAGAGGTGTCCCAATACAAGTCTATTCCTATTTCACCAATGGCACAGAACTTTCTTTTTTTTAATTGTTCTTCAACATGAGCCAACTCTTCTTTATAATTTTCTTTAACTGAAGTTGGATGCAAACCCGTCATTAAAAACATATGCTCCGGAAAATCTTTTTCGAGTTGTAACATAGATTCTGTATAGGTAGAATCTATCGCAGGAATAAAAAAACGTTTTACACCTTTTTCAATAGCTCTTCTAACCACTTCCGTTCTGTCTTCATCAAAAGCATCACTATATAAATGTGTATGTGTATCTGTTATAATCATGTTGTAAAAGTAAGTTATATTTACAAAAATTGAAAAATGGAAACACTTAAAGACTTTCTTATAAATAAAGGCTATTCTAAAATTAAACTAAAGTTTACAAAAACAAATCATTTTGAAATTAAAGCGTCAATTAATGGTATTAAAGGTCGCTTTATTTTAGACACAGGCGCCTCAAACAGCTGTGTTGGTTTTGAAGCTATTGAGCGTTTTAATCTTAAAGTAAAAGATTCTAAAATTAAAGCCGTTGGTGCTGGTGCATCTGATATGTTGACTCAAATTTCTAAATCTAACACTATCAAAGTTGGTAAATGGAAGAAAAACAAGCTCTCAATAATTTTGTTTAATCTTTCTCATGTTAACAATGGTTTAATTAACCATAACGCAGAACCTGTAGACGGAATTATTGGTGCAGATGTTTTAAAAAAAGGCAAGGCTATTATTGATTATGAAAAAAAATACCTGTATTTAAAGTTATAATTTTCTTTTAAATTAATGATTCTTATTATCTTTAAAACTAATAGCTAAAGAAATAATTGCAAAGATGAACCCTAACATTATTATTGCAGATGACCACCCTCTTGTACTTAAAGGTCTAAAAGATTTTTTAATAGAAAAGAACTATAATGTTCTTGCGAGTGCTAAAAATGGAAAAGAAGCACTCACCTTGATAAAAGCACACAAGCCAGATATAGCAATTTTAGATATTAAAATGCCTTTCCTAGATGGTTTACAAATTGCCGAAAAGTGTAAAGCAGCAAACATTAACACAAAAATTGTACTTATTACATTTGAAAAAGACGAAAAAACATATAACGAAGCAAGAGCACTAGATGTGTATGGATATGTCTTAAAAGAATTTGCATTAGATGAAATTGAAAACTGTATTTCTTCTGTAATTAACAATAAACCATATTTTAGTCCAGAATTGATTTCCTATATTAAAATAAATCAAGGACCAATTAAATTAAAAACATTAACTGAAGCCGAAATTAAGATTTTAAAGCTTGTTGGAGACAACAAAACGGCCTCTGAAATAGCAAAAAAGCTATTTATTTCTTCTAGAACTGTAGAAAAACATAAAAGTCATATTAGAAAAAAACTTGCATTAGACTCAAAATCAACAAGTTTGTATTTGTTCGCAAAAGAAAACTCTGAATACCTCTAAATATACGTAGATCTACGTATAGCATTATATCTATTTATTTATGACCTTTACCTTAGTGATTGAGTTATAATCGACTTATTCATTGTTATTAATTAAGGGTTAATAACGAGCTAATAATTAGTTCTTAGGGGATTATTAAAGCCTCGAACATCTGTTCGAGGCTTTTTCATTTAAAAAACCCAAAAAATACGTAGTTCTACGTATAGTTTTGCTTCATTTTTATTTGCAACTTTACATCAGCTATTAATCAACACCTTAAGTTAAATTCTTAATGCTCTGGATTATACATTATAATTAAGAGCTACTAAAACAATTAAAACTATGGAAACAATTAAAAATGAAACATCAAAACGAGACAAACTTTTTATCGCGTTATTAATCGTTAGTTCCATCATCGTAATATCTGCGAATATTGCAGTAAATTTCTTTAGTTAAACTCATTAGTTAGTTCGTTGTTCTATTGTTAGTTAGGAACAAAAAAGCGCAACTCTATTGGAGTTGCGCTTTTTAATTTTATTCTTTTCTTTTGACTTACATCTCTAATGCCTTCTTCACATTATTGTCCATCAATAATTCTTCAGGATTTTCTAATGCTTCTTTTACCGCTACTAAGAAACCAACTGATTCTTTTCCATCGATAATTCTATGATCGTAAGATAAAGCAACATACATCATTGGATGAATTTCAACTTTACCATCTACTGCAATAGGACGTTGTATTATATTGTGCATTCCTAAAATACCACTCTGAGGTGGATTAATAATAGGTGTGGATAACATACTACCAAAAACACCACCATTTGTAATAGTAAATGTTCCACCTGTCATTTCATCAACAGTGATTTGTCCATCTCTTGCTCGTAATGCTAATCGTTTTACTTCAGACTCAACACCTCTAAAGGTTAGGTTTTCTGCGTTTCTAATTACAGGTACCATTAATCCTTTTGGACCAGATACTGCTATACTTATATCAACAAAATCATAAGTCAACATTTCTTTTCCATCAATCATTGAGTTAACCGCTGGATACATTTTTAATGCTCTAACCACAGCTAAAGAAAAGAAACTCATAAACCCAAGACTCACGCCATGTTTTGCTTTAAAGTCTTCTTTGTATTGTTTACGCAATTCAAAGATTGGCGTCATATTAACCTCATTAAATGTGGTTAACATTGCAGTTGTATTTTTAGCCTCAACTAAACGTTCTGCTACTTTACGACGTAACATTGACATTTTACTGCGCGTAGTTCCTCTGTTTCCACCTGTTGGAGTTCCCATTGATGGTACTGCTTTTATAGCATCTTCTTTTGTTATTCTACCATCTTTACCTGTACCAGAAACAGAACTTGCATCAATTCCTTTTTCAGCTAACACTTTTTTTGCAGCCGGACTTGCAGTACCTGTTGCGTATGTTTTAGATTTTGTTGCAACTGGTTTTTGCTCTTCTTTTTTAGGTGCTTCCTCTTTTTTAGCTTCTTTTTTGGGTGCTTCTCCTCCTTCTGGTTTTGCAGCACTTGTATCAATTAAACATACAATGGCTCCAACAGCAACGGCATCACCTTCTTCTGCTTTTAGTGTTATTGTTCCACTAGCTTCTGCAGGAAGTTCTAAAGTCGCCTTGTCGCTATCTACCTCAGCGATGGCCTGGTCTTTTTCAACATAATCTCCATCTGCCACTAACCATTCTGCGATTTCTACCTCAGTAATTGATTCGCCTGGCGAAGGTACTTTCATTTCTAAAATCATGGGCTTTATTTTTGTTTAAGCTCTAATTTGAGTTGTTTTATTTTTTATCTCTGGTTGTTCTTGGTTTTATCAAAAACGTAATCTATAACTTCTTTATGTCTTATTTTAGAACGCGTAGAACTACCTGCTGCTGGTGCACCATACGGTCTTCTACTTGCTGCTCTAAATTGTTTTGCTTCATCTAAATGCATTAACATATGAGCATATGCACCCATGTTTCTAGGCTCTTCTTGTGCCCAAACTAAATCGTCTGCATTTTTATATTTTTTAATAATTTCTCTAATATTTTCTACTGGTAACGGAAACAACTGCTCAATTCTAACCAAGGCAATATCTTCTCTTCCTTGCTTTTCTTGTTCTTCTAATAAATCATAGTAGAATTTACCTGTAACAAAAACTAAAGTCTTTACTTTTTCTGCTTTTGCATTTTCATCATCAATTAACATTTGGAAACTTCCGTTTACAAATTCATCTACAGAAGACACAACTTTTGGATGACGCAACAAGCTCTTTGGCGTAAATACAATTAACGGCTTTCTAAAATTAGCTTTCATTTGTTTACGTAACAAATGAAACATATTTGCTGGTGTTGTACAATCTGCAATAAACATATTGTCTTTGGCACACATTTGCAAATAACGCTCCATACGACCCGAAGAATGCTCTGCTCCTTGACCTTCATACCCATGTGGCAATAGCATTACCAAACCATTTTGAGTCTTCCATTTATCTTCACCAGAAGAAATATATTGATCTAGCATAATTTGAGCTCCATTACTAAAATCTCCAAATTGCGCTTCCCAAATGGTTAATGTATTAGGGCTAGCCATGGCATAACCATAATCAAAACCAACAACACCATATTCTGATAATAATGAATTAAAAATATTGAATTGACCTTGGTCTTGAGATACATTTTTTAATAAGATAATTTCTTCTTCACTATCCTCTACTTTTACTACGGCATGACGATGCGAAAATGTACCACGTTCAACATCTTGCCCAGAAATTCGAACATTAAAACCTTCCGTTAACAAAGAACCATAAGCCAAATGCTCAGCCATTGCCCAATCCAATCTATTTTCATCAAACATTGTTTGACGAGATTCAATTAATCTTTGAATTTTACGAATAAACTTTTTATCTGTAGGAAGATTAGAGATAACTTTAGTAATATCTTTTAGAACATCTTTAGATACTGTTGTATCCACCTGTTCCATCATTTTATTTTCTGTAACTCTGGTAAAACCTTTCCACTCCTCTTGCATAAAAGCAGTAATTTCAGTTTTATCTTCTTTACGCGAATCTTCTAATTTTTCCTCTAAAGATTCTTTATATTTCTTTTCAATATGTTTAACATACCCTTCATTTATAACACCTTCTTCTAATAATCTTTGTGCATAAATATCTCTTGGGTTTTTTTGCTTAGCTATGGCTTTATATAAAAGTGGTTGCGTAAATTTAGGCTCATCACCTTCATTATGTCCATATTTTCTATAACCTAACAAATCTATAAAAACATCGCGTTTAAATTTCATTCTAAAATGAAGTGCAAAAAGTGCGGCATGTACCACTGCTTCAGCATCATCAGAATTAACATGAAGAACAGGCGAAAGGGTAACTTTAGCGACATCAGTACAATATGTACTAGAGCGACCGTCTAAATAATTGGTAGTAAAACCTATTTGATTATTAACTACAATATGAATGGTTCCATTAGTTTTATAACCATCTAACTTTGCCATTTGCACAACCTCATAAACAAGTCCTTGGCCTGCAATGGCAGCATCTCCATGCACAACAATTGGTAGAACCTGAGAAGCATCTGTAATATCTTCTTTATCTTGTTTAGCTCTTGTTATACCTTGCACAACAGCACCTACCGTTTCTAAGTGCGATGGATTAGGCGCAATATTTAAATTAATCTTTTTATTGTTGTATGTTTCGCGATTACTCGTCCAACCTAAATGGTATTTTACATCGCCATCAAATACTTTTTCTTCGTAATCTTTACCATCAAACTCGCTAAAAATATCTTTAGCAGATTTTCCAAAAATATTAGTTAATGTACTCAGACGACCTCTATGTGCCATTCCCATTACAAATTCCTTTACACCTTCATCTGCAGCTTTTTCAATAATGGCATCAACGGCTGGGATTAGAGATTCGTTACCTTCTAAAGAAAAACGTTTTTGACCTACATATTTGGTGTGCAAAAATGATTCAAACGAAACGGCCTGATTTAGTTTTTTAAGAATATATTTTTTCTCGTCAGGTGTGAATTTTGAATGATTATCATTAACATTCAATTTATTTTGTAACCATTCTATTTCCTCTGGTTGACGTATATACATATACTCTACACCAATTGAATCACAATAAATACTTTCTAAATGATCTATAATGGTTTGAAGCGTCGCAGTGCCTATACCCAAAATCTCACCAGCAGAAAAAGTAGTATTTAAGTCAGTCTGACTTAATCCAAAATTTTCAATTTCTAAAGTAGGTGCATATTTACGTCTTGCTCTAACCGGATTGGTTTTAGTAAACAAATGCCCTCTACTTCTATAACCATCAATCAGTTTTAAGACTTGAAATTCTTTTTGAAGTTGTTCTGGTATTTGAGTAGATACACCTTCTACAATTTCACCTTCCATTCCGTAATTTTCTGAGCCAAAATCGTAACCTTGAAAAAAGGCACGCCAACTCGGTTCTACAGAATCAGGGTTTTTTAAATATTGGTCGTACAAATCAGCAAAGTATGCTGTATGTGCTGCGTTGAGAAAGGAATATTTATCCATTATACTTTTTGAGACATTGTCGTTTCAACATAATTTAGCCAAAAATACAACTTTTAGAAAAAATAGATAAGGTTTTATTATATTTATAACAAAATCAAAAAACTATTATGACTATCTCATATTCTAAGCATTTCAACAATAATAAAACCAAATTAAGTATCCTTATACTATGTTTTTTTACTTTATTTTCATTTGCACAAGATGCAAAAACAAAAAGCACATTTTGGAATAATGTTGAGTTTGGAGGCGGTTTAGGTTTAAATTTTGGTAATGGTTTTTTTAGTACTGCTGTTTCACCAAACGCATTATATAGGTTTAGTCCTTATATTGCTACAGGTGTTGGTCTCAATTTCTCGTATAGTTCTCAAAAAGACTTTTTTAAATCCACGGTTTTAGGAGGCAGTGTTATTGGCTTATTTAATCCTTACGAACAAGTTCAACTTTCTACAGAATTTGAACAATTACATGTAAGCCGAAATTTTGACGAAAGATACGTTTCAAATTCTGATGATGATTATTGGTATCCTGCGTTATTTTTAGGTGTTGGATACTCTAGTAATAATGTGACCTTTGGCATTAGATACGATGTGCTCTATGATAAAGATAAAAGCATCTACTCTGAGGCTTGGATGCCATTTGTACGGTTTTATTTTTAATTAAGCGAATACTTCATCTCTATAAATTTAATAAATACACACCTGTTTTTATTTTTTTTAAAATTATTAAATAGCTTAATATTCTTTTAGTCTGAACTTTATAGCTATTTTTTTGTGCCTAATTTTTAAATAAGACAAATTTATCCCATTTATGATAATTATCATGTTTTTTACATTATTAGAAATCTACATTTGCCAAAACTTAAATCATTAAACAATGAAAAAATCACTAAAATTCTTAACAATGATCGCTATAGCAACTTTAGTTAGTTGTGGAGGTGATGACAAAAAGAAAGAAGAACCAGGCTACGGTAAAAAAGCGCCTGTAAAAACTGAAAAGAAAGAACCTGCTTCTAAACGAGTTGAACTTTCTAATAAAGGAGTCGGACCAATAACATCTGTAACCTTAGCAGCAGAAGTTGATCAAGAGATGGCTAAACACGGAATGGATGTTTACACAAAAATGTGTACAGCATGCCACAAAGCAGACAAAAAATTCATTGGACCTGCACCCACTGGCATTTTATCTAGAAGAAGTCCAGAATGGGTAATGAATATGATTTTGAATCCTGAAGAAATGATAAAACAAGATCCTTTAGCCAAAGATTTGTTATTAGAATTTAATGGAGCACCAATGGCAAACCAAGGTCTTTCTGAAGAAGATGCCAGAGCAATATTAGAATACTTTAGAACTTTAAAATAATAATTTATGAAACTAACCAAAAACCTGTTTGTAGCCTTTGCAATTGTGGCTCTTTTTAGCTCATGCAAGGATGCGAACAAAGACGCTTCAACCACGTCATCAGAAGCAAAAACAGAAACTACAAAACGAACTGGCCAAGCCTTTATTGAAGATGATGGCAGTACTACTGTTTTAAGTATTGCTATTGGGTCTAAAGACCACACTACTTTAGTTGCTGCAGTGCAAGCTGCTCAATTAGAAAATGCATTAGTAAACGCAGGACCATTAATGGTATTTGCTCCTACAAATGAAGCATTTGCAGCCTTACCTGAAGGAACAGTAGAAAATTTGCTGAAACCAGAAAACAAAGATGCTTTAGCTAATATCTTAAAGTATCATGTGACACCTGGTAACTATTCTAAAGACTTTTTAAAGAAATTTAAAAAACTAGGTCAAGCTAATAATGGCTATGTAAAAGTAGAAGTAGTAGATGGAGAACCAATGATTGGAGGAGCTAAAATATTGGCTAGTATAAAAGCTGGTAACGGAATTGTCCATGTTATAGACAAAGTTTTATTACCTCCAACAGAATAATTAATAACTAACTTAATATTTAAACAAAATGAAAAATATAATAACATCAAGTATTGCAATGCTCGTTATCCTTTTAGGATTTACCAGTTGTAATAATGGCAACCAATCTGGAGGTAAGTCTGGAGCGTTGTCTAACAATATTGCAGAAAAAGTATACGTAGCACCAGGAGAATACGATTCACATTACGCATTCATTTCTGGTGGATATAGTGGTAACGTTACTGTTTACGGATTGCCATCTGGTAGAATGTTTAAAGAAATCCCTGTTTTCTCTCAATTTGCAACCTCTGGCTATGGTTATTCTGAAGAAACAAAACCAATGTTAAACACATCTCACGGATTTGTACCTTGGGGAGATTCTCACCATCCAGATATTTCTCAATCAAAAGGAGAGTTAGATGGACGTTGGGTTTTTATAAATGAAAACAACACACCTCGTATTGCAAGAATTAGTCTTACCACATTTGAAACCGAAGAAATCATTGAGGTTCCAAATAGTGCTGGTAACCACAGTTCTTCATTTGTAACAGAAAACACAGAATATGTAGTTGCAGGAACACGTTTTTCTGTTCCAATTCCACAACGCGATATGCCAATTAAAGATTACAAAGGAAACTTTCAAGGTGCCTTATCTTTTATTAGTGTAGCACCAGAAACTGGTAACATGGATATTAAATTCCAGGTATTAATGCCAGGTTTTAACTACGATTTATCACATCCTGGACGTGGAAAATCTCACGGTTGGTTCTTCTTTACAACATATAATACTGAAGAAGCTAGCACATTATTAGAAGTTAACGCTTCACAAAATGATAAAGATTTTATCGCAGCTGTAAACTGGAAAAAAATTGAAGAGTACGTTAATAATGGTGGTGGAAAAATGATGCCAGCTAATTATGCTCATAATCTTTATGATGAGCATACACATACAGCAACTTCTACTATGAAAAAAGAAGTGCGTGTTGTTAACCCAATTGATGTTCCTGGAGCTGTTTATTTTATTCCAACACCAAAATCACCACATGGTTGTGATGTAGATCCTTCTGGAGAATACATTGTAGGTAACGGAAAATTATCTGCAAACTTAACAGTGCATTCATTTACAAAAATGTTAGATGCTATTGAAAAAGAGAAATTTGCAGGTGAAGCTTACGGCATTCCAATTTTAAACTTTGAAGATGTCTTAGCTGGCGTTGTAGAGCAACCAGGATTAGGACCATTACACACAGAGTTTGATGGAAAAGGAAACGCATATACTACATTCTTTATTTCTTCTGAAGTTGTAAAATGGAAAATAGGAACATGGGAAGTTATAGATAGAAAACCTACATATTACTCTGTTGGTCACTTAACAATTCCTGGAGGAAATTCTGGAAAACCACAAGGTAAATACATGTTTGCAATGAATAAAATAACAAAAGACCGTTATTTACCAACAGGTCCAGAAATGGAACATTCTGCACAATTGTATGATATCTCTGGAGATAAAATGGAATTACTATTAGATTTCCCTACACATGGAGAACCACATTATGCTGCTGCAATGGAAGCAAGTATCATTAAAGAACAATCTCAAAAAATCTATAAGTTAGCAGATAACAAGCATCCATATGCTGCTAAATCTGATGCTGATACTAAAGTAGTAAGAAACGGAAACGAAGTACATATCTATATGACGACCATTAGAAGTCACTTCTCACCAGATAACATTGAAGGTGTAAAAGTAGGAGACAAAGTATATTTCCACGTTACTAATTTAGAGCAAGATTTTGATGTACCACATGGATTTGCGGTACTTGGTCAAAACAATTCAGAATTACTTATAATGCCAGGACAAACAAAGTCATCTGTTTGGGAACCTAAACAAGTTGGTGTTTGGCCATTCTATTGTACAGATTTCTGTTCTGCATTACACCAAGAGATGCAAGGTTACATAAGAGTTTCTGCTGCAGATTCAGATGTGCCAATTAAGTGGTCTCTAGGAGAAGATATTGAGTAAATTAATTTGAAGAATTAGAGAAATTTTGTTTTAGTGTTTATTTCTCTAATTAAGGCGAGAGTTGAGTTTTCGCTCTCGCCTTTCTTTTTTAAAACACTTTATTCTGTTTACGCAGAAACCTCACTGAAAAGAATATTAAATATTACACATCATGAAAAAGGCTAGCATTATAATGATAATTGGTTCATTACTGTTATTAGGACTTTTTAAATTTCCTTTATGGAATATTATGCTTGGAGCACCTCAATATCCAGAACCTTTAGGAATGAATATACATATTGATGGTATAAAAGGTGTATCCGAATTCGATTTACAAAATATTGACGGATTAAATCATTATATTGGGATGAAAACCATTCCAAAAGCCGAAGAAATGTGGGAATTCGCAGTTTTTCCTAAAGTAATATTAGGTATGGCTTTTTTAGGTATTATTATTGGCTTAATGAGCTTCTTTGATAAAGTAAGTTATAAGTTTTTTCTCGGTTGGTTTATTCTAATGTCTATTTTAGGAGTATTAGGCATGTATGATTTTAATAATTGGTTAGCAGATTATGGTGGCAATTTAGATTCACACGCAATTATAAAAGTTACAAATCCTGATGGCACACCAATGTCTTACAAACCACCATTAATTGGTTTTAAAAAACTTTTAAATTTTGATGTTACTTCATTACCACATACAGGAGGATATTTAATGTTTATTGGTATGTCTTTAACACTTTTTGCTTTTTGGCTAGGCCGAAAAACGAGTTTAAAGAAAACAACATCCTAGTTTTACATTATAAAACACTAAAAAAATGAAAACACTAAAACACTATTCAATACTTACATTACTGCTAATTTTTTCAAGTTGTAATGTATCACCAAAACCCATAGAATATGGAAGCGATGGTTGTCACTTTTGTAAAATGACCATTGTAGATAAAGTACATGCCACAGAGTTTATTACCAAAAAAGGTAAAGTTTATAAATTTGATGCAACAGAATGTATGATTAATTATTTCGATGAATTTGATACGTCGGAAATAGAATTATACCTCACAAATTATTTTTCAAAACCAGAAGCATTAACTGACGCTACTAAAGCAACATATATAATAAGTAAAAACATCCCAAGTCCAATGGGAGCTTTTTTAACAGCTTTCGAGAATAAATCTGAAGCAGAAAAAATACAAGCAGAAAAAGGCGGAAAACTCTATTCATGGACAGAATTACTAGCACATTTTAAAGACTAGTAACATGAAAAATTTAATTGTTTTTATTATAGCTATTTTTATAGCTAACACTAGTATTGCCCAAACCATTGAGGTTTGTAAAACATGTCCTGTTTCAACTTTAAAAGATGCCATTACTCAGGCTAAAGAATTAGATACTATAATCATTAAAAAAGGTACTTACAAAGAACACTCAATCTTTATAGATAAATCATTAACCATTATTGGCGAAAATTACCCAGTAATTGATGGTGAAAAAAAAGGGGAAATCATTACTATAAAAGCAGACAACGTAACAGTGGATGGTTTATTTATCATAAACGTTGGCAATAGCTACACTGAAGATTATGCTGCTATTAGGGTTAAAAATAGCAAAAACTTTGTTATTCAGAATTTAGTCTTAGAAAAATTATTCTTCGGTATTTACATCGAAAAATCAACTGATGGAAAAGTATATCATAACAAAATAATTGGAGATGCTGTAGAAGAATATAATTCTGGAAATGGTATACAGTTATGGTATAGTAAAAATGTAGAAATTGAACTCAATTATGTTGAACATGTAAGAGATGGAATTTACTTAGAATTCTCAGACGACTGCTTAATTAAAAACAATATTAGCACCCTAAATGTGCGTTACGGATTACATTTTATGTTTTCTAATGATGACATTTATCAAGATAATACTTTCGAAAACAATGGTGCAGGCGTCGCTGTGATGTTTTCTAAACGTATAAAAATGTATAACAATCTTTTTAAAGAAAATTGGGGAACCGCTTCTTATGGCATGCTATTAAAAGAAATAAATGATGCCGAAATTATTGGAAACACTTTTGAAAACAATACTATTGGTATCAACATAGAAGGCTCTAACCGTATTACATACAAACACAATAGTTTCTCAAATAACGGTTGGGCTATTAAAGTAAAAGGTGCTTGCTATGCCAATACGTTTACGGAAAATAATTTTCTATACAACTCTTTTGATATCGCCTACAACAGTAATGTTAATGACAATGTTTTCGATAAAAATTACTGGAGCAGTTACACAGGCTACGACTTAGATAAAAATGGTATTGGAGATATCCCTTACCGACCAGTAAAACTCTTTTCTTATATCGTAAATCGTACGCCAGAAACCATCATTTTACTGCGAAGTATGTTTATAGATATCATTGACTTTTCTGAAAAGGTATCACCTGTTTTTACACCAGATGATTTATTGGACAACAACCCACAAATAAAAAAACTAACATGGTAACCATAGAAAATCTACATAAAAAATTCGGTAAAAACCAAGTGCTAAGTGGTGTTGACCTCAACATTAACGAAGGGGGAATTTTCGCTGTACTTGGACCTAATGGTTCAGGTAAAACCACTTTGATAAAATCGGTTTTGGGTATGGTAATTCCAGATAAAGGAAACATCACTGTACTTGGCAAAAACATTAAAAAGAATTCTGAATACAGACATAAAATTGATTATTTACCGCAAATAGCCAACTTTCCGAGTAACCTACGTGTTAAAGAATTAATCAAAATGATTAAGGATTTACGTAAACCAACCAATGAAGATGAACGCTTAATTGAGCTTTTTAGATTAGAGCCTTTTTTAGACAAAAAATTAGGTAATCTTTCCGGTGGAACTAAGCAAAAAGTGAATCTCGTTTTAACTTTTATGTTTGATAGTCCGTTAATTATTTTAGACGAACCAACCACAGGTTTAGACCCAATTTCACTCATTAGATTAAAAGATTTAATTAAAGCAGAAAAAGCCAAAGGAAAAACAGTTATTATTACCTCACACATCATGAGTTTTGTTGAAGAAATTTCAGATGAAATTGTATTTATCCTAGAAGGTAAAATTTACTTTAAAGGCTCTATTCAAAAATTAAAAACCAAGACCAATCAACCCGATTTTGAACATGCGATTGCGTCTATATTAACCGATAACCATGCTTAAGATATTAAAATATAGTTTTTACGACCTTATGCGTAGTCGCTGGAGTTACGTGTATTTCGCCTTTTATTTACTATTAGGTGTTGTCTTGTTGTTTTTGAATAACGATTTATCAAAAGCAGTTATTACTTTAATGAATGTCATCATCGTTTTAGTACCATTAATAGGCACCATTTTTGGTGTGATGTATTATTATAATTCACAAGAATTTACCGAGCTACTTTTAGCACAACCTATTAAACGTTCGTCCATATTCTTAGGACAATATTTAGGTGTTGCTTTATCATTATCTATGAGTTTAATTTTAGGATTAGGTATTCCTTTTGTGTTCTACGGTTTGTTTGAAAGCAGCGCAATTTGGGACTTTTCCCTTTTACTAATAACTGGTACATTTTTGACCTTAATTTTTACCGCTCTAGCGTTCAACATTGCGTTATCTAATGAGAATAAAATTAAAGGCTTTGGTTATGCCATCTTACTTTGGTTGTTCTTGGCCGTTATTTATGATGGACTCTTTTTAATGACACTAATTTTATTTGAAGATTACCCACTAGATAAAGTATCGCTTATTGGTACAATGTTAAATCCCATAGATTTATCGAGAACGCTTATCCTTTTAAAATTAGACATTTCAGCCTTATTAGGTTATACTGGAGCTGTTTTCAAACAATTTTTCGGAACAAGTTTTGGGTTAATTGTATCGTTTGTAATGCTTACCATTTGGGTTGTGATGCCTGTTTTACGCATCGTATTCAAATCAAAGAAAAAAGATTTTTAGTCAATAATTAGTATCTCAATATTTAGAATCATGACAATAAAATATGTAATAATCACGTTGCTATTAGCATTAACTTTTGGTTGTAAAAACGAAACTGTTAAGCCTGAAATACATTCAGCAATTCAACTAGAAGGTTTAGCACTCAACAATAACGAAAAGTGGATTGCTAATGAAGAAACTCATATTGGCATGAAGCGTATTGATTCTATTTTAAAGAATAATACTTCAACAAGTGGAAAAGTATTAGGCGACGTACTTTCAAAACAAACAAGCTATATTATAAAAAGCTGCGATATGGAAGGTGAAGCACACGACCAGCTTCATGTGGTACTCGTTCCTATTTTAGAAGAAATTACAGATATAAAAGATGTAGAAAACACTTCAGAATTAGAGAAAAAAGTGACAAATTTGCAACGCTTAACAGCCACTTATTTTGAATATTTTAAGATTAACTGATAAAAATCATTTAATTAAGGACAAAATAGTCCGAATTTAGCACTATGATATTAAAGGTTATATATAAAGCCATTGCCTTGTTTTTAACGTTCGTTTTATTAGCGAACAATATTAACAATGTGGTTATTGTAACCGATTTTGTGGTGAACCAAGATTTTATTGCTAAAACGCTTTGTATTCAAAAAGACGACCAAAAAGGTTGTAATGGTAAATGTCATTTAGCAAAGCAACTCGCACAGAGTAACACAGATTCTGGCTCAGACGCACCATTACCATCCACTGACAGAACGCGCTTAGACGTTTTTGTTATTTATGAAACTGCAAACCACACCATTGATAATTTCAATCAATTATCAAGATTCCAAAACAACGCACATTACAGAATAAAACAACCTATTTCTGGCTTTTATTCTATCCATACGCCTCCACCAGATTTAAGTTAATTTTTTTTGAAGCTCTACTTAGAGCAAACTTCTATTTTTTGAAACCAAATCGGCTTCAAACAGGATACTTACATTTAAAAATAACTTAAACACTTTAAAATGAAACTTAAATATTTATTACCAATCGCATTTATTGCATTATTCTTTTCATGTTCAACAGACAACGACGATAACACAACAATAGTTAATGAAGTTGAAGGCTTAGAACTTATTCAAACCATTGTAAATGGCAATGAAACTATAGAGCTTTACAACGAAAAAGGCATGTTTGAAACTGGCTACAATATGATTAGCCTTAGAATTAAAGACAACACAACAGATAGCTATATTGAAGACGCTACCCTTTCTTGGATGCCAATGATGCAAATGCCAACTATGGAACATTCTTCGCCCAAATCAACAATTTCAAAAGCTTTAGGAAAAGATACCGTTTATGAAGGTTTTATCATCTACCAAATGACAAATACAGATGGTTCTGGTTGGTCATTAACTTTAAACTATAATATAGATGGTACAGATTATTCTGTTACTGAAACTATCTCTGTAATGCAATATGAGAACCAAAATACAGCGAGTTTTATGGGTAGCGATGGCACAAAATATATCTTAGCGTTAATTGAACCAAAAGACCCAAGTATTGCTGTAAACGAAATGAAAGTTGGTTTGTTTAAAATGGAAAACATGATGACTTTTCCTGTTGTTGAAGATTATACTATCGCTTTAGACCCACGTATGCCAGGTATGGGAAATCACACCTCACCTAACAATACAGATTTAACTTACAATAATGCCGATAATTTCTATTATGGCGATTTATCATTAACAATGACTGGTTACTGGAAACTAAACCTAAAGTTAATGAACACTGATGATGATGTTTTAAAAGGCGAAGACGTTACCGATGAAAACGAAGCGAGTAGCTTGTATTTAGAATTAGAATTCTAAATTATTCCTACTGTCTATTGAGCGTAATTAAAATACATTTTTGTTACGCTCAATATGACAAATAGGTTTTCAAAAACATTGTAAACACTAAAATTTTTAGCTATGAAAACGCTAATAACAGTCATTCTATGTCTGCTATTGTCTTCTTTGGGATTTGCCCAAGATAACAATAACGAGGCAAAAAAAGACACCACAAAATTAGAAGAAGTCCTTGTAATCTCTCGACGTAAATTAAGCAATCACAGACAAGAAAAAACACTGTCTAGCATAGATGACTATCTTGAAAAATCTAATAAAGTAACCATGATAAAACGTGGTAACTACGCTTGGGAACCAACCATTAACAACATGGCAAGCGAGCGTTTGGTAGTGACTATCGATGGTATGCAAATTTTTGGTGCCTGTACAGATAAAATGGACCCAATAACGTCTTACGTCGATGTTTCTAATCTCGAAAAAGTATCTATTGGTTCTGGTCAAGAAGGCACAGAAAACGGACATTCAATTGGTGGTGGCATTGATTTAAAATTACCATCCTCTAAATTTAATGGTTCTGGCTTTAAATCTGGATTAGACTTAGGTTATGAAACCAATGGCAACTATAAAGCAACAGGACTAGATTTAGAATACACAGGCAATAAATTCTTTATTAGCGCAGATGGTATTTATAGAAAATCTGATAATTATGATGCAGGTGGCAATGAAGAAATCTTATATTCTCAATTCGAAAAGTATAATATCTCATTAAAAACGGGCTACAAATTTTCGGAAACTCAAAGCATAGATGCTAACCTTATTTATGATAAAGCTACAGATGTAGGTTATCCTGCTTTGCCAATGGATGTGTCTTTAGCTGAAGCTTTAATTGCATCACTAACGCATTACTACAAACCAGAAGATAAAGCCTTAAAATCTTTAGAAACCAAATTGTATTTTAATACCATAACGCATATTATGGATGATACCAAGCGACCTGTTGTTGCTATAAGAATGGACATGCCAGGTTGGAGCGATACGTATGGATTTTATAGTAAAGCCGAACTGATGAAAAACAAACATCACTTCACACTTAACCTTAATGGATTCTATAATAAATCTCTTGCGGAAATGACCATGTTTTCTAATAACCCAAGCGAACCGGACATGTTTATGTACACTTGGCCAGATATTAGAACACTATATTCTGGTATTTTTATTAAAGATGATTTTCATTTTAGTGCCCATGAAACACTCGCATCTTCTATACGCTTAGGCTATCACAATAACAAAATAGCAGAAGAAGTTGGTGTACAAAGTCTTCAAATTTTTCATGATACTGTAGATGACCAAAAAAATAGATTTTTGGTGAGTTTGGCGTCTGCATATCAACTTAAAAAAGAGAATTACAATCTATCTGTTGGTTTAGGTTATGGCGAACGCGCACCTTCCGTTAGTGAAGGTTATGGCTTTTTCTTATTCAACAGTTTTGATAATTACGATTACATAGGCAATCCAAATTTAAAGAACGAAAAAGCCGTAGAAGCGAACTTTAGCTTTAAACAGAATTTCAACGATTTTGAAATTGGTATAGAATCATCCTACTTCCATATTATGGATTATATTATTGGTGAGATTGCGCCAGACGTAAGCTCAATGACTATTGGTGCAAATGGTGTGCGAGTTTATACCGCTTTAGACCATGCCTCTATTTTTAATACGTATGTAAATAGTAGTTATAAACTATCGGAACGTTTTGCAATCAACGGAACGGTTGGCTACAATTACGGAAAAGGGAATGATGGTGAAAATTTACCACTCATAAAACCGTTTTCTTACTTTGCTGAATTCAACTACAATACACCTAAATTTAATGCTGCATTGCAATTAGATGGTAACGGAAACCAAAGTAATTATAGTAGCAAGTATGGTGAAAATGAAACTGCTGATTATGCGATTCTAAATCTTAATTTAGGAAACGTTTTCCATAATAAATTCGGAAAAACTGTATTAAAATATGGTATTGAAAACATATTAGACACTAAATATTCTACCTATGCAGATTGGAATAACTTCCCTAGACAAGGACGTAATTTTTATGTGAATTTGTCTTTTGTGTTTCCGTAAATATTGAATAAAATAAAACCAATTCCTAAAGGCAAAAAGACACTAAACAGAAATAGTAGCAGATAATAATTAGGAAGTATGCCTATACCATAAAAGAACATTATTCCTTGAATTAATAATAATATTTCGGTTAAAAGAAATCCTAAAACAAAGCTATATATGCCAACAGTTAGGCTTTTAGAGTTGGTTACCAAGCCACTCTTTAAAATAAACGCAAATAGAAATCCTGAAATCACGCCAAGCATTAGTAAATGAATAAATCCAATTACAAAATTGCGATGCTCATATACAACTGCCGAAAACTCAGGTAAAATAGAAAGGGATTGAAACACTACTTTTAAGACAAAACAAATTAGCGCAAACATGAACATATACTTCATAAGCTTATGCGCATTAGTCATCAAAACCTCTAATTTAGGTTTTATAAGTTGAATGAATTTATATAGCATTACAACTTGAAGCACCACACCTAATCCATTAATAAACAGCAACGATTGATGTGGCAAAAACCATTGTATGGGTAATGCAAATGTTAATACCGTCGAGATTATTAATAATGTAAAAAAATGTCTGAATTGTTTAGAATCTTCAACCTTTAAAAGATGAAAAAAGACAGCAACCACAGCTATTAAAAACCAACCATTAAACTGAAAATGTAAAAAAAACTGAATCGCAATTTGATAAAACGCAGAAGCTTGTCCAAGCCTTGCAACTGCAGGACCTAAACACCAAACACCTATAGTAGAAACCACCATAAAAATGAGTGACGTTTTTAATAGTTTTTCACTTACTACAGCATTGGTTTTATGATGTTTAAAAATGAGATATGCAAAGTAGTAGCTACAAAAAATATGCAGCGTTGAAAAGAAAATGGAAATGGCAGCATAACCTTGAAACGGAAAACTTAGCATCATACCAACCACAGCCAATTCCGTTAACCAAAATAATCGATTGAAAACTTTAGGTTGCTTTGGAATAAAGTAATGTACAAATAGCGTATATAACATTAAATACACCCAACCCAACATAGCAACATGAGAATGTGCGTGTGTTAGAAATCTAAAATTTAAACCAATGGCTTCAAGAGATGAAAAGCGTAATGCCAAACCCATTAGCGCAGCAATGAGAAAATTAATTAAACATATGACTACTAACTTTTTTGGCATCGGTTGAATTTACGAATTAGAAATTTAAGGATTATAAAAAGAAAAACCCCAAAATGTTTAGGGAAAACATCTCAGGATTTTTTTCAAAAGTAGAAATTAATTAGGGATTGCTATTAACCAAATTGTTGTTCTAATTTTATAGCTTTCGGAAACAATATGTTGTTTTCTAAATGAATATGTAAATGCAAATCTTTTTCAAATTCTTCTAACATCGCATACGTTACTTTGTAAGTATTACAAGCATCTGCTGGTGGATTGTAATTATCCGTTAATTCTGCTATTTCTCTAAAACGTTGTCCTTCTGTATCGTGTTCTTCCATCATCATTTCAATCGGATTTTCAACAGTTCCAAATTGTGGAGATTGAATCGCTTCATTTTTTAGAGTAGCGTTTACCATTCTTTTTACAAAAGGAAAAAGAATCAATTCTTCCTTCTTCATATGTGATGCTAATTCGCCTGCAGAAGCTGTAAACAATTCATTGATTTTAAATAATTCTGGATGACGTTCGCCATGCACAAGACATAATTTATTTAAAAATTGAAGCAATACAGGAATCTTCTCTTCTACATATCTATGGTGCTTCTTTTCTATATACTCAGTCAACAAATCTAATGGCCAAGATTTATAATCTATACTTTCACCACTTTTAGAATCTAAAACTTGGTTTAATTCATCTAATAAGATAGTGCTATCAATGCCTTTTTTGTTGCAAGCTTCTTCTACTGTTCTGTTGCCATTGCAACAAAAATCAATTTTGTATTTAGAGAAAATTGCTGCTGTTCTAAAATCATCTGCAACATACTGTCCTATTTCTTTTGTTGTTTTTTCTTGAAGTGTTTCCATATTATAATTTTATTTCGGATAAATTTATCCTATTTATATTCAAATTTTTTTAGATTTTTAAAAATGATACACCAGATTTAATATCTGAAGCCAATTGATCTAACGTAGTATTTTCTAGCATGTCTCTTAATTCTTCTCTTACCACTTTAAATTTATCGTGTACAGGACAAGGATGATTTTCATTACAAGTATGTAGTCCTAATCCACAACCATTATAAATACCATCTCCATCAATAGCGTAAACTATTTGAGCTAATTTTATAGTTGCTATTTTATCCTTATCTATTTCAAATCCACCATAAGCACCTCTTACTGATTTTATGACGTTATTCTTTACTAAGGCTTGTAAAATTTTGGCTGTAAATGCTTGTGGTGAATCTATCTCTTCCGAGATTTCTTTTGGACTAACTCTATTGTTTTCAGACGAGTTTACAGCAATAAAAATTGCGGCTTTAATTCCATATTCACAAGCTTTAGAAAACATATTTTTGAGACTAAATTATAATACAAAAATACTAATTATTTTAATATGAGATAATTTTATCCGATATAATTTATTATTAAGAATATTTTGCTTTAAACCACACTTTTTGCCATTCGCGTTGAAGAATTAAAAACGTAACATCTTCGGATAATTTTAATGTATCACCACCATCTAAACTTCTAACTTTAGCTTCGGAAACATCTACGATATAAAGTAAATTAAGATAGTCTGAAAATTTAGAATTTATGAGGTTAAAAACGGTTTCTTGCAACACAAACTTTAAACTTGTTGGCAACGTTTCTTCATCAAATTCTAAATCAATATTAGCGTACAACAAATCTTTATTAAGCTGAATAATAAGTTTTTTGTACAAGCTTAAACCTTCGGCTTCAGAAATTAAATCTTCAAAATTCGATGGTAAACTCATTAAACACGTCTGGTCATTAATTGTTCTCCAAATACTCTAAGTAATTGTTTTTTGTCTTCAGGTATATTTAAACCTTCTAAAACTTTAAAGGCTTTATTGGTGTAATCTTTTACGGCTTCTTGCGTTGTTTTGGCTGCACCAGTATCCTCAAAAAATTGCTTAGCAGCTTTAACTTTGTCTTCATTAGATAACACATTGTTCTGCATCAAAAACAAAAATTCCTTTTCATCTTCATTGGTTCCTAATTCCATCGTTTTAAGATATAAATAGGTCTTTTTGTTTTCAATAATATCGCCTCCTACTTGTTTTCCAAAAGTTTCAGGATTACCAAAAGCATCTAAATAATCGTCTTGTAACTGAAAAGCAATTCCTAAAAGCCTTCCAAATTCATATATAGAATTTTGGTCTTCTTTAGACGCTTTAGCAACAATAGCACCCATTTTCATGGCAGCACCAACCAAAACGGCTGTTTTATATTCAATCATTTTTAGATACTCATTGATGGTAACATCATCTCTAGTTTCAAAATCAATATCATACTGCTGACCTTCACAAACTTCTAAAGCAGTTTTACTAAAAAGTTTAGCTAAAGCCTGAAACGTTTCAGCCTCATAATTCTCAAACAATTGATATGCCATAATAAGCATAGCGTCTCCTGAGAGGATTCCTGTATTAAGATTCCATTTTTCGTGCACAGTTTCTTCGCCTCTACGTAGAGGTGCATCGTCCATAATATCATCATGTACTAAAGAGAAATTATGAAACACCTCAATAGATAAGGCTGCATCCATAGCCGTTTGAGGGTTTACTCCAAAAACCTCAGCCGTCATTAAAGTTAAAACTGGTCGTAACCTTTTTCCGCCCAACTCTAATATATAGTTAATAGGATTATATAAATTTTTTGGCTCTTTGTGTACTGTAAATCCTTCTAAATGGTTTAGAAACGACTCTTGATAGTGTTCTATTTGTTGCATGAGACAAAAATAATGTTTTAAACATATTTTAAGCTAATGTTGGCTATGTTAAAAAATCATTAAAACTTTGGAAACTTTTTAGGTTTTTAAAGTTTCCTGTTGTAAGTTTGCGCCATAATTAAAATGATTCCGAACCAACGGAACTTAAAAAATGAAAGAAAAAATAATATTTAAATCTACGGACTTGTTCTTAAACTTAGGGTTTAAGAGCGTTACCATGGATGATATTGCTAATGAAATGGGTATTTCTAAAAAAACCATATATCAGCATTTTCAGAATAAAACAAAATTAGTTGAAGCCACAGCTTTGCATGTTTTTGAAAATATTTCTTGTGGTATTGATAATATTTGTGCGTTAAATAAAAACCCAATTGAAGAGGTTTATGAAATTAAAAGATTTGTAATGCACAATCTTAAGGATGAGAAATCGTCTCCACAATACCAACTTCAAAAGTATTATCCCAAGATCTATGCCTCTGTAAAAGGTAAGCAATTTCAAAAAATGTTAGGCTGCGTAACACAAAATTTAGAACGTGGTGTAACTCAAGGTCTTTATAGAGATTCTATAGAAATAGATTTTGTAGCGCGACTTTATTTTAATGGCATGGTGTCTTTAAAAGACCAAAACATTTTTCCTCGCGAGAATTTCTCGATGGTGATGTTAATGAATAATTATTTAGAATACCACTTAAGAGGCATTTGCTCCACAAAAGGATTAGAAAAACTAACACAATTAAATACCAACCAAAAATAAGCAATGAAAAAAACACTAATAATAGTCTTAAGTTTCATTTTTTTTCAAATGGGATTTTCGCAAGACCAACCCAAAAGTCTTTCGCTTCAAGAAGCCATTGACTATGCACTGGAGAACAATAGAACTGCCATTAATGCAGCTCGAGATATCGAAGCTGCTAAACAACAGAAATGGGAAACTACAGCAAGTGGATTACCACAAGTAAGCGCAAGTATAGATTACCAAAACTTTTTAAAACAACAGGTTTCAGTAATACCTGCAGAATTCTTTGGAGGTGCTCCAGGAACCTATGAAGAAGTTGTTTTTAGTACTAAACAGAGCTTAACTGCTTTTGCTACTTTAAATCAAAAAATATTTGATGGTTCTTACCTTGTAGGATTACAGTCTGCGAAAGTATTTTTAGAGATTTCAGAAAATGCTAAAGTAAAAACAGATCTTGAAGTAAGAAAAGCAGTAATTGAAGCTTATGGAAATGTGCTTTTAGCAGAAGAAAGCATTCAAATTTTTGAGCGCAATATAGAAGTACTAGAAAAAAATCTCTTCGAAACCCAAAAAATATACGAAAACGGATTGGGAGAAGAAGAAAGCGTTGAGCAACTTCAAATCACATTATCTGGCGTAAAAAGCAACTTAAATAATGTTGAAAGATTAAAGACTTTAGCTTACCAAATGCTAAATATCAACTTAGGTTTAGATGTTTACAACGACCTAGTATTAACTGACAATCTAGAAACCTTGACTGATCAAAATATCTCATTGTCAATTCTTGAAGCAGAAAACAACCCAGAAAGCACCATTGATTACTTAATTGCCAAAAATGATACAAAAGCAAAGGAGTTATTGGTTAAACTAGAAAAAAGTAAAGCTTTACCAACGTTTAATGCTTTTATTAATGGAGGGTATTCTGGTTATGGTGACGAGTTAAATTTCACTAAGAAAAGTCAAGATTGGTTTGGATCCTCATTATTTGGTGTAAGCTTAGATATCCCAATCTTCAGTTCAGGCATGAGAAATGCTTCTACGCAGCGTGCAGAAATCAATCTAGAAAAAGCTAAAACAGATTTAACAGATACTGAGCAACGCATAAAACTTCAGATAGCATCCGCAAAAAGCGATTATCAATTCGCAATTGAAGATTATGAAAATAAAAAAGAAAATTTAGCATTAGCAGAACGTATAGAAACAAAAAATCAAACCAAATTTTTTGAAGGTATAGGCTCTAGTTTTGAGTTACGCCAAGCACAAACTCAATTATATTCTGCGCAGCAAGAGTTGCTTCAAGCTATGCTAGACGTTATCAACAAAAAAGCAACTTTAGAAACTGCATTAAACACTACAACATTAAACTAACCAATCATGAAAAACATATATTCAATCGTAATAATCGCATTACTTTTAGTCTCGTGTGGAGGCGACAAAAAAAACTCTACAGAGAACGTTTTAGAAAGTAATAGCTTAGAATCTATTCGCAAAAAAAGAGGCGAATTAGTTAATGAGCAGCAAGCCATTCACGATCAAATTAAATTATTAGATGAAAAAATAAAAAGTTTAGATACAACCCAAAATGTTCCTTTAATAACAACACTTACAGCAAAGACAGAAAAGTTTGAACACGTACTAGAATTACAAGGTAATGTTACCACAAAAGACCTTTTAACTATAACGCCAGAGTACAATGGCATTTTAACTTACGTCTATGTAAAAGAAGGTCAGAAAGTTAGAAAAGGTCAGTTATTAGCTAAAATTGACGATGGTGGTTTAAGTCAGCAAGTTGCTCAATTAAAAATTCAATCGGAATTAGCTAAAACTACTTACGAGCGCCAAAAGCGTCTTTGGGACCAAAATATTGGCAGTGAAATTCAATATTTACAAGCAAAATCTACTTACGAGTCTCAACAAGAAGCCGTAAATCAATTACAACAACAAATTGCTAAAACAACAGTGAAAGCTCCTTTTTCTGGCACTATTGACGATGTAATTACAGAACAAGGAAGTGTTGTAGCTGCAGGCCAAACACCTTTAATGCGTATTGTAAATCTAGACAATATGTATATTGAGGTAGAAGTACCAGAAAGCTATATTTCTAATGTTGTAAAGGGTAAAAAGGTTGAAGTTGAAATTCCTGTTCTTGGAAAAACAATAGAAACAAAAATTCGCCAAGCAAGTGATTTTATTAATCCTGCCAACAGAACATTTAAAGCAGAAATTGAGGTGGCTAACAAAGACAAGGATATAAAGCCAAACCTTACAGCTCGTTTAAAAATTAACGATTACACAAGTGAAAACGCCATTTTAATTCCTCAAAGCGTGATTTCAGAAAATGCAGAAGGTGAGCAATATGTATATATAGTAGCTGACAAAAACCAGAAAGGTATTGGTACTGCAAAGCGAATTATTATTAAAACAGGAAAAACTCAAGGCGATGTTATTGAAGTTTTAAATAATTTAAAAGAAGGTGCCGAAATCGTAAAGGAAGGAGCGCGTAGTGTAAAAGACGGTCAAACAGTTGAAGTAATCGGCTATAAAGAAATGGGCAATGAGTAACAAAAAGAAAAAAAATACTGAGAAGGAATTTGGAATGTCGTCGTGGGCAATAAACAATAAAACCACAATGTATGTTCTTATTGCAGTCTTTTTCTATTTAGGTGTTTCTGCTTTCTTTAGCATGCCTAGAGAAAATTTTCCAGAGGTGAACGAAACCAAAATCTATGTCAGTACTGTTTATCCTGGAAATACTGCAGAGGATATTGAAAAGTTAATTATTGATCCTTTAGAAGACAAATTAAAAACAGTTAGTAATGTTGTAGAAACCACATCAACTTCTCAAGAAGATTACGGCATGCTAATTGTTGAGTTTGATGAAGGCATTACTGTAGAAGGTGCTTTACAAAAAGTAAAAGACGAAATTGACACAGAAACCTCAGGTGAAGATTGGCCAACTTTTAATGGAGCAAAAGTAGAACCAGATGTTTTTGAATTAAGTCTTTCTGAAGAAATGCCAATTCTTAACATTAATATTTCTGGAGATTACACGGTTGAAAAATTAAAAGATTTTGCAGAATATCTTCAAGATGAAATAGAAAATCTTCAAGAAATTAAAAAAGCAGATATTAGAGGTGCTCAAGAAAAAGAAGTTGAAGTAGCTGTAGACATTTATAAAATGATGGCTGCAAAAGTAACCTTTAGTGATATTCTTGGAGCTATAGGCAATGGTAATATTACACAGTCTGCTGGAAATCTAAAAGCTAGTGGTCAACGTCGTACTATTAGAATTATTGGTGAAATTGAAAAACCTTCAGATTTAGAAAATTTTGTAGTAAAATCTGAAAACGGAAATGCCATTTACCTTAAAGATGTAGCTTCTGTTTCTTTTAAAGAAGAAGACAAAACCACATTTGCGAGAAAATCTGGAAAACCAGTAGTAATGCTCGACGTTAAAAAACGAGCAGGAAAAAACATGGTGGCAGCAGCAGAACAAATACAAGTAATTGTAGAAGATGCAAAAACAAACGTTTTTCCGCAAGACTTAGTTGTTTCTATAACTAACGACCAGTCTGAGAAAACAATTGGTCAAGTAGATGATTTAGTTAATAATATCATTTTCGGAGTTATTTTAGTAGTTACAGTTTTAATGTTCTTCTTAGGATTTAAAAACGCCCTTTTTGTTGGTTTTGCCATACCAATGTCTATGTTTATGTCCTTAATGATTTTAAACCTTATTGGTTATAGTTTAAATACTATGGTGCTTTTTGGTTTAATTATGGGACTTGGTATGTTAGTAGACAACGGAATTGTGGTTGTTGAAAACGTCTACAGATTAATGGAAGAGGAAGGCATGAGCAGAATAGAAGCTGCTAAAAAGGGTATTGGCGAAATAGCTTTTCCTATAATAATATCTACAGCAACTACAGTTGCTGCCTTTGTTCCATTAGGTCTTTGGCCAGGAATTATGGGAGAATTCATGAAGATTTTACCAATAACATTATCTATTGTTTTAGGGTCTTCTTTATTTGTTGCCATATTTTTCAACTCTGTTTTAGTATCTAGATATATGACCATTGAGGATAAGGATATGCCAATAAATCAAATTATTAAAACAACTGCTATAGTTGGAGTAATTGGCTTATTAATTCTATTGTTTGGTGAAACCTACAGAGGCTTAGGAACTATAATGATATTTACTGCAGTAATGCTTTGGGTTTATCGCTTTTTTATAAGAAAATGGGCTAATAGTTTCCAGAATAAATCTTTAGTAAAACTAGAAAATTGGTACGAAAGTCAATTACGTTGGGCACTAATAGGTTGGAAACCTCAGATATTAACAGCTTTAACTGTTGTTTTATTATTTGCATCTTTTATTGCATTTGGTATTTCAGTATCAACGCAACGAACCAAAATTGAATTTTTTCCAGATAATAAACCAAACCAGATTATTGTCTATATAGAATATCCTGAAGGTACTGCGATTGAAAAAACAAATGCAATCACTAAGCAAATTGAAAATCGCGTTTATGAAGTAATCAATGATGATTATTACATGGATGGCGACAAAAACTTCTTGGTAGAAAGTGCTGTTTCGCAAGTTGGAGAAGGTGCCGGAAACCCAAATACAGATTCTGGTTCTGCAGCAGAAATGCCACATAAAGCAAAAATCACAGCATCCATGCGAGAGTATAAATATCGTCGTGGTGAAGACAGTGAAATTTTACGTCAAAAAGTGCAAGCTGCTTTGGTTGGTATATATCCAGGCGTTTTAATTTCGGTTGAAAAGGATGTTAACGGACCACCTGCCGGATCACCAATTAATATTGAAATTGAAGGTGATGATTATGTAGAATTGATAGCTACTGCTGAGAGAATGCGAGAGTTTATTAACTCTAAAAACGTAGCTGGTATAGACGAGCTTAAGATTGATGTTAACAAAGATAAGCCAACCATGCTTGTTGAGATAGATAGACAAAAAGCTGGTGAATTAGGTGTTACAGCAAACCAAATTGGTAGTCAATTAAGAAACTCTATCTTTGGATCTAAAGCCGGAATTTATAAAGAAGATGGTGACGATTTTGATATTTATGTTCGTTTTAATGAAGAGAATAGATATAATACAAGTGCCTTATTCAATCAAAATATAACCTTTAGAGATAATACTGGTCAATTAAAAGAAGTACCATTATCTGCTGTTGCAAAACAGAAAAACAATTCAGGATTTAATGCCATAAAACATAAAGATGCTAAGCGAGTGGTAACAGTGTACTCTGCTTTAGCACCAGGTTTTACAGATGCAGGAGCCATTGTTACTCAGATTCAAAATGAAATGAAGAGTTTTGAAGGTTTATCTGAGGATATTCATATCGATTACACAGGTCAAATTGAAGAACAGAACAAACAAATGGCATTCTTAATGGGTGCATTTTTTACTGGTCTAGGTTTAATTTTCTTCATATTAATATTTCAATTCAACTCTATTTCTAAGCCAACTATTATAATGATTGCTATATTCTTAAGTTTTATTGGAGTATTTGGAGGGATTGTGCTTTCTGGTAGTGCCTTTGTTATAATGATGACAATGGTTGGTATTATTTCCCTGGCTGGTATTGTGGTAAACAATGGTGTAGTGCTTTTAGATTACGCGCAATTATTAATAGACAGAAAGAAGAATAAGTTAAATCTAGATGAAAGTGATTTCTTAACCATAGAAGATTTATTTGAAAGTATCTTAAAAGCAGGTAAAGCGCGTTTAAGACCCGTTTTATTAACGGCAATTACGACTATTTTAGGATTAATTCCGTTGGCAATTGGTTTAAACATTAACTTCTTTACCTTATTTGCAGACTTTAACCCTAACATTTATATGGGTGGAGATAACGTGGTATTTTGGGGACCATTAGCATGGACTGTTATTTATGGATTATTAGTTGCTACATTCTTAACTTTAATTGTAGTACCAATTTTATTCTTTTTAAGTGTAAGGCTAAAAATGTGGTTACGCATTAAATTTACATCACAACCCTTAAGAGCTTCTGAAGCTGAAACGATTACCAAAATTGAAGATAGCTCTACAATTGCAATAAACAATTAATTATAATTTGTTATTTAAATAGAAAAATCCGAAGTCTTTACTTCGGATTTTTTACTTTTGCATTTCTAATAAAAATCTATGTATAGAAGTCACAATTGTGGTGAATTAAGAGCATCACACAACAATACAGAAGTTACACTTTCCGGATGGGTTCAAGGTGTACGCGATAAAGGATTTATGATTTATATAGACCTTAGAGATCGCTACGGCATAACACAATTATATTTTGACGAAGAACGCACACCAAAAGCCATTATGGAAAAGGCTTCAAAATTGGGACGCGAATTTGTAATACAAGTTAAAGGAAACGTTATAGAACGTGCTTCAAAAAATCCCAATATTCCAACAGGAGATATAGAAGTTTTAGTATCTGAACTTAACATTTTAAACAGTTCTTTAGTTCCACCTTTTACTATAGAAGATAAAACCGATGGAGGCGATGATTTGCGTATGAAATATCGTTATTTAGATATTCGTCGTAATCCTGTAAAAAACAGCTTAATTTTTAGACATAAAGTAGCACAAGCGGTTAGAAATTATTTATCTAACGAGGATTTTATTGAGGTTGAAACACCTTATTTAATAAAATCTACACCAGAAGGTGCTAGAGATTTTGTGGTACCTTCTCGTATGAACGAAGGGCAATTTTACGCCTTACCACAATCGCCTCAAACATTCAAACAGTTATTGATGGTTGGTGGCATGGATAAATACTTTCAGATTGTAAAGTGTTTTAGAGATGAAGATTTAAGAGCAGACAGACAGCCAGAATTTACACAAATAGATTGTGAAATGGCGTTTGTAGAGCAAGAAGATATATTAAATACGTTTGAAGGTTTAACACGTCATTTATTAAAAGAAGTAAATGGTGTTGAAGTAGAAAAATTCCCAAGAATCTTATACGATGATGCTATGCGTTTGTACGGAAACGACAAACCAGACATTAGATTTGGGATGGAGTTTGGCGAATTAAACGAAGTAACACAGCATAAAGATTTTGGCGTTTTTAATTCTGCTGAATTAGTAATTGGTATTGCCGTACCTGGTGGAAATAAATTTACAAGAAAAGAGATAGACAACTTAATTAAATGGGTAAAACGCCCTCAAGTTGGTGCTTTAGGTATGATTTATTCTCGTTGTAACGACGATGGAACATTTAAATCTTCAGTAGATAAATTTTACGATCAAGAGGATTTAGCAAAATGGGCAGAAGTTACAGGTGCAAAAGCGGGTGATTTAGTTTGTGTACTTTCTGGAGAAACAAACAAAGTAAGAGCACAATTAAGTGCATTACGTATGGAATTAGCAGAACAATTAGGTTTAAGAAAACCTAATGAATTTGCACCACTTTGGGTAATGGATTTCCCGCTTTTAGAATGGGATGAGGATACCGAACGTTACCATGCCATGCACCACCCATTTACATCACCAAAGCCTGGTCAGTTAGAATTATTAGACACCAATCCTGGTGACGTAAAAGCTAATGCATACGATTTAGTTTTAAATGGAAACGAAATTGGAGGTGGTTCAATTAGAATTCACGATAAAGCAACCCAAGCCATTATGTTGAAACATTTAGGTTTTTCTGAAGAAGAAGCTAGAGCACAATTTGGTTTCTTAATGGATGCTTTTGAATATGGTGCACCACCACATGGTGGAATTGCTTTTGGGCTAGATAGATTGGTTGCCATTTTAGGTGGCCAAGAAACCATACGAGATTACATTGCGTTCCCTAAAAATAATTCGGGTAGAGATGTTATGATTGATGCACCTGCACCAATTGATGATGAACAACTCGCAGAATTGAGTTTAAAACTTAATTTAAAATCGTAAAATTCAAAATCCTGCTTTATGCAGGATTTTTTTAGCTTTAATGCTATGCCTAAACACACCTTTTTAAAGCAAATACTTATTTGGAGAGCCAAAAATATTTCCAAAAAACAATTTGTAATGATACTAAGTATCATCATTGGTTTTACTGCAGGCATGGGAGCCGTTGTATTAAAAAACTTAACCCACTTTATTCAGTTTTTACTAGAAACTAAAGTGGTAAAGTATTACCATCATGCATTTTATTTTTTGTTTCCTATTTTAGGTTTAACCATTGTCTATCTCATTATTAAATATATAATAAGACATAGGGTAAACCATGGTATTCCTTCAACTCTATATGCTATTTCTAAACGTAAAGGCATAATGAAACCTTTTCAAATGTTTGGTTCTATTTTAACCGCTCCCATAACCATTGGGTTTGGTGGTTCAGTGGGACTAGAAGGACCAACTGTTGCTACTGGTGCAGCATTAGGTTCAAACATTGCCAGAATGTTTCATATGAACCAGACTACAAGAACTTTACTTGTTGGTTGTGCAGCTGCAGGAGCAATGAGTTCTATTTTTAAAGCTCCCGTTGCAGCAATTATTTTTGCCATCGAAGTATTCAGCTTAGATTTAACAATTGCTTCAATGCTACCATTATTGCTGGCATCACTTTCTGCCATATTAACATCTCAATTTTTCTTTGGTGATGATTTAATATTACCTTTTAGAATAGAAGATAAATTCTCACTTTCTGATGCTCCATTTTACATACTTTTAGGGATTATAGCCGCTTTCGTTTCCATATATTTTACTGAAGTTTATGACCGAATGCAAAAATTATTTGATAAACTAAATTCTCCCATTAGAAAATTAGTAGTTGGTGGAATTGGTATAGGTTTACTAGTTTATTTAATTCCACCATTGTATGGTGAAGGTTTTGTTGTAATTAATAATTTAATTGTTGGTAGTCCGGAAAAAGCTTTAGAAAACAACATCTTCCATCTAGATTTAACAAATATTTGGAATGTAGTTTGGTTACTTCTGTCACTTATGCTATTTAAGATTATTGCTAGCTCACTTACTTTTGGTGCAGGTGGTGTAGGTGGTATTTTTGCTCCAACTTTATTTATGGGTAGTATTATGGGCTTCTGTATGTCTAAAATTATTAATCATAGTGGGTTAATTAGTAATCCAATTTCTGAAAGTAATTTTACTCTGGTTGGTATGGCAGGTCTTCTAGCTGGTGTTTTACATGCACCACTCACAGCTATTTTCTTAATCGCAGAACTGACTGGTGGATATGACCTTTTTGTTCCACTCATGCTTACTTCGGCTATTTCATTTAGTATAACAAAATACTTTAAACCTCATTCCGTTTATAATATGGAATTAGGAAGAAAAGGTGAATTAATAACCCATGATAAAGATCACGCTGTTTTAACTTTAATGGATATTGATAGAGTTATTGAAACCGATTTTACAGTCTTAAATCCAGATATGACTTTGGAAGAAATCATTCAAAAAGCTGTGATAAAATCAAATCGGAATATTTATCCTGTAATAGATAAGGATAGCCATCAGTTAGATGGTGTTATTTTATTGGATGATTTGCGTTCAATTATGTTTGATCAATCCTTATATAAAAAACTAACAGCTGCCGATTTAATGCAAAAGCCTCCTAGTATTATTAATTTAGATAAGGATAAAATGACTGATATTATGAAAAAATTTCAAGATAGTAGTGCTTGGAATTTACCAGTTAAAAAAGATAAAAAGTATTATGGTTTTATTACAAAATCTAAACTACTAACCTCTTATAGACGACAATTAATTAATCTGCAAGCAGAATCTTAAAGGTATTAATTATTTAAAGTCTTTCCTTTGTGCAAATAGACATAATTAAGAGCACAAAAAAATTGAAATACTCTTTAAAATTTAAAATTTTACCAATTATATTATTTAATACCAATAAAATTATTGAAATTCGTGTGTTATTGCCATAAACATTTAACTATCAACCATAACACAAGACTTACATATAAGTTTTTGTAATTATTAACCATGCCTTCAACTTATAAAAAACTATTAAAGAAATTCTTAATTTGGAAATATAAACATATTTCTGAGCGTCAGTTTGTATTTATTCTTAGTGTTTTAGTTGGTTTTTTAGCAGGAACAGGAACGGTTGTACTTAAAAATTTAACACATTATATCCGTCTGCTGTTAGAGTTAGAATCGTTTAGAAATCATCATCATGCACTCTATTTTATTTTTCCTATTATAGGATTAATACTGGTTTACATCATTAAAAAGACATGGTTAAAAAAGCATATTGGTCATGGTATTTCTTCTACATTACATGCTATTTCAAAATTAAACGGTATAATTCCTAGATATAATATTTATGCCGCATTAATAACCGCTCCTTTAACAGCTGGTTTTGGTGGTTCGGTTGGATTGCAAGGTCCTGCTGTGAGTGTAGGTTCTGCTTTAGGATCTAATGCAGCACGTTTTTTTCATATGAGTCAAAAAACAAGGATGCTTTTAATTGGTTGTGCAGCTGCTGGCGCAATGGCATCTATGTTTAAAGCTCCTATTGCCGCCATTATTTTTGCAGTAGAAATATTTAGTTTTGATATTGCTTTCACCTCACTAATTCCATTGTTATTAGCATCCGTTTCTGCAGTTGTAACTTCATATTTTTTTCTAGGTACAGACGTTCTTTTACGTTTTGAATTAACAGACAAATTTCAAATTAACGATATTGGTTTTTATATAATTTTAGCATTAATTACTGGCCTTGCCTCTGTATATTTCTCTAAAGTTTACTTTGCTATAACCAACTTTTTTCAACGATTTGAGAGTCGTGCAAAACGATTATTAATAGGAGGATTGGCTATCGGAACTATCCTATATATTATTCCGGCATTATATGGTGAAGGTTATGGAATTATGAACAATTTACTAAAAGGTGACCATATTGCAGCTATAGGTAAAACTCCTTTCAACTTTGATTTATCTAATATTTGGGTTGTAATAGGCCTTCTATTAGGTATTGGAATTTTTAAAGCTGTGGCCATGACAACTACGTTTGGTGCAGGAGGTGTTGGAGGTGTTTTTATCCCAACTCTTGTTATGGGAAGTGCTTTAGGCAATGCATTTGCCAAAATTATAAATAATATTGGACTAGATTTTCATGTATCTGAATCTAATTTTACACTAATAGGAATGACTGGTTTAATGGCAGGCGTTTTACATGCACCTTTAACAGCCATATTTTTAATTGCCGAAATCACAGGTGGATATGAGCTCTTTGTTCCTTTAATGATTGTCTCAGCAATTTCATTTTCAATTACAAAATATTATATTTCTCACTCTATATATACTTTAAAATTAGCAGAACGTGGCGAGCTAATCACACACGATAAAGACAAAAATGTACTCATGGTATTAAATATAGATAAAGTTATAGAAACCAACTTTATTGTCCTTAAACCAGAAATGACATTACGCTATATTTTAAATAATGCCGTAGCAAAATCTTCTCGCAATCATTTCCCTGTCGTTGATGATAAGTATCGTTTTTTAGGAGTTATACGTTTAGATGACATAAGACACATGATGTTTAACCAAGACCTGTATGATAAAGTAGATGCCGCTAGTTTAATGCACGGAGACGCAGGAATAATTAACTATGAAGAGGATTCTATGAGTGTTATTATGAAAAAATTTAAAAATAGTGGAGCATGGAATTTACCCGTAATTAAGGAAGGTAAATATTATGGTTACATCTCAAAATCTAAACTATTAACAGCTTATAGACAACAGCTCATTAATTTTACTTAATTCTTATTTATTTAACCATTCCATATTAACTAATAACATCGTATAATATCAATTTGTTAACTTTACTTCAATGAAACTTACAAAAACTATCACATTTATTGCTTTTTTAGCGTCCATTGCAAGTATAACTTGTGGACTACTTTTAGACTTAAACTACAAAGAAAAGCTAATTGGTTTTGGTGTTGTTAGCTTATTTTTTATTGTTTTTCCACTGTTTTCTTATTACAGATGGAAAGATAAAGATCTAAAAGATTATATGATTAATAAGGAAAATCTTGATAAAATGCGTAAAAATCAGCAAGAATCTAAATATTAACAAGCAAAATTCTTATCAAAGAAAATTTATTAAAAAAACGTTGCATATTAGACATAGCAAGGGAATAATTGATTTGATTATAACTCGCTGATCTTCAATATTAAAGCTAAAACTCAAATTAAAACGATTTATTAACATTTACGTTTGTTTTTATATTATCTTTGCGTTTTAATTTTTATATAATTTTATAATGACTGGAACAGTTAAATTTTTTAATGATTCAAAAGGATTTGGATTCATTACCAACGAAGAAACAGGAAAAGACATCTTTGTACACGTATCAAACCTTAATGGCGTAGAATTACGTGAAGGTGATCAAGTTGAGTACACAGAAGAAGAAGGAAGAAAAGGAATGGTAGCCGCTAATGTAGAGGTACTATAAGTATATATCTTACAAGTTTCAACGCTCAACCTTTGGTTGGGCGTTTTTTTTTGCTTTTATCTGAAATAAATAAGCCATTCAATGTTAAAACAAAAATCTTACTTAAGGTTTAATACAGAAGGCTTTTATTATGCCTATTCAAAAACTATTGGTAAATCTGATACAGGCAATTTTGCAATATAATACGGTTGCGTCATTACACTAGTTGCATTTCCTTTGGGTGCAATATGATTTACTTTAATTATCTTTTTCTCTGGAGTTGTAGTAATCGCTACATCAATTTTATGACCTCCACTCCCTTTTACGTCTGCAAAAACAGCAATTATGCTATATTTTGTAAAATCGATATCAGTTTCTGTAAAACCTTGAGACACTTTATTAGCAGAATCCAATTGTTTTAAAAGTACGCTCCAATCGTTTTTATTTGTAATAACTATGTTTTGTTTTACTATACCTTCAGCACCAGAACCGTAAAGATTTCCTTTAGCTATTAAAACAGATTCAACATTTTTATTAGCCATATCAGTACTTGTTTTATTACAATTACAACCCAAAACAAATACTAAGGATAGTAAAATTAAAGTCTTTATTTTCATGAGTTTATCTTTATTTGGTTCTTTTAAACTAATTTAAATTACGTTTTTCAATAAAAAAACGTTTCATTAATGCCGATGCTTCCTCAGCTAAAATCCCACTTACAACTTCCGTTTTGGGATGCAATGTTGTTCCCAAATTTTTAAAACCTCTTTGTAAGTCTGAAGCACCATATACAATCTTAGAAATCTGACTCCAAAACAATGCACCTGCACACATTTGACAAGGTTCTAAAGTGACATACAATGTACATTTATTTAGATATTTTCCACCTAAAAAATTAGCTGCAGATGTTATGGCTTGCATTTCTGCATGTGCAGTAACATCATTTAATAATTCCGTTAAATTATGTGTTCTTGCAATAATTCTATCTTCTACTACAATTATTGCACCAACCGGAATTTCCCCTTTTTCAAAAGCCATTTCAGCTTCCTGAAGTGCTTTTTTCATATAATAGGTGTCATCAAAAGGATTTATCATAGTTGTAAAAATACAATTTCAAATTTACTATTAGTGTTTACGGCAAGAAATTTGATGCTACAATTCAAAGCCATCAATTATGAAAACCCACTACTCTATTTCAATACCAAAACCTTGCCACGAAGATTGGTCTAAAATGTCACCGAATGAAAAAGGACGGTTTTGCCAGTCTTGTTCTAAATCAGTTATTGATTTTACTGCAATGCCAAAAGTAGCGATTGAAAATTACCTTACTCTTAATTCTAATAAAAAAGTGTGTGGACGATTTAAGGTGTCTCAACTTGAACAAATTCAAATTAAAATACCACGTAAAATATTAGAACAACAAACTAGTTTTCATAAGCTTTTTCTACTATCCTTGTTGATTGCAATGGGAACAACGCTGTTTAATTGTTCTGACAAAAACGGAACCACCAAGAAAATAGATATGATAGAAGTTGTAGATACTTTAGAAACTGAATTTATAGAAACAGTAAAAATAGCGACCACTGAAGTAGCTACTGATTCTACTACTTGTAAAATCAAAGAAAGGAAACCCGTTAAAATTAAAAAAAATGAACCTCCTACTCCTGTTTTAACAGGACTTATAATTGTTGACGAATCTACACACAATGAAAATATAAATGTAAATGACGTAGAACCTAACTTAGATGAATTAGAAGACGATATTATTATTGGTTTTCCTGTTGTGGAAAAAGTTCCTGAATTTAAGGGTACACCTAAAAACTTAACCAATTCAGAAAAGAAAAAATACATGTCTCAAAAAATCAATGAGATTATATCTTCAAATTTTAATACTAAATTAGGAAAGCAGCTTAAACTAAAAGGAAAACAAAGAATCCTTGTGCTCTTTAAAATCGACAAAGATGGAAATGTAGCCAACATTAGAGCTAGAGCAAGCCATATACAATTAGAAGATGAAGCGAAACGTGTTGTCAACTTATTGCCAAAATTTATACCTGGACAACAACGTGGAATAAATATTGGCGTTGCATATTCTTTACCTATTGTATTTTTTGTTGAAGACTAGAAGACTAATTAAATCTTGTATTTTTACAAAGTGAAAAATGAGCTTCTTAAAAATATCAATCTTCCAAAAGATTTACGTCTCTTAAAGCAAGACGATTTACCTCAACTTGCTCAAGAATTACGTAATTTTATTATTAATATCGTCGCTACAAAAGAAGGACATTTAGGCGCTAGTCTTGGTGTTATAGAATTAACTATTGCTCTACATTATGTTTTTAACACACCACAAGACGAATTAATATGGGATGTTGGCCACCAAGCCTATGGGCACAAAATATTAACAGGACGTAAAGCCATATTTGATACTAACAGACAACTAAATGGTATTAGTGGTTTTCCAAAACGTAGCGAAAGCACTTATGACGCCTTTGGTGTTGGGCACTCTTCTACATCAATTTCTGCAGCCTTAGGTATGGCAATAGCATCACAATTAAAAGGCGAAAACAAACACCATATTGCTGTAATTGGTGATGCCTCTATTGCAAGCGGAATGGCTTTTGAAGGCTTAAACCATGCTGGAGTTACAGATGCAAATCTATTAGTGATTCTAAACGATAACGCTATTGGCATTGATCCTAGTGTTGGTGCTTTAAAACAATATTTAACCAATGTTAAAAAAGGTACTGAAAAGCAAGATAATATTTTTGAAGCTCTAAATTTTGATTATTCCGGTCCTATTGATGGCCATGATTTACCATTATTACTTTCAGAATTAAACCGACTAAAAACGGTAAAAGGTCCAAAATTTTTACACATAATTACTACCAAAGGAAAAGGATTAAAACAAGCCGAATTAAATCAAGTAAGATATCATGCTCCTGGGAAATTTGATGCCAAAACAGGAGAATTAGTTACAAAAACTAGCGAAAAGCTACCTCCAAAATTTCAAGATGTCTTTGGAGAAACCATAGTAGAATTAGCTCTTAAAAATGACAAAATTGTTGGAATTACACCTGCTATGCCAACTGGAAGTTCTTTAAAATACATGATGGAAACTATACCTAATCGTGCTTTTGACGTTGGTATTGCAGAACAACATGCTGTTACTTTAGCTGCTGGTATGGCTACACAAGGGCTTATACCTTTTTGTAACATCTATTCTACCTTTTTACAACGTGCTTATGACCAAGTTATACACGATGTAGCTTTACAAAACTTACCAGTTATATTTTGTTTAGACCGAGCAGGTTTAGTAGGCGAAGATGGTGCTACACATCATGGTGTATTTGATTTGGCATACTTAAATTGTATACCTAATTTGGTGATTTTTGCTCCAAGTAATGCTATTGCGTTAAGAAATATGATGTATACGGCTCAGCTAGGAATTAATTTTCCCTTGGCAATTCGTTACCCAAGAGGACGAGGCCATCTTTTACATTGGAAAAATCCTTTTAAAATTATAGAAATAGGAAAAGGTATTTGCATAAAAGAAGGTAAAGATATAGCTGTTCTTTCTATAGGTACAGTTTTAAAAAACGTTGAAGATGCTATTGAATTAATTGACCAAAAAGAATCTATTGGCTGTTACGATATGCAGTTTGTGAAACCACTTGATGAAACTTTGTTACACAATATTTTTTCTAAATACAAAGCTATAATTACAATAGAAGATGGTACTATTGTTGGCGGATTTGCAAGTTCTATATTAGCTTTTGCAAATCAAAAAGGATATAATCAACGCATCTTAACTTTAGGTATTGAAGATAAATTTATTGAGCATGGCTCTGTTAGCCAATTGCAGCAATTGCAACAATTAGATGTTTTATCAATTAAAAAAGAGATTAACGATTTACTCTTCTTTATCAATAACAGCTAAATCTTTTGGTTGTTCAACTTTCTGTTCTACTTCAATCTTTTTGTAAGAAAAATTTACTTCGTTTCTACTAGTAATATCGTCTAACATTAAAAGGCAGGTCACAACAACAAAAAATATGACTAAACCTCCAAGAATATTATTTCTCATAAGTAGGTGTTTTAATAGCTTGAATATCAAATCAAAATTAAATAATTTGTCGTTAAAAAACAAATTTATTCGACAAAATACACAATTTTAGATTTGGCCTTTCAATTTTTTATGCAATAACATTGCGTTAGTATCTGATAATTTCGAAATATAAAGACAAACAGCTAATAAATTATTATACAGAGATTTGTTACCTAACTTTACGGTTTCTGGTAGTATGTTTACTAAGAGTTTATCATAATTGGTCATATTACCCTCAAAGTAATTAAAGGCCATTTTACCAAAAGATTTGAGAAGCTGGTTTAGAATTTCATAACCAGCAATTTCTTTATTTATAACCTCTTTAGATTGGTAAACATTATTAATACTTATATTAATAATATCTTTGATTTGTGCTTTATACTGGCTAACATCTAATAATGCTGTTTCAAACTTACCTGCTAAAATATCTTCTTCATGTGTCATAAATAAAGAAGCCGCTTCATTGATTAATCTACCAATGGCCAAGGCTCTTAAATAGCTTATCCTGTCCTCTGTTGTTCTTAAAGCGTTGTAATTTTCAGTTTTAATACTGTCTCTTACTAAATTTATTAAATACTCTAAAGCATATTCTTCTTGTATTAACCCAAGATTAATTCCATCTTCAAAATCTATTATAGTATAACAAATATCATCTGCAGCCTCTACCAAATAAGCCAAAGGATGTCTATTAAAACTTAAGTTTTCATTACTTCGTTTTGTTAATCCTAACTCAAAAGCAACCTCATTAAACATCTGTTTTTCACTTTGAAAAAAGCCGTATTTTTTATCTACTACATGATTGGATGGTCTTTTTGGTAATGATTCTTTTGGGTATTTCATAAATGCGCCCAAAGTAGCAAAGCTTAATCTTAAACCTCCTTCTCTACCTTCTCTACTTTCCGTTAAAATTTTGAAACCATTCGCATTACCTTCAAAATCACATAGATCTTGATATTCTTTATCTGTTAAATGATTTTTAAACTGTAATCCATTTCCGGATTTAAAATAAGCACCTATGGCTTTTTCTCCTGAATGGCCAAAGGGCGGATTCCCTATATCATGTGCTAAAGCGGCTGCCGCAACAATAGCACCAAAATCATTCATTTTATAACCATGTACATTTTCTAGATGCGGATGTTTTTTTAACAACAACTGCCCTACTTTTCTTCCTAAAGAACGACCAACTACGCTTACTTCTAAACTATGAGTTAAGCGTGTGTGTACAAAATCTGTTTTTGATAAAGGAACAACTTGAGTCTTATCTTGAAGCCCTCTAAACTCCGATGAAAATATAATACGGTCGTAATCAACTTCAAAACCTAAACGTGTTTCATCTTGTTCTTTTCTTAATCTTTTATTTGTGTCGCCAAAGCGCTTTAAAGAGAGTAATTGTTCCCAATTCATAAATACATAATTATAACCTGCAAGATAAGTAAATTGATATAGAATTGAGTACTAAAAGAAGGATAGACAGTATTCCATTTTATGTTATGTAAATGTTTCCTAAATATAAATTCGCATAATATTAACGTAACGATACGCTAACCATTTAGTGATGAATCGTTAATTTTTATATAACCTAATTAGTCTTTTATCATAGTTTCTTTGCACCACAATAATAAACAAACAAAACACTGTATAATAAAACTAAACTCATGAAAAAATTACTTTTAATCACGTTAGTCGCTTCATCTCTAGTATTCACTAGTTGTTTTAAAGATGATGATACGCCTATTATTATAGAGGAAACTACAATCTATATTAATGATAATGGAGGTGGTACAGTTGATTGCCCGATTGTAGCTGTTACTGGTGCTATTTCAGAAAATACAACTTGGACATCTGATAACATTTATCAATTAAACCAAAAAGTAGTTGTGAGCTCAGGTACTACTTTAACTATTAATCCTGGTACAATTATTAAGGGTTCTGCTGGGACAGGCTCTCTAGCTTCTGCTTTAATTGTTGCAAGAGGTGCAACTTTAAATGCTCAAGGTACCGCTGACCAACCAATTATATTTACATCTACTAGTGATAATATTACGTGTGGTGAAACTGCAGGTACTAATTTAGATGAAAATGATAGAGGACTTTGGGGAGGATTAATTGTTTTAGGTAATGCACCTTGTTCTTTTTCTGGTGATATTACAGAAGCTCAAATTGAAGGAATTCCTGCTGATGATACGTTTGGACTTTATGGTGGTACTGATGCTACTGATAGCTCTGGTGTATTACAATATATCTCAATTCGCCATGGTGGTGCATTAATTGGAGAAGGTAACGAAATTAATGGTTTAACACTCGGTGGTGTTGGTAATGGTACAGTAATAAATAATATTGAAGTTGTTGGTAATGTTGATGATGGTATTGAGTTCTTTGGTGGTACTGTAGATGCTACTAACTTATTAGTTTGGGCTCAAGGTGATGATGCTATAGATATTGACCAAGCCTATGCTGGTACTATTGATAATGCTGTTGTTGTATTAGGAGATTTCTCTGACCATGCTTTTGAAATTGATGGTCCTGAAGGAACTGCAACTGGTTCTTTTACTTTACAAAATGCCACAATCATTGGTAACACTGTAACTGATAACGGTGAATATGCTGATTACAGAAGTAATGCAATGGGTACTACTAGTAACATTTATGCATACGGATTTAAAGATTCATCTGATGTAGAACTAGATAATGACGGTGTTGCTACTAATTACAACAATGGTTTAATAACATTTGGAGTTTGGCAGGTTGTTTTACCAACTGGTGTGGCAAACGCTGCAGATATCTTTGTAAATAAAGCAGAAAATGTAACGGTAACAGGTTTAGGCTCTACTGCAACTGCTGTAACCCAAGGTTCTCAAACTGTTGGAGCAACTACTTCTAATTTAAGTTGGACTTACGCTAATACAGCTGGCGGATTAGGCTTCTAAAAAACACTTTTAATATACTTGCCCATCGTTTAAAATAAGCGATGGGCTATTTAAATTATAATATGAAAAATATACAAAACGTATTAACTTTTGTTTTCATTCTAACCTTTAGTTTATCATTTGCACAAGGTATTGTTACAGGTACTATTATAGATGATGAATTTAGTGAACCAATGGCTTTTTCTAATGTATTGGTAAAAGGAACAACTATAGGTGTAAGTTCTGACTTTGACGGAAAATACCAACTAGAACTAGAGGAAGGTACATATACTTTAGTTTTTTCATTTGTTGGGTATAAAACCAAAGAAATTACTGATGTTGTTATTAAAAACGGGGAAACTGTAATTTTAGATATTCTTTTAGAAACCAACTCCTTAGACACGGTTGTAATTACCACCTCTACAAAGCGAAATACGGAAAGTTCAGTATTAAACCTACAGAAAAAATCTGTTGTAGTAATGGATGGGATTTCTGCTCAAGCCATAAAAAATTCAGGAGCCAGTAATGTCGCTAGTGCAGTAAAAAGTGTACCTGGTGTTTCTATACAAGGCGGAAAATATGTTTACGTACGTGGATTAGGTGACAGATATACAAAATCTATTTTAAATGGCGTTGATATTCCTGGTCTAGATCCAGATAGAAACACTATTCAAATGGATTTATTTCCAACAAATATTTTAGACAATGTAATTGTATTAAAATCAGCTTCTGCTGAGTATCCTGCCGATTTTACTGGTGGTATTGTAAATATTGTTACAAAAGATTTCCCAACAAAAGCTGAATATTCAATATCTCTTGGCTTAGGTTATAATCCAGATATGCATTTTAATAACGAATACTTAAAAGCAACAGGAAGTGATACGGATTTCTTTGGTTTTGATGATGGTACGAGAGATTTACCTATACACAGGTATCAACAAATACCAGGTACATTTGATGACAGGCTTTTACTTACAACACTAACCGATAGATTCTCAAAAGAGCTTAGTGCAAAACAGCAAGCTAGTGGTATGAATTTTGATTTCGGATTTACTCTTGGTAATCAATATGATGTAGGAGATAATAAGATAGGTTATTTAGCTTCGTTCTCTTATAAAAATGAAACAGAGTTTTATAAAAGCAGAATAGATGGAGCAAATATTAAAGATAGTGAAGATGACAATAACACTAAACCGACTTTAATTTCTAGCGGAACCGAAGGAATAAACAACATTATTCTTAATGGTATGTTAGGCTTAACATACAAAACTGATTTGTCTAAATATGGCGTAAAGCTATTGCATATTCAAAATGGTGAATCTACTGCAGGTTATTTTGATCAAATTATTTCTCAAGATGGACTTGGTGGTGGTTTAGAAAATCTTACTAAAAGCTCTATAACCTACACAGAACGTTCTGTTACAAACTTACTTATTTCTGGTGACCACAGATTAAGTGATGATGACAATCCGTTAAATCTAGAATGGAAATTATCACCTACTTTCTCTAAAGTAATGGACAAGAATCACAAAATTACACCATTACAACAAACAGATAATGGAGAATCTTTTATTAGCCCTTCTGCCTCGACATATCCAATACAATTATGGAGAAATTTAATAGAAGAGAGTTGGTCTGGAAAAGTAGATTTAGATAAGAATATAGAATTATTCGGAAAACCTGCAAAACTTAAATTTGGTGGCGCATATACTTATAAATTTAGAGATTTTAGTATTGATGATTATACATTTACAATTAGTGGAGATGATTCATTTATTGCCGACGGAAATGTAAACAATCTATTAAATTCTGATAATTTATGGAATCCTACAACAGACTCAGGTACACATTTGGTTTTTGGAGATCAATTTAATGCAAACGATTCCTATGAAGGAGAACAAGGTATTGGAGCCACATACTTATCAATAGAGTTTAATTTAGCGGAAAACTTAAAAACTGTTTTAGGTTTAAGAACAGAATATTTTAGCTCATATTATACTGGTCAGAACAACTCAGAAGTATATAATAGAGAGAATATTTTAGATGAATTTGACTTTTTCCCATCAGCTAATTTAATTTATTCTGTAAACGACAAATCTAATTTAAGAACCTCATTTTCTCGTACAACAGCTAGACCATCTTTTAAAGAAGCTTCGGTTGCACAGATTTTTGATCCAATTACAAACAGGTTATTTATTGGTAATATTGACTTAGTGCCAACTTACGTTAACAACTTCGATTTAAGATACGAGTACTTTGGCAATAGAGGTCAAATGTTTGCTATCAGTGGGTTCTTTAAAGATTTCACCGATCCTATTGAGCAAACTTTCTTTTTACAAGCACCTACTCAGTTAACCATGGGTAACTTAGGAAATGCAACAGTCTATGGTGTAGAATTTGAACTTAGGCAACGTTTAGGTTTTATTTCTGAAGGTTTAGATAACTTAAAGATAGTAGCCAATGCCTCATTAATGAAATCTGAAGTTACAATGTCTGATGATGAATTTGAAAGTAGAAACTTAGCAGCACTCAATGGCGAAACTATTGATCGTGAAAGAGATTTACAAGGTCAAGCACCATATTTAATTAATGTTGGTTTAGACTACAATAATTCAGACATTGGAGTTCAATCTGGTTTATTCTATAATGTTCAAGGAAAAACTTTAGAAACTGTTGGTATAGGGTTAGTACCTGACGTCTATACTCAGCCTTTTGAAAGCTTAAATTTCACCATAAATAAATCATTCGGAGAAAATAAAAACTCATCGATTGATTTAAAAGTTACTAATATATTAGGTAGTACAAAACTAAGTGAATACGATATTTATGGAGCAGCTAACCAAACATTCTCATTAAGAGATCCTGGTACTGAAATCTCTTTAGGCTATTCTTTTAAATTCTAAGGATAAAAGAACACATAATCCCTAAAACCAAAAAAGGCTTTCTGATTACTCAGAAAGCCTTTTTTAATATATTAAAATAAAACTATTTATTAACGGCAACTTTCGTTTTATTGTTCCATTTATTAACGGTTACAATTCTAGAATCAATGTAATCTACTTCTTGTAAAGAATCACCTTCCCAGAAAAACCATTTACCTACTTTTTTACCTGCTTCATAAGTACCCAATGCTACCTTATTTCCTTCTGAATCAAAACTTATCCATTCGCCTTGTAATTTTCCATCTGCATTAAAAGCACCTTTTTGTTGTACTTCTCCATTATCATGGTAATACGTTGCGATTGTTAAATCACCTTTCTTTTCTAATTTTGTTTGGGTCTTATCTTGTCCATATGTAAAACCTACACACAGCATTACTATTACCAATACTATTTTTTTCATCTCTTTTTGGGATTTATTTTAAACTCACTACCCAAAGATAACTTATATTTTACATTTAAACAACATTTACGTAACATTAAGTTAACATATAACACTTAACAATTTGATTTCAAAAACATTAAAACATCATTAACCGCCGATTTAAACTTAATAATTAGATAATATTAGCATTACAATTTAAAAACTTTTACTAACCATATTTGTAAAGTGTTACAACAACACATTTAGTATTTCATAATTTTTATTAGTTTTTGTCGACTTAATAAAAATGAATTCTAATAAGGCTGCTTTACTTAAAGCAGCTTTTTTTTATACATGTAAAATAATAATTAGGAAACATTCAGTTAACATTAAAGTTAGTTCTTTGCACTCGACAAAAACTAATTACTAATAATGAAATTTAAAATCTCTGCAATTGCTATTCTTTTAATAGCAATAACATCTCTTAGCGCACAGGAAATTAGCGATACCTCATTTGGAAAAGGCTTAATTAATTTTACTGCGAAAGACAGTTCATTTAGCATAAAATTTGCACCTCGTTTTCAGGTGCGCTCCATCTCTTCTTGGGATCATGATGGTGATCAATACGGAAGTCCAGAACATAATTTTATAGTACGTAGAGCACGTTTAAAATTCGATGGTTTCGCATATAGTCCTAAACTAAAATACAAACTAGAGTTAGGTTTATCTAATAGAGATATTTCTGGAGCAAACGATTTTAACAGAAATACACCACGTTATATTTTAGATGCTGTTATTATGTGGAATTTCGCGGGCAATTGGGAACTTTGGGCAGGACAAACAAAACTCCCAGGAAATGTAGAACGTGTAGTGTCATCCGCAAATCTTCAATTTATTGATCGCTCATTATTAAACAGCCGTTTTAATATAGACCGTGATCTAGGTATTCAATTACGCCACAAAACAAATTTGGGCGGTAACTTTTTAATGCGCGAAAAATTTGCAGTTTCTCAAGGTGAGGGTCGTAATGTCACAGAAGGTAACGAAGGTGGCTTGCAATATACTGCGCGTTTAGAATTTTTGCCTTTCGGAACCTTTAAGTCTAAAGGTGATTATAGTCAATCTGATTTGAAACGTGAAGTAAAACCAAAATTAATGGTAGGTTTCACATATAACTACAACCAAGATGCTGTGAGAGAAAGAGGTTTTGCTGGTGATTATATGATTAGAACTGATGGTTCTATTTACGAAACTGACCAAACAACCATTTTTGCAGATGCTATGTTTAAGTATAACGGATTTTCTTTTATGGGAGAATACGCAAAACGTACAGCAGGTAACGAAATTGCAACTGAAGCTGACGGAACTACTCCTACAGGAGATGTTGTTTTAACAGGTAATGCTTTAAACTTACAAGCAGGTTATTTATTTAAAAGTAACTACGAAATTGCAGCTCGTTTTACAACTTTAGATTTTGAGACTATAACCGGATCATTACCTAGAGAACAATATACTTTAGGAGCTTCAAAATATATTGTTGGTCATAAATTAAAAGTTCAGTCTGATATTAGCTACTCTACTGAAGATGGGAATGAAGATAATATTACATTTAGACTTGGTTTTGACATTCACTTTTAAACTTTAAGAAATAACAATTACGTAACCTTACAATCAAATTGTATAACAATATTTGCAAACTTATTTTATTTAAAAATTATGGATAATATTTATTTATTAATGTTAATTGCCATTACTGTATTAGCTATTGTTGATATTGTAGTTGGTGTTAGTAATGATGCTATCAACTTCTTAAACTCTGCTATTGGCTCAAAAGCATTGTCGATGAGAACTATAATGATTATAGCGAGTTTAGGTATTTTCATTGGCGCTGTATTTTCTAGCGGAATGATGGAAGTAGCCAGGAAAGGTATTTTTGTACCAGCTCAGTTTGAGTTTGGTGAAATTATGCTCATTTTTATGGCAGTAATGATTACAGACATTCTGCTGTTAGATTTCTTTAACACTTTAGGTTTACCTACATCAACAACCGTTTCTATTGTATTTAATTTATTAGGTGCAGCTGTAGTAATGTCCTTAATAAAGATTAGTCAGTCAGAAACTGAATCGCTTGCTGACTTAGGAAAATATATTGCGACGGATACGGCTCTCACCATTATAAGTGGTATTTTATTATCTGTTATAATTGCATTTACTGTTGGTGCATTAGTTCAATGGATTTCTAGACTTATATTCACTTTTAACTACGAGCAAAAAATAAAGAATTTCGGAATTGTTTTTGGAGGTGTTGCATTAACAGCTATCACGTATTTTATCTTCTTAAAAGGATTAAAAGGAACACCTTATTACAAGGAAATGAAAAGTGTTGTTGAAGGCAATGAAGTTTATATTATACTTGGAAGTTTTGTATTCTGGACCTTATTCTCATTCATATTTGAAAAATTAACAAAAAGAACATCTTTACTAGCCGTAATAGCAGTTGGTACTTTTGGTTTAGCATTAGCCTTTTCTGGAAATGACTTAGTAAACTTTATTGGTGTACCAATGGCAGCATATCACTCATATGAAGCATGGGTTTTAGGCGGAATGGATGTAAGTATGTCAATGTCTGTTTTAGATAAAAAGGTTCCAGCAGAGCCTTATTTACTATTTATTGCTGGAGCAATAATGGTTTTAACGTTGTGGTTTTCTAAAAAAGCAAAATCAGTTGCAGAAACAGAACTTAGTTTATCTCGCCAGAGCGATACACACGATAAGTTTGAACCTAACCGTCTTTCTAGAGCTATTGTTAAAGGATCATCGCAATTATCTAGCTACTTTGGTGTATTAGTGCCTAAATCACTACAAGGTAAAATTAACAATAGTTTTGAAAAACCGCAGTCAATAATGACAAAAGACCAAAGTATTGATGCTCCTGCTTTTGATATGATTAGAGCTTCTGTTAACTTAATGGTTGCTGGTGTACTAATTGCTATTGCAACTTCATTTAAATTACCATTATCTACAACATACGTAACATTTATGGTAGCAATGGGTACTTCTTTAGCAGATAGAGCTTGGGGAAGAGAAAGTGCTGTTTATAGAGTTGCAGGTGTATTAAATGTTATTGGCGGATGGTTTGGTACTGCTTTAGGTGCTTTTATTGCTGCTGGTATTGTTGTGTTTTTAATAAATTGGAACCCATCAGTTATAATACCAATCTTATTGTTACTTACGGCATTTCTTCTTTATAGAAATTACGTTTCTCATAAAAAATCTTCAAACAAGACTGCAGAAGAAGATAGTCTTAAAGAAACAGGTAGTAGTTCTGTTCAAGGTGTTATTTTAGAAAGTGCAGATAATATCTCTAATGTTGTAAAACGTGGAAATAAGATTTACACCAACGCAGTAAACGGCTTAGCCAAACAAGATTTATCTCTACTAAAAAAGAATAGAAAACAAGTTGATAAACTATCTAAAGAGGTCGATAGTTTAAGAGACAACATTTTCTACTTTATTAAAAACTTAGATGAAACTAGTTTAAGAGCTAGTAGTTTTTATATTAATATTTTAGGATACCTAGAAGATATGACGCAATCATTAGAATATATTTCTAAGGTTAGTCATAAGCATATTAATAATAATCACAAAAAACTTAAATTTAGCCAAATCAAAGAATTAAAGGAAATTGATGTGGCATTAGAAACGTTGTTTAATGACACAAAAGTAGCTTTCGAATCTCATTCTTTTGAGCAGATTGGATCTATAATTAGTCGTAAAAAAGAAGTTTTAGATTTAGTTACAGATAAAATTGTGAAGCAAGTTGCTAGAACAAGAACAGAAGAGTCTAGTCCTAAGAACACAACTTTATACTTTGGCCTATTATTAGAGACAAAAGATTTATTAACAGCAACTATGAATTTATTAGAGGAGTATTATAACTCTCATGATAGCTCTGTAGAACCTGCAACTATAAGTACAGATGATGAATAAATAAAAATCTAACTAAAGTTTATTTAAAAGCTTCAAATCAAAATAAGATTTGAAGCTTTTTTTATTTCTAAAATTCAAAAAAGAACATCAAAAAACAAGTTAAACAAAGTTCATTCAGCAAGTTACATTTCATAGGCTAAAAATAATTCATTCTAAAGACTATTATAAATGAAATTATTAGCTATAAATTTTAACATTCAACATCCAAAAGCGACCTTTAATCGTATATATAACTTTAAACATAGAAAATAACCAAAAACCATAAAATGAAAAAAATTTCAATCTTATTAGTAACGGCACTTTTATTAAGTTCATGTGTATCTAAGAAAAAATTCTTGGCACTAGAACAGCAACATGGAGAAACCGTAAGTGAACTGACTAAAACACGAGTAGAAAAAGAAGAGTTAGAGAACAAATTTGCTATAATTGAAGCACGTGTAAGTGAGTACAACTCTAAAATTCAATCTTTAAATAGTGACGTTAAAGGATTAACACTAGAAAATAAATCTAAGTTTCAAGTATCAGAAGATGGTACTGTTGCCTCTGTTGCTAGTAAAGAAAAAATGCGTGCTACCTTGCAAAACGTAAGTGCAGAAAAATTAGCAGGCGCTAAAACTTTAAAGGATTCTATGAACTTAGCGGTTCAGTACAACTTAAGTAAAGCTATAAACACTAGCAACCTTAATGAAGAAGGTGATATGGTTGTAGATATTAACGAAACTGTAGTAATGATATCTATTGATGACGATATGTTATTTAACACAGCTAGTTATAGAGTAAGCAATAAAGCAGATAATATTTTACAGAGATTAGCCGACGTTATTAACTCTGAACCTAGCTTAGATGTTATGGTAGAAGGTCATACAGACTCTAGATCTATTAACACAGATAAAGTATCAGATAACTGGGAATTAAGTGTATTACGTGCAACATCGGTTGTAAAAAGATTACAAAATAAGTTTAAAGTTGCACCAGAGCAATTAATCGCATCTGGTCGTAGTAGCTACCAACCTTTAGTTGAAAATGATACTAGAGCTAATAGAGCTAAAAATCGTAGAACACGCATTATCTTAATGCCAAACATCGATAAGTTTTTTGCCTTAATGGAAGAAAAATAAGAAACAAATCTTTATAGATTTAATACAAAAGCATCCTCCCGTAAAATTCGGCATTGGATGCTTTTTTTTATGCCCAAATTTGTAAATTGTAAAAAATAACACGTCATGAAACCTTGTATAACACTTGCTATAATCTGCTTTTCTCTTAATATTTTCTCACAGAATATCACGTCTAAAGAACTATTACAAAACACCATAAAATATCACGACCCTAATGGCAATTGGCAGAGTTTTAATGATGAGTTTACGGTTGTAATGACAACTCCCAAATCATCTGATCGAAAAAGTGTCATCTCTATTAATTTAGCGCAAGAGTATTTTGGAGTAACAGCAACTAAAGATACCATTACTACAACCTATATTTTAGATAAAGACCAATGTAAAATGTCTTATAACGGTAAAGTTCTAGATAGCATTGCTGCCAAGGAAAAAAAGATGACTTGCAACAGAGCGCAACTATATAAAAACTACTACACCTATCTTTATGGTTTACCAATGAAACTGCAAGATGCTGGCACTAACCTTAGCGATAAAGTAGAAAAGAAAACCTTTAAAGGAAAAGACTATTTAGTTTTAAAAGTTACTTATGATGAAGCTGTAGGAAGTGATGTTTGGTACTTTTATTTTAACCCTGAGACTTATGCTATGGAAATCTATCAGTTTTTTAAAACTGATGAAAATGGCAAAGAAAAATCAGATACTGGTGAGTATATTTTGCTTTCTCAAGAAGCAATTGTAAATAAGATTAAAATGCCCAAAATAAGAGCGTGGTATTACAATAAGGACAACAAATATTTAGGGACAGATACTTTAAAGCTTAATACTGATTAAAAATACTAATCACCATTGTCTAGCAATGTATCCGTTTTACCATACAATAACTCTGCAACTTCAATTAATTTTTTGATTATTTCATTTACGTTGGTGTAATCATTAAATAATGACGATGCTAATTCTGCGTTAATTAAATCTTCCCTAATTAACTTATCAATAGATTTATTACTATATCTAATATTTTCTTTAGCCTCTTTTTTTAAATGAGCTAGCTTTATTGCATACATTTCTGACTCTTCGGATTTTCTAAATAGGTATATAATACGAAGAACTTTAGTTATTTTTTTTCTAAAACCATTATACTCTTTAAGCACAAATGCATTGTCTAGATTTAATGATAAACTAATATTTTTGTTTAATTCTCTAACGTGTTTAATAATCTCAATCATTCTACGATTAGCAATTTTTATGTCTAAAATTGTTTTAATTTGCTGGTCGTTAAGTTTTAGTTCTTTCTGTGCTGTTGTCGCATATTTTATAATTTCACCATAAATATTTTTTACTTTTTTATAATAAATATCATCTATATTAATATTTAAGTCTTTATCAGATTTTTTAATAATTTGCTTAATTTTTTCATTTGATTCTATATCATTTCTATGAATATTTAAACCATGAGCAACAACCTCAAAAACAGCATTTTTATATAAGTATTTTGATTCATTTATTAATGCTGAAATAATAGAACCTGGAAATTTTAAAACGGATGTGTTAAGGTATTTTGGTTCATCAATATCTTTATCTTTTTGTTCTTTAAAGAATTTTAGTAACGCTTGCTCTAAAGGTTTAATTATCGGAATCATTATTAGAACACCAAGCGTATTAAATATAGTATGAAACAATGCCAACTTTAAAGTATAATCAGTGGCAGCAATATTAATGGCTTCAGATATGCTGTTAACCAAATGTGCTAATGGATAAATTAAAATTAGAGCAACAATACCTGTTACTACATTGAAAACAAAATGCGCACCTGCCAGTCGTCTGCCAGCAATATTAGAACCCAAAGACCCTAAAACCGCAGTAATAGTAGTACCAACATTAGCGCCAATTGCTAAAGCTAAAGCATTCTCATATTCTATTTGTCCTGCAGACAAAGCGGTTAATATTAATGCTAGAGTTGCACTACTAGATTGTAAAATCGTTGTAATTATAATTCCTAAACCTGCATAAATAAGTACACCTAAAAAGCCAGAAACAGCGTATTGAGATAAATCTACATAGTCTTTAAAAACATCAAAGCCCTCTTTCATGTAATGGATACCAAGAAAGAAAAAACCTAGTCCAGCCAAAACATTTCCGACACCTTTTAATATTGGTTTTTTTTGAAATGAAAAAATGATTCCAAAAATTAACATAGGCATGGCTAATGCAGCTATTTTTATTTTAAGTCCAAAGCCTGCAACTAACCAAGCCGTAGCTGTAGTGCCTATATTGGCTCCAAAAATTAATCCAATACCTCCAGATAAAGAAATTAGTCCTGCACTTATAAAAGAAATAGCAATCACAGAAACTAAAGAACTCGATTGAATTATTGCCGTTACAAAAGCACCTGCTGTAATACTTTTATATAATTTATCTGTTGCTTTTTTTAAAATATTTTGAAGTGGTCCTTTTGTAAATGCCTTAAAGCCTTCTTCAAGTAACACCATACCAAATAATAGTATAGCAATACCAGCCGCTATAGTCTTAAAATTAGCGTATTTGTAAAGTAAAACTGCGAGAGCAGCTAACAGTCCGATAAAAACAGACTTTTTAATCATGGAGTAAGCTATGATTTATTGATTTTTATAAAATTAAGAAGGTTAAATTAAGGTAATCTTATTACAGACGCAAAATTAATATAGTAAAACTGTAATGAGAATTTATACCGATTATATAAACTAAAAAAGCACCTTTTTCAATTAAGAAAAAGATGCTTTTATTTCAACTTACTTCAATTACAATAGGCAATCGAAATTAAGAATTAACCCTCACAACTTGTGCATTCTTTCTTTTGCTTAAACTTCTGTGCTGCGTTCATACTGTGTTGGTAATACAACGACTTTACACCTAATTGCCAAGCAGTTACATACAATTTATTAATATCTTTTACTGGCATATCTGGATGAACCATAATATTTAAAGACTGTGCCTGATCAATGTGATTTTGTCTATTTGCTGCCTGATATATTATTGTCATCTGATCTATTTCAGAATATGTTTTAAATACATCTTTTTCGTGATCTGTAAGTCCTTCTAAATGCTGTACAGAACCATCATAATCTCTTATGCTTTTCCAGATTTCTGATGTATTCATTCCTTTTTCTTCTAACAAAGCAGTTAAAAAAGGATTTTTAATAGTGGTTTTAATTTTTGCAATATCCTTTACATAACTATTAGACCATATTGGCTCAATACCTTGTGATACTTGTCCTAAAATAAAAGCTGAAGATGTTGTTGGCGCTACTGCATTTAACGTTGTATTACGTCTTCCGTATCCTTTTAATACTTCTGGCTCACCAAATAATTTAGCTAATTCTTCTGATGCTTTTACAGATTTTGTTCTTATAGTTCTAAAGATTTCACTATTTAAATCAAAGGCTTCCTTACTATCAAAACTTAACATTTTAGATTGTAATAAAGAGTGCCACCCTAAAGCTCCTAATCCTAAAGCTCTATTTTCTTTTGCAAAGTTGTAGGCCTTCTCCATAAACATGAAGGTTTGTCTATCATCTCTATCTGGCGAATCTCTGTATACTTCTAACTTTGTTATAAATTCCTCCAAAACAGCATCTAAAAAATACACCATAGTTTCAACTGCATCTGTATCTTTCCACTTATCGTAGTGTAATAAGTTAATTGAAGATAATACACATACAAAAGACCATCTGTCATTAGTTGGCAACATGATTTCAGAACATAAGTTACTTGCGTAAATTTCATGTTTATTTTCTCTATAAACTTCTGGTGCTGCATTGTTAGCATTGTCCTTAAAGAAGATATAAGGATACCCTATTTCTCCCCTACGCTGTAAAACTTTTGCCCAAATAGCACGTTTTTCATTATCTCCATCAATCATTTGTTGCATCCACTCGTTACCAACAGTAACACCATGTGTTAATTCTTGAATTGGATTACCTTCAGTTCCTATTTCTAAAAACTCATTTATATCTTGATGATCTATTGGTAAATATGGAGAAAAACGACCACGTCTCACAGAACCTTGACTAACCACATCAACCATTTTTTCAAACAACTGCATTATATGCACTGCTCCCGAAGACTCTCCATTATTTTTTACTGGTGCGCCTCTATGACGAAGTTTACCAAAATAACCAGAAGTACCACCTCCTAATTTAGACATCATACCAACTTCTGACTGTGTATAAAGGATATCTCCCATATCATCAGAAATATGTGATCCAAAACAGCTAATTGGTAACCCACGTTTTTTACCAAAATTGGACCATACTGGTGATGCTAATGAAAAATAGCCTTCAGCCATATAGCCATAGAACTTATCTGCAAAACCGTCAATCTTTAAGATTCTTTCTGCGTTATTAGCAATTTCTCTAATTCTTTCTTCTGGAGTTGTGTCTCCTGTAAGGTAACCAGATGCTAAAAATTGACGACTATGGTCTGTTAACCATTTTATTTCTGGCTCTGCTTTGGCTTCTTTTATAGCTTCTTTTCTCGCTTTAATTAATTCATCGTGAGGTGAAGTTATTGTAGTTTGAGGATTTACTACTTTGTTTTCGTGGTCTAAATTAATGTTTTCGTTCATGGTTTAAAATAAGTCGTCGCTAGTTATACTTTTTGTTCTTTTGCTATAGTTGATAGATCGTTTTACGAAGAAATCTCCGTGTTTTGTACCTATAATTTCGTCATCAAACCATTCGGTTTGCTGTATTAATGATTCATCGATTTCAAATACTTTTTCGATGCCTATACTTACTAATGAGTTATTAAATCTATTTTTTATAAATTCATTTATAACATCTTTTGGTAAGAAATCTAATTCGCCTGCTTCAAAAATCCAATCCACAAGTTTGCTTTCAGATTTAAAAGCTTCCTCGCATAATTCTTTCACTAACATGCTGTGTTCTTCATCAAACCATGTTGGATTTTCGTTCTTTATAATTCTAATAATATCAATACCAAAATCTCCATGAATCTGTTCTTCTTTAGAAGTCGCTTCCACCACATTAGATACTCCTTTAAGCATATTTTTATGCTTATTAAAAGCCATAATGATTAAAAACTGAGAGAATAGAGATACATGCTCTATAAATAGAGAGAACAATAAAATTGACTCAGCATATTCTTTATTATCCTCACTTTTAGCATTTTTTAAAGCCGTTTCTAAATAATGAACACGTCTCATTATTACAGGCTTTTTCTTTAGGTTTTTAAACTCGTTATTAAGTCCTAATATTTCTAATAAGTGCGAATACGCATCGTGGTGACGCACTTCACTTTCTGCAAATGTTGCTCCTACTGACCCAATTTCTGGCTTAGGCATTTTATGGTAAATATCTCCCCAAAACGATTTAACTGCAACTTCAATTTGAGAAATTGCAAGCATGGTGTTTTTAATAGCATTTTGCTCTACTACAGTAAGTCTTGTTTTAAAGTCTTGAATATCACTAGTAAAATTAAACTCTGAGTGTATCCAGTAAGAATGTCTAATAGCATCCACATATTCATACAATTCCGGATACTCGTAAGGCTTTAAATTAATACGTTTTTCAAAAATATTTGTCTTCCTATTTCTTGCCTGTTCGTCTCTATATAAAATGTATGCTTTTGCTACACCATGGAAAGAGCTTTCCATTAATTTTTCTTCTACAAGATCCTGTACTTCTTCTACAGTAGGTAAATATTTGTGATCTTTTGCTTTTCTGTCTAATAAGGTTTGTAAAACATTTACAGAAATAGTATTAGCATCTTCTTTACTACCGTTTCCTACAGACAACATTGCCTTTTCTATAGCATTAGAAATTTTATTTAAAACAAAGGGACTTGTCTCATAATCTCTTTTTATAATCTGCGTAATTTCCATATCTTTTAATTTATAAGACTAAAAAGCCGTTAGAATGAATTAAATCATCCAAAATCTTAATAGTAAATCGGTAAATAGTTTTTTAATTCTTCCTTAAACAGGAATATACAGGCGAATTTTTGACACTTCTTCTAAATCTCAATTTAGATAAAACTATATTATTTTGCCCTCAACAAAGATTGACAATTGTCATTAAAAATGAAAGGGTATTTTACAAACGTTGTCAACAAGTTTTTAACAAACTCTTGTAATGCCCATAAAATGGTCATTCTATCAAAAAACATTGTAACTATTTGATATTTAGAACATTAATACCTATTTAAAGACTGTAATTTTGTAAGTTTAATAGTGTTAAAATAAAGGTCAGCAAGGGGTTTTATTGGTGGTTTTAGATATTAAAAGGAGAAAACTTAATTATACAAAAAAGAGCGTTGATAAAACGCTCTTTTTCCCCTAATAACTAACTTAAATTAATGACAATCAATTTTTAGAAATCGATTATTAATAATTAACACTGAAGTGAAAAATAGGATTATTTCATCCTTATCTTTCTAAACTAATAGCTCGAAACTGAATTAAGCAAAACCCTCATAATGCTGTATAACAAAACAGTCTCAATAAGTCAAATATGCTTATAAAATGCTTATTATCATGTTTCTAATGTATAATTGGTAAAAAATAATGTATAACTGGTGAGTCAAATTTTATATTGTTTTTTTCGCATTCTATACATAAAACCATGCATTGCACACATGTTTATATTCATAATCCTCAATATATATTTATATTTATATTAAATAAATACAATAATGTTAAAAGCAGTAATCGTAGATGACGAACCCAAAGCTATTCAAAGTTTAATTTGGGAACTCAGTAATTTTAGCAAAGAGATAGAGGTTATCGCTTCATTTTCTAATCCAGATGAAGCCTTAGTTTACCTAAGTTCTAACACTCCAGACTGCTTATTTTTAGATGTACAGATGCCTACCATTGGAGGTTTTCAGTTTTTAGAGAAAATTAATCATTCAGATTTTGCCGTTATTATTACTACGGCCTATGACGAATATGCTATTAAAGCTTTAAAGCATGAGGCTATTGATTACCTTTTAAAACCAATCGATTCTGATGATTTAAGAGACTGTATCTCTAAAATTAAGAAACATAGTGAACGTGTAATAAACTCTACAAATTTAGAGCGAATGCTCACAAATTTTAATTCTAAATACGATAAAAAACGCATAACAATTAATACCGATGGTAAATTACTCTTCTTAGATGTAGATGATATTATTTATATTGAATCTGACGGTAATTACAGCACCTTATTTTTAAATAATCAGAAAAAAATAGTTGTTACCAAAAAACTAAAAGAGGTTGATGCTATTTTACCAGAACATTATTTCTTTAGAATCCATAATTCTTATATTATTAACCTAAACAAAATAAAGGCCTTTATAAAAAATGAAGGTTACGTTATTATGGATAGTGACCACAAAATTCCAGTAGCAAGACAGCGAAAATCAGATTTTTTAGAAAAGCTTTAAGCAATGATATCTCAATTCCCAAATAAGCTTTTATTGTTTTGTATTGTACTATTATGTTATACTTCGCAAAGTTATACGCAACAAGATGAATTTAACAGCACATTATCTTCAATTATTAAATCTAAACCCAGAGAATATGTTCAATTAGATTCTTTATTAAAACCTTTTGAAAGAGATAGCATTAAAATGAAGCAATTGCTAAATACCTCTAAAAGCAATAACTATTACGAAGCATCATGCTATGCTTTAAATGCACTTGGCGTAATAAATAGAAATACCTCTAATTACAATACATCTATAAAGTACCATCAAAATGCTAAGAAATATGCAGACTCATCAAAGAATGTTGAATTAGAAATTATTAGTCTCAATATGATAGGTGTTGCATATAGACGAATGGATGTAATAAAACCAGCATTAGACTATCATACAGAAGCCTTAAAAACAGCCTATTCTGTTATAAATCCGTCAAAAACAGTTAGACGTAGTATTGCAGTTTCTCAAAATAGTATAGGTAATATATACATGTCATTAAAACAGTATGACTTGGCTATAGATCAATTTGAAAAATCACTTAAAATTGAAAAAGAAGGTAACAACCAATTAGGTCTTGCCATTAATTATCATAACATAGGTTATGCAGAAGAAGCTAAGGGTAATTTAAATACAGCGTTAACTAATTATAAAAAATCTTTAGAATATAACAATGCTATAGATTCAGAAATAGGGCGAGTTATTTGCTACAATAGCATTGGTGGCATTTATCTTAAACAAGAGAATTTTGAAGATGCAGAACCTATTATAAGAACAGCCCTAGACAAGGCATTAAATTTAGATGATCAATTCTACATTACTTCTTCTTATATTAATTTAGGTGCCTTAGAATACAAGCTAAATCAGTTTTCTATTGCCGAGAAAAACCTAAAAAAGGCACTAAATATTGCAGGCTCCTACAACCTAAAATCTTCAGTAGCTGAAGCAAGTAAGCTCCTGTCTAAAATAAATGAAAGAAACAAAAAGTTTGACGTTGCATTAGAGTATTACCAACAAGCCGTAGACATAGAGAACACCATCTTAACAGAGCAAAACCTTCAATATGTAAATGATATTGCAATAGAATATGAAAACGAAAATAAAAACAATCAAATTAAAGCACTAGCATTAGAAAATGAAGCCGTAAGACTCCGTTTAGAACGCAATAAAAATATTCTATTATACACATCTTTATTACTCGGCGTTTTAGGCACTGTTCTATTTATAATGAATAGAACAAAAGCTTTAAAAAGAGACAAACATATTTTAACATTAGAGCAAGATATGTTAAGAAGCCAAATGAATCCTCACTTTATTTTTAACTCTTTAAACTCTATTAAACTCTACATAATTAACAACGAAAAAGAAAATGCAGTTTATTATCTCAATAAGTTTTCGAAATTAATTCGTAAAATTTTAATGGCTTCAAAAGAAAAAGAGACTTCATTAGAAGATGAGCTCGAAACCATGAAACTATACATGAATATTGAAAACATTCGCTTCTCTAACGAAATAGATTTTAAAATAAATGTAGATCCATCAATTAATACAGAAATTACTAAAATACCATCATTGGTGCTTCAACCATTTTTAGAAAACTCGCTTTGGCATGGATTATCATCTAAAGAAGATAATAAAAAAATTGAACTAAACGTTATTAAAAAATCTAAAAAATTTATTACCGTTGAAATTATAGACAATGGAATAGGAAGATTAGCCTCTCAAAAAATTAAAGAGCAAAAAAAATTAAAACGAAACTCAGTTGGTATTGATATCACTAAAGCCCGACTTGCCAATTTTTCAGAATCTTTTGAAAATAGTTATAGTCTTAAAATTGAAGATTTATATAACAATGAAAAACCTAGCGGCACAAAAATTACATTACAAATACCTACGAGAAAATTAAAGACTAAAGCAGAAACCTAACCACCAAAAGCACTCAACATTGAACCATATTTTGTGGTATCTATTGAAAACTCTGTCTCCTCTAAACTAATACACTCCATGGTCATATTATTTTTTGATTTCTTTTTATCTACATAAGTCATTTCCATCATTAAGCCATTTTCTGCATACTTTTCTACTATTGCACCATTAAATCCTTTTGGCATATTTTTTACATTAGACCCAAAAGCTTTGCTAAAACTCACCGGTACATCATCTGTAATATAAAATGTAATTTTTACCTCATCGTTTTCACTTACATAACCTTCACATTCGTAACCATTTATTGTTTTTGAATCAATTTCTGTAAACGTATAATCAGACATATCATCATCAGACTTAAAATCTGATGCTTTAAGTTTTGTTTTTTGAACTACTTTTTTGTCCATCATTTCCATAAACATTGCTGCAATTTGTAATTCTGCATCCATAACCATAAATATTTTAGAATCGTTATTACCCTTATTCATCTCAGGGCTATCAAAACCAAAATATTCTTCATCTTTACTTAAGTAATAATCAAAAGTGATGTCTCCTTTTTTATGTGTCATTTTCAATTTGTAGATATAATCGAAATCATAAGAGTCAGGAAGTTCTGCTTTACTAGCTTTTCCGAATTGTGCAAACGCTGGTTGCAACATCAAAAAACAAACAAGGAATACAATATTTTTTAAAAATTTTAAAGTTTTCATGAGAGACGGATTTTTAGATTAATAAGTCCTTAACTTAAAATTTTAAAACCTAACAATCAATAGATTATGTGTAAACAGAAGCTAGTTATGTATAATTGGATAAGTAGATAAATAAAAACAAAGGAGATTCTTACAGTAAGTTTTAAAGCACAAAAAAACAATTTTGATTAAAAAGTACTAACGGTTAAAAGTTTCTGCCACTTTCTCTAACTCAGCATACCAATCTTCTCCAAATTTTCTAATTAAGGCTTCTTTTACAAACTTGTAAACAGGCACTTGCAATTCTTTACCCAAAGAACAGGCATCATCGCAAATTTCCCATTTATCGTAATTAACGCCAGAAAATTCGCTGTACTCTCTAACTCTTATAGGATATAAATGACAAGATACTGGCTTTTTCCAAGAAATTTCTCCTTGGTTATAAGCTTCCTCAATAGCACAAAGCGCAGTTTTTTTCTCATCAAAAATAACATACGCACAATCAGCTCCATTAATAAGAGGTGTTTCTAATTCGTCAAAATCTGTAGTAATAGAAGTACCTTGTTGCTCAATAGCTTCAATACCTTCTTGTCGTAAAAATGGTTTTACTTTAGGATAAATATCTTCTAATATTTTTACTTCTTCTGCAGATAAAGGTGCTCCTGCGTCACCATCTATGCAGCAAGCTCCTTTACAAGCTGATAGATTACAAACAAAATCCTTTTCTATAATGTCTTCTGAGACAATTGTTTTTCCGAGTTGAAACATGTCGCAAAAATAATTAAACTTAATCTATTTCAAAGTTGAAATGTTATTATTCGTTATTTACTATTGTAAATCTGTAATATTATTGCACCTTTGCAAAAAATTTCGAAAAATAATTGTCTTTTTTGTCATATAAGCATTTGTATTTCAAATACTTGTATCCCAAATACAAAGATTGTAGTAAATTTAAAATATTAAAAAATGGAATTAAATTTTAAAGAAATATTTACGGCTTTTATGGTTCTATTCGCTGTAATCGATATTATTGGTAGTATTCCAATAATCATAGACCTTAAGAAAAAAGCTGGACATATTGAAAGCAGAAAAGCGTCAATAATTGCTGGTGTTATAATGGTCATTTTTCTGTTTGTAGGAAAGAGTTTATTGAACCTAATTGGTATAGATGTAAATTCATTTGCTGTTGCTGGTGCCTTTGTTATATTCTTTATCGCCTTAGAAATGGTATTAGGAATAACACTTTACAAAGATGATGAAGGTGATTCAATGACCACTTCGGTTTTCCCTTTAGCATTTCCGCTTATGGCAGGACCTGGAAGTTTAACCACATTATTATCTTTACGTGCAGAATTTGCAATCGAAAACATAATCGTTGCCGTTATTTGTAACGTTATTGTAATTTATATTGTTCTAAAGACATCATCAAAAATTGAAAAAATGATTGGAGCAAACGGTATAAAAATTATAAGAAAAGTTTTTGGTGTAATTTTGTTAGCTATTGCAGTAAAATTATTTGCTCATAATATTAAAGAATTATTAGCATAAAACTATTTTTAATCATGAAGATATTCACCATTATTCTTTCAGTTATCGCAGTTGCACTTATTATTTTTAATGCTACTAAATTAAATTTTAACGCGCTTTTTGAAGGCGAAAGTCAAACAGCATTAATAACTATAGTAGCAGCACTTTGTGCACTTGTTCTATTGCAGATTCTTAGAATATCTAAGAAAATTGAAAAATTAAGTAATAAAGGTTAATGAGTTTTGATGTCTTAATAATAGGTGGAGGCGCATCAGGTTTATCTTGCGCTTTAGTTTTGGGTTCTGCTAAAAACAAGCCTTTTGCCATCGGAAAACATATCGGTATTATTACCCATCAAAAGACATCACACCTTCAAAATGCTTTATTTAATAATGTTTTGGGCTTAAAACCTGGCACTTTAGGTGAGGACATTTTAAATGATGGTGTAAAACAACTCCATGATTTATATCCTCATGTTAATCAAATTGACAATGAAAAAGTGATATCTATTTTAAAAAACAATGATGGTTATACTATTGAAACCAATAGAAACACTTATAACTCAAAAATTGTAGTAATAACAGTTGGTTACACTAACTTAATGACAATTAGTGGACTAGAATGCTATATAGAACCGCATCCAAGAGCAGCAAAAGAAAAAGATAGAATTTGGTTAAAAAATACAGACCATCTTATTGAAAAAAATTTATATGTTGCCGGAACATTAGCAGGTTGGCGTAGTCAATTCGCTATAGCTAGTGGAAGCGGAGCTCATGTAGCTACTGATATTTTAACACTCTGGAATAACGGCAAGCACACTAAAGTTCACGATAAGAAATAGCTTAATTTAGGTTAATCTTGAATAAAATGAGGATGCTCAGAACTCAAAAGAATCACTTCTTGTACCATTATATCCTCTTTATTTATAACTTCTTCAAATGCATTGTCATCAAATAATTGACGAGCAAGTGTTGCTTTTATAATTCGTCTTATTTCGTCATTATACGCTACAAAAGTGATATTTGTACGTTCTCTTTTATTTACATACTCCTGAAAACGAACTACAATATCATCACTTACTTCAAAATTATTAATAAAATCATATTTAGATATATCTTGATATATGGTTCTATCTTTATCTAATTCTTCAAAAACAAAATAGCCAAAATGACCACGTCTTCTTAAATAATTAATGGTTTCGTTATCAAATAAACGATCGACTGGCACAAATACGTCTGGTATAATTCCTCCTCCTCCATAAACTACTTTTCCTTTTGGCGTGGTAAATTTTAAAGAATCATCTACTTCAATACTTTCTTCGTCTGCCAACTCTCCTGTTCTTAATCTTTTATAATAATCGTTGTAATAATCATCATTGCTTCCATTTACATATGGTTTTTGTATTGAGCGTCCGGTTGGTGTGTAATATCTAGAAACTGTTAATCTAACAGCACTTCCATCGCCTAAAGCCATTTCGCGTTGTACTAAACCTTTTCCGTAAGAACGCCTACCTACAATAATGCCTTTATCATTATCTTGAAGTGCGCCTGCAATAACTTCACTTGCTGAAGCAGAATTTTCATTGATTAAAATATAAATTTCACCTTCTTCAAAATCACCTTTACTTGTAGCATAAACGCGTTCTTCTTTTCCTTTTTTATCTCTTGTAAATAATATTAGTTTATCATCTTCTAAAAATTCGTCAGCAATTTGTTCTGCAATACCTAAAAAACCACCAGGATTATCTCTTAAATCTAAAACTAACTTTGTTGCGCCTAAATCTTTAAGTTCTTCTAATGCATACTTAAATTCTTTATAAGTAGATTCTGCAAAACGATTCATTTTTATAAATCCTAAATCGTCTGTTAGCATATAAGCAGCATCAATACTTTTAATTGGAATTTCTTTTCGCTTTACTTCGAACTCCAACAATTCATCTTCTCCTTTTCTAAAAACTGTAAGATTTACTTTGCTGTTTTTTTCGCCTCTAAGTTTTTCACCTAAAAATTCATTATCAATTTTTCGACCATAAAGCGTATCGCCATTAGCGTATAGAATACGGTCGCCACTCATAATACCTGCGCGCTCACTTGGTCCTCCTTCTGTAGGTTTTACCACAGCAATAGTATCTTTATATGGATAAAAATTAATACCTATGCCAACAAAATTACCCTTCATGTTTTCAGTAATTCGCTCTAAATCCTCTTTTGGAATGTAAGATGAATGTGGATCGAGATTATTTAAAATACCGTTAACTGTAACATCAACAATACTATCCGTATTAACCTCTTCTACATATTCGTAGTCTATATAATCTATTAATCGATTGAGCTTATCTTTTTTACTATTTGTTGAAAAAAGGTTATCTGAAGAATCTGTAAAATTTAGTCGTCCTCCAATAATAACACCTGCTGCAATTGCAACACCTATAATAAGCGGTATGTATTTATTTTTTGTAACCATTTAGTTACCCAATAAATGGGCATCTTCTTTTAAATCTTCAATAAGTTCTAATTCAATGCCAGCTTTTTCAAGAAACTTAATTCCAGAATCGTCCTTATAACCTTGATGATAAACCACTCTTACTATACCTGCTTGGTGAATTAATTTGCTACATTCTTTACAAGGTGATAAAGTAATATATAAAGTAGCTCCTTGGCAAGACTGTGTTGATGCTGCTACTTTTAATATGGCATTAGCTTCTGCATGCAATACATACCACTTAGTGTATCCTTCATCATCTTCGCAGTAGTTTTCAAAACCAGTTGGTGTACCATTGTACCCATCAGATATTATCATTCTATCTTTTACAATAAGTGCACCAACTTGTTTGCGCTTACAATGGGATAGTTTTCCCCATTCTTTCGCTATACGCAAATAGGCTTTATCGTAACGTAATTGTTTTGTGTTTGGCATTAAAAATTTTCTAGTAAATCTTACACTTGTAATTAACGAATATAAACGGTTAGTATTTTATAACCAATTTACCATCCCTAAAATTTAACCAAACTTTAAGTATTACTGAATAATTCGCTTCCTAAAATCATCGGAATTACCAATCCTGCAACAACCGAAGATAGAACCATCACCCAATCGCGACGCGAAACTCTAAACACAGTTTGACATAAAAAACCTAAAAATAAAACGATAAATACTATTATGATTTGTGCAAATTCAATACCTAGAGCAAATTCAATGAGTAATTCTAGTTTGTTCTCACTTTTACCAGAGAACATTTTAAATTCTCTTGCAAAACCTAATCCATGGACTAATCCAAAAAATAAAGTTGTAAAAAATAACAAGCCAATATTATTTGATTTTGTTTTCTTACCACTTGTAAATACATTATAAACAGCCGTAACTAATATAGTTACAGGAATTAAAAATTCTACTAATTTACCATTAACTGTTACAATATTATAAGCAGCAAGAACTAAAGATAGTGTATGACCAATAGTAAATACCGACACCAATATGAGTACGCGTTTCCAATCTTTAAACAGGTATGGAACAGTTAAAACCATTAAAAAAAGTACATGATCATAACCATTAATATCTAAAACGTGGTTCATGCCATATTCAACATTAAACCAAAAATTATCTAACATAATTAATTCTTAGGGATTCATCAAAGTTACAATTAAAAGCATATACGTTTTTGTTAAAATAAAGTGAATAATGTTTGTTTTTTGTCATTTTCTTTCGGAATATTGTACTTCACAAAGTTCAAATAACTTATTGAGATGTTATCAAGAAAGGCAGAGGGATTAGACCCAACGAAGCCTTAGCAACCCTTAAACTTATTAAGAAGGTGCTAAATTCTACTTAATTAGCGATTCATTTATCGTTTAATTGGATAGATAACCAAACCTAATTACCTCATCATGGTAGTTTAATTTCTTATAACATTTTTTTATTTACAAGTCTTTTAAGGACGATTTGATTTTGAATTATTTAGTAAAAAATAAAATGAGTTCAAAACACATAGAAACCGAAGCTATTCGCACACAAATAGAACGCTCGCAATTTTTAGAACACTCTAGTCCAATGTATCTAACATCGAGCTATGTTTTTGAAGATGCTGAAGATATGCGTGCTTCATTTGCAGACGAAAAAGAACGCAACATTTACAGTCGCTATTCTAACCCAAACTCTTCAGAATTTGTAGAAAAAGTGTGTAAAATGGAAGGTGCAGAACGTGGTTATGCCTTTGCTTCTGGTATGTCTGCTGTATTTTCTACATTTGCTGCGTTATTAGATTCTGATGACCATATTATTTCATCACGAAGCATTTTTGGTTCTACACAAACCTTATTCAATAACATTTTACCAAAGTGGAAGATTTCAACAAGTTATTTTAAAATAGATGAATTAGATGCTATCGAAAGCCTAATTCAACCGAACACTAAAGTAATTTATGCAGAGAGTCCAACAAATCCTGCTGTAGATATTTTAGACTTAAAACGCTTAGGTGATATTGCTAAAAAGCACAATCTCTTATTTATTATAGATAATTGTTTTGCAACGCCTTATTTACAACAACCTATAAAATTTGGTGCAGATTTGGTAATCCATTCTGCCACCAAATTAATGGATGGACAAGGTAGAGTTCTAGGAGGTGTAACCGTTGGAAGTTCAGAATTAATTCAGAAAATATATTTGTTTTCTAGAATTAGTGGTCCAGCCTTATCACCATTCAATTCTTGGGTACTCTCTAAAAGTTTAGAGACTTTACCTGTTAGAGTAGACAGACATTGTGATAATGCACTAAAAGTAGCCACGTTTTTAGAAAGTCATGAGAATGTGAAATTGGTAAAATACCCGTTTTTAAAATCACATCCACAATACGAATTAGCTAAAAAACAAATGAAATTAGGTGGAAGCATCGTGGCGTTTGAAATAAAAGGAGGCATTGAAGCCGGAAGACAATTCCTCAATGCCATAAAACTATTATCACTCTCAGCAAATTTAGGAGATACAAGAACCATAGTAACGCATCCTGCATCAACAACGCATGCTAAAATACCAGAAGCTATTCGTTTAGAAACAGGAATCACAGCTGGTTTAATAAGAATTTCTGTGGGCTTAGAACATCCTGAAGATATTATTAACGATTTAAAACAAGCCTTAGAAAACTAGAATTTGAAATTGTATAAAAATTTTAATTGATTGGACTGTCCTCTTGAGGGGACTTTAGGGGTGTTTCAAACAAAAATACTATGAGCAAAATAAAACAAGAATTACAAAAACGAATCTTAGTTCTCGATGGTGCCATGGGAACTATGTTGCAGCAATATAATTTCTCAGAAAAAGATTTTAGAGGCGAACGTTTTAAAGATTATCCATCACCTTTAAAAGGAAACAACGATTTATTATCTATCACACAGCCTAAAGCCATAGCAGAAATTCATGCTAAATATTTTGAAGCTGGTGCAGATATTGTAGAAACTAACACCTTCTCAGGCACAACCATTGCCATGGCTGATTACGACATGGAAGATTTGGTGTACGAACTGAACTATGAATCTGCTAAAATAGCTAAAGACGTTGCGGATAAATTCACGAAAGAGAATCCTGAAAAGCCTCGTTTTGTAGCCGGCAGTATTGGGCCAACCAACCGAACGGCAAGTTTATCGCCAGACGTTAACCGACCAGAATACAGAGCTATTACTTTTAACGAATTACGTGTTGCTTACAAACAACAAGTAGAAGCCTTAATTGATGGAGGTGTTGATATGCTTTTGGTTGAAACTATTTTTGATACACTAAATGCAAAAGCGGCTTTATTTGCCATTGAAGAAGTAAAAGAAGAGCGTCATATTGATATTCCAATTATGGTTTCTGGTACCATAACGGATGCCTCTGGAAGAACATTATCTGGCCAAACCGTTGAAGCGTTTTTAACCTCAGTATCTCATATTCCGTTATTAAGCGTAGGTTTTAATTGTGCGTTAGGCGCGCAACAACTGCAACCATACTTGCAACGCTTATCGGACGAAACAGAGTTTTTTACCTCAGCACATCCAAACGCTGGTTTACCAAATGCTTTTGGAGAATATGATGAAACCCCTGAACAAATGCAAGGCTACATTGAAGACTACCTAAAAGATAACCTTATCAATATCATTGGTGGTTGCTGTGGTACAAGTCCTGAGCACATTAAAGCCATTGCTGAAGTCGCTCAGAAGTATGAACCGAGAAAATTGGTTGTTGGTGTATAGTTGATAGTTGATAGTTGTTAAAAATTAATTTTAAGAATGAATTATACAGAATTAGATGTTTGGAAATTTTCAAGGGAGCTTGTGAAAAAAGTTTACTTGTTAAGTAATTACTTTCCCAAGGAAGAATTGTACGCCTTAACAAATCAAGTTAGGAGGTGTTCCATTTCTATTCCTTCCAATATTGCAGAGGGATTAGGAAGACAATCCAACAAAGAAACGATTCATTACTTATATATCTCAAAAGGTTCATTATATGAACTTGAAACACAACTTTTTTTAGCTTTCGATTTAGATTACATCTCTGAAGAACAATTAAAACGAATTTTAGAACACGTTACCTCTTGCAAAAAGCTGCTTAACGGATTCATTAATTATTTCAAATCAAAAAAGTAAGATGAGTGCATCCAGCAACTATCAACAAACAACTAAAAACCAAAAGTATCTAACGCTTTCCGGACTAGAACCACTCGTGGTTACGCCAAACAGTAACTTTATAAATGTAGGCGAACGTACCAATGTTACTGGTTCGCGTAAATTTCTTCGCCTAATTAAAGAAGAAAAATACGACGAAGCCTTAGAAGTGGCAAGAGACCAAGTTGAAGGTGGTGCACAAATCCTTGATGTTAATATGGATGAAGGCATGTTAGATGGTGTGTATGCCATGACCACCTTCTTAAATCTTATTGCCTCAGAGCCAGATATTTCTAGAATTCCATTGATGATAGATAGTTCTAAATGGGAAATTATAGAAGCTGGTTTACAAGTTGCACAAGGAAAATGTGTGGTAAATTCCATAAGTTTAAAAGAAGGCGAAGCACAATTTAAGCATCATGCTAAACTCATAAAACGTTATGGAGCTGCTGTTGTGGTTATGGCTTTTGATGAAGATGGCCAAGCCGATACCTACGAGCGACGCATTGAGATTTGTAAACGCTCGTATCACATTTTAGTCAACGAACTTCAATTTCCTGCACAAGATATCATCTTTGACCCAAACATTTTTCCGGTTGCCACAGGAATGGACGAGCATCGCAGAAATGCGCTCGACTTTTTTGAAGCTACCAAATGGATTCGTGAAAACTTACCTCATGCCAACGTTTCTGGTGGTGTGAGTAATGTGTCTTTTTCATTTAGAGGAAATAATGTGGTACGTGAAGCGATGCATTCCGCATTTTTATATCACGCGATTAAAAACGGAATGAACTTAGGGATTGTAAACCCTACGATGCTTGAAGTTTATGATGAAATTGATAAAGATTTATTAGAACGTGTAGAAGATGTTCTTTTTGATAGACGCGATGATGCTACGGAACGTTTATTGGACTTTGCTGATTCTGTAAAAGGACAGAAAAAAGAGCAAGACAATAAAGTACAAGAATGGCGAAGCGACCCGTTACAAGATAGAATTACACATGCTTTAGTTAAGGGAATTGATGCTTTTATTCTCGAAGATGTTGAGGAAGCACGTTTAGCTTCAAAGAAACCCATTGAAGTTATAGAAGGCCATTTAATGATTGGTATGAATGTGGTTGGCGATTTATTTGGAAGTGGCAAAATGTTCTTACCTCAGGTAGTAAAATCGGCACGAGTAATGAAAAAAGCAGTTGCGTACCTTCAACCTTTTATTGAAGAAGCGAAAAAAGCCCCTAAATCCCCAAAGGGGACTTCTTATTGGAAGACAGCCGACCCACTTTTATACGGATTAATGAAAGCGCATGCGCAAGAAATGCGGAACCAACCCACCGAAGCAGAAGCTTTACTTTGGGATGTTTTAAGGAATAAACAATTAGATGATTTTAAATTTAGAAGACAGCATATTGTTGGAAGTTATATTGCAGATTTTATTTGTTTAAAAAAAGGATTGATTGTAGAAATTGATGGACTCATTCATCAATTACCAGAAAATAAAGCTTCAGATGAAGAACGAACAAAATGGTTAAATGAACAAGGTTATCGTGTTATACGATTTACAAATGACGAGATTTTATCAAATCTCGATGATGTTCTGGAAAGATTAAAAGAAGCACTAAAAGTTTCCCCTTTGGGGACGGAAGGGGCCAGATACGCTGGTAAAATATTAATGGCAACGGTAAAAGGCGATGTTCATGATATCGGAAAGAATATCGTGAGCGTAGTTTTAGGTTGCAATAATTATGAAATCATTGACCTTGGTGTGATGGTTCCACCAGAAAAAATTATTGAAACGGCTATTAAGGAAAAGGTAGATATCATTGGGTTGAGTGGTTTAATTACACCTTCGCTAGATGAAATGGTTTATGTGTCTAAATCCCTAGAAAAACAGAATGTAAAAATACCATTGATTATTGGTGGAGCAACAACCTCTAGAGCGCACTCTGCCGTGAAAATTGCACCACATTACAATAATACTGTGGTTCATATAAATGATGCTTCAAGAGCAGTAACTGTTGTTGGAGATTTACTGAAAGAAGACAGTAAAATTTATAAAAACCAAATTAGAGAAGAGTATGATGCTTTCCGAGAACAATTCTTAAAGCGTACCAAGAAAAAAGATTATTTAACGATTGCTGATGCTCGAAAAAACAAATTTAAAATCAATTGGAATACATCAGAAATTGTAAAACCAAAACAATTAGGCACTCAAATTATTGAAGATTTTGATATTACTAAACTTGAAGATTTTATAGATTGGTCGCCATTTTTTAGAAGTTGGGATTTACATGGAAAATATCCAGCCATTTTAACGGATGATGTTGTTGGCGAACAAGCCACAGAATTATTTGCAGATGCACAGGTGTTATTGAAACGTATTTTTGATGAAAAACTGCTTAAAGCAAAAGCTGTTTTTGGACTGTTTGAAGCTAATACTGTGAATGATGATGATATTACAATCTCTGATTGTAATGCTGAACTTGATTCAGCATCTCGCAAAAACACCTATACTTTTCTAACTCTTCGTCAGCAATCCAAAAAATCAGAAGGCAAACCAAATATTGCCTTAGCCGATTTTATTGCACCAAAAGCAACCAACAAACAAGATTATATGGGTTGTTTTTGTGTCTCAACAGGTTTTGGAACAGCAGAATTAGCAGCGCAATTTGAAGCTGAGCACGACGATTATAATTCCATTATGATTAAAGCTTTAGCAGATAGATTAGCGGAAGCTTTTGCCGAATATTTGCACAAAGAGGTAAGAACAAAACACTGGAGTTATGCCAATAACGAAAACTTGTCTAACGACGAGTTAATTAAAGAAAATTATAAAGGTATTCGCCCAGCACCAGGTTATCCGGCTTGTCCAGACCATTTAGAAAAGAAAACCATTTGGGATATTCTTAAAGTAGAAGAAAACATTGGTGTAAAACTTACCGAAAGTTTAGCCATGTGGCCAGCCGCGAGTGTCAGTGGTTACTATTTTGGTAATGCAGAAGCTAAATATTTTGGTTTAGGTAAGATTAAGGAAGACCAAATTGAAGACTATAGTAAACGCAGAGGAATCACCATGGAAGAAGCAACCAAATGGCTAAGTCCTAATATTGCGGATTAATTGAATTGAGACTATAGACCTAGCAGGTTTTAAAAACCTAGCAGGTCTTTCACTAGATAATATCCTGCAAGGTTTCAATAACCTTGTAGGTTTAGAAGTAAAGAAAATTAAAAGATACCTGCTTTCGCAGGCATGATTATGAAACGAGCATGTTCAAAACTTTATCATTTACAAGAATGATTAATAGCGAACAGCATGTGACCGTTGAAAAGCAATAAGTTTAAACACATGAAAGTAACAGACCACATAAAAAACGCTAACGGAAAAACCTTATTTTCTTTTGAAATAATACCACCAAAAAAAGGAAATAGTATACAACAACTCTATAATAATATTGACCCATTAATGGAGTTCAATCCACCATTTATAGATGTAACAACCTCTAGAGAAGAATACCTTTACATTGAAAAAGACGGACTTCTGGACCGAAAAATTACACGTATGCGACCAGGTACTGTAGGGATTTGTGCTGCCATATCTCATAAATATAATGTAGACACGGTTCCGCATGTATTATGTGGAGGTTTTACTAAAGAAGAAACCGAATATTTATTAGTCGATTGTCATTATCTAGGCATTCATAATGTGATGGCCTTACGAGGCGATGCCATGAAACATGAACAATATTTTAAAGCTTGTGATGGTGGTCATCAATTTGCGAAGGAATTGGTGGGTCAAATTCAAAATCTAAATAAAGGTCAGTATTTACATGACGTAATAGAAGCCGATGGTAAATCGGATTTTTGTATTGGTGTGGCAGGTTATCCTGAAAAACACTTAGAAGCACCTTCCTTAAAAACAGACTTAAAACGTTTAAAAGAAAAAATAGATGCTGGCGCAGATTACGTGGTAACCCAAATGTTTTTTGACAACCAAAAGTATTTCGAATTTGTAGAAGCAGCCAAAGCCGAAGGGATTAATGTGCCTATTATTCCAGGTATAAAACCCCTTGCTGTAAAACGCCACTTACAACTATTACCACAAGTATTTAAAATTGACTTACCAGAAGATTTAATTGATGCTGTTGAAACTTGTAAAAATAATCAACAAGTCAGACAAGTTGGTGTAGAATGGGCTATTCAACAATCTAAAGAGTTACAAGCGGCTGGTGTTCCAGTACTGCATTACTATTCTATGGGAAAAAGTGATAATGTAAAAGCAATTGCTTCAGAGTTATTTTAATTCTAAATAAAAAGGCTTAATGTTTATTAAAATTGAGAAACTACGAACGCGTTAAAAAAATTGAAAGTTTAGAATTATACGCTTCGTTTTGCGATTACAACAACTCCAATACAAATTAACAAAATCGAAATACTAAGGGTAAGTTTACTATTTAATTTTAAAGTTAGCAACGCAATTAAATCAAATAGGATGTAAACTTAAAAGCCACAAAACACATGCTAAAAATTATGTAAAAAGAAAGACAGCAAATAACTAAATACTGTATAAAACAGAATTCTTTCATCAATATAAAATCTATATCCAGTATTAAAACAACAGTTACGGATTTATATATAATTTCGAAGAATTAGAAACCTGTTTTTTATTTCTTCTTCGTAATAACATTCATGGTTAAGCCCGAAATAATAAGTAATATTCCGACTAAACTCCAGATGGTATAAACTTCTTTAAACCAAACTAAGCCTATGATGATTGTAAAAATAACTTCTAGATATTTTAGAGGAGCAATTTGATTAGTCTCACCAACTTGCATTGCCTTTGTCATGTAGAGCTGTGCAAAATACCCAAAGACACCTAAACTTAACAGCATTAACCATTCTTTTCCAACAGGATGTATCCATCCATTAATAGATAAAAGTCCACCTATGACTGCTGATATAATCATAAAATAATTTACAACAACTACAGGGTGATCTTCATTTCCTATTTTTCTAATAGAGATATAAACAAGCCCAACAAAAACAGCGGAAATTAAAGCAAAAACAATTCCTTTTACTTCTAATTCCGTATCAAATCCTTTTAAAATTAACACACCTAAAAACGCCATTAAAAAAAAGAACCACTGTATTGGTTTTATTTTCTCTTTTAAAAACAATAAGGCAAATAAAGCCGCAAAAATAGGACCTATATAACGGATAGAAACCGCTGTACCCATTGCAATATATTTTATAGATAGAAAGAACAAGGTCATAGAAATTAGTCCGAATATACTACGCATTATTAATAGTGCTCTTTTATTACCTAATAAAGAAATCTTATTTTTTAATAAAAACGGAATAGTAAAAAACAAAGAACCAACTGACCTAAAAAAGACAATTTGATACACACTGAAGTTGCTTAATGATTTTACAAATACGTTCATAAATGTAAATGCCAAAGCACTAATTATCATATATTGTATGGCTTTTTTCAGAATAAATATTTTTTTTAGATTAGTAATTAACTTGATGCAAAGTAAAAATAAGATTCTATTTTTTAATTAAAAAACCAAGCTTTAAAACTTGGTTTTTTTTGCTTAAAATGAGAATCCTTAAATAGAATTAAAAAGGACAAGCTTAAATACATAAGTTGTCCTTTTTTAGTTATCAATCAATTATAACTTGTTATTCAATAACAATTCGTTTTGTTACAGAATTGTTACCAGCATTAACTTTTAATAAGTAAACACCAGAAGCCATTTCTGATACATCAATAGAGTTATCTATCAATTTTGTAGAGCTTAATACTCTAGATCCTAAAATATTATATAATTCAACAGAATCAATTTGAGTTTGATTAGCTGATTTTATTGTGATGTTTGTAGATGCAGGATTAGGGTAAACCTTTAAGTTTGACGCAGAAAACTCTTCAGTAGAAAGCGTACCTAAATTAACTAAAGAAAGATTATCCATTCTTACTTCAGTGTCTCCATTCATCCAACCTTTATCTTTACCAGAATCTCCATGTATAGCTGCATCATAAGGCCCTACGGCTCTAATAAAAATAGCTATACTAGTTTCTGAACCTGTGTTAAATGATAATGTAGGTACCATTGGGTTTAAATCCGATGTACTACCTGAAGGTACTATTGTAGTATATGCAACTTGATTAGCAGCTAACTCAACAGCAGCAACAGTATCATAACCAAATCCATCTTGAGCAGCATCAGCTGGTAAATCATAAGCTGGCGTATAATCAGTCACATATCCACTTCCTTTTAAGACAATAACTTCAATGTATTGTGTTGTTGTTGTTTCATCACTAAATCTATAATCTATATCTAATGTATAGTCACTATTTGCCTCAACAGCCACTTCTTGATATATACCATCAGACTCTAAATTGTCCATTTTTACTACATCGTTACTACTTATAGATGAAGACTCACCTTGATCTGCAATATCTTTATTAATCCATCCTGAACAAGCACAGTCAGAACCAGAAGATTTTGGTATATTATCAAATGTAGCATTATGTACAGTTGGCTGTACCTGAGAATATCCTATAGCAGATATAAACATTAATGTAAAAAGTAATTTTGTTTTCATAATTTATTGTTTTATTTAGTTAATTTTAATTGGTTCACCAATCTGGTTTACCAAATATAACAAAAAAAAGAGTCTCTATGGCATTTTTATTAGAGAATTATAAAGATGATTATTAAAAATAATTAATTCTTAAAAAATTGGAGTTTAAATAGTTATTAATTGATTTAGCTGAAAAATAAATTCTTATATTGATTAACCAATTTATTGGGTAAAAATATTAACATTGAATGAATAGAAAAATAATCTTATTACCATTACTTTATTTAGCAATACAAATCAGTACAGCACAAGTTCTTTTAGATGCTAATGGACCAGGAAACACCTATGAAGATATCAACGCTGTTCTAGCTCCAGGCTATAATGCTATTGAAGTACCAGATTGTAATCATACTTCCTTTGGTAGGCATATTGATGAAGTTTTTGATGCGGATTTAAATAGTAATGTCTTTAGGTTCTTCATTCATACCAATCCAGACAATGACCGTTGCATCAATTTTGATAGACAACGAAATGAGATTAAAACCTATAATCAATCTCCAAATAACCTTAAAGCTGTAGTTGGAGAAACCGTAAAGTATAAATGGAAATTTAAAATTAGTTCAGGCTTTCAGCCCTCATCAAGTTTTACACATATACATCAAATAAAATCAGTAGATGGTTCTTTCGCCTCTATACCAATGATTACATTAACGTTAAGAAAAGCAAGTCCTAATCGTGTTGAATTAAGATATACACCTACTAACGACCAAAATACTATTGAGACAGCTGATTTGTCTCTTTTTGAAGGGAATTGGGTAGAAGTTAATGAAATTATAACCTATGGAGATACTGGCAGTTATAGCATAGAAATAAAGAAAATTACCAATAACCAAATACTTCTTAGCTACAGTAATGACAATTTAGATATGTGGCAAGATGGAGCAAGTTTTGCAAGACCAAAATGGGGCATTTATAGAAGTTTAAACAATTCTAATGATTTAAGAGATGAAGAAATACGTTTTGCCAATTTTAGTATAGAAGAGATTAACCCATTATTTATAAATGAATTAGAAAATAATGCAGAACAGATTATACTCACTCCTAATCCTTCTACAGATTTAGTTACTTTTAAAAATGCAAAAGCAGAAGACTACGATGTCGTCCATTTATTTGATAATACAGGAAAGGAAATATCTACTAAAAACCGAATAAAGAATAACCAAATGGATGTTTCAGAATTAAGTACTGGTCTGTATTTTATTGTATTCAAAAAAGCGAAACAAACTGTGAAGATTTTGAAATGTATGGTGAACTAAATCGGAATAATTTCTTAAAATTATATTACTAATCTGCGGCTAAAAAATCATTAATTCCAATTAGCAATAAGTATTCAATAAATTAGTTAAACTCTTTAAAGATTCATTCTTTATTTCCTCTAAAGTTTGATTCTCCGTTATGTTTAATAGCTCCATGGGGATTGAATTATCTCCATAATCAGCTAAACATCTATTATCTTTAGTTACTGTAATAATTCCATCAATAGATCCATCACTTAAACTCTTAATATAATTTAATTCCTTTATATAAGAATTAAATGATTGGTAAAACAGGATTCTGTAACCTTGTCTTTCTGCTGACTTTTGTAAATGACAAAGTACATGACTATAACATTGTTCAGTTACTTTTGGTACGATAACAGCAATAGATTTAGTTTGCTGCATTCTTAGTGAAACAGCATAATTATTTGGAACATAATTATGCTGTTTTGCTATACTCTTAATTGTTTCTCGTGTAGCTTTACTTATATCAAGCCTATTATTTAAAGCTTTAGATACTGTAGATATTGAGTATCCAGATAAATATGAAAGTTGTTTTATAGTTACAGCTGACGATTTCAATTGTTGTTATTTTAAATCACTAATTATTTGCAATGCATTTCTGGTATCAGATTCTATTTTAGCTAAATCATAATTACCATCAGCACCTTTTGCTATCAATTTAGAACCCATTCCAACACAAGTTACACCAGCCTTAAACCATCCTTCTAGGTTTTCTTTTGTTGGTGAAACTCCACCTGTAGGCATAATACTTGTCCACGGCTGAGGACCTTTTATTGCTTTTACAAAATCTGGTCCGTAAATACCGCCTGGAAACAATTTTACAACCTCACAACCTAGTTCTTCTGCTCTACAAATTTCAGTTAAGGAACCACAACCTGGAGACCAAGCAACCTTACGTCTATTACAAACAATTGCAATATCTTCTCTTAATACAGGAGTGACAATAAAGTTTGCTCCTAATGCCATAAAGCGCGAAGCCGATGCTGCATCTGTAACAGAACCAACACCCATTATCATTCCAGGTAATTCTTTTAATACCCACTTATTAAGTTCTCCAAAAACTTCGTGAGCAAAATCACCTCTTGCTGTAAATTCTAATAATCTTGCGCCACCATCATAGGTCGCTTTTATTACTTTTTTACTTACTTCTAAATCTGAGTTATAAAACAATGGCACCATTCCGGTTTGTTTCATAACATTTGCAACTTCTATTCTTGTATAATTTGCCATTTTACTTTTTTTTTTTAAAATCTAATTATTCTTTTAATCTCAATCTTTAGAATTAGACAAATGCTTTTGTCTTTTATAATCCTTGATTTTTAAAATAATAATTTATCTTGCTACACGGCCAGAAGCATCTCCACCCATTAGCTTTTCTACTTCAGAAACTGTTACTAAGTTAGCATCACCTTTTATAGTATGCTTTAAACATGAAGCAGCAACTGCAAAATCTAATGCATTTTGGTCATCTTCTGGGTATTTTAATAATCCATAAATTAAACCTCCCATAAATGAATCTCCACCACCTACACGATCAACTATATCTGTAATTTGATATTGACGTGTTTCATACATTTTTTTACCATCATATAATACACCAGCCCAAGTATTGTGAGATGCAGAAATTGAACCTCTTAACGTAGTAATTACTTTTTTAGCTCTAGGGAATTTTGCCATCATTTGCTTACAAACAGATAAAAATGCTTCAGCTTTTACATCATGTCCGTGTTTGTGAACATCTAAACCTTCTGGATGAATTCCAAAATGCTTTTCAGCATCTTCTTCGTTACCTAAAACAACATCACAATACGATGTTAATTCAGTCATTATTTTTTCTCTATGCGCATCATCACAGAATGTCCAAAGTTTAGCTCTATAGTTTAAATCTGTAGATATTGTTACTCCCATTTCGCTAGCTACTTTTACAGCCTCTAAACAAGCATCTGCTGCTCCTTGAGAAATTGCTGGTGTAATACCTGTCCAGTGAAACCAAGCAACATCTTTAAATACAGCTTTCCAATCTACCATACCTGGTTTTATATCCGAAATTGCAGAATGTGCTCTATCATACACTACCTTACTACCTCTACTTACTGCACCTGTTTCTAAAAAGTAAATCCCTAAGCGGTCTCCACCATAGATAATTTTATCTACGCCTACGCCTCTTTTTCTCATTTCCATCATGGCACACTCACCAATATCATTTTTTGGTAAACGTGTAACAAAATCTACAGGTACACCATAATTTGCTAACGATACAGCTACGTTAGATTCTCCACCACCATATACGGCATCGAAATTATTGGCTTGAGAAAACCTTAAAAATCCTTGAGGTGCTAATCTTAGCATAATTTCTCCAAAAGTGACTACTTTTTTCATTCTAAATATTTGTTTAATTAGTTATAAAATTGTTGTTGGTTAATCGATTAAATACATTATTTAAAACAAATCAAAACGGATTGGTTTTGATTCTTTTAGATTAAACCATTATATTTGCTTAATCGATTAAGCAAATATATAAAAACTTGGCGAATAAAAAAAGAACAACATTAAAAGACATTGCAAATGAGCTAAACATATCATCTGCTGCGGTTTCTAAGGCGATGCATAATGACTCCAGAATTAGTGACAAAACTAAAAATGAAGTTAAGCGAGTTGCTAAAAAACTAAATTATCAACCTAATCACTTAGCAAGTGCGTTAAGAAAAGGAAAAAGCAATTTAGTTGGTGTTATTGTACCTAGAACTAATAGTAATTTCTTTTCTTCTGTGATTGAACAAATGGAAGCTGTTCTTAATAAAGCTGGTTATAATATAATCATAACGCAGTCTAACGAATCCTTCGAAAAAGAATGTAAAAATATTGATACTTTGCTCTATACTCAAGTTGATGGTATAATTGCGTCTATGGCAAATGAAACTGTAGATTTATCACATTACGAAAAAATAAAATCTAATGGTATTCCTTTAATACTTTTTGATAGAGGTGAGAATGATCTTAACGTAGATTATGTTGGTATTAATGATTACAACAGCAGTCATATAATTGTTACCCATTTAGTTGAAAAAGGTTGTAAGCGTATTGCTCATATAGGTGGCTACAGACGAACTCGAATTTTTAACAATAGAATTAAAGGTTATATTGATGCTTTGAAAAAACATGATTTACCTATAGATGATAGTCTAATTATTGAAAGTTCATTAACTCTTGAAGATGGGAGAAGAGAAATGTTGAAATTTCTAAAATTAAAAAACAGACCAGATGCTGTCTATGTTGCGAGCGATTATGCTGCATTAGGTGCTCTACAAGTCTTAAATGAAAACAAAATTAATGTACCTAATGAAGTAAGACTTGTCGGTTTTGGAAACGAGCCTTTTACGTCTTTAGTAAGTCCTTCTATAACTAGTGTTGCTCAACATAGTAAGGAAATTGGGCGACTTACAGCAGAAAGGTTTCTTAGTCTTGCATCTCAGGACGATTTAAAACAAGATCTCAATAAATTAATCCTTGATGCAAAATTGATTGTTAGGGATTCTTCAAAATAAAAAGCGTTACTATACTACTATAATAACGCTTTTGAAATTCTTTTTTATTAAGTATTAGATACCTAAAGCTTGTCCGCCTCCAATTTGAATAGTTTCTGCAGTAATAAAAGCTGCATCTTCACTAGCCAAGAAAGAAATAACACCTGCAACATCTTGAGGTTGACCAAGTCTACCTAACATAATATTGTTAGCCCATGATGCAAAAACTTCTGGTTTCGTTGCTTTAATTTGAGCATGAAATGGTGTGTCAATAGTACCTGGTGATACTGCATTTACTCTTATTCCGTATTCAGCTAAATCCTTTGCTAATGCTCTTGTAATAGCATGAACTCCGGCTTTAGAAGTACCATAAATACCTGCACCTGGTCCTCCTGCTGTCCAACCTGCATTAGATGTATAATTTATTATTGAAGGATGCTCTCCTTTTTTTAGATAAGGTATAGCTGCTCTTGATGCAAAAAATACTGAGTCTAAGTTTAGCGCCATTACAAATCTATAAAAATCGGTAGTCATTTCCTCAAAACGAGATCTTCCACCTAATCCACCAGCATTGTTTACTAGTACATCGATTCTACCATACTTATCACCTATTTTTTTGATGTTAGAAGTAACCGCTTCATCACTTGTTACATCAAATCCATAATATTCTGCTGTAATACCTTCTTTAGTTAATTCTTCTACTCTTTCAGCACCTGCTTCATCTTCTATACCATTTAAAATTACGGTATACCCATCTTGTCCTAATCTTTTGGCTACTGCGAAACCAATTCCTCCTGTAGCACCAGTTACAACGGCTACTTTTCCTTTATTACTCATATTTGTTAGTGTTAATTAAATTTATTTTTATTTTTCTACTGATTCGATATTTCTAGCGAAATAATAAATTGCTCCTACTCCTAATGGTACTGCTACTGCTATGGCAACAAATATTGGAGTATAAGAGAATTTCTCTTGAATAATTGGAACTAAGAAGTTCATAAGTATTACTGAAAATACACCAACCATTCCTGCTAAACCAGCTAATGATCCCACAGATTTTCCACTAAATAAATCACTTGGTAATGTTTGTACATTTCCAATTGCAAATTGGAATCCAAATAGTACAAAGAATACAATTGCAACAAAACGCTCTGGAGTATTTCCTATCATTACTGTAGCAACTAATCCTAAGAACATAATTATACCACCAATTAAAATAGTAAGTTTTCTACCTTTATCAATTGAACCTGTTTTTGAAATAATTCTACCAGAAAACAAACCACCAACAACACTACCTAAAGCAGCTCCTACATAAGGTACCCAAGCAAACATACCTACTTCTTTTACGTTGAAACCGTAAACATCTGCTAAATAAAGCGGCATCCAACCTACAAATAACCACCAAATTGGTTCTAAGAAAAATCTACCAACTACAATTGCCCAAGATTCTTTATATGAAAGAATTTCTACTAAACTTTTCCCTTTAGTTTCTTCGGTTGCGTTTTGATCAGCTTCACTTTGTCCTTCAAGAATATATTTTTGTTCTTCAGTACTAATCCAAGGGTGTTTTTTTGGTCCTGCTTTGTTAATTAATAACCAAGGAATAATCCATAAAATACCAAAAGATCCAATTACCATAAAGGTAATTCTCCAACCATAAGCAACAAATAACGTTGCAATAAATGGAGGTGCAATTACAGATCCTATTGAAGCGCCTGCATTAAATAATCCTTGTGCAAAAGCTCGCTCTTTAATAGGAAACCATTCTGCATTACTTTTTACTGCTCCTGGCCAGTTACCTGCTTCAGAAATACCTAATGTACTTCTAAAAATGGTAAGTCCAACTAATCCACGTACTGTTGAATGTAAGAAAGAAGATAATCCCCAAACACCAATACTAATAACATATCCAATTCTTGTTCCAACCTTGTCAAATAATTTTCCTGAAAATAATTGACCTAGTGCATAAAACACCATGAAAATGTTTAAGATTAATCCATAATCACTTTTATCTAATCCTAAAGAATTAGAAATTGATCCTACTTCACCTTCACTTCCCCACATAATAGCTAGAGCACTTCTATCTATATAATTAATTACCGTAGCTAAAAATATTAGCCCGATTATTACCCACCTTAATCCTTTTACTTTCATATTTTATTTTTAATTATTTAAACATTATAACAATATTGATAAAGAGCTTTAAAGTGCTCTTTCATTTTTTGTTTAGCCAAACTAGGGTTTTGCTCTTTAATTGCGTTGTAAATTTCATAATGCTCTTTTATGCCAATATTAGCTAGACCTTTATCACAGACATGGTATTTTTCAAAGTTGGTAATGATTTCTGGCGTAATTGTAAGCATAAAAGTATTCATTGTACTATTACCACAAGCCTTTGCTATAGCTAAGTGAAATAACAAATCCTCTTGCACAGCATCTTTACCTTCTAAAACTTTCTTCTCATAAGCCTCTAAAGCACCTTTTATCTTTTCTAAATCCTCATCGGTTCTTCTTAGTGCTGCTAAACGAACTGTCTTTAGTTCTAACAAAATTCTAGTTTCAACTAAAGATTTAAAATCTGGCGTTCTAATACTTAGAATATCGTCTATCATTCCGTTCATTGCAATGACACCGATATTAGCAACAAAAGTTCCACTCTGTGGTATGGAATTTAATAAACCATAAAATTCTAATTTTTGAATGGCGTCTCTAACATTACTTCTAGTAACTCCAAACTTTTCAGATAATGTTCTTTCTGAAGGTAATTTATCTCCGGGCTCTAAATTTTTGTAATTTATTAAATCTCTAATTTTAGAAATGATAGTATTCTGAACCTCCAAACCTTCAGTATTTGATAACATTTCTAATTTCATATTTTTTGTTTTTATAATGGTTATTTAGTTCTCTATTAAAACGGTAAATAACCATTTTGTTATTATTAGTGCTTAAAGAATTCTACCTACACAACCAATCAACAGTAGAATTCAATAAGCGACTAACTCAAATATATTTTTTTAATGACTCACTTCTAATTCGTAAAATCTTAATTTGGCAAATGCGCCTTCATCTCTAGATTGAAAGTAATTACCAGCTTTAAAATAATTTTCAAATATTCCCCATTTCTTAATGTGGATACTTTCATAAGACTTATACTCAGTATCGTTTAAAATAATAAGCATCTTACCATCTGAAACTTGAACTTCTAATTTAAATTTTCTAAAACCTACTTCTTGTTCAAAATTAAATCCTTCGTCATTGTCCCACGCATCTTCATGTAAAATTTCGGTATCTGAAGCATTCAAGTTTTTAAGAACTTTAGATTTAATTCTTATTTTACCTTTATCCCAATAAATTTTTAAAATTGGAGGTGCATTATTATCATCTTCTCCTATTAAATCCCTTTGTTCATTTGTCAATCTACCATGAATTTGCATTATAATTACGCGATGGTAATCTCCATTAGCGTCCTTTGACACTTCATCCATGGCGATTTTTGCCTTCATATTTCCACCATCTTTAAATGTCCAGTTTACATTATTATCACCTGGCACCATTTGTTCTCTTAATTCTGAACGCGTATACTTAGTGTTTTTTGTTTTTGACTCAGTAGGCATAGCATGAAAAACAATAGCACCTTTAGTAGAATCTATGTACATGTAAGGTTTTGCGATGTCATTATTTGCAAAATCTAAAATTTCAGGTGGATCAATCTCATATGGTTTACCTTTTTCATTTGTAACTGGTAAAGTAACCTTCCAGTGACTTAAATCTATATCTGGTAGTTTTACTTTTTTATTCTTTTTCTTCTTTTTCTTTTTAGCTTTCTTTACTTCTTTTGAAGTATTAACATCTTGCGCTTGGCAATTAGTACTAATAGAAACCATTAGAAAAACAAACAAACAAATTTTAAGGTATCTTAACATGTTATAAGTTTTATTTTTAATCAAGAGCTTCAATTTCAAAAGAATCTATATAAGCTTCATCGAATTCATTATAAAAGAATATTGCTAGTGATGAATTAGCACCTGAATTAAATATCAACGTCCCAGTAGCTAAGGCTTCTACACCTGCCACATCTTCTGAAAACGTAATTGAACCAACTGTATTAGCCTCAATATCCGCTGGATCATTTGTTTCCGTTAACATTTTTACATGAAGAAGTCCGTTATCATCAGTATCATTTTTAAATCTATATTTAAATGACAAAGAATACGTTTTATTTGGTGTAAATTCAGAAATCATCTGATATCCTATTCTGTCACTTCCTGGATCTGGCAATTTAGCACCATTACTACCTTCATAATAGCCACTCGATCCTGTTATCTGAATAACACCTCCTAAACTAGAGTTTCTCCAAGGATCTCTACTATCGTTTCCATTATCAAAACCTGGCTCAAGAATTACTGGTATTAATGTTGGTGGTATTTCTGGTTCTACAACAACTACCTCTTCAGAATATGTACTTGACACGCCTAAATTATCTGTTGCTGTTAATGTAACTGTATATGTTCCTTCGTCTGGATATATATTAGCACCATCAATACCCGTTGAGCTATTACCATCTCCATATTCCCATAAATACATTGTTGCACTTACAGATTGATTTGAAAACGAATAAGTTAAATAATCATTTCCTTCAACTACCGAAAATGCAGCAGAAGGAGGTGTTAAATCTTCTTGAGAATTAGCTTCTGGCAAATCAAATGCTAATGCATCTATAGAAGGGTCACATGCTACAGTGATACTCAACGTTATTATCAGCAAAATGGCTAATAACTTTTGCGAAACAAAATTCACTAATCTATTAATATTTTTCATTTTTTTTTGTTTTAAAATTAAATTCTAATAACCTGGATTTTGTGTCATTAGTCCGTCACTTAAATTAACTTCATTTTGTGGCATAGGCAACAATAAATCTGTTGCTGTAAATCCAAAATTGTTAGCTGTTGAATACTGTGAAAGCACTGATTCTGCTCTACCTAATCTTATTAAATCAAATAATCTATGGTTTTCAAAAGCCAATTCTACTCGTCTTTCCATCAGTAAATCATCAACTGAAATTTCTGTAACTAAATCTGTTAAACCTGCTCTGTCTCTAACTTGTTGAAAAGATGATAATGCAGCGCCTGCACTTGTTTCATTAGCACCTCCCATTATTGCTTCTACGTGCATTAATAATACATCAGCATAACGTAACACAATCCAGTCATTTCCCGCCAATCTTGGATTTGCGCTAATTTCAAATACATGTGGATTTGATGTTCCTCCGTCATCTCCATCAGGGAAATACTTAGCACATTGATATCTAACAGAGGTTAAATGATTAGGATCTTGTCTAAAAGAATACTGGGCTCTTATCCCTCCAAATTCATTAATATCATCTACAAGATCGTAAGTTGCATAGTTTACACCACTTGATGGCCCTACAGAATTCATAAATTGAGAAGAAAAAGTTTGACTATCGTTTAAGCTATTAAAACCAATTGCAAAAATTATTTCTTCATTGAGTTCTGTATAAAACACATCATAAAAATCTACTAAACTAAATGATCCATCATTAATAATTTTTTCGCACATTATTTGTGCTTTGGTGTATTCTGGATTTTCTAACGTTAAATATACTTTAGCTAAAAGCCCTTGCGCAGCAGCTTTAGAAGCTCTTGTTTTATAAGTATTATCCAAATTTTCTTCAGCAGTTATTAAATCGCTAATAATTAAATCATAAATAATACTGGTATCAACTCTAGTAAATTGAGCATCACTTTCTAAAGGTGATAGTACATGATCTACTAAAGGTACGTCTCCAAATAATCTCACTAAATTAAAATAGGCGTAGGCTCTAATAAATTTTGCTTCTGCTTCTATCATAGAAGTATCATCACTTACATTACCTAAATTATCTAAAACAACATTAGTTCTATAGATAACTTCGTAATAGCTATCATAATAATTGGCTACCAAACCATTTATTGGAAGAACATTGAATGACTCAAATTGTCCTGCGTCAGAAAAATCATCTGGATCTGCTATTTTTGTAGCTGTATTACCACTTCTCATTTCGGTAATATAAAACTCATATTGGATACCATGATTCACATCCTTGTCGAAGTCACCAACACCTTGTATAGCATCATAAGCTCCAATTAATCCAGTCTCTAATTCTGCTAAAGTACTGTAATAATTATTTGAAGTTATTGCAGAACTTGGTTCAGGATCTAAAAAATCATTACAAGATGTCGCCAAAATTCCTAATAATATGACAGCTATATATGTTTTAAATTTCATAATATATTGTATTAATTGTAATTGTTCTTTTTTAAAAATCTAAGTCTAATCCTAATGATACTGTTCTATAAATTGGAGAACCTCCTCTTTGATAACCGTATTGAGTAGGACTTGTTTTATCCAATGCTTCTGGGTTCCAGCCTGTATAACCATCTGCTGTTTTATACATAAGATTCTGACCAGATGCATAAATTCTTAGTTTAGTGATTTTCAATTTACTTGTTAAATCTTGAGGGAAACTGTAACCTATATTTACATTTCTTAAAGCGATATATGATGCATCTTGAATAACACTGTTAGTTAAATATTTATCTACCAAGAATTCATTACCGTAACCCGCTTCAGCAGCTGCATCGTTTAAAGTTCTATTATTGTTATGACTAAATAAATAATGATCACCAATATTTCTAACTTCTGCACCATGTGACCCTTGGAACATTACAGAGAAATCTAAATTTCCTATTTTAAAATCATTACTAAAACTCCAAATTAATTCTGGATAAGGATTACCTAAAATAGTTTTATCATCTGCATCTAAAACTCCATCACCATTTAAATCTTTAACTTTTACCCAACCAAATTGAGCACCAACATGTCTGTAAGGTCTATCTCTATATTCAACAGGAACTTCTGATTCTACAACATAACCATAAAAAGAAGAAATTGGTTGCCCTTCTTGATTAATCCATTCTGCAGGTCTTGAAGGATCTATACTTGTAATTTGTCCATCAGAATCCGCAAAATCAACCAATGTATTTTCGTTTGTTGTTGCTATTAGAGTAGATTGCCATGAAAACTTTTCTTTGTTAATATTTCGAGTTCTAATTTCAAATTCAAAACCTTCATTTTTAACTTCTCCCAAATTAACTAAAGCACTATTAAAACCAGTGGTTGCCGAAACAGGATTGTTTAATAATAATTGATCACTAGTTCTTTGATACCAATCAATAGATCCTGTAATTTTATTGTTTAAAAATCCAAAATCAATTCCTGGGTTGATTTCAATTAATCTTTCCCATTTTAACTCTGGGTTTGCAAGATTTAATGGAGAATAACCTGTTGTTATTGTCCCATCAACAACATATGTTGTTAAATCTAGCAATGATAAATGAGGGTAATAATCTTGTAATACATTATCTGAACTTAAAACAGAGGTACTACCTTGAGCATCTGGATTAACACTTCCTGTATTTAATCTATCATTACCAGTTACACCATAACTCGCTCTTAATTTAAGTCTTGAAATAAAATCACTATCTTCTAAAAATTTCTCTCTATGAATATTCCAACCTAGAGAAGCTGCAGAGAAGTTACCATATTTAAAATCAGAACCAAAAATAGAACTACCATCTCTACGTACACTCAGTGATAATAAATACTTATCGTCGAAAGCGTAAGTTAATCTCGAAATATATGAAATACCTCTCTTTTGCCACTCAAAACCAAAAGTTTCATCGGCAATAATACTAGTAGCTCCAGATATTTGTTGAACAACATCATTTTCAAAACCTATACCTTTAATTGTTGAGAAAAAGTAATCTCTTGTTTCTATTGAATTTCCGAGTGTAACACCTATTTCATGTTTCCCGTAAACTTTATTAAAATTAAGGAAGTTATCAAAAATATAATATTGTTCTTTCTGATTTGTTTCAACCATATATGCTTCCGTAGAAATTCTACGAGCTAATGTCCCTAAATAGTCTGTTCTTTTAGTGTCTTGTAAAGATCCTGAAATTGTGGTAGTAAAATTTAATGCCTTTGATATTTTATATTTACCGTTAACACTACCAAATAGCTTAAATTTCTTATCCATTCTGCTCCTCTCAGTTACCCTTGCATAAGGATTTTGATTGGTACTATTACCTAAATTCTGTAATTCTTCATCAAAGATACCATCTCCATTAAAATCAAAAATAGTGAAATGATCTTGCCTTGCATAGTCTCCTACCTGTAATCCGAAATCAGGATTAACCATTTGTAAAGTATACTCATCATGATAAATTGGCAACCATGGCTGATGCCTTGCTACGTTATGAATAGATTCCGAAAATCTATCTCTTACAGTATATGAAGGCGTAAAATTAAACCCAACAGAAAACTTATCATTTATTTTATTGCTTACCTTTAATCTAGCACCATATTTTGAGTAATTATCACCTAACAACACTCCTTCATCATCTGAGTAATTTAAACTTGCAGTAAATTTTGTGCTTTTGTTACCTCCTCTAAAAGAGAGTGCATGGCTAGTAATAGTACCACCATCAAAGAAAACATCTTGCCAAGAACGATCCGTACCTGTTTGCAATTGAGCTTGTGTATAGATAGATATTTCTCCATTTGCTGCCATTTGCTGATCCGCCCATTCTTGAGTGGTATAGCCATAAGCGTCACTTTTTCTTGCTTCTTTAAAACCAGTATATGTATTATAACTAATTCTAGTTTCACCTTCCAAACCAGACTTCATCGTTATCATTATAATACCGTTAGACCCCTTTGAACCATATATTGAAGATGATGCTGCATCTTTTAGAATTTCAAAAGACTCTACGTCATTCATATTTAAAGATCCTAAAAAATCTGAATCTACAATAACACCATCCACAACAATTAACGGTGTAGAATCACCAGCCATTGAACCAACACCACGTATAGTAATTGTTGGAGCAGCTCCTGCCTCACCATCTGTAGCCTGAATGTTTACACCAGATACCTGACCAACTAAAGCATCATCTACTCTAGATACAGCAATTTGGCCTAAATCTTCATTGACAACTTTAGATATAGCACCTGTTGTATGACTTTTCTTTTGCGTCCCATAACCAATAACGACAACTTCTTCTAGCGTATTGGCATCCTCTATTAAATTGATGACTAAGTTTTGCTGGTTATCTATGATTACTGTTTGAGTAACATAGCCAACATAAGAAAATTGTAAAACATCTCCTTTTGTAACTTCTAATTTATAATTACCGTCAAAATCAGTTGACGTTCCTCTTGTTGTTTTTACAATGATAATATTTGCACCTGGAATAGGCATATTATCAACTGCGGAAGTTACCGTTCCGCTCAAAGTATAACTTTCTTGAGCAAAAACAACCACGCCAAATAATAAAGCGAGAATTGTGGTTAACTTAATTTTTAAATTCATTTTTAAATTTAGATTAGTTAAATATGATTGTAAGTTTAGTTTTGTTCCCAATATCTGGTTTACCAGATTGGTTTACCAAATATATGTTATTTTTTTGTTAATTCAAAGTTATTTGGAATGGTTTAAAAAAACCTTTTTCTAAACCAATTATTGGTGCTATCGATTTTTTTGATTTATTTAAAGAAAGTGATTGTTAAATCCTACAAACCCTTGAAATAATAACAAAAAAATTACCTTAAAATGAATAAATCCATATTAAGGTAATTTTTAATATTAATTCTATTGAATTAAATTATTATAAGCAATAATAATTAATAACCAGCATTTTGAGTGATTACACCACGAGTAGCTAATATTTCAGATACTGGAACTGGGAATACATAATAATTACTATTTATTGTTTCTCCCATTTCTGCACTAGCAGTACCAGTTCTTACTAAATCGAACCATCTATGACCTTCAAAGGCTAATTCAAGTCTTCTTTCATCTGCAATTGCTTGTCTTACATCAGCTTGAGAACTCACTGTACCAGTTAAGCTTGTTAAACCAGCTCTAGTTCTAATTGGGTCTAATAACGGTAATACCGTTGATGCTGGAGAACCATTTTCATTCAATGTTTCCGCATATAAAAGAATAACATCTGCCAAACGAATTTCTATCCAATCATGTTCAGTTCCTAAACCTCCATCTTTAGGGAACTTTATAGCTGTTAAACCATCATCTGCAAGAGTTACTGCTCTTCTTAAATCAGTTCCACCACCAGATGCATCACTTGCATCAAAAGCAGCAACTAAATCAGGATCGACAGGAAAATCTGCTTTAGAATCATCTCCTACGAACCAATTCCAGAAATCAGATCCAAAAGAATACTCATCAACTATAGAACCAGTAATTTGTGTAGAAAAAATAATTTCAGAATTTTCTATCTCATTTGCAGCTCCAAAAATTTCATTGTAATTTGTTTTAAGCATTATCCCTGCACCTGCTGCTCCGTTTACAACAGCTGCTAAATGCGGTTCTGCACTAGCAAAATCACCCATAGTAACATATACTTTACCTAACAAAGCCTGTGCAGCATACTTTGATGCTCTTCCATCTGAAATTGTTGTACTTAATACTGCCATTGCATCAGTTAAATCTGGTATAATAACATCACTATAAACATCTGCTGCAGGTCGTCTTACTAAAACAGAGGTATCTGTTAAACTTGGTTCAGCTGATAAATTAACTGAAACATCTCCTAAAACTTGAACCAACTTAAAATAAGATAATGCTCTTAAAAATTTAGCTTCACCAACTTCTGTCGCATCTGTAGAATTTTCTATTACATTGTTAGCACTTAAGATTGATTTATAAGCTGCTGTGTAAAAAGGACCAAAAAACTGATCTTCCATAGCAGTTAAACCGTTATCATATTCATCAAATTCAGTGTATGGAGCCTCATCCATCATTGCATTATCTGATCTAAATTCACCCATTATAGCCAAAGGCGTTACCGTACCAAGCTGATAATAGTATGCTGCATTCAATACCCCTTCAAAATCTGTTAAAGAATCTGAACTTGCAATATTTGGAGGTGATTGATCCAAATCTGTTGAACATGCTGTTATAAAAAACAACGACCCTAATAATATATATATTTTTTTCATTTTTTTTTATTTAAAAATTAACATTTAATCCTAGTGTAAAACTTCTTACAACTGGAGTTGCTCCTACTTGAGCACCATAAGTTGTTGGTCCAGCATAATCACTTCCGGAAGTCTTAACACCTTCTGGGTTGTAAGACGTATAATTATCTGCCATAATATACAATAAGTTAGAAGCTGCTACATAGGCTCTAACAGAGCTTAAACCAACTTTATCTACCCATTCTGGTTTCAATGTATAACCTAGAGTTATATTTCTTAAAGCTATAAAAGAAGCATCTTGAACCATAGCATCTGTTTGATATCTATTACCTGTGTAAAACTCTCCATTATGATCTGCTATTCCATCATCATTAGCGTCAAAACTAGAAACTAACCTACCGCTCCATTGTGATTCATAATACAAAGGATCTATATTATAAACCTCAGCACCATGAGATCCTTGAAACTGTAATGACATATCAAAATTCTTATAACTAAAATTATGAGACATACCCCAATAAAAATCTGGTGTATTTTGACCAATTTTAACTAAATCACCACCATCTTCTACTGATCTTGTATTATCAATTACGCCATCGCCATTTTGATCTACTACATAAGATTCACCTGTAGCATTATTTGGATGTCTTGTGCCGTCGGCTAAATATTCCATTTCTACATCACCAATAGTTTCTAATCCCCACATTTCACCGATTCCACCACCTACGTAGTTTCTAAAAACAGGTCCTCTACCACTTTGTCCGTAAATAGCTTGTGGTAATTCATCTAAACCGCCTAAGTCAGTAATTTCTGTTTCAACAGTAGAAAGGTTAGCATTAAAGCTCCAAGAAAAATCGTCATTATTAATTAATCTTGCATTTAACTCAAACTCCCATCCAGAACTTCTTACATCACCTGAGTTAAGTACAACCGAAGGATTTCCATATATTTCAGAAATACTTTGGTTAATTAGAATGTCTTCGATATCAGACGTATAATAATCTATACCAAATGTAAATCTATTATTTAAGAAGCCAAAATCAATACCGTAGTTAGTTTCTGTGTTTGTTTGCCATGTTAAATCTGGATTTGCAATATTCTCTGGAATTAAATAACCTGTTCCATAATATGTTGCAGAAGGATCTAATAAACTTAAAGCATCATAAGAACCTAAGAAAGAGGCAGTTCCTAAAGAACCTGTACTAAATCTCAATTTTAATCTACTTATTGTTTCGTTATCTGCTAAGAAATCTTCATTATGCATGTTCCAACCTAATGAAAGCGCTGGAAATGTTGCGTATCTTTCGTTAGCACCAAAACGAGAATCACCATCTCTTCTTAAAGATACAGAAGCTAAGTATTTATCATCATATGCATAGTTAACTCTTCCGAATACACTTTCTCTAGCTCTTGTTTCTTTACGTTCTGTAACTGTAATATCTGCAGGATCAAATAAGTTGTAATTAAGTATATCTTCATCTGGTACATTAACACCATCTAAACCTGTACCTACAAATTTTGTAGTTTGAAATTCAACACCAGCAACAGCCGAAATATCATGCTTACCTATTACTTTTGCGTAACTAAGGGTTGTTTCACTTAATACTGACCATACTTTTAAGTCTGTTTGATCCATGTATGTCTGAGACGTTCTTGCTCTAGAATCATATCCAAGTAATCTATGCTCGTAGTACTGAGTATCTTTTAAATCACCACCTAAAACGGTTTTAATATTTAACCCATCAATAATATTATATTGTAAATAAGAACTTACGTTACCAAAAAATGTTTTCTCCCAACGTTCTGTATTATCAAGCTTAGCAGCAGGACCTGCATCTCCAGACCCACCAATACCATTATTTGCTCTTCCGTAATGCCAATCTTGCGCTGCCATACCTGGCTCTAAAGTATAAATACTGTTAGCCTCATAAGTAGAACCTCTATATCCATCATCAAATGCTGCCAAACCTAAAGCTTGAGCCTGCGCATCTAATTGCTGAACAAACGCGATTGATTCTTCAGTATGATATATAGGGTGAACTCCATAAGACCTTAATAAATCTCTCATATCATGCCCTAAAATGTCTCTATCTGATGTAAATCCATTAAAACTAACACCTGTCTTAAACTTATCACCTAGTTTAGCATCCACGTTTAAACGTGCATTAAGTCTTTCAAAACCTTCAGTTATTATTATACCATCTGTGTTTTGGTAACCAACAGAAGCAAAGTAGTTGACATCATCAGTTCCTCCACTCATACTAAAATCATGACTTGTAGTACTTCCGTTTCTAAATAACCAATCTTCTGGGCTAATTGCACCAGGAGAATTCTCATAAGCACTTAATCTATATTCAAGAAAAGCTGGATCTTGTGTATCTACTGTACCTGCCCAGTTTCCTGCAGCAATCTGTTCTCTTGAATGTGCAGCCCATTCTGGACCTGACATCATTATATTATCACGATACTTACTAGAAAAACTTGTATAAGCATTATAACTAAAACTTGCTTTACCAGATTTTCCTTTCTTAGTTGTAATTAATACAACACCGTTCGCACCTCTAGAACCATAAATTGCAGCTGAAGCAGCATCCTTTAAAATTTCTAAACTTTCAATATCATTTGGGTTAACTGTTTCTAAACCTCCAGAGATAGGATAACCATCTACAACAATTAAAGGATTAGACGCACTTGAAATTGATGAAGCTGCTCTAATTTGAATTTTTGGAGCTGCACCTGGCGAACCGTTTTGATTTTGAATTAAAACACCTGATAATTTACCTGCTAATGCATCATCAACACGTGTTACTTGTACTGCTGCAACGTCTTCTCCACCTACTTTAGAAATTGCTCCAGTAAGGTGTGATTTTTTACGAGTACCATATCCTACTACAACAACTTCACTTAACGAGTTATCATCCTCTGCAAGTGAAACATTTAATGTAGTTTGACCATCGATAACAATTGTTTGAGTTACATATCCAATATAAGATATTTGAACAACTTCTCCTTTACTCACTTCTAATTGGAAATTACCATCAAAATCAGTAGAAGTACCTCTGGTTGTTTTGACAATAATAATATTAGCACCTGGAATAGGCATATTGTCAACTGCCGAAGTGACCGTACCTTTTACAGTATAAGCCTCTTGAGCAAACATCATCACACTAAAGAGTAGTGTAACAACTGTAATGAGTTTAATTTTTAAATTCATAATTCATTGTTTAGATTAGATTGTTTTGTTTTTATTATTAGTTTATTTATTTAGTCCATAAATTATCATTTTAACGTCAAATATTACAAACTAAAAAACGATAATTTAATGGTAAACCAAATTGGTAAACCAGTTTGGTTGACCAAATATATATAAAATTTTGTTAAATCCAACGTTTTCGCCCAATTACTATGTTAAAATAGTTTACGAATGAGTTAAAATAACAACTACTGGTTTTAAAAGTAAGTATAGTACTACAAATTTATAAAACCCAATATAATTAAGTATATCTGTTTTTTCTTACGACTCCTTGTCTCCAAAATAAGATGGACCATCACCTGTTAAGAAATCTTCTCTTACAGGACTAAAAGTATCAATTAGTTCACCCTCTTCTAAACAAACGGCACTATGTAATAAATTAGGTTCAATATAAACGCCATCTCCAGCTTCGACAATTTGTTTTACTCCATCAATTTCAAATTCAAACTTTCCAGAAACACAATAGGTTGCCTGTGTATGAAAATGCTGATGTGGTGCACCTAATGCGCCTTTGTCAAATTTTACTCTTACCATCATGATTTGATTATCGTAACCTAAAAATTTTCTAGACACTCCTCCTCCAAGGACTTCCCATTCCATATCCTTTGTCACAATGTACTTTTCGCTAACTCTTTTCATAATTTTAATTTATTTGTTTTTATTTAAAATAATAAGAACCAGACCATTCATAGTTCTTACCGTTAATTGTTAATGCATGCTTTACTTCTTTTAAAGCATTTGTATTTGCTGTTATAAATATTTTGGTTTTATCATTTATAGTTGTTATTTCAATTGCTGTATATAATTTAGTATCTAACAATACTTTTACTGATGAAATATTACTTTTTGAATTTAATGCTGATTCTGTTACTGGACTATAATTACCATGAGATTCTATAGTTGTAACAAATAAGGTGTTTTTTGAATTTTTGCGTCTTAATAATAAAGAAGGATCACGACGTAAATTAAACTCTGGATCATTGGCTCCAATTCTTGTAAATAATATTTCATCATTATTATCTGTAACAGTTGTTAATGAGTAAAATTTATTATTGTTTAACCAAGAAAATTTAGAGTTATCCTTGTTGGCTTTTGCAACTCCTTCTACGTATAAATGTTGGTATCCGTTTTTAGTTCCTAAAGGCTTTAAGATTTCTGGTGATTTATACTCAAAATTAGTTTGTAATACTTGACCAAAGTAATAATACGGAAAATCGTATTGGTTCGCTGAAGCAGAAGTTACCTTCATAATATCTAATAAAAACGGTTTTTCGAAATCTTCATCTTTTATGATTGCCATAGTACGAAGCATCTCAGTTCCAGGATATGTATTTTTTACTTCTGAACTTACAACTTGTACCTTGTCGTTATCTGTTGAAAAATAATGTAAGTCAGGATGATTTTGACTTCCTATTTCATACTTACCATTATAATGTGATGTTTCATTTTGTGTAACCGTATTATGAGCAATGGTTTGTTTTGCCCAAGTTTTATTTTCTTTCAAGTAATTTCCACCACCTTTTTGCTCAATATTTACAAAACGTGCTAATCCATAATCTTGAATAATTTCTTCACCATTTTCATATAATGAATACGATAATTTATCATAGTGTCCATGACTTGAACCTTGAGACGCATATTTAAAGACTAGCTCTAAATCTTGGTTTCTTAAAATACCTACACCACCTTGTTTACCTTCTGGTCCATCAGATAGGTTAATTGATTTTTTATCAAAAGGTTTTTCTTTTCCATTTTTAATTCCAAGTGCAACTGCTAACCCAGAATCATCTAATAGAACTTTATCTTGTTGTTTTGCTATTGATAATAATCCTGGATCCTGGTCGCCAAAATGATAAGATATATCTACTGCTGTTACTAATGCGCCATTATAGTAGGACATTCCTTTTTGACCATCGTTTAATGGAAAGAAATCACCATCTGCATCTGATAAATTTAAGAGTGCATTTATAGATTTTAAAAGCACACCTTCTTTATAATCGAATATGTTTAATTCTGGTTTTACGTTATGTAAGCCTTCTGCAAAAATTAAAAATGGATACATGGCATAACGTTGGTAATAAGGTCCTTCATTATAATAACCATCTGGAGAAAAAGGCTCTTCTATATTAGCTAAAAAACCAGCCTTTCCATCTTTATTTAAATAACCACCATCGTCATCTTTTTTAGTTGCGTCTAATTTTAAATCTTTAATACCATATAATGCACGATTAATTAATTCTTCATCATCCATAACTAAACCAATCATACCAACAGCTGCATTTCCCCAAGTACTATGGTTATGTACACGTTGATAAAATTGAGGGCTATCAACAGAAATATGATCTGCAAATGGTTTAAATAAATTTGTTTCTAATTTATGACGCTCTTCTTCGGTTAAATAATTATAAACACAATCGTAAGCCTGACTTACATAAACCAACCAATTTGAATCGTTTAAACATTGCCAAAATAATTTTCCTCTAGCATACGATCTAGTTTTTGGATGCAATGGTAATGTTTTGTAGAGTGCTTCATATTGCATTAGCATGTCTTTTACATATTTTGCATACTTTTCATCATCTAAAATCTGATATAAAAGTCCTGCCTTTTGTAAAACAAACCAATTTTTTTTATGCCTAGAATGTGTGTAACCACCAGAATAATCTTTTGGAACTGGAACATCTATTCCAGCTTCAATTTCGACATCAACTTCTTCTTTAACCGCTTGTAATGATTTATCAAAAATTGGAATATTTCCTAATTGCGCTCTGATATCTTTTACACCTTGAGCAGTAAGAATTAATTTTGGATGCTCTTGTGAAGTTGACAATTCTGATTTAGTATTTGTTTCAGAAGCATTTTCTTTTTTACAAGAAAATGTGAGAAACAAAAAAATAACTACAAAACTGAAAGATTGATTAATTTTCATATTACCTATTTCAAAATTGGTTTACCAGATTGGTTTACCAATATACGGCAATTTTGAAGTTTCACAAAATTTATACTGACTTTTAACTGAAAACTAAAATATATTAACCAAAAATTCTAAAAATAATCCATTAATGCTAATATTCCGTTGTAAGAAATTATACAAGCAAACAGAAGAGATGCGAACAATCCGATGTTAACAAATATATTAGTTTTATAACCTTTCATTATTTTCTTACTATTAATCATTAATATAATTCCAAGAATTACAACTGGTAAAACAAAAACATTAAAAACCTGAGACAAAATTTGAATTTCGATAGGATTAGCTCCAAAAGCAGGACCGATTAAAGCAACCAAACACGCTATTGCTGTAATAATTCTAAACTGAAGAGAGTTGGTATCTAACTCTCCAGACTGGTAATCTGCAATTAATAATGGTGCAATTAATAAACACGGAAAAATAGAAGATAAACCAGCACTTAATGCTCCAAAAAAGAAAATTGTTACAGCCCATTTACCAGCAACTGGCTCTAAAGTATTTGCCATATCCAATACTTGTGTTACCTCTTTACCTTCATAATATAAAGCACCGGCTGCTACTGCCATAATAACACCACTAATAACAAAGATTAAAATTGCTGCCGTAATAGAATCTTTCTTCTGTTGGTCTAAATTATTTATAGTCCACCCTTTTCCCTTAACAAATAATGGTCTAGATAAAAAGGTTGCAGATGCCATTGTTGTCCCAACAAAAGCTGCAACTAACATTTTACCACCAGGAACATCTGGAATAGACGGTATTAATCCTTTTACAACATCCATAGGCAGCGGTTGCACAAAACATAAAGACAATACAAATGACAATCCCATTAAGGTTACAAAAATGACTAATATTTTTTCGAAGAAAGTATATTTACCAACCAGCATTAATAAATAGAATGTAATAATAATTATTATTGCAGTTATGAGTACGGTTTCGTATTTAAAATCGCTTAAACCATCAAAATTTACAGCTAAAATTTCGTAAATAATATTAGAAGAAATACCTAATATTCCCATTAGCGAATTCCACTGACCAAAGGTTATACCAACTATAATGAGTATCGCCAATACTTTACCAAATTTTAAATGTTTTTTAAACCCATAAAGTGCAGTTTCGCCTGTAATTAACCCATAATTTCCATACGCAAACATTAATACTCCAGAGAAGAAACAACTTAAAAGCAACACCCACAACAATTGCATATTAAATTTACTACCTGCTACAATCATAGAAGTAACACTACCTGTACCTATTGTATACCCAATTGCAAAAATACCTGGCCCAAAACCTAATATAATTGCAATAATTTTTTTTATTAATGATTTGTTAGGTGTTGTTGCGTCCATAAGTAATAGTTAGTTTATTATTAGTTTGTATTGGTTAGTTCCAATTGGTATGATGACTTTTTCCTGAGGGATCATCTAACCGTTGGTATGTGTGTGCTCCAAAATAATCGCGTTGTGCTTGTATTATATTTGCTGAAGTATATGCCGTAGTAATTCCATTTAAAAATTGAATAGCTTCACTCAATGCTGATGTAGAGATATCATTAAGAACACATTGAGCAACTACCTTTTTTCCGGCTGATTTATAATTATTAATGGTTTTTATTAAAAGAGAATCTGTTAAAATATTTGCTGTTTGTTTAAAAATTTCAACTAATTCTTCCATTAAAGTAGATCTAATAATACAACCATTTGTCCAGATTCTAGCTATTTCACTTAGATTAAGATTCCATTCAAATTTATTTGAAGCTTCAGCAATTAATTTAAAACCTTGATAATGATTTATAATTCTTGCTAATTGATACGCTTCTAACACTTCCTGTGTGGTTACATTAAATTCTGATGTATTTACCTTATCAAAATTCTTATTTAGCTGAATTCGTTCCTCTTTATAAAAAGATATATACCTAGAGAACAAAGCCGAAGCAATTAGCGTACTTGGTACTCCTAGTTCTGCAGAAGCTATGGTCGTCCAGTTTCCTGTACCCTTATTACCAGCTTTATCTAATATTTTGTTTACCAGCCAATCGTTACCCTCTTTTTTTCTAAAAATGTCTATTGTTATTTCTAATAAATAACTATTTGCTGTATCCTTCCAAGCTTCTAAAGTATTGGCGATTTGGTCTGGATTTTGACCAAATTTTTCTAAAATAGTTGATATTTCTGCCAATAATTGCATTTCTACATACTCTACTCCATTGTGTACCATTTTAATAAACTGACCGCTTCCTTCTGGACCAACATATGTACAACACGGCAAACCATTTTTGTCTTTGGCTGCAATAGTTTCTAAAAAAGGTGCAACTTTATCATAAGCATCCTTATCTCCACTTGGCATTATAGATGGCCCTTTTAATGCACCTTCTTCACCTCCTGAAACGCCTGTACCAATAAAATGAATTCCTTTTGTTTTTAAATACTCGTTGCGCTCTTTTGTTTTTTTATAATTTGAATTTCCGCCATCAATAATGATGTCATTTTCAGACAAATAAGGCAATAAATCTTCAATAACATAATCAATTGTCTTTCCTGCATTTACCATTAACATAATGCGTCTTGGTTGCTGCAATGAATTAACAAAAGCCGAGATATCATCATAAGCTTTTGCTTGAGACAATTCTGAATAATCGGCTTTAAAATTTTTAGCTACATCTTCTTCTACACCATCAACATGCCTATTAAACATTGAAATTTTAAAACCATTATTGGCTAAATTTCTGCATAGGCTTTTTCCCATAACGCCTAAACCAAATAGACCAAATTCTGATTTATTATTAATTTCTTTTAAAATATAATCTACAATCTCTGTTGGACTTAAACTTACATTAACTTCTAATGCTTCCTGTGGGTTTTCTAAAATATCAAATTGAGACCTTAGTAAACTTGGTGGCATAAAGTGATTTTCCCTTTTATTTAATCGCTCTGATATTTGCTCAAAACTTCCTACTAAATGAATCCATTTTGCTTGACTATGTATGTCAGTGTTTAAGATAGTTCTGTATGCTTTTTTTAAAGCAGAACAAACAATGACACAGCTATTCTTTTGCAATTGTTCTTTTGCAAATTTGTTAATGAACACTAACCAGTTGTAACGGTCATCATCTGTTAAGGGTATACCATTGCTTAGTTTTCTTACATTTTTTTTCGGATGAAAATCATCTCCATCAAAAAATGGGATTTTTAAAACTTCAGATAACATATGTCCAATGGTGCTCTTTCCACAACCAGAAACACCCATAATAAAAATCACATTCGTTTTGTTTTCTTCCATCTTTATTTTATTACTTTAAAAGATAATCTTAATAAGTTGAAAATCTATAATGATACTTTTAAGTTCAATTTTATTGGATAGCTCCATTCATTGCAGATGATACTGATTTGGTATATCTAGAAAGAATCCCTTTATCAAATTTATTTTTAGGTGCAATCCATTTTGATTTACGATCACTTAAAATTGCATCCATCTCACTAGGTTCTTTAGGCTCTCCCTTAACACCAACTAAATCAATTTTTCTAGCAGGAATATCAATTTTTATTATATCATTTTCTTCAATTAAGGCAATTGGACCACCATCTACTGCTTCTGGAGAAATATGGCCAATTGCAGGTCCTCTTGTTGCTCCAGAAAAACGTCCATCTGTAATTAATGCCGTTGTTGCAATCAACTCACTGTCACTAGCTATAGCCTCAGTAGTATAAAACATTTCTGGCATACCACTCCCTTTTGGTCCTTCATAACGTATAATTACTGCATCACCTGGTTTTATTTTTTTATTTAAAACAGCTTTTAATGCGTCTTCCTCGCACTCAAATACTCTCGCTCTAAGAGTAACTTGCTGCATTTCCTTAGCAATTGCAGAATGTTTAGTAACAGAGCCTTCTGGCGCAATATTTCCATTTAATATTGCAATAGCACCTTCTTTATTTAAAGGGTTACTTGCCGGACGAATAATATCTTCAGGTTTTACATTATAATGTTTTAATCCTTTATACCCATCCTTAAAAAAACCAATATTTTCTAAATCATCTAGATTTTCGCCAACAGTTTTCCCTGTTACAGTCATTTCATCTAGATGAAGATGTTCTTTTATTTCTTTCATTATACCAGGCACACCACCTGCATAAACAAATAATTCTGCTGGATATTTACCAGAAGGTCTGCAGTTTAATAACCAAGGAACTTTTCTATGAATTTGATCAAATAAATCTGCACTAAGCTTAAAACCTAATTCATGCGCAATTGCTGGCATATGTATAAGTGTATTAGATGATCCGGCAATAGCAGCATGTACCATAATTGCATTTTCAAAAGATTTTTGAGTTACAATTTTTGATGGTGTCAATCCTTTTTCAATAAGTGACATCAACATTACGGCAGAATCCTTTGTTACTTGTACCAATTCATCTGAAACTGCAATACGTATTGAAGCACCAGGCAAGGTTAATCCAAGGGCTTCTGCCATAATTTGCATGGTAGCTGCTGTTCCGATAAAAGAACATGAACCACATGTAGGACAGGCACTTTCTCTTAGCGCATCAAATTTCTCTTTAGTTATTTTTCCTTGTTCGTAGTGAGCGTTATACATCCCTATTTGCTCCAAGGTTAGCATTCCTGGTCCAGATTTCATTACTCCTCCTGGTAAAATAATTGATGGAATATCTAATCTACAAGCTGCCATTAAACGAGCTGGCATTGATTTATCACAAGAAGTAATAAACATAGCACCATCAAAAGGAGTCGCTCCCAATTGTATCTCAATCATGTCACACATTACATTTCGAGAACCTAGAGAATAATTCATTCCGTCATGCCCTTGTGCTTGACCATCACACATATCCGTACAATAAAAACGAGCACCTTTAACTTTATTTTCTTTTAAAGTTTCTCTTGCAACTTCTACAAACTTATTTAAATGCGCACTGCCTGGATGACTATCACCAAATGAGCTTTCAATTGCAACTTGAACCATTGATAATTCTTTTTTAGTCCATCCTGCACCAATACGAAGCGAATCCATCTCTGGAGCGAGTTCTCTAATTTTCTGGCTTTTCAACATGTTTTTTATGTATTTTAATTTATCTCATATTAAAAAATGAAATAAAAACTCTATATCAATTAGTTACATTATGCCCTATTTTCTGAAATAAAAAGCAATTATTAAGTATTTTGAATACCTTAATAAATATTATTCTTCAATTGGCATTGTGCCAGCACCAATTGTTGCATCTTTAAACCATACCTCAGCATAACATCCATTAGCATATTGTTTTGCTATATCTCCATTGTAAGTTTCTGAGCCAGTATACCAAACTATATTATCCTCTGGCAACTTACCGTTAGTTTGATTATAAGCGCCTTGTTTAAAATAGTTTATTTCACCAGCATAGGCACTATCTCGTTCTACTCCGTCTCTACCAATGGAAGCATATAATGACCATATTTGGTCAGGAATCTCTTCTTTTGTTGAAAAATCTGACTTAAGTAGGTTTTTAGTAAATTTAACAGTATCGTGACCTTCACTTGTAAATGTTAAATACATAATTCCTTTGTATACATTTATCTCGTAACTAAATTCCTCGCCTAGTGCAATACCATCTTTTGGTTCTTCTGGATATGTATCTGGACTTTCACCTACAACAGACATATCATTTCCCCAAACTGCAGTAGAGTAATCCCATCTTCCAGAATTATCATCACCATCCGTATTTATCTCATAATTCCAAAAAACAGAACCTTTAGTGTGACCTGGGAATTTTTTGTAAAAGATTTTAATAGGTTCGTTTTCATGACCTTCATCACTATGAATTTGACCAACGACAACAGAATATGAAGCTGCTACTCTAGCATCTCCAGAAGTTGAAACGTGTTGTACTTTTAACGCTCCTGTTAATTTCCCTCCTTTCTCAGGAATCCAATGTGCTTTTTCACCTAATTCTGTTCTGGTATTGCTTGATGTTCTAGAAGTAATACCAGAGTTTGGTGTTTTATAAACTACCCAATCTACATCTCCTTCTGTTTCAACATAAAAGAAATCGTCTTTTTTATAACCTACCAAATCATCTTGATAGGTTCCATCTCCTAAAAGAATTTTCCATTTATCCATAAATGGAATTACATCGCTTGGATATTTTATATTCGTTTTAGTATCGCTATTAGCACTTGTATCTAGTTCTTTTTTTGAATTATCCTTGCACCCAACTATGAGTAAAAGTGTGAAAATTGTAAACAGTACTTTTTTCATTTTTATGTGTTTATTTATAATCTATTTGGTTCTGATTTTCAATAGATATTATTAATACATTAGTTTCATCACTAAGTTTTCTTCTGTTTTTATTTTTCCTGAATTGACTAATGTATTATTAGATTCTATATTATTTTTTGCTCCCCAAAGAATTGACACAAACTGAACCTTATTATTTTTAAAGGTATTATTGTTAATATTTACATTTACAATTCCTCTGTGATTTAATAACATTCTGTTTTTTTCATTTGCACCACAGTTAGTAAAAGTACTATTTGTAACCAATAAATTTCCTCCAATTGTAGATTCGTCATATCCTCCTCTATAATAATCAATCACATTTTGTTTTACGTTTGTAAACTGGCAGTTATCTATTGTTAAATACTCTGTGTTATAATCTCCTCTATCATTAGTTTCTTCAGACAGTTCTATACCATTTTCACAATTAGAAATTGATGAATTTTTAAAAGTAATTTCTTCAGAAAACGATTGTTTGTAAACTTTTAAAGCATAATTAAAATTGCTGATTTCAGAATCTATAACATCTAAACCAAAGTGGTTAGACATATTCTTTTGTAAGCTTGCAAAAGCTTGTTGCGAACCTGTTCCTTTTAATTTAATTCCTTTTAAGGTTAATTTACCATAAGGATGTAATTCTATAGCTGGTGTATTTGCAGCTCCAGAATATAAAATTTCAGCATTTGCTTTTGATTGAATGGTAACTGGCTTATTGACAATTAATGATTTAGAAATTTTATAAACACCATCATTTAATTCTAAAACATCTCCACTTTCTGCTTCTTGAAGTTTTGCAATTAATTCTTCTGAATTAGTTACTGTGTGTGTGTTTGGGTCTTTTGCTTCTACTTCGTTTGAATACCAATCTGCGCCATATTTAGTTTTATCTAATAAATTTAAATTGATGTTTGCTGCGTTTAAAATTGCACCTATTTGGTTTGATTTTTCTCTAGAGTTATTCAACAAATCGCTAGTAATGGTCTCAAAATCATATCCTTTGTAAATTTCTACATCACCAAAACCAGAAGTTGGTACAGACAGATTTGTTCCGATGTCTGTTAAGGTTAAATCTTTAGTAATTAAACCATGACTATTTTTAACTTCAACACCATTATTATCAATAACATTGCTAGCAAAAGTTACACCATCTGCTTTATCGTGTTCAATAATTGGATTTTTATCGCCTTCAGAATTATAAATTACATTATTTACAACTTCCGTTCTTAAAGGTCTTGCCGAACGAATTTCAGATTTTGGTAATACATCTGCTTGCGCAATGTTTGTACCTACTCCAAATTGCCAAGGCGAGTCTGAATCTACAAATGTATTGTAAGCAACAACAACATCTGTAACTTGATTATATCTGTTTAAAGGCGATTTTGGAATTCCGTTCATAATAGCAATAGGACTTCTAAAATTCTTTCCTTTTATTTTATAAAATAAGTTATTAATTACCCAATGCCCTGTATTTATGATTCTAATTCCACCATATTGGTCATTTACACCATCACCAATAAAGTAATTTCCATCTACAGTAACGTAGTTTCCATGTCTGGTAACCACAGAACCTTCGCTTTTATAAAAGACGTTATTTTTTATAATATTGAAATTGGTTTTACTTGAAATAATTTCTACTTCACCATTACACTCTTCAAAAAAGTTGTTTGCAATTAAGGTGTTACTAGGACTCATTGATGTAAAACTACTTCCTAACTGAATTGTTTCTCCTCTTGCACCACCTTTTCTCGGTCTTGGACCAAAGTGATTATTAATAATTTTATGGTAATTTCTAATGCTCTGATTTCCTTTTAAATCTACTCTTACTGTTGGACCACCATTGGTTTTACCTGCAATGTAACAATTACTCAATTCGTTATGCTTTCCGTAGAATTGGACCCAAAGATTATCCTGGTCACGCTCTAAATTGTTAAAATCTAAAATTACACAGTTGGTAACTTTAGAATGATTAGCAACTTCCTTTTCACTAGTTCTAAATGCAATAACATTAGTTTTTGGCGAATGTCCGTTTCTAAAATACAAACCACTCACTTCTAAATAATTACCACTCATTTCCAAACTAGATTCACCTTCTATAAATACTTCACCAGGTGTTTCTGCTCTTAGAGTAATTGGGTTATCCTCAGTACCTTCTCCAATTAGTTGAATTTCAACATTCTTATACGTACCATTTTGCAATACAATTTCATCTCCTGGCTGCGCATTTTTAATGGCTTCTTGTAAACCTTCGCTGCTAGTAACTAGCTGACTAGATTCTGTATTTGAATTCGTTTTTTCACCACAAGAAATAAATGTGATTAATAAACTAACAATAATTAAATAGTTTTTCATTTGGTGTTATATTATGTAATATTAATGTGTAACTTCAAGTTCGTAATATTTTACTTTAGCAAATGCGCCTTCTGCTGTAGAGCCTAAATAATTACCTGCTTTAAAGTAGTTTTCAAAAGGCCATTTATCCATGCTTATATCTTCGTAAACCAATGGTGTATCATCGTTTAATTGCAACTCTAATCTTCCGGCTGATGCTGTTATTCTAAATTCAAATTCTTCAAAACCAACATAACCCATATTAGTTGAAGCATCTACCCAAATATCTGAAGAATTAATTAGTAAATCATCACCCGATGTGCTCTCATCAACCAATGATTTTTTATAGGCATAGATATAGCCATCAATCCAACGCATTTTAATTAAAGGCGGTCCATTATTAGAAGAAAATCCATGTGTTGCCATATCTTCTATAGAAATAATACCATGAATCTGCATAACAATTGTAGTATGATATTGTCTACTACTTTCATTATCTTCTGAGACATCTACAACTTTTAACCTTCCTGTCATCGTTCCACCTTCTTCTAAACTCCAATTTTCTCTGGCGTTAGATGGGTTTATCAATTCTCTTAATTCTGTTCTAGAATAAGTACTATTTGTTGTTGAAACTCCTGGAAGCGTATAAAATTCAATTGATGAATCTGAAACATCATCGTACATATAAGGTTGAATTGAAGCATTTGTTCTATAACCTCCATTTACCAATTCTAAAGGTTGGTATTCATCAGGGCTTCCATTATTGTTTTCATCAACTGGTAAAGTTACTTTCCAATTAGAAAAGTCTATATCTGCATAATTTTCTGGTACAGGTATTTCATCATCATTTATAATTTCACCATCATCTGTAAATGGCTCAAATTCTCTAGAATTATCGTTACTAGAACATTCTACAAAGAAAAGTATCAAAAAGATAGATAATAAAGTTACTCTTATTCTCATTTTACACTTGAATCAAAATTGGTTAACCAATTTGGTTAACCAAAAATAAAATAATTTTCTGTTCTTATGGCATGAATTAAGTTAATTCTGTATATAAAAAAGATAATAGTACAAATACTCTTACAAAATAATTAAGGTAAATTTATTGAGATTGAAATCAGAAATGATTTTGAGCGCAAGGAAATAGTTATTAATTGCCTAAATAAAGATTAAAAAAAATAAAAAACCTCCAACCAATAAAGGTTGAAGGTTTAATAGTACTCAAGGTGGGAATCGAACCCACACGACCGAAGTCACTGGATTTTGAATCCAGCGCGTCTACCAATTCCGCCACTTGAGCAAAATTTTAGACTGCAAAAATAGAAAAATATTTCTCGCAATCAATCAAAATTAGTCTCATTTACACTTATGATCGTAAAATATTTTTCTAAATTTGAATCGAATTATAGATTATAATAAAATTCAACCAAACAACTGTCAAAAAATGATGTACCAAATTAAGGAAGCTAAAATATTTACTTGTACACAAAGTAGGTCTCTTGCTCTACAGATAGCTGAAGCCTATGGCGTAAAATTAGGAAACGTAATTACATCTACCTACAGCGACGGTGAGTTTCAACCTTCTTATGAAGAATCTATTAGAGGGACACGTATTTTTATAATTGGATCTACAAATCCTGGTCCAGAGAATTTAATGGAAATGTTATTGATGATTGATGCAGCGAAGCGCGCTTCAGCCAGACACATAACTGCTGTTATGCCTTATTTTGGTTGGGCCAGACAAGATAGAAAAGATAAACCTAGAGTTCCTATTGCAGCAAAATTAGTTGCCAAAATGTTAGAAGCTGCTGGAGCAACACGAATAATTACTATGGATTTGCACGCTGATCAAATTCAAGGATTTTTTGAAAAGCCAGTAGATCACCTTTTTGCCTCTACCATATTTTTACCGTACTTAAAAAATTTAAACTTAGACAACTTAACTATTGCTTCTCCAGATATGGGTGGATCAAAACGTGCTTATGCCTATTCTAAAGCTCTAGAAAGTGATGTCGTAATATGTTATAAACAACGCGCTAAGGCTAATGTAATTTCGCACATGGAACTTATTGGCGACGTTACTGGTAAAAATGTGGTTTTAGTAGATGACATGGTAGATACGGCAGGTACATTAACTAAAGCAGCAGATCTAATGATGGAACGTGGAGCACTTAGTGTAAGAGCAATTTGTACACATCCTATATTATCTGGTTCAGCGTATGATAAACTAGAAAATTCTAAACTTGAAGAATTAATTGTAACGGACTCAATTCCACTTAAAGGAAAAAGTAAAAAATTAAGAGTTTTAAGTTGTGCTAATTTATTCGCAGAAGTAATGCACCATGTGCATCACAACGAATCTATAAGTAATAAATTTATAATGTAGTTAGTACAAAAAAATAACTCTTTCACATTCATATCTTTACACGTAACTCGTTTGCTTTATAAACATAAGAAGTATGTTATACTTTTTAATAAATTTAGAGTCAGAAAACTTGCCTTTATACTAGATAAAACAAGAGCTTATTAAAAAATAGTGCTAAACACTAGTATTTTCATATAATATGTCTAAATTTGCAGCCCTCAAAATGAGGAATTTATATTTAATAATTAACATTTTAAAAAAATGAAATCAATTACAATCAACGGATCTCAAAGAGAAAGCGTAGGCAAAAAAGCAACAAAAGCCTTACGTAATGCTGGTCAGGTTCCTTGCGTTTTATACGGAGGAGACAAGCCATTGCATTTCTCAGCACCAGAACTGGCATTCTCAAAACTTGTATATACGGCTAACGCGCATACAGTTGTGATTGTCTTAGATAATGGTGAGAAGTATAATGCTATTATGCAAGATATTCAATTTCACCCTGTTACAGATAGAATTACGCATATCGATTTTTACCAAATTTTCGATAATAAAGCGATTACAATGGAAATTCCTGTACACACTGTAGGATCTTCTAAAGGTGTTATGAATGGTGGTAACTTAAGAATGCCATATCGTAAACTTAGAGTAAAAGCAATTCCATCTAAATTACCAGATTTTATAGAGGTAGATATTACACCTTTAAAAATTGGAAGCAAACTTTACATTACGGAGTTAAAACATGAAGATTATTCATTATTACATCCAGACAACACTGTAGTATGTCAAGTAAGACGTAGTAGATTAGCAGTTGTAGATGCTGACGATGAAGATGAAGAAGAAGACGGAGATGTACCAGCAACTGAACAAGGAGATGATGCTGCAGCTCAAGAATAGATAAAACCTATTTCAAATATTAAAAAAGCATTCTATTTATAGGATGCTTTTTTTATTTTTACACAAACGAGAAATACACCATGTGTAAGTTTTTAAAAAAATGGTTCGGTTTTAGAAATAAAATAGAATTAACTGAAGAAGAAAAAATGAAAAAATTCTTAATTGTTGGCTTAGGAAATATAGGAGACAAATACACCAATACCAGGCACAACATAGGGTTTAAAATTCTTGACTTTTTAGCTGAGTCTAATGATGTCGTTTTTGAAACTGCTAAGCTTGGAGATATTGCCACATTAAAAATAAAAGGAAGAACACTTATACTTTTAAAACCAAGCACTTATATGAATTTAAGTGGAAAAGCTATTAAATATTGGTTAGAAAAGGAGAAAATCCCTTTAGAAAACTTACTGGTGGTAACCGATGATTTAAACCTTCCATTTGGATCGCTTCGCCTTAAAACCAAAGGTAGTGATGGAGGACATAACGGTTTAAAAGATACACAAGACAAACTACAAACTGTTAAATACAACCGATTTAGGTTTGGTATCAGTGATGAATTTAGTAAAGGCAGACAAGTAGATTATGTTTTAGGCGAATGGAATGATGATGAAAAATCGAAATTAAAAGAACGTCTAAAAATTTCTGCAGAGCTCATTAAATCTTTTGCTTTAGCAGGTGTTAATAATACTATGAACCAATTTAATGGAAAATAAAATGTAGCTTCGTTTGTAAAACGTCTTTATTCCATTTTTAATAATACTTATTTAAAAATTTGAATTCAAAATTAGCAAAAGTAACAACTATTGGCACCTTTGATGGCGTTCATATTGGACATCAAAAGATATTAAAACAAGTGGTGCAACTTGCAGAAGCAAAAGGCTACATTCCTGTAGTACTCACCTTGTTTCCACATCCTAGAATGGTATTACAAAAAGATGATACAATTAAGTTACTCAATACTATTGAAGAACGTATAGATTTATTAAAAGCAATAGGTATTAAAGAAGTGATTGTTAAAAAATTCACCAAAGATTTCGCTAACCTTTCTGCTAAAAATTATGTAAAACAAATTTTAGTAGATGAACTAAATACCAAACAAATAGTTATAGGCTACGACCACCATTTTGGTAAAAACAGAAGCGCAAATATCAATGATTTAAAAGCCTTTGCAAAAATTTATAATTTCAATGTCGAAGAAATTTCTGCACAAGATATTGAGAACGTAACTGTAAGTTCTACAAAAATTAGAACAGCTTTAAATGAAGGACAGGTTGCATTAGCAAATTCGTATTTGGGCTATAATTTTTTTATTACAGGTACAGTAATTAAAGGGAAAGAACTAGGAAGAACTATTAATTTTCCAACCGCCAACATTAGTGTCACCGCAACTTACAAACTAATACCTAGTAATGGTGTTTATGTGGTAAAATCTAAGTTTAAAGACAAAACAATTTTCGGTATGATGAATGTAGGCACTAATCCAACAGTTGATGGTAAAAACCAATCTATTGAGGTTCACTTTTTCAACTTCAACCAAGACATCTATAATGCTGAGTTAAAAATTGAATTTCTAAAACGGTTAAGAAGTGAAGAAAAATTTCAAAATCTAAATGCTTTAAAAATTCAATTAAATAAAGATATGGAAAACGCTACAACTTACATAAAGACCTTAAATGCGTAAGTTCTTATTTAAACATATTGACAATTCTGGTCTCATAGTTTTTAGAATTATCTTTGGTTTACTTTGTTTTCTAGAAGCCGTAGGTGCCATTTTTACAGGTTGGGTAAAACGCACTTTAATAGACCCAGAGTTTACATTTTCTTTTATTGGGTTTGAATGGTTACAACCATTACCAGGACAATGGATGTATATCTATTATATTGTTATGGGAATTTTTGGACTCTTTATAATGCTTGGTTTTAAATACAGATTTAGCATGCTGATGTTTGCCTTAATGTGGACAGCCACTTACCTCATGCAAAAATCATCATATAACAATCACTATTATTTATTAGTTCTGTTGAGCTTTATAATGGTAATTATGCCAGCAAATCGTTATGCTTCAATAGATGTAAAACTAAAACCTAAACTCAAAACTATTTCCATGCCTAGTTGGTGCAAATGGGTTTTTGTGCTTCAATTATTTATCCTTTACACGTATGCTTCTATCGCTAAATTATATCCAGATTGGTTAGATACTTCTGTAATTGCAATACTAATGAAAGGAAAAGCTAGTTATCCTGTTGTTGGCGAACTTCTACAGCAGAAATCCATACATTATATCTTAGCATATGGTGGTATTTTGTTTGATGGTTTAATTATTCCGTTATTACTTTTTAAACCCACCAGAAAATACGCTTTTTTCGCTTCTATTTTCTTTCATTTGTTTAATTCATTTATATTTCAAATAGGTATTTTTCCATACATGTCTTTGGCATTTAGTTTATTCTTTTTTCAACCTAAAACCATTCGTAATTTATTTTTAAAAAAGAAACCTTTGTATAATGCAGAAGAGGTAAATACCCCAAAATACGCACCTATTTTAATCACATTATTTTCAATCTATTTTTTAATTCAAATTGCATTGCCTTTAAGACATCATTTTATTGAAGACAATGTTTTATGGACCGAAGAAGGCCATCGTTTATCTTGGCGAATGATGTTAAGAGCAAAAAGCGGAAGAACAACATATTCTATTATTAACGCTGAGACTAATGCTAAAATTCCTATAAAATTAAACGATTACTTAACAAAAAAGCAACAACGAGGGGCTAAAACAAAACCAGATATTATTTGGCAATTTGCACAACATCTTAAACAAAAATTTTCTGAAAAAGGTATATCAATAAAAGTATATGTTAAAACATTTGTGAGCGTCAATGGTAAGCCTGCAAAACAACTTATAGACCCAGATGTTGATATCGCTAATGAGAAATGGCATCATTTTAAACATCATAATTGGCTCTTACCTTCAAATCAAAACTAAGTCATTTTTAGGCTACATTCTCCGCAAAAAAACACAATTGCTTACATGTGTTTATTCTAGCATCAAAATAGCTATAATTTAATTTTTATCTGCTCATTTTATTTTTACTTTTGTGTCTTGCTTTTACTAAGCTAAATTGGCAAAACCTAAATTAAAAGATATGTTACAAGTTGCTTTTATTAAAGAGAATAAAGAAGACATCATAAAGCGTTTAGCTAAACGAAATATTGATGCTACAGAGATGATTAACGATGCAATAACATTTGATGAAGAGCGCAAAGCACTCCAGACTTCTCTAGACAATACAAAAGCAGAATCCAACGCTTTGTCTAAAGAAATTGGAAATTTATTTAAATCTGGTGATGTACAAAAAGCAAATCTTTTAAAAGAAAAAACAACACAATTAAAAGAAACTACAAAGAATTTTGAGCAAGAACTTAATGATAAGGTAGAAGCATTATCTGAGTTGTTATACAAAATCCCTAATGTACCAAACCCAATTGTACCAGCAGGAAACACAGACGAGGATAACGAAGAAACTTTTAGAGAAGGTGATATTCCTAAACTATATGATGGTGCATTGCCACACTGGGAACTTGCAAAAAAGTACAACATTATTGATTTTGAATTAGGAAATAAAATTACTGGTGCTGGTTTTCCGGTTTACATTGGTAAAGGAGCAAGATTACAACGTGCACTTATCGCTTATTTTCTAGACAAAAACACAGAAGCTGGTTATACAGAATATCAAGTACCACATTTAGTAAATGAAGCTTCAGGTTTTGGTACAGGTCAGTTACCAGATAAAGAAGGGCAAATGTATCATGTAACTTTAGATAATTTGTACTTAATACCAACAGCAGAAGTTCCTGCAACTAATATTTTTAGAGACACGCTGTTAAACGATGCAGACTTGCCTATTAGCATTACAGGTTACACACCTTGCTTTAGACGCGAAGCAGGAAGTTATGGCGCACACGTAAGAGGTCTTAACCGTTTACATCAATTTGATAAAGTAGAAATATTACGTGTTGAACATCCCGATAATTCTTATAAAGCTTTAGACGGTATGGTAAACCATGTAAAAGGAATTTTGAAAGATTTAAAATTACCTTATAGAATATTAAGATTATGTGGTGGCGATTTAGGTTTTACTTCTGCATTAACTTATGATTTTGAAGTATTTTCTACAGCACAAGACCGTTGGTTAGAGGTGTCTTCTGTTTCTAATTTTGAAACCTTCCAAGCCAATCGATTAAAATTGCGCTTTAAAAACAACGAAGGCAAAAATGAATTGTGCCATACACTTAACGGAAGTGCTTTGGCTCTACCAAGAATTTTAGCTGGTATTTTAGAAAATTATCAAACAGAAGATGGTATTAAAATACCCGATGTATTGGTACCTTATACTGGTTTTGATATTATTTCTTAATATTTAATAATCCAATGCCCTAAACTCATAAATGTTAAAATTTAGTGTATTTAATCGATTTTATGTGTATTTCTTCGTTTAAATTGAATTATTTTTAGAAATTAGTGCTACCAAATTAGAATAACCTATTTATGAAAAACTTAAAACGAATTGTATTACTTGCAGCATTGATTGCAATGGTATCTAAAGTTCTGTTTTAACTGTTCATTAAAAAAATAAAAAACAGTACTAGACAGAATATCTGAATCATATTTATAATAAATATTGGTTAATAGCACATTTATTTTGCTGGTAAAATGCCTTAACGAAAAGTTAAGGCATTTTTTTTATATAAACTTTTACAATATCTCACTTTAGCATTTGTTATATTTGAAAACGTCTTTATACTTCATAAACATGCATAAACAAATAATAACTTTACTTTTTATTTTAGGATGGTATTCTGGATTTGCGCAAAACAGCGAAGCTCAAGGAGAAAGTTATTATAAAAAAGGAGAGTTTAAAAAAGCACTCATTATTTATGAAAATCTCTTAAAAGAAAAGCCTACTAGCTACAATTACAATAATAAAATTATTGATATCCATCAACAATTAGAACAATATACAGAAGCCGAAAAAATAATTCGCAGGCAATTAGAGAAAAGACGTGAGCCAGACATGGTCGTTGCATTAGGTTATAATTATCAATTAATAGACAGCTTGGAAAAAGCAAACTCACTTTATGAAGAAGCTATTAATTTTGCAGATAGCAAGCCCTATTTTATCTATACTATTGCCAAAAAATTCGAAGACTATTCACTTATAGATCAAGCCATCCGCTTATACGAAAAAGGTAAAACATTAACGCCAGACAGAAATTACAACATGCAGTTAGCTCGTATTTATGCGGACTTAGGTGATGTTGAAAAAATGTTTGAGAATTACATAGAATTCATTAAATACAAACCTAATTATCTGAGTAATATAAAATTTGCAATTACTGATTTTATATCAGAAAACAAGGATAACGAAAACAACATTTACCTCAGACGTCTATTACTTAAGCAAATTCAACAAGAACCTCAACCTTATTGGTACGAAATGCTAAGTTGGCTGTATGTACAAGAAAAAGCCTATTATAAGTCGTTTATTCAAGAAAAAGCCCTTTACAAACGTAATCCAGAAAGCTTAGCACGCATCATTGACCTTGCTAATATGGCAAGAAAAGACAACGATGACGAAGCTGCAAAATCAATCTTAAATTTTGTTTTAGAAGCTACTCAAGACCAAACTACAGCCTTAACGGCACATCAATATATTTTAGAAATTAACACCAAAAACGCAGATAAAAAAGGCTTAGAACAAATTGACAAATCTTACCAAAACTTATTTAATGAATTTGGGAAATCAAGACTAACTATTCCTTTACAATTAGCTTACGGTAAATTCTTGGCCTTTAATAAAAAAGATACACAAACAGCAACTGAGTTCTTAAAAGAAAGCTTAAAATTAAATGCTGATTATTACAGAAAAGCAAAAATAAAACTACTATTAGCAGATATTTTAGTGCTTCAAGAAAAGTTCAATGAAGCTTTAATTTTTTATTCTCAAATTCAAGCTGAATTAAAAAATAGTACCATTGCCCAAGAAGCAAGATTCAAAGTCGCAAAAACTAGTTATTATAAAGGCGATTTCGATTGGGCAGAATCGCAATTAAAAATCTTAAAATCATCTACATCACAATTAATTGCTAATGATGCGCTAGACTTAAAATTATTAATTTCTGACAATAAATTTGAAGACTCATTACAAACCTCTCTAAAATTATATGCCAAAGCAGATTTATTTGCTTTTCAAAACAAAACCGATGATGCCATATTACTTTTAGATAAAATCTTAAAAGAACATAAAGGCGAAAACATTATTGCACAAACGCTTTACCAGCAAGCAAAACTTTACGAGAAGAAAAAACAATACGTTAAGGCCAAAGCCAACTACCAAGAAATCATCAAAAATTATAGAGATGGTATTTTGGCAGATGATGCGCTATATTATTTAGCAGAATTATATAATTCTCATTTAGAAAATCCCGATGAAGCCAAATCTCATTACGAAAAAATAATATTTGAACATCAAGATAGCATCTATTATATAGAAGCAAGACGAAAATTTAGGATGCTAAGAGGAGATAGTATCAATTAATCTCTGCTTTAGTTACAAGTTTACTAAAAAAATAAGCAAGCTAAAAAGGCTTCTAAAAATGAATAAACCAATATTATTTTTCATTTTTCTACTATTTTGTTTTTCGTGTTCAACAAAACCAAAACTAATAGGCATTCAACCATTTGGAAATATTGACCAAAACTCAATAAGTGTTATTACCAAAAATTTAACTAAAACATACAATTGTAACGTCGTTGTTTTAAATAATAAAGAAATTCCGAATACTGCTTTTGTAAATATAAAAAGTCCAAGATATAGGGCAGATTCACTCTTAATACATTTAATAAAAATCAAACCAGACTCTATTGATTATATTTTGGGTGTAACATCAAAAGATATTTCAATAACCAAAAGAGACTCTAATGGAGATATAAAAAAGCCCGAAAATAAATATTCTGATTGGGGAATTTTTGGATTAGGATATAGACCAGGACAAAGTTGTATTATATCAACATTTAGATTAAAAAATACTAAGTCAGAAACATATAAAAATCGATTACGTAAAATTTCGGTTCATGAAATAGGACATAATTTAGGTCTCAACCATTGTCCTTCAGAAAATTGTGTAATGCAAGATGCCGTTGAAACTATCAAAACCGTAGATAAAGCAGGCTTTGGTCTATGTAAAAAATGTTTGCAGAAAATAAATTAGCACTACACATAATTAATTAGTCTTATTAGTTTTTTAACATTCCAAGACAAAACAAATCATTAACTTCAAAATTCATATTTTTGCAGCTTATTCTAAGATAATGATAATTTACAACGTTACCCTAAACATAGATAAAAGTGTCCACAACGAATGGTTAGAGTGGATAAAAGAACACATTCCACAAGTATTAGCAACAGGTAAATTTAAAGAAGCTAAATTAACTAAAGTGTTGGTGGAAGATGACGAATCAGAAACTTATTCGGTGCAATATAGGGCACATTCTAGAGAAGCCTTAGATAGTTATTATGCAGAACATGCAGACCGATTAAAACAAGAAGGATTAAAACGTTTTGCAGATAAAGTATTATCGTTTAGAACAGAACTTCAGGTTGTAGATGAATATGTTGTAAATTATAATTAGTTTCAATTTAGCCTATAACTCTGCTAAAGTCAACAATCATCAACGTATCTTTACAAAACATCAGCTTTACGCATTTGCGTCTTCGCTAAAAAATAAAATTATCATGACAGTTAAAGCAAAAAAACATCTAGGACAGCATTTCTTAGAAGACGAATCTATTGCTAAAGATATTGCAGATAGTTTATCATTAGAAGGCTACAATGATGTGTTAGAAATTGGTCCTGGAATGGGTGTTTTAACCAAATACCTTCTTAAAAAAGACACCACAACACACGTCATAGAAATAGATACGGAATCAGTAGATTACTTAAAAAATAATTACCTCAATCTTGCTAATAGAATTATAGAACAAGATTTTTTAAAATACGATTTAAATCTCGTTTTTAAAGACAAACCTTTTGCTATCATTGGTAACTTTCCCTATAATATATCATCTCAAATTTTATTTAAAACTTTAGAATTAAGACATCAGATACCTGAGTTTTCGGGCATGTTTCAAAAAGAAGTAGCCATGCGTATTTGTTCTAAAGAAGGTTCTAAAGTCTATGGGATATTATCAGTATTAACCCAAGCTTTTTACAACGCTGAATATTTATTTACAGTACCACCAACCGTTTTTAATCCGCCACCTAAAGTAGATTCTGGTGTATTATTATTAAAACGAAAAGAAAACTTCACACTGCCTTGTGACGAAAAATTATTCTTTAAAGTAGTAAAAACAGGGTTTCAACAACGTAGAAAAACATTACGTAACAGTTTAAAAACATTTAATCTATCGGATAATTTAAAAGCAAATACTATATTTGGACAGCGACCAGAACAATTAAGCGTTTTACAATTTATTGAGCTGACTTCGCTAATAGAAAATGACAGTAATTAAACTCTAAACAAAAGAGTGGAAGACATCCAAGAAAACATACAATTTCAACTCACTGATGAGCTCATTGAAATGGTAGAAGTTCTTATCGAAGACCAAAACGATAAAGACTTAAAAGCCCTTCTAAATGAGTATCACCATGCTGATATTGCTGAAATTTTAGATGATTTAGATCTTGAAGATGCTGTTTATGTTATAAAACTTCTTGACTCAGAAACGACCTCAGATATCCTAATGGAACTTGATGAGGACATAAGAGAAAAAATACTAAAAAATCTATCTACAAAAGAAATCGCAGAAGAGGTTGAAGAACTAGATACTGATGATGCCGCAGATATGATTGCTGAACTTCCTGAAGAAAGGCAAGCTGAAGTTATCTCTTACATAGAAGACCATGGACATAGAGATGAGATTCAAGAACTTTTAGCCTATGATGAAGATACAGCTGGTGGATTAATGGCTAAAGAGTTAGTTAAAGTTTATGAAACTTGGACCGTTGCCGGTTGTCTTCGTAGAATAAGAGGACAAGCTAAAGACGTTACAAGAGTACATTCCGTTTACGTTGTAGACAAGCAAGATAAGCTCATTGGAAGACTATCTCTAAAAGATTTAATCATTTCTAAAAGTGATATTAAAATTGCAGACATTGCCAAAGATAATGTAGACTGGGTAAATGTTAATGATGATGTTGAAGATGTTGCCAAAGTAATGTCTAAATACGATTTGGAAGCCATACCTGTAGTAGATGACAACCAAATTTTATTAGGTAGAATTACCATTGATGATATTGTAGATGTTTTAAAAGAAGAAGCAGATAAAGATTACCAATTAGCAGCTGGTATTACCCAAGATGTAGAAGCAGATGATAGCGTTTGGGAATTAACCAAAGCACGTTTGCCTTGGCTAGTTTTGGGCCTTTTTGGAGGTTTAGGTAGTGTTTTTATTATGAAAGGTTTTGAGGAGGTTATGGAGACCGTACCTTCTCTATTTTTTTACACGCCATTAATTGCAGCAATGGCTGGTAATGTTGGAGTACAATCTAGTGCAATTATTGTACAAGGTATTGCCAATGACAATGTAAAAGGAAGTATAGGAAATAGACTTTTAAAAGAAATTGGTTTAAGCCTAATTAATGGTTTTGCTTTAGCATTATTAGTAATTCTGTTTGGCTTTTTAATTAATCAAAACCCAACAGAAAGTTTGGCTATTGCAGTATCTATGATGTCTGTAATTGTTGTTGCTGCCTTAGTTGGCACATTTGTACCAATTATCTTAGATAAAAGAGGTATAGATCCAGCGATTGCAACTGGTCCTTTTATCACAACAAGCAATGATATTTTAGGTATTTATTTATTCTTTGTCTTATCTGGGTTAATTATTGGCTTTTAAAATTAAAAGGGTTACATCAATTAAAAAGTCTTCCTTATTTTTAAGCATTAAATTAAAGGACTATTTTAAGTTACAATTGATTGATGAAAATATTACACCTAGATTCTAACCATCCACTGCTCTTAAATCAGCTTAACGATTTAGGATTTACAAATCACACAGATTACACATCTACTAAAGCCGAAATTGAAACCAAAATTGCAGATTACGATGGTTTTATAATTCGAAGCCGTTTCTCTATAGACCAACACTTCTTAGATGCAGCAAAAAACCTAAAATTTATAGGACGTGTTGGTGCTGGCTTAGAAAATATAGATTGCGATTATGCCTTAGAAAAAGGCATTCATCTCATTTCTGCACCAGAAGGTAACCGCAATGCGGTTGGCGAACATGCTTTAGGAATGTTACTCTCACTTTTTAATAAACTGAACAAAGCTGACAACGAAGTAAGACAAGGCAAATGGTTACGAGAAGAAAATAGAGGTATAGAATTAGATGGCAAAACCGTTGGGCTTATTGGCTATGGCAACATGGGAAAAGCATTCGCAAAAAAACTAAGAGGCTTTGATGTAGAAGTATTATGTCACGATTTAAAAGACAATGTTGAAGATGCTAATGCTAAACAAGTGTCTTTAGAAATATTAAAAGAAAAAGCAGATGTGCTAAGTTTACATACACCACAAACCGAGTTAACCATAAATATGGTGGATTCAGAATTTATAAACGGGTTTCAAAAACCATTTTGGTTAATTAATACAGCGCGTGGAAAATCGGTGGTGACTAAAGATTTAGTGTCAGCATTAAAATCTGGTAAAATTTTAGGAGCAGGACTCGATGTTTTAGAATACGAGAAATCCTCTTTTGAAAACTTATTTACTTCAGATAATATGCCTAAAGCGTTTCAATATTTAATAAATTCAGAACAAGTTTTATTGTCTCCGCATGTAGCAGGTTGGACCATTGAAAGTAATATTAAGCTCGCACAAACTATAGTTGATAAAATAAAAGCTAAATTTTGCTAACTTGTAGCATCATAAAACCAGCAGAAAATGACATCAAAAGCCACTAATCCAGAAGAATATATTGCGCAATTACCAGAAGAACGCAAAGCTCCAATAACAAAACTAGACGCACTCATAAAAAAGCACATGCCTAAAGGCTTAGAAGCAGGCATGAGTTATGGTATGCTTGGCTATTATGTCCCAAAATCAATTTATCCAGATGGTTATCATTGTAAACCATTTCCGCCTTTACCATTTATAAATTTAGCATCTCAAAAAAACTTTATTGCGTTGTATCATTCTGGCATGTATGCTAAAAAGGAATTATACGATTGGTTTGTAGAAGAATATCCAAAACATTGTAAATACAAATTAGACATGGGAAAAAGTTGTGTTAGGTTTAAAAAAATGGAGGACATTCCTTATGATTTAATTGAACAGCTTTTAGGAAAAATGTCTGTTGAAGAATGGATAGAAATTTACGAAAAGGCAATAAAAAAATAATGTTGCCTGCAAAGTTTCAAAAACCTTGTAGGTATTGAGTTTAACTAGATTCCCTTTTTCAAGGGAACGAAAACAATTTTTCGATGAAAAAAAGAGTTACAGGCATTGGTGGATTATTTTTTAAAACAAAAGACCCTAAAGCAGCAAAAGACTGGTACAAAAAACATCTAGGTTTTAACACAGATGATTATGGTTGCACATTTTGGTGGAAAGACAAAGAAGGAAAAGATTGCTCTACGCAATGGAGCCCTTTTGCAGAAGATACCAAATATATTGAGCCTTCTAAAAAAGACTTTATGTTTAATTACAGAGTAGAGAATCTAAAAGAATTATTAGAGACTTTAAAAGAAGAAGGTGTTACAATTGTTGGTGAAATGGAAGAATATGATTATGGAAAATTTGGTTGGATTTTAGATAATGAAGGAAACAAAATTGAACTTTGGGAACCTGTAGATAAAGCCTTTTTATAATCTTAATTATTTCCTATTGACCTATTTACAAATTCTAGAATCTTATAATTTAACAGCACTACAGTGGATTGCCATTAGTTTTGCTGTTTTTTTATTAGGCCTATCTAAATCTGGCATTAAAGGTATAGGTATTATTATTGTTGTAATACTTGCCTTTGTATTTGGTGAAAAAGCATCTACAGGTGTATTACTCCCTATGTTAATTTTTGCAGATATTTTAGCTGTTATTTATTATAATAGACATGCAGATTGGGGAATTATAAAAAAACTAATCCCATGGATGATTATTGGCGTTTTAGTTGGTGTTTGGGTTGGAAATGACATCTCTGCATATGTCTTTAAAAAACTAATGGCATTTATAATTATTATTTCTGTCATAATTATGTTGTTTATAGAACGTATAAAATCTTCAAAACCTCCAAGCAATAAATTGTTTTCTTATGGTATGGGATTTTTAGCCGGTTTTACAACTATGATAGGCAATTTAGCTGGTCCTGTTTCTAACATTTATTTTTTAACCATGCGATTTCCTAAAAATGAATTTATTGGAACTGCTGCATGGCTGTTTTTTATAATTAATATTTTTAAACTTCCTTTTCATATTTTTATATGGAAAACAGTTTCTATAGATTCTTTAGTTTTAAATTCTGTATTAATTCCGGCAGTAATTATAGGTTTCTTTTTAGGTGCATACATTGTAACTTTTATTTCTAATAATAACTACAGACGGTTTATTTTAATAGTTACTGCTATTGGAGGTGGTATTATGCTATTTAGTTAATATTTAACACATAATTCTTCAATAGTTTTAGCAACCTAATTTTTTTTTAACTTTACCGCTTAAACAAAATTTAAAAAAGATGTCAGAAGATACTAAAGGTTTAAATGAAGATATGTTAGATAATACCAACGATGGTGTTGAAAACACAACTGATAAAATGAGTGCAAAAGCCAGCGAATTAGCAAATGATGCTAAAGAGGCATTAAGTAGTGCAAAAGATAAAGCTACAGAATTCGCCGATGAAGCCGGCGAAAAATTGCATGACCTTTCTGATGCAGCAAAAGACAAAGCTTCTGATTTAGCAGAAGATGCTAAAGAAACTTATACGGAAGCAAAAGAAAAGGCTAAAGAAATTGCAGAAGAAGCTAGTGAGAAAATTGGTGAGTTTGCAGATACAGCAAAAGCTAAGGCCTCTGATTTAGCTGACGATGCCAAGGAAACCTATTCTGAAGCAAAAGAAAAGGCACAAGAATTAGCTGGAGAAGCTGGTGAAAAATTAAGTGAATTTGCTGATGAAGCAAAAGAAAAAGCTTCAAAATTTGCTGATGTAGCAGAAGATAAACTAGAGGATTTAGCAGAAGATGCTAAAGAGACTTACACGGAAGCTAAAGAAAAAACAAAAGGCTTCTTTCAAAAGTTATTTGGAAAGAAATAAAGACTGTTAATGCAAAATTGTTAACTTTATAATCTAACCAAAACAATTTAAACGATGTCAGACGATAACAAAAACTTAAGTGACGACCTAGATGATATGATAGGTGACGCTAAAGAAGGTGCAAAAAAAGCTGGTGAAAAAATTAGCCAAAAGACTAGTGAACTAGCAGAAGATGCTAAAGAATTTGCTGATGATGCTAAAAATGCAGCTAGTGACTTTGCTGATAGTGCCAAAGAAGTATTAAGTGATGGCAAAAATGTAGCTATAATAGCGCACCTTACTCCTATTGGATGGATTATTGCACTTATAATGAACAGCAGTAATAAAACCGAGTATGGTTCCTTTTATATTAGACAGTATCTCGGTATATTTATATTAGGTTTTATATTAGGTCTAATCCCTTTAATAAACTTAATAGCATGGCTTCTGCCTTTAGCAATGTGGATTATGAGCTTAATTGGCTCACTAAGTGGCGAAAAGAAACCTGTTTTTCTTCTTGGAAATCAATTTCAAGAATGGTTTAAAGGCCTTTAATACTCATTATATTTTTACAAACCCAGAATTAGCGTTCTGGGTTTTTTGTTTTTAATAAGTAACCTTAAACTAAATGAAGTTATATTATAATTTTATAATACGAGAAAGGATTTATTTATCATCGTGATTCTCCATAAACTTACGCTCTAATTCTGCCTGAAATTCTTCCATAACAGGCCTTACTGTACTTTCTGGTAAATCTGCAATTTTAATGTACATTAAGCCATCAACAGCATTATTAAATAAAGGATCTACATTAAAAGCTACAAGTCTAGCGTTTTGCTTAATGTATTTTTTTAGTAAAACTGGCAGACGTAAAGCTCCTGGTTCTACCTCATCAATAATTTTATCAAATTTATTTAAATCAGCTTCAGTAGCATCAAACACAAAATCCTTATCTGCATCTTGTAATTTGACTTTAAATTCTTTTTTAGGATGAACATATTGAGCAACGTATGGGTCGTAATAATGGGATTTCATAAACTCAATCATCAAACTCTTAGAAAAGTTAGAAAATTGATTACTAATACTAACACCACCTATTAAATATTTGTGCTCCGGAAAACGCAATGTGGTATGAACAATTCCTTTCCAAAGTAAAAATAATGGCATTGGTTTTTGTTGATACTCTTTAATGATAAACGCTCGTCCCATTTCAATAGATTGGCTCATCATTTTATGTAATTCTGGTTCAAAACGAAAAAGGTCCTGCAAATAAAAACCATCAATACCAAAACGCTTATAGATTTGAGAGCCCAAGCCCATCCTATAAGCACCTGCCATTACATTTTTTTCGTTATCCCATAAAAACATATGGTGATAATAGGTATCAAAAGAATCTAAATCAATAGCTTCATTTGTTCCTTCTCCTACTTCTCTAAATGTAATTTCTCTTAGTCTTCCTATTTCTCTAAGAATATTAGGAATATTTTCTTGAGACGCCAAAAATACTTCATAATTTTTACTCTCTAAGAGCCTACAATCTGCTTCCCTAAGCTTATCGACCTCAGCAATCATAACCTCAGGAGCAATCGGAGTTACAATACGTTTTGGAGGTTTTGGCGCTTTTAATTGCGATTGAATGTTATCTAAAATCTTTGGTTTGTCTTCAAAAGTTTTAGACAACATATATGTTTTACGTCTAATAAAATCAGTAAAATCAGTAAGGTCAGAATGCTCTTTTTGATCCTTTACAGAAATAGGCTTACCCACTCTTACCTTTATTATACGACGTTTCTGCGTTAATAATTCAGATGGTAATTTTGCTGTTCTCAGCGTGTCGCTAATCTTAGAAAGTCTATAAAATAAACGGCTGTTTTTAGCATGAAAATAAATGGGAACAACAGGTACTTCTGCCTTTTGTATTAATTTCATAGCAGCCACTTCCCAGGCTTTATCAACCACTAACTTTCCGTCGCGATACGTTGATACTTCTCCTGCCGGAAATACACCTAACGGATGGCCGTCCCTTAAATGAAGTATAGCATTTTTAAACCCAGCTATACTACTTGCAGCATCTTTTCTTCCTTCAAAAGGGTTCACTGGCATAACATAAGGCTTTAATGGCTCTATACGATGCAATAAAAAATTGGCAATAATTTTAAAATCATTACGCTGCTCAATCATTAATTTTAATAGTAAAATACCATCTATACCTCCAAGTGGATGATTAGAAACGGTAATGTATGGCCCTTCTTTAGGAAGCCGTTTCATGTCCTCCTCTGGAATTTCAAATTTAATCTGAAATTCCCCCAAAATAGCATCTAAAAAATTAACATTACTTAGATGTTTATTACGCTTATAAACTTTGTTTAAAGTAGATATTTTAAGAACTTTCATCAATATCCATCCAAAAAATGTACCTAAAAACCCATACTTATTAGCATGTATTGCTTTAGCCACTTCCTTTGCGGTTACTAAACCAGTTTCAGATGAATTCCCCATAAAACAAATGTAGTAAAGTTTATTTAGTTACAATCTGCACTGTACCTTGTGTTAATTGCTTCAATAATACTATTTTATCTTTTTCTAAATCTTTTATTGCAACGTCATTATATTGTCTTATGGTATAAAGACTCACATTTTTATAACATGTTACTTTAAATTTTGCTTTTAAATGTTGTAGCAATTTATCTAAATTATTATATAAATTATCAATACAAACGGAAAAACTAATTGCTGAATTTTGAATAACATCAACCTTCATTTTATATAAATGCAATAAACTAAAAATATCACTGATATTTTCTTCCATTATATAAGAAAAATCTAAAGACGATAGCGATATTAAAACTTGATTTTTCTTAACTATAAAACATGGTATTTCTGGTTCTAGTGCTTTTCCCTTACTTACGCATGTGCCATCTGCTTTTGGATTTAAAAACGATTTTACATATAATGGTATTTCCTTACGTTGCAATGGCTGAAGCGTTTTAGGATGTATTACAGAAGCTCCATAAAATGCTAATTCTATTGCCTCTCTATAAGAAATTTGGTGCAAGAGCTGAGCGTTTTTAAAATATCGTGGATCTGCATTGAGTACACCTGGTACATCTTTCCATATGGTAACGCTATTAGCATTTAGACAATAGGCAAAAATAGCAGCAGTATAATCACTACCTTCTCTACCTAATGTTGTTGTAAAATTATTTGAATCACTTCCTAAAAATCCTTGTGTAATATTTAAAATTCCTGTATCTAATTTAGTTGAAATATTCTCTTGAGTGGTGTCCCAATTTACATTGGAGTGTCGGTAATAGTTATCAGTTTTTATAAATTCTCTAACATCTACCCAATTATTTCTTAAGCCAATTTCATTTAAATAATGGCTAATTATTGTTGTTGAAATTAATTCTCCAAATCCAATAGTTTGGTCATATACAAAATTATAGTCTGGTGATTTATTACTCTTAAAAAACAAATTTAATTCATCAAAAAGGGCTTTTACATCTACAAATACTGCGTGACGTTTATTATCAAATAAATCACTTAAAATATCATTATGGTATTTTATGACCTCGTGAATAGCACTCTGTAATTCGTCTTTATTTTCAAAATAATTTTTAATTACTAATTCCATACTATTGGTTGTTTTTCCCATTGCAGAAATCACAACTAAAGTGTTATTATATCCTGTTGTCTGTAAAACTTTTGCCAAGTTTTTTACGCCTTCTGCATCTTTTACTGATGCTCCACCAAATTTATAAACTCGCATTATAATTGGTTTAAATAATTATTAATTCCGGCTTCATCTAATTGTACCACATCCCAATCTCTCATTACATTTGCCCCTTTTTTCTGGTAAAATTCAATGGCAGACTCATTCCAGTCTAAAACTTCCCAACAAATACGTTTTACACCCTTTTCTTTTCCGTATTTAACTACCGCATCTAAAAGAAGAGTTCCTAAGCCTTTACCTCTAGATTTTTCACTAATAATTAAATCTTCTAAATGCAAAACTTCACCTTTCCAAGTGGAATATCTAGGATAGACTAAAGCGATACCTTCTATACTGTTTTCTAATTCTAAAACAAAGCAGGTAAACTTAGGGTTTGTGCCAAAACCATCATTTTCTAAATCATCAATGGTAACCTCTACTGCGTGTGGTTCTTTTTCATAAGTGGCCAATTCTTGAATAAGTTCTAAAACTCTTGGCATGTCTTTTTTTATGGCTAATCTTGGTTGAGTCATTTCGGAATTAAAAAGTTAACTCAAATATAATCTAAACTCACATTACAATACAACGAAGTCTTTACACTTTTTCCATTTTTGAAAGAAGTATTGATTAAAATTCAATTTATTTAATGGACGAAAACGTTATAGTTTGTTAAAAAATACGATATTTGTGTGCTATAAATCAATAAATTACTTCATGTCTAAAAGAAATCAAACCCTAGGTGAATTTATAATTGAAAATCAGAATTCATTTAAATACTCCTCTGGAGAACTTTCAAAACTCATAAACTCCATTCGTTTAGCCGCTAAAGTGGTTAATCACGAGGTAAATAAAGCTGGCTTAGTAGATATTATTGGAGCAGCTGGAGATACTAACATACAAGGAGAAGATCAGCAAAAATTAGATGTTTATGCAAACGATAAATTTATTCAAACCTTAACGAAGCGGAATATCGTTTGTGGAATAGCAAGTGAAGAAGAGGATGATTTTATCACTATTAACAGTCAAGATGAAAATCATCAAAATAAATATGTGGTATTAATTGATCCTTTAGATGGATCCTCTAATATTGATGTTAATGTTTCTGTTGGAACTATCTTTTCTATTTACAGACGTGTAACGCCATTAGGTACTCCTGTTTCTATAGAAGATTTTTTACAAAAAGGAAATAAACAAGTAGCAGCAGGTTATGTAGTTTATGGTACTTCTACCATGTTAGTTTATACTACAGGACATGGTGTAAATGGATTTACTCTTAATCCGGCAATTGGATCATATTATTTATCACATCCAGATATGCAATTCCCAGAAGATGGAAATATCTATTCTGTAAACGAAGGAAATTATTTAGATTTTCCTTTAGGTATAAAAAAATACATAAAGTATTGTCAAGAAGATGAAGGAGAAAGACCATACACCAGCAGATATATTGGTTCTTTAGTTTCTGATTTTCATAGAAATATGATTAAAGGCGGAATTTATATGTATCCTAAAAGCACCAAAAATCCAAAAGGTAAACTGCGTTTACTTTATGAGTGTAACCCAATGGCATTTATTGCAGAACAAGCAAATGGAAAAGCTAGTGATGGATTTAATAGAATTATGGACATAGAACCAACAGAACTGCATGAACGAGTTCCATTTATTTGTGGAAGTAAAAATATGGTTGAAAAAGCAGAAGAGTTTATGCGCAACAATTAATATCAAGAAAGTATTAAAAACAAAAAAAACAACCTTAATAATTAAGGTTGTTTTTTTTTGAAAATATTAAAGTCCAAGAAAAAGAACTAACAGCTCTTTTTTTATTGATTCATATTCTTTATACCGTATATAAATTCATCGAGAGAGACTTCGTTTTTTACTAACTCTAACGCTTTATCAGCAATATATTTAACGTTTACAGCATGAAATCCTAAACCAACACAAAACTTATGTAAAAGTTTTTCTTGAGCATCTTCTTTAACGCCATCTGCCCAAACCATTCTGGTTAAATCGTACAAACGCTCTAACCTATGATCGTATGATACTGGTGGATTAATTGGGTGAGAACCATGGTCTTTTAAAATAGCTTTATAATCGGCTTCGGTAACATCTAGATTCCGCGCTAAACGATCTATAAATTCCTTTTCGGAATCTGTAATAACACCATCACTCATTGCTACACGAACAATCGCAGCAAAATGATCTGTATTTCGTTTTCTAAATCCACTATCGTATAAATCTGAAATTGACATAAATTTTGTTTTTATATGGCTACAAATATAATTCTAATAAAAGATTATTTCAATTAATAACACTTCAAAAATTTTATATTTGCAACTTCAAACAAAGAAACTTGAGTAAAGTATCTATTGCCCAAACTTTCGCACAGACTCTACAATTGCAGAATCTGCAAACTACTATTGCCCAAACTGAATCTTTTAACTCCTCTCAAGATAAGGTAAAAACACATTTAAAAGGCCTAGTTGGCTCTTCATTTTCAATTACAGTTTCTGAAGCATTTAAAAAAGCAGACAAACCATTTCTGTTAATTTTTAATGATAAAGAAGAAGCCGCCTTTTACCTTAATGATCTAGAACAACTCATTAATGACAAGGATGTATTGTTCTATCCTGGCAGTTATCGAAGACCATATCAAATTGAAGAAACCAATAATGCCAATGTACTGTTACGTGCAGAAGTTTTAAACCGAATAAATTCGCGTAAAAAACCGTGTATAATTGTCACATATCCTGATGCTCTTTTTGAAAAAGTAGTCACTAAAAAAGAACTAGAAAAGAATACCTTAAAAATTTCGGTTGGCAACGACTTAAGCATCGATTTTGTAAACGAGGTGTTGTTTGAATATAAATTTAAACGTGTTGATTTTGTTACAGAACCTGGAGAATTTTCCGTTAGAGGTGGTATAATAGATGTGTTTTCTTTTTCGCATGATGAACCTTATAGAATTGAATTTTTTGGCGATGAAGTAGATAGTATAAGAACCTTTGACGTAGAAACACAATTATCTACCGAGCGTATAAAAAAGGTAAGTATTATCCCTAATGTAGCTAATAAACTAATTGCAGAACAACGCGAAAGTTTCTTAAAATACATTTCTAATAAAACGGTAATTTTTACTAAAAATGCGTCATTACTATTTTCTAGAATTGATGATTTTTATGAAAAGGCAGAAGAAGCTTTTAAAAACTTATCGAGCGACATAAAACACGCCTCACCAAAAGAATTATTTTGTGATTCTACACTATTAAAACGTCAATTTTTAGAATATAATTTAGTTGAATTTGGGTCTGAAGCATTATATGCAAAGCAACTCATTGCATTTTATACCAAACCTCAACCAACATTTAATAAGCAATTTAATTTACTAATTGAAGATTTAAATGAAAACCATGCTAACGGAATTACCAATTACATTGCATGTGTTAGTGAGCAACAAGCAAAACGTTTTCATGATATTTTTGACGATGCCGATCAAGAAGTACATTACAAAACCATTGTACTTTCATTACATCAAGGTTTTATAGACACTGAACACAAAATCGCCGTTTATACAGATCATCAAATTTTTGATCGTTATCATAAATTTCATCTTAAAAATGGTTACGCTAAAAAGCAAGCCATTACTTTAAAAGAGCTTACAAATTTAGAAATTGGTGATTACGTTACACATATTGATCATGGTATTGGAAAATTTGGAGGACTACAAAAAATTGATGTCGAAGGTAAAAAACAAGAAGCCATAAAACTCGTTTATGGCGAACGCGATATTTTGTACCTCAGCATTCATTCCTTACATAAAATCACCAAGTTTAATGGTAAAGATGGCAAACCTCCAACGGTTTACAAATTAGGTAGTAAAGCTTGGAAAGTATTAAAACAGAAAACAAAATCTCGTGTTAAGGAAATCGCTTTTAACCTTATTAAACTCTACGCTAAACGCAAGCTTAAAAAGGGATTTCAATATGCACCTGATAGTCATATGCAATTAGAACTTGAAGCTTCTTTTGTATATGAAGATACTCCAGATCAAATTACATCTACAGCAGATATAAAAGCGGATATGGAAAGTGAACGACCAATGGATCGTTTGGTTTGTGGAGATGTAGGTTTTGGAAAAACAGAAGTTGCTATTAGAGCTGCCTTTAAGGCCGTAGATAATGGCAAACAAGTTGCGGTTTTAGTACCAACAACGATATTGGCTTATCAACATTCGCGCACATTTAAAGAACGTTTAAAGGATTTTCCTGTTACTGTAGATTATGTTAACCGATTTAGAACGGCTAAAGAAAAACGCGAAACTTTAGAAGGTTTAGAAAAAGGAAGTGTGGATATTATTATTGGTACACATCAATTAGCTAATAAAAACGTAAAGTTTAAAGATTTAGGTTTACTAATTGTAGATGAAGAACAAAAATTTGGTGTTGCTGTAAAGGAGAAATTAAAAACAATAAAAGAAAACGTCGATGTATTAACGCTTACAGCGACTCCAATCCCAAGAACGCTTCAGTTTAGCTTAATGGCTGCAAGAGATTTATCCGTAATTAATACAGCGCCTCCTAACAGGTATCCTATAGAGAGTCACGTAATACGTTTTGTAGAAGAAACCATAAGAGATGCTGTAAGTTATGAGATTCAACGTGGTGGACAAGTATTTTTTATTCATAATAGAATTGAAAATATTAAAGAAGTTGCAGGTATGCTTCAGCGTTTAGTGCCAGATGCCAAAATAGGCATTGGTCATGGACAAATGGATGGCAAAAAATTAGAAACACTAATGCTTGCTTTTATGAATGGTGAGTTTGATGTTTTAGTCAGTACAACCATTATAGAAAGTGGTTTAGATGTACCAAACGCTAATACTATTTTTATTAATAATGCTAATAATTTTGGCCTTAGTGATTTGCACCAAATGCGAGGACGCGTTGGTCGTAGCAACAAAAAAGCTTTTTGCTATTTTATAACACCAGAATATTCTGCAATGACTGCAGATGCTAGAAAACGAATTGCTGCCTTAGAACAATTTACAGAGTTAGGTAGTGGATTTAATATTGCCATGAAGGATTTAGAAATCCGTGGTGCAGGAGATTTATTAGGAGGGGAACAAAGTGGGTTTATTAGTGATATTGGTTTTGACACCTATCAGAAAATATTAAACGAGGCGATAGAAGAATTAAAAGAAACAGAGTTTTCAGATTTATATAAGGATGATGGGAAACCGAAGAAATATGTTAAAGATATTACTATCGATACTGATTTCGAATTATTATTTCCAGACGATTATATTAATAATATTACTGAACGTCTTAATCTCTACACCAAACTAAATGAGATTAAAACCGAAGAAGAGCTTGCCAAATTTGAAACTGAAATTATTGACCGTTTTGGTGAATTACCAACTCAAGTTTCAGATTTATTAGATAGTGTTCGTTTAAAATGGGTAGCCACCAAAATGGGTATTGAAAAACTAATCATGAAACAAGGTAAAATGATTGGGTATTTCGTTCAAGATCAACAAAGTGGATTTTATCAAAGTGAAGCCTTCACAAAAGTTTTACAATTTGTACAGAAAAATGTTGGTAAATGTAAAATGAAAGAAAAACAAACAAGAAAAGGCTTGCGTTTATTACTTACATTCGACAAAATAAAATCTACTAAGCAAGCATTAGCTGCCTTATCTGATATGCAATGAGTGAAAAAAGCCATGTAAATCATCTTTTGTTATTAATTTTTGCAACCATTTGTTTAAGTACTTCTGGTCCGTTAGGTAAATTTATTGATATGCCAACTGTTGTAATAATTTGGTGGCGCTCAGTTTTAGCTGCAATTTTTCTTTTTGGTTTTTGTAAGTATAAAGGCATTAGTTTAAAGTTAATAAACAAAAAGGATCGTAGCACGTTTTTTATTGCAGCCTTTTTAATGGGTGCACATTGGGTTACTTATTTCTATGCCTTAAAATTATCTAATGTTGCCATTGGCATGATTTCTCTATTTACGTTTCCTGTTATAATAGCATTACTAGAACCTTTTTTTTCAAAAACAAAACTAGACCCAATTCATATTGTTTTGGGCGTTATTGTACTCATCGGAATTTATTTTCTAGCTCCAGAATTTGACATTAAAAACAACTATTTAAAAGGAGTTTTATTTGGCTTACTTTCGGCAGTATGCTATGCCTTAAGAATTTTACTTTTAAAAGGACACGTTGCAAACTACAATGGTACTATGTTAATGTTTTATCAAGTTGCCATTGTAACAGTATTATTAGCACCTGTACTATTATTTATGGACAGCTCAAATATAACAACACAATATCCTTACGTTTTATTATTGGCCATAGTTACAACCACAATAGGACACACCATGTTTGTAAATAGTTTAAAATACTTTAAAGCTAGTACGGCAAGTATTATTGCCAGTACACAACCAATATACGGTATTATAATTGCGTTCTTTTTCTTGAATGAAATACCAACAATACATACATTTGTTGGTGGCTCGTTAATTTTGGCAACCGTTATAATAGAAAGTATAAGGTCTAAAAAGTCATAAATTAACCTAAATTGGCTCAATTTTTGAAGTTCCATCGCAGACAAAATAATATAAAAATGAAGAAAACCTTAATCATCTTACTGGTATTACCTCTTATTTCTTTTGGGCAAATTATAAAAGGAGACTTTGCTCCTGCTGAAGACTTTACCTATGCTTTTTTATATAAAGCAACACCAGAAAGTGCCAATTATATAGACAGAGGTCAATTAGACAGTCTTGGTCATTTTGAAATAAAACTAAAAGATACATTAGAAGCTGGTATCTATAAAATAGTATATGCTATTCCTCCAGAAGAAAATAATTTCGATTTTATCTACGATGGTAAAGAAAATATAACTTTTAATTTTAGTCAAGAGCAAGGTGTAGAGTTTACAGAATCTGAAGAAAACAAACTTTGGTATTCTTATTTAAAAAGTATAGAGATGGTAAACCATACTATTAGCAATTATTACAGTAAAAACAATGCTGATGAAGAAGGTTTCAATGCCATTTTTAAAACGCTAAAAGACACACAATTGGCCTACGAAGATTTAGCAAAAAACAAATTAGTACTAAGCTTCATTGTTGCCAACAGGCCTTATTTACCAGCAACCTACGAAGATATTACCACCTACTCTAAAAATTTAAAACAACACTATTTAAGTGAAGTAGATTTTAGTAATTACTTACTACAGAGTTCTACGTTTTTAACAGATCGTGTTAGCTCTTATGTGTTTAATATGGTTGCAAATCCAAGTAACGCAACTTATAAATCTCATATTGACGATGTGGCACAAGCAATCTCTAGTAAAGATTTAATTATTAAAACAAGTTTATTAGAAATGCTATGGCAAAACTTTGTAAGTATGGAAAACTCTGAAGTTGCTAATTACATTACAGATAATTATTTATTAGAACTTGCAAAAGCAACTAATAATAAAGTTTTGGAAGAAATGATTACTTCCTATAAGAATACATCTATAGGAACTGTAGCACCTAATTTTGATATTACTTCTAACGGACAAAACACAAGTTTACATCAATTAGAAGGTTCAGATTATTACTTACTTGTTTTTTGGAGTAGTGCATGCGGACACTGTTTAGACGAATTACCAAAAGTAAAAGAAATAGTTGCCAATAAACCCAATATTAAAGTGGTTGCTTTTGGTTTAGAAAAAGAAGACAATAATTGGGATAAAGAAATTAAAAACTATCCAGACTTTATACATCAAATTGGTTTAAACAAATGGGAAAATCCAACGGTTATTACCTATGGCGTTTCTGCCACACCAATGTATTTTCTTCTAAGTGCTGATAAATTAATAATGGCTAAACCTTATGAATTAAAAGACTTAGAGGTTTTATTGAAGGATTTGTAGAATAATTTAATGAATATTAGTTTTGATTTAGACCGTACTTTAATTCCGAATGAAAAGGAATTTAATACTGAAAAAAGAAGTCTCATTGCAAAATATTTTGGTATTGAAAAACTAAGAAAAGGTTCAAGAAATCTAATTAAAGATTTACAAAATCAAGGTTATACCATTCATATTTATACTACCTCATTTCGTTCAAAATTTAGAATAAGAACTACTCTACAATACTATGGTATAAAAGTTAACCTTATTGTTAATCAAACTGAAAACCAAAAAGTTTTAAGGTCTAAAAATATTAATGCTTCAAAATATCCTCCTGCATTTAATTTTGATATTCATATTGATGACTTAATAGGTGTAGGTTTAGAAGGAAAAAAGCACAATTTTAAGACTATAATAATATCTCCTAATGATACTAATTGGTCAGAAACAATTAAAAAGAGTATAAAGCAATTAAGTTCTACTAATATAATTAGGCAAAAAGAAAACGCTCAGTAAAACAAGTGTTTTATCTGAGCGTTTTGAAACTAAATAACCAACCAAAATTTAGTTTCGTGTGTTCTCCTTTATTATTTTTTAAATGTCACACGGAACACTCAAATTAATATTATATTTTATGATTCAAAATCATTTTTGAGTCTTTCTTGTATTTTCTCTAGTATTCTCTACTTTCTTTGTGTTTTGTTTACGCTTTTTAAGTTCATCTTCTTGTATAACTGATTTACCTTGCGTTGGCGCATCTTTATAATACTGTATATAACCTACTCCTTTAAATTCGTAAACTGTGCCAGAATTTGAATGGTACAACTCTACCGTATTATCATCAATAACGCTTAGTTCAAAAAATTCATTGTCAAAGAAATCATAATCTAATGTTAATGTTTTTTGGTACATGTTGCTAGATACATTTCCTACACCATAACTTCCTGTAAAATCCCAATAGATATTATCTGGATTGTATATGTTGCTATCTTGAGAGCTTCTAAATGTATCATCATTTCCGCCAGATAAAAACTGAAGGTAATTCTCATTATCAAAGTCATTTAAAGCGCCATAGTTACTTGTGTATGTTTTTTCCCAAGCCTCGTATTCTTGTAAGAAATAATGAATATTATCATAGAAAACAAAGTCATAATCAAAATTAGAACGTTGGTATCCATGTAGAAAATAAGACGTATCGTTAAAAGGGTTATACAATTCTATAGTATTATTATCTACTTGGTAAACATCAAAACTATCATAACCATCAATGATGTGGTTGATATCTAACACCATATTGTAAGTATCATAACTACCAATTTCTACACCATAACCATTTCCTTGACTACCAATACCAACTAAATTATTATTGGCATACATAATACCATTTCTAAATGATACTGTAAACGCTATTTGTAAAAATGGTGTTTCACCATAACCTTGAGTTTCATTAATATCAACGTACCATAAATCATAAGAATTTAATAACTGATTTAACGAAATTGATGGCTCATCTATATAATGCGTTTCTTCTACATAACAAGAAGTAAACAATGTTGCAACAAATGCAAATCCGAATAGTAGTTTTAAAGTTTTCATAATCTAACGGTTTTAAGGTTATACTAAGTTTAGATTCAAAACGTGTGCCAAAAAATATTTTTAAGTTTTTTAAGACGTCTCACTTAGCTTAACAAACACTATGTAAAACCTCTTAACCAGAGACTTAAACCATATACTATATGACTCTAAATTATCAATAATAATTCTATAAATTTTCCTTACATTTGATATACAAAATTGAACTAATCGCTATGAGTAATACCACAAAATATGCTGTTTTTGGTGCAGGAAGTTGGGCAACTGCTATTGTAAAAATGCTTTGCGAAAACCAAGATGAAATTGGTTGGTACATGCGGAGCGTTTACACAAAAGAGCACATCTTAAAAGAAAAACATAACCCAAGTTATTTGAGCTCCGTTGAGTTCCATACAGAGCAATTAAAACTAAGTAATGATATAAATGAAATTGCAGATTGGGCAGATGTCTTAATTTTTGTAATTCCGTCTGCTTTTATCCATGGTGAATTAGAAAAACTTTCTACAGACATTAGTACAAAAACTATTGTATCTGCTGTAAAAGGTATTATGCCAGAAACAGGAAAATTAGTTGGTGAGCATTTTCATGATGAATATAATATTCCGTTTGAAAACATTGCCGTTATTGCTGGTCCTTGTCATGCAGAAGAAGTTGCCTTAGAGCGTTTGTCTTATTTAACTATTGCCTGTGACGATGCTAAAAAAGCACAAGCTATCGCAGATAATTTATCAAGCGATTACATTAAAACAAAAACTAGCGATGATGTTATTGGTATAGAATACGCTGTAATGCTTAAAAACATTTATGCTATTGCTGCCGGAATTGCACATGGCTTAGGTTATGGAGATAATTTTCAGAGTGTATTGATGAGTAATTCTATTAGAGAAATGAAACGTTTCATCAAAAAGATGCACAAAATGAAACGTAACATTAATAACTCGGCTTACTTAGGCGATTTATTAGTAACTGGTTATTCTATATTTTCTCGAAACAGAATGTTCGGAAACATGATTGGTAAAGGCTACACTGTAAAATCTGCACAAATGGAAATGAACATGGTTGCAGAAGGCTATTATGCCACTAAAAGTGCATTTGAATTAAATAAAAAGAACAAGAAAAAAACGCAACTGCCTATTATAAATGCTGTTCACGATATTTTATATGAAGGAAAAGATGCTAAAAAAGTCTTTAAGAAATTGACTGATAAGTTGGATTAATTATAATTAAATGTAGAACTATTCAACTTAAAAGATTCCTGCCTTCGCAGGAATTTATTTTACCAAAATACCACGTAACTGCATCAAAGGAATAGTTTGCAAAGCCTTTTCATTAATCGTGTTTTTTCTAAATATATACGTTTTATCAAACATTTGGTTGCCTTCAAAAAACGTGATTTTAAATTCATTGTTCAACTCTAAAACCTTCTCTTGTAAATATTCAATTTTAGCGTAGCTTCTTGCTGGCAGCTTTGCGATTGTATGTCGCATTAAAGGTGTTAATTTCTTATCATTATAACCTCTAGAAACTATAAGTACTGTTTCTAAATCATTATCGCTATTGTTAATGATATAGGCATTCCAATCTTGGGTTTTATATTCTATATGTTGTTCTTGTACTACGGCAACGTGTACATCTTTTACTTCTGGTATATTTATGTCTTTTTTCATAGTGCAAAAATAGTAAACTATTCAAAATAAGAATTAGAATAATAACTCGCTATAATACCTTTAAGATTATAAATCACCAAATGCTTAAAAAGCGCTTCCTCTGAATAAGTTTCAAATAAATTATCTTTTTTAAACAGCACATTATCAATTCTAAAAAAATAGATTTTCACTACTAATTCTACATTAATATCTTTTTTAACATCACCTAGTGCTTTGCCTTTTTTTAATAAGTCTAAAACAATGGTGTTTGCTAATTCTTCTATAAAATCATCATAAAGCTTGTTTGCTTTTGGGTAATACTTTTCTAAACCAAAAAGAAAAGAGGGTTTAAAGTATTTTAAATACTCAAACCCTCTCTGGTAAATTAATATAACACTCAAAATAGGGTCTTTACCATTGCTCTTAATCACCCTATTTATATCTTCCTTAAATTCATTGATAAGACTTTCTACACTGCTAGCGACTAAATCTTCTTTATTTTTAAAAAATGAATAAATTGTCTTTTTCGATATGCCAAGCTCATTAGCTAAATCATCTAATGTAACATGTTTACTCCCAAATTGAGTAAACTGTTTAATAGAACATTTTAACAATGCGGCTTTAGTAATCATGTTTATCTTGTTTTATCTCCAACCACCACCAAGTGCTTCGTATAAATCTACTACAGCAACTAATTGTTGTAATTTACTATCTATAATATTAAGCTCTGCACTTAACGCACTTTCTCTTGCTGTTAATAAATCTAAGTAAGTTGCATAACCGTTTTTAAGTAATTCTTCTGAGTTGGCTTCAGCAGTTCGTAAGGCTTCAACTTCATTTTTTCTGAATTCGAATTTTCTAGTTTCCGCTTCATAAGTAAACAATGCATTAGACACTTCATTACCTGCAACCAACAGAGTTTTCTTAAAACTAAGCAAAGCACTTTCTTGATTTGCTAAGGCAACTTCCTTCTGCGTTTTTAGCTTACGTTGATTTAAAAGGGGTTGTGTTAAGCCTCCAACTACTGTTGCGAATAAAGAACTGGTATTAAACAAATCATCTAACTGTAAACTTTGTAATCCTCCAGAAGCTGTAAGCGTAAGCGATGGATAAAAGCTACTGTTTGCAACATTAATTAATTCAAAAGATTGAATTAAACCATATTCTGCAGCCATAACATCTGGTCTATTACTTAACAATGTTGCAGGAACACCCAATTTTAAATCCTGGTCAATTTTCTGTGTATCTAAACTAGCTCTTTCAAAATCTTGCGCAGATTTACCTAACAAAATACTTAATGTGTTTTCTGTTTTAAAAATGGCAGTTTCTATATCTACCTGCAACGCTCTAGCGCTATTGTATTGCGCTATATTTTGGTCTACAGCAACTTGTGTTACTTGTCCTGCGTCCTTTAATGCTTTTATAGTTTCTACACCACTTTCTCTGGTTGCAACAGTTTGTTTAGTGATTTCTAATTGTGCATCTAAAGCCAATAAATTGTAATAAGTATTCGCGATACTAGAAATCAACTGTGTTTTCACAGCCTGATGACCAGCTACACTTTGTAAATAAGAAGCTTGTGTTGCTCTTTTATTACTTCTTATTTTACCCCAAATATCTGCTTCCCAAGAAAGGTTCGCAGTAACATCATAAGTATCTAAACCACCACTAAAAATTGAACCGAACTGGCTGTTTTCTGAATACTCTTGATGTGTATAGTTTGGACCTACGCTTAATGTTGGAAAATAACCTGCCTTACCTTGTTTTGCATAAGCTTCTGCAGCTACCATTTGCTGAATTGCAATACGCACATCCATATTATTCTGCAAACCTTCTTCTATATATTGTTGAAGGTATTGGTCTGTAAATAAATTTTTCCAAGATACATCTGCAATAGACACACTATCTGTTGGCAAATTATCTGTTCTATAAAGTGCTTCCGTTTCCGTTTGTAAGTCTGGTCTTGTATAATCTTTTGCAACAAAACAACTTTGTAATGTTAATGCTACGATTACTAATAAAGTACCTTTACTAAAATTTCTATGTTTTATAATTGATTTCATTTTCTTATTCTTCAATAGTTTGTATTGCTGGTTTACTCGAAACTTTTTCTTGTAACCACTGAAATAATATAAATAGGATTGGAATTACGAAGACTCCCAAAAGGGTTCCAATTAACATTCCTCCTGCTGCACCAGAACCAATAGAATTGTTTCCTTCTGACCCAACACCTTGCGCTAAAGCTAATGGCATCAATCCTAAAATAAAGGCAAAAGATGTCATTAAAATAGGACGTAAACGTGCCTTAGCACCTTGGATAGCAGATGCAACAATGGTCTCACCTCGCTTTCGCCTTGCTAATGCAAACTCTACAATAAGTATGGCATTTTTAGCAAGCAGACCAATAAGCATAATTAAAGCAATTTGGAAATAAATATTGTTTTCTAAACCTAAAAACTTGGTTGTTATATAGGCTCCAAATACACCAAATGGTAATGATAACACTACTGCAAATGGAAGTAAATAACTTTCGTATTGTGCACTTAATAAGAAGTATACAAACAGAATACTTAATATAAATATAAACGTTGTTTGGTTTCCTGCATTTACTTCTTCACGTGTTAAACCCGAATAAGCAACGGTATAATTACTAGGCAATTTTGCTACTTCTTCTTCAATAACTCTAATGGCATCACCTGTACTAAAACCTTCGTTTGTAGCACCTGTAATAGTTGTTGAATTAAATAAATTGAAACGTGTTACCGATTGCGGTCCATAAACGCGTTTTAAGTTTACAAACTGCGTAATAGGTGTCATTTCGCCAGAATCTGTTCTAACATACATACTATTTAATGCACTTTCATCTGCCCTGTCTTCTGGTAAAGCTTGAATATAAACTCTAAATTGTTTACCAAATCTTGAGAAATCTGAAGCATAAATTCCGCCTATATAACCTTGTAAGGTTGAAAATATACTCGTTACCGAAACCCCTTTTTCTTTGGCCAATGGTACATTAACTTCCATTTCATATTGTGGATAGCTTGTGTTAAAAGCAGATGTCGCGTATTTTATTTCTGGATGACTCATTAAAGCCATAGAGAACTCTTTATTCGCTTTATCTAAATCTGCAAACTCGCCACCAAACTTATCTAATAAATTAATTTCAAATCCTGAAGAGTTACCAAAACCACGAATACTAGGTGGTGAAAAGAATAAAATATTAGCATCAGGTATGGTTGCTGCTATACCAAATAGTTTTCCTGTAATCGCTTGTGCTGATAGTGCAGGATTTGTACGATCTGCCCAATCTTCAAGTTTTATAATACCAAAACCAAAGTTACTACCTGCACCACTAATTAAACTACTACCTTTTATAAAGTTAACCGCATTAACGCCTTCAATTCCTTCTATTTTATCGTAAAGTTTTCTTGCTACGGCATCTGTTCTATCTAATGAAGCTCCTGGTGGCAATTCAATATTGGCGAAAATAATCCCTCTATCTTCATTTGGCACAAAACCAGTTGGTGTTGTAGTTGAAGCCCAATAGATTCCCACTCCTGCGATTATTAAAAGTAAAACTGAAATAAATTTTTTCTTGTATAAAAACTGAAGTGATTTACCATAACGGTTTACAGTAGCATTAAAACCACGATTAAATAAGGTGAAAAAACGTTTTAATGGACTTTTTCCTTTTATCTCTTCGTCCTCTTTATGTTCTTTTAATAATAGAGCACACAAAGCAGGACTTAGCGTTAAGGCGTTTACTGCCGATATAAGAATAGCAATAATTAACGTTACACCAAATTGCTCGTAGAATACACCTGTAGGACCTGTAATAAATGTTACAGGAATAAATACAGCAGCCATTACTAGCGTAATTGAGATTATCGCTCCAGAAATCTCGTTCATCGCTGTTAATGTGGCTTTTTTCGGATTGTGTTCACCATCATCCATTTTTGCATGGACGGCTTCCACAACTACAATGGCATCATCTACTACAATACCAATGGCTAGAACTAATGCAAAGAGCGTTAAAAGGTTTATGGAATACCCAAATACATTCAAGAAAAAGAACGTACCAATAATAGAAACTGGTACTGCAATTGCTGGAATTAACGTTGATCTAAAATCTTGCAAAAAGATAAATACCACTAAGAATACCAGTAAAAAAGCTTCTAATAAAGTGCTAATTACTTTTTCTATAGAAGCATTTAAGAATAAACTTGTATCATAAGGTACAAAGATGTCTAAGCCTTCTGGTAAATCTGCTTTTACCTTTTCTAAAGTCGATTTAATGTTTTCAATAATTTCTTGAGCATTAGAACCTTTGGTTTGAAAGATTCCCATAAATACAGCAGGATTTCCTTTACTCATTGCGTTAGCCGCATAAGATTGCGCATCTAATTCAATAGTAGCAACATCTTTTAAACGTAAAAACTCTCCGTTTCCTAATGCTTTAATTACGATATCGCTGTATTGTGCTTCATCTTTAAATCGTCCACTATAAATTAAAGTATATGAAAATGATTCACCATTATTCTGACCTAAAGAACCTGCTGCTGCTTCTAAATTTTGTTCTGCTAAAGCTGCAGAAATATCAGAAGGAATTAAATTATAAGATGCTAACTTCTCTGGATTCAACCATATACGCATCGCATAATCTTGTTGAGAGAATACACTAACATCACCTACACCACTAATACGTTGCATAGCAGGAATAACATTAATTTTTAAATAATTCTGAATAAATGTAGCATCATAATTTTCGCTTTCGGAATACATTGAGATAAACATTAATGCACTCGTTTCTTGCTTTTGCGTTGTAACACCTGTTTGTATTACTTCACTTGGTAATAACGGATTTGCTCTAGCAACACGGTTTTGAACGTTTACTGCTGCAATATCTGCATCAATCTCTTGATCAAAATATACTGTGATTTCTGCAGCTCCTGTATTTGATGCTGTAGACGTAATGTACGTCATCCCTTCTACACCATTAATTTGCTCTTCAATTGGTATAATTACACTTTCTAAAACAGTCTCTGCGTTAGCACCTGTATAATTTGCCGTCACCTTTATTGTGGGTGGTGCAATATCTGGGTATTCCTCTATAGGTAAGGTAGTTATACTAATAACTCCTAGTAAAACTATGATAATAGAAATTACTGTTGAAAGAACGGGTCTTTCAATAAATGTTTTTAACATGATTAATATGTTTGGTGGTTATCTAATTTCTGAATAAAGTAGCTATTGGTGTTATGGCATCTTCAAATGAAGTTTCTTGTGGTGAAATTGCCATACCATTTCTTAATTTGCCAACTCCAGAAACAATAATTTTATCACTTGCATCTAGACCAGATTCTACAACATATAGATTATCTACAGTACCTTTAATCTTTATAATTGCAGTTTCAACTTTGTTTTCTGCTCCAAGTTTAAAAATCATAACATTTCCTTGTTGTTCAAAAGTTGCCGTTTGAGGGACAACTATGGCATCTTTATATTCTATTGGAAATCTAATTTTACCACTATTTCCATTAGTTAAAATTTCCTTGGGATTTTTAAAGGCAGCTCTAATTTGAATTGTTCCTGTACTTTGGTTAATCTGACCAGTACTTGTTTGAATACGTCCTTTTTCAGAATATTCCTTTCCATTAGCTAAGATTAAACTTAAGTCTGGAGAATTTTTAATACGTTCCGCTTTTGTTTTTCCTTCAGATCGTTGTAAATGGTCTATATATTGCGCTTCATTAAAACTAAAAAAGGCATAAACTTCATCAATTTCACTAACGGTTGTTAAAGGCGTTGCATCACTTGGACTAATTAACGCACCTTCTCTAAAGTTAATAGAACCAACATAACCATCAATAGGACTTTTAATGGTTGCATAGCCAATACTTGCAGAAACACTACTATAATTAGCTTGTGCTTGTGCTAAATTTGCTTTTGCAGTTTCTAACTGTACTGCACTAATAATGTTTTTTTCTACAAGAGGAATTAATTTATCTACCTCCACTTGTGCAACATTAACTTGTGCTTTTGCTGCACCAGCATCTTGACTTAAAGATTGTGTTTCTAATTTAAACAACACTTGCCCTTTACGTACTTTTTGACCTTCATCTACATATACTTTTTCAATATATCCAGAAGTTTTAGCTCTTACATCACTATTTACTCTACCCTCTATAGTTGCAGGATAATCGGTGTAACCTGTTACCGTTTTTACTTGCAATTGAGAAACAGGAAATGGTGCAGGAGGTGCTTCTGCCGCAGGTTTGTTTTGTTCGCTATTACCACAGCTTACAATGACTAAGAATACACTTAGCATTAATAGGTTATATAAATTATTCTTTTTCATTTTTTGGTTTATTATTTTGGTTTTCTTTAAATATGGAATTTTTTATCTATCAATTTTTCTCTTAATTCTTTAACTGAAACTGTCGCTTCATCTACAAACTTCACATAATCATTATGAAAGGTTAAATCGAATTTATCATCTTCATTTTTAATATTTTTTTGGTTTTCAGATTCTTTATATGCTTTAATTTCTAAATGAATTTCACGCTCTTGATCCCAATGACTTATCATTCTATCAACATGTTGAATAATTGTATTTTTATCAATTATAAAATACTTCTTACGATCCCCTGTTTTTGTGAAATATTCTATTTTATTTAAATCTTGTAAATGATTAAGATGTGTTGATATTGTACTCTTACTAGCACAAAGTACACTTACCATATCTTCAAAAGTAGCTCCTCTTTTACCTGTTAGTATTATGTAAGACAAAATACGGGCAGCAACAGGTGCTAATTGCTCTCTAGCTTCTAAATGAACGCCTAGTTTTTCAACTAAATTCATTTTTTTTTGGCAGATATTTTCTTTCATTTTTTATGCTTTTATTACTGTGTTATGAAAACGAAATAATCACGTACGGTAAAATTCTATGCAAATATATATTATTAGTTCGGAACAAACCGAACTAAACGAAGTTAAATTGTTGTTAAATAAAAAAGCCGACTGTTAACAGTCGGCTTTTGAAATATATTTTGGTGAAGTTTATAAGGCAGATTTAAACTGCTCTAAGAAACGCACATCGTTCTCACTTAGTAAACGAATATCACTAATTTGGTTAAGTAACATTGCTATTCTATCTATTCCCATTCCGAATGCAAAACCTGAATATTCTTTAGAATCAATACCACAGTTTTCTAAAACATTAGGATCAACCATACCACAACCCATAATTTCTAACCAACCTGTTCCTTTGGTAATTTTATAATCGGTTTCTGTCTCAAGTCCCCAATATACATCCACTTCTGCACTTGGTTCTGTAAATGGAAAGTATGATGGGCGCAATCTAATCTTAGATTTACCAAACATCTCTGTAGTAAAATATTGTAAGGTTTGCTTCAAATCTGCAAAACTTACATCTTTATCAATATACAACCCTTCTACTTGGTGAAAAAAACAATGCGAACGCGCAGAAATTGCTTCATTTCTATAAACACGACCAGGCGAAATTGTTCTAATTGGTGGTTTATTGTTTTCCATATAACGCACTTGTACAGAACTTGTATGGGTACGTAATAAAATATCTGGATCTGTTTGGATGAAGAACGTGTCTTGCATATCTCTTGCTGGATGGTACTCTGGCAAGTTTAATGCTGTAAAATTATGCCAGTCATCTTCGATTTCTGGACCTTCACTCACATTAAATCCGATACGAGAAAAGATATCAATAATTTCATTTTTTACAATAGAAATCGGGTGACGTGCACCAATAGCAATTGGTTCTCCAGGACGCGATAAATCACCATAGATTCCTTTATCTTCTTCTTGACTTTCTAAGGCCTCTTTTAATGCATTTACCTTATCCTCAGCTGTTTTCTTAAGCTGATTAATAGTTTGACCAAATTCTTTCTTTTGATCGTTTGCTACATTTTTAAACTCAGCAAAATATTCTTTTAAAAGTCCTTTGGACCCTAAATATTTAATTCTAAAGGCTTCAACCTCTTCTTTAGATTGTGCTTTAAAAGCTTCTGCTTCTGCTATAAGTTCTTTTATCTTATCTATCATGATTTCTATTCAAAAACGAGTGCAAATTTAGTTTTTTTTTGCGAGTTATGGTAGCTGTGGCTCTTTGAAACTACTTTATATATTCGGTTTCTACAAAATAGTTTACAATAGCTTCCTTCATTAAGACACTTTGTTCACCTGCTTTAAGATGAGGCAATTGTGCTAATACTTTGTAATGCGGCCAACCATCATCATCTACATAATCGAATTCATAAAACCCATAAGGCTCTAAAACCTTACAGATGGCAATATGCATTAAATCTAACTTGTGGTCTTTTTTGTATTCGCGATGTAACTGACCAAGCTCTTGCACACCTATAAGGTATATTATAGAATCTAGATCTAAGGTGTCTCCATCTGCAAATTGCTTAGAGAGTTTTTCTACCACCAAATTCCATCGTTCTTTTAATTGCTCGTCTCTTGCCATATCTACTTCCCTAATAAGGAGAATTTCTTTAATTATTATACTTTTTTCTAAAATTCAAAGTTAAGAAACTAATGTATCTCAAATGTGATATTATTTTAAAATGAACAAAAAAGAATCTATTTCTTTAGTTCTAAAAAACTAGGGCAACAGTAACAAAAAATCATGAACATAGATTTATAAAATTTCAACTTAAAAAAATCATGTATTTTTGTCTTAAACACTAACACTATGAGTATTATTGATATCATTTTAGCTGCACTTTTGTTATTCGGATTTATTCGTGGTTTATTTAAAGGGCTTTTTGTTGAAGTTGCTTCTCTAGTTGCTTTGGTTTTGGGTGTTTATGGTGCTATTCATTTTAGTGGTTTTGCTGCAGAATTTTTAGAGCCAAAAGTAGATTGGAATGAAAAGACCATCAATATTGTTGCTTTTGCCATCACTTTTGTAGTTATAGTCCTTGCTATTGGTTTAGCTGGTAAAGCACTAACCAAACTAGCAGATTTTGCTGCTTTAGGCATTATTAATAAATTAGCTGGTGGTGTTTTTGGTGCATTAAAAATAGGAATGATTCTAAGTATTTTATTAATTGTATTCCATAAAATGAATAATACCCTTCCTTTTATGGAACAAGAAGACCTAGAGGAGAGTATGCTTTATAAGCCTGTAAAATCTTTGGCTCCAATGATTTTTCCTAATATTATAAAGAGTCAAAACGAAGAGAGCGCTGCAGACCAGGTATAAAAAAAGCCACTCTTTTGAATGGCTTTTTTATTAATCTAAATGATAAATTTCCATAATATCATTTAAGTATTTTTCGAAATCTATTTTTAGATCTATGAGTTTGCCTGTATGAACATCAAACACCCAACCGTGCACTTTTAGACCACGATCTCTAAATGCTTTTTGTACAGCTGCTGTTTTAATAAGATTAACACATTGCTCTTTAACATTAAGTTCTACTAAACGATCATATTTCTTAGATTCATCTTTAATAGCATTAAGTTCATCTCTGTGCATTCTATATACATCCCTAATATTTCTTAGCCAACCATTTAAAACACCCAAATCTGCAGACTGCATAGCAGCTTTTACACCTCCACATTCATAATGGCCACATACAACGACATGATTAACCTTTAGGTGTGTAACCGCATAATTAACTACAGACATTCCGTTGGCATCTGTACCAACAATCATATTAGCAATATTTCTGTGAACAAAAACATCACCTGGACCTAAACCCATGAGTTCTTCAGCTGCAACACGACTATCTGAACAACCTATAAATAATAATTCTGGATTTTGCCCTTTACCTAATTCTTCAAAAAAATGAGCATTAACAGCTAACTTAGCTTTTATCCAATCTTCGTTATTCTTAAATACCTTATCGATTTTCATAATAGTCTAATATTCGTCTTTTACATTAAATTTTATCCACTGTAGGCAAGATTTAAAATCTTCGAAAATATGCTCGTTTGGTATGAAATCTGGAATAATATCAATACGCTCCATCATATATCTAGGTTGATTTAATAAACCTACAAATAAAACTTCAACATCATTCCTTTTTAAATCTTGTAACATATCTTCCATAGCATATAGACCTGATTGATCCATGTACTGCATTCTTCCTAGTCTTAAAATAACGGTTTTTGCTGTTTTAGGAATTTGTTCTGTTAAAGCTTGAAAATCGCTAGTAGAACCAAAAAATAAAGGTCCTTTTAAATGTTTTATAAAAACTTCTTCTTTTAAGTTTGAAGGAAATTCACCTTCATCATCCCAAGATTCTTCTTTTAAAGATTTTACGTCAGAACGTTCTGCAGTTAAATCTCCTATTTTCTTCATAAACATCAGTGAAGCAATGACCAAACCAATACCTACTGCAAAGATTAAATCCCAAAACGTAGAGAGTACTAACACTACTAGCATTATTAAAACTTCTGAACTTAATCTAAGTGGTCCTAATTTTATATCTTTTGGCAAATACGGAATTGCTTTTAATCCTTTATAATCCATAACACCAATACCAACTGTTATTAAAATACCTGCTAAAACAGCAGCCGGAATTAAAGAAGCAACATCACTTAAAGCAAGCATAATTAACAACAGCATTACACCTGCAATCATACCAGACAACTTAGTTTTTCCTCCTGCATTAATATTTACGACAGTTCTAATTGTTGCACCTGCACCAGGTATACCACCAAAGATTGCTGCAATACTATTACCTATTCCTTGCCCAATTAATTCTTTGTTTGGCTTGTGCTTTGTTTTAGTCATATTATCCGCAACAACACTTGTTAATAGCGAATCAATTGCTCCTAATAAGGATAACGTTAATGCAGTAAAAATATATGGCGTTATACTACCCAAACTAAATCCTGTAAACATTTCTAAACGAGGTATTGGTATACCTCCAGGGATTTTAGAAATTGGTATATAATTGTATTGTGTCCAATGTGCCATTCCATAAGCGATACCAGACATTACAACCAAGGCTACCAAAGTACTTGGAATAACTGTTGTAATGCGCTTAAATCCATAAATAATAAATATAGTTCCTATAGCTAAAATCAATTCTACCCATTTGATATTTTTTAGGGCTCTCGGTAGTACTTTAATTGCACCTATAGTTCCTGAAGCCTCCTTTGCCGCTAAAGTTTCGGATTCTTTCTTAATATCATTTGGCGAAATTACCTTAGCCCTTTCTATGGTTTCTTTAAAATTCTCAAGAACCAAAATTCCTTCACCTGCTTCTTCCTTTAAAATGTTTTCTAGAATAACTTCTTCAGCTTGTGGTTTAAATGAATTAACAAAGGCCTCATCTTCTTTAGGATAATAACCTAAAGATGGTAATATTTGCGTTAATAGAATAATAACACCAATCGCTGTCATAAAACCAGAAACTACCGGATAAGGAATATATCTAATGTATTTACCAACACCAATAAAACCTAACCCAATTTGTATAAGACCTGCTAATAAAAATACCGTTAAAATTGCTGGTAACGCCTTTTCTACACTACCATCATTTGTAGCAACAATACCTGCTATAATCACCATACTCACAGCTGTCATAGGTGCTGTTGGCCCAGAAATTTGTGTTGCGGTTCCGCCAAAAAGGGCTGCAAAAAAACTTATAAAAATTGCACCATAAAGTCCTGCTTCTGGCCCTAAACCCGAAGAAACTCCAAATGCCAATGCTAATGGTAAGGCTACAATACCTGCTGTAATACCTCCAAATGCATCTCCTTTGATATTTGAAAATAAATTCTTCATAGTTTAACTTTGAGTTTATTTAGCGCTTTTTAAATTTAAAGAAAATAACCTTAAGATTTTAACGAAATTTAAAAATTTACAAATGCTATTAAATTAATCTGATCTCTTCCAGATGTTTCAAAAAACTGGTTCATATAGCCTAGTTCTAATTTTAAATTATCCGAAAACTTATAGCCTAAGCCTCCATAAACTCTGTTTCTATCAAAAATTGAAGATTTTGTATTCAAAAAAATCTCATTATATGCAGAAAGATACAGTGGGTTGTTACCATCTTCTTTGTACTGAAGCGGTATATTAATTCCTAAAAAATATCGAAATCTCATTTTAAAATCATCTTCTACAAATCGTTGTTCAAAACGGTAACGATGACTTATTCTTATGTTACTTATATTCTGTTTTGTTGTAAACTGCTGAAAAATTCGATGTTCGTTTACAGCAAATTTATCGTCTGTATTATTAATATAATTTTCCGATAATATATAACCATAACCAAGTAATATATTGTTATTGTTTTCGGTTAAATTATAACCGATACCAGTTCTTAATAGTAACTGTTCTAAATCTCCTAATGCATTATAGTTTCTATACTGGACCTCATTATGGATATTCCATTTAGAATTTAATTTTTTGTTACCAATGTATATTAACCAATTTCCTAAATTTCCATCTTGGCACATTGCAAAAAAAGGCAACACTAATGCAATGATTAGTGTTGCTTTTTTACTTTTCAATTTTAATCTAAATTGACTCATCAATTAGCGGTTTTGTATTAGTAAAACTCAACTGCACCTGTATTGATATCGTACATTGCTCCAATAATTTTTATCTCTCCATTTTTCTCCATCTCAGTTAATATTGGGCTTTCTGCATGTATTCTGTCTATAGTTAATTCAACATTTTTCTTAGAAACTTCATCAACAAAATCTAAATTTTTAGATGTTCTTAAATTTTCATCTTTAGGTTCTGTTACCGCATTTACTGCTGGTGTAATTTTTTCTATTAACTTAGTTAAATTACCCATTTCTGCATGGTCGCACGCTCCTTTTACGGCTCCACAACTAGTATGTCCTAGGACTACAATTAGTTTTGTTCCTGCTAATTTACAAGCAAATTCCATGCTTCCTAAAATATCTTCATTTACAAAATTACCTGCAATTCGTACGCTAAATATATCACCTAATCCTTGATCAAAAATCAGCTCTGCTGATACTCTAGAATCTATACAACTTAATATTGTTGCAAATGGAAATTGGCCATCACTTGTGTCGTTTACTTGTTCTAAAAGATTTCTATTTGCTTTTAAATTATCTTGAAATCTTTTATTTCCTTCTTGTAAATATTGTAATGACTTTTCTGGAGTCATTGTTGCTTGGGTTTCTCTTGTATGTGCTTTCATAATTATATGTTTTGTATGTGTTAATATTTAATTTTATTACGCTTCAGATACTAACAACGAAACATTTAACTTGCTTACTACTTCCTTTAATGATGTTTCAGCATTTATTGTGTTATTTGTTTTGCTAGTCGTGCGATCAACACATAATAAATTGATGTTATTTTTTTGTAAATACGAAGAAAGAGTGGTCATTGTATTGTCATTTTGATCAAAAACATATTCCACCATTTTCGTTTCTTTTAATTCAGTTGTATTTGTAGTTTCATTTTGACTATTAAGGATTCTAAAAGATTTTAATGGTGCTTTTGTATGCGTTATTATATCATTAGAAAACTCAGTATTAAAAATTTTATTAGAGCCATTTAAAACACCTAATGTCATTTTTTCATTTGGCACTAAAGCGTTTTCATTGGAAGAAATCATTATAATTCCTTTAAATTTCTTTAATATAAAACGCGTAATACTATCGCCAATTAGTTTAAATGAAGAAGAATCACGTTGACCTAAAACTATAATATCTGGCTTATAATGTTCTATTTGCTTTTGAATTTCTTCTTTAACATTACCAAATTCATAACTACCATTAATTTTTACATTATATGTTTTAGAATAGTCCTTTACTAAAGCATCAATTGTTTTTTTGGTATTGTTATGTTCTTCATTTAAAGTTCTCATTGCTGTAAATTGATTGTCTCTTTTTACAACATCAATATGCTTTTTTACATGAAATAATGCTATTTCTGCATTAACCATTTTAGCCAAACTTACACTACTTTTTAAAGCTGTATCAACAGTCTTTTTTAAGTCTGAAAGTACCAAGATTTTATATTTATAGGTTTCCATGGCCTTTTTAACTTAAACTTATACTTGATTTAGGTCTTAGTTGAAAAAACTCAATAAAACTAGGTGGATTTTCAACAATACCTCTTTTTGAAATTAACTTAATATCAATATTTCTTTCTTTAGCCTTAAATGCAAAATCCTCTAATATTTCAATTATATCGTAATCTAGGTATCTCGTTTTAGTAACATCGAACTCTAAATAAGTATCTCTTGGTAAACTATCTAATTCTTTTAAAATTGCACCTTTATTGAAGAAGGTAACTTCTTCTGCAAGTTCCATTTTAATTTTATGTTTTCCGTTACTGTTATCTTCAATATGAAGGAAATGAGAGTTTTGGTAGCTCTTTAATAATATCACTACAATTCCTACCAACATACCTAAACCAATACCAACCAACAGGTCTGTAAATACAATTCCGAAAACCGTTACAAAAAATGGCACTGATTGTTTCCAACCTAATTTATACATTTTTTTGAATAGTGCTGGTTTAGCAAGCTTATATCCTACAATTAAAAGTATTGCTGCTAATACAGATAAGGGTATCTGATTTAACAATCTTGGAATTAATATTACCGAAATAAGCAATAAAAATCCATGAATAATTGCGGACATTTTACTTTTACCTCCAGACTGTATATTAGCAGAACTTCTTACAATTACCTGTGTAATAGGCAAACCACCTACTAAACCAGATAAAATATTACCTGTACCTTGTGCTAATAATTCTCTATTTGTTGGTGTTACATTTTTATCTGGATCTAATTTGTCTGTGGCTTCAACACATAAAAGTGTTTCTAAACTCGCAACCAAAGCAATAGTAAAAGCAACAACCCAAACTTCTGGGTTTGTTATTGCTGCAAAATTTGGAAAACTAAATTGACCAATAAAAGAATCTATACTATCTGGAACAGGTACACTTACTAAGTGTGTTGATGCTATTGCAAGACTGTCACTAGACTGGGTTAACGTGTAAAATATTATACCTACCACTACAGCTACTAATGGTCCTTGGATAATCTCAAAAAACTTTCCTTTTTTTGATAATACATTTCCCCAAAGCAGTAAAATACCTAAGGATATAATTCCTATTAAGGCAGATCCTATTTGTATGTGATTAAGTGTGTTTAATATTTCTGAAAATGTATTCTCTCCATCAACTTGGATAAAAGCAAAATCTCCTTCTGGATCAGCATCGTAACCAAAAAAATGTGGAATCTGTTTTAAAATAATAATGATACCTATACCTGTAAGCATACCTTTAATTACAGACGACGGAAAATAATAGCCAATAATTCCGGCCTTTAAAAACCCAAAAATTAACTGAATGATACCACCTAAAACTACAGCGACTAAAAAGTTCTCATAACCACCTAAAGTCCCAATTGCGGTTAATACAATTGCGGCTAAACCTGCGGCTGGTCCACTAACACCTATTTTAGATCCACTTAAGGATCCAACCACAATTCCTCCAATAATACCAGCAATTAAACCAGAGAAAAGAGGTGCTCCACTGGCTAAAGCAATACCTAAACATAATGGTAATGCAACGAAAAATACAACGACACTTGCAGGCAAGTCGTTTTTTAATGTTTTAAACATTTATTGAATGATTTTATACTATTGAAACAATTTCAACAGTTATTTTAATATTTATTTAATAGGATTATAACATCCCAACGAAAAAAATATTAAATAAAATCGGGAGGTGGTGATATAAGGTTTAAATGAGGTATGGGATAATTTTTAAAAGTATATTCTATAAGATCAGTATTAACTTGATCCTCAAAAAAACTATCACAATCTTGACTAGAATGCTCAAAAACCAATTTTACACTATGGCTTTCCTCTTCTTCTTCGGTAATACTATAAAAACATGTTACATCAATAGAGTCATCTATAGATAAAATAATTGTAGGCGCAGAAATTAATGCCATTAATACAATGGTAAAAAATACTGCTGACCTATATTTATAGTTCTGAAACATAAGCGGTAAATATAATATTAAGAATTTAACATACTGTTAAATTCTTTCTAAATATTTTTTAACAATTTAATGTCTTTTGTTGGAATCCAGCCTGTAGAATTATCGGATAACTGAATTTTTTTCCAATCGTTATAAGTTTCTAAAACTTGAACCTTAGTACCTTCATGTAATCTAAACACTTCTTCACTTGCTGCATTAGGATCCGTTTTCACCCTACTTTCTTGCGTAAAAATAATTGCCGGATTATCTTTTTTATTTAATGCATCCTTCTGAAATGCCATAGCAACCGAAAAGCAAGCTATGCATAAACTTACGATACTAGTTACAAAAGCAATTCGTTTTTTAGAAGATGAATAAGAAAAATGATATGCTAAAAATACAAATACAAAAAAAAGAACACCACCAACTGCAATTTTAGCCCAAGTATCTGTATTAAATGTATTTACTAAATTATTTACAAGTCTCGAAAAACCGACCTTAGGCACAACGTCTATAGCATCTATGGTCATATTTTTCGCAAAAGCTAAATTGTTTTGCACATCTTTATCATTGGGTGCTAGCAACAAAGCTTTTTCGTAATAATAAATGCTTGGAGCAATATTATTAAGCTTATAATTTGCGTTACCTAAATTAAAATACAATTCTGAAGAATGCTGATTAGATTTTAAAACAGATTCATATTTATCAATAGCTTCAGCATATTTTCCGTCGTTATACAACGCATTAGCTTCACTAAACGCTTGATCATTTTGTGCAAACCCAAAAAGGCTAAAACAACAAATAAGTAAGAATGTAATAGCTCTCATATTATCTCAGTTGTTTGTCTATTAATGAAATTGTTTTTGCTGCCTTATCATAATCGTTCTGCATAGTTACTTGTGTAATTGGCGTGTAACGAGCTAATTCGCAATTTTCTAAAATAGAAATAAAATCCGCAACCACATTATTTTCAACATGACGCTTCAATAACAGACTTTCTATTTTTTCCTTATTAAAATCGCTAGTTTCTATATTTAATTTTGCCTTTAAATAATTATGAAGTGCTTTTTCTAGAGCTAAGTAAAACGTTTCTTTTTGACCCATGGTTTTTTTAGCTTCACCTAAATATTTTCTAGCTAAACGGTCTGCTTTTCTAATTCGGTTTCCTTGCACATCTGCATCGCGTTCATCCTTTTTTCGTCTTACTATAATAGCCAAAGGAATTGCTAAAAATGGCAATAATGTTAAGGACCAAAACGCAGTAGATTTAAAAAATGGTTCTGGTTTTGTGTTGGTCCAATTTGATGCTGTTTTTATAAAAGCAAATGTATTTGAATTTGTATTTACTGTTTGTTTTGGAGCTACTGCGGTATTTTCATTATTTGAATTTACAGCCATAGGTCCTTCCATAACATCGATTACGATCTCTTCTGAAGTTATACGGTTATACCTTTCCTTCTCTGGGTCAAAATAAGAAAATGAGATACTTGGCACAGGATACTTTCCTCTATATTGCGGAACAATAGTATAAGTATCTGAAATACCACCTTGCATACCACTTGTATTTGTTCTTATATTTTCTTTGTGTTCTGGTTCGTAAACTTCTAACGAACTAGGAACGGTTAGCTTTGGTAATTCAAACAATTTTAAATTTCCTTTTCCTGTTACTTCAATTTTGGCCTGAAGCGATTCTGTAGCATTTAATTGTGTTTTGCTTGTTGTTACTTTAAAAGAATAATTACCTACAGCACCTTTAAAATCTGATGGCTTACCTTCTTCTGGTAACGGTTTTACATTAATTGTTCTACTGCCAGCAGTAACTTCTTTTGGGACTTTTGTTACTAGAGGTCGTCCAAAAATATCACGTCGATTAGAAGGTACTTCTGCTGTGATATCCATTACTAAAGGTTCAATTTTTAATTTACCTGATTTTTGAGGATAGAGTACTGTTTTTCTTAATACTACATAACGGTATTCCTTACCCTTATATTCACCCTCTAATACATTGAGTCCTTTTATTTCAATATTCTGACTCCAAAAATCGTTAAACCTAGGGATTTCCTTTTCTCTCCAATTACTACTTACACCAATATCTGGAGAAACATATAACTTATATACAACCGTAATAGCTTCATTTAAATACGGATTTGAATTTGAAACCTCTGCAACTAAGTGAATATTTTCTGAAGCTAAATCTGTGGCATCAGAATTTCCATTAGGTTTACTTACAGCTTTAGTAACTTCTATTGTTATAGGAAATGTTTTATACGTTTCTCCATCTATTTCTATAGTAGCTTGCTTAATAGTATATTTCCCTCGTTTTTTTGGCGACAAGAAATAGCTATAGGTTTTATTGTAAGAACGTTTACCGTTTCTAGAATAATTACTAACTGATGTATTTGGACCACCAACGACAGTAAAATCAGCAAAACTGGGTGGCACAAAATTGTCACCATCTTTATTCATTTCAAAATCAATTCGTAGTCGCTCGTTTACTCCTAATTTTTTCTTACTAACTTTAGCTTCAAACTGAACCTGTGCTGCACCTATACTTGTTGCAAATATTAAGAATACTATTGATATGTGTTTTAGAACTTTCATTTCTGGAATTATCAACTAATCTACCAATCTTTTTCAGTCTTAACTTTAACGCCTTTTTGTTTTTCGGCATTCATTTTTTCTTGAACCTTCTGCTCTTGGTTTTGCATAGCTTCTAGTATATTTTTTACTTGCTGAGGCGACATTTGTCCAGGCTTTGGTTTTTGCTTTTGGTTGTTATCTTTATTATCCTTATCGCCTTTTCCATCATCTTTTTTATCGTCTTTAGGCTTTCCTTCATCATCTTTCTCTTGATCACCATCTTTTTTATCTTGGTCGCCTTGATCCTTATTATCTTTATTATCCTTATCGTCTTTGTTTTGATCTTCCTTCTTTTGTTCGTCTTCCTTATCTTGCTCTTCCTCTTTATTCTCGTCTTTTTTATCCTCTTCTCCGCCACCATCTTCTTGCTGGTTTGCACAATCTTTAGCTAGAGCAAAATTATATCTGGTTTCTTCATCAGTAGGATTACTTCTAAGTGCATTTTTATAAGCTTCAACCGCTTCTTTACATTGTTTACTTTGCATTAAAATATTACCCAAATTATGATAAGCTCTGTGCTTTTCTATTTTATTAGTCGCATTCTTTGCTGCCTCTTGAGTTCTAAATAAAGCTTCATCATAACTTCCTTTCTTATAATAGGAATGTGCTAAATTATACGCTCCAACAGATTTTGTTGGTGCTTCTGAAATCGCTTTTCTGTAGGCCATTTCTGCTTCTACATAATTATCTTCGCCAACCAATTCATTGGCTTCATAAACTAAGTCTATTGCATTTTTATCTGCTTTTAATTGCGCTTCATTTTGGTTTTGAGAAAACCCAATGTAACTAAGTAAAAGAGTGAAAATGGATAAATAAAGTTTCATGTATTTTTTATTTTGTAAATGACCTCTAAATTACTAAAGCCTTTAATGACTTAGCGTTAAAGAAATTCTAAAATTAATTATGGCACTAAAAGTTCTCGTTAAAGAGATTTAATTTCTTTAACCAACCTGTTTTTCGTTCTAACAAGAAAATATCAATAAACAGTAATAAAATTCCTAATCCAAGAAACCATTGAAACTGGTCTTTAAAATCTGCAATTTGTTTAGATTCAAATTCTTGTTTATCCATTTTAGCAAGCTCATCTTTTATGGTATTAACAACCTCTGAGGTATTACTTCCGTTAATATAAACTCCATTAGCCTCAGCTGCAATTTCTTTTAATGTTGTTTCGTCTAATCGTGTAATTACGGTTTCACCATTATTATCTTTTTTATAATTTAAGATTACACCATTTCGTTTTATAGGAATTGGTCCTCCTTTTAAATCTCCAACACCAACGGTTAATATCCTAATACCTTGTTCCGCTGCTTCTTCAGCAACATTTATAGCTTCACCATCATGATCTTCTCCATCTGAAATAATAATTAATACTCTATTGGCTTGATCTTCGTTATCGAAATATGTTTTTGATAATTGAATTGCTTCACTAATTGCTGTTCCTTGTGAAGACAACATATCGGTATTCATGTTTTGTAAAAACATTTTAGCCGAAGCATAATCTGTTGTAATTGGTAATTGCGGAAACGCTTTACCAGCATAAGCAATTATGCCAACGCGATCACTAACCAAACTATTAATAATTTGGGTTACTAGTTGCTTAGATTTATCTAATCTACTTGGTGCAATATCTTCAGCAAGCATACTTTTAGAAACATCTATAGCAAATACAACATCAACACCTTCACTTCTAACTGTTTCTAGTTTTGTGCCAATTTTAGGATTTACTAATGCCAAAGACAAACATGCAAAAGCACTACAAAGCACTAATACTTTTAATATACTTTTAAATAAGGATTGATTAGGACTTAGGCGCTTTAACAAGCCTGAATCTGCAAATTTTTTCTGAGTAGAACGTCGCCATAGCTGAAGAAAAATAAACAGCATAATGATTACTGGAATTACCAGTAACGTCCAAAACCATATTTTTTCATCGAGTTTAAACAAAGCTTCTAAATATTGTGTTTCTAAATAATAATTCTATTAATAACAACAAACCTGCCAACAGAATAAACGGTCGGTATTTTTCATCGTAATTGTAGTATTTCTTTTCTTCTATTTCTGTTTTTTCTAGCTTATTTATTTCGTCATAAATCTGAGCTAATTTATCGTTATTGGTTGCTCTAAAATATTTGCCACCTGTTTCTTCTGCAATTTCTTTTAATAAATCTTCGTCTATTTCTACTTGCGCAAGACCATATCTAAACGAACCATTATTGTTAAAGCCAATTGGTGAAGATGCCATTCCGTTAGTTCCTAAACCAATAGTGTACACTTTAATACCATATTCTACCGCTAATTCGCTTGCAATTTTTGGATCTATAAAGCCCGAATTATTTACACCATCCGTTAATAAAATAATAACTTTACTCTTTGCTCTACTGTCTTTTAATCGGTTAACAGAAGTTGCCAATCCCATACCAATTGCTGTACCACTTTCTATTATAGTGTTGTATTTAATATCTCTTAAAGAGCGCTGTACAATAGATTTATCACTTGTTATTGGTGTTTTTGTATAAGCTTCTCCTGCGTATTCTACCAAACCAATTCTGTCACTAGGACGACCATCAATAAAATCTGCCGCCACTTCCTTTAAAGCATCTAATCTGTTTGGTTTTAAATCTCTTGCTAACATACTTGCCGATACATCAATCGCCATAACAATATCAATACCACTGGTGGTTTTTGTTCTTGTAGAAACATCAACAGTTCTTGGTCTTGCTAATGCAATAATTAACAGTGCTAAAGCAATTAAACGTAATGCAAATAAAACATGTTTAAACTTTGACCAAAATGATGATGCATTCTTAAAACCTTGAATACTGGACATCTTTAACTCAGCCATTTGCTCATTATGCTTAAAAACATACCAAACTATGGCTAATGGCAAAAGCAATAACAACCAGAAAAACTCTTTATTTAAAAATTCTATACTCTCTAACATTAGTTTTGGTCTTCTTCTACTTCGTCTGGTTTTAATTCTATGGAATCCATAATACGTTGTACCATGTTATCTGCATACGTGTCGTTTTTAGGATACGTAATTACAATTTGCTGTAAAACATTTTCATTAGCAAAACATAACAATTCATACTTAGCATCTACTCCATATTCTGAATTAGGTATTTTTATACTTAAGGTTCCAAATGTTTTTAAACCTTCGGCACCATTTGGAGTTGTAAACTTTTCTCGCTTAACTGATATATTACTTGCACCTTTAGCTTCAAAACCTTTTATAGTTTCTTCTGAAACTTTATATAAATCAAAGGCTGACTCTTCTTGTCCTTGAGTTTGAGCTTGCTTTTGCTGTTGCTGTTGAGGCATCTTAACTGTTGTGGTGTTTATAACAACACTAAAAACATCTAACAAGGTACCATAAGCAAAAGTGGTCATAGATAACTTCTGTTTTACCTCATCTGATAAATTAGCATCCACACGTTTTAAAACCTTTGGCGTCTCTATCCAAACAGGTGGAAAACCATAGGCGCTTTCTACCCAATTACCTTCTAATAATTCTTTACTTTCATGGCCAATAATGGTGTCTTTTACATAACCAAAGCCATATTTTACACCAAAGCCTATAAATGTGGCTATTATTAAAAACAAAGAAATAGCAACTGTAAGCCAGATTTTTTTACGCTTCTTCTTGCGCTCTTGTTCTTCCTTATATTTTTGATCTAATAACTTCTCTTCTTCTGAAGGTTCTGGTAAACTTATTTTTACATTATCTACAGCTTTATCTATTGTTGTCTTATCCATTTTGGCAAGCTCAATATCTGGTGCTGATTTTGCAAACTTTACCAAATCTGCACGTTGCAAAATAGATTCAATGTGCGCAATAGTTTCTTTAGGAAGTGAAATTTGGTTACCATCCTTTAATAGATTTAATCTTGAAATAAGTTCTGCCGTTGTACTTTCTAAAGCACGATCATAAACTTTTTCGTCTAAATATTTTCTAATGATAAAGGTTAATTCTGAATAATACTCCTTTACTTCAGAACGCACTAAATAGTCACTTTCATCTAATTTTTCTAATGCTAATTTAGCTCTATCATAAGGTGGTAATAGTGCTATTTCTTCTTCTTTTGTTAATGGCTTTTTACGCCAAATAAACCAGTACAATAAAAAAGCAACTATACCAATGGCTAATAATGCAATTAGTAGCCATTTCCACCAATCGCTTTTACTTTTCTCAACTTCAATAATTGGTTTAATATCGTAAAGCTTCTGTTTAGTCGTATCTATCTGAACTGTATTTACAGCAACTTTTAAAGAATCCGTAAAAAATGGTTTCTCGTCAATAATTACTTTTTGTCTTGGAATGGTATAAGCTCCAGAATCGAATTGTGTGAGTTTATATATTCTAGACAGTAAGTATTTAGAATCTTTTCTATTTGTGGTATCTATTTTTAAAGCTTCAACAGCTTCTAATGGTGCAAATGTTTGCCCTTCTGGAAATACAACTAATGATAAAGTATCTGCCTCTACATTAATTTTATAGTTGATTTGCTCTCCAATTCTAATTTTTGTGGTATCTACTTCAGTAGTAACTTGAGAAAATGAAACCCAAGAACCTAGAAAAAAGAACATAAAAAATAGACCAAAAATGGATGACCGAAAACGGAAAGCCATAATGCTGTTATTTTTATATCTAAAATCGTTATTCATAAATCTAAAATCCCTTTATCCTCTTTGTTTAAAATAACCTAATAATTTTTTTACATAGCTTTCATCTACACGGCAATCAATAGCACCTGATCCCGATTTTGCAAAACTATCTTTAAAGTAGTGAACCTTTTCGTTGTAAAATTTACTGTATTCTAATCTTGCTTTTTTAGAAGCCGTATTTACTAACATAAACTCACCAGTTTCCTCATCTTCCATTTGTACCATACCTATGTTTGGAATTTCAGCTTCATGTTTATCGTAAATTCTTATGCCTGTAATATCGTGTCTTCCTGCAGCAATTTTTAAATTATGTTTGTACTCATCTGCTACAAAATCTGAGAGAATAAATACAATGGCTTTCTTCTTCATAACGTTAGACAAAAACTTTAAAGCTTCACTAACATTGGTTTTTTTACTTTTTGGTTGAAATTCTAATAATTCTCTGATAATTCTTAATACATGAGAACGTCCTTTTTTTGGTGGAATAAATAATTCTATTTCATCTGAAAATAAAATTAGACCTATTTTGTCGTTATTTTGAGTTGCAGAGAAGGCTAAAGTTGCAGCAATTTCTGTAACAATTTCATCTTTAAATTGATTTTTTGTTCCGAAGAGTTTACTACCAGAAACATCTGCCATAAGCATCATGGTAAGTTCTCGTTCTTCTTCAAAAACTTTTATATGTGGCAGATTGGTTCTTGCAGTTACATTCCAATCTATATTTCTTACATCATCACCAAATTGATATTGACGCACTTCAGAAAAAGTCATACCACGACCTTTAAAAGTCGAGTGGTATTCGCCTCCAAATATATGATCAGACAAACGACGTGTCTTAATCTCTATTTTTCGTACTTTTTTGAGTAATTCTTTAGTGTCCATAAGCCCATCCTAAATCCTTCCCAATAGGAAGGACCTGATAAATTTTCAATTTTAGTTTTTGATGATTGATTAGAGTTTTTGTTTCATTCAGAGTTTTCCCATTTGGGGAATTAAAGGGGCTTCAGTTTCTAAGGCACCTCAATCTCGTTGACTATCTTATTAATAATGTCCTCTGAAGTAACATTTTCTGCTTCGGCCTCGTAAGTAATTCCGATTCTATGACGTAAAACATCGTGTACAACCGCTCTTACATCTTCTGGTATTACATAACCTCTGCGCTTTATAAAGGCATAACATTTAGCAGATGTTGCTAAGTTAATACTACCACGAGGCGACGCTCCAAAAGATATTAGTGGTTTTAAATCTGCTAGTCTATATTTTTCTGGATAACGTGTTGCAAAAACAATATCGAGAATATATTTCTCAATTTTTTCATCCATATATACTTCTCTAACCGCTTTTTGTGCGCTTAGAATTTGAGCTATAGAAACAACAGGATTTACTTTCTCATAAGTGCCTCTTAAATTAGCTCTAACAATCATTTGTTCTTCCTCAATTTTTGGATAATCAATTACCGTTTTTAACATAAAACGATCCACTTGTGCTTCTGGTAAAGGATAGGTTCCTTCTTGCTCAACCGGATTCATTGTTGCCATTACCAAAAATGGTTTGTCTAAAATAAATGTTTCGTCTCCAATGGTTACTTGTTTTTCTTGCATGGCTTCAAGTAACGCAGATTGCACTTTAGCTGGTGCTCTGTTAATCTCATCTGCTAAAACAAAATTAGCGAAGATTGGTCCTTTTTTAATTGTGAAGTCATTTTCCTTCATATTAAAAATTAACGTACCAACTACATCTGCAGGTAATAAGTCTGGCGTAAATTGTATTCTACTAAAACTTGCGTCTATCGCTTTAGATAATGTGTTAATTGCTAAAGTTTTTGCTAAACCAGGCACACCTTCTAATAAAATATGACCTTGACCTAATAAACCGATAAGCAAACGCTCTACCATGTGTTTTTGCCCAACAATTACCTTATTCATTTCTAAGGTTAATAAATCTACAAATGCACTTTCTTTTTCTATCTTTTCATTAATTGACTTAATGTCAACTGTACTCGTTTCTTCCATTATTTAAGGGTTTAAGAACAAATCTAATTTTAGTAATATTTTAGAGGATGCAAAGTGTTAAAATTTTTTCTTAGATGCTGTTAACAATTGGTTAAAAAAAAAGAGTAACACCGAAGTACTACTCTTTTTAAGTTTTTATTATGGATAAGGGTTAATTAATATACGCCTATATACATTTTGGGTGCCTTAAAAAGAAAATCTTTTTTAGGTTGAGAGCAAAATGTAAAGGTGATTTAAATTTTAAAATTTTCTTATTTCGGTATATAATTTTGGATTAAGAACCATAGTATTCTGATCATCGTTAAAGTTTATGGATTGATCAATGTCTAATTCAATGATAATATCATACAAATAATTACCTTCAAATTCTCTGTTTACTAAATTAGATGGTGTTAAATTTCCATTTTCAGAAACATCTAAACTTACTAAAACGTCGTTCTCATTTATAAAATTATTATCACCAAGAACCAATCTTACTTCGTAAATATATGCTGGTTGTATTTCAAAATGATCTACTAAAAGCAATTCACTATCTACTATTAAATCACTAATATTGTGTGTCCCAGTGTTAATTGCATTTAAGCTTAACCAAGCATCTGTTGAACCCTCGAGATCTTTAATTTTAACTTGCACATCTTCAATCTCTAAAAACAAGTCGCTGTTTTGAGTTGAAAGACTCTTTAGGCTTACAGTGACACCTGCATATTCCCCATTTCTACCTAAGTCTTCTTTTGAACAACTGGTAAAATTACCAAGAAAAATAAATGCTACAATACACAATTTTAAGGCTTGTAAGTGTTTCATGATTTGGGATTTTGAATTAATTACTTACCAATATTACTTCTTTCCTTCTGTTTTGATTATTTTTATGCGTGAATTGCAAAAAAAACCATATAAACTGAAAACTAAGTGACATATTCTCGATTAATTGCAGGAACCATGACATGGGGAAGTTGGGGAAAACAACTTTCTACTAAAGAAATGGCAGATTTAATAAATTTCTGTGTTTCTAACAACATAACCACTTTTGACCATGCTGATATCTATGGTGCATATTCCACCGAAGCAGATTTTGGAAAGGCATTTAAAGCATCTGGTTTAAAACGTGAAGATATACAACTGATATCCAAATGTGGAATTCAGCTAGTAAGTGACAATAGGAGCAACACCATTAAACACTATAATTATAGTAAAGATCATATTATTTGGTCTGCTGAAGAATCTTTAAGACATCTCGATACAGAGTATTTAGATTTATTTTTACTCCATAGACCGAGTCCGTTAATGGTTGCTGAAGAAATAGCAGAGGCCATCACTATTTTAAAAAAAGAAGGAAAAATTAGAGACTTTGGTGTTTCTAATTTTACACCATCTCAAATGGATATGATTGGTTTACGTATGGATATTGATGTTAATCAAATTGAGTTTTCTTTAACCCAACATACCGCATTACATAACGGAACCTTAGACTATATGATGACCAATGGTATAAAACCTATGGCTTGGTCTCCTTTAGGCACTGTTTTTAAAGAAGACACTGAACAAACCAGACGCATCCATAAACAACTTGGAGCGTTAGTAGATAAATATAATGCAACTGAAGACCAATTACTGTTAGCATGGATTATGAAACATCCAGCTGGTTTTAATCCTGTTGTTGGTACAACTACAAAAGAGCGATTAAAACAAGCTGTTGATGCTGCAAAAATTAAACTAGAATTAGAAGATTGGTTTTTAATATTGGTTGCAGCTCAAGGTTGTGAAGTTTCTTAATCAATTTATAAAATGACAGAAAGCTTGTATAAAAAAACTAAGCGTAAAAAATAAAAAAAGATGCCTGCCTTCGCAGGAAACAGGTATGAAAAAAACAGCATTAATAACTGGAGCAACAAGCGGAATTGGCAGAGCAACGACTCATATATTTGCCAAACATGGTATTAATTTAATATTATGTGGTCGTAGACAAGAACGATTAAATAGTGTGCAAAAAGCGTTGTCTAGAGAAACTGATGTACATACATTAAACTTTGATGTAAGAGATCGGAAGAAAACTTTTGAAGCCATTGCCTCACTACCAAAAGAGTTTCAAAACATAGATATTCTAATTAATAACGCAGGTAATGCTCATGGCCTAGACCCAATACAATCCGGAAGTTTAGACGACTGGGATGCTATGATGGATATTAATGTTAAAGGTTTACTCTATGTAAGCAAAGCCGTAATACCAGGAATGACCGAACGTAAATCTGGACAAATCATAAACATTGGCTCTTCTGCCGGAAAAGAAGTTTACCCAAATGGAAACGTTTATTGTGGAAGTAAACATGCGGTTTTAGCTATTACTGAAGGAATGCGAATTGATTTAAACCCATTTGGAATTAAAGTTGGCGCCATTAATCCTGGTTTGGTAGAAACAGAGTTTTCTAAAGTTAGATTTAAAGGTGATGCTGCCGCAGATAATGTTTATAAAGGCTATAAGGCATTACAACCAGAAGATGTTGCCGAAGTTATCTATTTTGCTGTATCAAGACCAGCTCATGTAAACATTGCAGATGTATTAATGTTTTGTACAGCTCAGGCTAGTTCTACTATTGTGAAAAAGGAATTATAATGAAATGGCTAAAGTCTAATTGGATTGATTTAGCTATTAATTATGCAGATGATTCTACAATTGAATCCTATTGGGAAACTATTAAATCACATTACACGTCTAAAAACAGATATTACCACAACCTTTTGCATCTTAAAAACATGTTTGTTCAATTAGAAAGTTTTAAAACTGAAATTGAAGATATGGACAGTTTTAAATTCGCCATTTGGTATCATGATATTATTTACAAAGCAACTAACAAAGATAACGAAGAACAAAGTGCTGATTTTTCTAAAAAAGCCTTAAAAGCATTAAAATTTGATGATTTAAAGACAAAAAAGGTTCAAAACCTAATCATTTCTACCAAAAAGCACGAGCTTATATTAACTGAAAACAATGATAATGCTTATCTTTTGGATTTAGATTTATCTATTTTAGGATCAGATTGGGATACTTACAAAGTATACATTCAAAATATTAGAAAAGAATACAAAATCTATCCTAACATTTTATACAAACCTGGACGAAAAAAAGTATTAAAACACTTTCTTAGTAGAGATTCGTTGTTTTTTACGAAATGCTTTATAACTAAATTTGAAAAACAAGCTAGGAACAATTTAACAAAGGAAATTAAAATGCTTTAAATAAGACTAATGCTTTCCCTTATACTATTATGATTAATAAACGCCTTCTCATAAAGAACTTACTTGCTCACAATGATGAGAATAGTTTTTATGATAAAAAGCGAAAAATTGATATTAGTTACAAAGAAGGAAAAGGAAAGTTTTTAAAACACATCTGCGCACTTTCTAATAGTAACCCTAAAAACAATTCTTATATAGTTATTGGTGTAAAAGACGAAGACAACAAAATTATTGGTGTCGATTTTTTTGATGATAGCAAAATTCAAAACCTAATTAACGCTTATCTTACCAATCCACCAATTGTACAATACGAAAACATTCCGTTTCCACATTTACCAGATGACAAAGTAATAGGTTTAGTAACCATTAGACCCAACGACAAAATCACATCATTAAGAAAAAACATTTGGAAATATTATGGAGGCTCAGTCTTTTTTAGAGATGGAAGTATGAGCATGCCAAAGGTTTATGATATTGAAATTAAAGATGTAAACTCTAAAATTGTTAAAGCAATAGAAAACCACGCGCAAAACAATATAGAATTAACGTTAGAAGGTGTTTTTGATTTTATGGACAAACGCAAAGATTACAATCCACAATACAAGGTTTTTAAAGAATACTTTGTATTATGTTGGTCTGGCGCAAAGAAAATAGTTAAAAACGAAACTTTCTTCTCTAGAGTTGATATAGAAATGATAAACGAACAAGTGCGTTTATTTTATTCTACTTTAGATGAAGTTTCTATTTCTTATTCTGAAAATTCTTTTAAGATTATAGAATACGTTAGACTTGGATTAAACAAATCTTATAAATATTATAAGCTCGAGGAAAAAACGATTTATTTTGATGATAATGCCAATTATTCTATAGATGCAAAACTCATTTTTGAACCACCTCAATTTAATAAAAAAGTATTGCATCATATTTACAATGCCAATAATGTCCTCTTAGAAAAGCTTGAAAAAAAACATGAATTAACACTAAATGAAATTGAAGATTTAAAAAATTTAGCTGCCAGTTATCTCATTTGTTACCTCAACGGATTCAATGAAGCACTTACAAAATTAGAACGTTCTAAGCCGTACATAAAGGACTACAATACAGAACTCTATAGTTCCTACAAAGAAACTATTAGAGTTTTAAGAAAAGTAAAATATAGTTAGTTCATCGGTATTTTACGAAATTTTAACCTCGTTTTTTGCGTCTTATCGAAGACCATATAAAAACACTACTGATTATACATTTTTTTTAACCATTCATCAAAAAATTTAAGTACGCATTAAATTATTACCCATATTTGTATTGCTATTAATCAATTATTAAACCTTGTTTCTATAAAGCTTAACGCTCTAATTGAAACAAGGTTTTTTTGTATAACTATATAAAATTCATTGTTTTTTGTTCAGTCGGTATAATGCCTTTTGCAGAAACGTTCATCCAATTAGACAGTATTGTTGCATAGACTGATCTAAAATCTACACTATATTTTAAATCGCCATTGTTATCTAGATCACTTAAACTGGCGAGATTATTATAAAATCCTGCTTGTTTTAAATCCTTACCAATTACAAATACATTATTAGCAGACCCATGATCTGTACCATTTGCTGCATTTTGTTTTACACGCCTTCCAAACTCAGAAAACGTTAAAATTAATGTATCCTTAAAAGTATCATTTTGTTTTAAATCTTTTACAAAAGCAAAAACACTTTCCGCATATTGCGATAATAATTTTGTTTGTTTGTTATTTTGACCAGCATGTGTATCAAAACCACTCAAAGACGTATAAAACACCTTTGTGTCTAAACCCGAATTAATAAACTGAGCTACATTTTTAAGCTGTTTAGCAAATCCGTTGTTAGGATAACTCTCTTGAGATGTTGCTACCTTAGTGTTTTCATAAATATATTTAGCAGAAGACTTCGCTTCTATCATTGTTTGATATAAATATCCTAAGTTATGCTCACTTAAATGTGTATCATTATAATGATTTATTATATTTTTAAAATAAGGATCTTTTGTTGTTTTATACAGCATTTTATAATCATAAGTAGCAATACCATTAAAGTGTTCTCCTTTCATAGCTAAACTAAGTTGTTCATCCATTTCTAGTGCATTGTAAGGTTTTTTACCATGTTGATCTAAAAACCGACCTAACCAACCACTTTGTAAATATTCATCTGCTCCACTTGCGGTTTGCCAAATATCCATTGATCTAAAATGTGAGCGCACAGGATTAGGATAACCTACATTATTAATAATAGATAATTCACCTTTATCAAACAATGGTCTTAATGGACTTAAACTAGGGTGAAAACCTAAATCATCACTTAGTTTTATAACATTCTTTGTAATGGCTAATTGTGGTCTTGCTTTAAAATAAAAATCGTTGTTATAAGGTATTATAGTATTTAACCCATCATTTCCACCAGCTAATTGAACAATCACTAATCGCTTATAACCCAGTTGTTCTGTAGCTACTGCTTCAAAAGCTTTTATAAAATTAGGAACAAAAAACAAACTGCTCGCTAATGCCGAATTTTTAATAAATTTTCGTCTATCCATGATTGTTCTGTTAACACATTTGATATTCTGGTAAAGACATCAGCTGAATACAATACTCTTGTTTAGAAGATTTATTCAGCGTTTTTAAATAGTCAGCTGTACCTATATTGGTTCTTCCTTGAAGCATATAATCTTGAAGATTATCAATATCTATTAATTTATAATTTTCAGAAAACCTATTCCAATTTGCCTTTATTCTAAATGGTAAATTAGATTTGTTCTTTTTTAAATAGGCTTTTTTTAGATCGTCCTTTAAATCTGTCTCTCCATTTTTTAATGAAATCATAGCGTTATTTAACATTACGGAAGGCAATTTTAAACGCACCATAATAGTATTGGCATCAATCCAACCTTTATCACCTTTCCAACCTGCTACGTTTGGAGGATCCAATAAGGTTTGCCCTAAAATTCTCTGAATCTTTAATATATCTTTCTCTCTTTCAAATTCAACAGGTACGGTTTTAACCATTCCTATTAAATACTCAATTGGTGATTTTATTTTTGCACCTATATTTATTTCATCATAAAACCAATCTGACATAAATACAAAGCGCATTAAATTTTCGATATTATAATCTTTATAAAACACCTCAGCCATAGCATCAATGTGTTTTTTATTGGGTTTAGGATTTACAAAATAACGGTAAATCTTATCTGAAATATAGCTAGCGCACTGTTTGTTTTCGAGAATAATGTCTATAATATCATCTCCTGTAAAATTGCCTGATTTACCAAAAAATGTTTTTATACCATGATCGTGTTGTTTTATTCTAAACCTAAAATTACCGTCAAAATCATGATTATAACCTGTAAAAGCTCTAGCGCTTTCCTTTATGTCCTGTTCAGAATATTGCCCTTCTCCTAGGGTAAACAACTCCATTAACTCACGAGCAAAGTTCTCATTGGGTTGATTTTTTCTATTTTGTTTACCATTTAAATATTTAAGCATTGCTGCTTCCTTTGATATGGTTTTTACAAAAGTTCTAAAATCACCCAAAGCATGGACTCTTAATGTATTAACATATTTTTGCGCAAAGACAACGTGATTATCCTTACAAACAAAATGATTAGCCCAAAACAGCGTCATTTTTTCTCTTAATAGTTGTTTAGACTCTATTAATTGAAGTATCCATGCATAGTTTAAATCTGCTAGTTTTTTTCTGCTTTTTACTCTTAATTCTTGAGCAAATTTGGGATTGTTTTTTAACGTCTTTAGTGAGACACCATCCATAAAAGACAAGTCAATTTTAATAGGCGAAATAGGGTAAGAATTTATAAAAAGTGCATCAACTAATTGCTTCTTGTTTTTGGGCAATGATTTGTTTTCGGCCGGATTAAGTCCAAAACTAGCTCGCCAATACAAATGTTGTAATTCTTGCTGTGTCATGTTATTTTGACTTAAAAATTAGAGAATAGTTTAAAACACAAAAAAAACCGCTTTAAATTAAAACGGTTTTTTTTATTAAATATTTTAGATATGATTACTTACCACCATCTAATTCATCTTGCCATTTTGATAGTTCTTCCCATTTGCCTTCGTAAGCAAGCTTTGCTTGTTTTGGCCAAGTTCCTGGTTTGTGCACTCTATAACGTTCTCCTCCACTATCTAAAACAGATTGACATTTTTCAACAGTACATTCCGATAATGCTTTCCAAGTTTTTACGTCGTGGTTATGGAACAATTCTTTAATTTTTGGCCCTATTCCTTCAACAACAGTTAAATCATCTTGCTTAATTTTCTTTCCAAAAACGGCCTTAGCTGCATCTGCATTAAACGGAATTAAAGCAGCAGCAGGAGCTGCAAAAGATGACGCTATATTAGCACTTTCTAGTTTTGCAGATTTTAAATCTGCCTCTAATAGAGAAGCAGCATTTTTAGATGCACTTAAGTCTGATTCTAATTGTAATCTCGCTTTTCTGCAAGCGGCTAAATCTGCTTCAAGTTTAGCTACTCTTTCTTCGCAATCATCATTATTTCCTCCTCCTAGAAGTTTTCCAAGTAAATAGCCAAGTAATGCACAAATTGCACCTACAAGTAATGGGATTAATATACACCAATTCATAATTTATAGTATTTTTTTAGTTAGTTAATTGTTATAACGGTTCGTCTATTTTTAGCCTGACCTTCTTTAGTATTATTATCTGCAATAGGGTCATTTGGTCCTTTTGAAGAAGCTTCTATATTAGTTTCTAGAATTCCGTTTCTTACCAAATAATCTTTAGCAAAATCGGCACGTTCTTGACCAAGACGCATGTTTGTAGTAACACTACCTGAATTATCAGTGTGGCCTACAACTTGTATTTTTACCCCAAGCTTATCTACACAACGCGAGATGTTTGCAATTTTAGTACGTTGATCTTTCGTTAAATTAATTTGTGCTTGCCCTGTATTAAAGTATAACACAATTGGGTTTTTTCTAATATCATCACAAACAGCAACCAAGGTTTCGTCTACGGCACCTTCTTCAGATGTTAACATTCCAAATTCTAATGGCCCAAATAATGTACCAGAATCGTCTGGGTTAATATCATCATTTAATTGCCCTTTAGTATTTATTTGCTTAGCAGGTATTCCTTGAGATACTAAATAGTTTTTTACGCTATTTGCTCTTGCTAATCCAAGACTTGGAAAAGCAGAATTATTAGTTTCATCACTCTTATAATAGCCTGTGATATCTACCGTTTTTAAAGGATTGGCTAAAAGGTAGTCTTTCAATTTAGTAACGCCTTCTGTTACTTTTGGAGAAATAGTATCTAATATTGAAAAATTAGAAGTCTTAAAATTAAAGTTATCATTAATTTTAATATTGAAATCACCTGTGTCATCAGTAAGACTAAAGCCATTTCTTGTTACTTGATTAACTTTAGGTTCTGCTACAATAGTATTAGTTTCTTCAGTAGTAACCTCATCTTCTGGACAACAATAGCAGTCGTCACAAAGATAACAATACAACAAAGTTCCAATAATGATTGTAAGCAAAATACCTAGAAGGTAAGATGTTTTTTTACTCATTAGTTAGTGTGTTTTTAGTTAATTGACTGTCAATATATTAAAAATTTTAACATTTTTAGCCATTTATATGAAACACAATTCCTAAATAGGTCACTTTAATGAATATTTTAATCTATAAATCGAGACACTAAATCTCATTTTTCTAGTATAAACTAATATCCTTTAATAAGATTTCAACTTCCACTCTAAATCTTTAATTTTATTCTAGTAACTTGTTTCAAAATCTAGAAATGACATCTGTTTTACCTATTGACAAACTAATACCAACACCAATTGTATGATAAGTCCCTTTTCTAAAAAAACCCTCTAACGCTTCTGGAACATCAATATTAGTTTTAGTTACTCTGTAATAGTAATCAATATACAAAGCTGTATTTGGTGTAACATCATAACTAACGTAAAAGCCATAAGTCCTTAAATTTCCTGAATCATATTGTTGATTCTCTACAACATTTAAAAACCCACTATTAGTTGTTTTAGACTCACCCATAAACGATGCACTTACGCCTAATCTAAAATTATCTATCGGTAAAAATTCATAACCAACTATAAAATTATCACTTAATATTCTGGCTTCTGTATAATTACCTACTAAGGTCTGGTCTTCAACATTAAATCGGCTAGAAGTTAAATTATACTCTACAAAAAATTGCTTATAAATATAAGCTTTGAGCCTTATATCAAAACCATATTTTCCTTCATATGCTTTACCTATAAAGTTATCTCCTGTTGGTATTGGGTTATGAAACCCTAACGAAAATACAAAAAGCTTTTGGCGAAGATTTACAACTTTTTCATCGTTTTGCTCCGTAGTTCCTTTTTTAATATTTTCTTCCTTATTCTCTTGAGCATTAGAAGTAAAACCACAAATCAAAAATAAAATAATGAAGCATTTTTTAATAACTAAACTCAAACACATAATCTTCTTGATTTACAGTAAATATTTCTATGTGGTTGGGCTCGTCATTTATTCTTGACGTAAATTGAACAACAGAACCAAGTGGCACTTTAAAATCGCCCGTTTCACCTGTATCATTAGCATCTAAATGCCCTATAAATTGCTGATCTACTTCACATAAACTTTGATTTACATTTAGGGTTTCTTCATCATATACCTCAACACAATAGTTTGCTATATATTTAAAATTATAGTATAATGTATTTTCTTCACTGCTTGTCTTTGTGATATTGAAAGTAATATTAGAAAGCTTACTTAATGTTATTGTAGGAACCGAAAAAACCAAATCTGAAGGCACATACTCTAGCGTATTAGTTTGATAAACATAGAGTGAATATTCTTCTGTTGCTTTCACCTCTACTGTAAATTCATCATCTCTAGCAAGAACTGAAGTCACAGAAAAATTACCTTGAGTATCACTAAAATTATGACCTAACATTTTTTTATCTAATTCTGAAGGTGTGGGCAATCCTCCTCCTTTATTGGCGTAAACTAAGATTTCAGCATTTGCTATAGGAGTTCCGTCATTATCTAATACCTTACCATTTACCAAAACTCTAATATCACTTTCTAGTACTAATGGATCACAACCGAATATTAAAATAAAGAAGCAAAGCCAAAATATTTTTTGAATTTTCATGATTTTGATTTATTACTACACTAATTAAGATGATAAAAGTAAGAAAAGGTTGCGTCTAAAATTAAAATAAAAAAGCCGCTTCTTTTGAAACGGCTTATAATTAATCTTCAGTAAAAGGAGGAGGTGGACAAACAGGAAATACAAATTGTTTTGGAATTTCTTTATTTTTTTCAGTATAATAAAAGCCAAAAATGTGTTTCCACCAACTTTTAAGAGCATCTTGCTCTGTAAATAAATATGTGTTTTTAATTTTATAAATCTCACCTGATATATCTATGCTTACAACTGCAGCAAAATAATACTCAAAGCTTTTTTCATCAGTTCTTCGGTAAGCAAATAAGTTAAAAGCATATAAGTTTGAATTAACGGAAGGCTCTATAAAACTTCCTATAATAATATCTGGATGTTTTTTAAGTGCTTCTTTATATTCAACTAGTCTTTTATACGTATACGTTCCTTTTGGTGGTTTTGAATTTTCTAAAAACTCAATGTCTCCATTTTTAAGATTTTTAGTAAAATCTCGTCCTAAGGAATCAACTACATTATAATTGATTTCATTTTGAGAATAACTACTAAAAACAATGGTTAATGCACAAAAAAACGTAACAACTATTTTACTTATCACAAAAGGCTTATTACAAATCAAACTTAATGCCTTGTGCTAATGGTAATTCATCAGAATAGTTAACTGTATTTGTTTGTCTTCTCATATATACTTTCCAAGCATCAGAGCCAGACTCACGTCCACCACCAGTTTCTTTTTCGCCTCCAAATGCACCACCAATCTCAGCACCAGATGTTCCTATGTTTACATTAGCAATTCCACAATCTGAACCTGCATAAGATAAGAACTTCTCAGCCTCTTTCATTTCATTGGTCATAATGGCTGAAGATAAGCCTTGTGCTACTCCATTTTGTTTTTCAATAGCATTTTCAACATCACCAGAATATTTCATGAGATATAAAATAGGCGCAAAAGTTTCGTGTTGTACTATTTCAAAATGATTTTCTGCTTCAATAATTGCTGGTTTTACATAGCAACCAGATTCATAACCTTCGCCTTCTAACACTCCACCTTCAACCAAAACATTTCCGCCTTCTGCTTTTGCTTTTTCAATAGCTGATAAATAAGTATTTACAGCATCTTTGTCAATTAATGGACCTATATGATTTTTTTCATCTAAAGGATTTCCTATTGTTAATTGACCATAAGCACCAACAATAGCATCACGTACTTTATCGTAAACTGATTCGTGAATAATTAGTCTTCTTGTAGAAGTACAACGTTGTCCACATGTTCCAACAGCACCAAATACAGCACCAGGAACTACAACTTTTAAATCTGCAGTTGGCGTGATAATAATAGCATTGTTTCCGCCTAATTCTAATAAAGATTTACCAAAACGTTGCGCAACTGTTGTCCCAACAATACGACCCATTCTAGTTGAACCTGTAGCAGATACAAGCGGAATTCTAGTATCTGTAGTCATCATTTCACCAACTTTATAATCACCATTAATGATACAAGAAATCCCTTCTGGCAAGTTATTTTCTTTTAAAATGCCTGCAATAATGTTTTGACAAGCAATAGAACATAAAGGTGCTTTTTCTGAAGCTTTCCACACGCAGACATCACCACAAATCCAAGCTAGAGCTGTATTCCAAGCCCAAACTGCAACCGGAAAGTTAAAAGCCGAAATAATACCAACAACACCTATTGGATGCCATTGTTCTCTCATTACGTGACCTGGTCTTTCCGAGGGAATGGTTTGCCCATTTAATTGCCTAGATAACCCAACAGCAAAATCACAGATGTCAATCATTTCTTGTACTTCTCCGTAACCTTCTTGCAGAGATTTACCCATTTCGTAAGAAACGAGTTTCCCTAAAGGTTCTTTTAAATTTCTTAATTTATTACCAAACTGGCGTACAATTTCTCCACGTTGTGGTGCTGGCACATCTCTCCATGATTTGAATGCCTTTGTTGCCGCATCCATAACCTTGTCGTAATCTGCTCTAGTAGTTGATACAACCTTCCCAATTAATTGGCCATCAACAGGAGAAAAACTTTCAATAATCTCTCCATTAGAAAAATTATTAGATCCTGTGGATGTACCTTCGTTAACTTCTTTAACACCTAACTGTTTTAAAGCCTCTTTTATTCCGAAATCGGTAGCAATTGCCTCCATATATGTTTAAATTTTAAGAATTATTAAATTTCTACGCGAAGTTACTAATAAAAACTCAATTTTAACTGTAGCATTAGTTCCATAAAACTCTTATTTAACAATCGTAAAAATTCTAAATATTTAAAAATATTAAATCATTGTAAAAAGCTTAATTTAAAAATTTTTGAAATTATATTTAAATGTTTATAGTTTTATATGTAACATTTTAATAACTTTAAATACAAATAGTTACCAGATTAATTTTAAAGTTAATTTGGTATTGACCAACCTCAACTACAACCATTGACCTAATTTGCTTTCAACTTAAAGAAAGTAAATGACTAGATTATTTTGTCGTTCTCCACTACGATTATTCTTCGAAAAAAAATTTTCGCAATACACAACCTATGCTATAAACGAAGCTATCCTTATAGCTATAGATATCCTCATTCCCCTTAAAACTAATAATAACAACTCACTTAAAGTTGTTAAACCCTTGGTGAAATTACTGAAATCGATAACTCCATCAGCTAATTAAATTTTTCAAATAAACTGATTAAATCAACAAAACCATGAAAAACAAAAAACCAAACTGGACCAAAGCGGAATTACAAATTTATATTATGCTACTCTGTGCTAATGCAGATAAAACAGAAACCGAAGAAGAGTTAGACATGATTCAAAGCAAAACATCAAAAAAAACCTTTCTTAAAATGCATAAGAAATTCCATAAGCATTCTGAAAAAAAGCGATTAGACAAAATTGAAAAGGTAATTAATAACCACGATTACAGCCAGATGGAACTTGCAGCTTTTAGAAGAGAAATGTATAAGATATTCTTTTCGGATTGCAGTTTTAGTATGATGGAAGAACGTTTAGACATGACCTTGGATAATATACTTTACTAATGATTAAATTTTTTAGAAAAATAAGATACAACCTGTTAGAAAAAGGCAAAACTAGTAAGTACTTTAAATACGCCATTGGCGAAATTTTCCTTGTGGTGATTGGTATTCTCATTGCTCTTCAAATTAATAATTGGAATCAAAAACGTCTTCAAAAACTCACATTAAGCAATTACTACGAACGCATGCACGAAGAGTTAGAGAGTAGTCGTAACGAATTAGACAATTTAATTTTTGGCATTGATAGTTTAGTAATACTAAATACAAAAACGCTTGAAATATTAAATTCTAACAACAAAGATTCTTTACCAACACTGCAAAAAACCTTAGGTGCATTAGGTACAGCTTGGGGCAATAACTTTAATTATCCAATTGTCCAAGAGTTTATGAATGAAGGCTATTTAACTAAAGTAAATAATAGCAAAATTAAAGACGAGTTGCAAGCCTTTAGTTTTCAATTAAACTGGTTTAAGACTCTTGATAAAGGAATAGGCGATCAATATTCATTGACCATAGAGCCTTTTATAAATAAACATCTTAATTACTCACAAATTGCTCTAGATAGGTATAAAAATACCCTCGTATCTGGAGGACCTGAAACAGATTTTGAATGGCTATTTAATAATTTAGAAGCATGGAATATCATAACCCTTAAGTTAGAGTTACTTGTAACCCAAAAGGAAGGTTTAAAAGAATTTAAATCCATGAGAGAGCGCCTAACCAATTTATTAAGTTCAGAGCTAAACTTGAAATTATGATAAAATTCTTTAGAAAAATTAGACAAAATTTACTCTCAGAAGGTAAGACTGGGAAGTACTTTAAATACGCCATTGGCGAAATTATCCTAGTCGTAATAGGAATTTTAATTGCACTTCAAATCAATAATTGGAACGAAAACAGAAAGAATAAGCAATATGAACAAAACTATCTGCAAAGAATTCTATCTGATTTAAACAAAGACCAAGCAGAGCTTGAGATGCATTTTAATACAGACACTCTAAAACTAGATGCATTTACACAGATAATACATATACAAAAGACTAATTCAATTAAATCTAATCAACAAGCTTTTTTAGCGGCTTTAAACAGCGTTAAAAGTACCAATTGGTTTGAAGGGAATGACGTGGTATTCAATGAAATGAAATTTTCTGGTAAGCTAGCGCTAATCGCTTCAGAGGATATAAGAGATAGTATACAAAACTATTATAAGCAAGTAGAAGAAGTTATAAAACAAGAAAATAGTTTCATTACTGCACAAGTAAATGCGTATCATAAGGTTTATGAATATATGGACTATGCCTTTATAATTGAGGCTTCTAGGATACCTAGATGGAATTCTAACACTAATGATGTCACTTATGAAGACATAATTAACTTTTATGATAACTTAAATGAAGTTCAAAAGAATGAAAATTATAAGGATTTAACATTAATAAAAGATTACATTTTGCGTAGTAACAAGGTTAGAGTTACCCTTGACGAAAAAGGTAAAGCAACAATTAAACTCATAAAAGATTACTTAGAAAAGAAGAAATAACAGCATAAAAATTAAAATTTAAGCAATGATTAAGTTTTTTAGACACATTAGAAAAAAGCTACTCTCTGAAAACAAAATAGGCAAATACCTTAAATATGCCATTGGTGAGATTGTGCTTGTTGTTGTAGGGATTTTAATTGCCCTACAACTAAACAATCTCAATGATGAACGGAAAACTGAAAATTTAAGGCAAGTATATTATAAACAATTACTACAAGATTTTGAGAACGACAAAGCATATATAAAAGAGCATTCTTCAAAAATAGATTCTAATATGGTAAAATTTAGAGCTTTTAAAGACAACTATAATCAGCCAAACTTACCAATAATTGAAATAGTTTCTGCAACTGGAAATTTAGATTGGCAACTTTATAATGTTCAATTCAAAACTAATACGGTAAATACGTTACAGAATACTGGTGACATCAAATTAATACCACCAACCATTAGGGAACAAGTAATCCGTTTAGATAAATATAAAGAAGAAACAGAAGAGGCTTCTGAATACAATAATGGTGAAGCTGGTAAAGCGGGTGCAACGGCAGCTAATAGATATGGGAGTCCAGAATTTGCCTATAAAAACATACAAAATCAACCCAAACTGCGGGAACGGGTATTTGAAGAAAAAAACTTAATAGAGCTTCTTATTAACTTCGAAAGGTGCCAACATATGAAGGCTAAATCGGAACAAGGAAGCCTTATAAGATTTAAGAAAATTCTATCTGATATGGAAGAAATTGAAATTCTTATTAATAAGGAATTAAAAAAATAACGAAAGCAAAATAACGTGTATAATTCATTGTCCGGTTCGTGTGTATTGGGAAAATCCTACGGATTTTCCTCTGGTTCGTTTTCTTTTATTAAATTAGACCTAACCAACGTATCTAGCCATACACAACACGTTGTGCTTCATTTAAACAAACCGCTATTCAATGATAAAATTCTTTAGAAAAATTCGCCAAAACTTACTTTCAGAAGGTAAAACTGGAAAGTATTTTAAATATGCAGTCGGAGAAATTGTGTTAGTTGTGATTGGAATTTTAATTGCCCTTCAACTTAACAACCTCAATGATGAACGGAAAACTGAAAATTTAAGACAAGTTTATTATAAACAATTATTAAGGGATTTTGAAAAAGACAAAAACTATATAAAAGAGGCTTCATTATCAATTGATTCTAATATGGTAAAATATAAAACCTATAAAGAAACCTTTAATCAACCAAACCTTCCTACAATTCAAATAATTAATAATATTAGTAATTTAAATTGGTTCTTTAAAAATGTTCAATTCAAATCTAACACAATTTCAACTTTAGAAAACACTGGAGATATTAAACTAATACCACCTATTATTAGAGAAAAACTAATCAGTTTAGAAAAATATAAAGAAGAAACAGAAAATGTTTCTAAATACAATAATGATAGAGCATCAAAAGCAGAATTTAATGCAAGTCAAATATATGGCAGTGTAGATTTTATATTTAAAAATATTAAAAACCAACCTAAACTATTAGAATGGGTATTTGAAAAAAATCGTCAAATAGAACTTCTTGTAGCATTTGAGTCCAGTCAAAATAACAAAGTAGATTCGGAAAAAGGAAGTCTTAAAAGATTTAAGAAAATTCTATCTGATATTGAAGAAATTGAAATTCTTATTAATAAGGAATTGAAAAAATAACGTAAACACAACATACTTTATTATTAAAAATCGCTATTCAATGATAAAATTTTTTAGACGGATTAGACAAAATTTACTTTCCGAGAAACAAACAAGCAAATATTTTAAGTATGCCATTGGCGAAATTGTACTCGTAGTCATTGGTATTTTAATTGCATTGCAAATTAATAACTGGAATGAAAAACGTAAAAACGAAAATAAGATAACAATAGTTTTAAAAGAGATACAAAAAGATTTAGAAGAAGATATTGTTAAATCTAAAGCGTTGTTTACTTACTATAACAAAAGAGACTCGATAATACAATTGGCTTTAGACAACAAATTAACACGAGAAAATTATTTAAGTGCTAATAATTATGAATTCATATATGTTGCTATGAACGCTTTTCACCTTAAAATTCATGACAATGGTTATAAAAAGTTAACCGATAATATAGATAATATACCAGAGAAGTATCAAGAATTAATTTCACCTCTAAATGAAATTTACATCTACAATAAGTACGAAATTGATAAATTCGACATCAGGATAGATAAAGTTACCGATCGTTTAATAGATAAGCTTGCAGATTCAAAGCCTTGGTATTACAGTCTTAACAAAAATATCAGCGATGATGCAATACACTTTTTTTTAAATGATTCGTTATATAAAAATGACCTAGACATTTATAGAAACGCATCTGATAATTTAGGTAGGCATATCTCTAATTTTAATCAAAACGCAAGTAACGTTTATAAAACTATTGCAGAACTAACAGGTTACTCAAAAACACTACCAGATTTTATACCTCATCATTTAATAGAACCAACACCACAAGATTTAGAGGCCATTATAGGCAATTACAAAATGGTAAAATTCACAACGCTTACAGGTGAAGTCAGCCCGCTTGATGAACCTTGTACAATAATAGCAGGTAAACACAGCTTAGAGCTAACATTAGTAAACAGTAATAATACTATTTTTCTCTATTACAAAAGTAATTCTGAGTTGTATGATGAAGAAGCAATATCAACACTAGTAAAGAATGATAAAAACCAAGTTGTAAAAATCATATCAAAATTGGATGATGGAGAAGCTGAACTAATAAAAATAGAATAGTATCTTTCTTTACGCATCTAAAACCGTAATTATTTTTTAAAACACTAATTAGCCCAAAAATGAACGGAATGAACATTGTAATGGTGATAACCATAATACTTTTCGCAAGATTAGGCATACACTTGTTCCAACTCTATAAAAAAGCTCAACAAGAAAAAAAAGATAAACAGAATGATTAAATTCTTTAGAAAAATTAGACAAAAATTACTCTCAGAAAATAAGTTTAGTAAATATTTACTTTATGCCATTGGAGAAATTATCCTCGTAGTTATTGGTATTCTTATTGCGCTTCAAATTAATAATTGGAATGCTCAGCAAAAAGAGAAAGAAGCTTTAATGAAAACCCTTTCAATTATAAAAAATAATATTGAAGATGATATTTTAATGCTTGATTCTTTAAAATCAAAACGAGAAAAATTAATACCACTTTATAAAAAGGAGCAACTCACTTTTTTCAACAATACCTACGATTTGGAAACTTCTATGAATGCCATATATGTTTTTGATGTATTTAATTTTAAAGCAAACCAAAGTGGTTTCAATACATTAGAGCAATCGCCTTATCTGGCATTAATAAATGGCAGTAACCTGCATAAGTTATTACTAGTGCGCAAATCTGCCATAGAATATCTATATATAACAGAAAATGAAACTAATACAGGAGTAGATAATTTAGAAACGCAGTTAGAACACACGTTTGATATGAAAATGGGATACACCATTTTTATGAGTGCTAAAGAGCAGCAAGACGCTAATATCACTATTACAGATGTTGATGCTTTTGTAAAAGAAGTGCATAATTCAGTGCTTTATAGAAATGCTATAACAAAAGCATCTATTAGAGACAAAACTATTATTCCTCAATACGATGCTTTAATTCAGCTTAGTAAAGATGCTATAACTGAGATTAATAAAGTTACCGAGAGTCCATAGTATTTTTAGCATTTATTAAAACCTAAACCTTATTGTCATTCCTGCCTTCGCAGGAATGACAAAATGATACAAAAACAATCCCAATTTCATTAACTTATCTGGTAACAATTCTTAACTTTAAGAACAATTTAACAACCACCAAAAGTCTAAACCCTTAAAAATTGGCGTAACTATTTAACAAGAATGTACCTACCCTTCTTTTTAATCAAAGTTTTACTCTTAATACCATCGACACCATGAGCATCAAAAAGCACCTCATCCTACTTCTAATTCTAATTCTAACTTTGATTTTTTCTTGTAAAAAAAAGCCTGTAGAAACCGATAATATTTTTAAGTATAGAGATTATATCAGTTATACCACTTCTGGAATTGTTTCTGCATCAGAACCTATAAAAATTAGCTTGGCCAATGAGGTTGAAGGATGGGAAGCAGAACAAAACATTGATGATGCTATTATAAAAACACAACCTCACATTCAAGGCACATTAAAAGCACTAGATAAACACACTTTATTATTTACTCCAGATGAGGCGTTAGAATCAGCAACAGAATATGCCGTTACCGTAAAACTAGGAGAACTCTATAAATCCATACCAAAAGAGTTTGAAGATTACACTTTTCAGTTTAAAACTATTACGCCGAGCTTCAGCATTGTGACTAACAACTTGCAATCGTACAGCAAAGAGTGGCAGTACGTTTTAGGTCAATTACGCTCGTCGGATGTAATTACTTTAGAAGATGCCAAAAAATTGGTATCAGCAAAACAGAACAAAAAAGACCTCAACTTAGTTTGGTTAGAAATGCCAGAACCGTCAAAATATTTTGAATTTAGAATAGACAGCATTAAGCGCGAGATTGAAGACAGTAAAATTGATATCGCTTGGGATGGAAAAGCCATTAAAGCCGAAAACAAAGGAGACAACTTCATTAACATCCCAGGAAAAAACAACTTTAGCATTATAGAAACACAAGTTATTCAAAATCCAGAACAATATTTATCACTCAACTTTTCCGACCCATTAAAAAAACAACAAAACTTTGCTGGTTTGGTCACTATACAAAATGTAAAAAACCCAAAATATATTGTTGATGGCAATGTTTTAAAAGTTTATCCAGACACTAAATTAGTTGGAGATATAAAAGTCGATGTATTTACAGGCATTACAAATACAGACGGTTTTAAACTTAAAAAAGCCTTCTCACAAACCTTAACTTTTGAAGAATTAAAACCACAAGTAAGACTAATTAGCAATGGCTCTATATTACCAAATTCTAAAGATTTAAAATTCAATTTCGAAGCTGTAAACCTCAGCAAAGTCGATGTGCGAATCATCAAGATATTTGAAGATAATGTTCTTCAGTTTCTTCAAGAAAATAATATGAATAGCAATTACGAACACGCTATAAAACAAGTCGGTCGTCGTATTGCTAAAGAAACGATTACTTTAATAGGAAATGAAAATTTAAATACTGGCGAATGGAAAGCATACAGCATCGATTTATCAAAATATTTACAGGCAGATCCTGGTGCAATTTATCGCGTTGAAGTCAGCTTTAAACAAGACTATTCCTTATACGATTGTTCTTCCAAATCAGAAACCACAGAGGTTGAAGAAGACGACTACTACGATGAGTATTACGAAGAAGATTTTTACGCTTCTGAAGACCTTTCAGAAGAGGAAGAAGAACTGAGAGAGGAACGTTATTGGGATAATTTAAGCTATAGATACAGAAACACTAATTACAGATATAGAGACAGAGATAATCCTTGTACAGAGTCGTACTTTAATTACGGAAATCGTGCTATATCACTAAACTTAATTGGTTCTAATTTAGGAGTTATAGCTAAGCAAGGCAATGATTTTAAATACTTCTTTGCAGTCACCAATATACTTTCAACAGACCCAGAAACAAATGCAAACGTTACGCTTTATAATTATCAGCAACAAGAAATCGCAAAAGGCAACACCAATAACGATGGTATTGTAGAAATTGATGCTAAAAAACGAGCAGCTTTCGCCATAGTTTCTAAAGGAAAAAGTGTGAGCTATGTAAAATTACACGATGGAAATTCTTTATCACTAAGTAAATTTGATGTGTCTGGAAACAGATTGCAACGTGGACTAAAAGGTTATATCTATGGTGAGCGTGGCGTTTGGCGACCAGGAGATAGTTTGTTTTTAACTTTTGTGTTAAACGACAAAGCAAACAAACTACCAAAGCGTCATCCTGTAAAATTAGAAATCACAGATCCTGTTGGCAAGTTAGTGTATAGAAAAGTGTCCATAGATAACATTAATAATTTCTATGATTTCACAGTACCAACCTCTACCGATTACAAAACCGGAAACTACAACGCTAAAGTTTCTGTTGGTGGAGCTAATTTTACAAAAAGCCTTAAAATTGAAACGGTAAAACCTAACCGATTAAAAATTAAAATAGATTTTGAAGACGAAGTTTTAACCAACAACAAACCGCTACAAGGAGACTTAAATGTAGCTTGGTTACATGGCGCACCTGCTAAAAATTTAAAAGCTGAAATAAAAGCAAAATTCACAACGTCATACACCAGTTTTAAAGGTTATAAAAACTATGTGTTTAGCGACCCAACCAAAAACTTTAGCTCAGAAGAAACCAATGTATTTGAAGGCTATTTAGATGCTGAAGGAAATGCAAAAGTCGATTCAAAATTAAATATTGGCAAGAATGCTCCAGGCATGTTAACAGCGCAATTTTTAGTAAGAGCATTTGAAAATGGCGGTGATTTTTCACTCGATGCCTTCACCATGCCTTATGCGCCTTATGAAAGTTTCGTTGGCTTACAATCACCAAAAGGCAACAACTATGGTTCATTCTTTACAGACGAAAATCAAACGTTTGATATTGCAACTGTTACTGCTGAAGGCAAACCAATTCAACGTAATAAATTAGAAGTAAAAGTTTATAAAATTGAATGGCGTTGGTGGTGGAATTCCTCTTACGATAACTTATCGAGTTATGTGTCGAGCAATTACCACAGACCTGTACAGCAATACGAAATTGATACAGATGCCAATGGAAAAGCGAGCTTTAAACTCAATATTCCAGAAACGGAACGTGGACGTTATTTAATAAGAGTTGTAGATCCTGTGAGTGGTCATGCCACAGGACGCACAGCATACTTCTACAAAAACTGGTGGTCTAATTCGGCAGGTGGAGATAAAGAAGCCGCAAAAATGTTAGTCTTCTCAACAGATAAAGACAACTACAATGTTGGCGATACTGCTAAACTTACGTTTCCATCTGGAAGCGAAGGTAGAGCTCTAGTAAGTATAGAAAACGGCACCGAAGTGTTACAACACCAATGGGTAAAAACTAAGCCAGGTGAAACAACTATTGATATTCCTGTAACTGCTGAAATGGCGCCAAATGTGTTTATCAACATTTCATTATTGCAACCACATGCCATTACCTCGAATGATTTACCGATTCGCTTGTTTGGCGTTATTCCCATGATGGTAGAAAATCCAGAAACGCGATTAGATCCACAAATAAATATGCCAGATGTCATTCAACCAGAACAATCTTATGAAATAAAAGTATCTGAAAAGAACAATAAAAGTATGACCTATACCATAGCGGTTGTGGAAGAAGGCTTGTTAGACTTAACACGATTTAAAACACCTAATGCTTGGGATAGTTTCTACGCTCGTGAAGCTTTAGGCGTAAAAACTTGGGATATTTTTGATGATGTTATCGGAGCGTATTCTGGTAGCATAGATCAAGTCTTCGCGATTGGTGGAGATGGAAGCGCAGCTGGTGGAAAAAACAAAAAAGCGAATCGCTTTAAGCCTGTGGTTACGTATTTAGGTCCATTTTTATTAGATGCTGGAAAGACAAAAACACACCAATTAAAAATGCCAAATTATGTTGGTGCTGTACGAACTATGGTTGTTGCAGGAAACAGTAATACCGAAGCTTATGGTAGCGCTGAGAAATCTGTAAAAGTTAAAAAGCCATTGATGGTTTTGGCGACGTTACCTCGTAAATTAAGTCCAGGTGAAAAGGTAACATTGCCTGTAACTGTTTTTGCCATGGAAAACAAAGTAAAAGATGTGACACTTTCTGTAAATGTAAGCGATGGCATTACCATAAAAGGCAATAAATCACAGTTACTAAAATTCAGTAAACCAGATGAAAAAATGGTGTATTTTGAATTGGATGTTTCCAAAGCAAAAGGCATTAATACCATTGAAGTTGTAGCCACAGGAAATGGAGAAAAATCGACTTATAAAGTAGAAATTGATGTAGAAAATCCTAATCCATTCACCTCTCTTGTTATTGATAGTGAGTTACAAGCTAACGCTAAACAAACTGTTGAATTTTCAACCTTTGGAGTGCCTGGCACAAACTCGGCTATGGTGGAATTTTCAACCTTACCACCTATGGATTTCACAAAACGTTTAGCGTACTTAATTCGTTATCCTCACGGTTGTGTTGAGCAAACCACATCTGGAGTGTTTCCACAATTATTCTTAGCAGATATATTCGATTTAACACCTCAAAAGAAAAAGCAAGTACAGCGTAATATAGAAAGTGGTATTAATCGCTTAGGACGTTTCCAGAATGCAAGTGGAGGATTAGGTTATTGGATGGGTGAAAATTCAGCAAATGATTGGGGAACAAGTTATGCTGGTCATTTTATGATTGAAGCCGAGAAAAAAGGATTCATTTTACCGCTAAGCTTTAAGAGCAATTGGATTGCGTACCAAAGACAAGCAGCACGTAATTGGAGACCAAGTTACAAATCGTATCATACTGATTTTGCTCAAGCATACAGACTGTACACTTTAGCTTTAGCTGGAGCACCAGATTTAGCAAGTATGAACCGATTAAGAGAATTCGATGAAATTTCTAACGATGCTAAATGGAGATTAGCAGCAGCTTATGCTTTGGCCGGACAAAAAGAGGCAAGTGAGGCCATTTTAAAATCGGCAAATATAGATTTTGAAGACAACGAAGCTAATCACTACACCTATGGCTCTGTATATAGAAATAGAGCAATGGCATTAGAAACAATGCTACTGATTAATCATTCTCAAAAAACAGATATAGCAAAGTCTATTGCAAAATCTTTAGCTAGCGATCGTTGGATGAGTACGCAAACAACAGCTTATAATTTATTAGCTCTTGGAAAAATGATTACGCAGAATGGTGGTAAAGAATTAAAACTCACTTATACCATAAACGGTAAAACTGAAACTATTGACACTAAAAATGGTATTGCGCAACGCAATGTTGCTATAAAAGAAGGTGAGAATCAAATTGCAATTACTAACTCAAAAGACAATTTGGTTTATGTACGAGTTTTAAATTCTGGCAAATTAAAATTAGGTGATGAAATTGCAGAGCAAAGAGGTTTATCAATTTCAACCGTATATAAAGATTTGCAAGGCAATAAAATCGATGTTACCAAATTACAACAAGGTCAGGATTTTGTAGCAACGGTAAGTATTTCAAACTTAACCAGAGATTATGTAAACGATGTTGCATTAACACAAATATTTCCTTCAGGTTGGGATATTGTAAACACACGATTTACCGATTTTGGAGATACCACAGTAAGTAATGCGAGATATACAGATATTAGAGATGACCGTGTGAACTTCTATTTCGATATGAATAGACAAGGAAAATATGGGACTAAGACCTTTACAGTGATGTTAAATGCGTCGTACTTAGGTACCTATTATTTACCAGGTGCTCAAGCTGAAGCCATGTACGATAATGATGATTATTTAGTACGAAATAAAGGCCAATGGGTGACTGTTGAGAAGTAACCAAATTCCTGCGTAGGCAGGAATCTCAAAAAACAATGCTAAACTACTTGTCGGTCGACAGACAAGAATCCTAAACATAAACCGCTAAAATGTTTAACTTAAAAACAAGTAATTATGAACAATTTAAAAATGATTTTAGCGATCGCTTTAGTATTCAATATGGCAATTGCAACAGCACAACAAGAAGCATATGTAGCAGCAGAAAGTGGATTATCTCTTAGAGATCAGCCAGATGTTAGCGGAAAAATGCTTACAAAATTAGCTTATGGCGAAGCCATTGGTTTACTAGAAGAAACGGATAAAAACCTAGTCGTATTAGATGCTGGTGAAAAAATCAGTGGAAAATGGGTAAAAGTAGAAACCAGAAACCACATTGGTTATGTGTTTAATGGGTATTTATCACCAAATAAAATTGCGAGAACAATTCGACTTAAGTTCAATGATGTAAATGTTGAAATTAAAAACTTAGCCACAAGTGATTATAAACGATCACATAATTTAAAGGAAGCTGATTCAACTACAATTAAAGTAGATATTAATGATAAACCTGAAGGGAAAAATATTGTTCTAATAGAGAATGATTATAAGCAAGTAAGCCTATTTCAACGTTATGAAAATAGTTTCTCTTACATGAGTGGTGATCCTAAATGTAATACTAATGAATGGAAACAATTTAGTACAGAATGGAAGCCACTTAAGCAATTAAAGTCTAATACGTTTGAAACATTAACATACACTGAAAAGGACTGGATTAATTTTATTGAAACAGCTATCAAGGATTTAAAAGATGATGTTGAAGACAAATGTGGAAAAGACTGGTTAAATTATGTGAAAACTATAAAAAACCTAAAAGATTATCCGGTTAGCATTTCAACAGAGCGTGTTTTTATTAAATTTATCTTAACAGATTCTGAAGATAAGATCACAGAAAAAATAATTGAATTTGAGATACCAAAAAGTTAGCAACTAAGTCAGACCTGCAAGGTTTCAAATACCTTGTAGGTCTATTATAAATTTGCACCCAATACTACAAGGTTGGCAAAACCTTGCAAGAAAGTCCACTCAAGGAGGCAATTGTAACCAAGTTTATTTCGAGGACTGTCCCCTTGAGGGGACTTTAGGGGTGGTTTATAATTTTGAATATGAAAGAAAAATTAAAGAAGATTCTAACAAGTAAAAACCTAAATAGATTATTTATTATATCAATTTTTACTTTAGTGGTGAATTGTAAAAACTATTATAATGATACCATTAGATGGGCTGACAATCTTGACAGTGGTTTAAGTATTGATGACGTAAAGAAGACTCAACCACATTTTGTTAAAATTGATTGGGAAGACCCAAGAATCTTTGAAAATAAAACTTGGTATTTTATCACAAAAATTGATGGAAGTAATGACATTCTTGGAATGTCTCATTATCTTGTATTTAGAAATGACAAATACCTTTACAGAGAATCCAGAAAATAAGTAATGAAAAACTCTAAACCATACTACGCCGTAATTTTCACCTCAACCCAAACTAAAACTATAGAAGGCTACTCAGAAATGGCTAAAAAAATGGAAAACCTAGCCAAACAACAAAAGGGTTTTATTGGCATAGATTCTGCCAGAAATGAAGTCGGCATTACCGTAAGTTATTGGGAAAGCTTAGAAGCTATTAAAAATTGGAAAGCCAACACAGACCATTTATTTGCGCAACAAAAAGGTCGCGAACAATGGTATAATTGGTACAATGTAAAGATTTGCAAAGTAGAACGCGAATATGATTATAGTACGGCTTAAAACAATGTTTATCGCTTCAAACTAAAATGCCCTTGAAATTCTTTACCATCTAAAACAATACGATACCAATAATCTGAAGTTGGTAAATCATTTCCATTAAAATCACCGTTCCATAATGCATTTCTATTAATTGCTGAATATAATAATTTACCATAACGATCATATATATACACCTCAGTGTTAGTAAAAAATTCAGCAATATTTAATTTAAAGACATCATTAGTTCCATCTCCATTTGGAGTTATAAACTTTTGAATAAAAAAATGTAAATGTTCAATTGTAGTGACAATTTCACATTCAAAGGTTTTAACATAAATGGTATATAAACCACCTTGTTGATTACTAAATATATTACTCAATTGATAATCTATGCCGTTTAAAGAGTACAAATAATTGTTTGGCTCAAGAACATTAATAATTATAGAACTTCCGTCTGTTTTTACACTTTCAATAATGGGAACTTCTTCTAGTGAAACATTAAAAGTTATTATCTCTGTAAAACAACCATCTGTTACTTTAACTTCATAAATGCCCTCCATATCAATAGTTATGGATTGAGACATTTCTCCAGATTCCCATAAATAACTTGGGTCTTCAATATTGGATGTTGCTTGTAATACCAATACATTATTATAACATAAAACTAAATACTCATCTCTTAATTCTAAGGGTTGGTTTCCTATTATTTCCCATTCACATGTTTCTTCATTGAATATTGAAGATTGCCAACATAATAAATCTGTTGGTTCTATTGGTTCTGCACCTTCTATTTCCCAATCACATAAGTCGGTATTAAACCAAGCCAATTCCCAGCATTCTAAATTAGTAGGTTCTTCTGGCTGTATGCCTTCTATTTCCCATTCGCAACTTGCTGTATTAAAGATTGTATTTTGCCAGCACCCTAAACCTGTTGGAGCTTCTGGTTGTGCCCCTGTAATCGTCCAACTACATGTGGTATTACTAAATGTTGCTTCTTCCCAACATTCTAAATCAATAGGTTCTTCTGGCTGTGTGCCTTCTATTTCCCATTCGCAACTTGTTGTATTAAAGGTTGCATTTTGCCAACACTCCAAGCCTGTAGGAGCTTCTGGTTGTGTCCCTGTAACCGTCCAACTACATGTGGTATCACTAAATGTTGCTTCTTCCCAACATTCTAAATCGGTAGGTTCTTCTGGCTGTGTGCCTTCTATTTCCCATTCGCAACTTGCTGTATTAAATGTTGCATTTTGCCAGCACTCTAAACCTGTTGGAGCTTCTGGTTGTGTCCCTGTAACCGTCCAACTACATGTGGTATCACTAAACGATGCTTCTTCCCAACAATTTGTAGCAGGCTCTTCAGGTGCTTGGATTATTATTATTTCATAAACATCTGAAAACGTAATACAATCTAAATTATTAAGATTAGCTGCGTACTCGGCAACTTTGGCTCTATAATATGTTGTTGTAGAAATACCTAAAACTGCAATTGATGATGTAGTTTCACCTGCTATATCTGTCCAATTTATATTATCTGTACTAATTTGCCATTGGTAATAATGGCTACTAAAAACGCTATTATCTGGTATAACTTCAATGGTATTTACATTAGGATTTTGAGTACTACATAGGGTAATAGAATTTACATTATTATTGTCTTCTATAGCAATTGCATCTCCACAACTTTTAAATACAATATCATCTATAGCCAAATCATTACCACAGCCACCTGGAGCATTATTTATCATTTTTAGAATCACAGATGTTTGACCAACTGTAGATTGAAAGACTAAAGCATATTGATTCCAATCTGTTGCTGTAGTCCCATAAATATTACCTGTTGTACCAGAAGCTAAAAGTGTAGTATCCGTATTATCCCAAATTTCAAAACTAACGTTAATAGGTATAGCTCCTGCACCACAATAACCATTTGGAGGTGTTAAATTAATTAACCACGACGAAAACTCATAAGTTGTATTTTCACAAAGTCCGCTGATTGTTGTTTTATAAAATTCACCAGCTGTGTAACTCGAATTTACAATTAGCATTCTACCATTAGTATCATTTAGTGTGTGATCGTTAATATTAAACCAATCAAAATAGTTAGATGTGCTCGAAACGGTATAAAAACCATCTTCTGGATCTTGTCCAGTCGCATAAGTATAAGTTGTGGTTCCAGCTGGTAAAGAAGTGTTTTGTAAACCACTACCAAATGTTTCTGTGAAAATTGGGTCACCTGAGTTTCCTTGACAGAAACCCAATTGGCCATGCATGATTTTTGAACTAAAAAAAATACAAAAAATTATGACTATTTTAAGATTGTAATAACGTTTTCTCACGTATAAATATATAGATAATTATATATAATAATTTTACGAAATACCCATTAAAGGCTTTAAATTCGCTTTTGTATAGTTCATGTATAGGTTAATTAACTTTTTTAAGCACAATAAAATAAAATCGATTATGATTTTAGTGCTTCTTATTGCCTATTATTTCTGTTTACCAAATACATTATTTAAAGACCCAACAGCAACAGTAATTACAAGTAATACAAATGAATTGTTAGGTGCTTTAATAGCAGAGGATGGTCAATGGCGATTTCCGGCAAATGACAGCGTACCAGATAAATTTAAAACCTGTATTCTTCAATTTGAAGATGAATATTTTTACCAACATCCTGGATTTAATCCTGTTTCAATATTTAAAGCTTTAAAAGGCAATTTAAATTCTGGCTCTGTAAAACGAGGAGGAAGCACGCTGACGCAACAAGTGATTCGTTTATCTCGTAAAGGGCAATCTAGAACGTATTTTGAAAAAGTAAAAGAAATTATTCTGGCTACACGGTTAGAATTTAGATTATCTAAAGATGCTATTTTAAACTTGTACGCAAGCCATGCACCATTTGGCGGTAACGTAGTAGGTATTGATGCAGCTGCATGGCGATATTTTAATAGAAATGCTTCAGATTTATCTTGGGCAGAAAGTGCAACGCTCGCTGTTTTACCCAATGCTCCTAGTTTAATTTATCCTGGAAAAAATCAAGAGCGATTATTAAAAAAACGTAACCGATTATTAAAGAAATTATATAAAAATGATATAATAGACCAACTTACCTATGAATTATCTATAGCGGAAAGTTTACCACAAAAACCTTATCCTTTACCTCAAATAGCGCCTCATTTACTTCAAAAAATTGCTAAAGAACAAAAAGGAAAACGTGTTAAAACAACTGTGAATATAGCCTTACAAGAACAAACTAACACTATTGTAAAACAAAATTACAATCGTTTAAAACAGAATGAAATTTACAACATATCTGTTTTAGTTTTAGATGTAAAAACTAGAGAAGTACTTACTTATATTGGTAATTCTCCAACTGATAATGCCCACCAAAAAAGTGTAGATATTATTGATAAACCTAGAAGCACAGGTAGCATTTTAAAACCCTTTTTATTTGCAGCTATGTTAGATGCTGGTGATTTATTACCAAACACTTTAGTAGCAGATGTACCAACACAATTTGGTAGTTATCAACCTCAAAACTACAACCAAACATATGATGGCGCTGTACATGCCAATGAGGCTTTGTCGCGCTCATTAAATGTACCAGCCGTAAGAATGCTTCAAGAGTTTGGTCTAGACCGTTTTTATCATTACCTCAAGAAACTTCATCTAAAAGATTTAAAATATAATGCTAATCATTATGGCTTATCTCTAGTGCTTGGAGGCGCAGAAAGTAACCTTTGGGACTTATGCAAAAGTTATGCAGCTATGTCTTCAACTTTAAATCATTTCAACGCTAATTCTAGTCAATATTTTTCTAATGAATTTTGCGAGCCAATATACACTGAAAATCAAACTATTGATTTCGGAAAGCAATCTAAACAAAAGGATGTTTTTGATGCAGCTTCCATATTTTTTACGTTTGAAAGTATGAAACAAGTTAACCGACCAGAAAGCGATGAAAGTTGGGAATATTACGATTCTTCTCAAGAAATAGCATGGAAAACAGGTACAAGTTTTGGGTTTAGAGATGCTTGGGCAATAGGTACAACAAAAGATTACGTAGTTGGCGTTTGGGTAGGAAATGCAGATGGTGAAGGACGACCTGGATTAGTTGGTGTGCAAACCGCTGCACCAATTATGCTTGAGGTTTTTGAGGTTTTACCCAAAAGTAACTGGTTTAACCATCCTTTTGATGAAATGTTAGAGGTGAAAATCTGTAAAAAAAGCGGTTATAGAGCTTCCTCAATTTGTGATGTTACAGAAATCCGTTACATACAAGCAAGCGGAAAAAAAACAGAACCTTGTCCGTTTCATAAACTAATTCATTTAGATGTATCAGAACGTTACCAAGTTAATTCATCTTGCGAAGCCATTTCAAACATTAATAATAAATCTTGGTTTGTTTTACCGCCTTTACAAGCGCATTATTTTAAGAACAAAAACCCATATTATAAACCATTACCTCCTTTTAGAAAGGACTGTATAGAGTCTTCAGGAGTTTCCATGGAATTTATATACCCAAACCAACAAAGCACTATTTATTTACCAAAAGATTTTGATGGCAAAACCAATGATTTAATCTTAAAGGTAGCCCATTCTAAACCTGAACTAGAATTGCATTGGTATATTGATAGTGAGTACATTGGTAGTACAAAAGACATACATGATATGGCCGTTTTACCAAGTACTGGCGAACACATCATTACTGTTATGGATGAATTAGGAAACAGTTTAAAGTATAAAATTACGATTTCGGAGTAATAGCATTAAACAGTAAATCCCTACTTTTGCAGAAATAATTCAACTTACTATTATGGAAATTCTACAGTTTATACATTCTAAATGGGCTTATTTAGTATTATTAGTCTTAGTACTTGCTACGTTTAATGCACTTATTAAATTTTTTGGAGATAAAGAATTTGATGCAAAAGATTTTAGAATTTCATTATTTGCATTGATTACAATGCACATTCAATTACTTATTGGAATCGTTCTATTTTTTATGAAAGATTATTTTGGAACAATAAAACAAATTGGTGGTATGGGAGAAGTAATGAAAAATTCAGCCTTAAGAAACTTAATTATTGAACATCCTTTAACAATGATAATTGCGGTTGCTCTAGTTACTATTGGTTATTCTAAACACAAAAAGAAATTAACGTCTAAGCCAAAATTTAAATTATTAGCTATATTCTACACACTGGCTTTAGTTTTAGTTTTAGCAAAGATTCCTTGGAATCTTTGGTTCTAAAATTATAAAGTTAAAACATAAAAAAAGCGTCTAATCTTTAATTTAGACGCTTTTTTTATTCGAGAATTATATTTAATTCGCTTTTTCTTCTTTTGCTGTATCTACAGTAATTTCTTTAATTAAATAAATATACACTGGGAAATGATCACTAAAACCATCCGTAAAACCTCCATCGGCAAAACTTCTTAAAGGATAACCTTTATATCTACCATGTTTGTTACTTAGATAATTTTTATTAAAAATTCCTGACTTATAATAACGGAAAGATGAATAGTCTTTTTCTAAAAAAGGTTTTGTTACTAAAACTTGATCAAATAAACTCCAAGCATCTCTATAGCCTGTTGTACCTAATCCTTGCTTTTTAAACTGATTTTCAAACGGATTGTAAATTCCTTTTAATGGAACTTTATCCTTATTAGCTTTTGTCTTTAAAGCCTTTTTAAAACTTGCATTGGTTGGATCATCGTTAAAATCACCCATTGTAATTACTTTAGCATAAGGATCAATAGATTGTAGCGAGTCAATAATATGTTTATTTAGTTTTGCAGCACCAACTCTTTTTGAGCGACTTCTTGCTTCTCCTCCACTTCGCGATGGCCAGTGATTTACAATTACATGTATTAAATCCCCTTCTAACTCACCTGAAACTAATAATTGGTCTCTAGTATAAACTCGTTCTCTCGTTAAGTCATCATATATTAACAATTCATGAGAACTGGTCTCAATAGGTCTAAAAAGTGCTTTTTGGTATAGTAAAGCCACATCGATTCCTCTTTTATCTGGAGATTCAAAATGAATAATGCCATAATCCTTGGCTAATAACTGAGGGTCATTTACTAAATCCATTAGTACTTGTTTGTTTTCAATCTCAGAAACACCAATAATTGCTGGTGTGTTTTTTGTGTCTTTAAACCCAATATCCGCAACAACCCTAGCCATGTTTTTAACCTTATTTTTATAAACTTCACCTCTAAGAGATTCATTCATTTCCATTATAGGACTTGCTTCATCATACTTAGTAGGATCATTAATGGTATCAAACAAATTCTCTAAATTGTAGAAGGCTACAGTATGAATTTTAAATTTCTTTTTTTCTTGAGCATTTAAACTTATAAATGCTAAAACGAATATTACAGTTAATCCGAGTTTTATGTTTTTCATTTTGCTCATGTTATTTTAACATTATTTCCATTACAAATCTTAGGCCAAAAGTATATATTTATTATAAATAATGTAAGTTTGCAAGCCCTAAATAACTATTATTTAATCTACAAAGACTATTAACTTTAAATTTTAATATGAAAAAAAGTTTATTTATTTTATTATTTGGAATTTTAACTTCCTTTTCAATGATGGCTCAAAACACCATTATTAAAGGTAGTGTAAAAGACGCGGTTACTTTAGAACCAATTCCGGATGTTACAATAACCATTGAAGAAACACAACAAGCAACATCTACTGATGGTTTAGGTGAGTTTGTTTTTTCTAGTAATGTACCTTTAGGAGAGCAGGTTTTAAAAATATCTAAAACTGGTTATACAACTAAACGTTATCCTATTGTAGTTAATGAAGGTAAAACTGTAAACATTACAGATATGACCTTAGATATAGACATAACGGATGATGCAGATTTGTTTACCATTACACTCTCTGATGATGAACTTAATGATGATACAAGTGGTGCAGATAATATCTCTGGATTACTGTCTTCATCTTTAGATATTTTTCAGAGAACAGCAGCTTTTGAATTTAGCTCTTCATTCTTTAAAGTAAGAGGTTTAGACTCAGACAATGGTACCGTTTTGATTAACGGAATTCAAATGAATAAAATCTATAATGGTAGACCACAATGGAGTAATTGGGGCGGATTAAATGATGTAATGCGTAATCAAGAACTAACAACCGGTTTAACACCTTCTGACTATAACTTTGGTGGTATTTTAGGTACTTCTAATATTAATACTAGAGCATCTAGCTATAGAAAAGGTGGTCGTATTACTTACTCATCTTCTAACAGAAGTTATACCAACAGAGCAATGGCTAGTTATGCTTCTGGCTTAACAGAAGATGGATGGTCTTATGTTTTTATGATAGGAAGACGTTGGGGAGAAGAAGGCTATCAAGATGCAACATTATATGACTCTAATTCATTTTTTGCTTCGGTAGAAAAGAAAATAAATGATAAGCATAGTTTAAACTTTACTTCAATTTATGCTCCAAACAGAAGAGGTAAATCATCGCCAAACACACAAGAAGTATATGACCTAAAAGGCATTAAATACAACGAATATTGGGGTTGGTTAGATGGCGAAAAACGTAATTCTCGTATTAAAGAAGTTGAAGAACCAATTTTAATGTTAAACCATTATTGGGATATTTCCTCTAAAACAAGTTTAAATACTAATGTTGCTTACCAATTTGGTAAAGTGGGTAATAGTCGTATAGATAATTCAGGTGGTTCAAATCCAAGTCCTGCCTATTATCAAAACCTACCTAGCTATCATATTGCAAGAGAAGATTTAGCAAGTGCTTACATTCATGAGCAAGAGTTTATTGAAAATGGCCAAATTGATTGGGAATATATAATGACCGCTAATCTTAATAATAATGTAGGTAACGTTAATGCAGCCTATGCATTATATGAAGACAGAAATGACGATAAGCAACTTACTGTAAATACTATTTTTAATACCGAACTAAACGAAAATATCATTCTTAACGGTAGTATTAATTACAAGAGATTAGATTCTGAAAATTTTGCTGAAATTATTGATTTGTTAGGAAGTACTACTGGTGTTCAAAATATAGATTCTTTTGATGGATTTCAATTTGATTTATCTAATCCAGATCGTATAGCTTTTGAAGGCGATAAATTTAGATATAACTACAATTTATATGTAAATGAGATTTCTGGTTTTGCTCAAGCTCAATTTAAATACAATAAATTTGATTTTTTCCTAGCAGCAAATGTTGCCAAAACAGATTATCAAAGAGAAGGTTTATATGATAACGAAGCTAACGCAGGTAATTCTTTAGGTAAAGGAGATAAGTTAGAATTTACAGGTGTAGGTGCAAAAGCAGGTTTTACTTATAAAATAACCGGAAAACATATTTTAGACATCAATGCTGGTTACCTTACTAAAGCACCTTCATTGAGAAATACATTCACCAACTCTAGAGCAAATAATGATTATGTTGGTATTGTGAATGGTGTTTCCATTACAGGAAAAGAAATTACTGAAGAGAAAATAACTTCTTTTGATGCAAGTTATATATTTAGATCTCCTATTGTTAAAGCTAAATTAACAGGGTTTTACACAAAAATAGAAGATGCTAACGAAACTTCTTTTTATTATGCTGATGGTATTGGTGGTTTTACTACTGATGATGGTATAATTGAAACCAATGCCTTAGTTTCTGAAGTATTACAAGGTGTAGATAAAAGACATATTGGAGGAGAATTTGGTATTGAAGCACAAGTAACGCCAACAATTAAATTAAAAGGTGCAGCTTCTGTTGGTCAGTATACTTACGACAACAATCCAAACCTTTATGTATCATCTAACAGTTCTGTATCAGAGTATGGTGAAGCAAATTTAAAAGATTACAAAATTGCAGGAGGACCACAAACAGCATATTCTGTAGGTTTTGAATACAGAGACCCAGATTATTGGTGGTTTGGTGCAACAGCCAACTTCTTTTCTAACACTTATCTAGATGTTAGTCCAATCCTTAGAACTGAGAATTTCTATTTAGAACCAACTGATGGTTTACCATTTAATGAATATGATACTGAAGTAGCAAAAACACTTCTTAAACAAGAAGAGTTTGGTAGCTATATGGTTGTGAACTTAGTAGGCGGAAAATCTTGGAAAATAGACAACAAATACATTGGCTTCTTTGCAAGTGTAGGAAATCTATTAGACAAAGAATACAAAACAGGTGGTTTTGAGCAAGGTAGAAACGCAAATTATAGAGAATTGCTAGAGGACACTAGTCTTTCTAAACGTAGATTTGGACCAAAATATTGGTATGGTCGTGGTGCTAACTATTTTCTAAATGTGTATCTTAGATTCTAAAAAAAGAAAAATTAATAAATAATATTACAATTATGAAGTGTTCAACATTCATGAATTCAAAAATTATAAATCAAAAAGCTATGAATAACTCGATTAAATTTTTAAAATTAACTTTAGTCTTAGTGGCTTCATTTACCATTACATCATGTGTGCAAGATGATGATTACACAGTTCCTACTAGTTTAGGTGATGAAGAAAACTTAGCATTAGAATCATTATTAACAAATGCTACAGAAGTTTCTTTTGATTACGCAAAAGCATTATATAACTCAGACCCTAATGATGATGGCGACAATAGTGATGCTATTCCTTTTGCTGTAGAAAATGCTATTTATGTAAAAGGATATGTTTCCTCTAGTGATCAAACAGGAAATTTTTATAAAGAATTATACATTCAAAATAGTGCTGAAAATCCTACTAGTGCTATGAAAATAGTTTTAGACCAAACTGATAATTACAACCAGTTTAACAAAGGTCGTGAAGTATATATTAACTTAACAGGACTATTTATTGGTGAAGAACGTACAGGTAGCGGCATAATAACTTTAGGTGGTGGAACAGAATTTGACCAATATGGTGGAACTGTAACTTCATTAAATTTTAACCAAATTGCACAAAAGGTATTACGTTCTGGTATTACAGAAGAGATTGTACCTTTAGTGGTTTCATTCTCTGAAATAAATGACACTCACGTTGGTATGTTTGTACAAATTGATGATGTAGAATTTGCTGATGATTTAAATGGCTTACGTTATTTTGACCCAATAGAAGTTTATGATACTAGTAGAACACTACAAGTTTGTAACGGATTTAACTATGATGAATTTATCTTAGAAACAAGTTCGTTTGCAGATTTTAAAGAATACTTATTGCCTACAGGAAATGGTTCTATTAAAGCTGTAGTTAGTAAAACATATGATGCAAGTAGTTATATTTTAGCATTAAACTCTGTTGACGATGTTTCTATGGATGGCCCAAGATGTACTTTAGCCTCTACAATTTTTGAAGAAAGATTTGATGATGCTGTTGATGGTACAGATTTAGATACAACTGGCTGGACCAATTATGCTGAAGCTGGTGGTGAGTTATGGACAGAACAAGTCTACAACTCAAATGGTTACGCAGAATTTACAGCTTATGGCACAGGTAACTCTAGTAATATTGGTTGGTTAATTACACCAGGAATAGATTTAGATACTTACGCAACTGAAACTTTAGCTTTTCAAACAGAACATGCTTATCCAGATGCAGGTCATGACGCATTAGAAGTATTAATATCTACAGATTGGGATGGTACAACTGCAGGAGTAACAAGCGCAACTTGGACTGTATTAGAGTTTACATCTAGTTTAGAAGCTGATTTTGAATCATGGTATACATTTACAAATTCTGGAAATATCGATCTTTCTAGTTATTCAGGTACTGGTTATATTGCATTTAGATATACTGGTAGTGATACAAGTAATTTAAATACTACTATGCACGTAGATAACGTAGCTGTTTTTGGTGAATAATTAAAAACGTTAACTATACTTTAAAAAACCTGCTAGTTTTAGCAGGTTTTTTATTTCCAATATCTATTTTATTTATGCTAGACTCATTCTATATCACCATATTCAATCATTACAAAAAAGCATTAGGCAAACGTAGTATTAAGTTAGCCTTAATTTATATTAACATGCTAACGCTATCTATAGCATTCGCTCTAGCAGCATTCTTCTTAGCATTTGCTAAACAAATGAAAATGCAAATTATGTCTAATACAAAATTTTGGGTATTAATGACGTTAGCGTCTATTTTTTTAATTTTCATGAATTGGATGCGCTATAACGGAAAGAAAAGAACGATTCTTAATGCTAAATCAAAGCACAGTAATACATCTATTTATTTATTATGGATAATTCCTATAGCCTGCTTTGCAATTGCTGCTATTCTATTACAGGTATAAATAGATAGTGCTCTTAAAAAATAGATTGATAAAAAAGCTAATTTTATTAAATAAAAAAAGACCATCCTTAAACAGATGGTCTTTTTTATATTAAAAGATGTCCAATTTAATTATTAAACAATTTTCTTTTAGAATTTGTATAAGATACAGTTGCTGATCTATCTAAATCTTCAGAAGAATAATCTTCAGCATATAAAGAACCGTTGTAATACCCAGAGAATGACTGACCATTTTCTAACGTTCCTTCAAATTCAAACTCGTAAGAAGAGCCATTATCTAAAACGGTAAAACTTCCTGATGTAACCTCAAAAGAAGTCTCATCTTCTAAAGAATCTACAGAAACATTTAAATAAACTTCACCATCATTAAAAGTATTAGCATCAAAACTAAAGCTATCAAAAGAGTAAGTACCTACTTCTAAGTCGCCTTCAGTTTCGGTAAATAATTCAAAATAAACACCAGAAATTATAGCATCATCAGGTACTACTTCATCATCTGAAATAGTGAATTCTGAACTTAATAAGCTAATATCAAAATTATAAACACCATCTTCGTAATAATCACCATAATTTGAGATAATACCTGATTTTAACTCGTACTCAGTATCTCCATAAATTAGTGCTCCGCTAACATCCGAGCCACCATCATCGTCACTTCCGCAAGAAAAAGACATTACACTAATGGTTACAAGTAAAAATAATTGTTTTAAGTTTTTCATTTTTAATGATTTATAGGTTAAGTGGTTAAATTTATAATATTTTTTAATAACACAAAGAATTTTCTTTCATTTTTAGAATAATCGATTCTACTTTTCATTATAAATCACACTACAAAATGTTTACTTTTGTGCTTTAAAAAAGTAAGACCATGTCAAAAAGATATACCATAACAGCAGCACTCCCTTATACAAACGGCCCAATACATATTGGCCATTTAGCAGGTGTTTATGTACCAGCAGATATTTATGCACGTTATATGCGTTTAACAGGTAATGATGTTGCCTTTATTTGTGGTAGTGATGAGCATGGTGTACCAATTACTATAAAAGCAAAAAAAGAAGGTGTTACACCTCAAGATATTGTAGATAAATACCATGCGATTATCAAAAAGTCTTTTGAGGATTTTGGTATCACTTTTGACAATTACTCGCGCACATCTGCAAAAATTCATCATGATACTGCTCAAGAGTTTTTTAAAACCCTTTACAACAAAAATGAATTTGTAGAAGAAGTGACTGAGCAACTTTACGATGCGGAAGCGAACCAGTTTTTAGCCGATCGTTTTGTTACAGGTACTTGTCCAAAATGCGGCAATGAAGAAGCTTATGGTGATCAATGTGAAAATTGTGGAACAAGCCTAAATGCAACGGATTTAATTAATCCTAAATCTGCCATAACAGGAAATGTACCAACTTTAAAAGAAACCAAACACTGGTTTTTACCTTTAAATAAACACGAAGACTTTTTACGCGAGTGGATTTTAAAAGGTCATAAAAAAGACTGGAAACCTAATGTTTACGGACAAGTAAAATCTTGGATAGACGATGGTTTACGTCCAAGAGCAGTAACAAGAGATTTAGATTGGGGAATTCCGGTACCTGTAGAAGGTGGTGAAGGCAAAGTGCTTTACGTTTGGTTTGATGCGCCAATTGGTTACATCTCTTCTACTAAAGAATGGGCTGCACGCGAAGGCAAAAATTGGGAAGATTACTGGAAAGACGAAAACACAAAACTCGTTCACTTTATTGGAAAAGATAATATTGTATTTCACTGTATTATTTTCCCATCCATGTTAAAAGCCGAAGGTTCTTATATTTTACCAGATAATGTGCCAGCTAACGAATTTTTAAATTTAGAAGGCAAAAAATTGTCCACCTCTAAAAACTGGGCCGTATGGTTACCAGAGTATTTAATAGATTTTCCTAATCAACAAGATGTGTTGCGTTATGCTTTAACAGCTAATGCACCAGAATCTAAGGATAATGATTTTACGTGGAAAGATTTCCAGGCCAGAAACAATAACGAATTGGTTGCAATTTTTGGAAACTTCATTAATCGTGTGGTGGTTTTAACCAACAAGTATTATGATGGTATTATTCCTGAACCTTCGGATTATAAGGCTATCGACGAAGAAACTTTAGCGGCTGTAAAAGCGTATCCTGCAGTAATTTCTAGTTCTATTGAACGTTACCGTTTTAGAGAAGCCAGCCAAGAATTGATGAATTTAGCACGACTTGGAAACAAGTATTTAGCAGACGAAGAGCCTTGGAAAACCATTAAAACAGATGAAGCACGCACTAAAACAGTCATGTTTGTTGCCTTGCAAATCGCATCTGCTTTAGCTGTGTTATCTGAACCGTTTTTACCGTTTACGTCTAACAAACTAAAATCAATTCTTTGTCATTCTGAACTTGATTCAGAATCTAAATGGGAAGATGTTTCAACAAAAGACATCCTAATTCCTGCAAATCATAAAATCAATAAAGGCGAATTATTATTCACTAAAATTGAAGACAAAACCATAGAAGCGCAACTAGAAAAACTAGAAGCCAGTAAAAAAGCGAACGAAGCAGCGAACAAAGTGACAGAGCCACAAAAAGAAGAAATTACGTTTGAAGATTTTACCAAACTAGACTTACGTGTTGGTACTATTATCGAAGCTGAAAAAATGCCTAAAACAAAAAAGCTTTTAGTCTTAAAAGTAGATACAGGTATAGATACACGTACTATTGTTTCTGGCATTGCCGAAAGCTTTAAACCAGAAGACGTTGTTGGAAAACGCGTTACCGTTTTAGTGAACTTAGCACCAAGAAAACTAAGAGGTGTAGAAAGTCAAGGTATGATTTTAATGACTGAAGATGAAGGTGGTAATTTGGTGTTTGTGAATCCTGATACTCAAAACGTTTCTAACGGATTGCAAATAAGTTAATGGCTAAGCCTTCCATTACAAGACAAGTTATAGATTTACAAGCTCAGGCAGAACGCCTTATTAGAACTAAAGGAAATATGCCAGAGATTGAAGCTTTCTCTCAATATAACGAAGAAATAAAAGCCTATTTATTTGAGAATATTGATGACGACTTTGTACTTAATTACATAAAAACCATTCCCAGTTTAAATTTAGATGCTATTGAAACAAAATCTGGATTATTAACTCTAGTTGTTGGTTTAATTTCTGGAGGTTCCGCATCAGCGTATCACGAGCGACATAAAATAGAACAAGCCTTATTACAGATAAAAGAAATTTCTAATAAATATGCCTCTTGCGAAATGATGATTAGAAATTCTTTTGATAATGAATAAATTTAACTTTTTTGATGACCCAATTATTACAATTCATAACCTCAAAAACTAACTTACCAGAATCTTCTGTTAAAAACACCGTAGAACTTTTAAACCAAGACTGCACCATTCCTTTCATTTCACGTTACAGAAAAGAAGCTACAGGAAATTTAGACGAAGTACAAGTTGGCGATATCGTTAAGTTTAAGGAACAATTTGAAGCTTTAGAAAAACGAAAAATTGCCATTTTAAAAGCTTTAGAAGAACAAGACGTTTTAACTGAAGACCTCAAAGAAAAGATATCGAAAACTCAAGATTTAATAACGCTTGAAGATTTATACCTACCCTTTAAGAAAAAACGAAAAACAAAAGCAGAAACGGCTCGTAAAAATGGCTTAGAACCGTTGGCTAAAATCATTATGAGCCAAAATGCTAATGATATAGAATCTGTTGCTTATAAATACGTAAAAGGTGACATATCAAACACAGAAGAGGCTTTAGAAGGTGCTAGACATATTATAGCCGAATGGATTAATGAACGCACTGATATTAGAAATACACTAAGAAATGAATTAGAGCGTCGTGCTCAAATAAGCACTAAAGTTGTTAAGTCTAAATCTACAGATGAAAAAGCACAAAAATTTAGAGATTATTTTGATTGGTCAGAAAGTTTAAACCGAATTCCATCACACAGATTATTAGCTATTTTAAGAGCAGAAAGCGAAGGTTATATCCGTGTAAAAATTGAAGTTGATGAAATTAGAGTTTTAGAACGTATTGATAAGAAAATTATAAGACGTCAAAATGCATGTGCAGATCAAATAGAGTTGGCCATTTCAGATGCCTATAAACGTTTACTTTTTCCGTCGTTAAGTAACGAAGCTTTAAATAATGCTAAAGAAAAAGCAGACGAATCTGCCATAAACGTTTTTGCTAAAAACCTAAAACAATTGTTATTAGGTTCGCCTATTGGAGTAAAACGCGTACTCGCTATAGATCCAGGATTTAGAACAGGTTGCAAAGTGGTTTGTTTAGATGCGCAAGGCAATCTAAAACACAACGAAACCATTTATCCACATGCGCCTAAAAACGATAGTATAGGCGCTATAAAAAAGATTTCTAGTTTAGCAGAAGCTTATAAAATTGAAGCCATTGCTATAGGAAACGGAACAGCATCAAGAGAAACGGAAGCCTTGATTCGTAAAATTCAATTTAAAAATGAGATTCAGGTATTTGTAGTCAGTGAAGCAGGTGCAAGTATTTATTCGGCATCAAAAATTGCGCGTGATGAATTTCCAGATTATGATGTAACCGTTAGAGGTTCGGTGTCTATTGGAAGACGCTTACAAGATCCTTTAGCCGAACTCGTAAAAATTGATGCAAAATCTATTGGTGTAGGTCAATATCAGCACGATGTAGACCAAACAAAACTTCAAAAACAATTGGATACTGTTGTAGAAAATTGCGTGAATGCCGTTGGTGTTAATATCAATTCTGCCAGTAAACCCTTATTGAGTTACGTCTCTGGTATTGGACCAAAATTAGCAGAAAACATTTTTGATTACAGAACAGAACATGGTGTTTTTAAATCTCGAAAAGACATATTAAAAGTGCCACGTTTAGGCGGAAAAGCATTTGAGCAAAGCGCAGCCTTTTTAAGAATAAAAGGTGCTAAAAACCCTTTGGATGATTCTGCTGTTCATCCTGAAAGCTATGCTATTGTAAAACAAATGGCAAAAGATGAAGCTATCTCTCTTGAAGATTTAATTGGTAACAAAGCCATTCTTCAAAATATAGATTTAAAAAAATATGTGTCTCAAACTGTTGGTTTATTAACGCTTAAAGATATTATTAAAGAGCTAGAAAAACCTGGTTTAGATATTAGGGAAACTGCTAAGGTTTTTACGTTTAATCAGAACATAAAAACCATTACAGACCTACACGAAGGCCAATTATTACCAGGCATTGTCAATAACATTACCAATTTTGGCTGTTTTGTAGATGTTGGGATTAAAGAAAGTGGCTTAATACATGTGTCTAATTTATCAGACAGTTTTGTAAAAGATGTGAATGAACATGTGCATCTGCATCAACAGATAATTGTAAAGGTTTTAGAGGTTGATGTGGCACGCAAACGGATACAGTTGAGGCTTCATAACTAAATAGAATAGCTTTATTTTATAGTGAACAATTCAAACTTTCAACTTGTTAATTATAAAAACATGGACTATTTTTAATAAATTAACATATTTTGGCTTAATATTTGTGCTAACTTTACACTAAACCAATTAATTATGAAACAAAGCTACCCTCTAAATTATTTTCTATTTATCGCTTTACTTTTATTAAGCAACCTCTATTCACTAAATGCACAAGAAAATTATGAAATTACTGAATCGTATGAAGATTACACGGATGCAGTACGAGAAGTTGCCTATTTACATTTAAACAAATCTACCTACATCAAAGGGGAAGACATTGGTTTTACCGCTTATGTCCTAGATAAAAAAACAAAGAAACCTTCTTTGTTAACTACAAATCTCTATGTAAGTATTGAAGATGTAAATCAAAACGTAATAAAACAAAAATTAATAAAAGTAGTTGATGGCATTGCTTCAAATATTTTTGAAATTGATTCTCTTTTCACAACTGGTAACTATAAAATACAAGCATACACTAATTGGATGCGAAATTTTAAAGAGCAAAATTATTATACAGAAACTATTAGTATAATTGATGTCAACGAAACTGAAACCGAAAACCTAAGCCCAAAAATTGATGCACAGTTTTTGCCAGAAAGTGGTCATTTACTTCATGGTGTTGTTAATATTATTGGTGTAACAATTAAGGATCAACTTGGTTATGGAATTCCTTTTGCCAAAGGAGAGGTTATAAATGAAAATAATGAAGTTTTATCAACTTTTAAAACCAATCAATTCGGAATTGGAAAATTTCAACTATTACCTGAACATGGCAATGCATATGATGTAAAAATAAATTACTCTGATCAAAGTTTTAGTACAAATCTAAATACCGAAATAGAGCATAACGGTGTTATTTTATCGCTCAAAAAAATAAAATCAAAAGTATTTATTTCTTTAAAAACCAATGAAGAAACTCTAGAATCTATAAAGAATAACAGATATACTTTAATGCTACATAATGGAGACTTGTTTGAAGTTATGGATGTCTATTTCAATGATGTAACAGAGATATCTAAAGTAATAGATATTAGTAATATGGCTTCTGGTACTAATATTATTACACTGTTTAATGAAAATGACCAGCCCATTGCAGAACGGTTGTTTTTTAATTATGAAGGCATTAAATTAATAAACCAAAGCACCATTACAACAGTAAAAGAAAAAGACTCCATTGAGATTAACCTCAATTTCAAGGATATTAATCCAAATACTAACAATTCTATTAGTATATCTGTTTTACCAGAAGATTCAAAATCTTATAACAGACGTAATAATATTATTTCTTATACCTATTTAGCACCATACATTAATGGTCTTATTGAACAGCCTAAATATTACTTCACTGAAATAGACTCAAAAAAAGAATACGAGTTAGATAACCTTTTAATTACTCAAGGTTGGAGCAGTTATAATTGGGATGATATTTTTAAAAACACACAAGATTTAAAATATCCGTTTGAACAAGGTATTACCATAAATGCTAACAGAACCTCTAAAGACATTAATGGCGATATAGAAATGCAATATTTAGTACATGCCGTAGATAATGAAAGCCCAAGAGTTTTTCCTACTAAAAAAGGTGAAAGTAATTTTATAATTGAAAATGTTTTCCCAATAGAAACAGAAGCAATTTACTTCTCTAAAATGACTAAAAATGAGGATTTAAAACCTGCGTCCTTATATCTTCAGTTTTTCCCTAATACGATACCAAAATTAAAAAATGATAAAAACGATTTACCTCATAATAGTGAACAAAGTGCAAAACTAAAACCTATTGATTATAATAGAAGTGATTTATTAAATATTTCTAGTAATGTGCAAAGATTAAAAGAAGTGGTAGTTAAATCAAATCCTGGTTTAGAGAAGCGTCTTGAACAAAATGACTTAGGTAAAGGACGATTTGGAAAAATAACGACGATTAATGAACAAGATCTAAATATTTATATCACATTGGCAGATTATGTAAAATATAAAATTTTGAATGGAAATGACTTTAATACAACTGGCAGACTTGACCTCAAAGGATTTAATGGTAATGGTGCTTCAGTATCAGAAGATTCAAGTACTGACCCTTATGGAAACATTCTTAATTACTATTTAGATGATTCACAAGTATACGACATCAGCTTTTTTAGAAATATTTACCTAACTGATATTGCGTATGTAGAGTTTAATAAATTTGGTGTTGGAGAAGGCATGAGAAGTCCTAAAGGGTTTATAAGAATTTACACTAAAGATTCGCCAAAAAAATATTTAAACAATACAACGGTACAAGCCTACAATTTCCCACTTAAATTTAGTCCCAATAAAAAATTCTACATCCCAAAATACAAATATTACAATGATGATTTTTATAAAAATTTCGGTGTTATTGATTGGCAACCAAATCTTAATGTAGACAATCAAAGTAATATCTCTTTTAAAATAGCAAAACCAAAAGTGCCATTTAACTTGCATATAGAAGGTATTGCAAACGATGGTTCTTATGTTTACGAAAAGAGAACAATTAACAAAGATTAGATAGGGAATATCACAAAATCAATAAAAATACTTTAATAAGGAATTCACTATCTTTATACCTGTATAAAACACCGAAAATTATGTTATCAAAATCAATAGAAGCAGCTTTAAATAATCAAATTAGAATAGAAGCAGAATCATCACAAGCGTATTTAGCTATGGCTGTTTGGGCAGAAGTAAAAGGTTTAGAAGGTGTTTCTAACTTTATGTACGACCAATCTGATGAAGAACGTGAGCACATGCTAAAATTGGTAAAATTTGTTAACGAACGTGGTGGACATGCACATATTTCAGAATTGAAAGCACCTAGTGTAACATTTCAATCTTATAAAGAACTTTTTGAAAAGCTTTTAGAACACGAAATTTTTGTTTCAGAAAGCATTAACGAATTAGTTCATATCTCTTTACAAGAAAAAGATTATGCTACTCATAACTTCTTACAATGGTACGTTGCAGAACAAATTGAAGAAGAAGCTATGGCAAGAACCATACTAGATAAAGTGAAAATGATTGGTGACGACAAAGGTGGTTTATACTTGTTTGATAGAGACATACAACAACTTACTGTTAGCTCTGCAGCAGAAACTCCTGATGCTTAAAGTGTTGAATTTTATTTAGATTAAATATAAATAACTATTTTTGTCCTGTTGATATTATTTCTCAATGGGCAAAAAGAAAAAAAATAAAAAGCTAAAAAAAGAACGTATTAAAGTTCTTGAGAATTCTGGCTTAGCATTACCTGGGAATGTAAAATCTAAATGCTGCAAGAAATTTAAAAAATCTGAAAACAAACGTTGTAAAAAATGTCCTTGCTTTGATTTACTTAAAAAAGTAGCCTAATTTATATTCTTAAATTTCATTTTTATTTCACTTATCTATTAGTTCACCCAAAATTCTTTTACTACATTTAATAGTCACAGATACTTTTTGTATTGAAAAACTTAAGTTAATCTAGAATAATCAACTTTTAATAGAAAAAGTCACACCTTAAGAAACTAAAATAATAAACTCAAAGATTATATAAAGTTTGTTATTTGTTTTAAAGACAATTATTAAAATGATAGCATCAGATAAGTTGGTCACCTATATGTGGATTTTATTAGCAGTATATGCTGCTATAATCCTATTTTTCGTTATAAGAGGTGCTCGTAAAAATACCAGTATAAAAGATTATGCTGTTGGCAATATTGGTTTCCCATCTTGGGTTGTTGGGTTATCATTAGCTGCTTCAATGACCAGTGCTGCAACTTTTATTATTAACCCTGGATTTATTGCACTATATGGAATTTCTGGAGTCATCTCTTTTGCTCTGGTTTTACCAATTGCCGCATTTATATCTTTAATAGCATTTACAAAAGGCTTTGTTAAACAAGGTAATGCTGTAAAAGCAACAACCATGGCACAATGGATTGGCAAGCGTTATAATAGTAAAAACTATGCTTTTTTCTTTGGTATTATTGCGCTTTTACTCATAACGTTTATAGTTCTTATCAATGTAGGCTTAACACAAGTCATCTCTAAATCACTTAATGCAGACCCATTCTATGTTCTTATGGGAATCACAGTATTTGTGTTTGGCTATATGATGTTTGGCGGTGCAAATTCTATGGTTTACACCAATACTATTCAAGCCATAATAATGTGTATTGTAGCATTGATTTTAATATTTTCTGGTTCAGAATATTTTGTAGATGGCATTTCTGGCTTCATCGATAAACTAAATACTATTGACCCAAATTTAACCAAGCCAACAAATCCATCTAGTTTTCTTTTTAGAGATTATTTCGAAATTATCTTTACACAAATCGTCATAGGTGTTGCAGTTGTTTGCCAACCACATATCATTACAAAATCACTCCTATTAAAAGACTCGAGTAAAATAAACACGTATCTCTTTAGCGGAATTGCGTTTATGATTGTCTTCTTCTTAGTCGTTGTAGTTGGTTTATATGCACGTATTAGTTTCCCTGATTTTATGGTCAATGGCGAAAAATTAAGAATGGATGAAATTATACCAACATACGTTGTTACTAAATTTTCCGTAGGTGTTGGTTTAGTTATTGTTGTTGGTTTAATTTCCGCAGGCTTATCAACTTTAGAAAGCTTAATTCAATCACTATCAATAACTATTACTTCAGATATTATAAATCCATTATTTAATGATAAGTTTACAGAGAAGACTATAACTATTAATAAAGTTGTCATTATCGTTTTAGGTATTGTCAGCTTTTTATTAAGTTGGGAACAGATTAAAAACCCAAATGTGAGTGTTGCTATTTTTGCTCAAAATGGTGTTTATGCATATTTTGCAGCAGCTTTTGTTCCTGTTTTATTCGGAACTTTTTTAAAAAACGTTTCAACAAGAGCAGTATTTATCGCGAGCATTACTGCTATTGTTGTTCACTTCGGCATTTATTACGGAAGACTTACACCATACATGCAAGAACCTGTAAATAATCCTGGTGTTTCGGCAGCCATCGGAATCCTAACATCACTTGTTGTAGGTTACATTATATATAACATAGATTATAAAAAAAGTAGAACTTGGACAGATTAGATTGGACAGCTAAATGGGCAGATTACACGCCAGATAAAATTGCACTTACATCGTATGACGCTAACAAAAGCTATACGTACAGTGACTTACACAATTATGCCAATCGCTTAATCCAAAAATTTACAATCCTTAATCTTGAGGAAGGTGATAGAATTGCTGTTTTAGCAGACCATGGTTTAGACTACATGGTTCTATTTGTGGCTTGTCAGCGTATGGGACTCGTTATTGTGCCTTTAAACTACAGACAATCCGTAAACGAAATATCTAAATTGGTTTTAGATTGTACGCCTAGTTTATTTATCTACAATAGCAACCATAAAGCCAAAGCCTTACAATTACCAATTCAAGATTTAAAAGTTTTAACTTTTGAAACAATAGCAGATTATTATCAAAATTCAGAAAACACTTCAATTAAAATCTCTCAAATAAAAGAAGACAATACGTTATTTATTTTCTATACTTCCGGAACAACTGGCACACCAAAAGGTGTTATTTACACCAATAAAATGCTATTCTGGAACAGCTTAAACACCTCAATGCAACTCGGCATTACTTTTAGAGATTCAACTATAAATACGTTACCACCTTACCATACCTCTGGCTGGAATGTTTTTGTAACGCCATTACTGCACAAAGGCGCACATATAGGTATGTTAGAAAAATTTGATTCCGAAAAAATACTTTGCCTCCTAGAGTTGAACAAGACAACACTATTCATGGCATTGCCAACCATGTTATTAATGATGCAAAAAACGCCCGTTTTTAAAGATGTTAACCTTAAAAAATTAAGATACATTATTTCGGGTGGAGAAAAAGTACCGTCAGAATTGGTAAGTTTCTGGAAAAATGAAAAAAACATCTATATAAGACCAGGTTATGGACTTACCGAAGCAGGACCAAGTATAACGTCCTTGCACCATAAAATGGCAGAGCTGAAACCAAATTCCATAGGAAAACCCAATTTTTATTTAGACATAAAAATCGTGAATACAAAAGGAGAAATGGTGAAACCTAATGAAGTCGGCGAACTCTGTATTAAAGGTGATATTGTTACTCCAGGTTATTGGAATAACTCCGTTAAAACAAGTAATAAAATAAAGAAAGGTTGGCTATTTACAGGTGATTTTGCTTATAGTGACGAAGAAGGCTTTTTATACATGAAAGGCAGAAAAAACGACATGTATATTTCGGGTGGAGAAAATATATATCCTCAAGAAATTGAAGCACATCTAGAACAAATAAAAGACATTAAAAAAGCCGTTGTTTTAAGTGTAAAAGACGAAAAATGGGGCGAATGTGGCATAGCCTTTGTAACCTCAACAAACAAAGACCTTTCTGCTACGGAAATCCGCGAAGAATTAAAAACAAATTTGGTCGCTTTTAAACATCCTAAGTACATTTTTATTTTAGATGAAATTCCACTAACTAGTTTAGGAAAAGTATCGAGAAAAAAATTAAATAAATATTTTAACGTCATAAAATCCCAAGAATGAAAAGACTCGGAATAGTATTAGCAATTATCCTTTTTAACACGACTTTATTTTCGCAAAACACTAAAAAACCAATGAAAGATATACTTTCAGCATATAATTTTAAAACGCACACAATAAGCTTAGACAGTTTAGAAATTAGTTATGTAACAGAAGGGAATGGTAAAAAAACTCTTTTGTTTGTACATGGCTTAAGTAGTAATTCTGATGCTTGGTCTAAAAACATAGAAACACTAAGTAAAGATTATACATGTATTGCTTTAGACCTACCTGGTTACGGAAAATCGTCTAAGCCAATGGCAGATTACACACCTAGCTTCTTTACTGAAGCACTACTTCAATTTATTGAAAAATTAGAATTAAAGAACATTACACTTATTGGGCATTCAATGGGTGGACAAGCAAGTATTAAATTTGCTTCAAATTATCCTGATATGATTGAAAAGTTGATTTTAGTTGCACCAGCTGGTTTAGAACAATTTTCTGAAGCTAATGCGACTTTCATGAAATCGTATTTCACACCAGAATCAGTAGCAAATACTCTCGATGTGCAAATAGAAAAGAATTACGCACTTAATTTTTACAAGCAACCAGAAGATGTTTCTAAAATGGTTAATGACCGAAAGATGATTAAAGAAGCTTCAGATTTTAAAGCCCATTGCCAAGCCATAGTTAATAGTATTTCTGGTATGTTAGATGAACCTGTTTTTAACGATCTAGAATCCATAAAAAGTCCAACTTTAGTGATTTTTGGAGATAAGGATGCACTGATTCCTAATCGCTATTTTAATCCAAAATTAACTGTAGAAAACATTGGTGAAATTGCTGCAGAACATATTAAAACTGTAAAAGTTGAATACATAAAAGATGCTGGTCACTTTGTACAATACGAGAAACCACAAGAAGTTAACGCACTTATTGAGCAATTTGTAAATGCAGAATGAAAACAAAGCTTAAAAAATTCACGGCATTTAGTAAAACCATTTTACCCAATGAAGCTAAATATCTCGAAGAAAACTATCAGTTTACAGATATTGAAAAACGCAGTATAATTTCGCGTGTTATTTCAAATGCTTTATCTCAAAATAGACAAGTAGAATATGATGCCACAATAGACAAACGAAAATATTCTTATATAAAAGTTTGGATTGAAAAAAAATTAGCCAACATAGATGTAGACACCACTATTGAATGGATAATGTCTCTAAACAAAAAAATATTAACAGATGCCATAGCTTCAAAAGAAGAAAAAGAGTTTCTACATTACATTTCAGTTTATAAAAACATTGCGTATAATTTTCAGAATTTATACGAGCTTGCCAAAGAGTACAAATCGTATCTTTTAGTAAGAATGCGTTATAAAGACCATAAAACTGTGGCAGATTTTATAGAATCCTTTAAAACTAATTATAACGAAGCTATAAATGTAAAAGACCAACTCTACGATGCTACTACCGAAATCACCAACCAATACACTTTAAATAATAACGATACTAAACATTTAGAACATTGGTTGCTTGCTGTTTTTAATGACAAAAATATAGATGGAAAAAACAGATATCAAGCTTTTGTTTTACTTGCATTTATGTACACCAATTACAACGAAAATGGTAAATTAAAAATTATTTTCGACCAAATTGATACTTACTTTAATCAAGGTGATATGTATTCTAGACGTATTTTATCTAATTACTATGCGAGTAGAGTTTTACTACATTCTAAACAAGATGAATTTGAAAAAGCTGAATTCTATGGCTATTTATCCATAAGACAAAATAATAATGATGCGTTAATGTATCTCAATAATTTAGTCGCAATTTTACTAAGAAATCATAAGCCTGATGATGCTTTTTTACTATTAGAAAAGCATCAAGATTTATATAAGGAAACACATAATTATCACCAAAAAATTGGCTATTGCTCTTATCAAATTAGAGTGTTATCTGAACTTAAAAAAAACAAACTGGCAGAAGCTACAGCAAAAACGTTTTTAAGACAATATAAAAATGAGGTCTTAAACCATCGTTGGCACCACTTTTTCACCTCATACATTAATGTGCTAATTATTCTAGAAAAATATGATGAAGTCTTAAAGTTAGCTTCAAAATTTAACCTTACCGAAAAAGAAACTGAACGACAAAAACAGAGTAATTATGTGCCAAATATTTCATGGAGTATTTCACTTTCAAGATACATGGAAGGTCATATAAATTCTAATCGATTATTAGATGAAATAAAAGCACCTCTTAAATCTATTCAACCTACAAAAAACCAAAAACAATTAATGATTAAAGTGATTGATAGACTTTCTAACAACTTACCTGAAGCTTTTTTACAGTTAAAGTCGCATATCTAAATTTAACCAACAAAAACAACACTTTTACAACAAAATGAATAAATATTCTCTATTCTAAATAAAAAGTCACACATCAAACCTTTTCCTTTTTATAGTCTTTATTTTTAATTTCATAATAGATTGCCCTATAAACTAATTCTAAACAATTCTCTTATATTATGAAAAAACTACTTTTAATACTAACTCTCATTAGTACTTTTACTATGTCTGCTCAAAACACAGGCAGTTTAGAGGGAATAATTACAGAAGGAAGTGGCACACCTTTATCTGGTGCAACAGTATACATTAAGGCTTTAGACAAAGGTACAGTAACAGATTACGACGGAAAATTTATTCTAGAAAATTTAGCTGCTGGCACTTATGAAGTTTCTATATCTTACGTTGGTTATGCCATCACTACTCAAAGTGTCTCTATAATGGCTGGCAAAACAACACAACTAAATACGTCTCTTAAAGAATCTGACAGTATCTTAAATGAGGTTGTAATTACTGCCAATAAACAACCGCAAAAAATAACAGATGTACCTGCAACTGTTAACGTTATTACTTCAAAAGATATTGAAGAATTCCCAAGTTTTAATATAGGTGAATTAGCTGCGAGACAAAAAGGAGTTGACTTTGTTAGAAGTGGTGTTTTAGGAACAGGTATAAACATAAGAGGCTTTAACTCTGCTTTTAATTCTAAAAACTTACAAGTAACAGATGATCGCTTATCTACATTAATTGCAACGGGCTTACCAATGGGTTCATTCTCTACAGTAACTAAAGATGATATTGCACGTGTAGAAATATTATTGGGTCCAAACGGAACACTTTATGGACCTAACGCTCATAATGGTTTAGTTAGTACAATTACTAAAAATCCAAGACAATCTGAAGGTACTACGGTTGCTTTAGGTTTTGGAAACCAAAGTGTTTTAACAACACGATTAAGACATGCAGAAGCCATAAACGAAAAATTTGCTTATAAATTTCATTTTGAAAAATCACAAGGAAAAGAATTTAACTATGTAGATAGCGTGTATGTAGGGACGGAATCTTATACAGAATTAGATTTAAATCGTCATTTCGATTCTAAAAAATATGGAGCATCTATATATTACAAACCAACAAAAGGTTCGGAAATTACTGGTTATTACGGACATAGCCTTAATAACAATATTGGTATTACAAGTGCTGGCCGTAACCAAATTAAAGATTGGAGTATTGATGTTGCTCAATTAAAATATGTATCTCAACACTTTTTTGCAAACACCTATTATACTTGGAGTAGAACTGATGATACATATGCTATAAATCAAAGAACTCAAAACTATGTGTCATTTATAGAAAATGGTTTTTCAGAAGAAGAAGCTCGAGAGCGTTCGTTCACAGAACAATGGTTTCCATTAGGACCAGGTGTTGGCGTTCCGCTTCAACGTGGTGCTCTTTTTAAAGATGCCTCTGAACGTTTTAATGCAGAAGCTCAGTACAACAATAACTGGAACAACCTTCATGTTACTTTAGGTGCCCAATACCAATTAGACATGGCAGACTCTAAAGGAACTTACCTTTTAGATGAAGGCGGAATTGATTTAGATCAAACCGGAATCTACACACAGTTAGAATACAAATTAGCTGATTCTGGTTGGGGATTTTTATTTGGAGGACGTCTAGATAACCATGAGTTATACGGTTCTAACTTTATACCAAAAGTAGCAGTGACTAAAAAATTAAACAACGGCACATTTAGAGTTACTTACGGAAAAGGAATCGCTGTACCATCTATTTTAAACCTTAAAGGAAACTTGTTTGGAGGTTTAGTATTAGGTAATGGTGAAGGTTTTACGCTAACTGATGGTACCAAAATTGCAAAATTAGATGTAGAAACTATTAATTCTTATGAGATAGGCTACAAAGGTCAATTATCTGATAAGTTGTTTATTGATGTTAATGCGTACTACAATCAATCTGATAATTTTATAAGTCCACTTAGAAATATTGCAGATGCTGCAAATGGTAATTTTGTAACACATGTAGGTGACAAACCTATTGGAGAGGTTAGCGAAGGTAATACTGGCGCTTTTATTTTAACGTATTCTAACTTTGGACATGTAGATACTTATGGCGCAGATATAGGATTAAACTATTACTTTACAGATCATTTTAGAACTTCTATAAACTATTCTTATTTTGATCGTGATTTAGATACAAATGATCTTGATAATGATGGTAATTTAGATGGACAAGTTTTAGAAAACGAATTACCAATTAATACACCAAACCACAAATTTAGCGTAGGACTACATTACAACAAAGGAAAATTCTATGGCGCAATTTTTGGTAGATATGTTGAAAAATATGATTTCTTTTCTGGTATCAATGTAGCTGCAGAAACGCAAGACCAAGATGGTGACGGTATTAATGAAATTGTAGAGAATGCTCAAGTAGGAAGAACTTGGAATTACGGACAATTAGGAGGTTTTACAATTGATGCTAACGCAGGATATAATATTTCCGATCAGTTATCAATGGGATTAAGTATTACTAATCTTTTAAATGCTGAGATAAGAGAGTTTGTTGCTTCACCTGCCATAGAAACCTTGGTGTCTTTAGAGCTTAAATATCAATTTAGCCTAAAGCAAAAAACGGCAACAGTTAACTAATCTCATTCATTGTGAAAATAAAAGTTAACGACATAGAACTAGATTATGAAGACCATGGAAAAGGCCATGTACTTTTACTTCTTCATGGCTTAGGATCCACTAAAAAAGATTGGGACGCACAAGTCCCTTTCTTTTCTAAATCACATCGTGTTATTATTGTTGATTTGCGTGGACATGGCGCATCTACAAAACCACAAGATGCATATGGTGTAGAACTAATGACCGAAGATGTAAAACAACTTCTGGATCAATTAAGCATAAAAAAAGCTACGATTGTTGGTTTTTCAATGGGTGGCGCAGTAGCTTTTGAAATGGCTTCTAAACATCCTGAATATTTAGAAAATTTAGTGATAGTAAATTCTGGTCCAGATTTTAATAACATGGGTAAAATCGGTGAAGACCTTTTAAAAAACAGAACTGAATTTTTAGAGACTAAAGGATTAAAGGCATTGGCAAAAGAGATTTCATTTAATATGTTTCCAGAAGACCATCAAATAGATTTAAGAAATGAGTTTGAAGAACGCTGTAAAATAAACGATTATAATGCATATTATAAATCGTTTACCACCTTAATGGCTTGGGGATTAGGAAAAAAAATTAAAGACATTAAAACCCGAACCCTAGTTGTAGGCTCAGACATGGATTATACGCCAGAATATTTTAAACAAGCCTATGTAAATAGATTACAAAATGCATCATTAGTTATCATTAAAAACTCTAGACATGCCGTTGTTATTGACCAACCTGAAGCCTTTAATTTAGAACTTCAAAAATTTTTAAATCATGAATAAAACTATTCTTATTACAGGTAGCACAAGCGGAATTGGTTTAGGTATTGCAAAACAATTTGCAACAAAAGGTTATAATATAATGTTTCATGGTTTAGAATCTAACGGACAAGATATAGCAAACAACATAGGGAAAGAATACGATATTAAAGTTGGGTTCTCTAACGCCAATTTATTACAATCTGAAGCCATAGAAAACCTTGTAACTGAAACCATAAACACTTTTGGTAGTTTACATGTGTTAGTAAATAATGCAGGCATTCAATTTGTGTCACCCATTGAGGATTTTCCAAACCAGAAATATGAAAACATTATTGCTGTTAACATGAATGCTGTTTTCTACGCTTCAAAAGCTGCTTGGAAACAAATGAAAAAACAAAATTTTGGAAGAATTATTAATGTTTCATCTGTACATGGCATAAGAGCTTCAGAATTTAAATCGGCTTACGTCACAGCAAAACATGGTGTTATTGGTATGACAAAGGTAATGGCCTTAGAAGGTGCTCCTTTTAATATTACTTGCAATGCTATTTGTCCTGGTTATGTAAAAACACCATTAGTTGTAGGGCAAATAAAAGACCAAGCCAAAGCACACCAAATGACCGAAGAGGAGGTTGTAGAAAAAGTAATGCTAAAAAAGCAAGCAGTAAAGCAATTTGTACCGTTAGAAGCCATTGCAAATACAGCCATTCTATTAGCAAAAGAAAGTTCTACTACCATTACCGGAACATCTTTTGTTTTAGATGGAGGCTGGAGCGCACAATAACAGCAACGGCATTTTATAAACGTGCGATTTATAAAATGTTTCTGTAATTAAAATTGGCATCAGAAATTTTTAAGTGTTAATTAAAAAATATCTGATGCCTTTCTATGTAATGATATCTATGTTTCTGCTAAGTTTACTGTTTATTTCCAAGCATTAAAAGCTCATTACAAACTACTTCTGTTATGTAGCGTTTCATTCCTTCTTTATCTTCCCAAGTTCTAGTAGTTAGCTTTCCTTCTATTGCAATTTCTTTTCCTTTAGTAACAAATTTTTCTATGATTTGGGCTGTTTTTCCCCAAGCAACCACATTATGCCATTGGGTATCTGTAATTTTTTCGCCTTGTGCATTTTTATAACTATCGTTTGTAGCGATAGAAAATTTAGCCAAGATTTTACCTGATTCAAAATTGGTGATTTCTGGGTCATTACCTAAGTTACCAATCAACTGTACTTTGTTTTTAAGTGTGTTCATAATTTCTAAATTTAATGGTTAAACAGTTAATACTATCGAGTTGTTATATTTCGACACTGCAAAGATGTGGTGGTTTGCAAATGTTAATCGGTATTTACTTACTTACATTCGTTTGTAAATGCTTGTATATGTATTAAAATCAGCTCAATGTGTTCGCATTTCGTATATCAATTATATTAAAAATACGCTTATTTCTATTAACGATATCTAAAATGCGCACAACAATAAATCACTATATCAAAGGCTATTATACATATTCTTTATTAAAATATTTTTATTACATTTGAAGGAGCACTTTCGTATATATAAGTGTTAGCTTTAATGCTGGAGCAAGTTTGCGGTTTGAAAAAAAGCCTGTTTTATTTTTTTCGATTTTTTTAGAATTTTAAGGTAGATAAAATAGAAAAACTATGTACGGAATTTCAAAATTTTCGGAATTATCACCCAAACGTGGAATGAAAAGCAAATTAGGAATTGCTCACTCAAACTTTGAATTGAATTACGACTGATTTTTTAGCTTGTTTGTGTAATTAGAACTGGAAAAACAACATCGGAATTTGAGCAAGTTTGCGGAATGACAATAAACTGAAAATTTAAAAACAAAAATTAGTGACATCAGAATTAAGAACCTTAATAATAAATACATCTAGTAATCTGAAAGGATATATTTTCATTTTTATCTTATTTGCTTATGTATTTTTTATTGGTTATTTACACAACTATAGATTTATGAAATCAAAGTTTTATTTACAAAAGATTAAACCTCGCTCGTATTTTTTTGAACTAGGATTTTACCTGTTATTAACTCTCTTATTCATAATATCACTTTTACTTTTATCATTCATTTTAATGAAGGTCATAGGAATTACAACTGACTAGAAAAGAATGAACAAAAACGAAATGAATAAATAAGCACTAAAAGCTAACACCGTGTATAATTAATTGCTTTTTACGTGCTTACTTGCGAAAATTCCTGCGGAATTTTCGCAGGTTCGTAAAAGTTTGCTAAATTAGTTGCCAAACCACGCAACTAACCATACACAAACACGTTCTACGCAATTTGACAAACCAATGGTAAATGTACATTTCGATAATATAAGACAACATATAATTAGTGCTCTCGACAAAGCATCTGAAAGAATAATTGTTGCTGTTTATTGGTTCACAAACGAAGAACTTTTTGATAAACTAATCCAACAAATCGAAAAAGGTTGTAGAGTTGAATTAATAATCCACAATGATTTTATTAACAATAGAAATACGGGACTGAATTTTCAACAGTTCGTTGATAAAGGTGGTGAGTTTTACTTTTCAGACGGTTACAATCCAATGCACAACAAATTTTGCGTAATTGACGACCAAATTTTAATAAACGGTTCGTACAATTGGACTTATTATGCTGAAAATAAAAACAGAGAAAACGTACTAATAATAGAAAAAGAAAAAGACACTATTGAATCATTCATAAGTGAATTTGAGCGACTAAAATCCTTAACTGAAAAAGTAACGGAAATCAGACAGCTAACTCGTTTCGAAGTTGACGAAAATAATGTTTTAAGAGCAAGGGATTATCTTGCAAATGACATTGTTTTCCAAGCAAAAGTTACGAATAGACCAGAAATTGTAGAATCTGCATTCGAAATCGCACCAGACAATATAGAAGTTCAAAAAATTGCTTATTCACTTGATTTAACTAAAAAGTATAGATTAAAACACTCTATTGGCTCAAGTCTGAAAGATGATGGATATATCATAATTGTAGAAAAAGGAGAAATGATTCCAATATCATCTTCTACAATTGTAAAAACAGTAGCTGACAATCAAATAAGTTCAGAAGCCACAATTCACTATGGAGAAAAACCAAAAGCAAGTCAGAATCCAAAGTTTGCTAAAATGAGACTGAATGGTTTGCCGAAAAAACCTGCTGGAGAAGCTCAAATGAAATATCATTTTACGATAGACCTTAAAGGAAATTTAAGAATGGAAAAGTATTCATTGGACAATGGAAAAAGAGTAATTCTGAACAAGAAAATTACTGGACTATTAGAGGAAATAAAAGAAGAAAAAACTGCGTAGAACAACGTGTATAATTAATGGCTGGTTCTCGCCCACTTACGAAAATCCTTGCGGATTTTCTATCCGGTTTTTATTTGCTAAATTAGGTGCTTAAACACGCCACTAATCATACACAAAACCGTTAGGCGCAATGTAACAAAACTACGAACTCATCGTCTTCCATTAACAAACCAATCAGAAAACTAAATGCAAGAAAATTTAACGGAACGAAAAAAAACTTGGAATACAATCTTTCTTTTCCTCGCCATTGTTACAGTTATAAGTTCTCTATTCCATTATGCCATAGTTAATTTATACCCTTCACGAATATATATTGGAAGCTTAATGTGGTGTCCTGCAATAGCTGCCATAATTACGCTAAAACTAAAAAAACGCCCCATTTCTTCACTAAATTGGAATTGGGGAAATTGGAAATATATTCGACTTTCTTATTTTATTCCTGCTTTGTATGGCTTAATCACTTATATACTCATTTGGGTTTTTGGCTTTGGAAGTTTGACTAATGGAAATGCAATTACAGATTGGGGAAAAGAACTTGGTTTGATTGGAATTGGAACTTTAAATCCAACATCGATTGCAATCATAGCTATTATCTTATTAGGAACTATTGAAGTCATAAGAGCAGCTGCAACAACTTTAGGGGAAGAGATTGGATGGAGAGGTTTTTTCATTTATGAATTAAGAAAAGTTCTTTCCTTTACTGGTGTTTCCATTTTTAGTGGAATTATTTGGGCAACTTGGCATTGGCCATTAATTGTGTATTATGGTGAAAATGTAATCTTGGAATTGACAACATTTTATGTTGTTATTGTTTCAATGTCATTCATTATGACTTACTACACTTTTAAGTCTAAAAGCCTATGGCCAGCAGTAATTTTTCACGCAGTAAGCAATGTATATATTCAAAAAATATTACCTGAGTTAACCATTAAAAATGAAGGAACGGAACATTGGCTTGGTGAAAACGGAATTATGTTTGCAACTGTGACTTGCGTTTTTGGAATTTACTTTTGGAGAAAAGCAATTAAAGAAAAATTATAAATAAAAAACACAGCGCCTAACACCGTATATAATTTATTGCTAGTTCTAGCCTACTTACGAAAATCCTCGCGGATTTTCTATTCGGTTTTTATTTGCTAAATTACGTGCTAAACCACGCAACAAACCATATACAAACACGTTAGGCGCAATGTAACAAAACTACGAACTCATCGTCTTCCATTAATAAACCAATCAGAAGTTCAAATGCAAGAAAATTTAATGGAACGAAAAAAAACTTGGAATACAATATTTATTTTCCTTGCTATTGTTACAATTTTAAGCTCTTTATTTCATTATGCGATAGTTAATTTATATCCGTCACGAATATATATTGGAGGACTAATGTGGTGTCCTGCCATAGCTACCATAATCACTTTAAAACTGATAAAACGCCCTATTTCTTCACTAAATTGGAATTGGGGAAATTGGAAATATATTCGACTTTCTTATTTTATTCCTGCTTTATATGGCTTAATCACTTATATACTAATTTGGGTTTTTGGCTTTGGAAGTTTGACAAATGGCGAAGCAATAACAGATTGGGGAAAAGAACTTGGTTTAATTGGAATAGGAACTTTAAATCCAACATCGATTGCAATCATAGCTATTATCTTATTAGGAACTATCGAAGTAATTAGAGCAGCAGCAACAACTTTGGGAGAAGAGATTGGATGGCGAGGTTTTTTCATTTATGAATTAAGAAAAGTTCTTTCGTTTACTGGTGTTTCCATTTTTAGTGGAATTATTTGGGCAACTTGGCATTGGCCATTAATTGCATATTATGGCGAAAATGTAATCCTGGAATTGACGACATTTTATGTTGTTATAGTCTCAATGTCGTTCATTATGACTTATTACACTTTTAAATCTAAAAGCCTATGGCCAGCAGTAATTTTTCACGCAGTAAGTAATGTATATATTCAAAAAATATTACCCGAATTAACAATAAAAAATGAAGGAGCGGAACATTGGCTTGGCGAAAACGGAATTATGTTTGCTATCGTGACTTGTGTTTTTGGAATTTATTTTTGGAAAAAAGCAATTAAAGAAAAATTGTGACTGAAAAACACAGCGCCTAACACCGTGTATAATTAATGGCTAGTTCTCGCCTACTTACGAAAATCCTCGCGGATTTTCTATTCGGTTTTTATTTGCTAAATTAGGTGCTGAAACACGCCACTAATCATACACAATCACGTTGTAGCTAATTTAGGAGCACCTTATGAAAAATAAACTTTTGTTTTTGTTTTTGTTGATTTGCAATCTGTGTTTAAGTCAAAATGACATTGATTTTTCTAAATTAAAAGTGTCTGAATCAAGAGTGGATTCTATTAATTTATATTTAAATAGAATTATCAAAAGCGATGGAGAGAGAAAGAAAAAATTAGAAAAAATGTTTTTTGAACTACTTCCAAATAGTCATTCTGAAATGAGTGATGCAATGTATATAGATTCGTGGAAAAAAGACTTGGAATGGAAAAAAAACAAGCACAAAAAAGGTTTTGTTCCTAAACTCTATGTTGTAAATCCTTGGGTTAAATATTTAAGCATAATGGACTATTATGACAAAGATGCATACTACGAAAAGTATTTTAACATATGTATTGGAGGTGAATATGGAGCTGATTATTTAAGAGCTGGTTTTGAAATTTATGAACGATTTTTATCCGACACAAAAACTGCTTGCGAGAAACTGGAAAAATTAACAGACAATGAAATAGAAAGTATTTTTTATTTCATTTTTGACGAAACACATCCAGAATACAATGAAGAGAATATTTCTTTGTATAATGAGATGTTTTTAAAAATAAAAACGGAGAATCTAAAGCTATCCGAATTACTGGAAAAAAGTTATAAGCGGATAATTGCAGAATAAAGAAACCATTGATTAAAAAAACTAGCTACAACACCGTGTATAATTAATTGCTTTTTACGTGCTTACTTGCGAAAATTCCTGCGGAATTTTCTCGGGTTCGTAAAAGTTTGCTAATTTAGTTGCTTAACCACGCAACTAACCATACACAAACACGTTAGCAACAAGCTGAAAATGAAACACACATTGAATATACTACTTCTGATTTTAACTTTGATTTCGTGTAAAAACCAATCAAAATCTGAATTAAAAGAAACTTCGTCTAATTCAAAAACAGAAACGGAATCAATAAAATTTAGACAAATAATTTTTGGAAGATACTGCGGAGAATGTGACGAAAGTTGCGCACCAATGTTTCGTTTGACATTTGACAAAAAAGAACCTACTCTTGCTGCTGATTTTGAAGACACATATTTTAGTTTAAAGAATAAAGTTGAATTTAAAACTGACTTAAACCAAGAAAAGAAACTTGAAATCGCATATGAGATTGTAAATAAAATACCCGAAACGTTATATAATTGGAAAACTGATAAAGAAAAATTTGGATGTCCTGATTGTACTGATGGATGTGGATATTATTTGGAATTTATAAAGAAAAATGGAGATTTAAAAACATTTGACTTGGACGATTTTGAAGAAACGGAAAACATACCCAAAGAAGTTTTGGAATTCACTCACTTTCTTGCTGAACGAATTGATAAGTTGATAGAATAAAAGCCTGTTGCCAACACCGTGTATAATTAATTGCTGTTTTCTTCTCTACTTGCGAATATTCCTGCGGAATATTCACAGGTTAGTAAAAGTTTGCTAACTTAGTTGCTTAACCACGCAACTAACCATACACAAACACGTTGGCAACCATTTGAAAAAACAACTAAAAACAAAAAATGAAACTAAAAAAGATAAGTGTTAAAAAGCTTTTTGGAATTTTTGACCATACGATACCGATAAATAAAAAAAGTGGAATCACAATAGTAATAGGCGAAAATGGGCTTGGAAAAACTATTCTACTTGAGATGATTGAATCTTTTTTCAAAGGAAGTTATTTTTATCTAAATTCTGTTGATTTTAAAGAATTCATTCTTGAGTTTACTGATGGAATTCAATGGGAGCTTAAAAAAGAAGAGCGAAAAGATGATGTGCCAAAACTTATCCTAACCCAAGTCAATAAAAATAAAACTTCATACAAACCAATACAATTAATCAGTTATGATGACGATGATTTGCGAGCAATGGCTGGCAGGATATCGCGAACTACAAGAATGATTGGTAGAGTTGGCCCTAGATTATGGGAAAATAGGAGAACCGGTGAATTAATGCACGCAGAGGAAGTTGTTCAAAAATATGGTGGTTACCTACCCTATGACATTAAACTTGGTGATTCTGAAAGACCTAAATGGTTTAAGGATAGACACAAACAAATATCAGTGAGTCTAATAGAAACTCAAAGACTTATTTCTTTAGAGGAAAGAGAAGAAAAAACACACGAAAAAACTGTCGATAAATATTCAAAAGAATTAAGCAAGACTGTTAAATCCTTTTTAACAGAATCTACAGAATTATCATCTAAACTTGACCGTACATATCCAAATAGACTTATTGACAGAATAAAAAAATCTACTAATGTAACCGATGAACATCTAAATACAGAGTTAAAAAGATTAGAAGAAAAAAGAGAATTACTTGATAAAGTTGGATTAATAGAAATTGAAAAAGATTCAAATATTTTAGAAATTGACAAGCCACAGGAAGTAATCAAAGATGTATTAATGCTTTATGTGGAAGACAGTTTCAAAAAAATTGAAATCTTTGATGATATAGCAAAGAAAATTCATTTGCTAATGAACATCATTAATAAAAGATTTAAACACAAACAATTTTTTGTAGATAAAGAAGATGGTTTTGTTTTTCGTTCAACTATCATAAAGGATAAGAATAAAAACTTTCAAAGTATTCCAGTTACTAAACTTTCCTCTGGAGAACAAAATGAATTAATTTTATTCTATGAATTGCTCTTTAAGTCAAAAAGTAATTCTCTTATATTAATTGATGAGCCTGAAGTTTCTTTACATATATCTTGGCAGAATTGCTTCATTGAAGATGTCAAAGAAATCACAGAACTAAACAATTTAGAGGTTGTTATCGCAACACATTCCCCTGATATAATCGCCAACAATTGGGATTTAAAAGTTGAATTAATTGGTGTAGAATAATGGAGGAATTTATTACAAATGAAAGGATTGCCAATTCAATAATGCAAAATAAATCCTTTAAAGGCTATTATTTAATTGTCGAGGGACCTAAAGATTCTAAACTTTATGGTAAATTTTTTAATTCCGATAAAGTTTCAATCAAAGAAGCATTTGGCAATCAAAGGGTGCAAGACATTTTCAAAATACTGACAGAAAGAGGGTTCGATAAAAAACTTGGCATTATTGATTCTGATTTTAGAAAAATCACTGGTAATGAAGTAGATATTGATGGGATTTTTATGACTGACGACCACGATATTGAAGTAATGATAATGAAAACAAAGGCTTTAGATGATGTAGTTCGTGTTTTTTGCTCTCAATCTCGTGTACAAGCATTCGAAAAAGAAAAAGGTATTTCAATTAAAAACAAGATTTTTGATTTAGGGAAAGAAATAGGTTATTTAAAATTAGCTAATAAGACTTTCGATTTAGGTTTAGTATTCAAACCCAAAAATCCAGAGGGTAATCATTTAAAATATAAAAATTTTATATGTGATAAAACTCTTGATTTTTTGGGCACAGATAAAATGATTACTACGACCAACAATTACTCTGTTAATAAATCCTCAAAAATTGAATCTATTCAAGTAATATCAGAAAGATTAACTGAAACAAAGGAAACTGAATATATACTTGAGCAATTAGTGAACGGACACGACCTTTCACAAATTTTATATATCCTAATGAAAAAAGTTCTAAAAAGTCGGAATAGAATGCTTCAAGACCATAATTCCATTGAAGACAGTCTTACACTTGCTTATGACCTAAATGATTTTAAAGAAACTTATTTATATGAGGATATTCAAAATTGGTCTGAACAAAGAGAAATTGAAATACTTTTGACATAAAAAACGGTTGCCAACACCGTATATAATTTATTGCTAGTTCTAGCCTACTTACGAAAATCCTCGCGGATTTTCTATTCGGTTTTTATTTGCTAAATTATGTGCTTAAACCACGCAACAAACCATATACAAACACGTTGGCTGTAATAACGCAGCGCAACAAAAGCACGAATATTTCGCAATCAAAACCCGAAATTTTAAGCGGAATATTCTCTTAATTTCTCACTC
>NZ_JABRWQ010000007.1 GCF_013249065.1 Winogradskyella litoriviva
CTACCGTGTCTAAAATACCATCATTATCATCATCATCATCACAAATATCTGAAATACCATCGCCATCAGAATCTAAATTACCTGAAGCCAGTGCATCACAAGGATCTATATAACAAACACTTAAAGTAAAATCACCATCAACAACTTGAGCGTTGGTACCATTACTGTAATCTATACCAAGCTCGGTAACTAATCCGTTTGCTAGATTAACAGAAGCTGGATCAGGCTCACCATACTGACCATCATCTGAACCAGAGGCATTTGCATCACCATAAGCTTCATTAGCATCACTACATCCATCGCCATCACTATCTGTATTTTGAAAATCGTAAATTCCATCACTCAAAGTGTCAATTGGTGTAATACCTCCAGAAGCACTACTCGGAACACCATTCAAGTCTGGAGTACCATCTGCTATTCCATCATTATTGGCATCTGTTCCTCCTACTTCATCTACATCATATATTCCATCATTATCTGAATCTAAATCTAAATAATCAGAAACCGTGTCTCCATCAGTATCTAAACCAATGCAATATGTTAATTCATAGAATTGCATTGTAACATCACCTGCGTTTCCATTATTTTTTCCTACAGTTATAATAATTTCTGTTACTGGACCATTAATAGCAACAGCTATACTATTGCTTGGAGCATTTGCACCACCTGCAGCACTAATTGCACTCTGTCCATTAATTGTTACGTTAGCACCTAAGTTAATGTCAGTAATACTAACTGGAACGTTATAAATTCCATTAAGACCAATAAAATCTACTCTGTCTGCGTTATCTAACCCTCCAAATTTGAAATTTACATTATAAACTGGTTGAGAAAAAGTATATTTATATACAGCTACATCACCATTTGTAAAATCTGTATTATTAGGTTGTGTATTAACAAACGAACCTGATACACCTGCAGCAGAATTATCACTAACACCACCATTCCAACTAGCGCTACCTACTAATTCAAAACTTGCATCAACGTCAACTCCATTATAACCGTAAATATCATTTACTAAAACTGGATTGTTAGAATTATTATTAAATGTCTGCCCTAATAAAACGAATCCAGTTGAACACTCTAGTTCATCAATATCCAATATACCATCATTATCATCATCTAAATCAGTAAAATCATTTACACCATCACAATCGTTGTCATTCTCAGAAATACTTATCGAGTTATTTCTTTCATTTGAATCTGTTTGAGTTAAATTGGTAATTTCTGCACTGTAAATTAAAGGTAATGCTATAGACGAAACTGACGTCTGCACAGTTAGTGTAACGCTTTCACCTGCTGGCAATCCAAAAATCACCCATTTATTATCAGCCGAATTATACGTTGCTGTTCCAGTTCCTGAAGAAAAAACAGCTGTGCTATTTGCGTAAGTTAAACCTGCTGGTAATGGTGCTTCTATTTCAAAATCGTTTGCATAATTAGCACTGTTATTTGTAACAGTAGTAATAATATTAATCGATGAAGATGTACATATACTTGTTGACGACTCTATATTGGCATCAATACTTAAATCTATGGATGTATTAAAACCTAAACTATTAGAATTATAAGCGGTAAAAGCTATATCAGTGTTTCCTGAGGTTGTATGTATAAACTTTACTATTTGAGCAGAATTTCCAGCAGTTATTCCAAAATCACTTAATAAAAATGCTAATACTCTAAAGTCTCGATAAGAGTTAATAGCAAATGTACCAACAACATTACCTGTATTGGGGTCAACATTGTAAATTGTCCAATCTACACCAGCCACTACTGGTGTAGAAGAAAAATCTACCACTACAATATTTCCAACAGTATTACCTAAATTATCTACGAACCTAAATGTATCACTTCCACCAGGTTCGCCCGTTTGATTAACAATAATATCTGGTATATTATCAGAAATGGCCGCTGTAGAAATCACCGTTATATCATCATAAGCTATATCTTGTGAATCTATGTTAAAAAAATTAGTACTCATTTCTAACCCATTAGACCCATCTCTTACAAAATTAGTAGGAACAATTGGTGAGAAACTATTAATATAGTCTACTGGAGCGTTTGTTTGATTTACTCCTCCCCAATTATAAGCCACTCCTAATAATTCCGGATTACTATAATTAATCACGCCAGGTATTGGAAATGCACGAAAGTTAGTTGGGGTAAATGATATTCCATTTAATGTTAACAAAGAATCATCAACACCAGTAGAATAAGTGATACCATTAGCCACAAATCCTAATAAATTATTTGAATCCGTTGCAGTAACCACTGATGAAGTAGTAGATTCAAAAAAACCACCTTGATCACCATATACCGTTGTAACGTTTTCTTGAGCATTAATTAATAAAAATGATGAACAGAAACCAACAAGAACTATGGTTTGTAACCTAAGTAAAAATAACTTCTCTAAAGGTGAGTTTACAAAAAAATAATTTATAATGTTCTTCGTTAAAGAGAATCGGGTAGAGATTTTCATATTATCTATGGGTAATTTATTTTTAATAACTATGTATTTTATTAGAACAACTAAAACTTTACTTATCCCAGTTTTTTCGATAAAAAGTTAAGCGTATAATTAAAATTCATTTTATAAACAATACATTATCGTTTAAACAACAAATATATCCCACAAAGATTAAGTGTCAAATGAATTTGTGAGATTTTTCTACTTTAACGATATTATCTGAATAAGTTCTATAGGACACAAAAAAATGTCCCAAAGTCACATTATAACGTATAATTTAGATTTCATTTATAAAATGTGAAGAGATTAGCTATTAATCAACTCCTTAACAAGATTTGAGAAAGAAAATTACCCTTAATAAAATCTTAAAACAAAATTACAAAATCATTCTTTACTTTTTACGAATAACTATATAACCGAACATTAAAATAATCGACAAATATAAACTACAATAAAAATGGAAAAGGAAATTTTAGACCAAAGGCATCAAATCTAGATAGATTGTTATAAAACTTAAGATGAAAAGTATATTTAGAAAATATCGAATGTAAAAAATCTGAGTATACTCTTTTATTTCTATTTTTGCATACTTCAAAAAAATAGCATGAGTTTTATAAAAGAAATCAATAGACGTAGAACCTTCGGTATCATTTCACATCCAGATGCTGGTAAAACAACATTAACTGAAAAGTTACTATTATTTGGAGGTGCAATTCAAGAAGCAGGTGCCGTAAAAAGCAACAAAATTAAAAAAGGTGCAACCAGTGACTTTATGGAGATTGAGCGCCAAAGAGGGATATCTGTAGCGACTTCCGTTTTAGCTTTTGAATATAACGGTATTAAAATAAACATTCTCGATACTCCTGGACATAAAGATTTTGCCGAAGATACATTTAGAACACTTACTGCTGTAGATAGTGTTATAGTTGTCATTGATGTTGCAAAAGGTGTAGAGGAACAAACTGAAAAATTAGTTGAAGTTTGTAGAATGCGCAACATACCTATGATTGTTTTCATCAATAAAATGGATAGAGAAGGTAAAGATGCATTTGATCTTCTTGATGAAATTGAACAAAAACTTGGTCTCAGTGTTGTGCCTTTGAGTTTCCCAATTGGTATGGGTTACGACTTTAAGGGTATATATAATATATGGGAAAAAAACGTGAATCTATTTTCGGGCGATAGCCGAAAAGATATCGAAGAAACTATAGAAATATCTGATTTATCGTCTTCTGAATTAGACCAATTAGTTGGTGAAAAAGCCGCTAATACACTAAGAGAAGAAATAGAATTGGTTGAAGGTATATATCCTGGCTTTAACAAGGAAGATTATCTAAATGGTAAACAACAACCAGTATTTTTTGGATCGGCATTAAACAATTTTGGTGTTAGAGAGTTACTAGATTGTTTTATAGAGATTGCTCCTAAACCTAGACCTAAGCAGAGTGAAGAGCGTTTAGTAAAACCAGAAGAAAACGAATTTAGTGGATTTGTATTTAAAATTCATGCCAATATGGATCCTAATCATAGAAACAGATTAGCATTTATTAAAATTGTATCTGGTGAGTTTAAAAGAAACACACCATACTTACATGTAAGACACAATAAAAAATTAAAATTCTCTAGTCCTAACGCTTTTTTTGCTGAAAAAAAAGAAATAGTAGATATCTCATATCCAGGCGATATTGTAGGCTTACAAGATACTGGTAGTTTTAAAATTGGAGACACTTTAACCGAAGGCGAAATCTTAAATTATAAAGGAGTCCCAAGTTTTTCTCCAGAGCATTTTAGATATATCAATAATGCTGATCCTATGAAAGCAAAACAGCTTTATAAAGGTATCGATCAGTTAATGGATGAAGGTGTTGCTCAATTATTTACATTAGATTTTAATGGCCGTAAAGTTATTGGAACCGTTGGCGCATTGCAGTACGAAGTGATACAATATCGATTAGAGCACGAATATGGAGCTAAATGTACTTATGAAAATTTAAATGTACATAAAGCTTGTTGGGTCGAAACGAATAATCCAAAAAGTGAAGAGTTTAAGGAGTTTCTAAGAGTTAAACAACGCTTTTTAGCGAGAGATAAAAGAAATCAATTAGTATTCCTTGCAGACTCTATGTTTACATTGCAAATGACCCAGCAAAAATACCCTAGTATTACGTTTCATATGACATCAGAATTTGAATAAATTAGGTAGGTAGTTCGTCGATTTACCTTCGCAAACAACGTATTTCAACGTTGTTTTAGTTATTTTGTCGATTTTTTTGAATATATTAGCTGAGTAGTTTCTACATTCAAAATAAGATTAACCCCAAACTAATCTACTTATTATGGAAAATAACGAAAACGTTTTCAGTAACGACAAGATTACTGTTACTTACAATCCTCGCCGTTGTGCAAACGCAGGAATTTGCGCATTACAACTATCAGATGTATTTAGAAATTCAGTGATTCCATGGATTAATTTAGATGGAGCACAAACGGACGACATAATCAGTCAAGTAAATAAATGCCCTTCTGGTGCATTGAAGTATTATTTGAAACAAAAAGAAGTTGCCTAAATAAATAATTCATCATTCAATAAAAAACCCTTAGAAATTATCTTCTAAGGGTTTTTTTATAATTTTTTGGCCTAAAACTGACTTAAATTAATTTTTAAGGCATTTAAAACACTTATTATTTTTAAACAACAAAGTATAAGCAAAAATATTTAAAAACCTTAAAACACACCTCATAATAAGTCATTTAATATAGTGGTTGGCAATAGTTTTTAAACATGTAATTAATTTTTTCTATACACTATGCTTGACCAGTTGGACCAAAATTTAAAGGAATAGGAGGCTGCTCGTAATCCTTAATTTCACCATGTGCATTCTCAAAACGCGTAACATTGTCTGCCAATGCTTTTAATAAACGTTTTGCATGCTGTGGTGTTAAAATTATTCTAGACTTAACTTTACTCTTTGGAGTACCAGGCATAATACTAATAAAATCTACTACAAACTCTGATACAGAATGATTAATAATTGCTAAGTTTGAATAAGTTCCTTCTGCAATTTTCTCATCTAATTCTATATTGATTTGCCCTTTCTTTGGGTTATTTTTTTCATCCGCCATTTTTAATATCTTTTAATTTTTTTTAAATAGTTAGCAATTCTAATAATTACTACTTTAATTTAAAAAGCCTTCATGTATAAATACAAGAAGGCTTTTATCACTTTAATTTATTACGAAAACTGAATTAATTAAAATTCATCTCTTCTTTAGCCTTCATCATTTCGTTAAATTCTTGTTTAGAACCAACAATGATGTTTTCGTATTCTCTTACTCCTGTACCTGCTGGAATTCTATGCCCAACAATTACATTTTCTTTTAGTCCTTCTAAAGAATCTACCTTACCATTTACTGCTGCTTCGTTAAGAACTTTTGTTGTTTCTTGGAACGATGCTGCTGAAATAAACGATTTGGTTTGTAATGATGCTCTTGTTATACCTTGTAAGATAGGTGTTGCCGTAGCAGGACTTACGTCTCTTGCTGTTACAAGATTCTTATCTTCACGTCGTAAACTAGAGTTTTCATCTCTTAATTCTCTAACAGATACTATCTGACCCGATTTTAAATTCTCAGAATCACCAGCATCTTCAACTACTTTCATTCCAAACATTTTATCGTTTTCTTCAATAAAATCTGATTTATGAACCAATTGATTTTCTAAGAAAATAGTATCACCAGAATCAATGATTCTAACTTTACGCATCATCTGTCTTACAACAACTTCAAAATGCTTATCATTAATTTTTACACCTTGTAAACGGTATACTTCTTGAACTTCGTTAACTAAGTATTGTTGTACTGCAGAAGGTCCTTTAATGTTTAAGATATCATTTGGTGTTATAGAACCATCAGATAAAGGCATACCAGCTTTAACGTAATCATTCTCTTGTACAAGAATCTGATTAGATAATTTTACTAAGTATTTTTTAACTTCACCTAATTTAGATTCGATAATAATTTCACGATTACCACGCTTTATTTTACCAAAAGAAACAACACCATCAATCGCACTTACTACAGCAGGATTAGAAGGGTTACGAGCTTCAAATAATTCAGTTACACGAGGAAGACCACCTGTAATATCACCTGCTTTAGCAGATTTACGAGGAATCTTAACTAAAATCTTACCTATATCAATCTTATCACCATCATCAATCATAATATGAGCTCCAACAGGCAAGTTATAAGAACGAATTGTTTCTCCTTTAGAATCTTCAATTACTAAAGTTGGAATCAATTTCTTATTTCTAGATTCAGAAATCACTTTCTCTTGGAAACCTGTTTGTTCATCAATCTCAACCTGGTAAGTAATACCTTGTTCGATGTTTTCATATCTTACTTTACCAGCAAATTCTGAAATAATTACACCGTTATATGGATCCCATTGACAAACTACATCACCTTTCTTCAATTTATCACCTGGCTTAACATATATAAATGAACCATAAGGGATATTATTGGTACTTAAAACAATTCCTGTTTTAGCATCAGTTAATTTTAATTCTGAAGTTCTAGAGATAACAACATCTACTTCGTTTCCTTCGTTATCTTTTGATTTTACAGTTTTTAGGTCTTCTATTTCTGCAATACCATCAAACTTCACAGTTAATTTGTTATCCTCTGAAATGTTACCTGCAATACCACCAACGTGGAACGTACGTAATGTTAACTGTGTACCTGGTTCTCCAATAGATTGAGCAGCAACTACACCTACAGCTTCACCTCTTTGTACCATTTTACCAGTAGCTAGGTTACGTCCATAACATTTAACACAAATTCCTTTTTTAGCCTCACAAGATAATGGAGATCTAACTTCTATAGAATCTAATGGTGAATCACCAATTTTCTTAGCTATTACATCGTCTATATGTCCACCAGCTTCAACTAATAATTCTTCCGTTAATGGATCATATACATCATTAAGAGATGTTCTACCAACTACTCTAGCTTCTAAGCTCTCAACAATTTCTTCATTCTTCTTAAGTGCAGAAACTTCAATACCTCTTAATGTACCACAATCCTCTTCATATACAATTACATCTTGAGAAACATCTACTAATCGACGCGTTAAGTAACCAGCATCGGCAGTTTTAAGAGCCGTATCTGCAAGACCTTTACGTGCACCGTGAGTAGAGATAAAGTATTCTAAAATTGAAAGTCCTTCTTTAAAGTTAGAAAGAATTGGATTTTCAATAATTTCACCACCACCTGCATTAGATTTTTTAGGCTTAGCCATTAATCCACGCATACCAGTTAACTGACGAATCTGTTCTTTAGAACCCCTTGCACCAGAATCTAGCATCATAAATACTGAGTTAAACCCTTGTTGGTCTTCTCTAATACGTTTCATTGACAATTCAGTCAATTCTGCATTTGTTGAAGTCCAAATATCAATAACTTGGTTATAACGCTCGTTGTTGGTAATAAGTCCCATGTTATAGTTACCCATTATACCATCAACCTGCTTATTAGCAGCAGCAATCATTGTATGCTTTTCTTGAGGAATAATAATATCACCTAAACTAAATGACAATCCACCTTGAAATGCAAACTTATAACCTTGTGTTTTTATCTCATCTAAGAAATCAGCTGTTTCAGGTACACTTGTCTTTTTAAGAATACCATGAATAATTCCTCTTAAAGATTTCTTAGTTAAAACTTCATTAATATAACCCGCAGCTGCTGGAACTTTTTCATTAAAAAGTACACGTCCAACTGTAGTTTCAATAATTTGTTTAGTTAATTCTCCTTCTTCATTAAAATCGTAAGTTCTAACTTTTATACCTGCATTTAAGTCCACTTTCTTCTCGTTATAAGCAATTGTTACTTCTTGAGGAGAATAAAAAGTTAATCCTTCACCTTTTACTGGAACTTCAGGCGTTGATTTACGAAGCTTAGTCATATAATACAAACCAAGTACCATATCTTGTGAAGGTACAGTAACTGGTGATCCATTTGCTGGATTTAATATATTATGTGAAGCCAACATTAATAATTGACATTCTAAAATAGCTTCTGGTCCTAATGGTAAATGCACAGCCATCTGGTCACCATCAAAATCGGCATTAAATGCAGTACACACTAATGGGTGTAACTGAATCGCTTTACCTTCGATAAGTTTAGGTTGGAATGCTTGTATACCTAGTCTGTGTAACGTAGGAGCACGATTTAAAAGAACTGGATGTCCTTTTAAAACATTCTCTAATATATCCCAAACTACAGGCTCTTTTCTATCTATAATTTTCTTCGCAGATTTTACAGTTTTTACAATTCCTCTTTCTATTAATTTTCTAATAATAAAAGGCTTATAAAGCTCTGCTGCCATTCCTTTTGGCAATCCACATTCAAATAATCTTAATTCTGGTCCAACAACAATTACAGAACGTGCAGAATAATCAACACGCTTACCAAGTAAGTTTTGACGGAAACGTCCTTGCTTACCCTTAAGTGAATCTGATAATGACTTTAATGGTCTATTAGAATCTGTTTTTACTGCAGATGATTTACGTGTGTTATCAAATAAAGAATCTACTGATTCTTGTAACATACGTTTTTCATTACGTAAAATTACTTCTGGTGCTTTTATCTCAACTAATCTCTTAAGACGGTTGTTACGGATAATTACACGACGGTATAAATCATTTAAATCTGATGTTGCAAAACGACCACCATCTAAAGGCACTAAAGGTCTTAATTCTGGTGGAATTACAGGTACAGCCTTCATAATCATCCATTCTGGTCTGTTTTCTCTGTTTTCGTTAGAATCTCTAAATGCTTCTACAACTTGTAAACGCTTTAATGCTTCAGTTTTACGTTGCTTAGACGTTTCATTATTAGCTTTATGTCTTAAATCATAAGATAATTGATCTAAATCAATTCTAGCTAACAAATCGATAAGACACTCAGCACCCATCTTAGCGATGAATTTGTTAGGATCTGTATCGTCTAAATATTGATTTTCTTGAGGAATAGTATCTAATATATTTAAATACTCTTCTTCAGTTAAGAAATCCATTTTTTGAATTGGCTCTCCTTCAGCATTCATTGCAATACCTGGCTGAATAACCACATAACGCTCATAATAAATGATCATATCTAATTTCTTAGATGGTAATCCAAGAAGGTAACCTATTTTATTTGGTAACGAACGAAAATACCAAATATGCGCTACTGGTACAACTAAGTTGATGTGACCTACACGATCTCTACGTACTTTCTTTTCTGTTACTTCTACACCACAACGGTCACAAACAATACCCTTGTAACGTATTCTTTTATATTTACCACAAGCACATTCAAAATCCTTTACAGGACCAAAAATACGCTCACAGAACAAACCATCTCTTTCTGGTTTGTGAGTTCGATAATTAATAGTTTCTGGCTTTAATACCTCTCCACGAGATGCTGCTAAAACAGACTCTGGTGATGCTAAACCAATAGAAATTTTATTAAATTTCTGTACTGTATTCTTATCTTGTTTTCTTGCCATGTTCTTTATAGTATTCAGTCTTCAGTCTTCAGTACACAGTATTCACTGCGTACTGACGACTGCCTACTATTTTTTATTCCTCTAATCTAATATCTAATCCTAAACCTTTCAATTCGTGCATAAGTACGTTGAATGATTCTGGTAGTCCTGGTTCTGGCATTGGCTCACCCTTAACGATTGCTTCGTAAGTTTTTGCTCTACCAATAACATCATCTGATTTTACAGTTAAGATCTCACGTAAAGTACTTGATGCGCCATAAGCCTCAAGTGCCCAAACTTCCATTTCACCAAAACGTTGTCCACCAAATTGTGCTTTACCACCTAATGGTTGTTGCGTAATTAATGAGTATGGTCCAATAGAACGAGCGTGCATTTTATCATCAATCATGTGACCAAGTTTAATCATATAGATTACACCAACCGTTGCTGGTTGATCAAAACGATCTCCTGTTCCACCATCATAAAGATATGTATGACCGAATCTTGGAATACCAGCTTCATCCGTATATTCGTTAATTTGATCTAATGTAGCACCATCAAATATTGGTGTTGCATATTTTCTTCCTAAATCTTTACCAGCCCAACCTAAAACGGTTTCATAAATCTGACCAATATTCATACGAGAAGGTACACCAAGTGGATTTAATACAATATCAACTGGCGTTCCATCTTCTAAGAAAGGCATATCTTCTTGACGAACGATACGCGCAACAATACCTTTGTTACCGTGACGACCTGCCATTTTATCACCAACTTTAAGTTTACGTTTCTTGGCAATGTAAACTTTAGCTAATTTAATAATACCTGCTGGTAATTCATCTCCAACAGATACTGTAAACTTCTCACGTCTTAATGAACCTTGAAGATCATTTTCCTTAATTTTATAATTATGGATTAAATCTGCAACTAATTCATTAGTATGTTCATCGGTTGTCCATTTTCCAGATGTTAAATGTGTATAATCATCTACTGCATTTAACATTTTTAAGGTATATTTTTTACCTTTTGGAATAATTTCTTCACCTAAATCATTATAGATGCCTTGAGCTGTTTTACCATTTACAATGTTGAATAATTTTTCAACAAGAACGTTTTTAAGATCATCGAATCTATTGTCGTAAGCATTTTCTAATGCTTCAATATCTTCTTTGTCTTGTGCTCTCTTACGTTTATCTTTTACTGCTCTAGCAAATAATTTCTTATTGATTACAACACCGTTAAGAGATGGAGACGCTTTTAAAGAAGCATCTTTTACATCACCTGCCTTATCACCAAAGATAGCTCTAAGTAATTTTTCTTCTGGAGTTGGATCAGATTCTCCTTTAGGCGTAATCTTACCAATTAAGATATCTCCTGGCTTGATTTCCGCACCAATGCGAATCATACCATTTTCATCTAAATCTTTAGTTGCTTCTTCAGAAACATTAGGAATATCATTAGTTAATTCTTCATTACCCAATTTAGTATCTCTAACTTCTAAAGAATATTCATCAATATGAATAGATGTAAATACATCTTCTCTTACTACTTTTTCTGAAATTACAATCGCATCCTCAAAGTTATACCCTTTCCAAGGCATAAAGGCTACTTTCATATTTCTACCTAGTGCTAATTCACCATTTTCAGTTGCATAACCTTGACAAAGAACTTGCCCTTTTGCAACTTTATCACCTTTTTCAACAATTGGCTTTAGGTTAATAGATGTTCCTTGGTTTGTTTTTCTAAATTTAACTAAAGGGTATGTTTTTGTATCACTATCAAAGCTAACCATTGCTTCTTCTTCGGTTCGCTCATATCTAATAGTAATTTTCTCCGCGTCAACATATTCAACAGTACCTGCGCCTTCAGCATTAATTAATACTCTAGAATCAGATGCTACTTGACGTTCTAAACCAGTTCCTACAATAGGTGCTTCAGGACGCAATAAAGGTACAGCCTGACGCATCATGTTAGATCCCATTAACGCACGGTTGGCATCATCATGTTCTAAGAACGGAATTAAAGATGCAGATATAGATGTTATCTGGTTTGGAGCAACATCTGTATAATCTACTTGAACTGGGTCAATTACAGGGAAATCACCTTCTTGACGAGAAATAATTTTATCTGCTAATATCTTCCCTTTTTCATCAACTTTAATTGTTGCCTGAGCAATCAACATATTTTCTTCCTCTTCAGCACTTAAATATGTTGGTTCATTTTTAATATCTACAACACCTTCTTCAACCTTTCTATATGGAGTTTCAATGAATCCCATAGCATTTACTTTAGCAAATACCGATAAAGAAGAAATTAAACCAATGTTTGGTCCTTCTGGTGTTTCAATAGGACATAAACGTCCGTAGTGCGTATAGTGAACATCACGAACCTCAAAACCTGCTCTTTCTCTAGATAAACCTCCTGGCCCTAATGCTGAAAGACGACGCTTGTGCGTAATCTCTGCAAGAGGGTTCGTTTGATCCATAAATTGAGATAATTGGTTTGTACCAAAGAAAGAATTAATAACAGACGATAAAGTCTTAGCATTAATTAAATCTATTGGTGTAAACACCTCGTTATCACGTACATTCATACGCTCACGAATAGTACGTGCCATACGAGCTAAACCAACACCAAACTGAGAAGATAATTGTTCTCCAACTGTACGAACACGACGGTTAGATAAGTGATCAATATCATCAATCTCTGCTTTAGAGTTAATTAACTCAATTAAATATTTTATGATAGTTATGATATCTTCCTTTGTAAGCACTTGCTTATCCATTCCGATATCTAAACCTAATTTCTTATTCATTCTATAACGACCTACTTCACCTAAAGAGTAACGTTGATCAGAAAAGAATAATTTATCGATTATACCACGTGCTGTTTCCTCATCTGGCGGCTCAGCATTACGCAATTGACGATAAATATGTTCAACAGCTTCTTTTTCAGAATTTGTTGGATCTTTTTGTAATGTATTATGAATAATTGCGTAATCTCCTTGTTGTGCACTTTCTTTATGTAAAAGAACAGTTTTAACTTCTGCTTCAAGAATTTCTTCAATATTATCTTTATCTATAATTGTGTCACGATCTAAAACAATTTCGTTACGCTCAATAGATACAACTTCTCCAGTATCTTCATCAACGAAATCTTCGTGCCAAGTGTTAAGTACACGAGCCGCAAGTTTGCGTCCTAATACTTTTTTCAATCCAGACTTTGAAACCTTAACTTCTTCAGCAAGGTCAAAAATCTCTAAAATATCTTTATCACGTTCAAAACCTATAGCTCTAAATAAAGTGGTAACAGGTAATTTTTTCTTTCTATCAATGTAAGCATACATTACTTGATTGATATCTGTAGCAAATTCTATCCAAGATCCTTTAAAAGGAATTACTCTAGCTGAATATAATTTAGTTCCATTTGCATGGAAAGACTGACTAAAGAAAACACCAGGTGATCTATGTAATTGAGAAACCACAACACGTTCTGCTCCATTGATACAAAACGTACCACTCGGAGTCATATAAGGAATAGTACCTAAATATACATCTTGAACGATTGTCTCAAAATCCTCATGCTCTGGATCTGTACAATACAACTTCAATCTTGCTTTTAATGGTACACTATAAGTTAATCCTCTCTCGATACATTCTTCAATCGAATATCTTGGTGGATCAATAAAGTAATCTAAAAATTCTAATACAAATTGATTACGTGTATCTGTAATTGGGAAGTTTTCCATGAAGGTGTTGTATAAACCTTCGGTACCTCTTTCTTCTGACTTTGTTTCTAATTGGAAAAAATCCTGGAAGGATTTAATTTGAATATCCAAAAAGTCTGGGTAATCTGTTCTATTTACAATAGAAGAGAAATTAATTCTTTCAGCCTTTTTTGCTAACATTGATGAACGAGATTTTAATAAATAAAAACTAAAAAATGTATATAACGTTTATATACACAAAATGGTTTAGGTCTTAGAGTATTACTCTAGACCTAAACCTTGTATTGTAGATGAGGTAAGCTTACTTAAGCTCAACTTCAGCGCCAGCCTCTTCTAACTGAGATTTTAATGCCTCAGCTTCGTCTTTAGCTACACCTTCTTTGATTGCACTTGGTGCATCATCAACTAAACCTTTTGCTTCTTTTAAGCCTAAACCAGTTAATTCCTTAACTAATTTTACAACAGCTAATTTAGAACCACCAGCCGCTTTTAAGATAACATCAAATTCAGTTTGCTCCTCAGCAGCGTCTCCACCACCAGCAGCTGGACCAGCCATAGCTACTGCAGCAGCAGCAGGCTCAATACCATACTCATCTTTTAATATAGTTGCTAATTCGTTAACTTCTTTTACTGTTAAGTTAACTAATTGTTCTGCGAAATCTTTTAAATCTGCCATTTTTCTATTGTTTAATAATGTGTGTTATAATTTAATTTTCTATTGTGTAATACTTAATTATCCTTCTCTTTCGGACAATGTTTTAACGATACCTGCTATCGTTCCACCACTTGATTTAAGAGCAGAGATAACATTCTTAGCAGGAGATTGTAACAATGTTACAATTTCACCAATAAGTTCTTCTCTAGACTTAATTTCAACTAATGCGTCTAATAAATCGTCGCCAATGTAAATGGACTCCTCAATAAATGCACCTTTTAATAAAGGTTTTTCAGATTTCTTACGGAATTCTTTAATTACTTTAGCTGGACCGTTTCCTGTTTCAGAATACATTACTGACGTATTCCCTTTTAAAGTTGTTGGTAAATCACCGAAATCCTTATCCGATGCCTCCATTGCTTTCTCTAAAAGTGTATTCTTAACAACCGCTAACTTAATGTTAGACTTGAAACATGCTCTTCTTAAATTTGAAGTAGTTGCTGCATCTAATCCAGAAATATCCGTTAAATAGATATTTGTATTATCTGCTAACTGAGCAGTCAACTCTTCAATTACTTGGGATTTTTCTTCTCTTGTCATAATATTCTAAGTTTAACTACTATCCTATTTTTGTATCAACTGCTATACTTGGACTCATTGTACTAGACATATAAATGCTTTTTACATAAGTTCCTTTTGAAGCAGTTGGCTTTAACTTCATAATTGTAGATAATAATTCTTGAGCATTCCCAATAATTTTATCTGTACTGAACGATGCTTTACCAATTGGTGCATGTACAATACCTGTCTTATCTACTTTAAAATCAATCTTACCAGCTTTTACTTCTGCAACTGCCTTAGCTACATCCATAGTTACTGTTCCAGTTTTAGGGTTTGGCATTAGTCCTCTTGGTCCTAATACTCTACCTAATGGTCCTAACTTACCCATAATGCTTGGCATAGTAACGATAACGTCAACATCTGTCCAACCATCTTTAATTTTTTGTAAGTATTCATCTAACCCAACATAATCAGCGCCCGCTTCTTTAGCTTCAGCTTCTTTATCTGGAGTTACAAGTGCAAGAACCTTCATGTCTTTACCTGTACCATGTGGTAATGAAACTACACCACGTACCATCTGATTCGCCTTACGTGGATCTACACCCAATCTGATTGCTAAATCAATAGAAGCGTCAAATTTTGTATATGTAATTTCTTTAAGTAAAGCTGAAGCTTCTTCTAGAGAGTAAACTTTGTTATTATCAACTTTTGCTCTTGCTTCTTTTTGCTTCTTTGTTAATCTTGCCATTTCTAAAAATTTAGTTTGGAGCTTCTCCTCCTTTAACAGTGATACCCATCGATCTTGCTGTACCGGCAACCATTTTCATAGCTGAACCGATTTCAAAGGCATTTAAATCTACCATTTTGTCTTCAGCAATTGCTTTAACTTGATCCCAAGTTACTTTTGCTACTTTACGTCGGTTTGGTTCTCCTGATCCTTTCTTTACTTTGGCCGCTTCTAATAATTGTACTGCTGCTGGTGGAGTCTTTATTACAAATTCAAATGATTTGTCTTTGTAAACAGAGATTACCACAGGTAATACTTTACCTGGCTTATCTTGAGTTCTAGCATTAAACTGCTTACAGAACTCCATGATGTTAACTCCAGCGGCACCTAAAGCGGGTCCTACCGGTGGCGATGGATTCGCAGCACCTCCCCGAACTTGTAGCTTAACTACTTTGTCTATTTCTTTTGCCATTTCTTAATGTTTATACGTTTATCTATTTTAGGAAGCATAGATTAACGCTCTTTATTGTAACAATTATTATACTTTTTCTACTTGCATATAACTTAATTCTAACGGTGTTTTTCTTCCAAATATTTTCACCATTACTTCAAGCTTACGCTTTTCTTCATTTATTTTCTCAATAGTACCATCAAAACCATTGAATGGACCATCGATTACTTTTACTGTTTCTCCTTTTGTATATGGAATAGCTACGTTAGCATCCGCTTCAATAGATAATTCATCCACTTTGCCTAACATTCTATTTACTTCTGATTGTCTTAACGGCACAGGCTCACCACCTTTTGTTTCACCTAAAAAACCAATAACGTTAGTAATTGATTTAATAATATGTGGTATCTCACCACTTAAATTAGCCTGAATCATTATATAACCAGGAAAATAAACTTTCTCTTTCTGAATTTTTTTTCCGTTACGAATTTGAATAACTTTTTCAGTCGGAACTAAAACCTGATCTACAAAATCACTTAAACCTAATCTAGAGATTTCATTCTCAATGTAGCTCTTAATTTTGTTTTCTTGACCACTTACTGCTCTAACAACATACCATTTTTTTTCAGACATCTTCTTCTTGTATAATTGTTTAGTGAATCAAATCAAAATAAGCTTTTACCGCCTTACTAAAAACAGTATCAACACCCCAAATAGCCAGTGAAAAAATAATTGAAAACACAGCTACAATCACCGTTAATTTTTGAGCTTCTGGCCAAGGTGTCCAAGACACATTGTTTTTTAACTCTTCAAACGATTCTTTTATATATGTTACTAATCCTGCCATTTGATTTAAATTTATTGAGGTTACATAGAACCTATTTGCATATTGCACGGGTTGAGAGACTCGAACTCACGACACCTGGTTTTGGAGACCAGTGCTCTACCAACTGAGCTAAACCCGTAAACAATAATCAAGGCATCCCGATATTTCGGGACACCTTAATTAATTATTTATTTAGTTGTTTAGTCTAAAATTTCAGTAACCTGACCAGCACCAACTGTTCTACCTCCTTCACGGATAGCGAAACGTAAACCTACGTTCATTGCAATTGTGTTAATCAATTCTACAGTAATTGTCAAGTTATCACCTGGCATTACCATTTCAACACCATCAGGAAGAGCAATGTTTCCAGTTACATCAGTAGTACGTACATAAAACTGAGGACGGTAATTATTATGGAATGGAGTATGACGTCCACCTTCTTCTTTCTTAAGGATATAAACTTCTGCTTTAAATTTAGAGTGAGGTGTTACAGAACCTGGCTTAGTTATAACCATACCTCTAGAAATTTGAGACTTCTCAATACCTCTTAATAAGATACCAGCGTTATCACCAGCTTCACCTCTATCTAAGATTTGACGGAACATTTCAATACCAGTAATAGTAGATGTTAACTTCTCAGCACCCATACCGATGATTTCAACAGGATCTCCCGTGTTAGCTACACCAGTTTCAATACGACCAGTTGCAACAGTACCACGACCTGTAATTGAGAATACATCTTCAATTGGCATTAAGAAAGGCTTGTCCATATCACGAACTGGCTCTTCAATCCAAGCATCTACTTGATTCATTAATTCCATTACAGTATCAACCCACTTTTGCTCACCGTTAAGTGCACCTAAAGCAGAACCTGCTACTACAGGACCATTATCACCATCGTATTCGTAGAATGATAATAAATCTCTAACTTCCATTTCAACCAACTCTAACAACTCTTCATCATCAACCATATCCACTTTATTCATGAATACAACGATACGAGGAATTCCTACCTGACGACCAAGTAAGATGTGCTCACGAGTTTGTGGCATTGGACCATCAGTTGCAGCAACAACTAATATAGCACCATCCATTTGAGCAGCACCTGTAACCATGTTCTTTACGTAATCCGCGTGACCTGGACAGTCAACGTGAGCGTAGTGACGGTTAGCAGTTGAATATTCTACGTGAGAAGTATTAATTGTTATACCTCTTTCTTTTTCCTCTGGCGCATTATCAATTTGATCAAATGATTTTGCTTCTGATAAACCTGCATCAGCTAATACTTTAGTAATAGCAGCAGTTAAAGTTGTTTTACCGTGATCTACGTGCCCAATAGTACCAATGTTTAAGTGTGGTTTTGAACGATCGAAAGTTGCCTTTGCCATGTTTAATTTATTTTAATCTTATTTAATATTAGTGTTCAATTGTTATATTCTAAATTTGCGCTTAGAAAAAAGAGCCAATGACGAGATTTGAACTCGTGACCTCTTCCTTACCAAGGAAACGCTCTACCCCTGAGCTACACCGGCTTTTCATTTACGATAGCCGATTTTCGAATTACGATATAAAAGTCTAAATCTTAACTCGTAAATTTTTTTAGAGCGAGAGACCGGGTTCGAACCGGCGACATTCAGCTTGGAAGGCTGACGCTCTACCAACTGAGCTACTCTCGCATTTATCAAAATCTTTACATCTTGACTGGTAATCAATATTTCAACATGACTGAATAATTTCAATCAACATTTAGCAAATAGTTCTACAAAAGTAAGCATTAAAAAACTACTACTAAAAAATATTTGTGGGGAGAGCAGGATTCGAACCTGCGAAGACGTAGTCAGCAGATTTACAGTCTGCCCTCGTTGGCCGCTTGAGTATCTCCCCAAAACATAAATTCAAAATTTCAAATTTATAAAAATTTATTTTTAAATCTAACAAAAAAAATAAACCTTTTAAGAGCCGATGGAGGGACTCGAACCCACGACCTGCTGATTACAAATCAGCTGCTCTAGCCAGCTGAGCTACATCGGCTTTTTCTTACTTTTTTACCATCAAAAATTGACTTAAAAAAAGTCCGCTATTTCTAACGGACTGCAAATGTAATGTTTTATTTATTTAATCAAAACTTTTTTTAAAAAATTTTATCTAACTATGTGCTCTTTGTTTTTCTTTATGTTTTTTTATCTGTCTTCCCAATGCTGTAATTGCAGCGTCTGCACCTTCTTCAAAAGACTTACATTGTTTCTTTACTACAAAACTATCTCCAGGTACACTTAATTTAACTTCAAATATTTTATTTTCCTTATCGCTTGTGTTCTCGACTTTTAAATACACATCTGATTGAATAATTTTATCATAGAACATATCTAACTTATCCATTCTTTTTTGGATGAATTCTATTAGAGAACTATCTGCCGTAAAATTAACGGATTGGGTGTTTACTTTCATATATCTTATTTTAAGTTAAACAATTGAGCCAAAAACTAATTTAGCAATCAATTTATTATTAATTAGTATTAAGCTTATGCCTAATGTTTATTTCTAGGGTGCGCATTTGCATATACTTTTTTTAATTCACTTATACTATTATGTGTATAAACTTGGGTTGCAGCTAAACTAGTATGTCCAAGTAATTCTTTAACAGTATTTAAATCTGCACCTTGATTTAATAAGTGAGTTGCAAATGAATGTCTCAATACATGAGGACTGCATTTTGCTTTAGTGGATGCTTTACTAAAATACTTATTTATTATTCTGTAAACAAGTTTTTCGTATATTTTAAGACCATTTTTTGTTAAAAACAACATCTCTTTATCTTCTATTTTTGGTAATTTCATTCTATAATCCAAGTAGCAATCTAAGGCTTTTGCTAAAGATTTAATTAATGGTATGTACCTTTCTTTATTTCTTTTACCTAAAACTTTTATTTGATTATTACTATTATCAACATCTGATAATTTTAAATTTACTAGCTCTATACGTCTAATTCCTGTAGCATAAAAAAGTTCTATAATTAAAAAATCTCTTGCACTTTCAAAATCTACTACTTCTATGCATTGCTCTAAAACCGTCTTTAATTCTTGTTGAGAAAAAGGCAATTGTATTTTTTTACCAACTTTTAATGCTTTATGCTGTTTTAACGGATTTACCTCTAATCCTTCAGTTTTAAGTAAAAACTTATAATATGTATTTAATGAAGATATTTTTCTGTTTATAGTTCGGTTTGAAATATTACTATCCACCAATTCCACAATCCATTGTCTTATTTCAGAATAACCGACCCTTACCAAATTGTCAGTGTCATGATTTTGATTTAAAAAACTTTGAAAATTTTCAATATCTGTAGTATATGCTAAAACCGTATGTTTAGAATATTTTTTTTCTAATAATAGATAGTCTTTAAAAGCCTTGATACTCATTCTTTTTTATTGATGAACTTTAAATATAACTATTTACCCTAATAAATATTGAATTTTAAAATAAAAAATCCTGCTCTAAGGCAGGATTTATAATTCAATTTATTAAAACTTATTATATTAAGTAGCAGGTTTATAATCCTTATTATCGATTACCATTTTAGCGATAATCTCTTTTAAGATTTCAGAAGTTCCACCTCCAATTGGCCCCAAACGACTATCTCTAGCCATACGAGCTAATGGATACTCTTCCATATAACCATAACCACCTAAAAATTGAAGACATTGATATATTACATCGTCTGCCATTTTAGTAGACTGCAATTTAGACATGGTTGCTTCTTTCACCACATAATCTCCCATATCTAAACGTTTTGCAACATAATAATTGAATTGCTTACAAATTTCCATTTGTGTTTCGCATTCTACAAATGCATGTCTTAAGGCTTGAAATTTATCAATAGTTCTCCCAAAAGCAGTTCTTTCTGACATGTATTGTTTTGCATATTCTAAAGCATACTCTGCTCTCGCATGTCCGTTAACACCCATTATTAATCGCTCTAAGGCAAAATGTTGCATTATATATGGAAATCCTTGATTTTCTTCGCCCATTAAATTTGAGGCAGGAATTACCACATTATCGAAAGCAATTTCTCCGGTATCAGAAGCTCTCCAACCTAACTTATCTAATTTTGTTGCAGAAATTCCTGGTGTATCTCTATCCATTACAAAAATACTAATCCCTTTATTTCCTAACTCGGGTTTTGTTTTTGCAGCAACAACTAAGTAATCGCTATAAACACCATTTGTTATAAACGTTTTTGAACCATTGATTACAAACGTGTCTCCTTTTTTTACTGCTGTAGTTCTCATACCAGCAACATCACTTCCTCCAAAAGGCTCGGTGATACATAAACATCCTATAGCTTCACCTAAAACACTTGGTGTTAAATATTTTTCTTTTTGTGCATGGTTTCCTTCCTTGTTTAGATGTGTCATTGCTAAATAAGCATGTGCCCACATTGCAGCCGCAAAGCCACCAGAATTAATACGTTGTAATTCTTCTAGAAAAATAACTGTATAAAATAAATCTAAATTTAGTCCACCATAAGCTTCAGGTGTTGCTAACCCAAAATAACCCATATCTCCAAACTTCTTCCAGATAAAACGTTCTATACTACCCGTTTCTTCCCATTTATCAATATGTGGCAGCACTTCTTTTTGTAAAAAATCTCTTAGACTTTCTCTAAACAAATTGTGCTCTTCAGTAAAATATAAATTAGACATAAATTGTTGTTTGTTAAAGATGCAAATATAACTTAATTATATCGAATTTCTTGATTGGGAAATCTTCTACTTTTAATAAATCTTCAATTGATTTAAATCCATCTCTAAGTGTCCTTTCTTCTATGATGTGATGCGCAACTTCATAATCTATATATTGAATAGTTACTAGTTCATCTCTACTTGCTGTATTAAGATTATAGGTTTTAATTGCTCTTGGTGTCTTAACTGTAAAATCGTTTTTTATTCGTTCTACAACCTCAGGAGACAAACCGTAAACTTCAGTTAGTTGAACATCTGAAATAAAACCACCGTTAAATTTACTTCGGTATTTAATAATTCTTTCGGATAACTTTTCTCCTACACCATAAACCTTTTGTAATTGAGATGCTGAGGCTATATTTAAATCTATTTTTTGCTCATAAGTTTTTGGTGTTTTAGAATTTGCATAAGTATTACTATAATCTTGAAACTTAGGTTTTGGGTTAGTTACCCAATCTGGGAATTTAAAATATGGCGATACAACTGCTAAAAATGAGTCGGAAACTTTAGTTATCTTTTGAAATTCTTTAGCTGAATTTACCCATTGATTGGTTGCTCTAAACTTATGAAGTCTATCAATTTGTTCATTTGTCATTCCTAAAGTATAGCCTTTGTAATCTGTAATGAAATTTGGGTTAAAAGGATAAATTTTTGGTTTCTTATTTTCAATTTCAACTAAACGTAATGAATCTACTTCGGCTTTAAATTTTTCGATTTCAATAGTATCTAATGGAATATCATCATTAGATGAAAAAAAACTATTAGGCGCAAACCAATACACACATTGTAAACAAATTATTATAGCCAACAATAAAAAAATCCCATTTCGTTGTTGATTAGAAAACTGAAAATGGGATTTCATGTATTAATGTTTTAAGTGATTTATGCTTTATTTTCCTTAATAGCTTTCATGTACTTATTAAGCTCTCCCTTAACTTTTGGAGCAAGTAGAACTAAACCAACCATATTTGGAACCATCATTGCAAAAATCATAGCATCTGAGAAGCCAATTACAGAACCTAAACTAATGGAAGCACCAACTATTACAAATAAGCAAAATAATACTTTATATACATATTCTGTTGTCTTTGTTCTTCCGAATAAAAAGGCCCAACCTTGGTAACCATAATACGACCAAGAAATCATTGTACTAAATGCAAACAATACTACTGCAACGGTTAAAACGTATGGGAACCATGATATAACAGATTCAAAAGCACCAGATGTTAACAAAATTGCATCTGCATCATTTAAGCCTGCATTTGCTGAAGTTACATTTCCTGTAATTACTAAAACTAAGGCTGTCATTGTACATACCACAACTGTATCTATAAATGGTTCTAACAAAGCTACTAATCCTTCTGATGCTGCATATTTTGTTTTCACTGCTGAATGAGCAATAGATGCAGAACCAACACCAGCTTCATTAGAAAATGCTGCTCTTCTAAATCCTTGTACTAACACACCAATTGCTCCTCCTGCTACTCCTTCTGGACTAAAAGCACCTTCAAAAATTTGAACAAAGGCGTCACCTACCATATTGAAATTAGCAAAAATCACGAAAAGGGAAGCTGCCACATATATAACTACCATAAATGGTACTATCTTGTCTGTAACTTTTGCAATTTTCTTAATACCGCCAATAATTACAATTGCTACAAGTGATGCCATTACTATACCAAAAACCCAACGATAACCATTCATAAATGATTCTTCACCACCCGTCATGTGCTCAAATAACTGAGCTGCTTGGTTAACTTGAAACATATTACCGCCTCCAAAAGAACCTCCAATAACAAATAATGCAAATATGGATGCTAATACTTTTCCTAATCCGCCAAGGCCTTTAGATTTTAAACCCTTAGTTAAGTAGTACATTGGACCACCGTAAACGGTACCATCCTCATCAATATCTCTATATTTTACACCAAGTGTACATTCTACAAATTTAGATGCCATACCAAGAAAACCAGCCACAATCATCCAAAATGTTGCACCAGCACCACCAACAGAAACTGCGATAGCAACACCTGCTATATTTCCTAAACCAACGGTTGCTGACAAAGCTGCCGTTAAAGCTTGAAAATGTGATACTTCGCCTTCATGGTCTTCTATTGCAATTGTTTCAATGTTATCGCCACCTGGTGTAGAATCTCCTGCGCCAACTAAAGACTCATGATGGTCTAATTCATCATATTTTCCTCTAACAATATTTACAGAAGTAAAAAAACCTTTAAAATTAATAAACTTGAAATAGATTGTAAAGTATAGCGCACCCAAAATTAAAGGGAATAATACCCAAAAGACTTTTACTCCTCCACCGAAATCTATTTGATAAAAAATTCCACGAACAAACCAACCTGTTGCATTACCAAAAGCTTCATCTATTTGCTGGTCAATGCCAACTTCTTGTGCCTCTTGAGCAAAGTTTAATAATGGTAAAATGAGTGTAAAAAGTGATAGAAGATATTTCTTCATGTGTAAGGGTTGTTAGTTAGTTTTGTATTTGAAGCTGACAAGATGCTAAAAAATATTGAGTTTTTAAAGCATCACCTGTTAAAAAGGTCTTTATTCTAGCTCTATGTTATAAATAGAGTTCAACTTTTGTATTTGTTCTGGTCTTCCTAAAACTATGATTTTTGAACCAGATATTAATTTGGTATCTGCTTCTGGATTAACAATATATTCTCCTTGAAGGTCTTTAAAACCAATTACTGTACAACCCGTTTTTTTGCGTAAGTCTAAATCTCTAATCGTTTTTTCTTGAGCTGCATTATAAAGTTGCTCAACTTTAACTTCTTCAATATTAATATTGCGTTCTCCTACAATTCCTAAATTATCAATAAACTCTACCAAATCCGGAATTACAACTAGTGACGCCATGTGATCACCACCTATTCTATCTGGAAGAATAACATTATTGGCTCCTGCTAGCTTCAATTTATTATAAGAAGTTTCTTGAGATGCTCTACTAATAATGCACATCTCTTTATTTATTTGCCTTGCAGAAAGCACCACAAATAAATTATCTGCATCACTTGGCAAGGCACTAATTAAGGTGCTTGCTCGCTCTATACCAGCTTCAAATAGTATGTCATCTTCATTAGCATTTCCATAAATAAATGGAATATCTTCTTCTTGAAATTTTTCTATAATCTCCTTATTACGTTCAATAACAACATATGGCTTACCATAATCCAATAGTTTTTTTGCGGCTTGCTTTCCGTTACGTCCAAAACCACAAATGATAATATGGTCAGACATGGCATCAATTTTCTTCTGCATTTTACGTTGTTTTATGTCTTCAAAATTATTTCTACTAAGAATGTATTCGGTAATTATAGATATAGCATAACCGACAATAACCACACTTGCTAAAATTAAGAATATCGTAAAAATCTTAGATTGTGTATCTAATGGGTTAACTTCTGCAAAACCCACAGTTGTAATTGTAATAACCGTCATGTAAACGGCATCTAACCAATCGTAATCTGAAATAAATCGATATCCAAAAACACCAATAGTCATTAAAAACACAAGCATCATAATTGCAGTGTAAATCTTAGATCTATAGAGTCTTAAAAGTGGATTATCCATAATTATTATAAGTCGAAAACAGAAGAGCGTTTGGTATAAACAATATCTTTAATTCGCATCCAAAATGCTAAAAACACATATAATGCAAAACCAAAACCTAAGGTAACAAAGGTGAGATACATAAATGATGTTCTTACTATTTTTGCTCTAATCCCTAAACGGTCTGCAATACGCTGACAAACGTAGTATCCTCGTTTTTGAAAATATAATAGTAAGCTGTAAGGCTTATTCATGTTTTTTTATAGTTTATATTTTGATACTCGACACGTAATCTTTGTTTATATAACAAAACATTTTACACGCTCGTTTCATAACGCAATTTAGCTAATTTTTAACTATTAGACTATTACCAATTGCACATTGTAAACATTTGTTGTTATCGCAAAATTTTTGTTTTAATTGCAGTAAACCTTGCGAGTTTAACGCATTCTTTTCCAATGGTTTTAAATCTAGAAATTTAGAAACAATACTATTATTTTCAATCTTAATTTCTTTTATAAGTTGAAATAACTCCTCTTCAATTGATTTTCCTTGAAACTTCGCATAACTAAATTTTAAAGGGATTAAGGTGTTAATTATTAATAAATCTACGAAAGGTTTAGTCATTAATTTTTTAAAAACTTTAGAGGTTTTAGAAAATGTATAATGCGTTGTCCAGTACGTTGTAACTCCTAAATTAAAAAGTTTATAAAACTCATTTTTTGAATTTAATTGCATCACTTTTGAAAACAAATTCTGTTCTAAACTATATAAATTAGCAAATTGAGACAAACGAATTGTTGGAAAATTTGGAGGTCTCAATCTAAAAAATTGCATTGGTAAAACACCTTGATTAGTAAGATTAAATTTCTGTTTTAAAAATCCGTAACGATGCTTTAAATCTATATAATAGGCATCTTCAATATTTTCATCAAACAATAAATTTGACTGCCCAAATAGCAACGCTTCTAAATCTAAAACATCATTTTGAAGTTTCCGAACAATCGAAAAACCTATTGAATTAGCTATACTCAAAAACGATTCTCCGTTGACTTTAAGTCCGAAATTTTTCAATAACATTTTAAACAATACGGCTTCCCAATTGTTATTGGATTCTTTTAACAATTGATTTATAGACTCAGATTTTAGTTCTAAACGTTCTATGTATAATCTTTCTAACCAATTATTTAACACAAATTCATTGACACTTGAAAAGCTAGACTCACAATTAATCCAAGTTTTAGATTGCATGAGGTTTTTATAATTATGGATTAAGTTTAAATCCACAACATTTTTTAATTCTAACGTCGGAATTTTAGAATTGTCACTTCTAAATATTTCAGTATCATGCTCCCAAACTACATGCAGAATAACATTATCATAAGCTTTATCAGTTTCATGGTTATGGACATACCAATCTGAAGATTTAATATGTATCTCTACATTACCAGCCCAAAGCTGGTCTCCAATACTTAGCTGTGCATTAAAAAAATCTGGACCAGCATTATGGTTATGCTGCCCTAAATTAGAAATACTAATAACCTCATCATTTGAGGTTTTTAATAATGACGAATCGAAGGCCTTGTGTTTCCAGATATAATGAAGAAAATCTTCTTGCATGCTCTAAAATAGAGAATTACAATTAAACTATTACGTGTTTTTAAAAAATTTACGTAGTTCTACGTACAAATTTCAATTAGATTATAATTAACTTGTAAACGCAACTTAAAATCTAAAAATCTATGCGTTACTATGCTCTTAAAAGTGATTTTCGAGAACCTGCTGAACGACATCGGGTTATCAAACGATTAACAAGCCTAAAAGAAGATTTAGATAATAGAATTCCTGAAAAAATCTTTAATAAAAACGTTTTAATTGCTACCTGGAATATTAGAGATTTTGATTCTAATAAATACGGTTATGGACCTAGAACAAAAGAAGCTTTTTTTTATATGTCAGAAATTATTTCGAGCTTCGATTTGGTAGCTATACAAGAAGTAAACGAAAACCTATATGCCTTTAATCGCTTAATGTATGTAATGGGTGAAGATTGGGACTACATTATGACAGACGTAACAGAAGGAAGTTCTGGTAATGGAGAACGTATGGCTTATATTTATGATACCAAACGTGTTTCTTTTAAAAAAGTAGCTGGCGAAATAGTTTTAACACCAAGCCAACTAATTGGAGATAAAAAACAATTTGCAAGAACACCATATTTGGTTGCTTTTCAATCGGGTTGGTTTAAATTTAAATTATGTACTGCTCATATTTATTTTGGAGCAGACTCTGGTGAAAAACTAAAACAACGAATTGAAGAAATTGATGCTATAGCAAGCAACATTAAAAAACGAGCTAAACGTTATGATGAAAATCTAATTCTATTAGGTGACTTTAACATCTTTAGTCCAGAGCATGAAACCATGAAGACATTAAAAAAACATGGGTATATAATTCCTAAAGGTATTGAAGATAACCCTTCTAATATGTACCAAACAAAACATTATGACCAAATTGCCTTTATGGAAAAAAAGGGAGAAGTTATTTTTGGTGACCAAGACAATAGTGCTGGAGCTTATAATTATTACAATCGTGTTTTTAGTACACGTCAATTTAAAGATTACCAATCTCTGGTATTCGAAAACTTAAAAGGCAAATTAAAAAAACAAAAAAATAAACTAGCGAAAACAACAGATTTAAAAAAACAAAAAACTATTAAAAAATCTATTGCAAAATTTGAAGGCATTATTGCCAATGAAGCCAAACAAAAGGACTATTATAAAAAAGAATGGCGCACTTTTCAGCTCAGTGATCATTTACCCATGTGGACAGAATTAAAAATTAACTTTAGTCTGAGTTATTTGGAGAAGATAAAGAATGAGTAATCCTATTAAACAAACAAAATCCTGAGTAATACACAGGATTTTTTGTTTATTTTAATATATGATTATTGCCAAGGCAGCAATTGATTACTCAATATAACCCATCTCACGCATCCAATCATCATTAAACATTTTGCCTACATAACGACTTCCATGATCATGAAATAAAACCACAACCACATCATCTGGTTTAAAATGTTCTTTTAATTGTAATACTCCTTTTATGGCAGACCCAGCAGAGTTTCCTAAAAACATACCTTCTTCTTTTGCTAAACGCTGTGTATAAACACACGCATCTTTATCGGTTACTTTAGTAAACCCATCGATTACGCTAAAATCTACATTTTTTGGTAAAATATCTTCACCAATACCTTCGGTTACGTAAGGATATATTTCGTTTTCATCAAAAATTCCTGTTTCGTGATACTTTTTAAAAACGGAACCATAAGTATCTACTCCCCAAACTTTAATATTAGGGTTTTGTTCCTTTAAATATTTACCAACACCAGAGATTGTGCCTCCTGTACCTACACCAACTACAAAATGTGTAATCTTACCATCAGTTTGTTTCCAGATTTCTGGACCTGTACTTTCGTAATGTGCTTTTGTATTACTTGGGTTATCGTATTGGTTAACGTACCAAGAGTTTGGGGTTTCTTCACCTAATCGTTTAGAAACTGAATAATAACTACGTGGATCATCTGGCTCTACTGCGGTTGGGCAAACAATAACTTCGGCGCCTACAGCACGCATAATATCCACCTTTTCTTTAGACTGTTTATCTGCCATTACAAAAATACATTTGTAACCTTTTACAATGGCAGCTAATGCTAGTCCCATTCCTGTGTTTCCTGATGTTCCTTCAATTATAGTTCCTCCTGGTTTTAATCTTCCATCTGCTTCGGCATCTTCAATCATTTGCAAAGCCATTCGGTCTTTTACAGAATTTCCTGGGTTAAAAGTTTCGTATTTGGCAAGTACTAAACACGGTAAATCCTCCACAAGTTTATTCATTTTTACCAATGGCGTGTTTCCTATTGTACCTAATATATTTTCTGCGTATTCCATAGTTTTATTTCGAAGTTGCAAAAATAAGTGAAAAGTTAAATGTATAAAGTTAAAACTTCGTTATTATGTTTTTAGAGCTTGTAACAAAATCATATAATAAGGTTTCAACAAATAATTAATCAAACCTTATTGATTTAACTGGAGAAATCCTAGAAATGATTACTGAAGGAATTAACAACATTAATAAACAAGCTATAAATGTGCCAATATTAAGTAGTAAAATATAATCTAAACTAATATAAACTGGAGCTGTACTCACATAATACGTATCTGGATTTAATGGAAATAACTTAAAATACTTTTGGGCAAATAATAAACCCAATCCAATAACATTTCCCCAAAGTAATCCTAAACCAATAAGGTATGAGGCATTATATAGAAACACTTTTCTAATAGTCCAATTAGAACCTCCAAGTGCTTTAAGAATACCAATCATTTGTGTGCGTTCTAAGATTAAAACCAACAGCGCTGTAATCATATTAATACCAGCTACAATAATCATAATAGCTATTATACCGTAGGTGTTGTTATCAAAGATTTTAATCCACTCAAAAATTGTATAATATTTTTGAGTTATTGACGTGGCATTTAAATTTGAATCTGTGTTTTTATAAACTTGTTGCGTTACTGCATCAATTTCAGAAAAATCATCAATAAAAACTTCAAAATTGCCAACTTGGTCAGCTTTCCATTTATTAAGACGTTGTACATGTCTTAAATCTGCAATAAGAAATTTCTCATCGAGTTCTTGAAAGCCAGAATTATAAATACCTACAATTTTAAAATTCATAATTCTTGGCAATCGATTAATCTGATCGGTAAACAAGGTCTGAAATTTATCACCTACTTTAAATCCTAATCGGTTGGCCAAATATGTTGAGATTAAAACTTCTTCATTTCGTTTTTCTGTATAATCAGGAAGTTTGCCTTCTACTAAAAACTCTTTAAAATAGTTCCAATTATAATCAGCTCCAACACCTTTTACCACAACACCTTCAAAATCAGTTTCAGTTCTAATAACCCCAAATTTTGTGGCTACGGCTTGTACGTGTTTTACACCTTCTACAGTATTAAAATCTGGATAAAAATCTTGATTTATAGAGATTGGCACTTGAGATTCGTCTGAAGCATTACTATCGTAATTAGTGATTTCTATATGACCATTAAAAGCCACTACTTTTTCTCTAATTTTTTGTTGTAATCCCAAGCCTGTGGCAATTGCAATAAGCATTACAATGATACCAATAGCGATTGCAGCAATACCAATTTTAATAATTGGTGCCGAAACACTACTTTTATACGTATTATTGCCAATTATACGTTTAGCTATAAATAACTCGAAATTCAAAACCTATATATGCATTTTAAGGTTGTCAAAAATACAGTTTTATTCTCATTAATTATTGGGATTTTATTCATTCCCTTCTCTTGTGGCAATAGAGTAACGGAAGAAACAGGAAGTTCTAAGCAAGAAGTCGAAGAAACTAATTCTATTTCAATGAATAATACTGCTGATAAAATTACAGTTGAAACTACACATAGTATTGAAGAAATTAGTAACGATACCATTTTAGCCAATGGTAAAACAGAAAAACCAATTAAGGTTGGTGCCAACCGAACGGAATTATATTTACCATTATTAAAAGGTAAGCGTGTTGGTGTTGTTGCCAATTTAACTTCTGTTATTTTTAGAAATAAGACACGAAAGTTTACCAACTTAAATTATCGCCACATTATTGATTCTTTACTGTCGCTTAAAATTAACATCAATAAAGTATTTGCTCCTGAACATGGATTTAGAGGCACTGCAGATGCTGGTGAATTGGTAAAAGATGGCATAGACACTAAAACAGGATTACCTATCTATTCGCTTCATGGAAAACATAAAAAACCAACAATAGCACAGCTAAAAGATATCGATGTTATGGTTTTTGATATACAAGATGTTGGTGTTAGGTTTTACACTTATATATCAACCTTACATTATGTTATGGAAGCTTGTGCTGAGCAAAATATTCCGCTTATTATATTAGACCGACCAAATCCTAATGGTAACTATTTTGATGGACCTGTTTTAGAAAAAAAACATAGTAGCTTTTTAGGTATGCATCCTATTCCATTAGTACATGGAATGACCTTAGGAGAATATGCAAAAATGATTAATGGAGAAGCTTGGCTAAAAAATGGTATAACTTGTAATATTACAATTATAGAGGTCGATAATTATACGCACAACTCTTTTTACAAACTTCCTATAAGACCTTCACCAAATTTGCCAAATGACCAATCTATTATGCTTTACCCTAGTTTAGGCCTGTTTGAAGGTACAAATATTAATGCTGGTCGAGGCACTGAATCTCAATTTCAGAGGTATGGTGCTCCATTTTTAGATAAAAACCATTATAAATTTAGCTATACTCCTATTGCTAATTTTGGTGCTAAATATCCTAAGCACCAAAACAAAATGTGCTATGGTGTTGATTTGTCTGACGTAAAAGCAGAACGGCATTTTACTTTAAAATATATAATGGATGCCTACAAATATGCGAATGATAAATCTAAAGTATTTGACACTTCTAACTTTACAGCTCATTCTGGTACGGATAAATTACAAAAACAAATAGAGGATGGTTGGTCTGAAACCGAGATAAGAGCAACGTGGCAAGAAGGATTAGAAACCTTTAAAACCGTAAGAAGTAAATACCTTATCTATAATTGATTTAATAATCAACAATTAAAATATCTTCATCCGTAGGTTCAACAGAGATTAAATTGCTAGTTCTACTAATTTCCGATTGATTATTTGGAGCATCATTAAAAATTTTAACTACAAACACAATTAGTTTTGGTTCTAAAACGGCTACAAAAACGTGCTTACCTTTAGGTAATTTGTTTAATGGAAATTTATAATTAGTAGAATCTATCTCAAAATCAATATTTCGTGTATCGTCATGATTTAAGGTATATAACGAATTGATAATTTTATCACTTTTAAGAATAAGGGTATCTCTAGTTTTATTTAAAGTATGAATTAACTCTTTAGCTTGGCTATTTCTATTCTGTTCTAATTTAGCAAAATGATTTTGTGCTTGTAACGTGTAACTTAATAGAATAGTGAGAATAACAACGAGACAGAGACGGATTAAATTTTTCAATGCATTAATACTTTAAGTTACACAAAATGTATGTTAACTCAACAGTAATTAATTAATCCGTTTTAAACATAATAGGTTTTATTAATTATTTCGGCAAAACACCTGTGAATTGCACAAAATAATCGAGGAAATACGCTTTGTCTGTAATCAATTACATAAACTATAATCTATAATAGGTCTATTAATCGATTAGGATAATCGGTAATAATGCCATCAACCTTCCATTTCATCATTTGCTCCATATCCTTTTCTTCATTAATAGTCCATGGTATTACTTTAAAGTTTTCTGCTTGTAAATTTCTAACCTTTTTTTCATCTAAAAGCTTATAATATGGACTTATTATTTCGGGTAATTTTACTATATCTAATTTTGATATTTTATCCCAAATCTCTTCATTCTCATCAACTAGAAGCGCTATTTCTGTTTTAGGAGATTGTTTTCTTATCTCTCTCAGAATTTTAATATCAAAAGATTGAAGAATTACACGACTCAACATGTCATTCCTCTTTAATTCATCTAATACTAAAGCTACATAAGCTTCTGGTTTGGGTGTAAAGATGTTATAATAATCTTGCTCTGATTTAATTTCAATATTAAACTTTACATCAGAATTTTTACGTTTCACTAAATCAAAAACTTCGGATAATAAAGGTTTGAAGGTTTTTATTTTCTGTTGATTTGGAAATCTAGGATGAAATTTTGAACCACAATCAAATTGTTTAATTTCATTATAATCCATTTTGTATAAATTATAATGTGTTTCTAAAGCATCCGGAATAACTTCACCTGTAGCATCTAGACAAATTAAGGGATTCATATAAGGCTCATGAGTTACAACAACCTTATTGTCTTTTGAAATAGCAATATCTAATTCTAACGTTGTAACACCCAATTCAATCGCTTTTTCAAAAGCCGGCAGGGAATTTTCAGGCATTAAACCTCTACAACCTCTATGACCTTGTATATCAATTTGTATAATTTCAGTATTACAACTCATAACTAATAGTATAAAAAATGATAATACGCTAATCTTCAAGATTGGTAGAAAGTGTTGCTTTTTCATATGGCAAGAAAGGTTGTTTAAGCAAATGTTTTATGTCACTATTTTTTACTTCATCTGGAAACACATCTACACCATACACCAATTTTTCGCGATCTAAATACATATAAGTTCCAAAGATGCGATCCCAAATACTAAAAATATTACCATAGTTAGAATCTGTATAAGGTAACCTATAATGATGGTGCGTTTTGTGCATATCTGGTGAAATAATAAAATAACTTAGTGCTTTATCTAAACCTTTTGGTAATCTTATATTAGCATGTGTAAATTGTGTAAATATTAAAGACATAGCTTGGTACAACATTACCAAGGCTATTGGTGTGCCAACAACAAAAACACCTAATAACGTAAAACCAAATCTTATTAAACTTTCTATGGGATGATGCCTATTGGCGGTTGTAGTATCTACTTTATGATCCGTATGATGCACTAAATGAACCATCCATAACGGTTTTACTTTGTGCTCTACATAATGCGCTAAATAGGCACCAAAAAAATCTAAAAACAAAACGCCAATAAAAGCATATAACCATAATGGCATTTCTGGCAACCAATTTATAATACCAAAATTGTTTGCTTTAACCCAATCTGCAACGCCTATAAGCAAAAATGCTAATGCAAAATTTATAATAATGGTTGTAAACGTAAAGAACAAATTAGGTAGTGCATGTTTCCACTTTATATATTTAAATTTAAATAGCGGTACACCACTTTCTAGAAACCAAAAAAAAGTAAGTCCGCCTACTAGAATAAGACTTCGATGCAGAGATGGAATAGTTTCGAAATAGTTTATGATGCTTTCCAATCAGGTTTTATTTAAGTTGATAATCATTTGCGCTTTCTTCAAATTTACAGAAGAAATCTTAGATTCCCATACTGCAGCATTAGTTTCGTCTTTTAAAATCTTATAAGCTGTATAGTATAAAAAAGCAACAAAGGACTGATTGCTAGATTCAACTTTTTCGGCATCCATACGCTTTAACTGTCTCAATACCTTTTTTGGACGCTTGGCAACTAAACTTTGCTGAATACCCAAGAGTTCTACTCGTTGCTTTAAAACTAATTGATCTTCTTTCTTTTCGGAATTTAAAAATGAATAAGCTTCATTCAAATAAATATTTGATAACCTTATGATATCATCTCTAACGTTATCTTTCATATACATTGAAAAATCCAGGTATTTCGAAGCTAAATAATAAGCTGTAAAAAAATCTTTTTTTTGACGGTAACCATTTAACTCTATAGCTATATATTCTGTATTAAGAGCATACTTCTGTATCATTACTGTAATATTTTCTAAATCTTCAGATGTGTCATTTACATTTAAAATATTACCATTAACATCTAATATTTTAATAGTATCGTCATTAAACTTATCTATATATCGCTGACTTCTTTTACCTTTTATTTTCTCATATAAATCTGCATATTGATACTCGCTTACAATAACTGGAATAAAGTTTTTCCAAATAATTGGACTTATTTCTTCATCTTGAAACAAATTATTTATAAAAACAACATTTCCTTTATCATCATTTACAAAAACTGGGTATTGAAATTTTGTAGTTTCTTCCCAAACCATTAAAATCATTTTGTTCTCAACAGAAGCTAAACTTTGAGCTATTTCTAAATTAGTCATCCATGCTTGTGCAGACAAACCATAAGTTGTAAATAGAATAAAGATTGTTTTTATAATAAGGTTTCTCATATTTTATTTTTTAAGATTTATTATCAAAAATTATTCCGAAATCTTCAATATTAAAATTGAATCCGTTTTTTCATTTCTTCAACGATATTAAAAGCAGCCGGACAAATGGCAACATTCTTCAATGTTAAATTAGAAATCTGTTGAAACTTTTTTCTATCTGTATGCGGAAATTCTCTACATGCCTTTGGTCTTACATCGTAAATAGAACAGTAATTATCAGCTCCCAAAAATGTGCATGGCACAGATTGTAATACATAATCGTTCTCTTCATCTAAGCGCAAATATGTTTCAATAAACTGTTGCTCTTTCATCTTAAAAGACTTAGAAATACGCTGAATATCTTTATCTGTAAACAAAGGACCAGTTGTTTTACAGCAATTAGCACATTCTAAACAATCAGTACGCTCAAATTCATCTTCGTGCAACTCTTGCATTAAATAATCGAGCTGTTTTGGTGGTTTCTTTTTTAGCTTGGTAAAAAAGGTTTTATTCTCCTTATGCTTATCTTTGGCGAGCTTTGGAAGGTTATTGATTTGGTCTTGCATAACACAAATTTAAGTAAAGTTCTCGATACAATTTCGAGAAAAATCAAAATCACTAGAACTGACAGAAATTATGAAAAAAGATATTTTTGGAAAAGCATTATTAGATTACCAAAACGGAAATTATTCTGAAGATATAATTACATCCACAAACATTTCTGATGACGATGTTTTACCTATACCATATTTATTTAGACCCTATTCTGAAATGCCTAAACTAGAGCAAAAGGCTTTGCAATTATCTAAAGGTCAAGTTTTAGATGTTGGTTGCGGCTCTGGAAGTCATTCTTTATGGTTGCAAAACAAAGGACTAAACGTAAAAGCTATTGATAGTTCTAAAGGTGCAATTGAAGTCGCTAAAAAAAGAGGTGTTTTTAGTGCTGAATTAAAACCGCTTTTAGAAGAGACTGAAAGGTTTGACACTATTTTATTATTAATGAATGGCACAGGAATTTTTCAAGAATTGTCTCTTGTCTCTCAAAACTTGAAGCATTTAAAATCCTTATTAAAACCCAATGGACAAATTCTTATTGATTCTTCTGACATTTCTTATATGTACGAAGATGAAGATGGTGGACAATGGTTAGATTTAAACCAAGGTTATCCTGGAGAACTCAATTATTATTTATCTTATAAAGGCGAAAAAGAAGCTGCAATGAAATGGTTATATCTCGACTTTGAAACTTTAAAAACAGCATGCTTAACTGTTGGCTTAAAATGTGAGAAGGTTATGGATGGCGAACATTTTGATTATTTGGCGCGCTTGTATTAATTTGCTTCTATGGAAGATTAATGCTCGCAAAGACGCTAAGCCGCAAAGTTGAATGAGTGATTCGATTTAAAATTTCATTAAAAAAATCTATGCTTCTTAGGAACAATGCTACTCTGTAACTCTGAAACTTCGAAACTTTGAAACTTTTTTAACTAATCCATACTACTGCACTTCACCACCAACAACGGTCTTCAACACCTTAATATCAGGAATCTCATTAGCTTCAACCGTCATAATATCTTTATCTAAGATGATAAAATCTGCAAATTTACCAACTTCAATACTTCCTTTTTCGTTTTCTTCAAAATTTGAATAAGCTGCCCAAATAGTCATTCCTTTTAAAGCTTCTTCTCTAGTTAAAGCATTTTCCATTTGAAAACCACCTTCTGGATAGTGTTCTAAATCTTGCCTGGCAACAGCCGCATAAAACGTTAAAAACGGACTAACACGTTCTACAGGAAAATCGGTTCCTAAGGCTACTTTTCCATAAGCTTCTAATAATTGTTTATAAGCATAAGCACCTTTTATTCGTTCTTCTCCTACTCTATCTTCTGCCCAATACATATCGCTTGTAGCATGTGTTGGTTGAATTGATGGCATTACATTTTTATATAATTCAAAATCATCCTCAGATACTATTTGTGCATGCTCTACACGCCAACGTCTGTCCTTTTTTCCTTTTAAAACCTTATTATATGTTTCTAAAACCGCTCTGTTTGCAGAATCTCCAATGGCATGTGTGTTCATTTGATACTCCGAGTTTGCAATTCGTTCAGCAGACTTATTCAGTGTTTCTAAATCCGTAACCATTAAACCTAAATGACCTGGTTTATCTGAATAAGGTTCTCTTAGCATTGCTCCTCTAGATCCTAATGCTCCATCTGCATAAAACTTAAATGAACGCACATTTAGTCGATCTGTTTTTATCGTCCCTTTACTTAAAAAGTAATCTAAATTATCTTGCGAAGCTGATACCATAGCATAAACTCGCATTTTTAAATCTCCAGTGTTTTGCAAACTATCAATGAGTTCTATAGCATACTGTTCTAGACCAGCATCGTCAACAGTTGTTAAGCCCAAATCAAAGCACATGTCTTGAGCAACCAGTAGCGCTTCTACAAAATCTTCCCTTGTATATTCTGTTGGCCAATTACTCCACACCATATCTACAGCTTTATCAACTAAAACTCCTGTTAATTCACCATTTTCAATCACTACTTCTCCTCCTTCAACTTTACTATTAATTGTAATATTACCGAGATCTAAGGCGGCCTGATTGCATAAAGTAGCGTGACCATCTATACGTGTTAATGCCACAGGTATTTTAGGAAATAATTTATCTAACAATTTTTTATTCGGAAACGCTTTATCTTCCCAATCATTTTGATCCCAGCCTCTTCCTACAATATAGTTTTGTTGTTTTTTATTTTGAAAATCTAGTACACGTTTAATTACATCTTCAAAACTTTCTGTTCCAACCAAATCAACATCTAGTTGGTCTAGACCTAGTCCTAAAAAGTGGCAGTGTGCATCAATAAAACCTGGCAAAAGAGTTTTGCCGTTGGCATTAAGTGTATCTATTGCTTTATATTTTCCTTCAATTTCTGAAGTTGAACCGACAGCAATTATTTTACCATTTTTTACAGCAAAGGATTCAGCCTTACTAAAGTCATTATCTACCGTATAAATGTTAGCGTTTGTAACTATTAAATCTGCTTGTTGTTTATCTTTTTGACATGCGAAGATTGTAAACAATGTTAGAATGGATAATAATTTCTTCATAGTGGTTGGTTTATAAGCATTGTAAAAATAAGAAAAGCGTTCCGGATTTGGAACGCTTTTATATAACAAAGAAAGAGGTTACCTAATTAAGTTGGCAATACCTGTTCTATTTAAAAATCGAACTGATATGTAGCACCTGCTAAAAATTGAATGCCTTGCACTGGGAAATTTAACCAACGGTCATAATCTTGATTAAATATGTTATTTGCTTTTGCAAAAAACGATAATTGGTCATTTAATTTATAACCAACATGTGCATTGAGGTCAAAATAGCTATCTAAACCAACTCGTGTAACTTCTGCAGTATCAAAGAGAATTTCTACGATTCTTTCATCTTTACGTTCGCCTACAAAATAACCACTGGCGCCTGCAAACCATTGTTCGGATATTTGATAATCTACAAATATGGATGCTTCTAAATCTGGTAAGTTCCAGGCTTGTGCTTGGTCTTTCATATCATAAGCAAAGTACTCGCCTTTAATTCCCAAAGAAAAATTTCTATTGACATCTACATTTAACTCACCTGAAACAGAGAATGTAGTAACATTGTCATAAACTACTCCAAAAGAGTTTCCGTATTGGTAATCTTCAGTAGGTGTTGCCACAGCTGTATTAGATTTATATAAAGCCTTATCTTTTTCTGAACCGTAATTTCCTCTAACGTTATAACTCACATTATTGGTTAATTTACCTTTAACACCAACAAAAGCTCTAAACTGTTGATTGGTTGGCACAATAGCAAGGGTTGGCGACACAAATGGATTTTCATTTGCAAATTGGTAATATGAATTCTGAATTACTTCACCTGTTAAACCACCAAAAGCTATTAAAAGCTCGTCTACTAAACGATAAGATGCATCTACATTAGGATGGAAGTAAAATTTACTTTTACTCAATTCCGTATCGTTAAGATAAGTTAATCTCACACCCAAATTAAGTGTTAAATCATCTCTAATCAATTGGTAAGAAGGCGCTACACCAAACATAAAGTTTCCATAATTCACTTCTGCTATTCCATTATAATCTGCATCAAAACTTCCTGCTATGCCTTCTAAAAATACTTCTGCATCAATATCTGCATCTCTTATGGCTACTTCAAAATTTGTATTTGCACTAAAAATGTTTTCACCAGAATTTCTGTCATCTCCAAAGCGTCTAAAACGAATACTAGCATCGTTTACAATAGCATCGTTAAAATCAATTTTTCCGCCAATATTAAAACTAGTGAAATTATGTTTTGGATTAATAACATTGGCTTCTGCTTCACCAAAATAATCTTGAGGTAAGCCATACCAATTATAAGTTTGCATATCTATGCCTCCATCTACTTTCCAAGAAAAATCTCTTAAACTTTTAGAGTAATATGCGTTTAATTTTGTTTTTGAGAAATTATCATCTAGCAATAATTCGTCTATTCCACCTTGTGAAGAATGATGACTAAAATAACCACCAACATTCTCGTCTCTGCTTAACTCATGGTTAAGATACACTTCACCTAAAATAGTAGTGTACGTTCCAAAACCTAAAGACGCATAATTATCATATAATTTTACAGCCTTAACTTTATCTACAGTTGCAGCTTTTCCTTTTGCTGGTGTAAATGTAGAAGCCACAGGAATTGAGAAAATATTATATTTTATTTCCTTTTTCTTCACTGCGTTGGAGTCATTCAATTTTGGATTATCCTTAATCTTAAAGGCATCAGAAATTGTTGGCTTATATGGTTTTATAACATTAACCGTTTGGTCTGCAATGGTGTCTTTTTCTTGTGCTACGACAAAAGAAAGACTGCTTGATATGGTTAGTATAAAAATTAAAAACTTGATTTTCATTTTATATGTTTTGATTTGAATTTGCTTCAACTAAGAGATTCCTTTTTCAAAGGGATTGTTTTAGTCTTCAGTTTCAATTGATGAATTTGTTTTTGCTTCTTCCGCTTTTATTTTATTCAGTTCTTGTTGTGCTTCATTTACAACTTCTGTAAAATCAGGGAAGTTACTTATCACACTTTCTAATATGTATGTCGCTTGGAAGGCATCACCTAAAGCATAAAAGTTTTTAGCCATAACCACCAAACCTTTGGCACTAAACAATTTATAACTCCCATAATCTTTAGCTAATTTCTGAATCACTGTATTAGATGCTTCATAATCACCTGCCTTATTTTTAAAATAACCATTATAGAATAATGCTTCGGCTGCCACGCTTCCTGTGGCTATTTTTTCAATTTCTGCATAAGCTGTTTTGGCTTTAGTTTCGTTTCCTGTTTTTATAGCCGAACGTGCAATGATTAATTTAGCATCACTGGTTACTTTGTTATCTAGGTTTGAATGGCTTAATACTTTTTCGGCATAATTTTCTGCTTTTGCAAAGTCTTCCGTTTGGTAGTAAGCATTCATTAAATTAGATTGTGCGTAGATTACATTCTGAGGGTAATCTGCTTCTAATTCTAAATCTTTTAAAACTGGTATAGCTTTATTCCAGTTAGAATTACTTAAATAAATTTCGCACAGTTTTACAGTGGCTTGTTCTGTATATTCAGATTTTGAAGCTTCAACAACCGCTTTATAATGTGGTTGTGCGTTTTCTAATAAATCTTTTTTATAATATAGTTGTGCGACATAAAAGTGTGCTTTTAAACTGTGAATACCGTTAGGAAACTCATTTAAATATTTGTTAAACTGACGGATTGCTTTATCTGTTTCATTATCTAAATAAGGTTTCTCTGCTGCTAAATAGGTTGTATTATCTAAATCAATATCTGAAACTTCAACATAATCTAAAGTTCTAACCCAATTAGCATATTCATCTACACGACCAAGATCGATATATATTAATCTTACAGTTGAAACAGCCTGAACAGCTTCACCAGAACCAGGAAAATCGGTTGCTACTTTTTTAAATTTACTCAGCGCTCGTTCATTATCATTTCCATTATAATACACTAAACCTTGACGCAGTAAAGACTTAGATGTAAATGCACTTTTACTGTATTCAGTATTCAACCTATCATACATTTGCATTGCTTTGTCTGTGTCGTTAGCTTTTACATAAGAATTAGCCAACTCATACATAGCATCATCTCTTAAAGCCGATTTAGGGTAATCATTTATAAACGATTTTAAAGCTGAAATTTTAGCAGCCCCTTTTCCTAAATAGCCTTCACTCATGGCTATTTGAAAAGCAGCATAATCTGTTTCAATTTTATTAAGTTTAATCGCTTTCTTATAGGAATCTATAGCGTTTTGATATTGGCTAGACACAAAATAACCATCTGCTAATCTTAAATAAGCATCGTTTTTTCGCAATAAATCTGAAGAATTAGATTGAATAAATTTTTCAAAATAAGTGGAAGCATTACTATATTCTTTCAACTTAAAATAAGTGTAAGCTAAATTGTAATTAAGATTCTTATTTTCTTCTAAACCTGAAGCTTCACTTAAACCTGCAAATTGTTTAAAGCCGGTTAAAGCGTCATTATAATTGTTTAAGTTATATTCTGTTTCGGCATTCCAAAACGTTGCTTTGGCTACAAAAATTGGGTCAATTGACTCCTTTAATGAACCATTAAACAAGTCTAAAGCTTCGTTATATTTATTTTCGTTGTATAATTCTACTGCTCTAAAAAAGGCTACTTTTTGGTAAGCTTCTTTATTTTCAAAACTGTTTTTCCCTTTTAAAAGTATTAATGCTTCCTCGTAATTTTTTGATGTGATGTAAGAATCTATTAAAAGTGTTTCAATTTCTTCTTTAAAACCAGAATCTGGATATTGATCTAAATAACCGGTTAAAACCTGAGGAACGGATTGGTATGGATTACCAATCTCGTAACTAATCTTAGCGTAGTTTAACCATGCATCTTCTTGGATTTTTAAATCATAATCCATTTGAGACGCATTTCTAAAGGCGTTTAAAGCCTCTTGTTTTTTATCTAAATTGATATAACTTTCTCCTAAATGGTAATAGGCATTTTGTGCTACGGAATTGTCACCACCTATAATTTTATTGAATTCTGAAATAGCACTTTCAAAATCATTTTGTTTGTAATACGCATAACCTAATTGGTAATAATCTGTGTTACTCCATTTTCGGTTTTTACCTTTATAGTCTTTTAAATAAGGAATTGCTTCTGCATATTGCTCTAAATTAAAATAGCTTTCACCAATAATTTTAGACAACTCAGACTTTTCAGCTGCGTTACTTTTTGGCAATTGTTCTGAAGCTAATTCTATGGCTTTTTCAAACTTTCCTAGTTTAAAATTTAAATCAGCTTGGTAGTAAGATAACTTCTCTTTGTACTTTTCGTTGTCGCTAACTTGGTCAAAATACTCGTTAGCTGTATCATAATCATCACCTTGGTATGCTAAAAAACCTATGTAATACTTAGCCTGAGAACCATATTCTTTAGAGTTTACAACTCTATTTAAATACTTGGTTGCCTTCTTCTCGTCTTTTGTAGAATATAAGGAATACCCATAATTAAAGTTAAAACTTTCTTTTTCTGAACGTGCAATACTTCTTTCATCCACACGCTCGTACCACTTGCGTGCATAAGCATATTTGCCATTATTAAAGTAATAATCCGCAACATCTAAAAATGCTGTATTTCTTTTAGTACTTGTAGGATATTCATCTACAAAATCGGTTATTAAATCGTCTGCATTATTCTGATTTAAACGCACAGCACAATTTGCAATATAATAGGCACAATCTGACTGAATTGTAACATCTGAAGTATTGTCCTTAATAGCATCGAACAAGGACTGCGCAGCTTTGTATTGTTTATTATTATATAAAGTTAATGCTTTTTGGTAGTCTTGTAAATCGCTAGTATAAACGGCAGATTTTTGTGCCATACCAAACGAAGTAAAAACTATAAAAACGATGATTAACTGTCTTTTAAGTAACATCATTAGTTATGTGTTTAATTGATGATTTAATTTAAGTTCAAATATAATTATATACCAAATCTATAACGACAGAATTTGCTTATAATTATAAACCGAGTTATTAATATTTGATTGGTTACTAATAGTTGGCCGTTTTACGTTCTAAAATACTAACGTAATTAGAATTTCGTTTACAAATTAACTTGTAGCTTTTGGCATTTGAGATTTTAAGCAATACATTTACAGTTACCAAATAATTATATCAATACTATGTCTGAAACGGTTTTAGAACTAAAAGATGCCACAATTTACCAAGGCGGAAGTGTAGTCCTTTCTAAGGTTAATTTTGAAATGCAAAAAGGTGATTTTGTTTATCTTATTGGTAAAACAGGTAGCGGTAAAAGTAGTTTTATGAAAACCCTTTATGGTGATTTAGAATTAACTGAAGGCGAAGGTTCTGTAGTAGATTTTAATCTTAAAACCATGAAAGAGAAAGACATTCCTTTTCTAAGACGAAAGTTGGGTATTGTTTTTCAAGATTTTAAATTACTACCAGACCGAACCATTATTGGTAATCTTGAATTTGTTTTAAAAGCTACAGGCTGGAAAGAGAAAAATAAAATTCAAGACCGAATTGACACCGTTTTAGATAAAGTTGCCATGAAAACTAAAGGGTTTAAATATCCTCATGAACTTTCTGGTGGAGAGCAACAACGTATAGCTATTGCAAGAGCTTTATTAAATGACCCTGAACTTATCTTAGCTGATGAACCTACAGGTAACTTAGATCCACAAACAAGTATAGAAGTTATGGAAGTATTGCAAGACATTAATAAAAATGGCAATACAATTTTAATGGCCACACACGATTATGCTTTGCTTTTAAAATATCCAAGCAAAACTTTAAAATGCGATGAGAATAAGGTTTTTGAGGTGGTGCAGCGAAAAGGATAATTAGTTGTTGGTTGGTTAGCATTTCAAATTAATTTCACCATTGATTGAAGCTAAATTTATATATTAAAACATGACTGTAATATGCATTGGGTATTTTGATAAATTTTCGAGATTCTTTCTAGATATAGAGAAGCATCTTAAAATTAATTCAAAAACTTCAATTCATTTTAAAATTTACAGTATTCATATAAGTGGTTTTTTGTACACGTTATTCCGATTAAAGTTTAGTAGTTGGATTACCTTAAAAGCCTGGTTTTTAGTACAGAAAAAACAAAAGACCTATAAAAGAATAATTAACTCTTCTGAGTTATTCAAAGAGATTTCATATCTAAATTGTATTCAATTTCATAAAGCACTAAACTCTAAAATTTCAAAAACAGCACTAAAACTTCAAGCCCTCGCATACATAGATATTTTTGAAAAAAGATTTACAATAGAAAAACCCGATTATTTATTAACCCTTGGCGATTCTAGACTTTGTGTAGAAATTGCAGTTGCCGTAGCCAAAAAACATAACATCAAAGTTTATTATATAGAACAAGGACCAGTTAACACAACTTTTTTTGATGATGAAGGTGCAAATGCTAACTTGAGTATACGAAACAAGAGTGCTCTTAAAGTGCAAAATAATGCTAAAAAATATAATGATAAGCCTTTAAATAGTTTTGCTAAAAAATACAATCGTTCTCCTTTTTATCGTGGAATGGATGTTCTGTTTTCCATCTTATTTGAAAAAACTACTATTTGTCCTCCAGACATAAAGTTTACAGATGTTGTACAACGCTTAACTAAAAGGAATAAAAATTCTGCAATAGCTTTTGAAAACACTTCGCAACCTATTGCCTTACTAGTGCTTCAGGTTCCATTAGATGTTAATATGATTTATCATAGTCCTCATTTTAAATCTCATAATGAAATTGTAAAGAGTGTTTATGACAATTTACCAAAAAGTGTAAAATTAATAGTTAGAGAACATCCGCTTTATGTTAATAAATATGACAACGAACTATATAAATTTATAAACACAAACCATATTTTAATTGATAATACTACATCTTTAAATTCAGCCTTAAAAACAGCTAAAATTGTCATTGTAAATAACTCTACTGTTGGTGTAGAAGCTATACTAAACTATAAAACCGTTGTGGTTTTAGGTAATGCTTTTTATGACAACAACACTATTTGTCTTAAACTTGAAAATAAGTCAGAACTTTCTCAAATCTTAGAAAAGGCTGTTGATTATATACCTAACAAATCTAAAATTGATACCTTTAAAGATGCTTTGTTTAATAGTGTTTTACTACAAGGTGCAATTACAGACAGGACTTTAAAATCTTCAAAAACAATTGCTAATCACTTAATACAGAATTTATAATATGCCTTTTTTTTCTGTTATTATACCGCTTTATAATAAGGAAGTTTACATTTCTGATTGTTTAAAAAGTGTACTGCTTCAAGATTTTTTAGATTACGAAATTGTTATTGTTAATGATGGCTCTACTGACCAAAGTGTTTCAATTGTAGAATCATTCTCTTCAGATAAAATAAAGTTGTTTCATCAAACAAATTCAGGTGTAGCAGCTGCTAGAAACTTTGCTGCAAAGAAATCCTCTGGAAAATATTTAGCATTTTTAGACGCAGATGATAACTGGAAAACAAATCATTTACAAAGTTTAAAAGAAAGTATTTCCCTATTTCCAAATGCTGGCCTCTATGGAAATAATTATGAGATAAAATATAGTTCTAATTATATTACCAACGCAAACCTGAATATTAATACCATTGATCAACCTGTTCTTTTAGAAAACTATTTTAAGGCTAGTTTAAAAGATAATATCATTTGGACGTCTGCCGCAGCTATATCTAGAGAAAATTTTTTTTCTTATGAAATGTTCAACGTTGAATATAAAACAGGACAAGATTTAGATTTATGGATTAGAATTGCTCTTAAAGAAACTATTATTTTTAATCCTAAGGTAACTATGATTTACAATAAAGGAATTACAAATAGTTTATCTAAATCAGAGTTTAATGATGTACGGTACAGAATATTTAATTCTTTTAAGACGGCTGAATTAAAAAATGAAGATTTAAAACATTACTTAGACCTTAAACGTTATGGATTAGCTTTAAGAACTAAAATTAATGGTGAAACTAAAATATATAAGGACACATTAAAAACAATAGATTTTAATCATCTAAATTTTAAACAAAAAACGTTACTAAAAACGCCTTCTTTTGTTTTAAAAGCTCTAAACAAAATAAGGCCTTATATTATAAAAAACAAAATCTACCTAAGTCTTTTTAAAGGCTAAAAAGTCACTAAAGTTTCTAATATAATCATCTTCATTGTATACAGAAGATGCTAATACCAAACACACACAACCTGAAGAGAAATTATCAATTTCTCGCCAAATACCAGGCACAATTAATAAGCCTTTATGTGGCTTGTTTAGATTTATCGTTTTACTTTCCTTTCCATCTTTTAATAATACATTAAAACTGCCCGAAAGCGGTATAATTAGCTGATAGAGTTCTTTGTGAGCATGTCCTCCTCTAAAAGCATCTGATGGCACATCATATAAATAATAAACACGTTCTATTTTAAAAGGAATGGTTTCTTTTTCTATTACGGCCAATAAGCCACGCTCATCATGAACTCTTGGAATTTCTAAAATTGTAACATCGTTAATTGTTGTACCCATTAATTATCTATTAAAGTTTGCCATTGTTTAGATATATTTTCTACGGAAAAAGATGCTACACTCTTTTTAGCGTTTGTTTTACAGCGAAGATATAATTTTTCGTCGTTAATAAAACGATTTAAGGCTTTTGCCAGAGCTTCAGGGTTATGATTTTCTACCATTAAGCCATTATATTCATGCTTTATAACACCATCTTCAAAGTTTTTATATTCTACACTAACCACCGGAATACCACACGCTAATGATTCTAAAACGGTCATAGGAAAACCTTCATAATTACTAGACAAAATGGTAAATTTTGAAGAAGTTATGAAGCAAAATGGATTTTCAGAAAAAGGTAATACCTCTACATTTTCACTTAAACCTAAATTAATAATTCTATTAACTATTATACTTTTGTCCTTACCATTTCCCATAAGTAATAACTTTACATTACGATTAGGAAGTTGTGATTTAGAATATGCATCTATTAAAAGTGACAGGTTTTTTTGATTTTCTTCAAATCGTCCATACCAAAAAACATAAGGAGACGACATTTCTATTTTTTGTTCTTTTAATCTATTAATGTAATCAAAATCTATTGGGTTGTAAATCGTTTTTAAATTTTTGAACTTATAAGTTTCTCTTACTTTTTCTTCAATATTTTTAGAAACCGATACTATGGATTTTGCCTTTTTATAGAAGAAATTGGTTAAAAGTTTTAATGGAGGAAAATAACGGTCTACCGTAAAATTATGCACCATATAAATAGTTGACTCAGAATAAACAAAACCAGAAATTATATACTCAGAAAATGGTTTACAGCGCACACGATGATCAATTACCACATCAATATTATTGGACCTTAAAAACTTCTTAAATAAAAGAAACCGATTAAAACGACCAAACAGTGTATCGTTCTGTTCTTTAATTTTTCCTAGATTAAATAACTCACCTTTAAAAGGGTACTTTACACTATTAAGAATAGTAACAATATAAACATCATAGCCTAAATCTGATAAAAAAACAGACTGCATTGCAGCCACTCTATCTGCTCCTCCTTCACTTAGTGATCGAGACACAATACAGATTCTTTTTTTATGATTACTTTGCATGACGTTTAAATAAAGTATAAAGATATTAAATGAAACCTCAATAAATGAAAGTTTTACTCTTTGGTGAATATAATAGAGCGCAATGGAATATTAAAAATGGCCTATATCACTTAGGTCACGACGCCATTTTAGTGAGTAATAGAGATGGTTTTAAAAAAGTTGATGTTGATGTTGAAATTAAAGACCCTTATAGACCATACTTATTAAAAAAAATAAGAAGTATTATAAAAAGGTTTACAGGAATTGACATTTCAGCTCTTGCCATTAAACGACAAATAAAATCTAAAAAAGAATTACTTTCTAATTACGATGTTGTTCAATTTATAAATGAAGCTCTATTTGATTTTGACAGAAAAGACCAATTAGAGATTTTTAATTGGCTAACCGATTGGAACAAAAATGTGTTTTTATTATCAGCAGGTTTAGATTATCCTAGTGTTAGTTATGCTTTTGACAAAAAATTTAGATACTCAATTTTAACACCTTACTTTGAAAACAAAGGTACCAAACGCGATTTCTCTCCTGCGCTCAGTTATTTAACTGATGAACATAAGAATTTACATCAACACATTTTTAAAACCATAAAAGGCGTCATTTCTAATGATTTAGATTATCATATTCCTTTAATTGGGTATCAAAAATATTTGGGTATGATTCCGCATGCCATTGATTTAAGTCAACTAGACTATAAAACACCTATTATTAATGATAAGATTGTCATATTCCATGGAATTAACACACTCAATTATATAAAAAAAGGGAACGATATTTTTGATGAGGCATTAAAGCTTATTGCAGAAAAATTCCCAAATAAAGTAGAGATTTTAATTACCAAAGATTTACCATACAAAGACTACATTAAAAGTTTTGATAAAGCTCACATTTTACTAGACCAAGTTTATGCCTATGACCAAGGTTATAATGCTCTCGAGGCTATGGCTAAAGGCAAAGTTGTGTTTACTGGTGCAGAAAAAGAATGGTTAGAGTATTATAGTCTCACAGAAGACGCCATTGCCATAAATGCTTTACCAGATGCTGAAGCCATTGCAAAAAAATTAGAATGGTTAATTCTTAATCCTGAAAAAATAATTGAAATTTCAAAAAATGCCAGACAATTTGTTGAGGCAGAACATGATCATATTAAATGTGCCCAAAACTACTTAGAGAAATGGCAAGCGAAAATAAGAGAATAGAGAGAATTAAGCTATGATTATTGTAGTTCTAAATCTGTTTTGTTATAATAGTTTTTAATAACCATTATTACCACTAGAAAATAAATTATATATCTCACAAAATGAGCCATCACAACACCTTCTGTTCCGTAATACGGAATAAATAGTTTAGTGAGTCCAAAAAACAAGCCTATTGAAATTAGTTCTGTAATTACAAAACTTTTTACCAATCGTTTGGCTAAAAATTGATGCGCTAATACAACCGACGCTAAACGCACTAAGTCCCCTAAAAGCTGCCATTTAAACAGAGGTTCCATTCCTGTAAAATCAGGATACACAAACTGAATTATTAGATTTCTTAAAAGATATACCAATAACATACCTAAAGCAAAAACCGGCAAAATGGTTTTGTAGATATTTAAAACTTCATGTTTAAACTCAGACTTACTTTTAATATTTGCAAATTTTGGTAATACATATAACGTAAATAAACCTGTAGCAAACACCATATAATTTTTAGATATAAAGCTCATGGCTGTCCAATAACCAGCTTCATTTATATTTATTTCTTCAGTAACTAGAGATCTAATGTCTAACTCTATATAATTGATTAAAAAAGATGAGATAAATGACATTAATGTAAATGCCAATAATTTATTTCGGTAATTAAAATTGAGCTTAATAGATTTAAAATTAACATACCTATTTAGAGTTTTCCCAAATACAAAACCCAAAACCAGTAACTGAATTACGGGTGCTAATGCAATAGCAATTATTACACCTTTTAAATCTTTAGTATACAAACCTATTAATAAGGCAACAGCTCCTAGAAGGTAACTTATTAATTCTATTTTAGCATATCTTTTATAATCAGACAAACCACTAACAACACCATTTATCACTCTATTTACAGCTATAAAAGGAACTATGACAGCCAACAATTGAAATACATAAATATAGTTTTGAGAATAGAATACACTATCCGAAAAATAAGAAGCTCCAAAAAATAAGATTGCAGCAGATACTATTGAACCAATAATCACAAAAAGTGTAACTGTAGAAAATAATTTAGAAAGTTCTGGTTGCTCTTCTTTAAATTGCGCAACATATTTTACAACTCCAGAAAAAACACCCAAAGTAGATGTCGTTGTAAGCATAGCCAGCAAGTTTCTTATCTGCCCAATATTTGCGATACCAGCTTCTCCAACGGTTACAGCCAATAATCGCTGTATAAAAACTGAAACAACTAACCTAATAGAAATAACTACTGCATTAAGAGAAGTTATCTTAAGCACAGTATTACTACTAATAAATTTAGGAAGTTTCACGGTTCTAATTATAAGTTTCGTCTAATCCATCATCATTCAGAATTCCGAATAATGAACTATTAAAAGTCAATAATATAATGGCAAAATATAATAAATAGCTAAAGAAATGACCCATTACTGCGCCTTTTAGTCCAAATGAATCTATAAAATAAATACTAGAAAAGTACATTATAATAAATAGAAATATTTCTAAAATTAAAAAATGACCAAACATCTTTTTTGCTAGAAACTGATAAACAATCACCATTGCTAAAACACGCATTATATCACCCAAAATTTGAAAACCAAAGAGACTTTCTACAGGTTGAAAATCTTCAGAAAACAACAATTTTACCAACAGAGACCTACTTATATATATTATAAATAATAAAACCAAAAACACAGGCATTACTGTTTTATAGAAATTAATCACCTCTTTTTTAAATTCATTTTTAGAGTTAATTTCTGCAAAACGAGGTAAAATATACAATGCCATTAAAGAATTTATAAACATTAAATAATAATCTGAAACACGCGTAATTGCTGTCCAATAACCCGCTCCTTTTATACCTATTTCAGAAATGAGATGATTTCTAATAATAATCATAACAATAGGAATAGCGATTGCACTTACCAACGCCATTACCATATATGGACTTAAGTTCTGCAAAATTGATAAACTTATTTCTGATATTTTTATAGACCCAATTAAGCTGCGTCTAAAAACAATACCAACCAAAGTAATGAGTAAACTAAGTGCTGGTGTTATAACAATTGCCATTAATGCACCATTAATATTTTCTTGATATATTAAAACTAAGGTCACTAAAAGACCTAAAACTTGGCCTAAAATGTTGATTATTAATAAATATTTATGCTTAGAAAAACCATTCATTATAGAAAACACAAACATATTTAATGAATAGAATGGTAATACTATAGCCAAAGTCTCTATAATATAAGTGTAATTATAAGTAGATGAAAACAATATATCATTAATAAATTCGGCATTATAATAACATAATATAGCCAAAAACATAGACGAGAAAAAACCAAAATAAAAAACGGTAGACAAGGTTTTACTTAATTCTAATACATCATTTTTTACTTCATTAATATGTTTTACAACTCCTTTATATAAACCAGAAATAGCTAAAGATTGAATAACACTTAAAAAATTTCTCAAATTACCTATAAGAGCCATTCCGTATGGTCCTATAAAAAGCGCTATAAATTTTGAAATAATAATCCCAGAAATAATCTTTAGTCCAATATTAGCAGAATTTAAACCTGCAGATTGCACCAATACTTCTTTATTTATATAATTAAAAAATCGCTTCAATTAATAGAGATTTAAAACTACAATAACACGTTGCACGTCATTTTTGGTCATTACGGGACTCATTGGCAAACTAACTATTCTTTTATGAATTTTTTCTGTAATAGGCAGAATTAAACTAGAAAAAGCATCTAATGCCACCTGCTTATGTGGAGGAATAGGATAATGTATTAACCATTCAATTTTATGTAATTCTAAAAACTTAGTAAAACCCTGTCTATCCTCTACTTCTATCGCAAATGCATAGAACACATGATTCTGAGAACCATTATAAAACGGTAGTTTAATTTTTGGGTTAGTAATGCCGTTAATGTAGGCTTTTGCAATTGCTCTTCGTTTATTATTATCGTTATCTAAGGCTTTTAGTTTGATATTTAGAAATGCTGCTTGCATATCATCTAAACGGCTATTAAAGCCTATAATTTTATTGGTATATTTTTTAATACTTCCGTAATTACGAAGCAATTTTATAACCTCAGTTAGTTCTCCATCATTTGTGGTTACAGCGCCTCCATCACCAAGTGCACCCAAATTTTTACTCGGATAAAAACTAAATGCAGCAGCATGAGATAAATTTCCTGCTCTAGACCCATTATATTCAGAAATAGCACCATGAGCCTGAGCTGCATCTTCAATTAAAAGTAAATTATGTTTTTTGGCTATATCTTGTAAACCTTCAATAGCACACAACTGACCGTAAAGATGCACCATAATTATAGCTTTTGCATCTTTTAAATTTTCTTTTATAGAATCAATTGAAATATTATAAGTATTTGGGTCTGGCTCAACCAAAACAGGAACTAAATCAGCATGTAAAACCGATAAAATGGTGGCAATAAATGTATTTGCTGGTACAATAATTTTATCGCCTTTTTTCAGTTTCCCTAACTGAATGTAGCCTTTTAAAATAAGAGTTAAGGCATCTAAACCATTTGCAGTACCAATACAAAATTTTGCACCACAAAATTCAGCAAATTCATTTTCAAAATTAGAAACATTATTACCTAGAATATAATAAGAATCTTCTAAAGACTTAGAAAATGAAGCTTCTAATTCATCTCTAAATCTATTATTGATTTTATGTAAGTCTAAGAATTTAACCATATTCTAAATTAATCAATTATAAGATTGTATTATAAAATCATCCAAAAACAAACTTAACTTTTTTGCACCATTTGTATTTAAATGGTCAGCATCGTAAAAATCATTTTCATTAAAATTTTCATCTTGTATCAAATTTAAATAACTACAATTACTATAGTTGTTATACATTTTGACACCAGTTGAAATCACCTTTTCTAATTGAGACTTATTTAAATGTGCTCTGTAACTTTTATAGGCAGGCAAGGTAACAATAATCACTTTAACATTTTGCTTACCACAGAGTTTAACTATTTTCTCTAGATATGTAATATTTTCTTCAACTAACTTATCATTCTTGGCAGTATGTTTCTTAGCCACCATAACTCCTAATTCATCTAGTGATTTATTGAGTTTTGTTTTATTAAAAAATGCCCAACCAGAATTTTCTACCGAAATAGGGTTCTCGTTCTTTAAATAATAATCCCTTAATCTCTTAATGTTATTTTTAAGCTTTATACTTAGTACTTCACTATTAAATTTCAGAGTATTAGAGATGTCTAAATCATAGTACAAATTATAATCCTTTTGCCTCCACGCTTCCGAAGTCTCACCAAGTTGTTCATGCAATGTGGTATAAGACAAACGAATTACAATCGTTTTTAGTTTAGGTAATTCATTTATATATTTCTGCAACAATAAATAATCTAAATCTATAGATTGTGAAACATGCGATAAATTGTAGGCTTCGTTAGTAAAATATTCTGGATTAAAACCATACATACTATGAGAACTACCTAGAATCAGTGTCTCAATAGCTTCCTTTTTCAATTCTATTTGTTCGCTTTTCAACTTATAATCGTTAGGTATTTGTCGCAGCGCAAACTCCATAACAACCATTATGATTATCACAGGACAAATAAAAAATACGGTATATGTTATGAATTTTTTCATACCTAAAACTGAAAATAGATAAATTGTTGCTCTTCACCATTGAAATAGAAAATAAGAAACACTAAAACATAATAAAATGCAATGCGATATTGTTTTTTATAGTTCGAAAAAACATGTTCCAAAGCATGGTCTTTGGCTCTACCAATCCATTCAATTATAAAAAAGAATGCAATTAGAACTAACAATATTAAAGCATCAGTAGTATTAGATAAATTTGGAAAACTAAACACTGATAACGAGAATATACCAGACAAAAACTCTATAGCACTGGTCAAAGAATCAGCTCTAAAAAATATCCTAGCAAATACTAAAAACAAAAAGGTATGAAACATTCCAAACAGTTCTTTTGAATTTGGTAACCAACGCTTATTTGCTATCACTGACGTGTATTTTGTGTTTTTACCTTTAATAATATAAGGCACAAAATGTAGTGCATTTATAAAACCATAAACAACAAATTTCCAATGCGCACCATGCCAAAGACCAATTACTAAAAATATAGCAAACGTATTTCGTAATTGCATCCATTTACTACCTCTACTTCCACCAATCGGAATATAAAAATAATCCTTAAACCATGTGGTTAAAGAGATATGCCAACGTCTCCAAAATTCTGCTATGTTTCTAGAGAAATATGGAAAGGCGAAATTCTTCTTTAAATTAAAACCAAATAATCTAGACACACCAATGGCAATATCTGAGTATCCTGAAAAATCACAATAAATCTGAATGGTAAACAAAAAAGCGCCAAATAATAATGTACTGCCAGAATAATTGGCATAATTTTCAAAAATATCATTTACAAAAACCGCACAATTATCTGCTATGACCATTTTTTTAAAAAGTCCCCAAAGCATTTGTTTTAAGCCATCTGTAGCTTTTGCATAATTAAAAACACGTCGTTTTTCTACCTGAGGCAAAAAACTGGAAGCACGTTCTATAGGACCAGCGACCAGCTGAGGAAAGAAACAAATAAAGGAGGCAAATGCAACAAGATTGGTGGTTGGTTTTATCTTATTTCTATAAATATCTATAGAATAACTCATGGTTTGAAACGTGTAGAAACTAATACCTACAGGTAAAATAATATTTAAGTAATTGAGGTCTAAATCTCTACCAAATAGCTGAAAAGCAGCATTAAAATTTTCAATAAAGAAATTATAATATTTAAAAAAACCTAGAATACTTAGATTGAGTAAAATACTCAAAATCAAAAATGACTTTTTAGATTTTAAATTGGTTTGTTTTTCAATTGCTAAACCAATGCTAAAATCTATTAAAGTACTAACTATTATTAGCCCTAAGAAACGCCAATCCCACCATGCGTAAAACACGTAACTGGCAATTATTAATAAGACATTTTGGGATTTTAAAGACTTAAAAACAAACCAATAAAGTATAAATACAATAGGTACAAAAATTGCAAAATCTATAGAATTAAATAGCATTATTATTGTTCAGTATAATAAAAGTTAAAAATCATGCTTTTACAATTTGAAGCGACTTATAAGCTGCTGTTTCAATAAGGTACGTGTTTGCAGTATGGCTGCGAGCACCACAGCTTTCTTTCCAAAAAATAAGACCTTCGTTTATTTTACTGCCATTATCTTCACTTGATATATTAAAATCGAAATAACGTTTATCCTTGCACATTTTATTAATAACATAATCGTACGCTAAGTCTAAACTTCCAAAAGAATTTTTATCTACATTACCAGAAACATATTGCGGATGCACTGTAGTCTCAGTTAAAAACACAGTTGTACCTGCAACCACTTTATTGTCTTTGTAAATATTGACTTGTTTAATATTATCAGGAAAACGAGAAGCTAACAATTCTATTTCTTCTAATGTATGAACAGGTGAAACGTTGTGTTTATTTTTAAGATTTGGAATAAGTACATCATTCCAAAAACCTGAAAAATTAGAATCTACTTTTAATTTTAATCCTGCTCTTGTGGCTTTATTAATACCTTCCCTTCTGTTTTTTTGAAAACGCAATTTATGAGCGTAATCAATAATCATTAACACATCTTTTTTAATTAATTGTGCATTGGCTTTATACAGAAAGTAATCGAGTTCGTCTGATGGCATTTTATTATAAAACGTTGGAATAACCCTTATTTCTATTTCTTGTATACCATTAGACTCATAAAAAGCTAACATGGCTTTAAAAGCTTCAAAAGCATAGAATAATTTTGCACTGTCTTGCAACACAAAACTACCGTATGTTAAACCTTGATGAGAAATTAACTTCTCATTAACCATATTTGCAGGTAGTATAGCATATAATTCTTCGTCTTTAAAAATTAAAACTGAAAAATCTGTAAACCTATCACAGTGATAATCCATAAAATCTCTATGAAACAAAAAAGTACTGTTCTTTGCTTCATTAACAAATGAATTCCAATCGGCTTCATAAGACGCATTGTATCTTACAACCTTAAATTTGTTTTTGATTTTAGAATCTGACATTAATCAAAAATAATCCTAATTTTCTATTATGCCCAAATGAAATCAAATTGATTGAGAATAAAGTTGAATTATGCTTCTGTATAGCACAATAAAAAAGAGAAACACTTTTCAGTATTTCTCTTTAATAAATCTATCAATTAATTTGTAATTATATATTCTTGTTACGCTTACGATCTACTTCTTTTAAATAGATTTTACGCAATCTCAAGAAGTTTGGCGTCACCTCAACATACTCATCTTTCTGAATATATTCTAAAGCTTCTTCTAAAGAAAACTTAATCGCTGGTACAATCTTAGCTTTATCATCTGCACCAGAAGAACGTACGTTACTTAATTTTTTAGTTTTAGTTACGTTGACCGTCATATCATCACCACGAGAATTCTCTCCAATTACCTGACCTTCGTAAATATCTTCACCTGGATCAACAAAAAACTTACCTCTATCTTGTAATTTATCAATAGAATAAGGAATTGCTTGTCCGTTTTCCATAGATACTAAAGATCCATTCTGACGTTCTGGAATACCACCTTTAAGCGGCTTATAATCTACAAAACGGTGTGCCATAATGGCTTCACCTGCTGTTGCAGTTAATAATTGATTACGTAAACCAATAATACCACGAGATGGCACAATAAATTCACAAACCATACGGTCGCCTTTCGCTTCCATACTAATCATTTCACCTTTACGCATTGTCACCATTTCAATGGCTTTACCAGATACATTTTCTGGTAAATCGATTGTCATTTCTTCAAAAGGTTCACATTTTACACCATCAATTTCTTTAATGATAACTTGTGGCTGTCCAATTTGAAGTTCGTAACCTTCGCGACGCATTGTTTCTATTAATACCGATAAGTGTAATACACCACGACCAAAAACCATAAACTTATCTGCGCTATCTGTTTCTTCAACTCTAAGTGCTAAGTTCTTTTCTAACTCCTTAGTTAAACGGTCTTTTATATGGCGAGATGTTACAAACTTTCCGTCTTTACCAAAGAAAGGCGAATCGTTAATTGTAAATAACATACTCATTGTAGGCTCATCTATAGCAATTGTTTTTAATGCTTCTGGGTTTTCAATATCTGCAACTGTATCTCCAATTTCAAAGCCTTCTAAACCTACAATGGCACAAATATCGCCTGTTTGTACTTCGTCTACTTTTAAACGACCTACACCTTCAAACGTGTGCAATTCTTTAATTTTACTCTTTACAATAGAACCATCTCTTTTTACTAATGAGATTTGTTGGTTTACTTTTAAGCTACCTCTTGTTAAACGACCAATAGCAATACGACCTGTAAACGAAGAGAAATCTAAAGATGTAATTAACATCTGCGTTGTACCTTCTTCAAATTTAGGCTCAGGTATATGCTCAATAACCATATCTAATAATGGTTCTATATTTTCCGTTTCATTTTTCCAGTCGTCACTCATCCAGTTATTCTTTGCAGAACCATAAACTGTAGGAAAATCTAACTGCCATTCTTCTGCACCTAGTTCAAACATTAAGTCAAACACTTTTTCGTGTACCTCATCTGGTGTACAGTTTTCCTTATCTACTTTATTAACAACTACACATGGTTTTAATCCTAAATCAATTGCTTTTTGCAATACAAAACGTGTTTGTGGCATTGGCCCTTCAAAAGCATCTACTAAAAGTAAAACACCGTCTGCCATGTTTAATACACGCTCTACTTCACCACCAAAATCCGCGTGACCTGGTGTATCTATAACATTGATTTTAGTGTCTTTGTAGATTACAGAAACGTTTTTTGAGGTAATAGTAATACCACGTTCTCGTTCTAAATCATTGTTATCTAGAATTAACTCTCCTGTTTTCTCATTTTCGCGGAATAACTGACAGTGGTGCATAATTTTATCTACCAATGTTGTCTTTCCGTGATCGACGTGTGCAATAATTGCAATGTTTTTAATCTTAGTCATAACTGATGCTGATTTTTAAGCGTGCAAATGTACGTCTTATTCTGCGTTTTACGTTAATAATATGTTATTATTTCGGTTTCTACTAATTTGAAGTTGTATATTACGTTAATTAATTGATTAACAACGTAAAGCTTATTTTAAAAAACCAATCGCTAATCTGGCTATTAAAAATATTTTTTTCTTAGAATCTGATCCCTTAAAAAATTCACAGATGCAATACATTAGCAAACTCACAAAGTTTATTCCTTACCTCTATTTTATATCGGTAATTGTATATTGGTTTACAATTATTAACAAACTCGAAGGCATATCGGCTTATCCTATATTGTTATTTGCAATTCCATTTTTATGGCAATTAATTAGACCTAGTAAAAAACTCAATTTTAGCTTAGGAATTGTATTTGTTTGCTTATCCTCTTACTTAATTTTAGCTTATTTTTTTAACTTATTAAACATTTTAAACTGGACAGATACGTTCGAAAAACTATTACTCTATGGTGGAATTTTAGTTGTAGGAAATTTTATTATGTCGCTTTGGATGGTGAGAAATAGTATTAAAAAAGTTTTTTAAATACTATATTTACAACTTAACCATAAGTTAATAAGCTTTGATACCAATTCTAAATTTTAAGAACCTAAAAATTTATTTTTATTTCACATTTTTTCTGTTGCTATTTGGTTGCCCTTCAGAAGATGATTGCACAAAAACAATAACCATACCTCAAACTTATTTTGTAGGTAATCAAAGTTATTCTAATGAAATAACACAAGAAGTTCCTTGCGACTATCCCGAACCTACTGAGCCAGAATTAATAGAAGCACCCGTTTTAGAGAATTTTTCTTATGAAATATTAAGTTTTAATTATGAACCAGATACAGGTAATAACACCACATTACTTCAATATGAGATTCAGCTTAATAATCATAATAGTTTTGATGTTACAGGCTTTCCTATAATAACAATATACGACGGAAATTTTGAATACTCCGGAAACCTCTCTGCAGATGCTGATGAACCCTGTAATGAGATTTCAGCGAATTCTAGCTGTATACTTTCAATGAATAAAGAATACGAAATAGAACCTGGGATTCTTCCACTAGACACCTACCAAATTGTTAATGTAGAATACCTTGCAATTAACCAATAATCCACAGCATTAATGTTGTTGCTATTAAGGATTAAAAGTTATAGTTAAATAGTATATTTGCACACTAATTATTGCCTTTAAATTGATATGGATTTAAAACTTATTCCTAAATTAAAACATACAGATTCTAATAACTTCTTTTTACTATGTGGACCATGCGCTATAGAAGGCGAAGACATGGCATTACGCATTGCTGAAAAAGTGATAAAAATTACTGATAAACTAGAAATTCCATACATCTTTAAAGGCAGTTTTAAAAAAGCCAATAGAAGTAGAATTGATAGCTTTACAGGCATAGGTGACGAGAAAGCTCTAAAAATTCTTAAAAAAGTTTCTGAAACTTTTGATGTACCAACGGTTACCGATATTCATGAAGTTTCTGATGCTGCTTTGGCTGCCAAATATGTAGATGTACTTCAAATACCTGCATTTTTAGTACGTCAGACAGATTTAGTAGTTGCAGCTGCCAAAACCGGAAAAGTAGTAAACTTAAAGAAAGGGCAATTTATGAGCCCTGAATCTATGAAACATGCTGTACAAAAAGTAAAAGATGCTGGCAATGAACAAGCATGGATTACAGATCGTGGTACTATGTTTGGTTACCAAGATATGATTGTAGATTTTAGAGGTATCCCAACCATGCGAAAATTTGCGCCAACTGCTTTAGATGTGACGCATTCTTTACAACAGCCTAACCAAACTGCTGGTGTTACAGGTGGACGACCAGATATGATTGAAACTATCGCCAGAGCAGGTGTGGTTAACAATGTAGATGGTTTATTTATTGAAACACATTTTGATCCTGCAAATGCAAAAAGTGATGGTGCTAACATGTTGCATTTAGATAATTTAGAACCATTATTATCAAATCTAGTAGCTATTAGACAACTCGTAACTGGCTTTTAAAAGACACTTTTTTAGATAAAACCAATACCTCTATTTATATAAATATGAAAAAACTGCCTCTTAAATTATACTTAACCGCGTTAATTATATTTTCCTGTTTTATAAGTAAGGCTGAAAACTTTTTAGTTGCATCGCAAACAGAATTTAATTCGGCCCAAAACAGTGCAGTTTCAGGAGATATTATTGAATGGGAGTCTGGTACTTATGCTAACATCACCTTGAATATTACCAAAAACAATTTAACGGTAAGAGCACAAATTGCAGGAGAAGTTATATTTAATGGAAACTCAAAAATGAATATCACTGGAGATAATTTAATAGTAAGTGGGTTTCAATTTATTGGTGGTAATATTGGCACCAGTAATGTAATAACGATTGAAGCAGATAACCTTAATATCAACAATATAAATATAGATAATTATACATGTTATAAATATTTAATTGTTGACGAAAATGCGCTCAATGTTGATATTTCATATTGCAATTTTGAAAATAGAGCCAATTATGCTGACCAGAATATCCTCTCCATTTTGGTAGATGACACAAATCCAGGATATCACAAAGTTCGTCATTGTTCTTTTAAAAATTTCAGTGCTTATGGTGCTGATATTGGTGACGCAGGTGTAGAACCTATTAGAATTGGAGTTAGCACGCAAAGAACATTTATAAGCAGGTCTATTGTTGAATATTGTTATTTTACGCAGTGTAATGGTGATGGTGAGATTGTATCTAATAAAGCTAGGCAAAATGTTTATAGATATAATACTTTTGAAAATAATCCAAATTCAGAATTTGTATTACGTCATGGATCTGAAAATATAGTCTATGGTAACTTTTTTCTTAATGGAATGGGAGGCGTAAGAATACGCGAAGGAAAAGATCATTTTATTTACAACAATTACTTTAGTGGTTTAACCTCTAGAACAATATATTTAAGTGATAGTGATGGTGATTCGGCTGCTGATCGTTTAGACAGAATCACTATTGCTTTCAACACCTTTGTAAATTCAGAAGAGCTAAGATTAGATAGAGCTAATAACAACCTTACAACCAATATTACGCTTGCTAATAATATTTTCGCGCAACCAATAGATGACCATTTTAGAGATGCTACAGGCAATGAATTATGGTTAGGTAATATTGTTTTAGGATCTTTAGGTATTACACAACCAAGCTCAGGTATTACAATCACAAACCCTCAATTAACTATTAATAGCGAAGGCTATTATGGTATTGCTAGCAATAGTCCAGCAATAAATGGTGCACAATCCGGATTTACAGCAATACCTTCTTATACAGGATTAGTTTTTGATAATGATATCAATTTAGATTTAATGCAAGAGACTAGACCAAGCACTATGGCTTTAAAGGATATTGGTAGTTTAGAATATCCGCATACTGCAATTATTAAACCATTTGCAACCGAAGAAAATACAGGACCTTTGTATTTAATGGAAACATTAAGTATTAGCGATTATATAACAAATTCTGAATCAGAAATTTCTATCAGCACCTTTCCTAATCCTAACACTAAGGGACTAAATGTGATTTTAAAAATTGTTAATCCTACACAATTAGAATTATCAATTTTAGATTTAACAGGAAAGAGCATAAACACGCTAGATAGTTTGTCTTTGTTACCAGGAGAAACAGTAATAGAACAGGACATTTCAATGTTACAATCTGGAGTTTATTTAATAAGAGCAATTTCAATAGATTTAAACACTAATCAGAAAAGTGAAGAAACAATTCGGTTTATAAAAAACTAATTATTTCTCTCAGTAAGTAAAAAAACAATATCAGCACTATAATGCTTTAGAATTTAAAACACTTATTTTAAGCCAATAGCAACATAATTATTAAGTTAAAATGAAGAATACACAGCTTTTAATAATTTCCATATTATTATTTTGCAATTTTGGCTTTGCTCAAACTGGAGAAACTAAATCATCAAAAGAATCAACTAAATTAGAATTCATTTTTTCGCCAGGCGTTCTAGTTCAGAAAGAAATTTTTACTGAATTTAATATTATTCTTGGAGAAGTAAGTGATATATTTCCTCCTAAATTTTTTCCTGTAGTAGGCGTTCAAGGTTATAGAATCGGATTAGAAACTAATTTAAAAAGTAACGAAGATTTTATAATTGCTCCAAAATTAGGTTACGAAATATCTATTACTTTTTTCTCTATGAGATTAAGTGCATTAAACTATTTTCAGAATAACAAATCAGAATTTAGAATTTTACCAGAGTTAGGTGCAAGCTTTGGTGGTATGTTTAACCTTACTTATGGTTATGGCATTAGCTTCAACAACACTATAAGTGGAATATCGAATCATCGATTATCCTTTAGCATTAATTTAAATAAAAGATTATCTAAAGCAAATTCTAGACTTCGAAATCATTAATATTTATGAAAAACCAATTTTAAAAAAGACCAGCTACTTTAGAGTATATTACTGAATTTACTTCGATTTATTGAAATACAATTACGCTATAAATTCTGAGCACTTTTCCAAAAAAATTTAAAGTTTATTCCACTGTTGCTATAATATTGAAACTTAGGAAGAAAAATTTACACTTTTTACTTTACACTTCTTACTAATTATTTTTTACTGAAATCTGAGACTACTAACTAACCTTTCTTATAAAACCCTTTTCCTTTTAGTCCTTCCACCTCTTTTAATATTGAAATAAAAACAGCATCATCTATATCCTTTAGCGTTTTATAACGCAAAGATTTTACCACCTTCCGTTTTTCTGTTACCAAATAAGCATCCCATTTTTTAGATAAATGTGCCGAGTGCCAAAAGCCAACATCTACATAATCTTTACTTTGATTAATGTAGCAAATTGGGCGTTTATCTATGTAATAACATGGCAGTTTCCATTTGTATAATAATTCTGCATCTGGCAACGTGTGCTCAATTAACATCTGTAAATGCAAATAAATAGATTTATAAGGTTCTGGTTGTTTAAGAATGTGTACTTCAGCCGGATTCAAGTCTTTTGATATTAATTTATGTTGTTAACGCTTTATTGGATAATCTTAAAATGCGTATTAAAATAATATCTAAAATACTGATTTTGAATTAATAATTGTCATTAAAAATCTTTTTAACTGATCGGCATCATTTAGCACATATCAACTATAAAGTACTTTTATGTATTAGTAATTTAAACATTAATGTTATGCTTAAAATTAAAAATAATACAACTAAAACAATTTATTGGATGTTATTGATTCTATCACTAATTATCGGTTTTGTTTTTTATGGAAGCTTACAAAACGACTTTAGTTTAAGATTTCGTGTTTTATTCTCAGGTATTCCGTTTCTACTATTTGTTACAGGTATTTTTGGATTGTTATGGCCAAAAATTAAACCAGAAGGTGATGAAGTTTACATTGTTCATTCACTATTAATAGGTCTTTTTTTTATTATACTATTTTTTATTCATGTTTGGATTTTACTACCTAGTATCTGTCCAGATTTTGGTAATTGTTTAGGCGTTTAATTAACAGTACAGAATAATAACATGCAAATAATTTGTTTCTAAAAAACAAAAGGAATAATACGTTTTACCTTTTTAGAATATTGAGCATAATCCTTAAAGGCAATCAATAACTCTTTTTCTTCTAATAACATTCTAACATAGGTACAAATTACTATGACAATTACTGCTATTAACGTTTTTATATTTGGGTAAGCAATTAAACAGCCTATAAAAAAATAAATAATTGCTGCATAAATAGGATGTCTCAACCATTTATATGGTCCATTTGTAACCAGTTTCTCTTTTATGGTATTTGATGATGCATTAAAGCTTTTAATCCCAAATGTTATTCTCGACCAAATCATTAATACAACGGATGCACTTTGAATGGCTATTGCCAGAAGATTTTTAGATATAATTAAATTGTTTTTAATTAAATAGAATAGACCTAAAAGTGACAATACAAATGCAATTATTGAAGCATATTTTGTTATGTTTTTCAAGATTATACTTTTTATAAAAAAGACCTCTATGGTTTTATAAAAACCATAGAGGTCTTCGGTTTATTATATAGGTTAACTCATCTTATAAATGAGATTAACTATGCTTAATCTGCAATACTCTGCGTTGGCAGTTTAGTTTTACCCACATTTAGAATAGCCACAGCTTTTACATTTTAAACAACCTTCTTCAAAAATTAAACCTTCAGGATCACCACAATTGGTACACTTTTTATCTATTGCTTCGGTTCCTTCTGGCACAAAACGTTTTAAAGCTCTAGCTACACCATTTTTCCATGTATTAATATGATCATCGTATAGATTTAAATTCTGAATTAAATCTACCACATACGGAATTGGCATGCCATGACGCAACACACCAGAAATCAATTTTGCGTAGTTCCAAAATTCTTTATTAAACGAGCGCGATAAGCCTTCTATAGTAATTTTATAGCCTTCGCTATCTATGTATTGAAAATCATAGCGCGAAGAACCATCTTCATTTCGGCCCTTTATTACCCAACCTTTTTCTACCCATTGAGGTAAATTAAAGGCATCTTTCATTTTACCTGTAAAAATCTCATATGGTCGTCCATCTACCAAACCTATAACAGCAAGCCATTTTTCAGATTCATTATGAAAACGAACCAATTCTGCTTCAATTCTATCAGGACGCTTGGCAATTAAAGTTTCAGTAGACGTTACTGTTTCTTCTTTCGTTTTTTCATTTGTTGAAATTAAAACACCACTTCTTGATCCATCTCTATATACTGTAATTCCTTTTAATCCTTTTTTCCAAGAATCTACATAAATATCACCTACCAAATCTACGGTAACATCAGAAGCCAAGTTAATGGTTGAACTAATAGAATGCGTAGTATATTTTTGAACTAAAGCTTGCATTTCTACACGCTTTTTCCAGTCGATTTCTGGTGCTGTGGCTCCAGCATACGGACTGTCTGCTATTTCAGTTTTACCAGTTGTATTCATCCAAGTTTCATACTTTTTATGATACACGGTAAATTCTTCAAAGCCATCTCCTAAATCATCAATAAAATCAACTTTTGAGTTCTCATCATTAGTATTTACTTTTCTTCGTCTTACGTAAGACAATAAAAACACAGGTTCAATACCAGAAGAGACTTGTGCCAACATACTTAATGATCCTGTAGGAGCTACAGTGCTTATAGAAATATTTCTACGTCCATGCTCCATCATTCTTTTATAAATATCGGGAAACTCCACTGCCAACATTTGAACAAATTCTGAGGTATCTTCTACATTTCTATTAAACACTTGAAACTGACCTCTGGTGATTGCCATGTCTATACTACTATCAAATTCGGCCGTCATTTTGGTTTTCATCACTTCATCAACAACCGTTAAGGCTTCATCTGTATCAAATTTAATTCCCAAAGCTGCAATAGCATCTGCTAAAGCGGTGAAACCTAAACCTGTCCGTCTTCCCTTTTTTCCTGTTTCTGCCAATAAATTCCAGATTTCTTTTTCCGTTCTTTTAATAAAATCTGGTTCTGGATCAGAATTAATTTTATCTAAAATTCTACCTACAGCCTCTAATTCTAAATCTACCAAATCGTCCATAAGGCGCTGTGTTTCATAGACAACTTCGTAGAATTTTTTAAAATTGAATTTTGCTTTTTTAGTAAAAGGTTGTTCAACAAAACTGAATAAATTAACCGCAATTAAACGGCAACTGTCACCTCCTTGCATAGCTATTTCAGAACAAGGGTTGGTAGAACTATTTTTAAATTCAGGATAAACCGAAGATGTAGAATAGTGATGCTGTCTATCCCAAAAAATTAATCCTGGTTCTGCAGTATTATGAGCACACGTAATAATTTTCTCCCAAAGATCTTTAGCATCAATTTCCTTAGTGTATTTTGGGTCTTTACTTTCTATAGGCCATTGTAGAGTAAATTTAGTATCATTAACTACGGCATGCATAAATTCATCTGACAATCGAATAGAAATATTGGCTCCTGTAATTTTAGTTAAATCTTGTTTTATAGTAATAAAGTCTTCAATATCTGGATGTTTTACATCTAGCGTTAACATTAATGCGCCTCGTCTTCCGTTCTGGGCAACTTCTCGGGTTGTATTAGAAAAACGATTCATAAAAGAAACTGCTCCAGTAGTAGAACCTGCAGCATTAGAAACCAACGCGTCTTTAGGCCTTAACTCTGATAAATCTACGCCTACACCACAGCGTCTTTTAAATAATTGTGCCAGTTGCTCGTCCGTGTAACAAACGCCTCCATAAGAATCTAAAACAGATGGTACCACAATACAATTAGACAAAGAAGCGATAACTTGATCATTACCTAAACCAAACATTACACTGCCTTGCGGAATAACATATTTAAAATCTTTAAAAAGTTTGTAAATTTTAGTTTCGTCTAACGATTTTCTTTTTTTTCCGTAAGCTGAAAGGTTATCTAAAACCGTCTGTCTTAATTCATATTTTTGCTCAACACGAGCAAATTGTTTTGCCATGCGTAAATGCATGTCATCTGGTGATTTTTCAAGAAAATTACCTTGCCTATCCTTTAAACAATACTTGTTAATCCATGTGGTTGCAGCGAGTTCATCGTTATTAAAATAATGTAAACACTCTTCTAACACAGCGTTATAAGTATATGATTTTAAGGGCGAAACAGTTTGGCTCATATCGAAAATAGATTTTAAATAATTAATAGTGAACTACAAAATTAATGTTCAAGGTACCCTAAAAGATGACAAATATCATGTTTGTTAATAAGTCAAAACGATTGTTGATTTCTAATTTTAGAGTCTCACTTTTAACATAAATTAATGGTACTATTTTTGATTACTTTAGCTTTATGAAAAACGTCTTACTGCTCCTATTTTTATGTTTTGCGCATTTATGTAATGCTCAAGACTACCATAAGGTAGATTCTATTGTGAAGCTTTATCCTTCAAAATTTAAGTCCATTGAAAGTTTTGCAAAAAAAATTGATAGTGATTTTAAAACTGAAATTGAAAAAACAAGAGCTGCTTATTATTGGATAGCTAATCATATTTCTTATGATTATGAAATGTTTCAAAAAAACGAATCTGCCTATAAAGGCATAAAATATGATAACCAAAGTGAATACGAAGAAAAACAACTAAAACAAGAGATTAAATATGCCGAACAATGCCTTAAAAAGAAAAAAGCAGTATGTGAAGGGTATTCACAATTATTAAAATTTACATTAAACGAATTAGGTATTACCTGCGAAGTTATAAGTGGCTCATCAAAGCAATCTTATAGAGAAATAGGAAGAATTAGAAACTCATCTAACCATGCTTGGAATGCCGTAAAGATTGAAAACCAATGGCAACTCATTGATGCTACTTGGTCTACTGGCAACCTTTTAAATTCTCCCAATACATTTAATTTTAATGACACTTATTTTTTCACAAATCCCGAAGTTTTTATATTAAGTCATTTTCCTGAAAAGGAAAAATGGCAATTAATAGACAAGCCAATGGATAGATCTACTTTTTTTCACTTGCCAATAATCTATCATACATTTATAGATAGTGAAATAAAGCTAAGTAAAAAAACAAATGGTTTATTAAAAGTGAAAGAAAAGGGTACTATTCAGCTGAAATTCAATGATATTAATGAAGATAAATTTTATTCATATGCCTTTAAAGGACAAAAAACTACAAGGTTCTTATTTGAGAAAATCGGAAATGAATTTATAGTAAATATACCTTACTTAAATAAGCGACCAACCTCACTGATTCTCTACTATGAAGGCAAATCAATACTTAAATACAAAATTGTCCTAGAAAAATAAATTCTTAATTTATTGTAAATAATTAAAATATTTTATTTTACTTTGTATCTCAAAGTACTTTAATTATGAGTGACAAAGATTATCTAAAAGACATTAGTGAGATTAAAAATTTGATGAATAAATCGTCAAGATTTATTTCGTTAAGTGGTTTATCTGGCGTTCTCGCTGGTATATATGCTTTAGTTGGTGCAGCTGCAACATATTGGTTAGTTACAACTTATAGTTATGGTACATTAAAATTAGATGGTTGGGTATTTGAAACCGTTATACTTATATTATTCTTGGTTGCTTTTTTTAGTGCAGCTACTGGCATATTTTTAACCACAAGAAAAGCCAAGAAGAATGGCGATAAAATGTGGGACAACTCCTCTAAACGACTTCTAGTAAATTTCTTAATTCCTTTAGTGGTTGGCGGTATTTATTGCATGATAATTTTAAATCAAGGAAGATACGGACAAACTGGTGGCTTAATGCTAATATTTTATGGTTTGGCTTTAGTAAGCGCTTCAAAATATAGTATTGGAGACATTCAATATTTAGGTTATATTCAAATTATACTAGGTTTAATAGCAAGTTTATATCCTGGTTATGGATTTTGGCTTTGGGTTGTAGGTTTTGGATTTATGCACATTATTTATGGCACTTGGATGCATTTTAAATACGACACAAAATAAAAAGTAAATGATGAAACCATTTCAAAAATTAGCTTTTTACGTAGTTACAGTAACGCTTTGTTTTTCTTGTCATTTTAACAAAGGCAAATTTGTTATTACCAATAAAAGCGATTTTAATATAGATTCTCTAACTATTAATCCAGATTCAAGAAAACAGATTATTAAATTAGATAAAGGAGAACATATTGAGCATAGTATTGTAATGAATGAAGCAAAAACAGATGGCAGTTATTTCATTACATTTAAAAACTCTGATAATAACACCATTGTTTCTAAATCATTTGGATATTACACTAACGGTTATCAAATTGAGGATGAAATAAACATAACGGTTTTAAATGATACTATTTTAATTGAAAGTACATTTAATAAACCTTACAAATAAGATTCCTGATTTTTACAGGAAACAACATGAGCATAATAACAAACATAAATAAACTCTTTGACCACAGAATTCGACTAGGCATTATGTCTGTACTTATGGTTAATGAGCATGCCGATTTTAAAATGCTAAAGGAATTGTTAGGCGCCACAGATGGCAACTTGGCAAGCCATACAAAAGCTTTAGAAAAAGCAGACTATATTTTGGTTGAAAAACAATTTATTGGAAGAAAACCAAACACCAGATATAGTGCTACTAAACTGGGCAAATTAGAATTTAAAAAACATATTGAAGCGCTTGAAAAATTAATTAAAAAGACTTAATAAGTCACTCAAAAAAATGGAAAACTTTGTACATAACAACTCCATAGTTAGAGAAATCTGGGAAACTAGCGACACCATTCTTTTGGTTTTTGCTGGTGCTTCTGCTGAGTTTGCTACAAACAAAGCAGTCGATTGGCTTTATTTTACAGGCAAATTACCATCTGACCCTTTGGGACGGTTATTTTCTACGGTTAATTATGCTAAAGCCATTGTGTTTTCTAAAAAAGATGAAGCCATTAATGCTATAAATCGTATCAATAAAATTCATACTTCAGTTGAAAATAATCGAGGTGCAAAAATTCCGGAATGGGCTTATAAAGATGTTTTGTACATGCTAATTGATTATTCTATTCGATCTTATGAAATTTTAGAAAGAGAACTTCAACCTGAAGAAAAACAAGACGTTTTAAACGTTTTTGGTAATGTTGGCTCTAAAATGGGAATTAAAAATCTACCACTTACCTACTCTGATTTTGAAATTGAAAGACATAAACATTTAAACGAAAATTTAAAAAACGGAAACTATACTAAAGACTTATACAAGCAATACCGAAAACATTTAGGCCTTTTTAGGTATCGTTTATTATTAGAGTCGCAGATTCTATTATTACCAAATTCAGTAAGAACATTACTTAATTTGAGAAAAGTATCGCTATTAAAACCATTAATTTCAATCTATAAAATTTTTAGAAGCCTTAAACTCGATTGGATTTTAAAAGACATCATTTTACCAACAGCCTATAAACAAGACATAAAACAATTAAACATTACAACCACATAAATTAACGAAACCCAATATTTCGACTACAATTAGTATGTCGCTTTTTTTTAATCATTTACTTTGAAAAACAAAGTACTTTAAAATAATTAAACATGAAAAAATTAGCACTCTTTATCGCAGCCTTATTATTTAGCACCTTCTTCTATGACCAATCTATAGGACTTAACCTATTTCTATTTAGTATTCTTACCGTCGCAATTCTGTTTATTAATAATCAAACGCATTTTAAAAACAGAAAAACTCAAATCTATTCGGCTGCGTATCTTATTACTGGTTTAACCATATTTTTTCATAGCTCTACTCTTTCTGTCATTGCAAACTTGGTTGCTTTTTTTACTTTAATTGGCCATCTATCAGAAACTAAATCTTCAATATATATTAATTGGCTTAATGGTTTATATACAACCATTGCGGGTTTGTTTCATCGGAATTTTGCAATTACAGAATCAAAACATATTGAAAAGGAGAATGTACAAAAACCACCTATAGACTATTTACATTGGGCAAAAATCACCATTATACCTGCTGTTATTCTTATAACATTTATAGCACTTTACAAAGAAGGCAATCCCGTTTTTAGTAATATTATTGAACAAATAGATTTTGGATTCATTAATTTTCAATGGATACTTATGGCTGGTTTAGGGTATTATTTATTCCACAATATTTATGCTCCAATTGAAGTAGAACCTGCGACAGAAATAGACTTAAAAACCGAAAACAGTTTACAAAAAACAAATGCATTTTCAATTCCTAAATTAAAACAAGAAAACCAACTTGGCGTTATTCTTATTTCGTTATTAAACGCTTTAATTGTATTGTATCTCATTACTGATGTTGCTTTTTTAACATCAGACTTAGACTTAAGAGCTTCTGTTTTTTCGGCTCAAGTACACAGTGGCATCAATGCTTTAATCGGCTCAATTGTTATTGCTATTATGATTTTACTTTATGTCTTTAGAGGTAACCTTAATTTTTACGAACAAAACATAACCTTAAAACGACTAGCCTATACTTGGATAATTTTAAACATTCTACTTGTAATAAGCATCGCTTTTAAAAACAGCCAATACATTTATTATTTTGGATTAACGTATAAAAGAATTGGCGTTTTAGTGTATTTAATCTTAGCTACAATTGGTCTTGTTTCTACACTTTTAAAAATTAGCTCACTAAAAAACAACTGGTACTTATTTAGAGTAAATACACAAGCTGCTTTTATTATTCTGGTTGCTTCTAGTACAGTAAACTGGGACTATCATATCACCAATTACAACTTTAATTATGCACAATCAATGGACTTTAACTATCTATATAATTTATCTAATAACAATACCATTCTGCTAAATGAACAACTGGCTTCAAAAACCTTGGATTACAATTCTGAACAGAAGATAAAAGATAAATACAACAAGTATGTCTATCAATTAAGAACAAACAATTGGCAAGAACTACAATACGATAATTTTAAACTTAATTACAAATAAGATGGTTGCGTTACTAGTTATTGCCTTTTTACTTGGTGGTGGAATTACCTTTTTCTTTTTAAGATTTAGTATCTCTTGTATGTTTTGGTTTTCTAAATATCCAAATGACAAACCCTACGTATTTCAGACTAAATTTCCATATTACATCATTTCACTTTTTAGCATTAGTATAACATTGGTAATAGCTTCAGATATGGCATATTTCGCTATGTATTATTTTATAACTGTACACTTCTTATCGCTTCTTATTTGGTACTATAAATTACATCATTGTAAAAAAAAGTATAGTACAGTCTCTAATACAATTGAACAATCTCAACCCAAATTACCATGAATAACCTATTGAAAATATTTAAAGACAAGCGGAAACAACTCATCGTTTGGCTATTTGAACATTCGCAACGTATCTATACCTCTATGTTTAAAAATCATCAACCTTGGCAAGTTTCTAAAGCCGATTTATTAAAGTATCCAAAACCATCATTTGGAAGACATTTAGGCGATTTTTTAGATGAAAATAATTTTGAACTCATCCCAAAAGTAGAACGACACGATTGCTACCATGTACTTTGTGGTTACAGCACTAAAGTAGAAGATGAAATTGCACTACAATGCCTCTGCTATGGCAACGGAAAACGCAGTCCGTATTTGTATGGCGCGATAATTTTGGGCATCGCTATTTTACCAGATTATTATAAATATTACTACAAATCTTTTAAAACAGGAAAGACTGCAAATGCATTTCATCATTACGATTATCAGAAATTATTACATGTTTCAATTTCAGATTTTAGAAATGCCATTTTTACAAAACACGAATTATTAACCCTCAACCTCAACATAGCATGAAGAAACTAAAACTAATAATTTTTGCAAGTATTTTAGTTGCCGTTGGTGTCTTAGCTACCTTTCATTGGATTACTTACAAAGCCAAAGGACTTACTTATAATGATGTGGACAGCATTCCAAAAAATAAAGTTGGGCTCGTACTTGGTGCAAGCCGTTTGGCTCCTAGTGGTAACATTAATCTATTTTATAAACACAGAGTTGAAGCAGCTGTTGCTCTATACAAAGCAGGAAAAATTGAATACATATTAGTAAGTGGAGACAATAGCCATAAAGACTATGATGAACCTACGGATTTTAAAAACGATTTAATTGAAAAAGGCATTCCAGCAGAACGTATATTTTTAGATTATGCTGGTTTTAGAACGCTTGATTCTATGGTGAGAGCTAAAGAAATATTTGGCCAAGATGCGCTTACCATTATTTCTCAAAAATTTCATAACGAACGCGCTATTTACATTGCACAACACTTTGGTATTGATGCCATTGCTTATAACGCAAAAGACGTATATAAACGACCAGCAAGAGAATATTTAGCTCGTACAAAGGCGAGTTTAGATTTATTATTTAATGTAGAACCAAAATTTTTAGGCGATAAAATAGCCATCAAATAAAGCACACATCACATCATGAAAATTCAATTTAACAAATACTATATAGGCATAGCACACTTTCTTTTTCTGGTTGAATTAGCTATTGCTTTTACATTAAAAACAGGATTTATTCGTCATACGTTTGGCGATTATCTCGTGGTTATTTTATTATATGCAATTATTAGAGGATGCACTAACATGAGTGTTTGGGCCTCTAGCGTAGTCGTCCTCATAATTGCTTTTGGTATTGAATTTCTCCAACTCACACCCTTCTTAGCCTATTTTAACTTACAAGATAGTTATACTGCAAAACTCATTTTTGGTAGTACGTTTCAATTTACTGATTTGGTAGCTTACACCTTAGGTATTGTAACGGTTTTAATGGTTGAGAAATCTATTAAGAGATATAATTCACTTCAAAATATTACATTATGAATATGATAAAAAACAGTATTCAATCGCAATTTAAAACCTTATCATTAATAAGTGTGGCATTATTATTTAGTGGTATTTCATTATTGGTAAGAATAAAATTGAATAAGTCTTTTTTCTACTTATTTTTAATTTGGAATGTTTTCTTAGCTATCATTCCTTATGCAATAACTATGTATCTCAGCACCAAAAAGAATGTTAGTAAACTCACGCTTGGATTTGGCCTTTTGGTTTGGTTAGCCTTTTTACCAAATGCGCCATATATTGTTACCGATTTAATTCATTTAAGAACCGCTAACAATACTTTTTTATGGTTAGATATTTTAGTGGTTTTATCTTTTGCTTTGAGTGGATTGTTTTTATTTTACTTATCGTTAATTGATATGCAAAATCTTATATTGTCTAAATTTGAAAAACTTCCAGTAAAAACAATTACAACTACTATTTTATTTTTATGTGGATTTGGAGTTTATTTAGGTCGCTTCTTAAGGTACAATTCTTGGGAAATTATAAGTGGTCCTCAAATACTTTTTATGGATATAATAAACATAATTATAGCGCCATTTCAACACTCTGAAGCTTGGCTGTTTACTATGGGATTTGGAATGTTCTTGGTTGTTGGCTTTTGGATGTTTAAGAAAATTACAAATAGCTAATTTTCTTTATGTGATTTTAGATTAAACCAATTAAGAATCCCTATTCTTATCCTGAATTTTTCGCACTATTTTAGTCGTTCTATTACGCGTTAAAATTCGTGGTAATACAGATAAAAACTTATTAATTGTGCCTGGTATAGCAACAACCTTTCCTCTATTCATGGCATTATAACCATATAAAGCGACTTCTTTTGGGCAAGCCATATTAAAAGCAATCTTGTTTTCAGAAGTGTCCTCTGAAACCACATTCTGAAATTCTGTTTTTGTTGGACCAGGACATAAAGCCGTAACAGTAACGCCTGTACCTTTTAATTCATTAGAAATAGCTTCTGAAAAGGACAAAATATAACCTTTAGACGCATAATACAAAGCCATTAATGGACCTGGCTGAAATGCAGCCAATGATGATAAATTCAATATTTTTCCAGAACCACGTTTTACCATATCTGGCAATAACAATTTTAATAAATGTGTTGAAGTTAATATATGAAGATTTAGCATTTTAGATTCTCGTTCCCAATCTGTATCGCAAAATGTGCCAAACAACCCAAAGCCTGCATTATTTATTACCACTTCAATTTCAATATCGCTAATTTCATTAAAAATTTCTTCGGCAATATTTACAATGCTTAAATCTTTTACCATTAAGGTAATTTCTGGCTGGTAGTTTTTTAAGATATTTTTTCTTGCTTCCTCTAGCTTTTTAGCATTAATATCAATTAATATTAGATTATAGTTATCTTCAGCTAAAAGCAAAGCTAGTTCATATCCCAAACCAGAAGCTGCGCCTGTTACTAAAGCTGTATTTTGCTTATTATTTTTCATCTATATAATCTTGTAAATAACTAAAGCGTTTAGTTAATTTACCTTTTTCCGTAATCTTAGCACGTTTTAGAACTTCATCTTCATCATTATTAAAAAATGCCGGAATTACATATTTTAAAAATGTTTCTCCAAAACCTTCACTTGCGTCCTTTGGTAATTCGCAAGGCAAATTATCTACAGCCATTACAGTTATTACATGTTCTGCATTAAAAGCTACTTCTTTTTCCGTTTGTGCATCATAGCCATAAAATGGATCTGCAATTGTAGAAGGTCTAATTGTACTAGCTACAGGACCGTCAATATCACAAGATATATCTGCTACTAGATTTATTCTAAAATCTGGATGTTTTGCATCTTCTCTTGTAAATAAATATGGTGCATTATTTCCATAAAAATGACCTGCAATAAAATAATCTGTTTCTTTTGCGTAAGGCATAAAATTACTTTCGTAACCAGTTGGGTCATTATAAAACTTAAACCTATCGCCTACTTTACCATCTATACGCTTGGCATATTCCATAACATCTGCCATTACATAAACAGGTTCTGTAAACTGACTTGTTAAGTATAACGCATCACTAATCTGTTTAATACCCAAATGGTCTAAAATTTCTTTTGCACCATAGGCTACTTTACCCGTTCCGGTTAATAATATTTTTATATTTGGTAATGTTATTTTATCAAGTTCTGCTTTTAATGCCTCTAAATCTGCTAAAGTTTCTACTTTAGGCAATGTAAATAAACCATCTCGTAAACCTAGAGCTCTAAAACCATTATATGCGCCAACCAAACCTGCATAACGACCAAAACCTATGAGTCTCGCTCCATTATTTTTTATGATGGTTTCATGATCAAACATTTCAATATTTTTCTCTAGCATAGCAACCAATAACTTTCTATTATAAGGCTGCTTTTTAATAGTATGAGAGAAATAAAAGTATTTTTTATTAGGAATTAAATTTTCTATTGGCACCTCTTTTACACCAATCATTACATCTGCATGAGAGACATCATCTAAAACTTCAAAACCTAATTTAGCATACGCTTCATCCGGAAAAATCCTTATATCCGAAGATTCTACAATAAAAGTTGCTTCTGGAAATTGAGCTCTAGCTTCTGCTAAATGTTGTGGCGAAAACACCACACGCCTGTCTGGCGGATTTTTACGTTCTTTAATAATGGCAAATGTCATGCTAAACTGTGTTTAAGAAACTGACAAAACGTGTCAATATTTATTATGGAATAATTATTGTACGAAAGTAAAAGGATTTATGAGGTTGCGCAACTTTTTTCGTAACTTCGCCATCCATTTATTTAAAATTTTGGGGTCGACTGGTTTTGACAGCGAGATTAATTAGATGGTAAGCACGTGGTGTAATGGCATTGAAACACCTTAAAGGCTAGACCAAATTTTAAACGGCGAGAATAACTACGCTTTAGCTGCATAATCTGAATTATAGTAAGATTTCGTGCTCATTTCTACTAGGTAGAAAGGCTAAATGTCTCCAGAAAGCCTTGGTTAATGGCGTTCTTTTTTGAGGCATCGTAAATATTAACTAAGATTAGGTAGCGCTTTGATGCCTTTTCGAGATTAAAAAGCTAAGTTGTAAGTGGGTTGTCTTTAACCAGCTTGCAATCTAAAACCCAAGAAAAGAATAAACGTGTAGAAAGCCCTTTGGTTACTTGTTTGGACGAGAGTTCGATTCTCTCCGACTCCACAACACACACATTTACTGAGTATTACACTCGGTTAAAACTAAAAATCCGTACAAGTAAGCTTGGCGGATTTTTTTATTAATGACTAAACTTACAAGATGTTTGTGCTTTTAAAAACAAACTAATCTTCTATACCAACAGAAAGTGAAACCATACCATCTCCACCCATAACAACAACTATTAAGTCATTATTTTCACCAGTTATTTGAGTATTAGTTCCTCCCATTGTAATACTACTTACTTTAAAGCCGTTTTCTTTTAATTTTGTTTTATAATCACTTAGTGCTTTATCACCCACTTCTTCAAAAAGTAAATTCCAGTTTTTACTCGCTCCTAATTCTCTTGTTGAAATATTTACAATCTTACCATCTAAAAATTCTGGAACGCTTTTAGGTATTTCATCTGGCCAACTATGATTTGCTGTGTCAGAAGTAAAAGTTCCTTCTTTCGTTTCAATTACAATTTTTTCATCTTCCAAATCAACATCAGCATCATTACCAATGGTAGATTCAATAAGCGCTTCACCTGTTTTTTCTGATGTGTTTTTACAACAATTTAATACAACCAAAACTGCAAATGCAAGTATAAACACGTGCATTTTTTTAATTAAACTCATAGTTTTCATTTGTTATAATATTTTATTTTTTATAATTCAAAAATTTACACAGTGATAAATATAAATTAGCTTCATTATTAAAAAAATGATACTAATCATTTTAATTAACTGCTATTCTGGTTTGTTTTTTAAAGGTTAATTTCTAGTGTTAAAATTAGTATCTAATTGATACTGTGTACTAACATGAGCAATATCATTGGGCACTAGCTCTATTTTATATAGATTTATACGTAATCATTTGAAAAAACAAATCATGAAAGTACTTGTATATAGCGCCAAAGAATTTGAAATTCCCTATTTAAAAACGGCCAATAATAATAAACATCAACTCACCTTTATTAACGATGCTTTATCTTCTAAAACAGCAATGTTGTCAGTTGGTTTTGATGCTATATCTATTTTTTCAGCAGACGAAGCTTGTTTTATTACAATAGAAAAACTCAAAGATTTTGGTATAAAATATATAGGGTTAAGATCGGTCGGTCATGACAATGTTAACTTAAGAGCTGCTTTAAGATTAAATATAAAAGTTGCCAACGTGCCAGCATACTCTCCTTATGCCATTGCTGAACATGCCACTGCCTTATTATTAGCTATAAACAGAAAGATTATTGCATCTAATTGGCGCGTAAAACAATATAATTTTAATCTTAACAACCTTGTTGGTTTTGACTTAAACAAAAAGACTGTTGGCATCATTGGTACTGGTAAAATTGGTAATGTAATGTGTAAAATAATGAATGGCTTTGGATGCAACCTTTTGGGTTATGATATTGAAGAAGATGAAGATTTAAGAAACCATTATAATGTTAATTATACATCGCTTGAAGACTTATGTGAAAAGTCAGACATCATTTCATTACACGTTCCATTAAATACAGATACACATCAGCTTATAAATGAGGATTTAATATCTAATATGAAAGATGGAGTTATTATTATTAATACAGCTAGAGGATCCATACTTAACACAGAACACATCATTGACGGTCTTAGAAGTGGCAAGATTGGCGCTTTAGGTATTGATGTCTATGAAAACGAAAAAGAAATTTTCTTTAAAGACCACTCCCTAGATATTCCAGACGATGATATTCTAATGCGTTTAAATTCTTTCCCAAATGTATTAATTACAGGACATCATGCGTTTTTAACCGAAGAAGCATTAACTAATATTGCAGAAACTACTATTCATAATTTTAATTGCTGGAGCAAAGGTGAAGAAACAGAAAATGAATTAACTAATCTCATTGAAAGCGTATAAATCTACTATTCACCTTTACCATAAATATCCTCTAAAACAATGGTTTCACCTTCTTTATTAACAACCATTAATTGGTATCTTATTTCTATTTTAGTAGCAATTGGTGCGTAATAATAAATTACCCAAGCATCGCCTTCATTGGTTCCAATACAGCCATTTGAATAGGCTTTTCGCAAAGTTATAGGGTTTGTTGTAGGATGAATTAATTGTCCATAACGCAAACCATTGATTACTGTTTCAATAAAAGGAATCTGTGGCAATCTAGTTACTTCACCATCATCGCGTTTTGTTACAAAATATTGATGATTATTAACCGGATTAACATATCTTGGATTACGTACATGATTTACAATGTGTCCTTCACCAGTTTTAGTTTTTAAATCTTGAATTCTTCCAGACATTTTAAGATACTTAGATTGATTTTTACCAACTCTTACCGGAAATTCATAAAGCAGAACAGAATCTTCATAAATACGAAGTTTATATTCTGGGATATTAATATCAATTCGAGTTTTATTAAATGCGTTTTTAAGCTGATTAACTTGCAGTGAATCTGGAATATTTATGGTATTACCTTCTCTTAAAACTATTAAATCTTTCTGGTTATAAACAAAAGAATCTCTAGCTTTCATTCTGTAATAATCTGTATTTTTAAGGGTGTCTATAATCCATGGATTAGCCCTTACTAAAATATGTTCGGTCAGCGTATAAGGTGTTAAAGAATCATAGTGACTTACTAAGGAATCTATATAATGAAAGTAGCCTGAAATTTTAACAGGTTGCTTTACTAAAATGCCCTTAAAATCATCAATAGCAACTAAAGCTTTGTCACTCTTGTTATCTAACAACCCAAGCGTATTTTGCGCTTTTAGGCAACAAAGCTTTAGTGATAGTATTAGTGCTACTAAAAAAAACAGTTGATGATTTAGTTTAATGAGCATGGTTAGTGTTTTGAACCTAAGTTTTTATGATGGCTTTTAGTACTTCTTCTTTATCAAGTTTTTTAGTACAGAAAAACCAATCTTCACATTCTAACTCATCTGTAGCTGTCATTCGCTCTTCGGCAACACCACAAGAACCTGCAGGCGAAACAATAACATCATCGCCTGGATACCAATCTGCAGGTGTAGCGATTGCAAATTTATCTGCCGCTTGCATAGCAATTAATGCTCTATAAATTTCATCAAAATTTCTACCTAAGCTTAATGGATAATAGATTAAGGCTCTTATTATTCCTTTTGGATCAATGAAGAAGACAGCTCTTACAGCCTGTGTTTTACTTTCACCAGGTTGTATCATGCCATATTTTTTAGCAACTTCCATTGAAATATCTTCTATCAATGGAAATTTAACCTCAATATCCTTCATTCCTTTAAATTTAATCTTTTCTTTTATGGTGCGTAACCATGCAATATGGCTATATAATCCATCAATAGATAAGCCAACTAATTTACAATTAGCTTTAGCAAACTTATCTTCAAGATGTGCAAACGTCATAAATTCAGAGGTACAAACAGGTGTAAAATCTGCAGGATGACTAAATAAAATTACCCATTCACCAGAATAATCTTCAGGGAAATTAATTTCGCCTTGCGTAGTTATGGCATTAAATGCTGGTGCATTATCTCCAATTCTTGGCATACCAATAATCTTTTCTTGTTCTTGTATTGTTTCCATTATTTTTAAGTTTAAGAAATACCAATAGCATTTCAGTAGTATTACATTTTCAATTTATTTTCTGCTCCACGTATTGGGTAACCCAACATTTCTAAAACATGTTTAGCATGCTCAAAGTCGTGTTTTGTATGAAAATTAAAGGCAACTGTTTCATTTTTAAAATCAACAACTACTTCCGAAATATTTTTCAATTTAGAAAGTGCATTTTCAATAATGGATGCATTACCACAACTTTCTAGATTTCTAAGGTGTACCGTTGATCGCATTTCATAAGTATTTATGATTTCTAAAATTAAATCATCCCCTAAAAATGTAAAATGATGGTTATCAGTTTTACTTTGTTAATTAAGAAAAAATAGTATCTAAATCACCCTTATTTGCTACGATAAAAGTCAATTTAACAGAATGATGATTATCATTTCAAGAACGGCTTTATTGCTCTAAATTTGAGTAATAACAAGATAAGCAAGCATGTCTGGCATTAAAAGTATAGAGAATCAATTTAATTCTTTTCTTAAGGAAATTGGAGAATTATCTTATTTCGCTGGTCGTTATTTTAAAGAGGCCTTAAAACCACCTTTTGAATTTAAAGAATTGTTGCGCCAATGTTATAGTATGGGTAATCGCTCTTTGTTACTTGTTGCAATTACTGGTTTTATTATTGGTTTAGTATTGACTTTACAAACCCGACCAACATTATTAGAATTTGGTGCTGTTTCTTGGATGCCATCTATGGTTGGGATTTCTATTGTGAGAGAAATTGGCCCAATGATAATGGCTTTGGTATGTGCAGGTAGAATTGGCTCTGGTATTGGTGCCGAATTAGGCTCTATGCGTGTTACTGAGCAGATTGATGCTATGGAAGTTTCTGGTACTAATCCATTTAAGTATTTGGTGGTAACTAGAATTTTAGCAACCACATTAATGATTCCTTTATTGATTATTATTGGTGATGCAATTGCATTATACGGTTCTTTTTTAGTCGAAAATTTAAAAGGAAATGTGTCTTTTACCCTGTATTTTAATCAGGTTTTTGATTCGTTAGAGTTTGGTGACATTCTGCCTGCAACTATTAAATCTTTCTTTTTCGGATTTGCTATTGGGCTTGTAGGATGTTTTAAAGGTTACTACTGTAAAAAAGGAACAGCAGGTGTTGGTAAGGCAGCAAATTCTGCTGTAGTTTTTACTTCCTTACTATTATTTGTTATTGATTTTATCGCTGTTTTTGTTGCAGATATTTTTTATGAATTATGAAAGAAACACAAGATATAGCAAATCAACCTAAAAACTTAGAACGACCTCCAATTGTTCTTCAAATTAAAGATTTGTACAAAAGTTTTGGAGAGAACAATGTTCTCAATGGATTTAATATGACTTTGTATAAAGGTGAGAATTTGGTGATTATGGGAAAATCTGGTTCTGGCAAATCCGTAATGATAAAATGTTTAGTGGGTTTAATGGAAGCAGATAGTGGCTCTATTACAGTAATGGATAAGGATATTACAACCTTAAACCAAGAAACCTTAGATATTTTACGAGCAGATATTGGTTTCTTGTTTCAAGGAAGTGCTTTATATGATTCTATGACAGTACGCGAAAATTTAGAGTTTCCATTACGTCGCCATTCCGAAAAATTTGACCATAAAACAGACACTAATACTATGGTGATAGAAGCACTAAAAAATGTAGGACTGGAAAGTGCTATAGACTTAATGCCTTCAGAATTGTCTGGCGGCATGAAACGACGTGTGGCTTTAGCACGCACCTTGATATTACAACCAAAAATCATTTTATACGATGAACCTACAAGTGGCTTGGATCCTATTACATCAAAAGAAATTATTCTATTAATGAAAGATATACAGACAAAATATAATACCTCATCACTTATTATAACACACGATGTGGATTGTGCTAGATATATTTCGGACCGAATGATATTATTGATTGATGGTGTCGATTACACCGTTGGGACTTTTAAAGAATTGTCTGCTTCAAATGACCCAAAAATTAGAGCATTTTTTAAACAGTAAATAAACTAGGCAGATGAAAACTACAGAAACTCAAAAAATTCGGTTAGGCATCTTTGTCTTATTAGGCACATTGCTATTTGTAACAGCTGTCTACTTTATAGGACAACGCCAAAATATGTTTGAAAAAACATTTACCATTAGTGCCCATTTTCAAAATATAAATGGCTTACAAAAAGGAAACAACGTGCGTTATTCTGGCATTCATATTGGCACGGTAAAAGACATATCCATGCTTAATGATTCTGTAATAAAAGTAGACATGGCCATTGAAGAAAAGATAATTGAACACATAAAAACTGATGCTATTGCAGCTATTGGATCCGATGGTTTAGTAGGAAATATGATTATAAATATTGTACCTGGTAATAACATTGGCGCACCAGTTGTTAGAAATGGTGATACTATTGAATCTTACAGTAAGATAGGTGCTGATGATATTCTAAGCACCTTAGGTTCTAGCTCTGAAAATATCGCCATCTTATCCTCAGATTTACTCAAAATAACCAATGCTGTAATTAAAGGAAAAGGAACTATAGGTGTATTACTCAATGATACTCTAATGGCCAAAGATTTAAAACAGTCTGTTACCAACCTTAGGCAAGTAAGTTATAATGCAACGCAATCTATTAACGAACTCAATACCATTCTCTCTAATATTAAAACCAATGATAACTCTGTTTTAGGATTATTAATTAATGATACAATTTCTAACCATAAATTAAAAACCGTTATAAAAAACCTTGAAATCTCTAGCCAAGAAATTGAAAATCTAGTTAAAAATGCAAATACTGTTGTTACAGATATTCAGTCTAATAAAGGTGCATTAAATTATGTACTAAATGATACATCATTGGTAAATAACTTAAAGCATACGCTTAAAAACATCAATGAAGGCACAAGTAAATTCAACGAAAATATGGAAGCCCTAAAGCACAACTTTTTAACACGTGGTTATTTTAAAAAATTAGAACGACAAGAAGAGAAAGCAAAAAAGAAAGGGAATGACTCTAACAAATTAACTAATCAGCAATAGGTAGATTATATTTTATATCCGTTATTTCAACATTTAACCAATTGAAATCACCTTCTGGTAATTTCCAGGTTACTTTGCTTTTATTTGGTAGTCTAACTCCATCAAACATTTTATAAGATATTGCTTCAACAAACCATACCTCTTTAGTAGATTTTATATCTCCTCCATAAAAACGATTTGCTGTAAATGAGACAAAATCACCTGTTGTACTGAATGAAAATACTCCTGAAACTGATTGATCTTTATATGTTAATGTCGCTTTTACTGAAGATTCATCAATATAATTCCAAGTTATATATTCATTTAAAGCTGCGCTAGGAAACCAACAGATTTCAGCCAAATATCTTACCATGGCGCCTTGATTAATTTTTGAATTTTTAGATTCATTTACTACAGGCAACAATCCTGCAAGTTTAATTAGCATTTCGCCATTACCATTTACCAACTTATCTCGACCAATCATTTGAATTAATGGTATTACCTCGATTTTAGTCTGCCATACAAATGCAGGTTCTTCAACATTAAAATTTTGTTTTGCTTTAAAAGGCATCCAATTACCATTTGGTTTTATTCGCATAGTACCAATCTGTTGTAACCATACAGAGAATACTTTTTGGTTTCCAATGACTCCAGAATTTATCATCCATTTCTGCACAATTGGTGGCAAATGCTCAATATCCTTATTGGCAATTATTGTACGATTATTAACCGTAATTGATTTAAGTATTTGTCTATTTTCTTGTACAACCATTTTATTAAAACGATTTGTCATCAATGCAGAAAAACTTACTAAAAGAATTATAACGTTTATGACTGACCCATATTTGGCATCTTCCCAATGTAAAATGATTAATACTTGAGAAATAAAAGCTGCAATCAAAGCCATATAAAACCAAGTTCTATTGGTTATTAATTCAAATACTGTAATTAAAAACAACATGCACGAAATCAACCAAATTAATCCCATGGGTTTTGAAATGCTTTGAGATAATTGCGAAATTTCTACAATTTTAAAAGGCTTTGCAAAACCCATAAGGTGAATAAATCCGTGAATCGATAATACAATACTAAAAACTAGATTCATAGTTGTTCTAAGAACATTTAATGTTTCCAAAAATCATAATAGAAAAATGGTAAATAAGAACAGAATAAATACCACGACAAAAAGTTTGATAAAGATTTTCATAATAGCAAATGATTTATGCTCTTAAGTTAAAATCTAATACCATTTCTCGCAATGACCATGGTCATTTAGAAGTGTAATATGCATAAATTTAATTAAGCAATTCTATTAAAGTAATTTCTGGGCGCATACCCAATCTACCAGGAAAGCCTAACCAACCCAAACCACGATTTACATACAAATACTGTTGGCCAGTTTTATAAAGCCCTGCCCAATGCAAAAATTTATATTTAATTGGGCTCCATTGTTTTTTACCAATATTTAAGGCCGCTTGCATTCCATGTGTGTGCCCAGAAAATGTAAGCGCAATATCGGTTTGCTTTACTACTTCTGCTTGCCAGTGGCTTGGGTCATGGGTTAGTAAAATTTTAAACTCAATAGCCACTGCAGATGCTAACGTTTTTTTAAGGTTACCATATTGTTTAAAAGGTGGATTTCCCCAATTTTCTACACCTAATATGGCTATATGTTCTTTATTTATTTCAATCTTCTCAGCTTCATTAAGTAGTAGTTTAAAATTTATAGTTGAGAAGAAGTTTTTAATTGCTTCAAAATTATCTTTTTTATCTTTTAAAGTGTCCCATTCACTGTAGTCACCATAATCATGGTTTCCTAATACAGCATATTTTCCATGCTTAGCTTCTAGCTTTTCAAATACTTTTTTCCAACCTCTTAATTCCCACGCATAATTATTTACCAAATCACCTGTAAAAAAAATCAAGTCAGGTTTTAAGTCATTAATCAGCTTTACAGCGCGTTTTAAAATCTTGTATCGGTAATTAAAATTACCCAAATGCAAGTCTGAAATCTGAACAATTCTCAAACCATTAAATAAAGCAGGTAAGTGCTTAAACTTTATTTTATGATGATAAATTTTAAAATGATAAACCGCTTTAAAAATCGCATAAACAATAACAAAAAACGGTAAAAACCCAGAAAATAAACCAATTACAGGAATGATAATTAACGATTCTGTATTTGAAATCATATAATTAGTGAAGTACAAAACACTAATAATTATAATAAAAATTAATTTAGGAATAAAAGAAGATACTGTTAACCCATAAAAGGAAGAAATAAGTAAATGTTTACGCGTTGCACTAATTTCATCTAACTTTAATTTAAGTATAATTATAGAAGTAATGAGTCCGAATGTAAATACCCAAAAGACAACATTTATAATAATTTTGAGACCTTTAGATGGTATAAGTTGTGTAATGGATTGTAGCCAATAAAATGCAGCAATGTCAACCAATAAAATGGACAAACATAACAGCAAAATTGTAAATAAAGAATAACTTCTCATTAGTTATGGCGAAATTGGTTTATTCACTTAATTATTGATTATATCTACATTAATTATTATCCTATCACTTACAAATCCTCTTATTTTTTTAATCGTCTCTTATCCTTTAATGCCATAAAAATGCCTTTTACGTCAGATACCCAATTGTCGTACATAAAAATGAGTGTGATTTCTTCAATTGTTTCTAAAACGCCAACAATTATCATTATATAAAACAATGTGTTTTCTGGTTTAAAAAATAGTGAAGTGAGAATAAAAATACTTTGCAATATGGCAGATAACTTAGCTAAGTAGGTATGGAATGCTGTAGCTTTCCCGTATTTAAAGTAAGCAATAAGCATTTGTACAATGTATGGTATAAATGCAATAAGAATTAATATAAGATTGATTTTAATAAATTCTTTTTCGAAAAAAAATAGTCCTATTAATCCAACAATGAGCGTAATTTGATCACCAAACGAGTCTAGTTGAGAACCTCTTGGACTTGCTATTTTTAACTTTCTGGCTAAATATCCATCAATAGCATCTGTAGAGTAACTTAATAGTAAAAGCCATGTAAAAATTAAGCGTTGGTCTAACCAAACTAAGACTAATAAAAAAGGTGCAGCAAAAATTCTGTAAAATGAAAACCAATCTGCAACGTTGAAATTTTTAAAGGTTAGCATCAAAATTACTTTTATGCAATTTAGTTTATGATTTCAATATTTGAAATGATTAATATCATTTCAAAATAGTGAATTTGGTTGTTAATTTATAACTAAAACAATACACTCATGAAATCACTTAAGTTTATCGTTATAATAGTAGGTTCATTATTAAGTTTTGAAAGTTGTGGACCCGTAATTATTTCCTCTAGACCATCACATCCTACACCTGCTTGGTTTTATCCTAATCGTGTGGTTAATGTGCGTTATATTTATTTTCCAGAATATTATTTGTACTATGATTTAACGTTACGTCAATATATCTATCTAAATAATAATACTTGGGTTTCGGTAAAAGTATTACCGCAACGCTTTAATACTATTAATTTAAGACGTGCCAAACAAGAAAGAATTAATAACTATTATGGTGATAATATTAGAGAATATCATTCTACTAGAAGAACTAACAACAGTAGCACAAGAAGTAAATTAGACAATAGAAGTAGACGTGGCTAAAAAAGCTAGACTATAAGATATTTCTTATGTCAGTTTTATAGACTTTACAATTCTCTCTTTGTGTTTTTAAGGTAATTAGAATAATATTATTGCTATTGAAGCTCTTTATGTATTCTTAATTTACCTGTAAGTTCTTCAATTTTAATAATAAAAATCACAGGTAAATCATCATTATAAATTTTACTAGAAAAATCACTTATAAAATCTAATTCTCTATGTTCATTTTTTATAATCAAATCTTTTACGCCTAAAGAAAATATATGAAGTTGTGATTTAGCTTCACTTCCTTTGAGTTCATAAAAATCGCCTTGAGCTAAAACAGACATCCAAGAATTAACAGAATCTATTTCTGAAACATTTAGGCTTACGCTCGCGTTTTTACGCATGGCTCTTATCTTTTGACCTTCTGCAGAGTATCCAATAATTACATTATTCTTTTTATCATAAAAATAAGTTATTGGTACCACAAATGGTCTACATCTGTATATGTAAGCTAAATTGCCAATATAATTATCTTCAAGAATACTTTTACACTCTATTTCATTTAAGGTTCTAATCATTGTCTTAGCCGTTATGTGTTTCTACTAAGTTATTCATAATTAAAATATTAAAATATGATATTAATCAGTAATCTATAAAATGAAATCGATAATTTATGTTTTTAAAAAAATAATTGGCAAGCAATTAATCTAATTTGTACCGTAATAATCTTAAAGCATTTAAGACTACAACGATGGTAGACCCTTCATGAAAAGCAACCGCCAAACCAATATTTGTAAGTCCTAAAATAGTTACAGGAACAAGCAGTGCCACAACACCCAAACTTATAAATATGTTTTGTTTTATTGTGCGCTTAGATTGTCTACTTAAACCAATTAAAAAAGGTAAGTTTTCAATTTTATCAGACATTAAAGCAACGTCAGCCGTTTCTAGAGCCACATCACTTCCTGCTGCTCCCATGGCAATACTTACAGTACTTAACGCCATAGCTGGCGCATCATTTACGCCATCGCCTACCATTGCTATTTTCTTGTAACGATGAATAAGTTTTTTCACTTCAGAAACCTTGTCCTCTGGCAATAAATTCCCTTTTGCATCAGACAATCCGATTTGTTTGGCAATAGCATCACCAACATTTTGGTGGTCTCCAGTGAGCATCACCATATGTTTAATCCCAATATTTTTTAATTGTTTTAATGTATTTGCAGCTGTTTCTCTTGGCAAATCCATAACACTTATTAAGCCTATAATTTCATGCTTAAAAGCAACAATCATTACTGTTTGCCCTAATTGTAATAGATTATGCATCTTACTAATAATATCTTCATTTACTTTAATGCCTGCAGTCTCCATTAATTTTACATTTCCTATATATACTTTATCACCATTAAATGATGCTTCAATCCCTTTGCCTTGTACTGCAATTACGTTAGTAGCTTTGTTTTGTAACTCAATATTATATTGTTTTGTAATATCATTAGAAATTGCTTTGGCTAGTGGATGATTGCTTAAACCTTCTACTTCTAAAACTAATTTTACAAATTCAATTTCATTAAAATTATTGACAGGAATGACATTAGCCAGCTTAGGTTTGCCTTCAGTTAAAGTACCTGTTTTATCAAACGCAATAGTTGAAATTTCTCCGAGATCCTCAAGTGCTTTTCCTCCTTTAATGAGAACGCCTTTTTGAGCCGCTCTTGCAATACCACTTAAAACAGCACTTGGTGTAGAAATAGCCAATGCACAAGGGCTTGCAGCCACCAAAACGGTGATAGCTCTATACAAACTTGTATTAAAACTCTCATCAATTACCAAATATGCGAAGCATAATAAGAAAACGGTTAAAATCACAAAAGGAACGTACCATTTTTCGAATTTCTTGGTAATTCTTTGTGTTGGTGATTTTTGAGTTTCAACTTCACTCACCATTTTTATTAATCGCGCAACAGTTGAATCTTTATTTAACTTAAGTACCAGAACCTCAAGACTACCATCACCATTAATACTTCCAGTAAATACAATATGTTTTTTGTTTATATGTTTAAACTCAGGTAAATTGTCCTTGTTTTCTATGTAAGTTTTGTCGACTGGTATACTTTCTCCCGTTATTGGCGCCTGATTAATACTACTATTCCCGCTTATTATTACTCCATCTGCTGCAATTTTAGAATTAGGCTTAACAACGATAATATCATTTATTTTTAAGTCTTCTATAGCTATTTCAGTTAGCTTACCATCCTTTTTTGTAAGTGCTGTTTTAGGTGACAATTTGTTTAAAGCTTCAATTGATTTTTTTGCTTTATTCATTGCATAATGCTCTAACGCATGGCCTAAACTAAAAAGAAATAAGAGCAATGCTCCTTCTGCCCAACTACCAATATATGCAGCACCTACAGCTGCTGCAATCATTAAAAAATCAATATCAAAACTTCCTTTAGGGATTTTTTTTGAAGCTTCAATAGTAATAAAATAACCACCAAAAAAATAGGAAATCAGATAACTTGATAGAGAATACCATTCGTTTAACGCTGTAAATTTTTCAATAAAAAAACCAATGATTAAAAAACTGCCACAGAAAACGGCAAACATAAGTTCTGATGGGTTTCTATTAATCTTACTCTGGTTATGGCCTTTTCTTGTATTTTTTTCCATAAAAAAGCATAAGTTATATACTGAGTTATTTATAAAAAGTAATATACTTTTTAAATCAAGTTATATTATCCTTATTTAGGTTAATCTTTATGTCTGGAATTTTAACCAGTTCTATGGTTGTAGATGCCAAAATAATTTTTCCTTTTGTGTTTTCAAACTCAACTCTAATCTTATCATTAAGGTGATGCTTAATATACCGACGCTTTTTAAAATCTACGATGTATCTTAAATTAAATTGAATCCAATTGTCTGTTATTGAAATCGCCAACGTTGGGTCTATTTGTGCATCTTCTATATAGTATTTATTTACTACACTTTTCCATTGGGCTTTTGAATTTGCAGTATATTCTGAGAGTGTTTCTGAAGCGATTTTGATAATAATTGATTTTGCTAATTCTACATCAGAACCATAACGAATTGGTAAGTTAAATTCGTCCCAGATAAACGGAAAGTCTTTAGAGTAATTATAAATTGGCCCTTTAAAAACAAAGGCATTACTTAACTTTACTATACGTCCACTATAATTATCGCTGCTTACCCATTCGCCAATTTCCATCATGGTTGTGTAAATGCTATCAACATCAATAACATCACCTTTTATACCGTTAATTTCAATGCGATCTCCTGGTTTGTAAACTTTCACCAAAAAGATATATAAAGAGCCTGCAATACTAAGTATTAGCTCTTGTAAGGTAAAAGCCAATCCTGCTGTAAACAACCCAATAATAATGGTAAAATCTTTAATAGAACCCGAAAAATACGTTATTGCCAAAATAACTAACAAAACATACCCCAATATTTCAATACCTTTTTGAGCTTTGTAACGGACAACTGTATTAGATATTTTTCGTTTTAAATAGCCTCTTATAATTTGAATAACGGACAAAACAATGACCAGAACTATAATAAACTTGACAATACTCCATATAAAAGTATTGTCTTTAATCCATTCTTTTATAAGTTCTAATGTGGTCACAAATAATCTATTTATAAGTTCTCGTAAATTTTTAATTTATTTCTAAGTGTTACTACTTGATTTTGGAGAGCTTCTACTTGTTTTAACAAATTATAAATCGCATCAATACCTTCTAAATTAATGTCTAAATCATAATGCAACCGCATCATTTTTTCAATATCATTTAGCTGATTTGTTTTTATATAATTCTCATTGTCAGTAATAGTAATTTCAACTAAGTCGTACTCATGCAAAGCATTAATAAACGTTTTTGGAACATTGTAATGTGTACAAAATTGCTGAATTGAGATGAGATGAGTTGTTTCCATGTTATCTTAATTTTGATAATTCTGTAAAGAGTTCTTTTTCTTTTGCAGACAGTTTTGTTGGCATTTTTATAGTGTAAGTGATAAACAAATCGCCAAACTGCCCTTCTTTTTTATACTTCGGAAATCCTTTTCCTTTTAGTTTAACTTTGGTTCCGTTTTGGGTTTCTGGTTTTACATTTAGTTTTACTTTTCCGTCAAAAGTATTCACCATTATATCACCACCTAAAAGGGCTTTGTATAAATCTAAATCTACCGAAGCAAATAAGCTATCTCCATCTCTTTTAAATTGGGTATTATTAATAATAGAAAACTCAATATACAAATCGCCATTTGGTCCTCCATTAACACCTTTGCCTCCATGGCCTTTTATTTTAATAATCTGACCATTTTCTACACCAGCAGGTATAGTAATTCTTATATTCTTACCATTAACAGTGAGCGTTCGCTTATGTGTGGTGTAAACATCGTTAAGATTGAGTTGTAATTGTGCATTAAAATCTTGGCCTTTAAATCTTACTTGTTGACCACGAGATTGTCCCGTACGACCGCCAAACATAGAACCAAAGAAATCTGAAAAATCTTCTTCAGAATAACCACCATATTGGCTACTTGTACTTCGTTGGTATTGCTCTTGTTGTTTTGCTTTTTCGTATTCTTCTGCGTGTTGCCAATGTTCTCCGTATTCGTCGTACTTTTTTCGATTTTCAGGATTACTCAATACTTCATTGGCTTCATTTACTTCCTTAAATTTTTGCTCAGCCTCTTTATCGTTTGGATTAAGATCTGGATGATATTTGCGAGCGAGCTTACGATACGCTTTTTTTATATCGTTTTCAGTAGCTTTTTTTGAGACTCCCAATATTTTGTAATAATCTATGTATGCCATTACGTTTTATTATGAGTTTTGGTGTATTGTCTTAATATCTGTTTTAAACTTTCTAAATATTCTTCCATAATTTTAGTATCCATATCTGGATGAATCTCTGAAGGCAACGTTATTGGATTTTCATCTAGTTTTGCATAGAGTTCTGGGTAATTAATTTCTATGCTCAGTGTGAGTCTCATAATTTGATCTTCTATATCTTGTAGCGTTTTCATGGAATCAATTTTAATTATAAACTAAAGTTAGCTCTAATTAGAATCAAATAAAATGATTAATATCATTATCTAAAAAGCTTATAGAATTATCTTCCCATCTTCCATTTGAATGGTTCTATCGGTTTTATTTGCAAAATCTTCATCATGTGTTACAACTAGTAAAGACAATCCTTCTTCATCGCTCAATCGCTTAAAAATATTGAATACATTTTCTGCATTATGGCTATCCAAATTCCCAGTAGGTTCATCACCCATAATTATAGAAGGGTTATTTATTAATGCACGTGCAATGGCAACACGCTGCTTTTCACCACCAGAAACCTGAGAGGCGCGTTTTTTCGCCAGATGCTCAATATTTAGCATTTTTAGTTTTTCTATAGCATTGTACTCAATCTCTTGATATGATTTTTCTGCTAACTTTTTAGCTGGAAGCATTACGTTTTCTAAAACTGAAAATTCTGATAATAAATAATGAAATTGAAACACAAAACCAATATGTTTATTTCTCATATATGATAAATGATCTCTATCTTGCCCAGTGATTAACTTATTATCTAAAAATAATTCACCTTCATAGTCTGTATCCATTGTGGAAAGAATGTATAGCAAAGTCGATTTTCCACAACCTGATTTTCCCATAATAGAAACAAACTCTCCTTGACTTATTTGAAAGTTGATATCCTTTAGCACATGAAACAGAACGGGCTTCTTAAAGTATTTATTAATATGTTTTGCTTCTAATACAACACGCATACTACTGGCCTCTTATAATTTTTACTGGATCAATTTTTTTAGCTTTTTTAGACGGTAAATAACCTGCAAGACATGTTGAAATCATTGCAAAAGTAAAACCGATAATAAAAAATAAAGGATTCATATTTATAGGATATGTATCTACCGTTGGTAAGGCTTCTGTTTGAAATGGAATAGTAGCAATTAAACTGGCTAAACCAAAACCTAAAAGCAAGCCTAGAATACCACCTGCAAAGCCAATTATCATAGCTTGACTCATAAAAATAAGTTGCACATCCTTACCAGAAAATCCTGTTGCTTTTAAAATAGCGATATCATTCATTTTTTCATAGATAAGCATATTTAGAATATTGTATATTCCAAATCCAGCAACAATGAGTAATGTTATAGATACAGCGTAAGTAATAAGATTACGTACAGAAGTACCTGTCTCAAACTGTGCATTTGCGGTTTTAATGTCTATGGCTTTTAAATTAAACTGCTGTTCAATTTTTTTAGCTAAAGGTGTTGCTTTTTCAATATCAAATAATTTTATATTAATATCTGTGATATAATTATTAGCTTCTCCTAAAATACGCTGTATCGTTTTAATATTTGTAAAGCTCTGTATGGCATCTATTTCTGCAATACCACTTTGATAAAACCCAACAATTTTAAGTGGAAAAGTTCCACCATTTATTGGACTCACTTGCACCCTATCGCCTAATTTTAGAGTCATTTTTTCGGCAATTCCAATACCTAAGAGAATACCATTATCTGTATTTTGTAATGCTTCTGCAGATCCTTCAACAATATAGTCACTCATATTAAAAAGATTAGCTTCATCAATAGGATTTATGCCTGTAAGGTTACCACCCAACTCTATAGATCCTGCGATATAAAAAATTTGTGTTTTTATCTGTGGCAACGCACCACGTACAGCTTCGTTTCGCTCTAAATAACTTATAATTGGTAAAGCATTATGTATTTTTTTCTGACTTAATTTTGGCTTAATGGAATGTACAACATTAAGGCTTTCCTTAAAATCATCGTATAATGAAACAGGTTGAGCTTTTGAAGGTTCAATTTCATTGTAAACATGTATATGTGGTGTCTGGTTTAAGATTAAATCATCTAACATGGTATTTAAACCCGTCATAAAACTAACTAAAGTAATATAAGACCCAATACCAAATGTAACACCAAGTGCAGCAATAGAGGTTTGCTTTATTTTAGTGAGTAAATGCGTTTTTGCAATACTTAATATAACCTTCCAATTTGCCATTAGTCTGGTTTATAAATGTATGTATCTTTAGTTATACCAGATAAGATTTCAATATCATCCATATTTTGCAATCCAGTAGATACGGTTACGATACCATTTTCTGTTTTAACCTTGTCATCTTCAATTAAATAGGTTTTTGGTATAGTTAATACGTTTTCTTTTTGGGCTATAACTATGTTAGCTTCACCAGATAATCCAGGATAAAGAACTTTAGGTTGCTTTACAAACACAGCTTCTACAAGAAAAGTTTGGTTGCGCTCGTCTTTTTTAGGATATATTTTAGAAATTTTAGCTTCAAAAATAGTGTCTTTATAAGCATCGAGATTAATGAGTACTTTTTGTGATTTTTCAACATTAACAATATCTACCTCATCAACTAAAAGTTCAATAATAAATCGGTTGGCACTACCAATTGTTGCTAAAGGCTCCATGCTGGTTACAATTTCACCAGGTTCCTTATTTACCGCATATACTTTACCATTTATTTTACTTTTTACTGTAAAATCGTTTGTGTTAATAGTAGCAGATTGATAATTATTTTGTGCTTGATTTAATGCTGTGTGTAATTCGTTTTTTGTTCGGCTTAATTTATTTTGTAATACATTTAATTGATTAGATGCCAACTGGTAATTAAGTTTTTGAGTATCGTATTGCGCTTTAGAACCTATATGTTGATCCCAAAGTCTTTTTTGTCTAAAATAATTAATGGAGTCATTTTTAAATTTTAATTCGGCCGCTTCAATCTCACTTTCAATACTATTTAAAAGCGTTGCATTTCCTTTATAGTTTTCTTGTGCTAAGTTTAAGGCAAATTGCGCATTTTGAGTATTTAGTTTTGGCGTATTATTTATAATTTGAAACAGGTCTTGATTTACAGTTACCAAATCGCCTTCTTCTACCAAATTATTATCTATAATACCCGAAACTATGGCATAAACTTGATAAAGACTGTCTGGTTGAATGGTTACTGAAGAATAAACAGATTCTGACAATGAACGCTCTACAGGCAACACTTTATCTTGTTTATTTGTACAAGATAACACAAGTAAAACAAGGCTTAAATAATAACAAATTTTCATGTTTTATAATCTAGTTTTAATTGCAACATAATATACTCATTTAAATTTGTAGAATCAATAGCACCTACAAGCTTACCATTATCTATTACAGGAAAAAACTCTTGCTTATTATTATAAATAAGTTGATACACAGTTTTGAGATTATCAGAACTTTTAACGGTTTTAAAATTGGTATCCATAAGAGTCTCCACTAAAATCGATTTGTTTGAATTGTCTATTATTGTTTTATGATGCAATATTCCTTTTACCGTATTATCCTCTACTACCACAAAATTAGTTTCTGTACCAGAAATTATTTTATTAACCACAAGATCTAATGAATCTTGAGGTTTAAAAGTTGTGATATTTAGCAACATTGCTTCTTCTACACTATGGCCATCTAATAAAGATAAATGTTTTACAAACCGATTTTCACCAAAAGCACCTAAAAAAATAAACAACGCTATAAAAACTAAAAACGGATTATAAAGCAAACCAACTAATAAAAACACAACCGCAAACATTAGCCCTATTCGCGATGCGATGTCAGTAGCTTTTACACGTCCAATTTTCATTGCCAATAATGCTCTAAGCATACGACCTCCATCCATAGGAAAAGCCGGAATAAGATTAAAAATAACCAAACCAACATTAACAACAAATAAGAAAAACAAAAAACTCTGTACATCAAAACGCATTAAAGCTTCAAAAGTTTCGGTAAAATTTAATTGTATATAAGCTTTAACAGGAACAATAAAATATAACAAAATAGCAATTACAACATTTACCATTGGACCAGCAATAACCACTAAAAATTCTTGTTTAGGTGACTCAGGAAGCTTTTCTAAACTTGCCATTCCTCCAATAGGAAGCAGTGTTATTTTTTCGGTTTTAATGCCAAAATGCTTTGCCATTAAAGCATGCCCTAACTCATGTAAAACAACACATGCAAAAACGGCCAAAATAAAAGTAACATTGAAGAGTGTACTTTCTAGGTTTCCGCCTTGTCTTAATTCCTCAATTACAACCCAAGCAATTAAAAAGAAAAACGTCCAATGGACAATAATCTTAATTCCAGAAACACGACCTATGCTAAAATTTGCTTTCATTTTAAGACTAATAGTTTACCTTAATAATCTCCCATAAGTCTTTTTTGTTTTTAACAACGTAAAGATCTTCTGAAATTTGTTTTGAAGTGATTGGTGGTACTGCTCTTAAAAAATCTTTATCTAAAACAACATTTACACCATCTTGAGTAAGGTAATACAGAATCTTTCCGTTAGTGTCAATAATAACTTCGTAATATCTATAATTAACAATATCTTTATCTAATGCTGTGTTTTTGCCGATGACTTTTTTAATGACTTCTAATGCAATTGCGGTACCATTCTTAAAATCACTACTATTTAAAAACTTTGGCTCAATAACTGTTTTACCAGATTTATCAATAAACCCAAAATATGATATTCCGGCTTTTTCCTCTACAATAGGACATCTATCATTATTAAACATAGGATATTCACCTTCTTCTGTACTTGTAGTAACTAAATCGGTTCTAAAATCTATAACAAGCTGTCCATCTCTATTAATAAATGCCCATTTTCCATCTTTTTTTATCGCTGCCATATCATTATGAAATGGAGAGACAAACTCTATATTTTCGATAGTTTGAGCAAATCCAAATATCGAAAAGGTAATTAGTGCTAAAAATAAAACTGCTGACTTTTTCATAATTTCTTAATTTAAAAAGTTAATACTTCAAAATTAGCGTTAGACCAATGAAATCTAAATGATATTGATCAGACTTAACCATAATGATAACTTAGATTAATAGATTTATGTATTTAGTTTCTTTAATTCAATATTAAGTTTAGCTAGCAAAATAAGTTCGGATTTGTTCTGACCAGAGAAACTAGATGATATTTTACCAACCGTTTTTATAATCAGCTTTTTAATATCTTCCGTAAAAATAAAATTGTTCTGTTTTTTAAAATTAATGAAGCTATTGTAGCACGTTTGGGCATCGTACTCCATATCCTTACACAGCCAATTAAAAGTATCTATTATGGCATTTTTTGCGTCATTTTGAGAGCAAGACACAATTAAATCTTGTTGCAACCAATATTTTTCTACCAATCTTTTTACTGTAGAAATCTCTTCGTCGTTAACAGATTTATCAACAGCAGCAAAAGCATAAAAAAGCTTACCTAAGTTTTGGCAAAATTGAAGCGCTATATGTTTACTAACTTTCATAATACCATGTGGTTTAAGTTTAAAAATACAATACAGCTTCTATTTTTGCTATGATATAGATCAGTTCTAAATATTTACAAAAAACTTAACTAATTAGAATTAGGCAATTCTTATAAAAATAGTTAACTTTAATTTTACCTTTTATTAAAACTCCCATCCATGCTTCAACAAGATCAAGAAGTATTCAACATTTTATTAGAAGCCGTTTCTGAAGGCGTTATTATTGTTGACAACAACCAACTTATAGTGGATATTAATACTACTGCTGAATCTATATTTGGGTACGAGAAAAATGAATTAATAAATAAAAAACTAAACCTACTTATACCTTCAAAATATCATCATAAACACAAACAACACTTTATAGATTTTATTAAAGAGGATAAAAAAAGAAGTATGGTTGATGCCATAGATATTTATGGTTTAAAAAAATCTGGTGATGTTATTAATATTGAAATAGAACTCAATCCATTTAAAATTTACGATAAGAATTATGTGATGGCACTTATTAAGGACGTTTCTGCAATAAAAGAGACCGAAAAGAACTTAATGCTAAAAAGTAGTGCTCTGCAATCTGCAATTAATGGTATTGTAATTACAGATGCCCAAAAACCAGACAATCCTATAATTTATTTTAATGCTGCTTTTCAAAATCTCACAGGATATTCTAGCGAAGAAATCCTTAACCATAATTGTAGATTTTTACAAGGCAAAGACAGAAATCAAGAACCGTTAAAAGAATTAAGGCAAGCCGTTAAAAAAGGGAAAAGTTGCCAAGTGACGTTACGCAACTATAAAAAAGATGGTACATTATTTTGGAATGACCTCTACATTATGCCAATTATAGATAATAAAGGTGTTGTGACTAATTTTATTGGTATTCAGAATGATGTAACGCTTAGGAAAAAAACAGAAGCTGAACGTAACCATTTAGCAACAATTTTTGATGAATCTTTAAATGAAATTTATGTATTTGATGCCAAAACTTTAAAATTTATAAATGCTAATTATGGAGCTCAAAAGAATTTAGGTTATACAATTGAAGAGTTAAAAACTATGACTCCATTAGATCTAAAAACCGAAATACATCAAATAGAATTTAAAAAACATGTAGAAAAACTTCTTAAAAAAAACGTAGAAAAATTAGAATTTGAAAATGTTCACCAACGCAAAGATGGCACAACATATCCTGTAGAAGTACACATGCAACTCTCTAGTTTAGGAGAAAGAGATGTTATTGTTGTTATTATTTTAGATATTACAGAACGTAAAAACTATACCGAAAGACTTGAAAAGAAAGTAGAAGAACGTACAGAACAACTTAAAATTGCACTTTCTAAAGAAAAAGAACTTAATGAACTGAAAACAAAATTTTTATCTCTGGTTTCACACGAGTTTAAAACGCCTTTAAGCGGTATATTAACCTCTTCTGTTTTATTAAGTAAATATCAACTCACCAAAGATCAAGAAAAGCGCAATAAACATATAAAAACAATATCTGACAAGGTACATTATCTAAACAATATTCTTAACGACTTTTTATCGCTAGAAAAACTAGAAACTGGTAAAATGAATTATAACTATAATCATTTTAAAATCAGTAAAGTTATAGACGAAGTAGTTTATAACGCTAACATGCTATTAAAAAAGAACCAGAATATTAAATATCCAGATCATATAGATGACCTATCCCTTTACCAAGATGAAAAAGTTATAGAACTCATATTAACTAACTTAGTTAATAATGCTATTAAATATTCCCCAGAAGATACAGATATTACTATTACCATTGAACAAAATAACACTATTACAACTATACAAGTTATAGATAGTGGAATTGGGATTCCTTTAAATGACCAGAAACATATTTTTGAGCGTTACTTTAGAGCCGAAAATGTAATTAATACCCAAGGTACAGGTATTGGTTTAAATATTGCTAAAAACCATTTAGAAAACATAGGTGGCACTATTAGTTTTATTAGTGAAGAACAGAAAGGAACGACGTTTACTATAAAAATTCCTAATACAGCAAATCCATGAAGACAATTTTAATTATTGAAGACGATAGTGTATTAAGAGACAATACTGCAGAATTATTAGAACTTTCTAACTACAAAGTTATTACTGCATCTAATGGTAAAATTGGTGTTGATATGGCAAAAAAACACAATCCAGATATTATTGTTTGTGATATAATGATGCCAGAATTAGATGGTTATGACACACTTAAAATCTTATCTAAAAATAAATCAACCAAGTATATTCCTTTTATCTTTTTATCTGCAAAAACAGAACATAGAGATGTAAGAAAAGGAATGAATTTAGGAGCCGATGATTACATCACAAAACCCTTTAGCGAAGACGAATTAATTAGCGCTATAGAAAGTAGACTTGCAAAAGCAGCCATCCTTAAAGATGCTTGGGTAAGTAAAAAAAACATTAAACAAATTAAAGAAGAAGATCCTAATGAAATAAAAACAATTAACGAATTAAAGATTTTTTTTGATGATAATGGCACTAATTTTAAATATGAAAAAGACTGTGTTATCTACCGAGAAGGTGATCACTCTAATTTTATATATCTAATAAATAAAGGTACTGTAAAGTGCTACCAAATTGACGAGCAAGGAAAAGAACTTGTTACTGCATTATATAAAGAGGATGATTTATTTGGTTATTCTTCTTTTACAAACAATAAACCACATAAAGAAACCGCTACAGCAATTGAAGATGTAGAACTCGTTGGTGTTTCTACAATACAGTTTAATGAAATACTAAATGATAACCATCATTTGTCTATAGAGCTTATGCAATTATTGTCTGATGATTTACTACAAATTAAAAATCAGCTGTTAGAAATGGCCTATGGATCTGTAAATAAAAAGACAGCTGGCACCATTTTAAAATTTGCAGAAAAAATTAATAGAAAACCAGAAGATCCTATTAAAATTTCTAGAAGTGATTTGGCAAGTGTTGCTGGCATTGCCACAGAAACTTTAATAAGAGCATTAACCAGTTTTAAAAAGCAAGGAATTATAACGGCTGACGGCAGAAATATTAAAGTGATAGACTTAGAAAAACTAAAAGAAATTTGTAGGTCGTAAAAGGATCAATTCTAAATGATATATATCATTTTAATTACAACATCTTAACTCTAAATTTGTTAGATTAAGATTTTGTTCAATGAAAAATATACTATTACCTACGGATTTTTCAGAAAATTCATGGAATGCTATTAAGTATGCTATTCATTTTTTTGAAAACACAGAATGTCACTTTTATTTACTGCATGTTAATAGATTTGAGAATATCGCAGTAAACGATTCTGCTTTAATGTTAGATGCAGAAGTTATAGATAAACTATACATAAAGCCTTCTAAACAAAAATTACGAGATCTACTAAGACAAATTTCTAAATTAAATATAGAACACAAAAATCATAAATTTTACACACTTACAGATTTTGGATTTTTTATAGAATCTATTCGTAAACAGGTAGATGAAAAAGAAATTGATTGTATTGTGATGGGAACAAAAGGAGCCTCTGGATTAGAAAAAATTATTCTAGGCTCTAACACAGCAGATGTAATTACTAAAGTAAAATGTAATATGATAGCTGTACCAGAAAATGCAGAATTTGTAAAGCCTAAAGAAATAGCATTCCCTACCGATTTTTCGTTATCTCATGGCTTACAAGTATTACAACCTATTTCAGAAATTTTAGAAAATTTTAATTCTACTCTAAGAATTCTTCATATTAAGAAAACTAAAGTTGAATTAAACAATGATCAAAAAGCCAGTAAAGAATTATTAGAGGACTATTTTAACCATAACCCATATACGTTTCATTTTTTATCTAACAAAAAAGTAGAAGATGCCATTCAATGTTTTGTAGAAAGCAGAGATATAGATATGATATGTATGGTAGCTAAGAATCTAAATTATTTTCAACAAATATTATTTCATTCAAAAGTTGAAGAAATAAGTTATCATACAGATATACCTGTTATGGTATTACACGAAAAAAATAAATATTATGGATAATTCAATGTTATTTGCAAAATTTTGGGGATGGTATCTAATTATATTTTTTTTAATTTTAAGTCTCAACCCAAAACGAATAAAACAAATATTCTCAGATCTAAACGACGAAAAATTTTTAATCCTATCTGCGTTTATTGCCATTATTATTGGCTTAATCAATATTATATTTCATAATATCTGGGAACTTAATTATAAACTAATTATAACCTTAATCGGATGGTTGTCTTTGTTTATTGGTTTGGCATTATTTGTACTACCCAAACAAACCGTATCTTTTTTAGAATTGGTAAATATTAAGCTTGTACAAGTCATTTACATGCTTTTATTTTTTGTAGGCCTTTATTTACTTAACACAACGTATGGCATTGTGCTTATTTAACCAAAAATAAGTACCAACTGATATATATCAGTGACAGTATCTAATTATGTCTTTATTTTTATCACATCTGATTCAAAGAAATTAAAATTTTCTTTAAAAATGCTATTAATCAAAAAAGAGAGTCGTAGAATAAAACTCGACTCTCTTTTTAGTAAAAATCAATTAATATCATATTATTTTCAAAAACTGATATCCATCATTTACAGTACTGTATTTAGATTGTAATTTAGTGAAACATAAAAAATGTTCTTTTCTATACTGAAAACTTAAAAATATAAAGTTTTAAATTTTTTAAAAGCTATTGTTTAATTATAATATATGGTTTTCTAATTACTTTAAGAATGAAGATTTCTTAGAGAAACCAAAAATTAAATAATAAACTAAAATGGATTTAGAACAAGAGGTTTCAACATCTTGTTAATTTAAAACTTGCAGATTTTGCATTGTAAGATGTAAAGTCTAACGCAGAAGTATTTAAAATTAAAATTTTGCTTAAATGTATTTTTAATAAACTTTATTTATATCGTTTTATTAAGAGTTTCATATGGTTGGTTTTAAAATTGAATACTCTGAGGAAACAGGAGGTTTCGACTTCCTGTTTTTTTTAAAAAAATTATACAGATTTTATATTGTTAAATATTAAGTCTGCTGAGAGGCGTTTAAAAATATGATTTAGTTGTAAATACTTTCAGTTTTTCTTAAGACCTAAAGAGTTCTTTAAACTGCTATGAAAACTAAATTATAAAATTGAACGCTTTGCGGAAACAGGAAGGTAAAACTTCCTGTTTCTTTTATAACACTCATAATCTCAGAGTAAAATGGGAGAAAATTTGCCAAATAGTATTTAATTCTAAAGTTTATTTAAGGGACATTAATTATTTGAAACAAGCATAGGTTTTAATGATTGCATAAACCAGACTATAGCATTGAATACTATTAATTTGAAACAGGAAGTTATTCGCTTCCTGTTTCTTTTTGTATTAAGTTTTAATAAATTTTATTAAAAATAAGGCACAAAACACCACTACTATTACGTACTACAGCTAAACATAAGTTACAAACAAGTAGCTGTTTTACTTTCTAATTTTTAAATTTTCAATATGTAAAATTCAATTAGCCATACACAAAGACTAACTAAATAAGAGTTAATTGCGAACAAACTTTTTACATGACATATATCATTGTAATACTTGGTTTTAAGATCTAATTTTAAAACAATATAAATCTTTAAGCCATGGAAAGCATACTTATACCAACCGATTTTTCAGAAAATGCAATGAATGCTGTTAAATATGCTTTAGAATTTTTTAAGTATCAAAAAACAGTATTTTATTTTATGCATGCTTACCAAAATGAATTCTATGACCACGAAGAACTAGTCTCACGCGAGAAGTCTGAGGAAGTATTAAATAAAATAAAAACCGCATCACAAAAGAATTTAGAAAAACTACTAGAAGACGTTAAAAAAATAGCGCCAAATCCTAGATATACCTATCATACTATTTCTGCAAATAACACACTTGTAGAAGAGGCAAACGCTATTGCAGATGAAAAGAATATAGATTTAATTGTAATGGGCACAAAAGGTAAATCTAACGAACGTCACATAGTATTTGGAAGTCAAACATTCCAGGTTTTAAAATATGTACAATGTCCGGTTTTAGCAATACCAACCAATTATACTAACACACAACCTAAGCATATTGTTTTCCCTACCAATTATTTAATTCCATATAAACGCAGAGAATTAAAACTGTTATCAGATTTAGCAAAATCTTACAGAAGTGTCATAGACGTCATATACATTTCAACAAGCAAAAAATTATCTATAAGACAAGAAGACAACAAAGATTTTATAAAAGATACGTTACGCAACAACACAGTGAATTTTAAAATTATAGATAGCAAAAAATTAGATGAAGCTATTAAGAATTATATCCAAGAAAACAATATTGATATGATTACTATGGTAAACACCCAACATTCATTTTTAGAGGATATGCTATTCCCTTCGGCTATCGATAAAGTGAGTCTTGGATTAGAAATACCATTGTTAGCTATGCAAAACACAAAGCGAAATTGACAAAAATATAAAACACACAAAGTCATGAAACACGTACTCTTACCTACCGATTTTTCAGACAATTCATGGAATGCCATAGTTTATGCTATTAAACTTTTTAAAAAGGAAACTTGTACATTTCATATATTAAACACGTATACACCTATAATCTATAATGTTGAATACGTTTTAGGATATCCTGCTCAGTTTGGTTTAGCAGATGCTATTAGAAATACAGCGCAAGAAAACCTTAAAGAAATTGTTGAAAAAATATCTGAAACCTTCGACGATAATTCTAAACACACATTTACAACCTTAGCAAGATTTAACACCTTAGTTTCTGGCATTAGAGAATTTTTATCAGAAAATAAAACGGATCTTATAATCATGGGAACCAAAGGTGCAACTGGTGCCAAAGAGGTGCTATTTGGATCCAATACTGTACATGTTTTTAAAGACATAAAATGTCCGGTTTTGGCGATTCCTTCAGATTTTGATTTTGAAAAACCACACGAAATACTTTTCCCTACTGATCTTGAGGTGAACTATAATGACTTTCAGTTAGATATCTTAAAAGACATAGCAAAAACTAATATTGCACGGATTAACGCACTGCACGTATCTACAGGCTACGATTTAACAGAAAAACAAAAAAATAACCAATTAGAACTTGAAAAACAGTTTAAAACTTTATCCTATTTATTTCATCATTACAAAAGCATGAATGTTACTGAGGCTATTGATCAATTTCAAATAAAATCTAAAATTAATCTATTGGCAATGGTAAACAACAAACACTCTTTCTTTGAAAATCTATTCTTTAAATCGACACTCAACCAAATCGGATTTAATTTGAATGTGCCTTTTTTAGTACTTCCTTCTAAGCATTGATTTATATGATTTAAAAATAGCGTTTTAAACGCATCTCCTCAGTATTAATATTAAGATTTACAACATGACAAAACACATCCTATTACCAACAGATTTCTCAGATAACGCATGGAGTGCTGCAGTATATGCATTAAAGTTATATCAAGATGAAGTGTGTACGTTTCACTTTCTACATTCATCGAAAATGAAAATTTCTACAATGTCAAACATGTCTAATAAATTAATACGTGTTTTGAAAGAAAATGCCATGAAAGAACTCTCAGAATTGAGAGAAATGGCAGAAAAAGCCAATGCAAATGCCAATCATAATTTCGAAATTATTTTATCTTCCCATGATCTACAATCTACCATGGAAGTGGTTATAGAAAAGGAGAATATTGATCTTGTTGTAATGGGCACAAAAGGAGCTACAAAGGCCAAAGAAATCGTTTTTGGTAGTAATACAGTACATATTATAAAAAAGGTAAAAAGCTGCCCTATATTGGTAGTACCAGATGAATACGACTTTGTTAAACCAGAGCAAATTGCTTTCCCTACAGACTTCAACCGCTTTTATGGTGAAGAAATTTCACCATTAACACGCTTAGCAGACCTTTATAATTCTACAATTAGAATTGTTCACATAAATAAAGAAGACGAGCTAACAGAATTACAAGAACATAATTTAAATCAGCTAAAAATAGCTTTAAAGGATTATCCAAATAGTTTTCATTGGATGCCAGATTATGGAAAAAAAACAGAGGCCATCAATGATTTTATTGAAGAGCTACAAATAAATATTTTGGCCATGATTAACTATAAACATAGTTTTATTGAAGGTATAATAAAAGAACCTGTAATAAAAAAACTAGGTTTTAAACCCAATACTCCTTTTATGGTTATTCCATGTACAAACTGATATAAATCATATTTTTTAGTTAGGCTATCAAGTATTTTTAATATAGAATTATAAAATAACTAATAATGGAACATCATATATTATTACCAACAGATTTTTCCGATAACGCATGGAGTGCAGCTATTTATGCATTTCAATTTTACAAGGAAGAGCCATGTACATTTTACTTTTTACATGCATGGAAATTTTCTAATTCTTTATCTAGAACTTACATAACATCTAATTACATTGAAACCTTAAAAAAAGATGCAAATATTCATTTAAAAGAGCTTTTAGATTTGGCAGAAGTAAGTAAGACCAATCCTAAACACATTTTTAAATCTATTTTAAGTACTGAACCTCTTTTAGATGCTGTTGAAACAACCGTTAAAGACCAAAACATAGACTTGGTAATTATGGGAACCAAAGGAGCTTCTGGTGTTAGCGAATTTCTATATGGAAGTAATACGGTTAACATTGTAAGTAAAATGAAGCTTTGTCCATTATTAATTATACCAGCTGGATACGAGTATGTTAAACCAAATCAAGTTGCATTCCCAACAGATTATAATCATTTTTACGGTGAAGAATTAGATCAAATAAAACAGGTTTGTAAACTACATAATTCTAAAATTAGAGTATTCCATATTAATAAAAAAAGTAATCTTAGCGAAAAGCAAAATTACAATTTGGCCATGTTAAAAGCCTATTTAGAAGACCATAAACACAGTTGCCATTGGATGATTGATTACGACAATAAAGAACATGCTATAAAAGATTTTATTAAAGAATTTGATATTAATATGCTTACTATGATAAGCTACAAGCATAGTTTTTTTGAAGATATCATTAAAGAACCTGTTGTAAAGAAAATAGGACTACATCCTACAATACCTTTTCTAGTGGTTCCTAGTAGTGACTGATGGATATCATTTCAAAAAGCCCATGAAAAAGCTAATTTTAATAGAAGCGTTAAAATTACACCATCATGAGACATCAAATATTATTACCGACCGATTTTTCTAAAAGCTCAATTAAAGCAATTAATTACGCTAGAGAATTATACAAAAATGATTATTGCGATTTTTATTTACTAAATGTATTTTCTGGAACAAGCAATATCCTAGAAAGCTTAATGAATATGGAACCTGGTAGCGAGCTTTTTGAAAGCGCAAAACTAAATTCCGAAAATGGTTTAGCCAAGGTTTTTGATATGATTACCATGAGTGACCATCATAATCCTAAACACAATTTTGAAGTCATCTCAAAGTATAACCATGTTGTTGAAGCTATTAAAAATGTTGTAGCACAAAAGGATATTGAAATTGTAATTATGGGTACCAAAGGCAAAACAAATGCTAGCAATTCTGCATTTGGAAGTGTTGCTGTAGATGTGATGGAAAAAGTTAGAAATTGCCCAATACTTGTAGTACCATTAAACGCTAATTTAGAATTACCTAAAGAAATTGTTTTTCCTACAGACTTTAAAACTAATTACAAAAGAAGAGAACTTACCTATTTAATTGACATTGCAAATAAATGCGATGCAACCATTGTTGTACTCCATATTCTTGAAACAACAGAACTAGATTCTAGTCAAAAAGAAAACAAGGAATTGCTTGAAAAAATCTTAAAAGGTACGCGCTATAAATTCCATAATTTATCTCATAATTCCGTAATGCCTGCAGTAAATATTTTTGTAGAGAGTAGAACTAGTGATATGGTTGCGTTTATAAATAAAAAGCATGCGTTTTTTGGAAGTATATTGACCAATCCAATGGTTAAGAAAATTTCATTTCATCTTAAGGTTCCGATATTAACCATGCACGACTTAAGAAACTAATTCAAAGATTTTGTTAACAATATTCTCTTTTGTAAGAGGACTAAATATAAATTTTCAATGAAAAATACAGGTATTTGGCTAGATAAAAAGAAAGCTATAATCGTAAGTATTGAAAACAACAAGGAAACGTTACATACGATTACATCTAATATCAATCGTTACAATCCTCATGGTGGTTCTGGCACAAAAATAAAAGGTGGTCCACAAGATGTTGTGCATGATAGTAAATATTTAGATCGCGAAAAACATGAGTTAAAGCAATATTTTAACGCTATTGCCTCTCAAATTAATGACACTGATGCTTTGGTGATTTTTGGACCTGCTGGTACCAATGAACAGTTTAATAAAGAGCTTCATAAAAATTACAAAAAATTGAGTACTAAAATAAAGGCTGTAAAAAAAGCAGATAGTATGACGGATAACCAAGTTAAAGCATTTATAAGAGACTTTTTTAAATCGAAGTAGTTGTTATACTTAAACCAGAAAAATAATGAATAACGAGTCAATTAATATTATTAAATCCTCGGGAGAAAAAGTAAGATTTTCTTTAGATAAATTGCGAAGTTCTTTAAAAAATACAGGAGCCGACAAAGAAACTATAGATGGTATTATTGATAATGTAAGAGACGAGTTATACCAAGGTATTTCCACCAAAGAAATCTATAATAGAGCATTTGCACTTTTAAAAAAGAAGAAAAGTTATTTCGCCTCAAAATACAAACTAAAAAAAGCTATTTATGAGTTAGGTCCAACTGGCTTTCCTTTTGAGCGTTTTATAAGTGAACTTTTAAAGTATTCTGGCTACAAAACAGAAGTAGGCCAAATTTTACAAGGAAAATGTGTTAAGCATGAGATTGATGTCTTAGCACATAAAAAAAATAAAACAACGATTATAGAATGTAAATACCATAGTGAACAAGGCTTAAATTGTAATGTAAAAATTCCCTTATATATTAACTCAAGATATCAAGATGTAAAATCATTTTGGAATGCTAACCTTAAAAATGGCACGTTGCTAGACCAAGGTTGGGTGGTTACCAATACACGTTTTACAGAAGATGCCTTACTATATGGCAAATGTTGCGGTCTCTATTTATTGAGTTGGGACTATCCTAAAAATGACGCATTAAAAGACAGAATAGATAGATTAGGCCTATATCCAATTACGGTTTCTACCTTGCTATCTAAACGAGAAAAACAATTTTTATTAAGTAGAGATGTGGTAATGTGCAGACAATTGCTGCACGACAAATTTTACTTAGACCATTTAGGTATTTCTGAATCTAGAAAAAATAAAATACTGAATGAAATCGCACAATTATGTCCAAACACTAATCACTAAATCATGGAAAAATTCGCAAAAATTAACTTCTTAGGTGCTTCTGGTATTGTCACAGGATCCAAGTTTCTTATTGAAACTTCTGAGAAAAATATTATGATAGATTGTGGTATGTTTCAAGGGTTAAAAGAGTTGCGACAGCTTAATTGGAGTAATCTCCCTATAGATGTTAATGCCATTGATATTGTGCTACTAACTCATGGACATTTAGATCATGTTGGCTATTTACCTCGTTTATTACAACAAGGATTCTCAGGAAAGATAGTTGGTACTGCACCAACAATGGCTATTACAGAAATAATATTAAAAGACAGTGCCAAAATACAAGAGGAAGAAGCAGAACAAGCCAACAAAGAAAAATACAGCAAACATAAACCAGCATTACCGTTCTACACAGTTAAAGAAGCAGAAGAAACTATTAAATTATTTGAAACACAAGTACCAGACAAATGGATAAATTTGTCCGAGCATATTAAATATCGTTTTCAATATAACGGTCATATCATTGGTGCTACATTTATAGAAATAGACATTAATAATAAACGTTTTGTTTTTTCTGGAGATATAGGAAGATATAATGATTATTTGCTATACCAACCTAAACAACCAGAATGGGCAGATTTTCTATTTATAGAAAGTACGTATGGAAACAAACTACATCCTAAAGAAGACGTTGAAGAAAAATTAACCTCAATTATTTTAGAGACGTTGCAAAAAAAAGGCAATTTAATCATTCCTAGCTTTGCCGTAGAACGCTTACAAACCTTAATGTATATTTTATGGCAACTTTATAAAAAGAACAAAATCCCTAATATTCCTATTTTTATAGACAGTCCTATGGGCTACAATGTATTAAATGTCTTTAAACGTTTTCCACAATGGCATAAATTATCTGATTCAGAATATAAGGACATGTGCAACCATGTAAATATAGTAGAATCGTATAGAGAAACATGGGAAACCATTGATGATAAAAGGTCTAAAATAGTCATTGCTGGTAGTGGGATGGTTACAGGAGGCCGTGTCCTTACCTATTTAAAACAACTTATAGATGAACCTTCTACAACCGTACTATTAGTTGGTTACCAAGCAGAAGGAACTCGTGGAAGACTACTATTAGATGGTGCGCACGAAATAAGATTTTTTGGAAAATACTATCCCGTAAAAGCGACTATAGATAGTATAGAAAGTTTATCTGCACATGCCGATCAAAACGATTTATTAAATTGGATGAGCTCTATTAAAAACATTCCTGAAAAAGTATATTTAATTCATGGAGAACCTACCGCTTTAGATGCGTTTAGAGTAAAAATACAAGACCAACATCATTGGAATGTTATAATCCCAAAATTAACCGATGTTGACAAAGTAATAATTTAAGATGTTTTAACATTCTAAACTGATGGATATCATTTACATAGAGGTAATTCTTAAGTAATTTAGGGTTATTAAAATTAGTTTAATTTAAATACAAAAGATTATGTCACTTATTAAATTTAACAACAGAAACAGATTATTCCCATCATGGAATAATGACAGCTTAAAAAATTTTTTAAGCAGCGACGATTTTTTTAACAATGACTTTTTTGAAGAAGATAGCTTAATGCCAGCAATGAATGTTAAGGAACATGAAAATGATTTTGAAATTGAATTTGCTGCTCCAGGTTTTTCTAAAAAAGATTTTGAAGTAACTATAAAAGACAATGTGCTTAATGTTTGTGGTGAGAAAAAATTAGAAAAAGAAGAAAAAGAAGAAGACTATACACGCAAAGAGTTTAGTTACAATTCTTTTAAAAGATCTTTGAGCTTACCAAAAACTGTTAATGCAGATCAAGATGTTAAGGCTACTTATAAAGATGGTATTTTAAAATTAAATCTTCTTAAAAAGGAAGAAGCTAAGAAACAACCTAAAAAAATCATTGAAGTTTTATAAGAAACTTAAAACAGAAAGCAGTTAGTTTAACTGCTTTCTGTTTTACTAAAAACTAGTATTATGGAAACAATACAAACACACGCAAGATATGTAGAATGGTTGAGTGCAGATGAGATGCACAATCATTCTAAAGAATGGTTATCTCAATTAGAATTTATAAGAGATGAACATTTATTTTTTGAAGATTTAATTAAATCAAACACGCTGCAACTTATTAATCCAGAAAAATTTGCACATAATAAAGAAATTATTGATGCCATTAATAGATCACAGAAGCACAACAATTTATTAATTGAGGCCATTCAAACACATGAAAATGAACTTAAAATTTTAGTTGATGGTATAAATCAACCAAAAGAAGAAGAGGCGTATAAAAAAGAGCATAGAGGTTTAATAGTTAAAATTAGCGAGTTTCTTAAGTACTATAGAACTTTAAAAGTGCAATTATTTGATATTGTTAAAGCAATTAAAAAAGAAGAGAAAATAAGGCTCTTAATTGATGGTAAATAAAATCTAATTAAATTATGAAACGTTTCATTCTAGTCATTATAGTTATAGTATTATTTAGTTGTAATTCTACACAACTCATAGAAACTTGGAAAAACCCAGAAGTAACAACTTACGAACCTTCTAAAGTATTGGTTGTTGGGTTAACATCTAATTTAGAGGCAAGACGAAATTTTGAAAATCAACTTAAATCTGAATTACAATTGCGTGGTATAGAAGCCATAAGTAGTTTAGAAATTTTTAAGCCTGAAAAAATGACCGAGAATGATCTTAAAACATTAGAAAACAATTTAATTGATAGTGGTTTTGATACCATTCTGTTTTCTAAAATTATAGGCGTAGAAGATAAAATTGTTTACAAGAAAAACTACGATGGTTATGATGAAACGTACTCAAAATTTAGAGAAGACTATTTAAAATACCAAGATGTATACTATAATCCAGATTATTATAATGAATACACTGTTTACCATGCAGAAACAGCACTATATTGTATTTGCCCAACAAAAGATAGATCGCTTCTCTGGAAAGGTTATATTGATATAGTAGAACCAGAATCTGCAGAAAGAACAATAACTAATTATGTAAATTTGGTTATTCTTGCCTTAGAACAAGAGCAATTAATTAACCCTGAATTACTGATTAATGACCCAATTGACGATGAGTTAATTAACTAAACTATTTATGCTCTAAGTATGAAAGATTAATAACGGCACTCTTAAATTCTTACTTATTTGCGTCGTTGTTGAACCTATAATAAAGCGCTCAAATAGGCTTTCCTTTTGCACTAATAATGTTATTAAATCTATGGAATGCGATTGAGTATAATTATCAACAGCATAATTCATTGGCACATTATTAATGTTATGATATTCATGTTTTATATCTTTTAATAAAGAATTAATGTTATCCATATCCTTTAATGCTTCTTCAGAAGCTTCATTATTAGGCATTATTCTTAAAACGTGTAATTTCTTACCAAAACGTTTGGTAAATTTTAAAACATCCGTAAATACTTTACCACTTAGAGTATCCTTTATATCTAAAGGCAATAATATTTCTTCTGGAATTTTATAAGCAAATCCTTCCGGAATTACCAAAGTTGGGACATGTACTTTTCTAATAACATTAATAGTATTGCTTCCAAAAACAACTTCTTTAGCACCTGTTACACCATTAGTTCCCATTACAACAAGATCTATAGATTTCGATTTTTTAATTTGATTTATGGCTTCTGGTAGTGCATCATAATCTACCAATATTTCATAGCTAAATTTTTCGTTTTTAAATTCGCTATCTAATTGAACTATGAGTTTTGCTAACTTGCGTTTAGTTTTTGCTACCATAGAATTATAAATACTCTCGTTGCCAGCTAACAATAAATCATCACTCATGTAAGTTGCAGGACTTTGGGCATGTAACAAAAAGAAATTACATATATCATCTTCAAATAATTGAAGCGCATAATGGATAGCATTAATAGAATTTTTAGAAAAGTCTGTAAGTAAGAGTATGTTTTTCATGTTCTTCTGTTTCCTTAAAAATAACAAAAGTCCACTAAAAATAAAATGATATAAATCAACAATCTCAGTATATCATAGAATGATTTAAATCAAAAGTATTCCGTATGCGTTCTTATACAAAGACATCTTTATACACTTGTAAGAGTGTCTAAAAGCTACTTCTTAATTGAAATATACTCTATTTAAAATTTCCAACACCTTCTGAAAGCCAATTATAGTATTCATCTACATCTGGAGTATAAGCTACAGGTTTAATGAGGTTATCTTCATTATGATCCATAATAACATAAAGCGGCTGTGTATTGGTTTTGTATTTAATTGTTTGCAATTCGCTCCATTTTTGACCAATGTATTTTAGCTTTTTACCTGGTTTTAATTTAGAGTCTACAATCTCATCATCTTTTAATTTTCGTTTATCATCAACATAAAGTGAAATTAGTACCACGTCATTTTTTAGAATATCTAAGACTTTAGGTTTTACCCAAACGTTTTGTTCCATTTTACGGCAATTAACGCAAGCTTTTCCTGTAAAATCTATCATTACAGGCTTACCAACTTTTTTAGCATAAGCTAAACCTTTATAGTAATCATTAAACGCTAAAATATCATGTGGAGCCATTAAATGTGCACCTTCGGGTACGTCTGTATGTACAGATGAACCTCCTCCTTTAGAATTTCCTACACCATATGGCGACTCGCTATAATGTTGTGGTGGCGGAAAAGCACTTATTAAATTTAATGGTGCTCCCCAAAGTCCAGGTATCATATAGATTGTAAACGACAAAACCAACAGTCCTAATCCTAATCGACCAACTGAAATATGTGTTAATGGCGAATCATGAGGTAACTGAATTTTCCCAAAAAGATAAAATGCCAAAGCTCCAAATATGGCAATCCATACTGCTATAAAAACTTCGCGCTCAAACAAATGTAAATCTAAAACCAAATCTGCATTAGACAAGAATTTAAATGCTAATGCTAACTCTAAAAATCCTAAAACTACCTTCACCGTATTTAACCAACCACCAGATTTTGGTAATGAGTTTAACCAACCAGGAAATGCAGCAAATAAAGCAAATGGCAAGGCAATAGCTAGAGAAAACCCTAACATACCGACAATAGGTCCTACTTGGCTTCCACCAGCAGCTGCTTCAACCAATAGTGTACCAACAATTGGACCTGTACAAGAAAACGAAACAATAGCTAAAGCTAAAGCCATAAAAAATATACCAACTAAACCACCTCTATCTGCTTGAGAATCTACCTTGTTTGCCCAAGAGTTTGGCAACATAATTTCAAAAGCACCTAAAAATGAAGCTGCAAATACGAGGAGTAAAACGAAAAATATAAGATTAAACCAAACATTTGTAGATAGCGCATTTAAGGCATCTGCACCAAATATTAAACTTACTAAAATGCCTAATAAGACATAAATTACAATAATAGAAAGTCCGTAAATAATTGCATTTCTAATTCCTGCTGCTTTGGTTTTACTCTGTTTAGTAAAGAAACTTACGGTCATAGGAATCATAGGAAACACACATGGTGTTAATAAGGCTGCAAAACCAGAGAAAAAAGCTATAAAGAATATAGACCATAAACCTTTATTAGAGTCATCAGTGTTAGTTGAACTTGAATCTGTATCTAAGACTTTTGAATCTTGGTCTGTTGAATCGTTTGAAGCAGACATGGCTTCATTAGATAAATTAAAAACCAAATCTACTTCGGTTGGTGGCGTACAATTTTTATCGTTACAAGCCATAAACTCTACAAAAGCATCAATGCTTTTTACTTCGCCTTCAACAACAATTTTCTGTTTAAAAACGGCCGTTTCATCAAAGAACTTAATCTTCATTTCAAAAACAGGATCATCTACAATATGCCCTTTAGGTTCAGAAGTATTACCAGAAAGTGTAAAATTCCCAGCGCTATTATCATAAATAAACGATGTTGGTATTGGACCATCTTCTGGCACATCTTGCGAATATAGATGCCAACCAGAATCTATGGTTGCTTTTGCTATTAAGATATAATCAGTATCAGATATTTTTTCTACTGAAGTTGACCACTTAACTGGTTCAAAAATCTGGGAATTTGCTGTAAGACCAACTATTAATCCAATAAAAACAAAAAGGAATTTTCTCATTTTAAATCACTAACTATTTAACATCAAAAACTAAATCTACTTCGGTTGGTGGCAAACATCTACTATCGTCACAAACCATAAATTCTACTGTAGCTTCAACTTTAAAAGGAACTTTTGATTTTAATTTTATACGTTGTTTAAATGTAGCTTTGTGTTCAAAATACTTAATTTCCATTTCAAAGACTGGATCATTAACCGTATGTCCTTTATCTTCTTTAGTATTTCCTTTTTTAAGGTAATCTCCACTACTCTTAAAAGTGAAACTTGTTGGCACAGGACCATCTTCTGGAACACTTTGAGAATATAAATGCCACTTATCATCAACAGCTGCTGTGGCAACTAATTCGTATTCTGTCTCAGAAATTTTTGTAACCGAAGTAGACCATGTTACAGGTTCTAAAATTTGAGCTTGTACAAAACTTGATACAAGTATCATTACGACTATAAAAAGTGATTTTTTCATAAATATTTAGAATTAAAAATAATTAGTGCTCCAATAAAGTAAAATATTAGTTTATGCAATATTAGCAAAACATTTTTTATCAATTATTGTTTTTATTAAAGAGATATGTTAATTCCTGTTACAATTGCATTATTATGCTATAAACTGCTCTGCATGTAAATGAGCTTAATAGTATGCATTAAAACGTAAAACGCTAAACTACTTTACAGCTATTTTAAAAGGCTTTTTTATTTGGCTTTGCGTAATAGCGGATTAATTTAAAATAAGTTCAGTATACACAGGAAAGTGATCTGAGGGAAACCTAGAATCAATTATACTTGATAACACACTATATTTTTGAACATTAGGCTTCAATTCTTTTGAAACAAAAATATAATCAATTCTGCGTGAAATAGGTTCATTGTACTTAAAACCGTTAAAAGTTCCGTTTGCCCCAAACTGTAATGCAGCAATCTGTTTAGAATCTAACATAGTATTAGATATTTCTTTAATAACCTCACTGTTAGGTTCAGCATTAAAATCTCCCATTACTATAACAGGATAATTTTGTTTATTTAAGAAAGAAATTTTATTGAGTATTAGTTTTACACTTTCTTTCCTCGCCTCTACTCCAACATGATCAAAGTGTGTATTAAACACCCAAAATTTTGATAGGTTATTCTGTTGTGAAAACAAACCATATGTACATATTCTAGGCAATGCAGCATCCCATCCTATAGAAACCTGATTAGGTTTAGGAGACAACCAAAATGTACCGTTGGTTTCTACATTTAATTTTTTTGAATTATAGAATATAGCAGAATATTCACCATTATCACCTCCATCTCTACCATGACCAATTAATTTATAATCTTTAAGTAAATTGTTTAAATCTTTAATTTGGTGTGATAAAGCTTCTTGAACACCCATAACATCTGGACCTAAAAATAATACTTGAGAGCTTAAAAACTCTTTTCGATTTGGCCATGCGTTATCACCATCAGAGGCAACATCTAAACGGATGTTGTACGTCATAACTTTAAGATTAGATTTAAAATCTAGACATCTCGAGTTATTATGATTAGTTTTACAACTACTGATAAAAAGAAAAAAAAATAATATTTGAATTGGTTTCATTTATGATATCTATTACGTTTCTAAAGAAATAAAACTTTAGAAATAATTTTGATATTTTACTTAACACACTGATTCTTTTTATTCTGTTTTACTAGAAATTGTATTAATTCTTTTAAAAGTTAGTTCTGGCTCATCTGTGGTTATATAATCGAAACCTTGTTGTAGTAGCCAATCTATATCTTCCTCTTTATTGGCTGTCCAAGCATTTAATTTAAGACCTAAGTCTTTAGCTTCAGCAATCCATTCTGGTTTTTGTTTTAGTTTCCATACTAGATAATCTAAACCTGTAATACTATCTCTCTTTAATTCTTGTGGTGTTTTAGAACCATTAAGATATAAAACTTTGGCTTTGGAATCAATCTTCTTAATGTGTTTAATAATTTCATATCCAAAACTAATGTAGTAGGCAATGTAAGCTTCAGCTTTTAATTCTTTTACTAAAGCTACTACTTTATCTGCCATTAATATATTACGTCCTTCAATATTTGAAGTTTTTATTTCGCAAACCAAACCAGTAGAAGTGTTATTTGACATTCCGGCTAAAATAAAATCTTTTAATGTTGGCAGAGTTTCACCATTTGCTAATTTATGTTTAGCCAATTCTGTATACGTATTAGACTCTATATCTAATCCTCCAAAATCAGCATCATGAGTTACAATTAGTACTTCATCTTTAGTCATCCGTACATCAAATTCTGATCCAGTACATTTTAAATTGATTGCTTCTTTTAAGGCAGCAATTGAATTTTTTGGCAGGTCTTTTGTTTTCCACGCACCTCTATGTGCAATAACAGCGTTATCTGCATAGACAATTTGAGGTTTAGTAGTTGTTGTATTGCACGAAATAAATCCAATACATAAAAACAAAACAATTAAATATCGCATAAAAAATGAGATTTTAAAAATAGAGCTAATCTCTCTGATTGTAATGTAAAAAAAAGGGCAAATTAGTTTGCCCTTTTTAAAAACTAATAAATAATTATTCATACCCTAGATTCTGAGGATAATCTGGTCCCAATAAATCTAAGTCTCTTTGAGCAATAGGCCAGTTAATAAAATGTGACTGCCAGTTTTCTCTAGGATCCTTAGAACCAAGATTAGCCGGAAAATATTCACCATCTCCTGCATAGGTAGTCATTTGTGTGTCTATTACACTTTGCCCCATTCTTTTTAATGTAAACCAACGTTGACCTTCAAAAGATAATTCTCTTGCACGCTCATCTAAAATTGTTTGCTGGTTAACACTAGATACTGGTGCAGCACCTGCTCTTTCTCTTACAGCGTTAATATAAGGTAAAGGATCACCTGAAGATCTCATTATTGCTTCTGCTGCAATTAAATAAGTTTCTGCCAATCTATAAACCGTTATGTTACTTCTATTTAAATAAGAATCTGGGTTATCATCTTCTTGAGCGAACTTAATACAAGAAGGGTGCATTCTCTTATAGTAATTAGAATAAGTTGAAGATGGGTTGTCTAAATCTGTTATAGGCTCATAGTTATCTACCTCCTCTCCAACTCTATCTCCAGACGTATAATAATATTTTAATCTAAAATAAGTATTATCATCTCTTGTATCATTTGGGTCTTCTGCTAAAAGATTTAACAAATATAAATTTGGAAGAATTCTAGAAAAACCTCTACCGCCTTGTTCTATATTAGCTTCAATCCCAGAAATCTGAAAATATTGTGTTACATAATTAGCATTCATCATAGTTGTACCTCCTCCTCCAAGCAAATCATCTTGCGATTGTATAACAAACAGAGATTCAGAGTTATTTCTATCGCCTGCAAATACATCTGCAGTACTAGCCACTAAACTATGAGGACTATCAGGCCCTTCTATAACATCTAAGGCTTGATTTTTAGCTTCTGTCCAATTACCTTGCCACATGGCTACTTTTGCTTTTACATGTTTAGCTGTTCCTTTTGTAACGCGTCCAAAAGTATCTGTCCATTCTAAATTTTCAATAGCATAATCTAGGTCATTATTAATAAGCTCAAATATTTCTTCTTCAGAAGATCTATCATTAACCACATTAAATGCATTATCAACTGTTACTGTTTCTGTAGTTACAAAGATATTATTATACATTCTGTATAAATAGAAATAAGAATGTGCTCTAAAATACTTGGCCTCAGCTAACACTTTCTTTCTTACAGCTTCATCAATACCTTCTATTTCATCAGCAGCATTAATTATAGCGGTTGCCTTATTGGTCATATTATAAAAATGTTTCCAGAATAATGTGGAGGCAAAAACAGAACCATAATCTCCAGAAGAAATACCTCTTTCGTATCTTCCCATTAGACCAGTATATCCTGTTCTAGCAAAAACCAAATCACTTCTTGAAGACATTAAAACCGCTCCCATATAATCTTCCGTACCATTATCGTAACGGTCTCTTTCAAATTTATATAAACTTACTACACCAGATTTTAAACCTTCTTCTGTTGTAAATATATAATCTGCATCTATTAATGAACTAGGTTGCTCTTCTAAGTAATCTTCACAAGAAGTTACAACGAAGAATAATGCCATGGTAAGCAATAAACCACCTGTTAGTTTTGAATAAAAAAACTTCGTTTTCATAATATTATTCTTTTTTTTTAATTAAAATTTAACTCTTACTCCAAATGTGAATGATCTTGCATCTGGATATCCAGTATCTGCACTAGAATAAGTGTCTCTAATATTTACCTCTGGACTATAACCAATATAATCTGTATCTGTAAACACATTAGTTGCCGTTATGTAAAATCTTATTTGATCAAAACTTAATTTTGAAACTATCTTATCAGATAATGTATAGCCTAAACTTACCGTTCTTAATCTAATATAAGACGCATCTTTAACAGCCAGTGCATTTAAATATTGATCTGGTGCATCAAAATTTGGTCTTGGAAATGTATTTGATGGATTCTCTGGCGTATAATAATTTACCTTAACACCATTTAATTTACCTTGCAATGTTCCTCCATTATTGTAGGTATTTAAAAATGGATTAATTTTTGTCGCACCTTCTACCATATAGAAATCTAAAAGCAAATCGAATCCTTTATACTCTAACGTTGTAGATAATGACCCAAACCAATCTGGGTTAGGGTCTGTAAACACGCGATCCTCTTGCGTTATTTTACCATCTGCTCCAGGAATTATATTTCCTTCTTCATCTACACCATTGATGTCTTTAATTTTAATATCACCTGCTCTAAGATTTGTTTGTGGTATTGCAGAATCTGGATTTGCTTGTGGTGAATTTGCAAAATCCTCTCCCTCTTGCCATATACCATCAAATGCATATTGATAAATTACACCAACAGGTTGACCTACATAATAATTATAAGTTGTGTCGTCCGTTATAGCATCACCATTACCATCCGTGTAAAGTTCTAAAATTTCGTTTTTATTATTAGACCAATTCGTAGAAACAGACCACTTAAAATCTTCTGTATTAAAGATATTAGCTGTTAAACCTAATTCTAAACCTGTATTTTGCATTTCACCTGCATTGAAGTAACTGTACTGATAACCAGTAGTAGAAGGCACACCTCTTTTTAATAATAAATCATTAGTTCTGGCATCATACCAGTTAATATTTCCGACTAATACTCTATTAAAAACTGAAAAATCTAAACCAAGGTTAAGTGTTGTTACTCTCTCGAATTTTAAATCTGGATTTGGTAATACAACAGATGGTGAAAAGCCTGAATATGTTTGTCCATCAAAAATATATTGTTGGGTTTCGGCTGTAAATAATGACTTATAAGGAGAACCTAAATCATTAACTAATGAGCCATAACTAACTCTTAATTTTAATTCTTGTACAGCATCTGAATCTTCTAAAAAGCTTTCATTATGAAGTTTCCATGCAAATGAACCTGCTGGATTATAACTCCATTCTTTTCCTTCACCATTTAACGAAGTACCATCTGCTCTCATAGTGGCAGTAAACAAATACTTATCCTTTAAAGTATATCTTGCCCTTGCCATATATCCCAAATATCTAATTGTTTCATCGCCAAAACGATCTACTGTAACATTACCAATTGCACTAGCTATTCCGTTATAACCTAAATCATCTGTAGTAAAGCCTTGGCCTTCGGTAAAGGTTCTTGAGTAAGAATTCTCTTGAGTAGATTGTACTAAGGTTAAATTAAATCTATGATCATCACTAAAAGCTTTATCATAAGTTAGGATGTTCTCTATTAAATAAGCTTCGCTTAATTTGTTTTCTATTCTCGCAATACCTCTAACATCATCGCCTGCAGAACTTAATGAAGATAAATACTGTCCTCGTTCTGTAGTTCTTCTGGTAAAGTTAGTTTTTAATTGATATGTTAAGTCTTTTGTGATTTGCCACTGTGGTGTAACATTAATAACAAAATCATTCCCTTTTTCTTCATTAGTTTGCTCTCTAAGATTCCATAAAGGGTTTACAGCAGACAGCTCTTCTCCACTAGGAAAACGTGTTATGCTTCCGTCTTCGTTATAAGCACTTCCTAAAGGTGATGTGGTTATAACATTTACATTTGCTGCTCTATCAGTATCATCATTTAAAATATTTAAATCAAAATTTACAGAAAACTTATCAGATATTTTTTGATCAACATTTAAACGTAATGTCTTTCTGGTGTAATTAGAGGTTGGGATTATACCATCTTCTTTAAAATAGTTGATACTACCAAAAACTTTAGTTAAATCGGTGCCACCACTTACACTAATGGCCTGACTATTTACAAAACCGTTTCTCATTAATTCATCTTCCCAATCTACAAAACGGTTATTAGCAATATTATCTAATTCAATTGGAGTAAATACATCATCTAAAACATCATCGGCATAGCTATCGTCAGATCTAGTAGACCTAACAGCTTCTCTTCTTAACTGTGCAAATTCTTGGCCACTATAAACATCAAAATTTCTTTCAATAGATTTAGTAGTTAAAAAGCCATGGTAGCTGATACTTATTTTACCAGCCTTACCTCTTTTTGTAGTAATTAAAACTACACCATTTGTACCTCTAGACCCATAAATTGCTTGTGCAGAAGCATCTTTAAGAAATTCAACAGACTCAATATCATCGGCATCTATATCTTCAATCCCATCATCTCTAATGATACCATCTACAACATATATAGCACTTACATTACCTTCAATAGAACTTTGCCCTCTAAAAATAATATCTGATGTACCACCAGGTCTTAAAGTACCGCCTCCAACATCAACTTGTAAACCAGCAATTCTACCACGTAGCATCTCATTAACATCTGATGTTGGTGATAAAATAGCCTTTTCTAAATCAGTAGTTGCAACAGCGTTTACAATGTCACTTTTCTTTTGTGTACCATAACCAACAACTATTACCTCTGCCAAAGAAGAATCATCTAATAGTGCAATAGTCATTTCTCCGTTAGTTACATTAACATCTTGTGTTTTAAAACCCACATAAGAAACTGAAATTATTGAAGCATTACTTGAAACCTCTAATGTAAATCGTCCATCGAAATCAGTTTGTGTTCCGTTTGTTGTTCCTTTTTCTAAAACAGAAGCACCAGGTAACGGCATATTATCTGAACTAGAAACTACCTTTCCTTTTACAATAGTCTGAGCCATGACGGCAAAAGAACTACAAAATAAAAAGAGAAATAAGAATTTTTTAATTCTTAACCTTTGAAATTTTAATTTCATAAATATTGATTTGATTAATTATTTAGTTACCAAAATTAGAAATTACCCATATTCACTACAGGTTTTCCAATCTTATGATATTGTAAATTTAATCTTAAGAATTTGTTAATATGATAATACATACCTCGATAAAAAACGAACATCGCAATTTTTAACATATTTTTTATGAAGACAAGCAAGCAAAAACACTACAAACACTATACTTACATAGGATTATATTTTTTGCTATTAAATACGTGATTTTATGGCTACAAAAGTATCTGTCGTGGTAAAGTCTAGGTAAATTACACTATTGTAGAGTTACTAGAATTTTAAGATATAGTTAACAAGACTATCATCATGATGTAATTGTAATCTTTTGCGCAATCTGTAACGTTTAGTTTCGACACTTTTAGTAGATATATTGAGTAATGGCGCCATTTCTTTAGAAGATAAATTAAGCCTTAAATATGCACAAAATCTTAAATCATTTGGTGTTAAATCTGGGTGTGCAGCCTTAATTTTATCCATAAAATCTTTATCCGCATTATTAAAGGCTTGTTTAAAGAATTTCCAATCTTTTGTATTATTTAAATTATTATCAATTAAGCTAATTGCACTTGCAATATCCTCTCTATTTTTTGTAGCTTTTAATTCTTTCTTAATTTTTCTTAGCAACTCATTTTTCTTTATTATACTCATTGTTGAAATTGCCAACTCCCTATTTTTGCCTTCTATATCTTGATTTAGCTTTTCATTTTTTATTTGAATAAAAGCGCGCTCATTCTTTATTTGTTCATGCTTTAATATTCTTTCATAATAAAACTTATAAGCTCTATGAATTAAAAAGCCAGATATCACAAAAATTAATAAATAAATAAGTATTGCTAAGTTAGAAATATACCATGGTCTATTAATATTAAAATGATAGTTTACTGTATTTTCAGTAAGCTTATTACCTACTTTAGCTCTCACTTCTAAAGTATAATCCCCAAACGAAAGATTCTCAAACTGAATAGATGATTGCTTAGACCAATTGCTCCATCGATCCATTACATCATTTAACTTATATTGATAATTTACGTCCAGAAACTTATTATACTCTGGCACTGAATATTTAAATACTAAAAGACCTTGTTTATGTTTAAAGCTTCCTTGATCAGCTATTGGTAAAGCAACTAATGGATTATTAAAATCGCTAATTGTTGCAGAATTTAAGTATACGAAATATTCAGGTTCCTGTTGTATTGTAGATAAATCTAAAGTTAAATAACCATTAGCAGTGCCTAAAACATACTTCTCCTTATTAATGTGTTGTATATTTTCAAAGCCTAAGACCACTTTACGTAAATTAGAAGGAATGGAAATAGTGGTTATTTCTGGTTTATTGGTTAAATTATTATTATTTATAAAACTTATGTTATGCTCAGAAAACAACCATAGTTTACCTGTTTGATCCACAACCATCTTTACAGATTTGTACGGAGAGACCTTTTCACTTAAGTCTATGTTTTTCTTAAATTTTCCTTCGCTATTAATATAATTAAATACACCATCTTCAGAGGTATATAAAATATTACCTTTGTAGGTAATTAAGCCAGAATTCTTTCCAAGCTCTAGTTCCGATTGATGCTTAATATCTATAACCTTATGCAGCGTGCTATCTAATTGTATTCTAAATACACCCTTATACTCGTGATTAACTAAAATTTGATTATTATCGTTTATTTCAAAAAAACGAGACGAATTTTTAAAACCTTCAACTTTATTTCTTATTTCCCAAATATTGTTTAATTTTTGTAACACATACAACCCATCATAATTACCTTGAAGCAATAAATTACTATGATTTGGTATTGTTTTAAAATTCCATGCACCTAATATTGTGCTTATAGGTTTAGCACGATTGTCTTCAACCAAAAAAGTTCCTAAATGATGACCACAAAACAGACTACCAGACTTATCTTTAAAAAGGCTCCAAACCTGGCCAGCTGTTCCATTTACAAATTCAAAATCTTGAGTTTTAGAATTTAATGACCTATAAAATAGACCTTGATTTGTGCCAACATAAAGGTAATTATCAAAAATTAGGGTTGTATATACAGTACCTATTACACCATTATAATCTATAAATGTTTTTATTGAAGAATTAACATTAATACAGTTTATACCATTATCTAAACCTGTCCAAACATTATTTTTATTATCCTCAAAAAGCGAAAGAACAGTATTATTTGCCAATCCCTTTTTCTGATTTATTTCATAGTCAATTTCTCCGTTACTATCAATTTTAACTAGACCATTAGAAATTGTACCCAAAACAAAACTACCATCCTTAAGCTGTAAACTACTAAAGATATTTAACTCTTTTAATCTACTGTTAGAATTTACTTCCCATTCTACCAATTCATTTTTATTAAATTGAAAAAAACCCGTATTTCTAGTAAGTATTATGAGTTTTTCATTATGCATAAAAATATCAATAACTCGATCTTCTAAGACTACCTTATTATCAACCAATAGTTTGGGTTCACCTACTTCTAATACATAAATACCCTCATTAGCAACATGGTAATAAATCTTATTATTTACATTAAAAACTTTGTATATAATGTTTTGAGAATTTATAGTTCTAAACTTTCCTGAAACCTTATTATAGAAATACAGTGCGTGTCCGGCTTGAAACAGTACCCATTCATTATAATTAATAATATTCCAGATTTGGTCATCACTTAAGATTTTAGCCCCTAATTTTGGTATCAGTGAAGTATAATCTAAGTTACCAAACTCATTGCGTTCCCAATAACCAAATTCCTCATAACAACCAGAATAAATCCTATCATCAATGACAGATACAGCCCTTAAAATTGTATTATTTGGAGAACGGTAAGGCACCCAATTAGAACCATTAAATTCTAAAAGCCCCAAATTATTTGCAACATAAATGTAATTATTAGAATCTTGAGAAATCATCCAGTTTTGATTCTCACCATTATAATCTGTAGTTGTATAGGTCTCAATAGGAGGCAACTCTTGCGCATGAGACCATAAACATAAAAAGACTATTAAAATAGACTGTAAAGTTTTCATTTGAGATTTAAATAAATACCATTTATGTAAATATAGTTTTAGTAAGTGAACAAACAAAATAGCCACCATCTTAGTGTAATTTAATAATTAAAAAATATTGAGATATGCAGCTTTAAAAGCTTACTAAAGTGTATATTGTAGTAAATTATTTTTAACAAATATCTAATATTTAGTTGCTTAAAATATTATAATAAGATTTCTACTAAAGATGAAAAACCTCTTTGTTTTACTATTTTGTGTCTTCATATTATCTTGTAATACTGAAAAAAACAAAAATGAATCTCACCAAAAAGAAACTACTCAACAAAATGCAAAACCAAATATTTTATTAATTGTAGTTGATGACCAAGGTTATGCTGATTTTACGCCATTTGATAATCATGATACTGCGGTTTCAACACCAAACATTACGAGGTTAGGTAATTCTGGAACAGTTTATTCTCAAGCCTATGTAACTGCACCTGTTTGCAGTCCTTCTAGAGCAGGTATAATTTCTGGTAAAAATCAATTCCGTTGGGACAAACCAGCTAGTTGGGGACCAGGATTGCCAGATGATATAAAAACTTTACCAGAATACTTAAAAGAAGTTGGCTACCAAACTGTTCGAATTGGTAAAAACGATTTAGGAAGAAACTTCCACAAAAATGACGTGAGAGAATACCCTTTAAATCATGGTTACGATGAATTTTTAGGTTTCTCGGCACATGCGCATGATTATTGGGCAAATTCTAAAAGAATTCAAGAAAGAACTCCAGACCCTTATGGCACAAGTGCTGCGTTAGGCCCTTTAATGCATAATATGGAAGAAAAAAGTTACGAAGAAGGCTACTTAACAGATATTTTAACGGATGAGTCTATTGCATTTATAAAACGAAAGCATGACCAACCTTTCTTTTTAACCTTGTCTTACAATGCCGTTCACCATTTAATACATGAAGTCCCTAAAAAATATTTAGATAAGTATAATGTAAAAGAAATCCCTAATTACGACCCAGACAATAAGCTTGCTTACAGCCATCACGAACCTGGAAGTTATTCTGCCTACTATGACAAATACTCTAGAGTTGGTGCTATAAACACTAAAGACTTAAGAAATTACTATTTAGCAAACCTCAACTGTTTAGACAATAATATTGGACGTGTTTTAGACGCTCTAAACGAAACCAAATTAGACAAAAACACATTAATAGTTTTTATATCAGATAATGGTGGTTCTCCTCTTACAGGTGCAAACAACACTCCATTAACTGGCGGAAAATATTCGCTTTGGGAAGGTGGAATTAGAGTACCATTGGCCGTGAGTTGGCCCGGAAAAGTTAATGCAGGTAAAGTTGAAAACCGCTACGTTTCTGCTTTAGACATTTTACCTACACTTACTAAAGTAGCAGGCATCACATTAACTGATACCTCTATTGATGGTATTAGTTTATTTGAACCAAAAAACGAACGGTTACTTGTGTGGAAATGGCAAAAAACATGGGCAGCAAGGCAAGGAAAATGGAAAATAACAAACGCGAAAGAAAACCACTGGAAAAGCGAACCATCTAATCAATACATTGCGCCAATAATAGATGATTTAACCTTAAAGTTATTTGATATTGAAGCGGATCCAGGAGAACGCAACGATGTTTCCGCACAACATCCTGAAATTGTAAAACAACTAGAAAAGGCCTACATCGATTGGTGTGAAGCGAATATCACAAAATAAAAATTGACCATTATTTGATTAATAGCAAATTTTCAAATAAAAAAAACCTGTGAAGTTAAAATCACAGGTTTTTATTTTTCTTAGATACAAGAGCTTATTTTATCTCAACTAATTCAAGTTCAAATACTAACTCTTGTCCGGCTAACGGATGGTTTCCATCAACTATAACATGGTCTTCGTTAACTTCAACAATTCTAAATTGGTGCTCATTACCTTGCGCGTCTCTAGAGGCCAAACCTAAACCAACTGCAGGTTCCATTTCTGGTGGTAATTGCGTTTTTTCAACTTTATGAAACAATTCTTTTATAACATCTCCATAGGCTTCTTCCATAGGTATATCTACAGTTTTTTTATCATTCACCTTCATATCGATAACTGCTTTTTCAAAACCAGGAATCAACATTCCTTGACCTAAAGTAAATTCTAAAGGCTCGCGCTCTAAAGAACTATCAAAGATTTGTCCGCTTTTTAATTTTCCTGTGTAATGAACTTTTACCGTATCATTTTCTTTTACTTGACTCATAAATTTCTGATTTCTTTTTAAATAAGATGCAAAACTATTATTAATTGAAGAGAATAAAGAAAGATAACTTAAATATTATTTTAAGTGATGACAAAAACCGTAACTACTTGAATTTAATAAATGAATTATGAGTATAAAAAAACCGAACACTAAGCTCGGTTTTCATTTTAAGATTTTTCTTCTATTTTAATTTTATCGGAGTGCTTCCATTTAGAAATGCCACCTTCTAAATCGTATATCTTTTCAAAACCAGCATCTTTAAGTTTCTTTGCGCATTTAGCACTACGTCTACCAGATTTGCAATACAATATTACAGGTTTTTCCTTGTCTAATTTTGTGATATCCTCATCAAAGGTTGGCGATTTAAAATCTATATTTTGAGAGTTAGCAATTCTAATTTCCTCATGCTCCTTAGGCGTACGAACATCTACCAACTGCACATCCTCTAACTCTAAAATAGCTTGCATTTCTTCTGCAGTTACTAATTTAGCGTCGTCGGTATCCGTATTATTATCTAAACAACTCACGCTAAAAGCCAAAGTAACTATTAGACAACAAATAGTAAATATTCTATTCATAATTTTTTAGAATTAAATTAGTCGTTATAGGCAACTTCACCTTGCCAACCCATAAAGCCACCAACTAAATTATAAGCATTTTTAAAGCCTAATTGGTTCATTATACCGCAAGCTTGCCCACTTCTAGCACCAGACCTACAATATACATAATAGTTTTTTGTTTTATCTAATTCTTCAAGTTCATAAATAAAACCTTGTCCCTTATATATATCTATATTAATTGCGTTAGGAATCATTCCTTCAGCGACTTCATCTTCTGTTCTAACATCTAAAATAACAGCATTCTGGTCTGCTTCTAGTTGTTTTTCCCATTCCTCTTGTGATAAATCAGCCATATTTTAATTTCAATTTTTCGGTAAAATTAACATTTCCTTATAAAATAGACGAAAAAAAATCCGAAGTGTTACACAACGGATTCATTTTTTAACATATTAATGTTAGTCTGTCTTTCAAATCTAAACAGTACACCTACTATTAAACCTTTATAGAACAACCTATCGCCTTTGTTTCAGACACTTTTATCGCTTCACCCTTTAATAAAGCATCTACTGCGTTCTCCACGTACTTTTCTTTTACAGCTTCAGCATCTTGGTAGTTGTCATCAATAGCACCAATATACTTTACAACATTACCATTCTTTGATTTCTGCAAAATGTATATATGAGGTGTTTTTGTTGCGCCATATTGCGGATAAATTTCCTGATTCTTATCCATTAAATAAGGAAATGTAAAGCCTTTTTCTTTGGCTCTTTTTTGCATATTCTCCATACTATCACCTGGTTTTATCTCAGTGTTGTTCGGCATTATGGCAATAACCGGATAACCTTTAACTGCGTATTTTTTATTCAAGGCTTCAATTCTGTCCTCGTAAGCAACAGCATATGGACACGTGTTACAGGTAAAAGTTATAATAAATCCTTTTGCTTTTTTAAAGTCCGATAAAGACACCATTTTGCCATCTATATTTTCTAGACTAAAATCTGTTGCCACATCGCCAACGCTATAACCTTTATCTTCATCTACAATTGAAAAAGCAGATAGTGTAAATACTAACACCATTACTGGTAATAATTTAAAAATTTTCATAGTTTTTTATTTTAAAAATTGTTTTAATTCAGTTTCTAACTCTTCTTGTGTAAACGATTTTTCATAAAACATTCGTTTATCACCCTTATATATTATAGTTGCTGGCAGAGCACCAGACCAATTTTCATCTATTGCAGAAATCCATCTATTTTGATTAGTATCATTTAAGGCAACCACCTTAGATTTTATATTATTCTTTTTAATGAATGGTTTTAATGCAGAATCATACTTACTAGGAAAATCTAAACTAACAAGAAGCACCTCAACATTTTCGTCTTTATATTCATCATTAATTTTTTCAAAATACGGCAACTCTTTAACGCAAGGCCCACACCATGTTGCCCAAAAATTTACCACATGGACCTTTTCATCTTTCTGATTTATTAAAGGCTCTAAGCCATCATAATCATAGACTTCCACCTTATAGCTTTGCTGAGGAAGAAGCATAAATAATAAAACTGCTAACAATTGTTTCATGCTTTAAAGTTATAAATATTGAAAACTGAATTATTAATATTAACAAAAAATTAATTCAAATGTTTGACATTACGAGTTTTCATTTCTATATTTGACCATATTATGAAAACAAATACAAATCATACTTGGTGGTGGAATTTCTCAAACGTTAGTTAGTGAAATCATCCTTGTTATGTAATTATATAAAAAAAGGCTTGTCATTCACGACAAGCCTTTTTTAATTTAAAATTTTATGAAAACATTTAGTTTATATACACATTATAAAAAAATCTTAGCAGACACAATTACACCTGTTAGTATTTATCTTAAAATCAGAGATAAGTTCCCTAATAGTATTCTCTTAGAAAGTAGTGATTACCATGCCAATGACAATAGCTTCTCTTATATCTGTTGCAACCCTATTGCTTCTATTAAAGTTGAAGGAGACACCATTTATCAAACCTATCCAGACGGAAGTTCTAAATCTAATTTTGTAGAAACTGTAGGTGTTGTAGAAGAGATACACAAATTCACACAACGCTTTAAAGTAGATACAAATAAAGAATTCAAATTTATAAACAACGGTATTTTTGGATACACATCTTATGATGCTGTAAAATATTTTGAAGATATAGAAATCTCAAAAAAAGAAAATTCTATTACTATTCCTAAAATTTATTATGCAGTTTACCAAAATATTATTGCTATAAATCACCATAAAAACGAAGCTTATATTTTTGCACATTGTTTTGATACTGAAAATAACATTGATGATATCCTGCAATTAATTCAGACAAGACAATATGCCTCGTACAACTTTAACACCAATGGAGATATTGATTCAAATCTCACAGATAAGGAGTACAAAGAACATGTAGAATTAGCAAAAAAACATTGTGGAAGAGGTGATGTTTTTCAATTGGTATTATCTAAACAATTTTCGCAAAAGTTTAGTGGAGATGAGTTTAATGTATACAGAGCTTTAAGAAGTATTAATCCGTCGCCATATCTATTTTATTTCGACTACGGAAATTTTAAAATTTTTGGAAGTTCACCAGAAGCACAACTAGTAGTTAGCGATGGTAAAGCAGAAATACACCCAATTGCAGGCACATTTAAACGAAGCGGAAATGACCTAAAAGATGCTGAACTTGCTGAAAAGTTAATAAAAGATGACAAGGAAAACAGCGAACACGTAATGTTAGTAGATTTGGCTAGAAACGACTTAAGTAGAAACGGAAGTAACGTAACTGTAGAAAATTATAGAGAAGTGCAATTCTTCTCTCATGTTATTCATTTGGTAAGTAAAGTTACCGGAACCATTCATAAAAATACAGACACCATGCAAGTTGTTGCAGACACCTTTCCGGCAGGAACATTGAGTGGTGCACCAAAACATATGGCCATGCAACTTATAGAAAAATACGAAAAAACAAGCAGAGGTTATTACGGAGGCGCTATTGGATTTATGGATTTCAACGGTAATTTTAATCATGCCATTATGATTAGAACCTTTTTAAGTCAAAATCATAAATTATATTGGCAAGCAGGTGCAGGATTAGTAGCAAAATCTAATGCCGAAAGTGAATTGCAAGAAGTATATAATAAGCTAGGCGCTTTAACAAATGCTATTGAATTAGCGAAGGATATTTAAAAATGAAAAAAGTATTAGTAATAGACAACTACGACAGTTTTACATACAATTTGGTCCATTATTTAGAGGACTTAAATTGTGAGGTTATTGTAAAACGAAATGATAAATTGACATTAGATGAAGTGGACGCTTTTGATAAAATTGTATTATCACCAGGACCAGGAATTCCAGATGAAGCAGGTTTATTAAAGCAAATCATTGCAACTTATGCGCCAACAAAAAGTATTTTGGGTGTTTGTCTTGGTCAACAAGCTATTGGCGAAGTTTTTGGTGGTTCTTTAGAAAACCTAGAAGATGTATATCATGGTGTTTCAACCACGATTACACTTTCTGTAGAAGACGAACCATTATTTAACGGATTAGGCAAGACATTTGAAGTTGGTAGGTACCACTCTTGGGTTGTTAACGCCAATTTACCTGATAGTTTAGAAGCCACATCTTTTGATGAAAACGGTCAAATAATGTCATTAAGACATAAAGATTATGACGTAAAAGGTGTACAATACCATCCTGAATCTGTTTTAACACCAAATGGAAAAACCATTCTTAAAAACTGGATTAATTCTTAAGTATGAAGACATTATTAAACAGACTTATTAACCAAGAAAGCATCTCTAGTGAAGAAGCCAAAAATGTCTTGGTAAACATTTCAGCTGGTCAATACAACCAAAGTCAAATTGCATCATTTCTAACCGTTTACATGATGCGAAGCATAACCTTAGACGAGCTAAGAGGGTTTAGAGATGCACTTTTAGAACTTTGTATTCCTGTAGATTTAAACGATTACAATACTATAGATTTATGCGGAACAGGAGGCGACGGAAAAGACACGTTTAATATTTCAACCTTGTCCTCCTTTGTTACAGCAGGTGCAGAAGTTCATGTTACAAAACATGGCAATTATGGCGTATCATCTGCTTGTGGTTCTTCTAATGTTATGGAACATTTAGGTATTAAATTTACCAATGATATTGATTTTTTAAAACGAAGCATAGACAAAGCTGGCATTTGTGTATTGCATGCTCCTCTATTTCATCCAGCTATGAAAAACGTGGCACCAATTAGAAAAGAACTGGGTGTAAAAACCTTTTTTAATATGTTAGGACCAATGGTAAATCCTGCATTTCCAAAAAACCAAATGGTTGGTGTTTTTAATCTAGAACTGCTAAGATTATATGGCTATCTATATCAAGAAACAGATAAAAATTATGCAGTTGTACATGCGTTAGATGGTTATGATGAAATCTCATTAACAGGAAAAACTAAAGTAATCTCTAACAACTCTGAAACATTATTTGAACCTTATGAATTAGGTGTAGAACTTGTTGAGCAATCTGCCATTTTTGGCGGAAACACTGTAAAAGAAGCTGCTAAACTTTTTATAAAAATCATAAACGGCAACGGTTCTAAAGCCCAAAACAATGTAGTCTGTGCAAACGCAGGATTAGCGATTGCTACTGCAAAACAAATTTCTCACAAACAAGGATTTGAACTCGCCAAAGAATCACTTTTAGGAGGAAAAGCAAAAACAGCTCTAAACCAACTCATAGAACTTAGCAAATGAATATATTAGACAAAATAGTAATAGACAAACGTAAAGAAGTTGATTTACGTAAATCTTTAATACCTATAAGCCAGTTAGAACAATCTGTTTTATTTGAACGCAACAATATTTCTCTAGCTCAAAACCTAAGAAACAGTCAATCAGGAATCATAGCAGAACACAAAAGACGTTCGCCTTCAAAATCAGTAATTAACCAAAGTTTAAATGTTCAAGACGTTGCTAATGGCTATGAAATTGCAGGAGTTTGTGGTATGTCTGTTTTAACAGATGGAAAATATTTTGGTGGCTCTTTAGACGATTTAATTATTACTAGAGCTAGCTGTAAATTACCGCTATTAAGAAAAGAATTTATTATAGATACTTACCAAATTCTAGAAGCCAAAGCTTATGGTGCAGATGTTATTTTACTAATTGCAGCCATCTTAACTAGAGCAGAAATAAAACGATTTTCAGAATTAGCAAAAAGCTTAAACCTAGATGTTTTATTAGAAGTACACAACGAAGAAGAGTTACATAAATCTATAATGCCCTCATTAGATATGCTTGGAGTTAATAATAGAAATCTTAAAACTTTTGATGTGAATTTAGATACTTCAAAACAATTAAGTGCTATAATTCCAAACGATTTTGTAAAAGTATCTGAAAGCGGAATAAGTTCAATTGAAGCCATAAAAGAATTACAACCTTTTGGTTACAAAGGCTTTTTAATAGGAGAAAACTTTATGAAAACTGATAATCCTGGAGAGAGTGCTAAACAATTCATTAAAAGCCTCCTCTAACTCCTCCATTAGGAGGAGAACTCTCACTGTTATGAAAAAAGAACTTAAAAATATTAACGAACACTTTTCCCCTTTTGGGGAAAATGCCGACAGGCAAAAGGGGCTTTTGTTAAAAATCTGCGGAATGAAATATAAAGACCATATAGAAGCGGTTGCAAATCTGCAACCCGACTTTTTGGGCTTTATTTTTTACAATAAATCTGCAAGAAATTTCGATTCAATAATGCCAGACATTCCAAAATCGATTAAAAAAGTTGGTGTATTTGTAGATGAAAAACTAGAAACTGTAAAAGAAACCATTGAAAAATATAATTTACAAGCCGTACAACTTCATGGTAATGAAACACCTGAATATTGTGCTCAAATAAATAATGTTGAAGTGATAAAAGTATTTAGCATTAAAGACGAATTTAACTTTGATGTGCTTCAACCTTATGAAAAAGCTTGCGATTATTATTTATTCGATACCAAAGGCAAATTACCTGGAGGTAATGGTTACACTTTCAATTGGAATGTTTTAAAACACTACCCTTCTACTAAACCTTACTTTTTAAGTGGAGGCATCGGATTAAATGAAATTGAAAGCGTTTTATCATTCCTGCGAAGACAGGAATCTCAATATTGCTACGCATTAGACGTCAATAGTAAATTTGAAATAGAACCAGGATTGAAAAATATTGAAGAATTAGAAAAGTTTATAACTCATCTGTCAATCCGTACGTGATACGGAATCCAAAATGAAAATAAAACAATAATAGATTCCTGCCTTTACAGGAATGACAAAGGCTTATGAAAAAAACATACAACATCAACGAAAAAGGCTACTACGGAGAATTTGGAGGTGCATATATACCAGAAATGCTCTACCCAAACGTAGAAGAATTAAGACAAAATTATCTCAAAATAATGGCAGAACCTTCGTTTCAAGAAGAATTCAATGCTTTATTAAAAGACTATGTAGGTCGCCCTTCTCCACTCTATTTTGCCAAACGTCTTTCTGAAAAATACAACACAAAAATTTATCTAAAGCGAGAAGACCTCAACCATACAGGAGCGCACAAAATCAATAACACTATTGGTCAAATCCTTATGGCAAAACGCCTAGGCAAAAACAGAATTATTGCCGAAACTGGAGCAGGTCAGCATGGTGTAGCCACCGCAACGGTTTGTGCTTTAATGGGAATAGAGTGCATAGTATATATGGGTGAAATTGATATTGCACGCCAAGCACCAAATGTTGCCAGAATGAAAATGTTAGGCGCAACGGTTGTTCCGGCTTTATCAGGTAGTCGAACTCTAAAAGATGCTACCAACGAAGCTATTAGAGATTGGATTAATAATCCAGTAGACACGCATTATATTATTGGTAGTGTGGTTGGTCCGCATCCTTATCCAGATATGGTTGCTAAATTTCAAGCAGTTGTTTCGGAAGAAATAAAACGTCAGCTTTTAGAAAAAGAAGGTACAGAAGACCCAACGTATTTGGTGGCTTGTGTTGGTGGCGGAAGTAATGCAGCCGGAACCTACTACCATTATTTAGACAATGAAGCAGTTAATATAATTGCAGTAGAAGCTGCTGGATTAGGCGTAGATTCTGGAGAAAGCGCAGCCACATCTGTATTAGGAAAGGAAGGCATTATTCATGGCAGTAAAACCTTATTAATGCAAACTCATGATGGACAAATTACAGAACCCTATTCAATTTCGGCAGGTTTAGATTATCCTGGTGTTGGTCCTATGCATGCTAATTTATATAAAACTGGTCGTGCAGAATTTATTGCCATTACAGATGATGATGCTATGAAGGCTGGATTAGATTTATGTAAACTAGAGGGTATAATTCCTGCAATAGAAAGTTCTCATGCCTTAGCTGTTTTTGAGCATAAGATATTTAAACCAGATGATATTGTAGTGTTGAATTTATCAGGACGAGGCGACAAAGATTTACAGAATTATATTGATTATTTTAAATTATAAAATGAACAGAATAAACCAAAAACTAGAAGAAGATAAAAAGTTATTATCCATATACTTCACCGCAGGTTACCCAAACATCAACGACACAGTATCTGTCATTGAAAATCTTGAAAAATCTGGTGTAGATATGATAGAGATAGGACTACCATTCAGTGACCCTTTAGCAGATGGTCCAACCATACAATCAAGCTCAACCAAAGCCTTGCATAATGGCATGACGAGCGAACGCCTTTTTGAACAATTAAAAGACGTGCGTAAAACGGTTTCTATTCCATTAATTATAATGGGATATTTTAACCCAATGTTGCAATATGGTGTTGAAGAGTTTTGTAAAAAATGTCAAGAAGTTGGTATTGACGGACTTATTATTCCAGATTTACCTGTGGATGTTTATAATGATAATTATAAATCTATATTTGAAAAATATGGCTTAATCAATGTGTTTTTAATTACACCTCAAACTTCAGAAGAACGTATTAGATTTATAGATTCTATTTCAAAAGGATTTATTTACATGGTGAGTTCGGCAAGTGTTACAGGAAGTCAATCTGGTTTTGGAGCTATTCAGACAAACTATTTTGAACGCATTGCAGAAATGAAACTCAAAAACCCACAAATTGTAGGGTTCGGTATTTCTAACAACGAAACTTTTACACAAGCTACAAAACATGCAAAAGGAGCAATTATAGGTAGTGCTTTTGTAAAGCATTTAACGACTAATGGTGTTGACAACATCGAAGACTTTGTAAATACAATATTATAAAATGAAAATATTAAATGATTGGAAACTTATAATTCTACTCTGTCTAACTTTAGGCTTAGCACCATTTTTTCCGGAACCACATATAGTTGGTAAAATAAGATGGATTGCAGGTGGTGCCAATGGCATGACGGTTAAAGACTGGTTTGATGTTGTGTTCCATGGATTTCCTTTTGTATTATTAATAAGATTAATTGTATTAAAAATAACAAAAAAGAATGCCACTTAACATTGTACTTATAGAACCCGAAATTCCGAACAATACAGGTAACATAGGTCGCTTGGCTTTAGCTTCTGGATCAAGGCTTCATTTAGTAAAACCTTTTGGTTTTGAAATTGATGACAAACGTTTAAAACGTGCTGGATTAGATTACTGGCAACACTTAGAAGTCTTATATTACGACAATATTGACGATTTTTTCAAAAAAAATAGTGAAGCTAAAATGGTTTTTCTTTCAAGCCATGGCAATAAAAATCATTGGGATATTAAGTTTACGGATAATTTGTTTTTAGTTTTTGGTAAAGAATCTGTTGGTTTACCTAAAGCTATTAAAGAAATGTACCAAAATCAACTATTTAAAATTCCTCTTTACAGTGAATCTATTAGAAGTTTAAATTTAGCGAACGCAGTAAGCATAATTGTGTATGAAGGTTTGCGACAACTAAACTAATAATACGTTTACTAAGAATTAATTGTTTTTAAACCTTTTTCACTTATCTTAGTCTCATTATATAAATGACCTTAAATTATTAAAATTATGATTATCAAAACAATAAAATCTGGATTAGTACTTTTAGCTATAGCTTCATTCTCTTTTGCAAGTGCACAAGATAAAGTTGAAGTACTGAATGAAAAAGCTATAAAAAGCTTTAAAAGCATTGATACCAATTTTGACGCAGCCATATCTTTAGATGAATTTAAAGCAAAACGAATGAAAGATGCTTCTAAAGAAGAGCAAATTGAAAAACGGTTTTTAAAAATAGATACAGACAAAAATGGATCTTTAAGCCTTGAAGAATATACTTTGGCTTTTGAAAATAGAAAGAAATCTATGCAAAAAAGAATATTAAAAAAGACAGAAGAGGATATAAAAAAGGATTAAATATTTAAACCTAACAGATTCCTATAATAACCAAACAAAAATCCTCTAAAGAATTAGAGGATTTTTTATTTTTAAAGTCTAATTATTTTTATTCCATAAACACCTACTAACCAACAACTCAACACTTGAAACACTCGAAAACATACAACTTAATCTCAGAATTTGGACAAATTGCATTTGGCGTCTTTTTGGCGAGTATTGGTTTAAAGCTTTTTTTGTTACCAAATAACTTTTTAGATGGAGGCGTTACAGGAATGGCACTTTTAATAAGAACACAACTCGATATTAACATTTCTATCTTATTAGTTTTATTAAGTATTCCGTTTCTCATTCTGGGCTATTTCACAGTATCCAAGCGGATTGTAATAAAATCCATAATTAGTATCATAGGTTTAGCTTTTATTCTTCATTTTGAAAATTTTGAAACCATAACAAACGACAAACTACTTATTTCAATTTTTGGAGGGTTATTTTTAGGTGCAGGAATTGGTATAGCCATTAGAAATGGATCTGTACTTGATGGCTCAGAAATTTTAGGTGTTTATATTAATGATAAATTTGGAGTAAGTATTGGAAAAGTAATTTTAGGTTTTAATATTATACTTTTTAGCATAACAGCTTGGGTAATTTCTACCGAAGTTGCACTTTATTCTATTCTAACATACATTGTAACAGCAAAAGTTACTGACCTAACCATTGAAGGGTTTGAAGATTTTATTGGAGTTACCATTGTGTCTAATAATTATGTTGAAATTAAGTACGCCATAATGAAAGAATTAGGAGCTGGATTAACAACTTACAAAGGCTCAAAAGGTTTTGGTAGCCAAGGTGCTCAAGAAGATTTTGATATAATTCATACCATAATTAATCGTATTGATATAAAGAAAATGCACCGAATAATAGACAAAATAGATGATAAAGCCTTTATAGTTGAATTTGACGTTAACTCTGTGAAAGGTGGTGTTCTACGTCATTATTTAGATAAAAAGAAGAATAAACATTTACCTAAATTGTAACCAAAATCATATTATTGAAGTACAAATTAATATACTTATAAAGACTTAATATATTGAGCAAAAAAATGGATAAAATAAAAATTTTAAGTTTGTTAATCTTATTTCTAATGTTTTCTTCAACCATAAAGTCGCAGTCTATAATAAAATGGTCAAAAGATAAAAAACTAACATGGTCCGATTTTAAAGGTCCTCCTAATTTAGACGTCATTGCATATGCACAAACTGCCTATAAAATTGAAATACTACCAAGTAATGTACAGGTAGATGATGAAAACAATATTCAGAACTACACAGCCATGACGGCTGAAGCTGTTTTTTATACACAAGAATCTTGGGTTTATGAAAAAAGCGACTATTTACTTAAGCACGAACAGCTGCATTTTGACATTGCAGCATTGTTTGCCAATAAAATAAAAATAGCGTTCAATACATTAATAAAAGCGAAAAATGCCAATTTCGATTCCTATTTAGAAGTGTATCAAAAATTGTGGGCTAAATGTTTAGAAACTCAGAAAAAATACGATACAGAAACCCAGCATGGTCAGCTTGTAAAAGAGAACGATGAATGGATAGAAAGAATTAATAATGAAATAAATAGCATCGAATAAACTTACCATTTAGAGTAATGAATTACAATTAAACCTATCGCTTATTCTTCAACATTTTTAAATACATATCCTCAACTTTTGTCCGAGCCCAAGGTGTTCGTCTTAAAAATTTTAAACTAGATTTTATAGAAGGATTATGAGTAAAACAGCGAATATTGATTTGATAACCCATATACTCCCAACCATAATGCGCTTGCAATTCTGTAATTATCTGTTCTAGTTTAACACCATGCAACGGATTATTGGGTTGTACAGACATACTACAAACTATTCACTAAAGCTTTAATCTTAACTGCCTTTTCAAAATGATTTAATTGATGAGTTTTTATCCACCAAGTTGCAGCTTCCATTAATAACTCTGGGTTATCATTTTTATTTTTAAAAAACGCATAAAATGAAATCCCAACATTAGTTCCTTTTTGAGCAATTTTTTTGTCACAAACTGTGATAATTTTATGTTTTAGAATGGTTGTCATAAAATATAATTATCGTCTGCTATCGTTATTTCGGTTACGATTACGACTTTTGTTTTTATTTGAATTTCTATTATTGCTAGCTTTCCTATTTCCAGAATTCCTATCATTTCTACCTCTATTTCTATTCTGACCTGGTTTTATAGGTTCTGTTGAAGCATTAGGGTCAGGCTCAAAACCTTCCACTATTTCAACTTCAATTTTTATGTTAATCAGCTTCTCAATACTTTTTAAATAACTCGTCTCATCCGCACTTACTAAAGAAATAGCTTCACCACTGGCTCCTGCTCTTCCTGTTCTACCTATTCTATGAACATAATCTTCAGAAATATTAGGCAATTCAAAATTTATAACATGCGGCAGTAGCGGAATATCTAATCCTCTTGCTGCAATATCTGTAGCCACTAAAACTCTTACCGAACTATTTTTAAATCCTGCTAAAGCCTTTGTTCTGGCACCTTGGCTCTTATTACCATGTATAGCAGCTGCAGTAATACCAGAACTAATCATTTTTTTACATAGTTTATTTGCACCATGCTTTGTTCTTGTAAAAACTAAAACTTGCTTCCAATTGCCATCGGAAATCAATTTAATAATTAAACCTGTTTTTTTGCCTTTTGCAACTCTATAAACCTTTTGCTCAATAACCTCAACAGCTGTATTTTCTGGTGTAGCTTCAACTTGCACAGGATTGTTAAGAATAGAATAAGCCAATTTCTTTATATCTTTTGAAAACGTTGCAGAGAACAATAAATTCTGGCGCTTATTGGGCATTAACTTCATTACGCGCTCTATATCACGTAAAAAACCCATATCTAACATTCTATCTGCTTCATCTAAAACAAATATTTCCACGCGTTTTAAAGATAATAAACCTTGACTTTCTAAATCTATTAATCGTCCAGGCGTAGCTACTAAAACATCAACTCCTTTTCTTATAGTTGCTGCTTGTGGTTTTTGGTTAACACCTCCAAAAATTACAGCGCTTCTAATATTTAAAAACTCACTATATTCTTTAACATTAGCAAAAACTTGGGCTGCCAACTCACGTGTTGGTGTTAAGATTAATGCACGTATTGGTCTGTACTTTTCCTTAGGGTTCTCTGATAATAAATGAAGTAAAGGCAATGTAAAGCCTGCAGTTTTTCCTGTACCTGTTTGAGCAGAAGCTAAAATATCCTTTCCGTTTAAAATTGAAGGAATAGCTTTTTGTTGAATTGGTGAAGGTGTTTCGTATCCTTTTTTACTAACAGCACGAAGTAATGGCTCTGATAAGCCTAATGATTTAAATGACATACATCTATTTTAGTTAAGATGAATATCGTTTATAAATCTCACCTCTTTAATTTTTGGCGAAGTTACATTTAATTTATTCGATAACCCGTTTCTACTTTACTTTCTTATATTTTAAAGTAAAAAAGGAGATTGCAAAGAACTGCTATAATATTGAAATTCCGATGGCTACATCAATTAAAAAAGAGCTTTATTTTTAGAAAAGAGAGTATCTTAAAAATATTGCTTTTTGTTGTTTCTTTTTTATCATTTTCTTTAAGTAAGAAATCCTTTTTTCAGTAATCAAAATTAAAGGATAATCACTAATTTTGCTCTCCTCATGCGATTTAGCAATAATAAACGATACAACGATTATTCGTCTTTTATTAAAAGACGGTTTTCTGAGCGCGTCCAGAAAATCTCTCTAGACACAGGCTTTACTTGTCCTAACAGAGATGGAACAAAAGGCAGAGGTGGCTGTACTTACTGCAACAACAACAGTTTTAACCCAAACTATTGCAAACCAGATAAAAGTATTACGCAACAATTAGATGAAGGCATTTCATTCTTTTCAAAAAAATACAAAACACAACGCTATTTAGCCTATTTTCAAGCTTACACTAATACATATGCCGATATTAATTTGGTAAAACAGTTGTATAATGAAGCCGTAAATCATCCACAAGTAATTGGCTTGGTTATTGGTACACGACCAGATTGCATTAATGAAGATTTAATTAATTTTTTGTCTGAATTGTCTAAAGACTATTTTATTTCGTTAGAGTTTGGCGTAGAAAGCACTTTAGACAGAACTTTAAAAGATATTAACCGTTGTCATAGCTACAAAGAAACGGTTGATGCATACCAACTCGCCAAAAATAAAGGTTTGCATTTAGGTGCACACATGATTATTGGTTTACCTGGCGAAACCAAAGACGATATTTTAAACCATGCTATAGAATTATCTAAATTACCTATAAACAGTTTAAAGCTGCACCATTTACAAATTGTAAAACATACTATGATGGCGCACCAATTTAAGACAAACCCAACACAGTTTAGCTTTTATTCTGTTGAAGAATATATAGATTTGATTACCGAATTTGTTGGATTACTACGACCAGATATAATAATAGAACGTTTTATTAGCCAATCACCAAAGCATTTATTAATTGCGCCTAACTGGAATTTAAAGAATTACGAAATTGTAGATAAAATTGATAAAAAGTTAATTGAAAAGAACCTTTGGCAAGGGAAACAATGTTTACTATAATTGAAAAAACTAATGCTAGATTAATATTTAGCCTTTACCTAAGGTAACGCCTAAACGTCTTTATCTTTAAAAAATTGAAACATTTGCGTATTGTAAAATTGTTTCTAAGTACTAAAACCAACAAACAACCTTCTTTCTCTTCATTTTAAATCCCTAAAATCAAGTAGTTAAAAATTACTATTTAGATTTATTATAAATAATTTGGATAATCCATAATACATAAATAGATTTGCCAAAAATTATTATTTATATTAAGTCTAAATAAAATTAAGATGAAAAACCTTTTATCCACGTTAATGCTATTTGTTCTGATTCAGTTCAGTTATTCTCAAAATGCAAGTCTCTCAGGTAAAGTTGTAGATAACAACCAATCACCACTTATTGGTGTAAATATTACTGTGAAAAATACTGCAAAGGGTATTGAAACAAATGAAAATGGCGAATTTGAAATTACCAATATTGAAAACGGTACATACCAATTAATAATATCTTACATCGGCTTCAAAACCAAAGAAATTGAATTTACTATCTCTAACAATGAAAACATTTCACTAAATACCATAACACTCTATGAAGGCAATGAGATACTTAATGAAGTTGTTTTAGATGTTAATAGAAAAAACAAGTTTTCACGTAAGGAAAGCGCCTATGTTTCTAAAATGCCTTTAAAATACATAGACAATTCACAAGTTTATAATACAGTTACAAATCAATTATTAGTATCTCAAAATGTAAACACTTTTGAAGATGCAATAAAAAATGCAGCTGGTGTAACAAAATTATGGTCTTCCACGGGTAGAAGTGGTGATGGAGCTGGTTATTACTCTAGTAGAGGTTTTGCCGTACAGCCACAACTAGTTAATGGTGTACCTGGTATTACAAATGGTTTTATAAATCCATCTAATGTAGAACGTGTAGAAGTAATTAAAGGTCCTTCTGGTACTTTATTTGGTAGCAGTGTTACCTCTTATGGTGGTTTAATAAATATTATTACTAAAAAGCCTTACAAAGGAACTGGTGGAGAAATTTCTTTATCTGGAGGTTCTTACGATTTTTCTAAACTAAATGCAGATATTAATGTTAGTGCTAATGATAAGCTATCCTTTAGACTCAATGCTGGTTTTCAACAACAACACAGTTTTCAAGATGCAGGATTAAAAAAATCTGTTTTTATAGCACCTTCGTTGTCTTATCAGTTTAACAACAACCTTACGTTTAACTTCTCTTATGAAGCTTCTAGCAACGAACAAACAAACGAAACATTCTTATTTTTAAACCGTTATGCGCCCTTAGCGTTTAGTTCTATTGACGATTTAAATTACGACACCGAATTATCTTTTACGAGCAATGATGTTACCATTCAAAACATTACACAAAATTATCGTGGTGAATTAGCTTGGAAAATTTCAGACCAATGGTCTTCTCAAACCTTAATCTCTGGTGGCATTGCTAAATCTTTAGGGTATTATACGTACTTATGGAATGGGTCTGACGAGCTATTTAATTTATATGCACAAGACACAGATTCAAAAACAAAAACTACAAACCTTCAACAAAATTTCACTGGTACATTTAAAATAGGTGACTTACAAAATAAACTTTTAGTAGGTTTAGATTATTTAAATTACAACATTATAGATAATAGCTCAAATTGGGGTTATCTGCACACCATTAACTTACAAGGCGACTTAGTTTATGGAGAACCAGCCATTAACGAAGAAAACTTAAGTACAGCTTTAAATGGAATTGGCAATTTAAACAGTGATGTTAGCCAGAATATATTTGGAGCATACATTTCAGATGTTATAAACATTACACCTTCATTATCTGTAATGGGAAGTGTTCGTTACGATAGATTTGATTACCAAGGTGACAGAAATGATACTTCTGATGATGATACTGAATATATAGAATCTGCATTCTCTCCTAAATTTGGCATTGTATACCAGCCTATTCTAAATGAGTTATCAATTTTTGCCAATTACCAAAACGGATTTTCTTATCTAGACCCTCAATATATAACAGATTTTGATACAGGCGAAGTAACATTACAATCTTATGATGTAGAGCAAGCTAACCAATTTGAAGTTGGTGTAAAATCTAATTTATTTAACAATAAATTAGAAGCAACGTTAAGTTACTACAATATTAATGTAGATAATAAATACTATTGGGCAACGAAAACTCAAGATTTAGAAATTAATAGTCAAGGTATAGAATTAGAGATCAATGCAAATCCTATTGATAAGTTAAATATACATTCTGGTTTTAGCTTTAATGATTCTGAAATTACAAATTCTCCTTCTGCAACATTTTTAGAAGGCAACCGTTATGGTGAATCTGGACCTGAAATTACTTATAACCTCTGGGCTGATTATAAATTCTTTAAAAACTTTGGTGCAGGTCTTGGATTCAACGGACAATCTGAATACGATACCATGGTAGACTACAAATCTGTAACAGGTAGTTTTAACTTACCAGCCTACACTATTTTTAACGCCTCACTTTATTATGAAACCAATAAATATAGGGTTAGTGTAAAGGCAAATAATTTTACTGATGAAACCTATTATTCTGGTTGGAGTACAGTAACACCGCAACAAAGAAGAGAAATTATTGGCTCTTTTACGTTTAAATTTTAGAAAACAATTACTAAACAAAAGAGCAACTTTAATTAAAGTTGCTCTTTTTTAACATTGAACCAATGACATTTAAAAAGTTTATTTTTCAATTGCATAAAATACTAGGACTCGTAACTGGTATTGTTGTTTTTATAGTTGCCATAACAGGATGTTGCTGGGCTTTTAGAGATGAAATTGAAAGTACTTACAATGACTATAAAAAGGTTACACCACAAGAGCAAGCCATTCTTACGCCAACTGAAGCTAAAGATATAGCTAAAGCAGTGTTTCCAAATAATTCGGTTCATGGTACAATTTTTAAAAAATCAGATGATGCTATAGAGGTTATCTTCTATGATGGAGACCCAGAATTTTATCAAAGTGTATTTCTAAATCCATATACTGGTGAAGTTATTCAGGTAGATAACCATTTAACTGGTTTCTTTGCGTTTATATTAAAAGGTCATATGCGATTGTGGCTTCCTAAAGACATAGGAGAGCAAGTAGTAGGCGCTTCTATTTTAATTTTTATTCTAATTATAATTTCTGGTTTCATTTTATGGTTACCAAAAAAACGTAAAAATTTAAAACAACGATTAAAATTCGATTGGAAAAAAACAACGCGTTGGAAACGAAAAAACTTTGATTTACATACAGTCGTTGGTTTTTACATCTGTTCTTTTGCTTTAATTTTAGCATTTACTGGCTCAGTAATTTCATATAACTGGTTAAAATATGTTGTCTATGTTTCTGCAGGAGGTGATAAAGTACCTGCTTTTATAATTCCTGAAAATGTTAGTGAGTGGAAAGACAATGATGACACAATTCCTATGGATTATCTCATTGTAAAACTATTAAAAGAATCGCCTGAAGCTGAATCTTTTGAGCTACATTATCCAGAAACCAAAGAACAAAGTATATATGTTGAAGTTTCTAACAGTAAAGGCCTTTATTATGATTCTGATTATAGATTTTTTGACCAAATGACACTCGAAGAATTAGAAACTGATGCTATCTACGGAAAGTATAAAGATGCTAAATTTGCTGATAAACTATTACGTATGAATTTCGATATACACGTAGGTGCCATTGGCGGAATTGCAGGAAAAATTCTAGCGTTTTTAATTAGTTTAATTACCGCTACTTTGCCTATTACAGGGATTTTATTGTGGTATGGCAGAAATTACAAGAAAAAGAAAACTAACTAATACCAAGCTTCCTTTTTATTTAAGTACAGCTACAATATATTACTTGAGATTTTTTAATAGCCGTTCTACCTCAGCAATTGTAGTTCTGTAAATCCTACGGTTAGGCTTTGTCATGTATTGCGATTCTGCATAAATTTCATTTAGCAAATCTACACCTTCTTCACTCCTATTAGTCTCTAAATAGATTTTAGCCAATTCTAAGCGTTCAGCGTAATTAGAATATGGTCTATCAATCTGTTTTAATTCGGCTTCAGCTTCCTCAACCTTGTCTAATTCTTTTAAAGCTAGACCATAACAAAATTGCTGTTTAGAACCTTTAAATTCTGGTTTAGCTTTAATAAACTCAGCATGTTCAATTACACCAACGTAATCTTTAAGCTGAAAATAACACAGTATAAGTTGTTGCCGAGCATACAAATCATCCTGAACAGTATCTTGAAGCGTCTTTTTATAATTTAAAATCGCGTTAGGCATGTCATTATTTTGAACATAAGCATCAGCTAATTCTATTCTATTGGTATATGTATCTGAAAATTCTAGTTTCTTTTCTAAATCTTTTATCTTCTTTGTTGGATTGATAATGGATGTAATTTCATTTTGAATAACATCTGCATCTTTTTGATTATACACTTGTGTAAGAATATAAATGAGAGAACCCAAAACGGGTATAAAAAAAACAAGAAAATACCAATAATAAGGTTTGTGATTTTTATAAGCGTGATAAATACAAAATGCCTGAAGCGCAACAATTAAATAGTAATACATGGAGTAGGATTAGTATCTAAATATAGTAACTATCTTGTAAACACCAACTCATTTTCCGAAGATAATTCTTCGCTAAATCCGTAGTTTTCTAAATTAAACCCTTTAACATCATCTAAAGTTTTTGCATCTGTATCTATGATATACCTCGCCATTAAACCTCTCGCTAATTTGGCAAATATGGCAACAATTTTATACTGTCCGTTTTTAAATTCTTTAAACGCTACATTTACAACAGGTACTTTTAAGGCTTTAGTATCTATAGCTTTAAAATATTCGTTACTTGCTAGGTTAAGAAATAGTTCGTCATCATCTAAGTCATCATTTAAAGCTTTTGTGACTTTCTTTTTCCAGAATTCATATAAGTTTTTGTTTTTACCAACTGGCATTTTAGTTCCCATTTCTAAGCGGTAAGGCTGAATTAAATCTAATGGTTTTAAAACACCATATAAACCAGATAATATTCTAACCGTATTTTCTACTTTATCTAATTTATCAGTATGAATTGTATAGGCATCTAATCCTCTGTAAACGTCGCCACTGAATGCATATATGGCTTGTCTTGCATTGTCTGCTGTAAATGGTAATGTCCATTCCTGATTACGCTCGTAATTTAATTGTCCTAGATTATCTGAAATATGCATCAGATTAGATAAACTTTTTGCCGACTTCTTTTTTAATAATTTATTTAAACGTTCTGATTCCGCTAAAAAACGACTTTCCGTTGTTTTAGTGGTTGGTAATTTAGTGTCGTAATCTAAAGATTTTGCTGGTGATAGTACTAATTTCATATCTATTTGCTGCTATTGCAGAACTCTAATTTATGGTTAAACGCTTCTTCTTTATCAATAGTAAAAATACAATGTATCTTAAAGATTTTCTAATTATTGCGAATACTAAAATTGATATCACTATAAGAAATATCTATGCGTGTTTTGTTTTTAATTCAAAAAACAAATAGGTATTCTATTCGATACGACAGATTAAATTCACTAACGCTGGGAAAGCGCGTTAAGGATGGAAACGGCATCCTTTTTTGAGGCACGAAAAAAAGATATAGTGAACAGCCTGGTTATTTTTTTCTGCAAGGTTTTAAAAACCTTGTAGGATTAGAAAAATAAAACGCCAAAAAAATTCCGGTTAGACTATTGGTTATTGATTTGTACTTAGAGATTCCTGCTTTCGCAGGAATTTAGGCATGCTTTGCATATTGTCTCCACTTCTCCACACATTGTGCGATATCCTCAGGAATTTCAGATTCGAATTTCATGAATTCTCCTGTGGTTGGATGCACAAAACCAAGTGTTTTTGCATGTAAGGCTTGTCTCGGTAAAATCTTGAAACAGTTTTCTACAAACTGCTTATACTTTGTAAATGTGGTACCTTTTAAAATGCGTTCACCTCCATAACGTTCGTCATTAAAAAGGGTGTGGCCAATATGTTTCATGTGTACACGGATTTGGTGTGTACGTCCAGTTTCGAGCTTACAACTTACCAACGTTACATAACCTAAACGTTCTAAAACTTTAAAATGTGTAACAGCTGGTTTGCCTTGTTCTTCTTCGTCTTCTAAGAACACCGTGTTCTGCAATCTATTTTTTGGATGACGACCAATATTGCCTTCAATGGTACCTTCGTCCTCTTCAATATTTCCCCAAACGAGAGCAACATATTCGCGCTCACTTGTCTTTTTTGCAAACTGATTAGAGAGATGTGCCATGGCTTGTTCGGTTTTAGCAACCACTAACAATCCGCTTGTATCTTTATCTATTCTATGCACCAAACCTGGTCTTTCGCTTGAGTTGTTTGGTAAATTTTCGAAATGAAAAATTAAACCATTAATCAATGTACCCGAATAGTTTCCGTGTCCTGGATGCACCACCATACCTGCTGGTTTGTTTACAACAAGCAAATCATCATCTTCGTATACCACATCAATAGGAATATCTTCTGCAATTAAAAGATTTTCGTGTGGTGGATGCTCAAACTTTACAGTGATATAATCGTTCGGTTTTACCTTGTAATTAGATTTTACAGGTACATCATTCACAAAAATACTTCCGTCTTTTGCTGCAGCTTGAATTTTATTACGCGTCGCATTCTCTATAAAATTCATTAAGTATTTATCGATACGAAGTGGCTGCTGACCAGCGACTACTCTAAAAGCATGATGCTCGTAAAGTTCGTTTTCTCCTTCGTCTGAAATATCAGGAATATTTGGCATTGAATTGTTTTATAATTTACCGTTTCCTAACACCAAGTCTATCTTAGATGTTAATGGTAATTTTGTACCTGCTTTAAGAGGTTTGCCTTTATAAGACATAGACATTACGCCTTCTCCAATAGCATCTTTATACGTAATTTCTCCTACTTTAAAACCTAGAGCTTCTAACTGTGGCTTCGCTTGTCTAAATGTAAATTTTAAAATATTTGGCACTTCTACTTTACGGTAATCAGAAGGATTTAATATTAAATAAATCTTTCTATTTTCCTTTACTTGAGAACCTGCTGCTGGCTTTTGTTCTATTACAGAATATTTTGGGTATTTTGGATTGAAATTAGCTGAATCTTGAATTTTAAGCGTTAAATCTAAATCCTTTAATTCTATACCAACAGTTTCTAAAGATTTACCTTTTAAATCTGGTACAATTACAAATTCGCCGTGATTGGTAGAAATATTTAACCATTTTAAAACAATAAAACATAAAACAACAAGCGCTACAATGGCTAATGCTATTTGTTTAAAAAACACTTTACTGGTAAGAAACTTAACTAAACTCATAAGCTATATAATTGTGGACAAAACTAAGAAATTCTAACGTTATATTAACGTCTCGTAAATAAAATACGTACCAACAAGAGATTTAGTTTATTAAAAATAAATTATACATTTACGCTATCGCTTATTTAAACTAATATAAACCCATTTATTTGGGAGATTAAAGATGAAAAAAAATATTGCAATTATAATGGGTGGCTATTCTAGCGAATACAAGATTTCCCTAAAAAGTGGTAATGTGGTTTACAACACCTTAGATAAAACTAAGTATAACGCTTTTCGTATTCATATTTTTAAAGAGAAATGGGTTTTTGTTAATGAATTAGATGAAGAATTTTTGGTTGATAAAAATGATTTTTCGGTTCTAGTAGATGGTACTAAAATAACTTTCGATTGTGTGTTTAACGCCATACATGGTTCGCCAGGAGAAGATGGTTTTATGCAAGCTTATTTTGAATTGTTAGACATACCACAAACCAGCTGCGATATGTACCAAGCTGCATTAACTTATAATAAGCGCGATTTATTAGCAACCTTAAAACCTTACGGTATTAAAACGGCTGAAAGTTATCCGCTTAACTTCGGAGACCAAATAGATGAAGATGCTATTATCGCCAAAGTAGGTTTACCTTGTTTTGTAAAAGCAAATAAAGCTGGTAGTAGTTTTGGGATTTCTAAAGTGTATAAAAAGGAAGATTTACAAGCTGCAATAGACAACTCATTTAAAGAAGATAACGAAATTATTATTGAACAATTTTTAGATGGTGTTGAAGTTTCTGTTGGTGTTATTTCTTATAAAGGTGAAACTTTAGTTTTACCAATTACAGAGATTGTTTCAGAGAATGATTTCTTTGATTACCAAGCTAAATACGAAGGAAAATCTCAAGAAATTACACCTGCTCGTATTTCTGATGAATATGCCAACAAAGTAAATATTGAAGCCAAACGCATTTATGAAATTCTAAAGATGAAAGGTTTCTCTAGAAGTGAATTTATTTTTAAAAACGATGAACCTTATTTGCTAGAAGTTAATACAGTTCCAGGTTTAACCAACGAAAGTATTTTACCACAGCAAGCCGCAAAAGCTGGCATTAGCATGGAAGATTTATTTGAAAATGCTATAGAAGAAACCATTAATAACGGCTGAGTAACTTTTTTTTTTACTAAATTAACCAAAACAATCAACCTTAGCTTATGATATTTTACGGAACTAGCTCATCGCGTCTAAAAGATGGCAGATTAAACAGTGTTACTTGCCCAAATTGTAAAGAACAAACATCAATGAATTATAGTGTATTTGGTAAATACGCCTACATTTATTGGATTCCTTTATTTCCACTCGGAAAAACAAATGTTTTAGAATGTAATAATTGTAAAAAAACATACAAACTAAAAGAATTACCTGAACAAATAAAACATAAATTTGAATTAGAAAAGCACAAAGGTATTCCTCTAAAACATTTTAGTGGATTAGCCATTATTGCTGCAATTATAGCTTGGTTTTCATATTCTAACGCAAGAGATAAGGAATTATCTGCAGATTATATAAAAGCACCACAAATAGGAGATATTTACAGAACTGAAGGTAGTACTTCTAGTCGCTATACAACATCAAAAGTTGTAAGCATTACAAATGATAGTATCTACCTTATTTTTAATGATTTTGAAGTTGATAAAAAATCTGGAATTGGCGAAATAGATATTAAAGCTAATTATAGTCCCTCTAATAAAGAAGGTTACACTTTAAAAGAATTACAAGATTTGTTTGAAGACGAAATAATATACCAAATAGACAGAGATTAAATAACTATCTTGCAACAAACATTATTTTTAATATAATTTTTCAGCCTAAAAAGTCCATTATTTTATGAAACGTGCATTATTCCCTGGATCTTTTGATCCCATTACAAACGGACACTTCGATATTATAAAACGTGGCGTAAAAGTATTTGATGAAATTGTAGTTGCAATAGGTATCAATGCAGATAAAAAATATATGTTCTCGTTAGAAGAACGAAAAGCTTTTATTGAAAAATCTTTTAAAAATGAACCTAAAGTAAAAGTCGTTACTTACAATGGCTTAACAATTGACTTTTGCAAAGAAATTGATGCCGAATTTATTTTAAGAGGTTTAAGAAATCCTGCTGATTTTGAATTTGAAAAAGCCATAGCGCATACCAACAGAAGACTTTCTAAAATTGAAACTGTATTCTTATTAACTGCTGCTAAAACGTCTTTTATATCATCTTCAATAGTTAGAGATGTAATTAGAAACAATGGTGACTATACGGTTTTAGTACCTGAAAGCGTTAGAGTTAATAAATAAAAAAATAAATATACTTATCAAAAAAAGCTCAAATCTAAATGATTTGAGCTTTTTTGTTTCTAACTAAAAATGTAACAAACAGACTCATTTTACTACATATTATTAATAAGTCATATTAATTTTATGTTACATCAGCTTACATATGCATTTTTTAAACTGAATCTAACTCAGCCTTCAGATAACACAATAATGCATTGGGTTAATACCAACGCTGTTGCTGAATTAGAATATGCACTTAAACACGGAAATTATAAAACGCGTCAATTAGCTGCTGAAGGTTTAGAACATGTTGGTAGACCATCTTCAATTCCGGTATTATTGCATGCTATAAACGATAAAATTCAAAATGTATCTATTGCTGCACTAAATGCATTAGAAGCTTTAGGTTGTACAGACGAACTTATTATATCTATTACAAGTAAACGTTTTAATTGGGTAAAACAAATTAGAGACCAAAAAGAAAAACGAAACATCCCAAAAAATAAAAAGCACAATATTTATCGTTGGCAACGTGCCAGTAAAAAATCTTTTGAGCGCGTAAAAGCACAGCTTAAAAAACCGATACGTTAATCTCTATTTTACGATTAGCTTTAATTTAATGGAAATTCATAAATGGGAATTCAGACTCTAAACTTTCAATATCTGATTGAAGTTTTAAAAGAAATTTTTGATGCGCTTCGGAATTTGAATTAAATGGTCGATGTGCTTTTCTAGACTGAATTGAACTGACTTTTTCTAAAGTTTTTAGAGCAGTTTTAGATAACCAAACTGCCATGAATTTTTCCCATATATAATTTACAGCCGTAGTATTAGGATGCAGCATGTCTTCATTGTAAAAACGGTAATCTCTTAACTCATCCATCATAATTTCATAAGACGGAAAATAATAAAGCTGTTCTCTAGGTTCTACAACCTGATGGATTGCAGCTAACAAATGGGACTTACTTTGCTTGTTTTCTACAAAGCCATCTTTAATATGTCGCACTGGAGACACAGTAAATAAAAATGAAATCTTAGGATTTATACGTTTTACCAAACTAACAATTGCGTCAATAGATTCTGCTATTTGTTCTACAGAAAGCAATTCTTTTAAAAAATGTTTTTGAGGCAGTTTATGGCAATTAGCAACAATTTTATCAGACGATATATACCTATAAACCCAACTAGTACCTAATGTAATTATAATATGACTTGTGTTTAGGAGATAATTATTAACCTCATCAATTTGAGCATTAAGCGCATCTAATAACGCATCTTTTGAAGTGCTGCTTAATTTTGAATGTGCCTCTAAACAACACCATTGCTCATTATAAAAATGTAATTCGTCTTCAGAATAATAATCTTTATTTATAGCACGAGTTATTAAATTCTCAATTGCTAATGGATGAAACAAAATACCAAAAGGATTAACTTTAGTTTGAAATTTAAAATACTCAAACTTATCTCCAATATTTTCTGAAAAACATGAACCGAGCAGCAAAATCTTAGAGTTATAATCTAATAAATTATACTCTTGTTTTTTAAGCGGTATTATAGTTTGTAAATTCATTTACTAACGAATTCTGAAACACGTTCAGAATATAAATTCTTATAAATAACCTTTAGCCGCTTCCAAAGCAGCTTCAATGCCTGCAGGATTTTTACCACCAGCAGTTGCAAAGAAGGGTTGTCCTCCACCTCCACCTTGGATGTGTTTTCCTAATTCTCTAACAATAGTGCCAGCATTTAGACCTTTACTCGCTACTAATTCTTTAGAAATGTAACAAGACAGAATGGCCTTTCCATTATTCTCGGCACCAAATAATAAAACTAAATTATCAAACTGACTTCCTAATTCAAAACAAACATCTTTAATGCCAGCAGCATCCAAATCGAGTTTTTTAGCTAAAAACTGAATCCCATTAATTTCGGTTAACTCGTTTTTTAATTCACCCTTAATATTTTTCGCCTTATCTTTTAATAAACCTTCTATTTGCTTTTTTAAATCGGTATTTTCATCTTGAAGATTTTGTAAAGCTTTTACAGGTTCTTTTGCATTATTTAAAAGCCCTTTCATTTTCTGATATAACGCATCGTTTTCAGCAAAATATTCTTTTACAGATTTGTTTGTTATGGCTTCAATTCGTCTTATTCCTGCAGCAACAGCACCTTCAGAGACTATTTTAAAATGCCATATATCTGAAGTGTTATTTACATGAATTCCACCACAGAGTTCAATAGAATTACCAAAACGAATCGTCCTAACTGTATCACCATATTTCTCTCCAAATAATGCCATGGCACCTTCTTCAATAGCTTTTTCCATCGGAATATTTCTTTCTTCTTCTAATGGTAATTTGCCTTCTATTCTTGCATTAACAAAGTCTTCAATCTCTTGTAATTGTTCTGGTGTTACTTTAGAAAAATGTGAAAAATCAAATCTTAAAGATTTCGGTTTTACCAATGACCCTTTTTGCTCTACGTGCTCTCCTAGTATTGTTCTTAAAGCTTGATGTAGCAAATGTGTTGCTGTATGATTACTAGATGATAATGCTCTATGCTCGTTATTTACTACAGCTTTAAAATTATCATTAATATGTTCTGGCAATTCTTTAGTAAAATGAATAATAACGTTATTTTCTTTCTTTGTATCTAAAATATAAACAACATTACCATTAATATCTTCTAAAAATCCCTTGTCACCAATTTGCCCACCACCTTCTGCATAAAATGGTGTTAAGTTGAAAACCAACTGATACATTTCCCCATCTTTTTTAGATGTTACTTTTCTATATCTTGTGATTTTTACATTAGCTTCTAATGCATCATAGCCAATAAACTCTTCTACATCATCTTCAATTAAAATAGTCCAATCTTCAGTTGAAGTTTCACTTGCCGATCGCGATCTATTTTTTTGTTTCTGTAATTCTTCGTTAAACCCTTTTTCATCGAGTTTTAAATCTTTTTCAGATAGAATTAATGCTGTTAAATCTATAGGGAATCCATAAGTATCATATAATTCGAATGCTTTTTCACCAGAAACAGTATCTCCTTTAGTTTCTTCAACAATACGGTTTAGCAAAACTAAACCTTGATCTAAGGTTCTTAAAAAAGAGGCTTCCTCTTCTTTAATTACATTTTCAATTAATTGTTTTTGTGCTTTTAATTCTGGGAAAGCATCTCCCATTTTTTTACTTAATACATCAACTAAACGATATATTAAAGGTTCTTTTTTATCTAAGAATGTAAATCCATATCTCACTGCTCTTCGTAAAATTCTTCGAATAACATAACCAGCACCTGTATTACTTGGTAACTGACCATCTGCTATTGAAAAAGCAACAGCTCTTACGTGGTCTGAAATAACACGAATTGCAACATCAACCTCCTCATTATTACCATATTTTTTATCCGTAATAGTTTCTATCTCGCGTATAATTGGTGTAAAAACATCGGTATCATAATTAGATTGCACGCCTTGTAAAACCATACAAAGACGCTCAAATCCCATACCTGTATCAATATGTTTATTTGGTAAGTCTTCAAGTGTACCATTTGCTTTTCGGTTGTATTGCATAAAAACCAAATTCCAGACTTCAACCACATGTGGATGATCCATATTAATCAATGTCTTTCCATCAACCTTAACTCTTTCTTCTTTAGATCTAATATCTACATGGATTTCACTACAAGGTCCACAAGGTCCTTGATCTCCCATCTCCCAAAAATTATCTTTCTTATTACCTTTTAAAATTCGGTCTTCAGCAATATATTGCTTCCAAATATCATAAGCTTCTGTATCCATACCAAGCTTATCTGTATCATCACTACCTTCAAAAACAGTTACGTATAAAATATCCTTATCAATACCGTAAACCTCTGTTAAGAGTTCCCAAGCCCAAGCAATGGCTTCTTTTTTAAAGTAATCACCAAAACTCCAGTTTCCTAACATTTCGAACAACGTATGGTGATATGTATCATAACCAACTTCTTCTAAATCATTATGTTTCCCAGAAACACGTAAACATTTTTGAGAATCTGAAATTCTATTTTTCTTTGGTTCTGCATTTCCTAAAAAGTACTCTTTAAAAGGTGCCATCCCAGAATTAACAAACATTAAAGTTGGGTCATCTTTTAAAACCATTGGTGCAGAAGGCACAATTAGATGTTGTTTTCCTTCAAAGAAACTTAAAAATTTAGAACGGATTTCTTGAGACTTCATATATTGTAATTAGAGCTTGTTTTTAATAAATTAGCGTAAATGAAAAACATTTTTTTATCTTTGGACGTTACGCTGATATAAGATGCTTGCTTTGTGCGCTTATTAACTGCAAAAATAGTATAAATTCAAACATGGCTAAAGTAAAATATTATTATGATTCTGAAACCCTTTCTTACCGCAAAATAAAGCGTAAGAAAAGAACAACTTTTAAGTATGCAATGGTGTTTTTAACTGCTGCTGCACTTTTTGGATTTTTGTCGTTTTTTATTGTTAGTCAATATATTGAATCTCCTAAGGAACGTCAAATGGCAAGAGAATTACAGAATATGGAATTGCAGTTTGAGCTATTAAACAAACGAACCGATGATGCTTTTGCTGCTCTAGAGAATGTAGAAGAACGAGATAATGCCATTTATAGATTGTATTTTGAAGCAAACCCAATACCAATTGAACAGCGTAGAGCGGGTTTTGGAGGTATTAATCGTTATAAAAAATACGAAGGCTATAACAATTCTCAATTAATTGCAGAAAGTAATAAACGCCTAGATATTTTAGAAAAAGCAATTGTTGTACAATCTAAATCTTTAGATGAAATAGCAAAACTTGCAGAAGACAAAGAAAAATTTTTAGAAGCTATACCTGCTATACAACCAATAAACAACGTAAATCTAACACGTATGGCATCTGGCTATGGTTATAGAACGGATCCATTTACTAAGGTTAGAAAATTTCATTTCGGGATGGATTTTACCGCACCTAGAGGCACTCCAATATATGCTTCTGGAAATGGTGTTATAAAACGAGCAGATAATAATTCTACGGGTTATGGTAATCATATTAGAATAGATCATGGTTACGGTTATATCTCCTTATATGCGCACATGTACAAGTTTAATGTAAAAGTAAATCAACGTGTAAAACGAGGAGATTTAATAGGTTTTGTAGGCAGTACTGGTCGTTCAGAAGCGCCTCATTTACATTACGAGGTCTTTAAAGATGGAGAACGTATTAACCCTATTAATTTTTATTATGGCAACTTATCTGCCGAAGAATACGATATATTGCTGAAAAAAGCATCATTAGAAAACCAATCTCTAGATTAAGATGCATATAGATTTACCAGAAAAACGATATTACGGTATTGGCGAAGTCGCCAAAGCTTTTAAAGTAAATGCCTCCTTAATTCGGTTTTGGGAAAAAGAATTTGATGTTTTAAAGCCAAAGAAAAATGCAAAGGGTAATCGAAAATTTACGCCAGAAGACATTAAAAATCTAAAATTCATTTACCATTTGGTAAAAGAAAGAGGATTTACACTTGAAGGTGCAAAAACACATCTAAAAGAAGAAAAGAAACAAGCTTTAGATAAATTTGAAATCATTGATAAGCTCGAAAAAATAAAAGCACAACTAACTAAAATAAAGACACAACTTTAAAACTAAACTATTATGAAAAAATGGCTAATTCCTGTAATCATTATTGCACTCTTAGGTTTTGCATTATACTCTTGGGGAAAAAATTTCAATAATACTGCTGTTACATTAAATGAAAATGTAAAAGAGGCTTGGGGAAATGTTCAAACATCTTACCAAAGAAGAAATGACCTCATTGGCAATTTAGTAAAAACAGTACAAGGAGCCGCAGATTTTGAGAGAGGAACTTTAGAAGCCGTAATCAAAGCAAGATCCGAAGCTACAAAAACAACAATAGACCCTTCTAACATTACACCAGAACAGTTAAAAGCATTCAACCAAGCACAAGGTGGATTGAGTAGTGCATTGTCTCGTTTATTAGTAACAGTTGAAAGATATCCAGATTTAAAAACAAATCAGAATTTCTTAAAACTTCAAGATGAATTAACCAGCACTGAAAACACTATACAAACGGCAAGAACACGTTATAATGAAAATATTAAACCTTATAATATTCATGTCAACACGTTTCCTAATAGCATATTAGCAGGCTTTTTAAATTTTGACGAAAAACCATATTTTGATGCAGAAGCAGGTGCTGAAAAACCAGTTGATGTAGAATTCGACTTTAAATAAAAACAAAAATGTCTAAACTAGAAGATTTTCTTAGTCCTAAAGACGAAGAGAGAATCGTAGAAGCTATACGTATAGCCGAAAAAAACACATCTGGTGAAATCCGAGTGCATATTGAAAACAATTGTACTAGCGATATTTTTGAACACACTATGGAAGTATTCCATTACCTAAAAATGGATAATACCAAACAACATAATGGCGTATTAATATATGTTGCTGTAGAAAACAAATCCTTTGTTATCTATGGCGACAAAGGCATAAATGCTGTTGTAGATGAAAACTTCTGGAATTCAACTAGAGACATCATTTCGTTGCATTTTAAAAAAGGAAACTTTGCACAGGGTTTAATTGAAGGAATTGATAAAGCAGGCAAGGAACTCTCTAAACACTTTCCATGGTTTAATGGGAATTCTAATGAACTTGAAAATACAATATCTAAAAGCTAATGTATAACTTCAAGCAATTATTACTAACCCTTATTTTAAGCATTTTTGCAGGATTGTTTTTTAATGCAAATGCACAATACAATATACCAGACAAACCAAAGTATATTCCACCTGTAATAGACAGCACAGGCACTTTACAAAAGTATCAATTTAATGCATTAACTCAAAAACTGCAACATTATAGTGATAGTACATCTACAGAAGTTATTGTGGTTATCATCCCAACAACAAAAGGAGAAAACATTGGTTTATTAACTCCAAAATGGGGACATAAATGGGAAATTGGTCAAGCAAAAGAAGATAATGGTGTTTTTATTTTATTGGCCATAAATGATAGAGATATTTGGATTTCCCCAGGATATGGTGTAGAAGACCGATTAACAGCAGGCACTGTGGGAGAAATAACCAGAAATGTTATAATTCCTGAATTTAAAAGAGGAGATTATTATAATGGTTTAGATAGAGGAACAGATGCTATTATTGATGTTTTAAGTGGTGCTTACAAAAACAATAGAACTCAAGAACCAAATGGTTTTCCTATTGAAGTCATTATCTTTTTATTTATCATATTTATCATTTTCGTCATTGCTATTTCTAAAACTCGTGGTGGTGGAAATGGTCGTGGTGGCGGAAATCATTACAACGATGATGCAAGAAGCATCCTTGAAGCTATCATTCTTCGTAATATGGGACGTGGTAGTTACTCTAGAGGCTCATCCACAGGTGGTTTTGGAGGCGGATTTGGCAGAAGTTCTGGAGGCGGAAGCTTTGGAGGCGGTTTTGGTGGTGGAGGCGGTTTCTCTGGTGGAGGCGCTGGAGGTAGTTGGTAATCTTAATTCAATAAATTAGAACACCCAAACTAAATACATGTTTTAAAGAATAAAAGACATTAATTAACTCATCGTTTTAATGTAAAATGACCTTTAAACGTTCTTCTATCTAAAAGCTTAGCAATAAACCAATAATCATCCGTTGGCATCAATTCACCATTATGAGTTCCATCCCAAGATTGATTTTCAGAATTTAATGATGCCATTAATTTACCATAGCGATTAAAAATATTAACAAGTACAGGAATATCTGAAGTATCAATAAATCCTTTTATCTGCCAAGTATCATTTTTTGTATCACCATTTGGAGTAAAGAATTTTGGAAAACCTAAAACCGAAATATCCTTAGAGACAATCCCACAATCCCCTTTTATATCTTTTATGTAAACCGTATGAACACCTGATTGAACACCATTAAATGTGCTTGAGTCTTGATAAAAACCATATTCATCATCTAATGCGTATAAATAATCTCCCTCACCAGTAACAAAAACTGAAAGCGAATTATTTTCAGATAAATCAACAACCTCAATTGTTATATCTTCAGCTGTGCTCGATGCCAATACTGTAATTGTTCTTTTATTGGTACAACCTAACGGTTTGGTGACAAAAACTTCATATGAACCAATTTCATTAACATCTATAGAAATTGTTGTTTCTCCTGTAGACCATAAATAAGAGTAATTATTTGCAACATCATCAATTATTCCTCCATCTAATGTAATAGATTCAGGAAAGCTATTTAAACAATAATAGACCTCCTCATCCTCAAGAAGATTAGGGATGTTTTCTACAATTAATTTGATTTCAGCAATACTATAACAGTTTTCATTTCGCTCTAATCTTGCATATATGGTTTGATTATAAACTTCTGTATTAGTATAATCAGTATTCAATTCGTTTTGTTGTAAAAGTGCATCATCAAAAGAATCATAATAACCCAAAATGGTAATATCAGATGATTGATTATTTAAAATCTCATTTTCTGCAAGTGTTAAATCAAAAGTTACAAATCCGGTTTCCTCAAAATTATCACAGGTATATAATGTCGCAGTATTTACAACAGCGTTATTTACAGACAAAATAACTTCTGCCATATTACTGCAATTGGTTACTGTATTTGTAACAAGCGCATATATAATTTGATTATTATAGAGATTTGTATATTGTTGTTCTACTATTGGATCGGACAAATCTATTGACTCAAAAAAATCAACTTCAACATTATCTAATCCACCTGTAACAATAGAGGAATAATAGTCATTTAAATTGAATTGAGAAATACCATCCATAACACTATCTTCACATTGAAAAATAGTAATATTAGAAACATCAGGCAAAGGGTTAATTGTTACTGTTAATGGGATTCTAGTATTATTTGTAGCACAACCATTTACAACTGGTAATAACCAAAATGTTGTTGTAGTATTAATATTTACGTCATAACTTAAACCAGAATGTATTGGTGTAGTTGAAGACTCTGCATTAAACCACCAAACATCAGTTGTTGATGCTTGTATATTTAGTGACACCATATCTGCACCACAAACTACTAGATTTTCAGTTGTAACTCTAGGCATTATTAAGACACTACTCGCAGATAAGTTAATGTTTGGTTCATTTGGCATGCCTCCAAATTCAACAATATATCCTTTGGGATGATACGCATTATTTACATCTGTACTACCTGTGTTTGCTAAATCATTCCAAGATCCCATCATACCAATAGATGGGTCAGTAATATGCGCATAATGCTCTTGATTAAGGTTATTAGGTTCATTAGTATTCCAAAAAGCAAACATGCCATTTGGAGCATAACCATTAGAAACACCTTGCCAAAACACTTGTCCAGCCTCTGGACCTGTCATCCATTTCCATGTACCCTCAACTTCTTCATCAGAACCACCAATCCAACCTGTTCCTGAACTTTGAGCACCTGCGAGTTGAGATTCTTCTTCAGAAGTAATTGTGGCTAAATAGCCTTGCAAACCATAATAGGTTTGAGATGCTGCAGCATCTCTAGCATCAGACCAAGTTATTCCTGTATCAGCTACATAGAAATAATAATGACCTGTACTTGGCAAAAAATTGGCATCACCTAAATTTATTGAAAACTGTCGGTTTTGAGTAAACACAGTTTGGGATGTTTGAAAAACAACACTTTCTATTGCATTAGAAAATTCTACAAAAGTTGCTGGCCCTAACAGTGTTAAACTCCCTTCACTCTGATTCCATTGTGCTACAATATTTGGATGATTACCTATTAAGGTTAAATTATCTTGACCAAATTCATACCCTTCAGAAATTTGAACAAAAACTTGAGACAGCGATGTATCTTCAGGGTTTTGATCAGTTATTGATACTGAAGAAACTATTGACATTTGGCTTCCCGGACAATACACCTGATTTCCTACTATACTTATTTCTGGCGGGAAATTTTGCCCATAACCATTGAAACCAATTATCAATAATACTATGGCAATATAGAAGCTATTAAATTTCATTAAAACTATTTTTTCCGCATATATACACTAATCGGAACACCATTAAAATCAAACTGATCACGTAATTTATTTTCTAAAAAACGCTTATATGGCTCTTTTACATACTGCGGTAAATTACAGAAAAATGCAAACTGTGGTTGTGGTGTTGGTAGTTGCATTATATATTTAATTTTAACAAATTTACCTTTATTAGCAGGTGGTGGTTGATGCTCAATTATTGGTAATAAAGCTTCATTAAGCACACTAGTTTTAATTCGTTTAGTTCTATTTTTATATACCTCAACAGCTGTTTCTATAGCCTTAAAAATACGCTGCTTATTTAATACAGAAATAAATACAATTGGCACATCTGTAAAAGGTGCTATTTGCTCTCTAATATGCTTTTCAAAATCTTTTGCGGTTTTAGTATCTTTTTCAACTAAATCCCACTTATTAACCAAAATTACAATTCCTTTTCTGTTGCGTTCGGCTAACCAAAAAATATTCTGAACTTGTCCGTCAAAACCACGAGTAGCATCTAAAACTAACAAACATACATCACAGTGTTCTATAGCTCTTACACTGCGCATTACTGAATAAAACTCCAAATCTTCTTTAACTTTAGATTTACGACGTATTCCTGCTGTATCTACTAAATTGAATTCAAAACCAAAACGATTGTATTTTGTATCAATAGAATCTCTAGTTGTACCAGCTATATCTGTAACAATGTAACGCTCTTCACCAATTAATGCATTTATAAACGACGATTTGCCTGCGTTTGGTCTTCCAACTACTGCAAATCTTGGCAACTCATCTTCTTCAACTTCTTCTGCTTCAGGCAAAGCTTCTACAACAGCATCTAACAAATCTCCTGTTCCGCTTCCATTTATACTAGCAATAGCATAATATTCACCTAATCCGAGTGAATAAAATTCTACGGCATCTTCTAAACGCTTATTATTATCAACTTTATTGACAACTAAAAAAACTGGCTTCTTAACTTTTCTTAATAATTGTGCAACATCCTCATCCATCCCAGTAACACCAGACTCTACATCAACCATAAAAATAATAGCATCAGCTTCTTCAATTGCCAATTCTACCTGTTTATCTATTTCAGCTTCAAAAATATCATCACTACCAACAACATAACCACCAGTATCTATTAATGAAAATTCTTTACCGTTCCAATCTGTTTTTCCATAATGCCTATCTCTTGTCACTCCACTTACGGCATCTACTATAGCTTCACGTCTTTTTATAAGGCGATTAAAAAATGTGGATTTCCCTACATTTGGGCGACCTACTACAGCTACTATATTACTCATTTAATTTTATTTAAGAGCACAAAGATAGTACATAAGCTTTAGTAATAACTAAACTATTAATTGTCTTTTAACTCCAGGTTACAAAAAACAGATTTAACAATGAAAAATAAACCCAAAATCATTGTTAATATCCTGTTGATAACAAGTCATAGATTAAAATATAACACCTATATTTTTAGTAATTTTATTGCGTGTATTAATAAAGGATTTATTTACATCAGTTTTGGAGCAAAAGCTCATAAAAATATTCAAGAGTCAGCCCCTTTTTTTGAATATTAGTCTGTGTAAAAAAATCAGAAAGTGTATTTGTTTACTTGCTTCAAATACTATAAAGTAATTAAAATTAAAATTAAGAATGGGGAAATTTTTTATGCTAGTCATAGTTTTGGTATTTGGCTCTAACCTTGCAATTGCTCAACAAGATAATATAGTCCATTCTATCCAAAAAGGCGAAAGCGTTTACCAAATTTCTCGTCAATATGGAGTTAGTATTAATGCCATTTTTGACCTTAATCCTGGCTCTAGAGATATTATTTACGCAGGTGAAACATTGTTAATACCAAATTCTTCAAACAATACTTCTTCTACTAGTACACAGATAACATCAAATGGCGTTTCTAATTATGAAGTGCAACGTGGCGAAACCAAATCTGGCCTTTCAAGACGATTTGGAGTGAGTATTGCCATGTTAGAACAACAAAATCCGCACATTGTGAATATGCTACAAGCTGGTCACATAATTAATGTAGATAAGTCAATCACTGAACAAGCGCGTACCGCACGACAAGGTGAACATATTGTGGTAAAAGGAGAAACACTTTGGGGAATTGCTAGACAAAACGGAATTAGTGTTGCCCAATTAGAAGCTGCAAACGCAAATCAACTTTCAGAATTTTTACAAATTGGACAAACGTTAATAATTCCTGATAAAAACTCAGTAATTACAAACCCTAATGAATACTTGGTTGTAAGAGGTGATACAAAATTTGAACTTGCTCGACGTTTTAACATGACCATAGCTGAACTTGAAGCACAGAATCCTCATATTATAGATATGTTAATGGCCGGACATAAATTAAACATTAACAAATCAGAATCTAATGCAATTGCAACTACGACTGAAAATAATTCAGTAGAAACACCATCGGTAGAAGTTAACAATCCTACAACTAATGGTGATTATATAGATTACACAATTCAGGCAAAAGAAACGCTCTATGGCTTATCTAGAAAAGCAGGAATGACTATGGAAGAATTAATGGTCTTAAATCCTAGCCTAAGAGTTGCTGTAAATAAAGGTGATATTATTAAAATGCCAAGAAACCCTTCTGCTGTAAAAGAATCCGAAGTTGTAACTTTAGATAATACATCTAACGAAATAGATATTAATGTAAATAATAGAAATGCTTCACTTTTTTCTAATTTAAATACTACAGATGTAACTGGTCTTTATTTTTACACTCCTTTTTCTAGCCAAGAACTTAGTTCTCCTGAAGAGAGACAAAAAATGGTTAATGCAGACCCAAACAAACAGTTCTATATAGATTTTTTTCAAGGCGCACAAATAGCCATTGACTCAGCAAAATCCTTAAATATAGATTTTGATGTAGCACTGATAAAGAAAAATATCGCTAAATCGAGTATTACCATTAATAGTAATCACAAAAAAAATGCGTTACTAATTCCATTTTTAGATAATGCATCTCACTTTTCGGAAGTTATATCTAATGAAGAGGTTTCTGTAATAGATATAGAATCTAATATTGTATCTACTAACAACACTAAAGTATACAAATCTTTTCCTACTAATGAATTAGAAAGAACAAAAGCATTAAACTATTTAGCATTACAAAATGCAAGAGTAATAGTTATAAGCGAGTTAGAAGAATCTAAAAACAAAGCCTTAATACAAAGTATTATACCTAATGCTAAGTTTTTAAAAGTTGACAATTCGGGTAACTTCGGTCAAAATGCGCTTGATAACACTTTAAGTACTATTAAGCCTAATTTTGTGATATTAGACAGTGAAAAAACCAGTATTTTTCTAAATTCTACTACAGCACTAATGAGTAGATTATCTAATTACGACATTCAATTAGTTCTTTTAGAATCTGCTTTAATTCCTAAACAAAATCAAGTTTCGGATATGAGATTTAGAGTATTAAAACTAATATTTCCATCAATTTTAGACCCACAGAACAAAAAAGACATAAAAGATTTTGAAAGAAGTTATGAAGACATTTTTGAAGTAAAACCATCTAAACATGCTGTTTTAGGATTTGATATTACTTTAGATGTTTTATTAAGACTTGCACAAGACTCTTCTTTTGAAAGTACTATAAACAATGTGGTTTCAGAACACCCTCACCTAAGATTTGAATACAAAAAATCTGATGAATCAAATTATTTAAACACAGGTCTTCACCTTTTACAATACAACTCAAATGAAGGCTTAATTGAGATTGATTAATATAGAATTCTAATAAATAAATAAAATACTACAAAACTGATATATTTTAATTTTGCTAAGTAAATGCTATTTACATATATTTGTTTCCCCATTAATCTTACAAATTAGCAAGACAACGATTTTATTTTGAACTTGCTGTTCTTAATCCATGGCATCGATTTCAACTAAAAGTAATTATTTTAAATTTTTTTAATGAAAGCCAAAAAGTACAGTTTTAAAAGTCATTCCATACTATTAGCGTTTCTTCTTTTTTCAATTATAGGCGTCATAACTAACGCTAATGCGCAATGTCCTACAGTAACAAATAGCTCACAATCTTTTTGTAATGTTCAGTCTCTTCTTGTTGGCGATTTAATTGCAACAGATAACGGTGGAGGAGTTGTTTGGTATGACGAAGAAACATCTACAATCCCTTTATCAAATACAGATAACCTTATTAATGGTGAAGACTACTATGCTGATGATAACACAGGCACATGTGGAACAAGAGCGCGTGTAGATGTCACAATTTATGTTGCACCAACTGGTGATAATTTTCAAGGGTTTTGTGTAGAATCTCCTTCATTGGCAACGGTCGGAAATTTAGTAGCAATCGGTAATGATATACAATGGTACCTTTCACCATCTGGAGGTGTTGCCTTAAATAATGCAACGCCTTTAATTGATGGAGCAATCTATTACGCTGACCAAGCAAATCCAGACGGAAGTTGTAGAACTTCTAGATTAGCGGTTTTGGTTAATGTAGGTCTTAACCCTACACCAACAGGAGACATGATTCAAGAGTTTTGTGTTTCACCTGGCGTAATACCTACTGTCGGCGATTTAGAAGCAAGTGGCACTAACAATTGGTATATATCTGTTTTTTCTGCTTTTCCTTTACCCAGCAGCGAACCCTTAATAAACGGTCAAACATATTATGCTACCACATTAGATCCTCCATGTGAAAGTCCAGGACGATTGCCTGTTTTAGCAGTTCTAGTTACAGGGCCAGATCCTGGAGAAGATGGTATCTTAGAGGTTTGCGAAAATAACACGAGCTCAACATTTGACTTATTTTTATCACTTCAAGGAACTCCTGAAAGTGGCGGAACATGGTCACCACCATTAAATAGTGGAACAGGAGTATTTGACCCAAATATTGATTCTCCAGGAGATTATATTTATACAGTAGCTTCTGGAAATAGTTGTCCGGATGAATCGGCAACGGTTACTGTAAATATCATTCCAGAACCCAATGCAGGTACAAACGGCTCAGAAATCTTATGTAATATTAATGACCCTATTGATTTATTTTTAAGTTTAGGTGGTACGCCTGAAACAGGTGGTATTTGGTCACCTGCTCTTAATAGCGGAACGAGTATATTTAACCCAGCAATAGATGTTTCAGGAACATACACATATACCGTAAGCGGAACCTCACCTTGTATAGATGCAACTGCAACAGTTGAAGTTATAGTCAATGAATATCAAAATGCTGGTGAGGATGCTAGCATTGATATTTGTGATAATGACGGAACTATAGATTTATTTAGCATTCTTGGTGGTACACCAGATACCGGAGGAATATGGTCACCTGCACTTACTAGTGGAACCAGTATTTTTGACCCTTTAGTAGATCCAGCAACTGTATATACTTATTCATTTACCGGAAGTGCACCTTGTCCTAGTGATTCTGCAACCGTTTCAGTTGTTGTTAATCCTTTGCCTGATGCTGGAATAAATTCTACATTAGAAATATGTAGTAACGATTTTGGAACTAAAAACTTATTTGATTCTCTTGGTGGCACGCCAGAAACTGGAGGAACTTGGTCTCCTTCACTAACAAGTGGAACTGGTGTATATGACCCAGCTATTGATAGTCCTGGAATTTATACATACACGTTGTTAGGAACTGCACCTTGTCCAAATGTGTCTTCAGAGGTCAATGTTATTATAATACCAGAACCAAATGCTGGAATAAACGCAACAATAAACCTCTGTGACAACGAAGGCCCTGTTGATTTATTTACTAACCTAGGTGGCACACCAGATATTGGAGGAACTTGGTCTCCTATGCTTAATAGTGGCACTAATATTTTTGACCCTTTAATAGACCCTGTTGGAACATACACTTATACGGTTACAGGAACAAGTCCTTGTGCTGATGCTTCTGCATCTATTACTATTACCGTTTCACCATTTTTAAATGCTGGATCAAATGGTTCAGTTACCGCTTGTACAGCTGATGGAACCATAAATCTATTTGATAGTTTAGGTGGAACACCTGAAGCAGGTGGAACTTGGACGCCTGCACTTGCTAGTGGAACAGGTATTTTTGACCCTTTAGTAGATGCTGAAGCTATATACACTTATACTATAACAGGAACAGGTCCTTGCTCTGATGATACTGCCACAGTAAATGTAACCATAGAAGTATCTCCTGATGCAGGACTCGATGGCACTTTAGACTTATGTAATTTAGGAAATACAGTAAACTTATTTGATAGCTTACAAGGTTCTCCCCAAGCTGGTGGAACTTGGTCTCCCTCTCTTAATAGTAATACTGGAATTTTTGACCCTAACATAGACACTGCAGGTGTTTATACATATACAGTTAATTCTGTTAATTGTGGTAGTAGTACAGCAAATGTCGCTGTTACTGTTGAGGATGCCAATAATGCTGGATCTAATACGTTAGTAGAAATTTGCGCAATGGATGCGCCTATTGATTTATTTAATAACTTAGGTGGAACACCAGATTTGGGTGGAACATGGTCGCCTTCATTATTTAGTGGAACAGGAATTTTTGACCCTTCTATTGATAATGCTGGCGTATATACCTATTCTGTATCTAATAGTTCTAGTTGTCCCGTAGAGACTGCAAATGTAACAGTAACTATATTAGAAGAACCAAATGCAGGTAATAATGGTACGTTAGACTTATGTACATCTACAGGTTCTGTTGACTTGTTTGATTATCTTACCAACTCACCCGAAACTGGAGGAACTTGGTCTCCATCACTTGCCAGTGGTACTGGTGTTTTTGATCCTACGGTTGATCCTGCAGGCTCATATTTATATACGTTAAGTAATGCATGCGGAACCAATTCTGCAAAAGTAACAGTAACGCTTTCAACCCCTAATGATGCTGGTTTAAATAGTTCAATCGAATTTTGTATAACTGATTCTTCTGTCGACCTATTTAATAGTTTAGGTGGCACACCAGAATCTGGAGGTACATGGTCTCCAACACTTAATAGTGGGACTGGAGTTTTTGACCCTTCAATTGATAACGCGGGAATATATACTTATACTGTTTCTAATCCTACTTCTAGTTGCCCAAGTGCAATTGCAGAAGTTATTGTTACCATAGATCCAATTGCAGATGCAGGCAATAACGGAACACTCAATCTATGTAATAGTACAGCTACACAAGATCTATTTAATAGTCTTTCTGGAACACCTCAAACAGGAGGCACATGGTCTCCTACACTGGCGAGTGGAACGAGTCTTTTTGATCCAAACATAGACCCAGAAGGAACTTATATTTATACAATAACAAATGCTTGTGGCTCTAGTTCTGCATCTGTAGAGGTATCATTTACGGCATTAAATGATGCAGGTACAAATGGAACAATAGATTTTTGTGCAACAGACCCTTCAGCTGATTTATTTGATAGCCTTGGAGGAACACCACAACTGGGTGGAACATGGTCACCTGCGCTTGCAAGTGGAACAGGTGTTTTCAATCCAGCCATTGATTCAGAAGGTATATATACCTATACTATTTCTAGTAGTTCAACTAATTGTCCTGACGCCACTGCTATGGTAGAAGTATCTTTTACAGAGCTACCTGATGCTGGAAATAATGGCGTATTAGATTTATGTACGTCTAGTGGCTCAATAGATTTATTTGACAGCATTAATGGTAATCCTGAAATGGGAGGAGTCTGGTCACCTGCTCTTACAAGTGGAACAGGTATTTTTGATCCTGCCACGGATTCCGAAGGTACATACACTTACACACTAACTAATACATGTGGAACAAATTCTGCAGATGTAACCGTTACGTTTTCAACACCTAACGATGCTGGAACAGATAGTGCTATTGAATTTTGTATTACAGACTCATCAACAGACTTATTTAACAGCTTAGGTGGTACACCACAAACTGGAGGTACGTGGTCTCCTTCACTTACTAGTGGAACAGGAGTTTTCGATCCTGCTGTAGATTCTGCAGGAACGTATACATACACTGTTACCAATATCAATTCAAGTTGTCCAAGTGCAACTTCAGAAGTCGTAGTATCGATTGATCAATTGGCAGATGCAGGCAATGATGGCAGTCTTAATATTTGTAATAGCTCTTTAACCGAAGATTTATTTAATAGTCTTACTGGTTCGCCACAAATAGGTGGGACATGGTCACCTACTTTAACTAGTGGTTCTGGTATTTTTGACCCAAACTCAGACCCTGAAGGCATTTACACATATACGGTAACAACTGCTTGTGGCACAAGTTCTGCTAATGTTACTGTTTCTTTTTCAGCTTTGAATGATGCTGGAACAGATGGTGCTATTGAATTTTGTAATACAGATTCTCCAATTGATTTATTTAATAGTTTAGGAGGAACACCACAAACAGGAGGAACATGGACTCCTGCCCTTGCAAGTGGAACTGGAGTCTTTAACCCTACTTTGGATACTGCAGGAACCTATACTTATACGGTTACAAATTCTTCTTCAAGCTGTCCAGACGCAACAGCCAACGTTACAGTGACTCTTACTCAATTACCAGATGCAGGTAATAATGGAATTCTGGATTTGTGTATCCCATCAGGTGTTGTAGATTTATTTGATAGTCTTTCTGGTACGCCACAATTGGGTGGAACTTGGTCACCTGCCTTAACAAGTGGATCTGGTCTTTTTGATGTTAATACAGACTCTGAAGGAATTTATTCATACACATTAACCAACTCGTGTGGCTCTAGTTCTGCAACTGTTGAAGTCTCTTTTTCAACAGCTAATAACGCAGGAACAAATGGATCTATTCAATTTTGTGCTAATGATATTCCTTCGGACTTATTTGCAAGTTTAGGAGGAACACCAGATACAGGAGGAACATGGACACCTGCTCTAAATAGTGGTAATGGTTTATTTGACCCATCAATAGATTCTGCTGGTATTTACACATACTCCGTTTCAGATAGTTCATCTTCATGTCCTGTAGCAACGGCAGAAGTAGAGGTATCTATTATAACTATTCCAAGCGCAGGAAGTGATGCTATCCTAAATATTTGTATAGATAATACAAACCCTGTTGATTTATTTAATAGTTTAGGAGGCGCTCCTGAACTAGGTGGAACCTGGTCGCCAACACTTTCAAGTGGAACTGGTGTTTTTGACCCATTAACTGATTCTCCAGGTGTTTATACTTACTCAATAGTTACTACTGAGTGCAGTACCACAAGTCTAGCAACAGTAACTGTTAATATAGTAGATTTTCCGGATGTAACTGGTTTAACTATGGCTGTAGAAGATGACAATATTGTTTGTGTTGGCCTAGAAGATGCCATTATAAATATTACTGGAGCAACATTATTGGCTGATGGAAATTATATAATTGTATATCAATTAAGCCTAGCCAATTCATCTACAAATACTGTAGAAATTACAGTCTCAGGAGGAAACGCATCCTTTACAATACCTCAAGACTTGTTACAAAACCCAGGAGAAACTGAAATAGCTCTAACCCAATTGTTTTTACAAAACCAAACCTGTGGTGCAATAACTGATTCTATTGAACCAATAAAAATATTAGTTCAAGAAGTACCAACACCATCGTTGATAGAAAATGGGGCAGAATTTTGTATAGAAGATGAAGCTACCATTGCAGACTTAACCAATAATATAGAACAGTCTGAAACAATTATTTGGTACAACGAACCTATTAATGGTATCGCATATTCTAATTCTGAGGAATTACAGGAAGATACAATATACTATGGTGTTATTAGATCGGAATATGGATGTGAAAGCAACATTAGATTAGAAGTAACCGTTAGTTTTATTGAATGTATTGGAGATTTAGTAATACCAGATGGTTTTTCACCAAATGGAGATACTATTAATGACGAGTTTAACATTTTATTTTTAAGAGATTTATATCCAAACTTTAAGCTAAGCATATTTAATAGATATGGAAATATTGTTTATGAAGGTGATAAGGACTCATCTAATTGGGATGGTACATCAAAAAATAGCAATAGGCCATTACCAGTTGGTGTTTATTTCTATATTCTAGAATTTAATGATGGCACAACTAAACCAGTGCAAGGTAGAGTCTATTTAAGTAGATAATTATGATTAACAAAATAACTACATATAGCATTACAGTATTAATCCTAGTATTAGGACTTCTATCGCATGCTCAGCAAGATCCGCAATACACCCAATATATGTATAATATGAGTGTACTAAATCCTGCTTATGCTACTGATGATGATTCGGTAATGAATTTAGGCTTGTTATACCGATCACAATGGGCTAGATCAATTGGAGGACCAACAACTGGAACATTTTTTGCCCACTCTGTTATTACAGATCGTTTAGAAGGTGGTATCTCTTTTATTCATGATGAAATTGGTGATGTAGTTAAACAGACTAATGCTTACGCAGATATAGCGTATGTTCTTCCTATAGGACAAAAAAACAAACTATCCTTTGGTGTAAAAGCAGGTGCTACATTTTTTAGTACAAATTTTGATGGTTTTGTATATTCAGACCCATTACCAGATTCAGCTTTTGAAGAAAACATCAACCAAACATTACCTAATATTGGTGCAGGTCTTTTCTTTTTCTCAGACCGTTATTATTTAGGTTTATCAGCGCCAAATTTACTCGAAACAGAATATCTTCAAGAAGATAGTGGAGTCGTTACACAAGGTGTAGATAAAGTACATGTATTTTTTACAGGAGGTTATGTACTGAATTTTGGTGAAAATTATAAATTTAAACCTGCTTTTATGGCAAAGCACGTTGATGGTGCAAAGTTATCTCTAGATTTAACAGCTAATGTGTTAATACACAACAAAGTAGAGTTTGGTGTAGGCTACCGCTTAGACGATTCAATCAGTGGTATAATGAATTTTTCAATGTCTGACGCAATGCGAATAGGTTATGCTTACGACCATACCTTATCTAATCTAGGTAGATTTAATTCTGGTTCTCACGAAATATTTTTATTATTTAATATTGGTAAACTAAGAAAAGGCTTTGATAAATCTCCAAGATTTTTCTAATTGAAAACAGATGAAAACGTTTAAACTATATATTGCAATAGCAACTCTAATAACAGGTACTTTTAGCTTCTCACAATCCAAAAGTAAAGCAGAATCTCTATTTGAAAATAGAGCTTATGTAGAGGCAGCTGAGATTTATGCAAATCTACCAAAAACCGCTACCAATTTAGAAAAATTAGGAGATTGCTATTACTACAATACTGAATTTGAAAATGCATATAAAGCGTATAAACAAGTCTTTGATTTAAAAGATAGCGCCAAACTTTCTGAAGATTTTTATTTTAAATATTTTGATGTTTTAAAAGGAACTAAAAAATATGAAGAAGCAGATGACATTACAACTAATTATTTAAATAATCCTTTTGATACGCGCAGTTTTAAATCATTATTAAAACGTATTATACCTTATGAGTATGAGTTATATAATCTAACATCTGATGTAGGAGGTTCTAGTTTTGGCGTTGGTATTAATGGCGATAAAATTGTTTTTGCTTCAACAAAAAATATTAAAAACCCAAACTATCAATGGAATGGTAAACCTTACTTAGACTTATATGAAGCCAAAGTATCTTTTGGTGATACAATTACCTTAGACAGTGTAAAGCCTTTAAGTAAAAAAATTAATACTATTAAACAACATGAAAGTAATGCCGTTTTTACTAAAGATGGTAAAACAATGTATTTTTCACGAAATCATAAAAAACGAATTGATTTAGACTCAACAAAAATTGCAGTAGTCAGCATTTTCAGAGCTGAGTTAGTTGATGATGAATGGACAAATGTTAAAGCAGTATCATTCTCTAGTAATGAATATTCTACTATGCATCCTGCTTTAAATGAAGATGAAACTAAATTATATTTTTCTAGTGATATGCCTAGCTCTTTAGGTTCTTTTGATATTTTTTATGTAGATATTTTAGGGCCTAATGCTTTTGGTGAACCAACAAATCTTGGTTCTAATATAAACACCAATAGACGAGAACAATTTCCTTTTATTGCCAAAGATAGTACACTTTATTTTGCATCTAATGGCAAACATGGTTTTGGAGGGTTAGATTTATTCTCTAGTTCTGTTAGAAATAATAGATATTTGGATGCCCTTAATTTAGGTGAATCCATTAATAGTGAAAAAGACGACTTTGCATTTATTGTTATAGACTCAATTAATAGAGGCTATTTATCTTCTAATCGTTCTGGTTTAGATAATATATATACTTTTAAAAGGATAGATACTGAAAGAAAATATTTTATAGAAGGTTTAGTTACCGATAAAGTAACTGGAGAGATTTTGCCCAATACCACAGTAACTTTATTTGACAAAGATGGCAATGTAGTTGCAGAACAAATAGTAGGTATAGATGGCAAATACAAACTTTCAACACGTCCTAACCAACAATATTCAGTAGAAGGTTTTCAGCCAAAATATATTCCTCAATTAGAATACTTTGACACTAATGACAAAGGTAATATTGAGTTCAATATTGAACTTGAAATAGAATCTTATAAAGATGCTGAAGATATTGTAACAGATGATGATTTTGGTAACACATTTATTCAGTTAGAAAATATTTATTTTGATTTTGCCAAATGGGATATAAAACCACAAGCTGCAAGAACATTAGATGTTTTAGTAGCACTACTTGTTAAATACCCTAGAATGGAAATAGAGCTTGGTGCACATACAGACTCTAGAGCAAGTTATGACTTTAATATGGTCTTATCAGATAAACGTGCTAAGTCTGCTTTAGAATATTTAGTACAAAACGGCATAGCTCGCGAGCGTTTAACCTCTATAGGTTATGGAGAAACTAAACCGCTAGTTCCTTGTGGAGACAACTGTACTGAGACAGAACATTCTATTAATAGACGTGTAGAATTCCTTATAGTAAAATAAATTTTTATGTCTTAAACTTATGGCGCTTTCAAATAAAATAGTCTTAAGACCTCGCTTTAAATTTGAAGTGCACCATGATAATGAAACACTATTAAAAGAATTTGAAAAAGTCAAAACATTACAAAAGACTTTTGTAGTAAGTAGAATTGATGACCATGTTTTTATAAAATTCCCTAAAAAAGAACAACATTTTTGGTCGCCTCAACTACACCTAGAAATTAATACAGATGGTAATAATAAGTCGATTGTTCATGGCCTTTTTGGCCCAAACCCAACAGTATGGACGCTCTTTATGTTTTTACATTTCGTAGTTGCTGGACTCTTTTTTGGTTTCGTAATTTGGGCGTATACTAATAAAACGTTGGGTAATAGCTATACTCTACAACTTTGTTTAACCATTTTAATGATAGTAATCTGGTTTGTTTTATATTTTGCAGGAAGAATAGGACGAGCTAAAGGCATGCCAGAAATGCATCAATTAAACGATTTTACCAATACTATTTTAAAACCGTATCGTTAACAAGCTTTGAAGTTGCTATTCTACATTTAAATTAAAAAAAAGTAAAACTACTTTTGGTTGTAGCCAAAACGTTTTAATTGATTTTGATTGCTTCTCCAGTTTTTATTTACCTTAACATAAAGCTCTAAATGTACTTGTTTACCAAAGAATTTTTCTAAGTCCTTACGCGCCTCTATTCCTACACGTTTTAAAGCCGAACCCTTATGACCAATAATAATTCCTTTCTGAGTTTCGCGCTCAACCATAATTACAGAACGCATTCTTATTATATTTTCTTCTTCAAAAAACTCCTCAGTGTCTACTTCTACAGCATACGGAATTTCCTTTTTATAATGCATTAAGATTTTCTCTCTTATAGCTTCATTTACAAAAAAGCGTTCTGGCTTATCTGTTAATTGATCTTTAGGGTAATAAGCTGGAGAATCTGGAAGCAACTCTATAATTCTATCAAATACATTTTGAACATTAAAACCTTCCGTTGCAGAAATTGGAAAAAACTCTGCATTTGGCACTTTACTTTGCCATAATTCTGATTGTTCTTCTAATTGAGACTGATTTGACGTATCAATCTTATTCAATAGCAATAAAACAGGTATTTTAGAATTGGTGATCTTCTTAAAAAAAGCGTCATCTTTTAGTTCCTTCTCTCCTATTTCAACCATATAAATTAAAACATCAGCATCATCAAACGCGGATTTAACAAAATCCATCATAGAGGCTTGTAACTCATATGCTGGTTTAATTATTCCTGGTGTATCACTTAATATCACCTGAAAATCTTCACCATTTACAATACCTAAAATTCTGTGTCTTGTTGTTTGTGCCTTTGATGTAATTATTGATAACTTTTCACCAATAAACGCATTCATTAATGTAGACTTACCAACATTTGGATTACCAATAATATTTACAAAACCTGCTTTATGCATAATAATAACATTTGAATGCGAAGATAATGCTTATTGTTAAGAAGTAATTACATTATCTTTTAGATTGAAATTTTATTATCTCTAGTAATATTTTGATTTCTAAAATCTAACCTATTAAAAACAACCGCTATTCTTTTGTGAGAGAAATTAACCTCTTTAAAAGAAAAGGCTAATTTAGTCTCGCTTTGCTTTTATATAATCACTAATTGTTTTAGCAATGATATCGCGTCCATGATTGTTCCAGTGCTCATCATATATCAATGTTGGCGATGTTTTAGAGTCCTCAAAATTTTTATGAAAATCTATAATATCTATATTATTGTCACTACAGAAATCTAAAAATAATTCACTGGTTTTGCTAGAGTCTAATAACAAGGAAGTTTTAGATTTATCAAAACCATATTGCTTTATTAAACTTTTAAAATTTTCTAAAAGCTCTAAATCCTTAACTTTTTGTTTTTGTAGATCAATTGCCTCTTGTTCTTTATTCTCCTTTATTTTTTTTGGCTCATTTGATTTTTTCCCACTAATTAATTTCTGTAATGGTTCAAATATTCCGATTTTGAGACCATACGCCAAAATCTTTATATTGTCTCTAATTTTAAATGGTGTAGATGACAACATTTTTATTCTATCGTGATTAGGCTCATAAATGCCACGATCTAAATCGTCTTTGTAATTGAGGTAAATTACAATCTCATCTATTAAATCGAAGTCATTTTTATATGCATCTATTAAATGCATTTGGTTGGCAAAATCATAGCCAGAGTATCCATATTCATAAACTTCGGAATTAGGAATCAGGTTTTCAATTTTTTTTCCGGTAGAATCAAAATAATCTTGGTGAAATCCTTCAATAAAAGAGTCTCCTACTATTGCAATTTCAAACTTATTGGCTGTTGGTGTATACTCGCGATAAGAGTTAAAACCCGATTTGTTAATATTAAATTTAGAATAATTTTGATTTCTATTACCTGTTACTGCATAACCTGTATGACCTGGCACACGTTTTTCTACTCCTAAATCATCAATAAAACGAGGAGGATCTTCTGTATATAAATGAAACAATCTAATTGATGCTTCAATAAATAGAAGAATTAGAAAAACATATACTATTGATTTTAATATTAACTTTTTCATCTCATTTAAAATTGAAAATATATAAATGATCGATTAACACCATCATCATAAAACAATAATGTACTCATAATAATTAATGCATAAATTAAAAATCTCACTACTGGGTTTTTAAAATTAAAAGGCCTACGTTCGTCTTTACGTATTATATACTCGTAAATTATAAAAATAGCAATCAGTATGTAATAATCTACCATTCTGTATCCCATTGGATGTGAATATGCTTCATATCTAAAGTCTGTTGTTATTTGAGAAATATAATTAAAGGCTTCTGTAATAGTAAGAGACCTAAAGAATATATAAGAAAAAGTAACTAATAAAAACGTAATTAATACCTGAACAATCTCTTTTAATGATGGAAATAAAGAGTTCTCTGCTATACTTGTATTAAGGTATTTGCGATTGCTATTCAATAAGAAAACCGGTATATACATTAATGAATGTACTGCACCCCAAAATACAAACGTCCAATTTGCACCATGCCAAAGTCCGCTTACCAAGAATATTATAACAACATTTCTCATGGATTTTAAGCGGCTACCTTTAGAGCCACCCAAAGGGATATAAAGGTAATATTTAAACCAATTTGAGAGGGAAATATGCCATCGTTTCCAAAACTCCGCAATATTCCTAGAAAAGTAAGGAAATCTAAAATTAGAAAGAAGTTCTATACCAAACAATTTTGATGTTCCTATTGCAATATCAGAATATCCACTGAAGTCACCATATAATTGAAAGCTAAATAAACAAACTCCGAGAATTAACGTAGAAGCTGGGTAGGTACCATAATTTGCAAATATATCATCTACTATTGGAGCTAAGGAATCTGCAATTACAAGTTTTTTAAAAAAACCCCAAAGTATAAGTTTTAATCCATCTGTTGCTTGGTTATATTTAAAATAACGTTTTGTGGTTATTTGACTTAATAAGTTTGAAGCTCTCTCTATTGGGCCAGCCACTAATTGTGGAAAAAATGCTACGAATGCCGCGAAAGCAGCAAAATCTTTTGTTGGTTTTAGTTTTTTATAATAAATATCAAAGGAATAAGACATTGTTTGAAACGTATAAAAAGAAATTCCAACTGGTAAAATTATTCTTAACGTCCAAGTACTTTTCATTTCATATCCCATAGCTAAAAACATTTCTATGAAAGAATCAACGAAAAAATTGTAATACTTAAAAAAGCCTAGCAAACCAATATTAAAAAAGACACTTAGCCACAACCAATATCTAGCTCTCTTTGTATTGTCTCTATCCTTATAAATTTTTTGACCTAGATAAAAATCTAATATGGTGCTAAATAATATGAGAAAAAGGAATCTCCAATCCCACCAACCATAAAAAACATAACTCGCTATAATTACAAGTATATTCTGATATTTAAGATTTTTTTTAAACACAAACCAATAGAGCACATACACTATTGGTAAAAAAATTAAAAACTGTAATGAATTAAATAGCACTTTGAGAGTTTAGGTTGGTTAATTTTAAACTGCAGTAGCAATAAAAGATTTTTGTTTTCCTTTTATTAAATAACTATTGGTTTCATTGTTCATTTCAAACAATTGAATGTTATTATAATTTTCGAGATAAAGGTATAAATATTCAAAAACCATTAGTTTAAGCGTTTTGTTTTCTGGCAATTCAAAGTTAATTGGTTTTAAATTTTGTTCTGTTTCATTTAAAACTGCTTCTTCAAATTTATAAACTAATTTTTCTGTTTTTACCTCTTCTTTATTCTTAAGTTTATAAGTTAACTTGTGTAATCTATCATTTATGTTTTTCTCCCTCAATCGTTGTTTAATATCGTATAAACGTTTAATTGAATTTGCTAACAATTTAGATTTTTCCGATTTACTATCATAATAAATATGATATTCAAAGTCATATTGTTTTGTACACCAACGTGTTTTATACTCAAAATAACCTTTAGAAAAGTCAAGAATTCTTATTTCATTATCAATACACCATTCTATTAATTTCATTATAGTTACTGAGCCTAAATGAAATTTAAAATAGTCAATATCAAAAACTGTTATAGCATCAAAAAGAATATCTTCAGAAAAATAACATAATGTAACTCCAATTGGTTTTTCGTTATCATAAATAACAAATAATGATGCCTTTTTTTCTAAAATTAAAGGATAAGCAACGTCATAATAAAAAGACCATTCTTGATCTTCTAAATTATTGTTTGTAATTTGTTTATCAGCAAACCTTTTTTCTAATAACTCTTTAAATGACTTAAAAATAAAATCATATTCGGATTTAGACATCTCTCCAATGAACATTTGATATCTAATATTGAACGAATCTTCTAGACGTCTTTTAAATTTATTGTTTTTATTTCTACTGTTTTTACTAAAATTTTCAAGCATGTAATCTTTAAGACTTTCATACTTGCCCGTTTCTATTAAATAACCAGGATACTGCTTAGACTTTAGAAGTTTAATTTTGCTTCCTAATTCGGTTGTATCTACTTCAAAATAAGTCGGTACATCATATATTACAACTGCTTTATTATTTAAAGAGACATCTTCGGTTGAATTGATTTTATAATTTAGCCCTTTAGTGTGAGTTTTACCAACATTATAATAAAATAGCTTATTACCATTTTTCAAAAAATCTAAACCACTTATAAAATTAAATGATTTAACCTTAGCCTTTTTAGAATTAAAATGTTTTAACCAAATAGATTTAAAAATAGAAGTCGAAAATGGATTTTGCATTGTATATTTTAAACTAGTTAGACATAACACTTCTATAAGCAGGAAAAAATTCACCTATTTCAATGTCTTCATCACAACTATTAGCTAAATGCTGTTTAGTTAGGTTATCATAGACTTCTTTGTTAATTATATATTTCCAAAGTTTAAAGGGTTTATAATTCTTTGAGAAACTAGATTTAAAACTAAACAAAGAATCTTGTTTACTAGATCTACCTCCACCAAGGTTTAAAAATTTAAATCCTTCTTTGGTGGCTTTAACTCGCATATTATCAATTACCAACTTAATAGGGTTTAAATCCAAATAAGCTTCTTTTATACCAGAGAGATGGTATTGAACAATATTATCTGTTTTAATAAATATTGCTCCTGCAATTATTGCTTGAGTTTCATTACAAATCGCCAAAGATAAATCAACATTACATTCTTGATTTTTCATGAGCTTAATAAAATAGCTCTCATCAAAAAAATAACTATCATTAGCATTAACCCTACTCATGTTCTCATAGTAGATATCCATAAAAGCTCTTAAATGTGCTTCTGTTTCTCCTTCTATTATAGTACATAATCTAGAAGCTTTATTTACATGTGTTTTTAAGCGACTAGAATATCGCTGTCGTTGAATATCTAATGGTTCTGACAAATTGATATATACAACTTCTCCTGGGTTACTAATATAGCCTAACCCATTTAAAACTTCTTCCTGATGATTTAAATATGGGTGTAACCTTGAGAATACAGATACAATTTTATGGTCTAAGAAATACTGATTTAATTCTTTTTTAAAAGATTCATTTTCAAAACATTTATTATCTGACAACAAAAGTACACCTGCATAACCATAAACAGATGTCGCATCTTTATACTCTGTATTTTCAATTTCTCTAACTAGCAATGGCAATAACACCAATGAGTTTTCGTCCTTATATTTTATTAATATAGGCGTTTCATTTGCTTTTCTAGATAAATCGTGATAACAATATGTGTGATAAAAATCATAGTGTTCTACTTGTTTTATAGCAGCGTTCCAAACCGATTGTTCAGTTATAACCTCAATCATTTAAGTTGTGATGATTTATTATTCCGATAACAAAAGTAATATTTTTCATATAATCAATCTTAAAAAAGTTATAAAACGTAGATAATCTAGATTAATTACTTCGCTATATCTTTAAGTAAATCAAAATATTAAAAAACAAAAAAGTCTTTCCTTTTGGAAAGACCCTTTAATATCTATAAATGCAACTACAATTTATATTGAAGCCACATGTTTAGTTAATTTTGATTTTAAATTACCAGCCTTATTAGCATGAATAACGTTTTTCTTTGCTAACTTATCTAACATACTAATAACTGAAGGTAACATTTTTTGTGCTTCTTTAGCATCAGTAATTTCACGCAATGCTTTTATAGCATTACGAGTAGTTTTGTGTTGATACTTATTAAGTACACGTCTTTTCTCGTTACTTCTAATTCTTTTTAATGCTGACTTATGATTTGCCATTATTTTATTCTTTATTAAAGTTGTAGCCCGTAGGGGAATCGAACCCCTCTTACATGGATGAAAACCATGCGTCCTAGCCGATAGACGAACGGGCCATTTTGGTTATTTTATTATTTAAATGAACCTACAACGTTTCCATTGCGGATGCAAAAATACAACTATTTTTAAATTCTGCAACACCTAATTAATTTTTTTTAAAATTTTTAATACGCCTTTGCAAAAAGTACTCGTTGTTTTGATGGTTTTCCACTGTAAACACAGACACTATCCTCAATTTTACTATCTAAAGGAATACAACGTATTGTTGCCTTTGTTAACTCCTTTATCTTTTGTTCAGTCTCTGATGTACCGTCCCAATGAGCAGAAATAAAACCAGTTTTAGTTTCTAATACCTTTTTAAAAGTTTCAAAATCATCCACTTCAGTAATATGGTTTTCCCTAAAGTTAAATGCTTTTTTAAACAAATCATTTTGAATAACTTCTAAAAGCTCCTTAATTTTTATTGGTAAGCCTTCCATATCTACAATTTCCTTAGTTAAGGTGTCACGCCTCGCTAATTCAATAGTATTATTTTCTAAATCTTTAGGACCTATTGCAATTCTTAACGGCACGCCTTGTAATTCGTGTTGTGCAAATTTTGCTCCAGGTCTATGTGTTGTTCTTTTATCAAATTTACAACTCACACCCAAAACTTTCAGCTCTTTAATAATGTTTTCAGCTTTTTTTGTTATTGCTTCAAATTGCTCGTCGTTCTTATATATTGGCACAATAACAACCTGTGAAGGTGCTAAATTAGGTGGTAACACCAATCCTTTATCGTCACTATGCGTCATTATCAACGCTCCCATTAAACGTGTAGAAACTCCCCAAGATGTAGCCCAAACATAATCTAACTTGCCTTCATTATTAGTAAACTTAACGTCGAATGCTTTAGCAAAATTCTGACCCAAAAAATGAGAAGTACCTGCTTGCAATGCCTTACCATCTTGCATTAATGCTTCTATACAATAGGTTTCTACAGCACCAGCAAAACGCTCACTTTCGGTTTTTACACCCTGTATAACCGGAATAGCCATAAAGTTTTCCGCAAAATCTGCGTAAACATTATTCATTTGTTCCGCTTCAACCAATGCTTCTGCCTTTGTTGCATGAGCCGTGTGTCCTTCTTGCCATAAAAATTCTGCGGTACGTAAAAATAATCGTGTACGCATCTCCCAACGCACTACATTAGCCCATTGGTTTACCAAAATAGGTAAATCTCTGTAACTTTGAATCCAACCTTTGTAAGTATTCCAGATTATGGCTTCACTCGTAGGTCTTACCACAAGTTCTTCTTCTAGTTTAGCCTCAGGATCAACTCTCAACTTACCTTCATTATCAGGATCATTTTGCAACCTGTAATGGGTAACAACAGCGCATTCTTTGGCAAAACCTTCCGCATTTTTCTCTTCTGCTTCAAATAAACTCTTTGGAACAAATAATGGAAAATAAGCATTTTGATGTCCTGTTTCTTTAAACATTCTATCTAATTCAGCTTGCATTTTTTCCCAAATAGCATAACCATAAGGCTTAATAACCATGCAGCCTCTAACGGCAGAATTTTCGGCTAAATCGGCTTTCACAACCAATTCATTATACCATTTTGAATAATCTTCGGCTCTACTAGTAAGATTTTTACTCATTTTTAGTGTTTTGGCACAAAATTTGTGTTTATGTTAAATGTATAAAATAGTTAAGCAAAACTAACTATTTTTGCTATGTTCAACAATAAAATAAAAGAGATATGCAATTTAATACTATTATTACCCGAAAATTGCCATTTTTTGTTGCGCTCGGTTTAACAGCCGTGTTAACTTCTTGTGGTTCGTTTCAGTATGCCGGATACGATAATGATGGCATCTATTCTACTGAAGAATATGAAACTGAAGAACCTGTTGTAACGACATCAACTAATAATTCTAACTATTATAAAAACTATTTTGCGGAAAACTCTGCAGAATTGGATGCAATTGCAGAAGAAAGTGAAATATTTACGGATATTGACTCTTACGAAAGCAATTATGTAGAAACTGCCCAAGACTCATTAGAACAACAAACGCCTTACGGTGGATGGGGACAAAACAGCAATTCTGTAACCATCAACTATATTGATAATGGATGGATGGGCTGGAATGACCCATGGATTTGGAATGGAGGTTTTGGATATGGCTATTATAATTGGGGAAGTCCTTGGCGATGGAATCGTTGGGGCTGGAATAATTGGGGTTGGAATAACCATTGGGCTTATGGCGGTTATGGCTATGGTTTAGGATTTGGATTTTACTCACCATGGAACTACGGCTATGGATATAATCACTATAACTTGGGCTACGGCTACTATGGAAATAGAAGTAGATATGCTTACAGTAACTCTAGGAGAGGACTATTATATAACAACAACCTGAGCAGAAGAAGTAACTCTGCTTTATCAAATAGAAATTATTCTACAAGAAGATTATCTAATAATACAACGAGTAGAACTCGAAACACAGGTATTAGAAGTTCTAACACGTCATCAAGATCAGTTGGAACATCGAGAACAATGAGACCAAATACTACAAGGTCCTCAAGAACAAGTACCAGAACATCACAACCAGGAACTAGATCAATAAGATCAACTTCAAGGAGTGGTAGTGTGAGGTCGTCATCACCTTCAAGCAATTCACGGTCAACTAGGACTACAACTAGGTCCTCAAGAAGCAGCAGTTCTTCTTCTAGTAGTACAAGATCATCATCTTCAAGTTCTCGATCTAGTGGAAGCAGTCGCAGTAGCTCATCTAGTAGTAGCCGAAGAGGAAGAGGATAGACTTAAGTTTAATTCCAAATTTAAAAAAAATACTTATGAAAAAATTACTTATGTTAATAAGCATAGGCTTATTTAGCTCATACTATATTTTAGCGCAGGACATAACTGATGCAGTTAGATATTCTATGGATGACATACAAGGCACAGCTCGTTTTAGAGCTATGAGTGGTGCATTTGGAGCATTAGGTGGAGACTTATCTAGTATTAATATTAATCCAGCTGGTTCTGCAATTTATACTAATAGTGAAGCATCTCTATCCATAGGAGCCTTTAATAAAAAAAACGACATTAATTATTTTAACGGACAAAATTCATCTTCCGATACAAATGTAGATTTAAATCAATTAGGTGCTGCTTTTGTTTTTAAAAACGTAAATCCTGATTCTAAATGGAAAAAATTCACATTGAGTATTGCGTATGATCGCTCTGCAGATTTTAATGATGAATGGGTAGCCAATGGTACTAATACAAATTCAATTGATAGTTATTTTTTAAATTATGCAAATAACGGTGATATACGCTTTGAAACGTTGAAATTACTACCAGGTGAATTTATTGAGGAAGCTTATGCAGATATAGGATCGTTACAAAATGGATATGGAATTCAACAAGCATTTTTGGGATATTGGTCTGGAATTTTAGATCCAGAAAATTTAGATGATGATACTAATAATGATGAAACTAACTATCTATCTAACGTAGCACCTGGAAATTTTAATCAAAACTACCTGTACGCATCTAATGGTTACAATGGCAAACTTGCATTTAATTTTGCCGCAGATTATGATGACAAATTATTTTTTGGCATTAATTTAAATAGTCACTTTATTAACTATGAAAAATTAACAAGATTAAGAGAAACAAATTCCAATAGTGGGTCAATTGTGAATAATATAGCTTTTGAAAATCTTTTACTTACAACTGGTAGTGGATTCTCTTTTCAACTTGGAACAATTGCTAAAATCACAAAAGATTTACGGGTTGGGCTTTCTTATAATTCTCCAACATGGTATAGAATAAGTGATGAATTAACACAAGGAATAGATTCTAATAATGCCGACCCAGAAATAAATTATATTAGCAGCATTATTAATATTTATGAAGAGTATAAACTACAAACTCCTGGAAAAGTAACAGGTAGTATAGCTTATATATTTGGTAAAAGTGGCCTATTAAGCTTTGACTATGCGGTAAAAGATTATACCAATTCAAAATTTAAACCTATTAGTGATATTTATTTTTCAGGTTTAAATAATGAAATTAACAATGAATTAGCATCTTCTACTTCTTATAAATTAGGTGGTGAATATAGATATAAGCAGGTGAGTTTTAGAGGAGGTTATCACTTTGAAGAAAGCCCATATAAAAACACTGAATTCTATGGTGACTTAAATGGGTATTCTTTAGGTTTAGGTTATAACTTTGGTAATTTTAACTTAGATGTAGCTTATAGTCAATCAGAAAGAGATATTAATCACCAACTTTATAATGTTGGTTTGACAGATACAGCTTCTATACAATCAAAATATTCAAATTTTATATTGACACTTAGATTTAAAATCTAAGTAAGATTTAAAAAATCACAAATTACAGCCAGAGAACTTAAATTCTCTGGCTTTTTTTATTACTATAATTTAGAACAATTTCTTTTAATTATTATAAAAAATAAATTCCATTAATTTAAATAGAAGTCTGTTTTAAAACTTTTACAGGCTCTTCTTTCACAACTACTTAATTTAATATGCTACTATATAAAACAAGAAACTTATTTTGTCAATTTTAAAGAGCAGTACAATAATTATTATGAAACCACATAACCTATTAAAGTCTTATAAATTAATTTAATAATAGATAAAAAAAGCCTAAACAGTAATGTTTAGGCTTTTTTTATAATATATAATTATAATCTTACACTTATCGTTTCAAGGTAAAATGGGCTTTAAATTCTTTACGTATATCTGTTGTTGGTTCGTCGTATTCTACTGTAAACCAGTAGTCACTGGTTGGCATTAAATTACCATTAAACGTTCCGTCCCAACCGCTTCCGTCTGGACTCAATTGCTTTAACAGTTTTCCGTATCTGTCAAATATATAAA
>NZ_JABRWQ010000008.1 GCF_013249065.1 Winogradskyella litoriviva
GTTAAGCCCGTTTGCGCCGATGGTACTGCTTAACTGTGGAAGAGTAGGTCACCGCCTTTTTTTACCGAATTAATCGGTATTGTAAAACCCTTACTATATTATTTAGTAAGGGTTTTTGTGTTTTATATCATTACTGGTTATAACAATCAACATATCTTTATTATATTCAATCCAGATTTAAGTTTTAAAAATGATTTTTAATAAGGAAATAGATTTAGCCTGGAATTTTATATCTAAAACTGATAGGAATATATTTTTAACAGGTAAAGCTGGAACTGGTAAAACTACGTTCTTACATAGATTAAAGCGTGAGTGCAATAAACGAATGGTTATCGTGGCTCCTACTGGTGTAGCTGCTATTAATGCTAAAGGGGTTACAATTCATTCATTTTTTCAAATGCCATTTGGACCTATTTTACCAAATGATGATTTAACTAGCAATACTCGTTTTAATAGAAAATTTAGTAAAACTAAAGTTAGTATTATAAAATCATTAGACTTATTAATTATTGATGAAATCAGTATGGTAAGAGCTGATTTATTAGATAGTATTGATAAAACGCTTAGGCGTTATAAAAACAGAAACCAAGTATTTGGAGGTGTCCAACTCTTAATGATAGGAGATTTACAGCAATTATCACCGGTAGTTAAGGATAACGAATGGAGATTACTTCAACCTTTTTATAAAAATGCTTACTTCTTCAGTAGTGATGCATATTATAAGTGTAGACCTATTACTATTGAATTAAAGCATATTTATAGACAAGACAATCCAATTTTTATAAATATCCTTAATGAGGTTAGAAATAATGCTTTAAGTGCAGAATCAGCAACAGCACTAAATGATAGATATTTTCCTAATTTTACTGTTAAGGAGGGTGAAGGATACATATATCTAACTACTCATAATAATAAAGCCAGACAGAATAATTTATTAGAATTAAATAAATTAACAGGTCAAGAATATACGTATAAAGCAAAAATTGAAGGTAATTTTCCAGAACACTCGTTTCCAAACAAAGAGGAATTAGTATTAAAAATAGGTGCTCAAGTTATGTTTATTAAAAATGATAGCTCACCTGAAAAGAGATATTATAATGGTAAAATTGGTAAAGTGATTTTGTTAGAAAAGGATGAAGTTGTAGTACATTGCCCAGATGATGACTTTAATATTAATATCAAAGCTGAAACATGGGAAAACATAAGGTATAGTGTTGATTCTAAAACAAAAGCAATATCTGAAGATAAAATAGGCAGTTATTCGCAAATTCCTCTACGTTTAGCTTGGGCTATTACCATACATAAAAGCCAAGGATTAACTTTTGAAAAAGCTATTATAGACGTTCAAGGCGCATTTGCTCATGGTCAAACATATGTTGCTTTAAGTAGATGTAAATCATTAGAAGGTTTGGTTTTAAAAAGTAAAATAGAATCTAATCAAATAATTAGTGATTCTAATGTTATCGCCTTTAATAAAGAGTTTGAAGAAAATCAGCCTAATGATCAAATTTTGACAGATTCTCAACGAGATTATCAATTAGTTCTTTTGTCTGATATTTTTAATTTTTACAATTTTCTAAATCCAATTAATCGCATAATAGATATTTATTATAAAAATAGAGGTAGTATTGAAGGTACTATAGAGAACCCCTTAAATACTATTAAATTAACTGTCACTAGTTTGTTGAAAATTGGGAATAGCTTCAAGCAAGAATTAGAGACTATGATTGAATCAGGAAGTATTCCTGAATCTAATTTACAATTGCAAGAACGTTTTAAAAAGGCTATAGTTTATTTCAAAGAACAAACATCCACTCAAATCGAGGCATTTCTCCATAAAATAACCTTTTCTACAGATAATAAAGCAATTGAGAAAGATATAATTAAACACTTAGACACTTTAGAAGAATTATTAGAAACAAAGTTATCATTCTTTCAGGGGTTAGAAGACGGATTTAATGCAGACAAGTTCCTCATGTTAAGAGCGAAGTCAGTTTTCTTTGGAAAAGAAAAACCAAAGAAACAACGTAAAACAATTATTGATGGAACCGCTAATATAGAATTGTTTGAGTTATTAAGGGAACTTAGAAATCAAATTGCCAAAAGAGAAGGTTTGGTTCACTTCCAAATTTTTACTCAAAAATCTCTTTACGCAATGTGTGAAATCTTACCCACCAATAAGCAAGAATTAAAAGAAATTCATGGCATGGGTAAAACAAGAATAGAAAAATATGGAACTGAAATTTTAAATGTAATTATTAATTATTGTGATGAAAATGATATAGAGCCCAATTCAAACCACATAACTTTAGATTTACCAAAAAAAACAAAAAAGAAAGTGGGAGAGACTAAACGAGAATCGTTAAAGCTATACAAAGAAGGAAAGTCAATTGTAGAAATTGCTGATTTTAGAGAGTTAAATGAAAATACCATATTTGGGCATCTGGCAAGTTTCATTTCTTCAGGAGAAATTAAAATTACAGATTTGATGGATGAAGAAAGTTATAATCACTTAAAACAGATTATTCCAACAAAAAAATTTGATAATTTATCAGAGTTAAAAGATATATTCAACGATAAATACACGTACGGAGAATTAAGATTAGTAATGAATGAATTATCCAAAAACTAAAAAGGCTTCAAAAATTCAATTCTGAAGCCTTTTTATATTTCTATTTCTTAAATTAAGATTTTATTAAACCCCTCGAAATTACAATTTTCTGTATTTCTGAAGTTCCTTCATAAATTTGTGTGATTTTAGCATCACGCATTAAACGTTCTACATGATATTCTTTTACAAACCCATTACCACCATGAATTTGAACAGCCTCTACTGTATGCTCCATAGCTACTTTACTAGCGTATAGTTTAGCCATAGCACTAGACATGTCGTAATTGTTTCCTTGGTCTTTATCCCAAGCGGCTTTCATTACTAGCAACCTAGCCGCTTCAATTTCAGTATGCATATCTGCCAATTTAAACGCAATTGCTTGGTGATTACATATTTCTGTTCCAAATGCCTTACGTTCTTTCGAATATTTTAAAGCAAGTTCATAAGCACCTGCAGCAATTCCTAAAGCTTGAGCAGCAATTCCAATTCGTCCTCCAGAAAGTGTTTTCATTGCAAATCTAAACCCAAATCCGTCTTCACCAATTCTATTTTCCTTAGGTACTTTAACATCATTAAACTGTAAGGTGTGTGTGTCACTACCACGAATACCTAACTTATCTTCTTTTGGTCCTATATCAAAACCAGGCATACCTTTTTCTAAAATAAAAGCATTAATTCCGTGAGACCCTTTATGCTTGTCGGTTTGTGCAATTACTAAAAATACTTCTGCACGTCCGCCATTTGTAATCCAATTTTTTGTGCCATTCAAAATATAATGGTCACCTTTATCAATAGCAGTTGTTTTTTGCGATGTTGCATCACTACCAGCTTCTGGTTCGCTTAAACAAAAAGCACCAATACATTCTCCAGTAGCCAATTTTGTAAGGTATTTTTGCTTTTGTTCTTCGTTACCGTAAGCCTCAAGTCCATAACACACCAAGGAATTATTAACAGAAACCATAACAGAAGCGGAAGCATCTATTTTAGATAATTCTTCCATAATAAGTACATAAGAAATGGCATCCATTCCGCTTCCTCCATATTTAGGATCTACCATAATACCTAAAAAACCTAACTCACCCATTTTTCTCACTAATGATTCAGGAAATTTTTGAGCATTATCGCGTTCTATAACACCAGGAAGTAATTCAGTTTGAGCAAAATCTCTTGCAGCATCACGAATCATTAAATGTTCTTCTGTTAAACTAAAGTCCATAAACTAAAAATTATTGATTTAATAAAAATTTAATGCAAATATAATTTTTTATTGTGTTATTTTCAATGAGTAATATTATTTTTACTAATATGACAAAAACAGATTACAATATTATTGCTTTAATGTCCGGTACTTCACTAGATGGCATAGACATTATTTATATAAATTTCAAGTACAAAGACTGCTGGGAATTTAAAATTATTAATTCAGAAACTATAAACTATAGTCTTAGATGGAAAACGACATTGAGTAAATTAGTTTCAATGAAAATGAATCAATTAAAAACGTTAGATATAAAATATTCAGAATTTTTATCTGCCGTAATATCAAATTTTATTGAAAAAAATAATCTTGAAGAAATAGATTTTATAGCCTCTCATGGTCATACAGCCTTACATCAACCAGAGAAGAAATTAACATATCAAATAGGAAATCATCAAATTTTAGCAGACAAACTTGGTCGAAAAGTTATTTGCGATTTCAGAGTTCAAGACGTAGAGTTCGGAGGGCAAGGAGCTCCTTTGGTACCTATTGGAGATAGATTACTTTTTAATGCATATGAATTTTGCCTCAATCTTGGTGGTTTTGCAAATGTGTCTTTTGAGTTAAATTCTGAGAGAATTGCTTTTGATATTTGTCCGGTTAATATTGTTCTAAACAATTATATGTCTAAAATTAATTTAGAATATGATGATAAAGGTAAACTAGCTTCAAAAGGAAATATTAATAAAGATTTATTATTTAAACTCAATCAACTTCCATTCTATATAGAAAATCCTCCAAAATCTTTAGGTTTAGAATGGGTAGAACTAAATATTTTTCCATTAATTGATGCTTTTAATCTTGAAATACAAGACGTATTAAGAACTTTTGTAGAACACGTGGCTATTCAAATTTCAATAGTTTTAAATAAAGAAAAATCAAAAGTTCTAGTTACAGGTGGAGGTGTATATAATGATTTTTTAATGGAAAGAATTGATTATCATTCAATTTCAGAAGTAATTATTCCAGAAAATGATATTATAGAATACAAAGAAGCTTTGATTTTTGGACTTTTAGGTGTATTAAAAGAACGAAATGAAGTTAATTGTTTAAAGAGTGTTACTGGTGCAAATTGTAATCATTCTTCAGGAAAAATTTTAATGCCTAAAAATCAACTTTAATTCACATTAAGCTTATATAGTTTTTTATATTTGTTATTCGATATTTAAACTATAAAAATTGATTAAAGAGTTACTTCATAAATACGAAAATAAAGCTCCAGAAATTGTATTTCATTGGAATGATCCCGAAACTGATGCCGAAGGTTGGACAGTTATCAACTCGCTAAGAGGTGGTGCGGCTGGTGGAGGAACACGAATGCGAAAAGGTTTGGATAGAAATGAAGTACTTTCACTTGCTAAAACAATGGAAGTAAAATTCACTGTTTCTGGTCCTGCCATTGGAGGTGCAAAATCTGGGATTAATTTTGACCCACATGACCCAAGAAAAAAAGGTGTTTTAGAACGTTGGTACGCTGCCGTTTCGCCATTACTAAGAAGTTATTACGGAACAGGTGGAGATTTAAACGTTGATGAAATCCATGAAGTAATACCTATTACTGAAGAAAGCGGTGTTTGGCATCCTCAAGAAGGTGTTTTTGAAGGCCACTTTAAACCTTCAATTGCAGATAAAATTAATAGAATTGGTCAATTAAGACAAGGTGTTATTAAGGTTATCGAAAACGCAGATTACTCACCAGATGTCAGCAAAAAGTATACTGTTGCAGACATGATTACTGGTTATGGCGTTGCTATTGCAGCCAAACATTTTTATGATATTAATGATAATTCAATAAAAGGAAAACGAGTAGTTGTGCAAGGTTTTGGTAACGTTGGTGCAGCTGCAGCTTTTTATTTTGCTCAAATGGGAGCGAAAATCGTAGGTATTATTGATAGAGTCGGTGGTTTAATCAATGAAAATGGATTTTCGTTTCAGGAAATTACAGAATTATATCTTAATAAAAATGGAAATACACTTATCGCAGATACATTAATTCCTTTTGAAGAGATTAATCAAAAAATATGGTCGCTACAAACAGAGATATTTGCGCCATGTGCCGCTTCGAGATTGGTAACGCAAGATCAAATTGATCAAATGATATCAACAGGCTTAGAAGTTATTACTTGTGGTGCCAATGTTCCTTTTGCAGATAAAGAAATATTCTTTGGACCTATAATGGAGCATACGGATCAAAAAGTAAGTTTAATTCCAGACTTTATTTCAAACTGTGGTATGGCAAGAGTTTTTGCATATTTCATGGAGCGAAAAGTGCTAATGACAGATGAAGCCATTTTTAATGATACATCTCAAGTCATTAAAAAAGCATTAACAGAAGTTCATAATAATAACCCCAAAAATATAGGCATCAGCGAAACAGCTTTCGAAATTGCATTAAGACAACTAATTTAAAAATCCCTTAGAATGGAAACAGTAATAATTCTTGTATTTGTTTTTGGCTATTTAGCCATAACCCTTGAGCACAATATTAAAATAGATAAATTAATTCCGGCTCTGGTGATGATGGCCATAAGTTGGGCATTAATTTCATTAGGAATCGATGATTTTTCACAATGGTTTGATTCTGCCAAGCATAGCTTAATGGATAACTTTGGGTTGCTTCCACACGAAGAAAAAATGCATTTAATGGAAGAAACATTACTACATCATTTAGGTAAAACTGCTGAAATATTAGTGTTTTTATTGGGAGCAATGACAATTGTAGAAATTATAGATTATTTTGATGGTTTTTCTACCATTAAAAATGCAGTTAATTTTAATAGTAGAAAAAAACTACTCTGGATGTTTGCAATTTTAGCATTTGTACTATCTGCTATTATTGATAACTTAACTGCAACTATTGTATTAATTTCTATTCTACAAAAAATTGTAAAAGAAAGAGATGTTAGAATTTGGTATGCAGGTTTAATTATTATTGCTGCTAATGCAGGAGGTGCTTGGTCACCAATTGGAGATGTTACTACAACAATGCTGTGGATAGGTAATAAAGTCTCTACAGGAAAGTTATTATCTTACCTATTCATTCCATCGCTACTATGTATGGTTGTTCCAACATTTATTGCTTCATTTTTAAAGCCATTTAAAGGAGATTTAGAATTGCAAGAGTCAGATGGTAAACCAAAGAATAAATTTAGTTCAACGATGTTATTTTTAGGTTTGGGAGCTATTATTTTTGTGCCTATTTTTAAAGTAGTTACACATTTACCTCCTTATGTTGGTATGATGCTTTCATTAGGTGTTGTGGCAATTTTTGCGGAAGTATATAGCAATTCAAAATTTGCGATATCTGGAGTAGGCTCAGAAGAACATGCATCTGGCGCTAGTCATAGTCCTGTTCATTATTCGTTATCTAAAATAGAATTACCAAGTATTTTGTTTTTCTTGGGAATTTTAATGGCTGTTGCCGCTCTAGAATCATTAGGGATTTTATTTGGTTTTGCTGGTTCACTTCAAGAAACAATGCCAATGTTAGGTACAGAATATCATCATGAAGGTGTTTCAGATTTAGTAGTATTATTATTAGGTGTTGGATCAGCGGTTATAGATAATGTTCCATTAGTTGCGGCAAGTTTAGGTATGTTCTCAGAACCTTTAGATAATGAGCTTTGGCACTTTATTGCATATTCTGCTGGTACAGGTGGAAGTATGTTAATTATTGGCTCAGCAGCAGGCGTTGTAGCAATGGGAATGGAGAAAATCGATTTTTTCTGGTATTTAAAGAAAATTTCTTGGTTAGCTTTAGTAGGTTTTATTGCTGGTGCTGCAGCCTTTATGGTAACAAGATCTATTTTTTAATATTGAAATAAAACAATTATACTTAAGTTAAAAACTTAACGTTATAACAATAAGACATTAAAAATTTAAACATTTTATAATGATATCATTAAGTACTATTCAAGATGAAGTAGCTGTTTTGGCTGAAGGAGAATCGGTTGAAAAAACGTTATCTATAATTGAATTAATTACAAGTGGAGGAACATCAGGCATAGTTATTATTCTGATTTTATTCGTGCTTTTAATTTTAGCTATTTACATTTATTTTGAACGTATTTTTGCTATTAAAGCCGCTTCAAAGGTCGATTCAAATTTTATGAATCAAATTAAAGACCATGTAAGTAATGGTAAAATAGATTCTGCTCAAATGTTATGTGCACAACAAAATTCTCCTGTTTCTAGATTAATTAATAAAGGAATAACCAGAATTGGAAAACCTTTAGATGATATTAATACTGCAATAGAAAACGCTGGTCGATTAGAAATTTATAACTTAGAAAAGAATGTAAATGTTTTAGCAACCATTTCTGGTGTGGCACCAATGATTGGGTTTTTAGGTACTGTAGTTGGTATGATTATTTCAATTTTCGAATTAGCAAATGCAGGAGGAACAATTCAAATGGATGTCTTAGCAAGTGGCTTGTATACAGCAATGACAACAACAGTTGGTGGTCTTATTGTTGGTATTGTAGCTTATGTAGCATTTAATCATGTAGTTGGTAAAACCAATAAAGTGGTATACCAAATGGAGGCAAATTCTATTGAGTTTTTAGATCACTTAAACGAACCTATCTAATTTATGAACATTAGAGGCCGAAATAAAATAACACCAGAATTCAACTTCGCGTCTATGACCGATATTGTTTTCTTGTTATTAATATTTTTTATGATTGCGTCAACATTGGTAAGTACTAATGCTATTGATATTATTTTACCTAAAGCTAGTGGTAAAACCGAAAACAAGAAATCAACAGCTGTAAGTATTAAAAAAGATTTGACGTATTATATTGACCAGAAACGAGTAAGTGAAGCAGTTTTAGAAACACAATTAAAATCTATTTTTGCCAACCAAGATGCGCCTACTATTGTTTTACGAGCAGAAAAATCTGTACCTGTAGAAAATGTAGTAAAGGTAATGGATATTGCTAATCGAAATAAATTCAAAGTAATTTTAGCTGTACAGCCAAATTAAACGGCATCATTTTTGAATAAATAGATAAGACTTGTAGATTTTTAATTATAGCAAGCGAATTAATATAATAAAAGTGAAATACCTAGAGACCAAACACGAACGTAATTCAGCAAGAATCACAGTACTCATTTCATTGATACTGCTTTTGTTATTGTTTGTGGTTGGACCTCAATACATGGATCCTCCAGAAGAATATGGTGTTGCTGTAAATTTTGGAACTACAGATTTTGGTAGTGGTAACAAACCATTAAGCGAACCTAAAAAGGCAGTTGAAGAACAGGTAGTAGAAGAAGAAGTTGTAGATGAAGTACAACCAGAAGAAACACAAGTTACTCCAGCAGAAACAGCAACACAAGCCGAGCAGGTAATGACAGAAGATAATGCTGAAGCTATTGCCATAAAAAAGCAAAAAGAGGCAGAAGCCAAGGCGAAAGCTGCAGAAGCAAAGGCTAAGGCTGAGGCAAAAGCAGCTGCTGAAAAAATAGAACGCGAAAAACGTGAAGCTGAAGAAAGAAAACGAGCTGAAGAAGCCGAGAAAAAAAGAAAGCTAGATAACCTTATTGGTGGTGTTAAAAATACTGATGGTAATACAGATGGAGGAGAAGGTCCAGATAGTCAAGGTGGTAACAAAGGCCAACTAGATGGTGATCCTTATGCAGCTAGCTATTTTGGAGGTTCAGGACCTGGTAAAGGAGGTATCGGTTATGGGTTAGGAGGTAGAGGAAGACCGTCTAAACAGATTTATAAACAAGAATGTAATGAATACGGTTTAGTAGTTGTAAGGATAGAAGTAAATAGACAGGGTAAAGTTGTAAAAGCAGAACCTGGTATTAGAGGAACAACAAATACACATCCTTGTTTACTTGCACCTGCTAAGAAAATAGCAATGTCACATAAATGGCCTGCAGATTCCAATGCACCAACAACTCAGGTTGGTTTTGTAAGTATTAATTTTGATGTAGGTCAATAATATGAATTACTTAGATACTGTAAATTGGATGTTTCAACAACTTCCAATGTATCAAAATAAAGGCAAATCTGCCTTTAAAAAAGATTTATCCAATACTATAAAATTAGCAAAGCATTTAAATCATCCAGAGAATTATTTTAAGTCAATACATGTTGGTGGTACAAACGGAAAAGGTTCTACTAGCCATATGTTGGCATCTGTTTTACAAGAAGCAGGTTATAAAGTAGGTTTATATACATCACCACATTTAAAGGATTATAGAGAACGTATTCGTGTTAATGGTAAGGTTATAAGTAAAGCCTCAGTTATTGGCTTTATTAAACGCAACAAACCCTTTTTAGAGTCAAATCAATTATCTTTTTTTGAAATGACTGTTGGGATGGCTTTTAGTTATTTTGCAAAGCAGAAAGTCGATATTGCCGTAATTGAGGTAGGATTAGGAGGACGATTAGATTCTACAAACATTATCACACCAGAATTATCGGTTGTTACAAATATAGGTATGGATCATACTCAATTTTTAGGTGATACACTAACGAAGATTGCAGGAGAAAAAGCCGGAATCATTAAAAAGAACATTCCTGTAGTTATTGGAGAAACACATGCTGAAACAGAAAATGTTTTTAGAAATAAAGCAATAGAAGAACAATCTGAGATTTATTTTGCGGATCAAAGGATAGATAAAATTTTAGAAAGTGATTTAAAAGGTTCTTATCAAATTCATAATATTAAAACAGTTTTACAATCTGTAAAGATTTTAAAAAATAAAGGATTTAAAATTTCAGATCAGCATTTAAAAGCAGGTCTATTAAACGTTGTTACTAATACAGGTTTACAAGGTCGATGGCAAATACTAGGAACCAATCCAAAGATTGTATGCGACACTGCGCATAATAAAGAAGGATTAACATATGTATTGAGGCAAATTAAAAATGAAGCATATCATCAACTTCATATTGTTTTTGGTGTTGTAAATGATAAGGATTTAGATGCTATAATTCCTTTGCTACCTAAAGAAGCAACATATTATTTTTGTAAACCAAATGTGCAACGCGGATTAGATGCAGAAACATTAAGACTTGCATTTGCAAAACACAACTTGTATGGCAAAGTGTATCCTAGTGTAAATGAGGCACTAACAATGGCAAAATTGAATGCTAATAAAGTAGATTTAATTTATGTTGGTGGAAGTACTTTTGTTGTTGCTGAAATAATTTAAAATTTTTTCAAAAAACCTTTTGAGATATTAAAAACTAGTCTATATTTGCAATCCAATTTAGAGGGCGCGTAGCTCAGTTGGTTCAGAGCACTTGGTTTACACCCAAGGGGTCAGGGGTTCGAATCCCTTCGCGCCCACATCAATTTAATTCCGATTTGATTTTTTCAAATCGGAATTTTTGTTTTAATAAAGTATCAAATCATCAGGTTTGTGCTTTTATGAAATAATATTCTAAGACGACTCTAAATGTTTTGGAGTAAATTTAAAAAGATGATTGATTAATAAATTATTTAATCTTTTGTTAACCATTTATCAAAACCCAATTTACAATTGTAATTTAGTTTTTTCAATGTATAATATGCTGACTTTGTTTTGTTTCAAAGCTGTAATAGAATTATTTTTTATTTAATGATGATGAAGCTGTTTTTAAAGAATTTACTTTTCGCACTGTTTTTAAGTATTTGTAATATCTCTGTTGCTCAAAATAATGAAATTGTAATCAGTGGAATATTAATAGAGGAGGCAAGTAATCAACCAATTCCATACGCAACAATTGCACTATATAAAAAAAGTTCAAAAGGAATCATTACTGGCACTACAACGGATAATAATGGTAAGTTTCAATTTAGTACTACAAAAACGGATTTCTACATAGAAATCAGCTTTATGGGTTATGCGACTAAAACAATTTCTGATTTTTCTATCAAGAATGCTAAAATTGATTTAGGAACTATACGATTGGCTGAAGATAATGAGGCTTTAGAGGAAGTTGTAGTTACTGGCAATGTGTCTAAAACTGTTTTTAAACTTGATAAGCGTGTTTTTAATATAGGTAAGGATATTAGTAGTACTGGCGCAAGTGCATTAGAAGTTTTAAATAATGTACCTTCTGTCAATGTAAATATTGAAGGTGAAGTGAGTTTAAGAGGAAGTTCTGGTGTGCAAATTTTAATAAACGGAAAACCTTCTGTTTTGGCAGATGAATCTAGCAATGCACTAGGCACAATTACAGCAGATATGATCGAAAGTATTGAGGTTATTACCAACCCTTCCGCTAAATATGAAGCTTCAGGTACAGCAGGTATTTTAAATATTATTTTAAAAAAGGAAGAAAAAAAGGGCTGGAATGGTTCTATTTCATTAAATACAGGTATACCAGATAATCACAGTATTGGTATAAGTCTTAACCGTAGAACGGAGAAGTTTAACCTCTTTACTCAAATAGGTGCTGGTTACCGTTCATTGCCTCGAGATAACGAAGCCATAAATACAAATTTAACTAGTAACGAAGTTGTTTTTAGTGAAGGAACAGAGTATAGAGATGAAACTTTTTATAACATTACCTTAGGAACAGATTATCATATCAACGATTATAATGTTTTAACATTATCTGGTAATTTTGCATATGAAATTGAAGATCAACCATCAGAAACAAATTTTAGATTTTTCGATTCTAATAATACATTAGTGTCTAGTTGGTTAAGAGACGAGACTACGGAAGCCACAAACCCAAAATACCAATACGAATTTAATTACAAAAAACAATTTAAAAACAATGAAGATCATTCGTTGCAATTAAGTGCATTAGGAAGATTCTTTGGGAAAGACCAAGAGTCTCAATTTACAAACACTACTATAACTGGTAGTGACTCAGACAGCAAGCAACAAACAGAAACAAATTTTCAACAAGCAGATTATACATTTAAGATTGATTATACTAATCCTATATCAGAAAAATATACGATAGAAACTGGTGCACAATATGTTATTAATGACGTGGGTAACGATTATGAAGTGAGAGATTTTACAGGTATAAATTATGTTGTAAATGAAGATTTAACTAATAATTTTGAATACAACCAAAAAGTATTAGGTGTTTATTTTACAGGTGCTTATGAACTAGAGAAATGGGGAATAAAGGCAGGCTTGCGAATTGAAAATACAGATTTAGAAACCTTGTTAACTAATACAAACGAGTCTAATTCTCAGAATTTTACAGACTATTTTCCAACATTTCACACATCATATAAAGTGAGTGAAAATGTATCTTTGCAAGCAGGATATTCAAGACGAATTTTTAGACCTAGACTATGGGATTTAAATCCGTTTTTTAATATTAGAAACAATTTTAATATTAGACAAGGCAATCCAGACTTACAACCAGAATTTACAGATTCTTATGAGTTAACAAGTATTTACAAAATAGGTAAAGCATCATTTAGTTCTAGTTTGTATCATAAATATACAACAGAAGTTATAGAGCGTGTTTCTTCATCTATAGATAATGTGACTACCACAACTCCAGAAAATATTGGTACAAATGCTTCTATTGGTTTTGAAACTAATGGAAAATATAGTCCAACCAAATGGCTAACTCTTACAGGAGATTTTAATTATAATTATTTTGATCGAGTTGGGACTTTTGAGGCAGAATCTTTTGATTTTTCTGGTCGTCAATGGTCTTCTAGATTAGGTACAAAAATAGGTTTACCTGCAGATATAGATGTTGAGTTAACGGGAAGATACCAATCTAGTTTTGAGACTATTCAAGGTGATATATCTGGTTATGGTTTTTTAGATTTAGGTATTCGTAAAAAAATCATTAAAGGAAAAGCGGTTGTTAATTTGGGTATAAGAGATTTATTTGAATCTAGAATTCAAGAGTCTTACGTTTATCAACCTACCTTTGAAACTTATAGTTTCAGTCAACGAGGTCGCTTTATAACATTGGGACTTAGTTACGGTTTTGGTAAAGGAGAAGCTATGACCTATTCTGGCGGAAGACGTCGTTAGCAATAGCTTTTTGAGTTATTAAGAAAACTCAACTCGTTACAAAAGTTGCCTTAAGATGGTAGAAGTCGTAGGTCCAATTCTTGTATAGATTCACAATTTTATAGAACATCTAAAATCCGTTCTAGTGCCATACCTCTCGACCCCTTAATTAAAACGGTTGAATCTTTTAACTGAAGGGTTTTTAATTCAGGTTTTAAATCTTCAAAAGTTGCAAATTTGTAGGTTGTTGGTTTAGTTGTGGTTTTATTGAAGTTCTGGCCTATTAAGTAAACTTGGCTTTCAAAATTAGACTCTATAAAATTCACTATCTCTTGATGTTCTTTTTCTGCTTCCGTACCTAATTCAAACATGTCGCCAAGAAATAAATATTTGTTTTCAGCATTTAACTGCTTTAGGTTTTTTAAAGCTGCCAACATACTTGTAGGATTTGCGTTGTAAGCATCTAGAATAATTTTGGTTGAACCTTTTTTTATTATCTCTGATCGGTTGTTATCTGGTAGATAGCTTTCTATAGCTTTCTTTATGTTGATTGTTGTAACATTAAAATATTTCCCAATAGCTACAGCAACTGCAATATTTCCATAATTGTAATTCCCTATAAGCTTACTATTAATAACAGTGTTATCATATTTTAAAGTAACAAAAGGATTTGCACTTATAAAGTTAATGACACAATCATTTTTTACTTTAGAGCCAAAAGTAATGGTTTTAGAATAGTCACCAATTTGTTTTATTTGTTTGGCGTCTTCAGAATTTATAAAAACCGATTTTTCATTTTGTTTTAAATAGTCATATAATTCAGATTTTGCTTTAATTACACCTTCAACACTTCCAAAACCTTCTAAATGAGCTTTTCCAAAGTTGGTAATTAAGCCATAATCTGGCTGAGCAATACCACATAGAAATTCAATTTCTTTTTGATGATTGGCACCCATTTCAACTATTCCAAAATCTAAGTCTTTCGTAAAACTTAAAAGTGTTAAAGGCACGCCAATATGATTGTTAAGGTTTCCTATAGTTGCTTTTACTTTATATGTTGAAGCTAAAACAGTATTGATTAGTTCTTTTGTTGTTGTTTTTCCATTACTTCCTGTAAGTGAAATAATAGGGATATTAATAGCATTTCTATGATAATTGGCCAATGATTGGAGTGTAGTGAGTACATCTTTAACTAAAATACAGTGTTGGTTTATAACAGCCTGCTCATCATCTACTACGCAGTATTTTGCTCCATTATCAAAAGCTTGAGGAACAAATTTGTTACCATCAAAATTTTCACCTTTTAGTGCAAAATACATGCAATCTTTAGATATTTTTCTAGTGTCAGTTGATATTGATAAACACTCTTTAAATTTTTGATATATAATGTCTATTTTCATAGGTTTAAAAATAAAAAAGTCCTGACAAATTTGTCAGGACTTTTCTAAATATTATTTAACGTTTTTTAATTACGTCTTTTTCCTCCGTTTTGGCTCTTAGAACCAACTCTAGAAACCGCACATCTAAAGCCAATATAATCGGTAGCCATATCTTGTGGGAAATAGCGACGTTGTGCTGGATCAATCCAGTATGCTCTATCTCTCCAAGAACCACCTTTGTATACTCTTACATCATCATCGATTAATGAAGTTCTGCTATTAGATTTGTCATATTCTCTAATTAATTTACCTTCAGCAGAGTCTACTTCAACTCTGTGTTTAGGTGAATTATACATTTTTCTGGTATCATTATTTTTCTGTCCTTCAGTTTCGTCAAAACTTTCTCTGTAATAACGAGAAGAACGCTTATCACCATCTCTAAAGTTTCTGTTATCACTTTGGCTAAAGTTAGCTCTTAAGTAAGTTTCGTCTTCATCAACTGGTACTCTTGCAATTTCACCTGGTAAATCTCTTGCAACAATCTTACCGTTAGGTAATGTGTCATATACAATTTCATCTACAGTTACAATTTTTACAGAACCGTCTTCGTTTATTGCATTTTTAGTATAAACGTTACCTCTATAGTAGTTAAAATCATTAAATTCATCATCTACAATAGGTCTGTAAACATCAGCTACCCATTCTGCAACGTTACCTGCCATATCATATAATCCGTAATCGTTTGGAGAATATGTTTTAACTTCTGCGGTAATATCGGCACCATCATCAGACCAACCTGCAATACCGCCGTAATCACCTTTTCCTTGCTTAAAGTTAGCCATTTGATCTCCACGATTTACACGTTTACCAGATCTTGTATATTGACCATCCCAAGGGTATTTTTTACGACCTCTATAAACATTATAGCTACGTAATTCACTCATACCTAATGCAGCATATTCCCATTCTGCTTCAGTTGGTAGTCTGTATTTTACAGGGATTAATCCTGTTTCTCTGCTAGCATATACATTAATTGGGTTACCATCAGCGTCAGTTTGTTGTCTTCGCTTTCCACCTTCTAATACTTCCGAGTTACCACCATAAGTTTGAGAAGGTGCGTTGATATATGTATCAGTACTAAACGTACTTTCTGCGTTTACATCTGTAAGATGTGCATCTCTTTTAATGTATCCAGATTCTTGTAAAGCCATCTCAGCAACACGATCTGTTCTCCAGTTAGCATATTCAACGGCTTGTATCCAGCTAACTCCTACTACAGGATAGTTTGCGTAACCAGGATGACGTAAATAATTTTCAGTCATCATTTCGTTATAACCTAAACGGTTTCTCCAAACTAATGTATCTGGAAGCGCACCTTTATAGATTAATGCATAATTTGGATCATCTGGTGGATATACATTTTTAAGATAATCTAAGTAAAATGTATAGTTAATGTTAGTTACTTCAGTTTCATCCATGTAGAATGACTGAACGTGTTGTTGATTTGGAGCATTGTTCCAATCATGCATTGGGTCATCTTGTACTTTACCCATTGTAAAGGTTCCACCTTCAATAAAAGAAGTTCCAGGAGGCGTTTCTTGCTCCTTGAATTGTGTGTTGTACTGAAAACCGCCTCTTTTATCGTTTATTTTCCATCCAGTAGCACTATCTGTGTTACCAGAATTAGAAGAACGATTACAGCTAACAATCGTAGCAAAAAGCGTTAATGCAATTAGTAATTTTAGGTTTGAGACATTTTTCATATCCATAGGTTTAAGTAAGCTCGTTTAATTTTAGAGTCGCAATATAGTAATTAAAGGTAAACTTCCAACTTTTTTTTACGTCAAATTGCAAAAAAATGTGCATTTCATCCTTTTTTTTAGACATCACAACGGATTTTTTGTCATTTATCGATGTATTTTACTCTTTAATAACGAGGGCGCAAATGAATTATTGTTGTATTTTTGAAATAAAATTTACAGACTCATAATATCAGGCTTTATTAGTCGTTATTTTACTGTGAAATTTATGTTTTTGCCAATTTAAAGGTATTTCTATATAATTTAAGGATATTAAAATTAGTCCGAATCAATGAAAAATTGTTATACAATCATTTTATTTTTGTTTTCTGCACTTATTTATGGACAGCAAAAACAGTTCACTATTAATTGGAATGGTACTATAAAATTAGAGACTGCAACTATTAGTATTGAAATTCCGACTTTTGATGCAGACCATTTTAGTTATAATAATGATAAAGGATTGACCTTTTTTACACAATGGGACAGTGATGGAACTTTAATAGATGAAAATTCGGTTGAATTAGCTAATGTGGTTTACTCCACCATTACAGAAGCAGATTTAAAAGATTTAAACCCGAGTTTAATTCCGTCCTCAACTAAATATAAATTATACAACACCAACGCAAGAGGTAAGCGTTCTCATTATTTTGAAATGAGTCCTATAATTAAAGATAGAGGTGTTTATAAAAAAATAGAATCCTTTACCTTAATATATAGTAGTGGGTCTTCTAGGTTAACAAATAGTGTAATGACCACTAATGAAATTACGAGTTCTGTTTTAAGTACTGGTGGATGGTATCGTTTTTATATTGAAGAGTCAGGTGTGTATAGATTATCAAAAGATTTTTTAAGTAGTTTAGGGGTTAATACTAATTCTGTAGATCCGAGGACTATAAAAATATTTGGAAATGGAGGAAGAATGTTACCATATTCTAATGCTGAAAATTATCCTTTTGACGTTGTTGAAAATGCAATAAAATTTATCGGTGAAGATGATGGTAGATTAGATAATGGTGATTTTATTCTGTTTTACGGTGAAGGTCCTAAAACATATAACGCAGAGAGTGATACTAATTTAAACCTATATACAGACAAAACGTATTACTATGTAAATGTTGGCAATGGTAATGGTAAGCGTATAGAAGCAATGCCAGTCATTGACCAAGTGGCTGATATCGAAATCACTACCTTTCAAGATTATCAATTTTATGAAGTAGACGAAACAAATTTAGGTAGTATTGGTAGACGTTGGTTTGGCGATGAGTTTGATATAGAGAGTCAACGAACTTATGACTTTGATTTCCCAAATTTAGTAACTACCGAACCTGTAAGTTTAAGTATTGCCGTTGGTACAGTTTCAGAAGTGAATACATCAATGGCTGTTTCTTTAAACGGAAGTCAAATTACAACATTGTCATTTGGGTCCATAGTTTCTGGGTCTGTTTTAGGAAATGATGACTCCTATAGTAATACAGTAAGTGTTTCATCAGATGAGATTTCAATAACTTTAGATTATAATAATAGTGGTAATCCCTCTGCAAATGCCTATTTAGATTATATAAATTTAGAAGCAACAAGAGGTCTCTCCTATGAAGGTGAGCAGTTGGTTTTTAAAAATAAAGAAGTCATTGCAACACCAGGAATTGCACAATATAATTTAGCTAATACTTCAGGAGTTAGTGAAATTTGGGATATTACGGATCGTTTTAATATTGAAAATCTTGTAAATACTACTAATTCTTCGGCAATAAGTTTTAAAGCATTATCTGGAGAGGAACGTTCTTATTTAGCATTTTCATATTCAAACGTATTAAGCCCAAAAAAAGAATCTAATTCATCCGTTGTAAATCAAGATTTAAAAGGAACAATATTTAATAATGATCAAGGACAGTTTGAAGATATTGATTACATTATATTAACTCCTTCACAGTTTGTTACACAGGCAGAGCGCTTAGCACAAATTAATAGAGATCAAAATAATCTTAATGTAAAGGTTGTTGATTTACAAACTATATATAATGAATTTAGTACAGGAAGTCAAGATATTGCTGCCCTTAGAAATTTTGTAAAATATGTTTATGATAACGCTAGTTCTGAAAGCAATAGGTTAAAATACCTTTGTTTATTTGGTGATGGTTCTTTTGATTATAAGGATAGAGTCTCTAACAATACTAATCTGATACCATCTTGGTACACTATGAATAGTTTTAATCTAACTGATTCGTTTGTGTCTGATGATTTTTATGCTATGATGGATGAAAATGAAGGTACACTTGCCTCAGGTGATAGAATGGATATTGCAGTTGGAAGAATTATAGCAGAAGATGTACAACGCGCAACAGAAATGGTCGATAAAATAAAAGCTTATTATCAACCAGAAGCTTACGGAAGTTGGAGAAATAATATTGTGCTTATTTCTGATGATGTTGATGAAGAATGGGAAAAGAGATTAGAGGTAGCAACAGATGCTTTAGGAACAACATTAGAAGAAGAAAAACCGTTTTTAAATGTTATTAAGATTCATTCAGACGCTTATGAACAAGAATCATCGTCTGGAGGTAACAGATATCCTGAGGTTAATGAAGCTATTAAAGATGCTATAGAGGTTGGTGCGTTAGTGGTTAATTATTTTGGTCATGGTGGTGAAGACGGTATTGCCAAAGAACGCATTTTTGATAAATTCGATTCTCAAGAAGTAAATAATATATGTAAGTTCAATCTGTTTATTACAGTTACCTGTGAGTATACAAAGTTCGATGATCCCTTAAGAGATACAGCAGGAGAGTTTACCTATTGGAATACAAATGGTGGCTCAATAAGTTTAATAACTACCACAAGACAAATATTTGTAACAGTTGGTGAGGATATTAATACAGTACTAGACGATTACTTATTTGCTTTTGGGTCAAATGACTACCCGTCTATAGCAGAAGCATTAAGACTAACAAAAATAGATAACAATGTTGCTAATCAGTCTCAAAAACGCTTAGTGTTTTATATTGGTGATCCAGCTTTAAAGTTGTCAATTCCGCAACCAGATATAAGATTAACTAAAGTCAATGATGTAGAAATATCACAACCAATAGATACTTTAAAGGCTTTAAGCTATACAAAACTTGCTGGTGAAGTAATTGATACTAATGGTAATATATTGTCTAATTATAACGGTACATTAACAGCGACTATATATGATAAACCTATAGAAAGACAGACTTTAGGTAATGATGGAATAAGAGAGGATTGTGATGAAAATGATGATCCTGCAGACTGTGATAACAATGGCCAGAAATTAATTGTGCTAGATTTTACAACCTTAGGAGAAGTAGTTTTTAAAGGGCAAGCAAGTGTTACTAATGGTCTTTTTGAATTAGATTTTATTGTGCCAAGAGATATTGGTATTCCGGTTGGTACAGGTAAAGTAAGTTTTTATGCGCAATCATCTAATCAGACTTCGGATCAAGCAGGATCAAATTTCGATATCAAAATAGGAGGTATAAATGAAGATGCACCAGAAGACAATATTGGTCCTTTGATTGAGTTGTATATGAATGATGAAAACTTTGTCTCAGGTGGTATTACAAATGAATCACCAAATTTTTTGGTAAAATTGCAAGATGATAATGGTATTAATACAGCTAGTGGTATAGGTCATGATATTACAGCAATTATAGATGGCGACGAAACCAACCCAATTGTGTTAAACAATTATTACCAAGCCAATGTAGATGATTACACCAATGGCTCATTAACCTATCCATTTAGAGATTTAGAACCAGGTCTGCACACTTTAACATTAAAGGCTTGGGATGTTTATAATAATTCTTCAACAGCAGAAATTCAGTTTACTGTATATGATAAAGATGAAGAGTTGGTGATTAATAATGTATTAAACTATCCAAATCCATTTGTGAGTTATACGGAGTTTTGGTTCAATCATAATAGTCCAGATCCTTTAGATATATCGGTACAAATTTTCACTGTTTCAGGTAAATTAGTAAGAACATTAAATGGACAAACAAGTGCAGATGAATGTTGTAATAGTGGGTCCTCATCATTATCTAGAAGCATTGTTTGGGACGGAAGAGATGATTTTGGTGATAAAATCGGAAAAGGAGTCTATGTTTATAAACTAAAAGTGAAATCTGATCGTTTAAATAAACAAGTTGAAAAAATTCAAAAACTTGTAATACTATAATAATAATTTATATTTGCTAATGAATTAGTGCAACTAAAATCGTATTAATTCCAGAAAAATTTAACATGAAAAAACACATCTTAACCTTTGTCACTTTAGCCATAGTAAGCCTAAACTATGCGCAAGAAGAGGTAACACAAATTATACCTAGCACTTCAGATACTAGAGTTATTACAACTGGTTTACCATTTATGCTTATAGCACCAGATGCAAGGTCTGCTTCTTTAGGTGATATGGGAGTTGCAACATCAATGGATGGTTATTCGCAACAATACAATCCTGCTAAGTATGTTTTTTCTGAAGCAAAGCAAGGTGTAAGTTTAAGTTATACACCTTATTTAAGTAAATTGGTAAATGATATTTCAATTAGTTATTTAACCTATTATAACAGATTAAATGATGTAAGTGCTTTTTCTGTAGGACTTAAATATTTTTCACTTGGTGAAATACTTCTAACCGATAGTGCTGACGATCCTGGGCGTACTGTAAAGCCAAATGAGTTTGCTGTAGACGGTGCGTATACGTTAAGATTAAGTGATCAGTTTGCCATGGCAGTTGCAATGCGATTTATGAGGTCTAATCTTAGAATTAATGGTTCTCCTAACTCTAATGCAGATCCAGCAAATACGTTTGGAGCTGATATTACAGGTTATTATCAAAGTGAGGAGGAGGCTTATAATGATTTTAATGGACGTTGGAGGGCAGGTTTTGCAATTCAAAATTTAGGGCCAAGATTTAAGTATGATGATGGAGGAACAGAAGTGTTTCAGCCAACAAACTTAAGGTTGGGAGCAGGTTTCGATTTTATTTTTGACCAATACAATAAATTAGCCGTAACGGCAGAAGTGACTAAGTATTTAGTACCAACACCTCCAATCTATGGAGATAAAATTGTATTTACAGATACAAATGATGATGGTGTGTTTGATACAGATGATGGTGATTTTCAAACAGAAGAGCAATTAGAAGCTTCAGAATATGATGTTATTGTGGGAGGTCAAAGTAACGATGTTAGTTTTTTAACAGGAGTTTTTCAGTCTTTTGGTGATGCGCCAGGAGGATTTAGCGAAGAACTTAGAGAATTTACTTGGGCTTTAGGAGCAGAATATACTTATCAAGATAATTTTTCTTTTAGAGGAGGTTATTTTAATGAAGCCGATGATAAAGGTGCTCGTAAATTCTTTGCTCTAGGAGCAGGATTTAAATATACAACAATCAATGTAGATTTATCATATTTGTTCTCAGCATCTAAAGTACAAAGTCCGTTAGAAAATACATTACGTTTTTCATTAACGTTTAACTTTGGAGATGGTGAATACAATGAATATTAAAATCTAAATTAATTTAGTAAAAAAAACTATTGTTAAAAAAGCAATAGTTTTTTTGTCTACATATAAATGATAAACTTATGAAGGAAGTAAAAATAGAAACTACATTAGAGGTTTATGAAGATTTCAATGAGCTTCCTAAAGCCATTCAAAGTTTAATGAATTCGGCAATTGCAGCTAGAGATAACGCATATGCGCCTTATTCAAAATTTAATGTAGGTGCAGCTATCTTATTAGATAATAATGAAATTGTTATAGGTAGTAATCAAGAAAATGCCTGTTTTCCTTCGGGTTTATGCGCAGAACGTACAGCAATATTTTATGCAGGAGCAAAATATCCTAATGCCAAAATGTTAAAAATGGCAATTACGGCATCTTCTCAAAGTCAGGTTACAGATCAACCAATTCCTCCATGTGGAGCTTGTAGGCAATCCATTGCTGAGTACGAAATAAAACAAGATTCAGCTATAGAAATTTATTTTATGGGAGTAAAGGGAAAGGTTGTAAAATCAGAATCACTTGCAAATTTATTACCACTTCTTTTTGAAAGTTCAGTTTTATAGATATTTTGTTGCATAAATTTCAGTAATTTCTCTTTTTTTTACGATATACTGTTTCTTCATTATTTTCTAAAGTGTTACTTTTGCTATTCTATTTAAAGAACTAATCGAGAAATGCAAAAAATAACTAAAGAGGTTTACCTAAAGTGGTACGAGGACATGATGTTCTGGCGAAAGTTTGAAGACAAACTTGCCGCAGTTTATATTCAACAAAAGGTTAGAGGTTTCCTTCATTTATACAATGGACAAGAAGCTGTTTTAGCAGGTGCTTTACATGCTATGGATTTAACTAAAGACAAAATGATAACGGCTTACCGTAATCACGTACAACCAATCGGAATGGGAGTTGACCCAAAACGTGTTATGGCAGAATTATTCGGAAAAGCAACAGGAACATCTCAAGGTCTTGGTGGTTCTATGCATATTTTCTCTAAAGAATTTGGTTTTTATGGTGGTCATGGTATTGTCGGAGGTCAAATTCCTTTAGGTGCAGGTATTGCATTTGGTGATAAGTATCACGGTAGCGATGCTGTAACTATATGTTGTTTTGGTGACGGAGCTTCTAGACAAGGTTCGCTGCATGAAACTTTTAATTTAGCAATGCTTTGGAATTTACCAGTTGTTTTCGTTTGTGAAAACAATGGTTATGCTATGGGAACATCAGTAGCACGTACGGCAAATCATACAGATATCTGGAAGTTAGGTTTAGGTTATGAAATGCCTTCTGGGCCTGTTGATGGAATGAATCCTATTAAAGTAGCAGAAGCTTTTGATGAAGCTATTCAGCGTGCAAGAAAAGGTGGAGGACCATCTTTCTTAGAAGTGAAAACGTATCGTTATAGAGGTCATTCAATGTCTGATGCACAGCATTACAGAACAAAAGATGAAGTAGAGGAGTACAAGAAAATTGATCCTATTACTCAGGTCAAAGACATTATTCTCGAAAAGAAATACGCAACAGTAGAAGACTTAAAAGCTATTGATAAAGATGTTAAGAAGCGTGTTGCTGAATGTGAGAAATTCGCAGACGAATCTCCATATCCAGATAAGAACGTAATGTATGATGTTGTTTATGAGCAAGAAGATTACCCATTTATAGACCATAAAATAAAATAAGCTATGGCAGAAATAATTAATATGCCGCGTTTGAGCGACACCATGGAAGAAGGTACAGTTGCCGCGTGGTTAAAAAAGGTAGGTGACAAAGTTGAAGAAGGTGATATTTTAGCAGAAATTGAAACTGATAAAGCAACAATGGAGTTTGAGTCTTTTAACGAAGGAACTCTACTTCATATAGGTATACAAGAAGGTGAAACAGCAAAAGTAGATACACTTTTAGCTATTATAGGAGATGAAGGAGAAGATATTTCTAGCTATTTAAATGGAAGTGCTGAGGTTGAAAAATCAGATGCTACGCCAGAAGTTAAAGATGAATCTCAAGATATTTCTGATGTAGATTTCGATTCTAAACAAGAATTACCAGAAGGTGTAATAGTTGTTACTATGCCACGTTTAAGTGATACAATGGAAGAAGGAACCGTTGCTACTTGGTTGAAAAAAGTTGGTGACGAAGTTGAAGAAGGTGATATTTTAGCAGAAATTGAGACGGATAAGGCTACAATGGAATTTGAATCTTTCCAATCAGGTACTTTATTACATATAGGTCTTAATGAAGGCGAAACTGCAAAAGTAGATTCGTTATTAGCTATTATTGGCCCAAAAGGAACGGATGTTTCTAGTGTTGCTAAGAATTTCACAGTAGCTGGAGGCGAAACAAAAGAAGCTCCAAAAGTTGAAGCTAAAAAAGAAGCTCCAAAAGCAGAACCTAAAAAAGAAGAAGTAAAGAAAGTAGCACCTAAAACGGTTACTACTACATCAACTTCAGGACGTGTTTTTGCTTCTCCATTGGCTAAAAAGATGGCAGATGAAAAAGGAATTAATTTATCTCAAGTAAATGGTTCTGGAGAAAATGGAAGAATTGTAAAACGCGATATCGAAAACTTTACACCTGCAGCACAATCTGCTTCAGTTGGTAAATTTGTACCAACAGGACAAGAAGATTTTGATGAAGTACCAAATTCTAACATGCGTAAAGCTATTGCAAAAAACTTAGCTAAATCTAAATTTACTGCGCCACATTATTACTTAAATGTTGAGTTTGACATGGAGAATGCAATTGCTTTTAGAAAGCAATATAACTCTGTTCCAGACACAAAAATTTCGTACAATGATATCGTAGTTAAAGCTTGTGCTTTAGCATTAAAAGAACACCCTCAAGTAAACTCACAGTGGTTTGATGATAGAATGCAATTAAATAACCATGTACACATTGGTGTTGCCGTTGCTGTACCAGATGGTTTATTGGTGCCAGTAGTTAAGTTTGCGAATGAGCAAAGTTTAACACAGATAGGAGCTGCAGTTAGAGATTTTGCTGGTAAAGCGAGAAATAAAAAGCTAGCTTTAGACGAAATGGAAGGTAGTACATTTACAATTTCTAATCTAGGAATGTTTGGTATTGACAGTTTTACTTCTATTATCAATCAGCCTAATTCAGCAATTTTATCGGTAGGAAATATTGTTGAAAAACCAGTGGTTAAAGATGGGCAAATTGTTGTAGGTAATACTATGAAATTATGTTTAGCATGCGATCATAGAACTGTAGATGGAGCAACAGGAGCTCAATTTCTTCAAACATTAAAAGGATATATTGAAAATCCTGTGACCATGTTGGTATCATAAATTATAATTCTGAACGGGTTTCAGAATCTAAATAATATAATCCTGATTTGATGAATTTCGAATCAGGATTTTTTTATCTTTAAAATCAAAAATCTTATTTTCAATGAAACAATTAGGTTCAATATTTTTAATAGCATTAGTTTTTTTATGTTCTTGTCGTAATAATTCAGCAATTTCAGAACCGGTTATTGTAAAACCTAAAATTACAGAAGATGCTATTAAAACAAGTATGAACTATTTAGCATCGGATAAATTACAGGGACGAGCAACAGGAAGTGAAGGCATTGAAAAAGCAGCAGTTTTCATAGAAAATTATTTAAAGACTAATAATATTCAACCTTATTTTAAAACCTATAGAGATTCATTTAAAGTAAATGATATAGATGGTTATAATATTGTGGGTATGGTTGAAGGTAATGACCCTCTACTGAAGGATGAATTTATTATTCTAGGAGGTCATTACGATCATATAGGTAAAGGTAAAGTTATAGAAGGTGATTCTATTGCTAATGGAGCTAACGATGACGCATCTGGTACAATAGCAGCAATGGAATTTGGTAAATATTTTGCGCAAACAAAAACGAATAAACGTAGTATTTTAATAACGCTCTACGATGCGGAAGAAATGGGATTAAAGGGTTCAGAACATTTAGCAGAACGTCTTAAAAATAAAGGTGTTAAAGCTTATACAATGCTAAATTTTGAAATGATTGGTGTGGCAAGAGCAAAAGACCAACCCATGGCATATATGAGTGGTTTTGAACGTTCTAATTTTGCGGAAACCTTAAATAAATACGCAGGAGAAGAAGTTATTGGTTTTTTCCCTAAAGCAAAAGATTTTAAACTGTTTATGAGGTCTGATAATTATCCGTTTTTTAATGAACTTAATATTCCTGCGCATGCCATATCTACCTTCGATTTTACAAATTTTGATTACTATCATCACGTAGATGATGAAGCAGATAAAATGGATTATAAACATATGGTTAATTTTATAGAAAAAATGATTCCAGCGTTAGAAGGGATGATGAATGCACCAACTAAAGAAGTCGTATTAAAAGATGAGTAAAAATATAATAATAACAGGTACAAGTAGAGGTATAGGTTTTGAGCTCGTTCACCTTTTTGCCAACCAAGGCCATAATGTTTTAGCATTATCACGTAATGCAAAACCAGTAAGAAATCTTCATTTTGATAATATATCGTCGTTTGCGTTTGATTTATGTAATGAAGAGGATTATCAAAAAGTAACGGATTTTATTAAAGAAGAATGGAAACATGTTGATATTTTAATTAATAATGCAGGTGCTATAATTAACAAGCCATTTGCTGAAACAACGTTTCAAGATTTTACAAAAGTGTATCAAACCAATGTATTTGGTGTATCTGAATTAACCAGAACCGTATTGCCTTTTCTAAAAAGCGATGGTCATGTGGTTACAATTAGTTCAATGGGAGGTATTCAAGGCAGTATGAAATTTCCTGGTTTATCCGCATACAGTTCTAGTAAAGGTGCCGTAATTACTTTAGTTGAATTATTAGCAGAAGAGTACAAAGAAACAGGGCCTCAGTTTAATGTTTTAGCATTAGGAGCAGTGCAAACCGAAATGTTAGAAGAAGCATTTCCTGGTTACAAAGCACCAACTACAGCCAAAGAAATGGCAGAATATATTCAGAATTTTGCCTTAACAGGAAACAAGTATTACAACGGTAAAGTGTTACAAGTTTCTAATTCTACACCATAATTTATTTTAATGCAAAAACAGTTTTTAGAATTTATTCCTTCATTAGCAAAACCAATGGTATTAGAGCTTTTGTCTAATGATAATTTGTTGGTAAAAGTTAAAAATGAACGCAAAACAAGACATGGAGATTATAGAGCCTTGCCCAATGGAAAGCATCAGATTACGGTTAATTCTAATTTAAATAATTATAGATTTTTAATTACCTTAATTCATGAAATTGCCCATTTTGAAGCGTATAAGAATTATGGAAGGCGTATTAAACCGCATGGAAAAGAGTGGAAACAAACGTTTCAGCATTTAATGTTGCCGTTTTTACGTCCCGAAATTTTCCCTTTAGAATTATTACCTTTACTAGCTAAACATTTTAAAAACCCAAAAGCTTCTAGCGACACAGATACGCAACTTGCCTTAGCCTTAAAGCAATTCGACGAAAGTAATGACAAGACATATGTATTTGAAGTACCTTTGAATCAAACCTTTAAACTTTACAACGGTAGAGTTTTTAAAAAGGGTAAAAAACTTAGAAAACGATATGAATGTATGGAAGTTAACACAGGTAAATTATATTTGTTTAACCCAAATGCAGAAGTAGAGATTTTAGAATAAAACATAAATTGATGAATAGCAAAAACAAAAATTATTATGCCATATTAATGGCAGGAGGAGTAGGATCAAGATTTTGGCCAGTAAGTACACAAGATTTCCCAAAACAGTTTCATGATATGTTAGGAACAGGTGATACTTTAATCCAAAAAACATTTAACCGTTTAGCAAAATTGATTCCAGAAGAAAACATCTTCATTTTAACTAATGAACGATATAATGATTTAGTTTTTGAGCAATTGCCAAATATTACAAAACGTCAAGTTGTGCTAGAACCTGCAATGAGAAATACAGCACCATGTATATTGTATGCTTCATTAAAAATTCAGAAAGAAAATGAAGATGCAGTGATGATTGTAGCTCCAAGTGATCATTGGATTGAAGATGAACAAGCTTTTTCAAATAACGTAAAAACAGCTTTTGATTATTGTGCATCTAATTCTGCATTAATGACATTAGGTATCACACCAACATTTCCAAATACTGGTTATGGTTATATTGAGTACGATAAATCTGCAACTACAGAGATTAAGTCTGTAAACCAATTTAGAGAAAAACCAGATTACGAAACTGCCAAGACATTTATAGAACAAGGTAATTTTTTATGGAATGCAGGTATTTTTATGTGGAGTGTTAAAACAGTTGTTGCAGCATTTAAAAACAATCAGCCTCAATTGTTTGAATTATTTGAAAAAGGATATAACGTGTATAATACGGAGTTTGAAGATGATTTTATAAAAGAGAATTACCAAAAGGCAGAGAACATATCCGTAGATTATGCACTTATGGAAAAGAGTGATAATGTTTATGTAATTCCTGCCACTTTCGATTGGAATGACCTTGGTACTTGGGGAAGTCTTTATGATAAATTAGATAAGGATGAAAACACTAATGCTATTGTCAATGCTAGAGCTTTAACTGAAGATGCAAGTGGTAACATGATTAGAACTAAAAGAGATAAGATTGTTGTTGTAGATGGATTAAAAGATTACATCATTGTAGATAAAGACGAAGTTTTACTTATCTTTCCTAAAGCAAAAGAACAAGATATTAAAAAAGTACTTCAAAACGTGAAAGCTAATTTTGGAGAAGAATATGGTTAAAAACTATGAGTGACGAACATAAATTCAATTTTTCTGAGGATGAGAATTCTCAGATGACCAATGAGATGAACAAGGAAAATGCTGTTGAAGAAAAGAAAGATGCAGTAAAAAAAGATGCTCAGGGCTTATTTGCAAGCGTAAAAACATTTTTAAAGGAACTACTCGATTTTAGAGAAGATACCGATAGAGATGCAACAATTACAGCCATAAAAGCAGATATTCCTTTTAAGGGTGCAACAGCTTGGATTTTAGTTTGTTCAATTTTTGTAGCATCTGTTGGTCTTAACGCAAATTCTACAGCAGTAGTAATTGGAGCGATGTTAATTTCGCCACTTATGGGTCCTATTTTAGGTGTAGGACTTTCTATAGCAATTAATGATATAGACACTTTAAGAAAGTCGCTTATAAATCTAGCAACAATGATTGTGCTAAGTTTACTAACTGCTTTTTTATTCTTTTGGTTATTTCCGCTAAGTGAAGATACATCAGAGCTAATGGGTAGAGTTAAGCCAGATATTAGAGATGTTCTTATTGCATTTTTTGGTGGTTTAGCCTTAATAATAGCGCGTACCAAAAAAGGCACTATTGCCTCAGTTATTTTTGGTGTTGCTATTGCAACGGCCTTAATGCCTCCTTTGTGTACTGCAGGTTATGGATTAGCAAAGGGAAATTGGACCTACTTTGGTGGAGCCATGTATTTATTTACCATTAATACTATTTTTATTGCTTTAGCGACATTTTTAGTCTTAAAGATATTGCGTTTTCCTATGTTGAAATATGCAAATTCTGCAAAGCGTAAGCGTATATCTAGAATAGCAATGTTAGTTGCTATTGTTGTTATGATTCCGGCAATTTGGACATTTTTAACCGTATTACAAGAAAGCAAATACCAGATAGATTTTAAGAGTTTTGTTGATAATGAAATAAAATCGAACCCTAATTTGTGGTCGCAACGAGAAGACTTGGATATTAAGGCAAAAAAATTAAGTCTTTATTTTAATGGAGATGTAAGTGATGAAATGGTTTCGGCATTGCAAAATGATAAGAATAAGTACGAAAATCTTAAAGAGTTTGAATTAGTAATTAATGCTAATAAAACAAGAAGTGCAGATCGATTAATGGAGTCATTAGATAGAGCTTATGCAGATTTAGACAGAAAGGATAATGTTATTGATGGCTTACAAAAACAGATAGAAGAATTAGAAGCAAATATTTCTAGTTTAAATAAAGTAATAGAAGCTAAGGATACTAATAAGAACTCAGTGTCGTTTAGCTCATTGTCACGTGACGCTAAAATTAAATTTAGTGACTTAGAGTACTTTGGTTACGCTAAAATGTTAGAATCTAAAGATTTTATAAACATTGATACCGTTACGGTTGCGAATGTAAGATGGAAAGTAGCTCTTAATGACAGTATAGTTTTAATTAGAGAGCGCGATTTACAAAAATGGCTTAAGAACGAACTAAAAGTAGATACCGTATTTATAAAGAGAAATTAATTATTCTCTTCAAGATACATTTTTCTTACCTTTCTAAATAAATTAGAAGAATAAACGAAGTTGGTAACAGCTTCGTTTTCTGTTCTAAAGATAGTTTCACTAGAACCTTCCCATTCTAATAATCCATCTTTTAGAAATACAATTTTTTCGCCTATTTCCATTACAGAATTCATGTCGTGTGTATTAACAACCGTTGTAATATTAAATTCATCTGTGATTTCTTGAATTAAATTATCTATTACAATGGCAGTTCTTGGATCTAGTCCAGAATTAGGTTCATCACAAAATAAAAATTTTGGTCTGTTTACAATTGCTCTTGCAATCGCAACTCGTTTTTGCATTCCACCAGAAGCTTCACTCGGCATTTTGCTGTGTGCGTTCTCTAAGTTTACCCGTTTTAAAACTTCATTAACTCTATCTTCCATTTCGGTTTTACTTTGTTTAGTAAACATGCGTAATGGAAACATTACATTTTCTGCAATAGTCATAGAATCAAAAAGGGCACTACCTTGAAAAACCATTCCCATTTCTGAGCGTAAGTTGGTTTTTTCATTTCTAGATAATTCATTAAAGTTTTTACCTTCATAAGAAATAGAACCTTCTTCATATTCAAATAAACCAAGTAAACATTTTAAGAATACCGTTTTACCAGAGCCACTTTGACCAATAATTAGATTCGTTTTTCCCTTTTCAAAAGACGTTGTTATACCTTTTAAAATATGAACATCTCCAAACGATTTATGTAAATTTTTAACTTCTATCATAATTATCCAAGTAAAAGACTGGTTAGTAAAAAGTTGACTAAAATAATCATAACACTTGTCCATACAAATGAAGTGGTACTAGCTTTACCAACTTCTAAAGCGCCACCTTTCATAAAATAACCATAATAAGAAGGGATTGTAGCCAATAAAAATGCAAAAACAAAAGTTTTTATAAAGGCATAAATAAAATGAAAAGGAATAAAATCTAACTGCACACCTTCTATATAATCTTCCATAGTTCCGTAACCTCCGTAAACGCAGGCCATTAAGCCACCTAATATTCCTAAAAACATGGCAATAGAGATTACAAACGGATAAAGTGTTAAGGCTATAAATTTAGGGAAAACCAGATAATTTATTCCGTTAATACCCATAACCTCTAAGGCATCTATTTGCTCTGTAACACGCATAGTGCCGATACTAGATGTTATAAAAGAACCAACTTTACCAGCCATAATGATGGAAATAAATGTTGGTGCAAATTCTAAAATAATAGATTGTCTTGTTGCAAAACCTACTAAATATTTTGGCATAATAGGGCTCGTCATATTCAAGGATGTTTGTATGGCAACAACGCCTCCAACAAAAAATGAAATAAAAGCAACAATACCAATAGAACCAATAATAAGATCATCAATATCTTTAAGGATTAATGGCTTCATCACAGACCATTTTGTTGGTCTACGAAAAATATCCTTAATCATTATAAAATATGTACCTATGTTTTGAAGGTATGTAATGGGATTTTTCATTAATGCTAAAGTATAAAAAATGATTAGCAATTGAGCATATTCAGATTTTTTTCATGCATAAAAATGAATAATTGTAAACAGCATGAAGTAAATATTAATTATAAAATTAATCACATGAAATTGCTGTAAATTAAAATTAAGATAACATAAAAATCGTATTTTTGATATTCAATTTAAAGTCGTATTTCTAATGAAAAATATCTTCACATTATTCGGAATTTTATTTTTGTTTTTTTCTTGTGGTTCTCCAAAAAGTGCTGTTGATGTAAAAACAGAATCTATAGTAAAAACAGAAAAAGTTACAACCAATTCAAAACCAAAACTTGTTGTTGGTATTGTTGTAGATCAAATGCGTTACGATTATTTAACACGCTTCGATTCTAAATTTGGTGAAGGAGGTTTTAAACGGATGATGAGCGAAGGGTTTAATTGTAAAAATAATCACTTTAATTACGTGCCAACATATACAGGTCCTGGTCATGCTTCTATTTACACTGGTACAACGCCAAAATATCATGGTATTATAGGTAATAATTTCTATGATAAAGAGACTAAAGAAATGGTGTATTGCGCTGGTGATGATACTGTAAATTCAATAGGAACAACAGATGATGCTGGCAAAATGTCTACGCATAGAATGCAGACCACTACTTTTGGAGATGAAAATAGATTGTTTACGCAAATGCAAGGCAAAACCATTGGTGTTTCTTTAAAGGATAGAGGTGCAATTTTACCAGCAGGTCATACCGCAAATGCAGCTTATTGGTTTCATGGTAAAGATGAAGGTGTTTGGATAACAAGTTCATTTTATTTGAAAAAACTACCACAATGGGTTAGTGATTTTAACATGTCAGAAAGTGCAGAATCTTACCTAAAAGAATGGAATACTGTTTACGATATATCAACTTATACAGAAAGTGGTTCTGATGAAAATAGCTTTGAAGGCGGTTTTAAAGGAAAAGAAAAAGCAACCTTTCCTTATGATTTAAAAGCCTTAAGTAAAGATAATAGAGGATTTGATATTTTAAAAGCAACACCTTATGGTAATAGTTTAACTGCAGATTTTGCAATGGCAGCTATTAAAGGTGAGAATCTTGGTAAAGATGATATTACAGATGTTTTGGCCGTTAGTTTTTCTTCTACAGATTATGTAGGTCATAACTTTGGTGTAAACTCTAAAGAAATTGAAGATACATATATTCGTTTAGATAAGGATTTAGAGCGCTTTTTTAATTATTTGGATGCTACTGTAGGTAAAGGAGAGTACACGGTGTTTTTAACTGCTGATCATGGTGCTGTAGATGTACCTGCTTATTTGCAGTCTGTTAATGTGCCAGCTGGTTATGTAGATAATAAGGATAGAAAAGAAAAGTTTAATGCCTTTTTAATTGAAACTTATGGTACTAAGGATATTGTAGAAAATATAAGTAACAATCAGATATTTTTAGATAGAGCTAAAGTAAAGTCTTTAGGATTAAATCTTTTTGATGTTCAAAATGCAATAGCAATGGAACAATTAACATATAAAAATGTTTCTAAAGTGTATACAGCAAATGCAATGAGTAGTACAAGTTTTTCTACAGGAGTAGAGGAGTTATTACAAAATGGTTTTAACCAAAAACGTTCTGGAGATGTAATATTGGTAAATGAACCTGCTTTTATTTCTTATGGAAAAACTGGTTCTACCCACGGAAGTGCTTTAAATTACGATACCCACGTGCCTTTATTACTCTTTGGTAAAGGAATTAAACAGGGCGAAACGTTTACAAAAACGGTAATTACAGATATTGCACCAACAATGTCAGCATTGTTAGGGATTAGTTTTCCTAATGGAGCTATAGGTCAGCCTTTAAGTATTGTTATTGATTAAAAATTAAAGATTGAAAAGAAAACCAATATTCACCATAATTGCTATCATCATAGCTATTGCAATTTATAGCTACGACTACTATCTTAATGCTGAAGAAAAGTCAGAAATAGTAACAGAAGGGCAAACGGTTAAAAATAATACCAACGAATATTATTTGCCAACAAGTACAACCAATCAGGTAGTTCATCATCAGAATTATTCATTGTCTTATAGCGAGCCACATGAACAAGCAGAATGGGTTGCGTATGAGCTAAAAGCATCGCATCTCAGTTCTACAAACCACAAAAGACCATATTTTGAAATTGATGATGCCGTAAAAACAGGAGCTGCTCATTGGCGTAATTATAAAAAATCGGGTTACGACAAAGGACATTTATGTCCTGCTGGAGACCGAAGGTTTACAAAAACCGCGCACGACGAAACGTTTTTAACAAGTAATATAAGTCCACAAGAGCATCAGTTTAACGCAGGTGTTTGGAATAGATTAGAGCAGAAAGTAAGGTATTGGGCAAAAAAGAATGATGGGATTTTTGTGGTTACAGGAGGTGTTTTGTCTGGTAAGCTTAAAACTATTGGGACAGAAGATGTTTCCGTACCTAATCAATTTTATAAAGTCATTTTAGATAATACTAACGGAAGAATTAAGATGTTAGCTTTTTTAATGGATCATGAAGATTCAAATTTACCATTATATAAATTTGTCGTTTCTGTGGATGAGGTTGAGCGTTTAACAGGAATTGATTTCTTCCCAGAATTAGAGGATGGTATTGAAAACAAATTAGAAGCGTCCAGTAATTATAAAAGCTGGAGTTTTTAATAAAATAGCTATGCCTTTTTTTAACTAAATTTAGACTTAATGCCTTTCCAGCGTAAATCTCTTATAAATTTTCCTTCAGCTTTAGAAACTAAATAGTCTACTTTATTAGATTGGGCTTTAAAATAACCAGTCATATAATCTTTAAATAGTTGAAAGCTTTTTTTCTTATAAGCCAATTTTAAAGCTGAAATTAGGGTAATCCAAAAACCATAACGCATTTTATACATCGCTTCACCTTGAAGATATTTGGAGGCTTTGTTATAAGATTGCCCAGTTGGTTTTAAATGTTTTACATGAAGCGATTCATCTGTAAGGATTTCCCAACCATGGTATTTTGCCAAGAGTTCGTCAACGGTATCCCAACCCATTGATGGCTTTAATTGCCCAATTTGATTAAAGCATTCTTTTCTATATGCTTTAAGAGCACCTCTAATATGTTCTTTATTGGTAAGGTTTTCTAAAAGCCAAGCGTTGTCTTTTTCGATATAACAAAATCCTGAAGCCATACCAAGTTTAGGCTTAGTTTTAAAATGATTAGATATTGTTTCAAGATAATTAACAGGAAAAATAAGATCGGCGTCAAATTTACAGATGATGTTATAATTGTCATCGAGTGTTGATAGGCCTTTATTAAATGCCTTAATGATTTTTGAGCCAGGTAAATGTTTATTTGATGATGTAGTATTTATAACAGAAATAAAATTATGTTTTGAAGCATAATTAGAACATATATTATATGTACGGTCTGTTGAATTATCATTCACAATAACAACTCTCTTAGGCAGTAAAGTTTGATTAACTAAGGAGTCTAAGGTTTTGCCAATGTATTGATCTTCATTATGAGCCGGAATGATAATGTAAAAGTTCAATATTGAAAATATATTTGTTTAAAGTTAAGCTCTTTCTGCATAAACAATATAATAACGTGGTGTAAAACGTCTTAAAATAGGTCTTAGTCCCAATTTATTAACTGGGTTTGTCCATTTTTGTCGGTCTTTAATAACCCATCCAGTTTTCTCTAAAAGCCAGTCGAGTTGCCAATCTTCAAACTCATGGTAATGTCTATCCCATTTATCTGTTTTGCTTCTGTAAGCTGAAGCAAACCATAATTTCAATGGTACACTTATAACTATTTTGTTAGCTTTAATTGATTTTAAAACTTCATAAGGAGATAGAAGGTGTTCAAAAATTTCGAAAGCTGTAACCACAGTGGCTTTAGAATTTTTAATTTTAGAAGTGTCTTCATCCAAATCTTCACCAGTTGTGTTTTCTACAGAATAACCTTTAGAAAGCATAATCTCCGAAAATGGATTTTTAACGCCTAAATCTAATATATAGTCTTTAGTGTTTATATGTTTCTGTAAAAACTGAAGTGTAAGTTTAAACCGCTTATTTGGATATGTTTTTTCGTACATTTATTTACGGTAGTTTACACGTAGCATCTTAATTAAACCTGATATAAGATTGCATTAATATTCATACCTGCACCAACACTCGCAAACATAATAATATCACCTTTGTTTATTTCCTGACCTTCTAGTTGGCCTTTTAAGATTAAATCATATAACGTAGGAACTGTCGCTACACTAGAATTACCTAGTAGATTTATAGACATTGGCATAATGCCTTCTGGCATTTTCATTTTATGAAGTCTATAGAATCGTTGCACTATAGCTTCATCCATTTTTTCGTTAGCCTGATGAATTAAAATCTTTTTAATATCAGAAATGTCTTTACCACTCTTATCTAAACACGTTTTTAAAGCTTTGGGAACGTTGGTAAGTGCAAATTCATAAATTTTGCGACCATACATTTTTATGTAACGTCGTTGGTCGTTTATTTCTGGATTATTTGTTTCACCAAAAAATATGTAATGCGCTTCATCTAGAGCGTAAGTTGCTGAGGTGTGTGCTAAAATTCCACCGTCTTCATCATTTTCTTCAACAATTACAGCTCCAGCACCATCACTGTAAATCATAGAATCTCTATCATGTGGATCAATAACTCTAGATAGCGTTTCAGAACCTATAACTAAACATCGCTTAGCAATACCAGAAGCTATAAATGCTTTAGCCTGAATTACACCTTCAATCCAACCAGGACAGCCAAAAAGCAAATCGTATCCAACACATTGTGGATTTTCAATTTTAAGTAAATGCTTCACACGAGAAGCAATACTAGGAACCGTATCACTTTGTTGACAGTTATTTTTGAGGTCACCATAGTTGTGAGCAACAATGATATAATCGATACTTTCTTTATCAATTTTTGCATCTTCTATAGCCTTTTTGGCAGCAAAAGAAGCAATGTCAGAATTTACTAATTCTTTCGTTATATATCGACGCTCTTCAATGCCAGTTATGGCCTTAAATTTTTCTACAATAACTTCGTTAGGATTGTTAATTGCTGAACCATCAGCATTTAGAAATTGATGATTGTAAAAATCTTCATTCTTTTCGATTTTGCTTGGGATATAGCTTCCTGTCCCTATAATTCTAATCGCCATTTTAATGTCATTTCTGTATTACGAAGTTAACTAATATTAAAGGTTTTATGTTGTTTTAAGTTTTAAAGCTTTAATTTTTGAGAATATCGTAATTATTATTGTTTATATTTTGAAATACACAAAAAGACGAGGGGTTTTGTGCATTAAAAATCAGTGTTATTAGGCATCTATGTAATCTTCTATTGGCGCACAGCTACAAATTAAATTTCGATCACCATAAGCATCATCAACACGCCTTACGCTAGGCCAAAATTTATTGTCTCGTACAAAGTCTAAAGGAAATGCTGCTGCTTCTCTTGAATAAGGTAATAACCACTCATCAGAAGTTAACATCTCTAACGTATGAGGTGCGTTTTTTAGTGTGTTATTAGGCTCTTCTTTTGATGAAGCATCTATTTCTTTTCTTATAGAAATCATGGCATCACAAAAACGGTCCATTTCCGCTTTGCTTTCACTTTCTGTTGGTTCTATCATCATTGTTCCTGCTACAGGAAAAGATACTGTTGGTGCATGAAAACCGTAATCCATTAAACGTTTGGCGATGTCCGTAACTTCTATACCTTTGGCTTTAAAATCTCGACAGTCAATAATCATCTCGTGTGCTGCTCTACCGTTTTCTCCAGAATATAAAGTAGGATATGAACCTTCTAAACGTTCTTTAATGTAGTTTGCATTAAGTATTGCTATTTCAGTGGCTTTTTTAAGACCTCTATAACCTAACATTTTTATATAGCCATAAGAAATAAGACAAACTAAAGACGAACCAAAAGGTGCACCAGAAATTGCTGAAATGGCTTGGTGCCCTCCTGTTTTTACAATTGGATTTCCAGGTAAGAAAGGAACTAGTTGTTCTGCAACACAGATTGGGCCAACACCTGGTCCACCACCTCCATGAGGTATTGCAAATGTTTTGTGTAAATTAAGGTGACAAACATCCGCGCCAATGTTTCCTGGATTTGTTAAGCCTACTTGCGCATTCATATTGGCACCATCCATATATACTTGTCCACCGTTATCATGAATAATTTGAGTAATTTCTTTAATCGCAGATTCATAAACACCATGCGTAGAAGGATACGTAACCATTAAGGCTGAAAGATTATCTTTATGCAATTCAGCTTTTTCTCTTAAATCTTCTACATCTATATTTCCGTTTTCTGAAGCTTTAGTCACTACGACTTTCATACCAGCCATTACAGCACTTGCTGGGTTTGTACCATGTGCAGACGATGGAATTAAACAAATATTTCTATGATGGTCTCCACGAGATTCATGATATGCTTTTATAACCATTAAACCTGCAAATTCACCCTGAGCACCAGAGTTTGGTTGTAATGATGTGGCAGCAAAACCTGTAATTTCAGATAATTGATGTTCTAATTCATTGAGCATTAATTTATACCCAATAGGTTGGTCTACTGGTACAAATGGATGAATATTTCCCCAACCACTCCAACTTAGTGGTAACATTTCTGATGCTGCATTTAATTTCATGGTACAAGAGCCAAGTGAAATCATGGAATGGTTTAATGCCAAATCTTTACGCTCTAAACGTTTTATATAACGCATTAATTCAGTTTCAGAATGATAGGTGTTAAAAACATCGACCGTTAAAAAGTCTGATTGACGTTTTAAGTGGTCTGGAATGGTTTTAACAGTAGAAAGTGATTCAATTTTATCTGTATTTTGTCCTGTTACGGTTTCAAAAATTGAAATAATTTCATTTAAGTCTGAAATGTTTGTGGTTTCGTTTAATGAAATTGTAACTGTATTGGTGTCTGGATAATGAAAATTAACTTCACTTTTTTCCGCTTCGTATTTTACTTTAACAGCATCGGCTTTAATCTGAAGCGTGTCAAAATAATGTGTATTTACTTGTTCTAAGCCTAAGTTTTCTAAGGCTTTTGCTAAAGTAGAGGTAGTGTTTTTAACTTTATCTGCAATAAAAGTTAAGCCATCTGGTCCGTGATATACAGCATACATGCCTGCCATAACAGCTAGTAATACTTGAGCCGTACAGATATTAGATGTCGCTTTGTCTCTTTTAATGTGTTGCTCGCGTGTTTGTAATGCCATACGCAAGGCTCTGTTACCATTAGTGTCTTTTGTTACGCCAATAATTCTACCAGGTACATCGCGTTTGTAAGCTTCTTTAGTGGCAAAATATGCAGCATGTGGTCCACCATAACCCATTGGGATTCCAAAACGTTGTGTGGTACCAACAACAACATCTGCACCAAATTTACCAGGTGCTTCAAGTTTTACTAAACTTAAGATATCTGCTGCTACGGCTACTTTTATGTTTTTAGCATTAGCTTTTTCTATAAATGATTTAATGTCTGTAATCTGACCATTTTTTCCTGGATATTGTAATAATGCACCAAAATATTCTTCAGATAATTTATATTCTGCTTCGTTACCAATGACCAATTCAATGCCAATAGGGTTTGCTCTTGTTTCTAGTAAAGCAATAGTTTGCGGTAAAACTAAATCTGAAACAAAGAATTTATTAACGTTAGTCTTCTTTTGGCTACGTTCTCTAACAGCAAATAATAAAGACATGGCTTCGGCAGCTGCAGTACTTTCGTCTAAGAGTGATGCGTTAGCAATTTCCATACCTGTTAAATCTATGATCATGGTTTGGAAATTCAGTAGTGCTTCTAATCTACCTTGTGCAATCTCAGCTTGGTAAGGTGTGTAAGCTGTATACCAACCTGGATTTTCTAAAATATTACGCTGAATTACAGCTGGTAAATTAGTAGGATGATAGCCAAGACCAATATAAGATTTATAAACTTTATTGAGTTGCGATAATTTATATATATGGCTTAAATACTCTTGCTCACTCATTGCGACGTCAAGATTTAAGTCGTTTTCTAAGCGTATATTTGCTGGTATCGTTTCAGAAACTAATTGTTCTAAGCTGTCAGCACCAATAGTGTCTAACATTGCTTTTTGTTCTTTAGAATTTGGGCCAATATGTCTGAGTGCAAAAGAAGTCGTATCCATTATAAAATAAATAGTTTATTGTGTTTTGCAAAAGTAAAGATTTAAGCGCATTTTTAAGAAATGGTAAGTTAAAGTTTTTAACCGAAAACATAGTTTATTAACACAATCCGTAATTTTGTTTATGCAAATTTTAAAACGCATTTTTAATTTTTATATTAATAGCAGTATCCATGTTGCATTTGCAGCTACAGCTCTAACTTGGGTGACATATTTACAGCTTGATTTTGCGTATAATAAAGATCTTCTTTGTTTTGTGTTTTTTGCAACTATTACAGGCTATAATTTTGTAAAATATTTTGGATTGGCTAAATTCCATCATCGTAGCTTAGCGGTTTGGTTAAGGGTGGTTCAAATATTTTCCCTTTTGGCATTTTTGGCCATGGGTTATTTTGCTTTTTACCTCGACATAGTAACGCTTATAATTATTGGTGCCTTGGGACTGATTACTTTTTTTTATGCTATTCCTATAATGATACCACAAAATTTTTTAATGGATAGTCATAAAAATCTACGACAAATTGGAGGATTAAAAGTTTACGTTATTGCTATGGTTTGGGCCTTTACTTCGGTGTTTTTACCAGTAATAAATAATAAAATGTCACTTAATGCCGATGTTGTGATTATGGTAATACAGAGGTTTTATTTTGTATTAGTTTTAATGTTACCATTTGAAATTAGAGATTTAATTTATGATAGCTTAAAGTTAGCAACCATTCCACAAAAAATTGGCATAAAAAAAACCAAGATTATTGGTGTTTTACTTTTGATGCTATTTGTGTTGTTAGATTATTTTAAAGATGAATTGACTGATAAAATATTGTTTTCTACAATTACAATTGCTTTAATTACACTTGTTTTATTACTGTTTTCTAATAAAAACCAGGCTAAATACTATAGTGCGTTTTGGGTGGAGAGTTTACCCATTGTGTGGTTAATTATTTTGTTGTTGCTTGGCTAATTCTTCTTTAAATTGATTTTCAATTTTTTTGCGTTCCTCAGCTTTTAAGCATTTTACGTCTGCTTTTTCTAAACTCTCTGTAAGTTTAGTGTTTTTAACAGAATAGCTCTTTGTAATATGGCAATACGCCAAACGTATGTTTAATTTAAAGCGTTCCCAAGAAGAAGCTTCTCCATATTGTGCTTTATCACAAATATGTTGAGCTTCATCACAGCTAATAAATAGAAAACTTTTTTTCATTCTTTTTAAACCTTTCAATTACAAAGGATTTGTTATTATTTAAAACCAATTTTCTTCCATGCAATCTGCTAGTGCAGTTCTGGCTCTATGGATAATTACCCAAAGATTAGACGCAGTAATATCTAATTCATTACAAATAGTTTCTGTATCGTATCCTAAAATGGTTTTCATTTTAAAAACATCAGCTTGTTTTTCTGGTAATTTATCTAGACAGTCGTATATAGCATCTCCTAGTTCAGAATTAACCATGGAATCTTCAGCAGTTTTATCAAAAGGGTCTGCTACACGTTCTTCTAGCCAATCACCTCCATCTTCCTCACTGTTTATATAACCCATTCTCACTTCGGCTTTGCCTTTGTTAGAATTTATTTTTCGATAATAATCAATGATTTTACGTTTTAAAATTGAAATCAGCCAAGTTCGTTCGCTTGCTTCACCCTTAAAATTAGCCATAGATTTTAGTCCTGCTAAAAAGGTCTCAGAAATTAAATCTTGTGCGACTTCTCTATCATTTACTCGTGTAATCGTGTAATTGAAGAGGTAATCTGAATAAAGTTTTACCCAATTATTTGGGTCTATTTGATGCTTGGGCATTGTTCAATTTCATTGCTACGTCAAAAATAGTTTAAAAAATTTGAAAATTCAGAAATTCTTTCAAATCTAACTATTACGTTATGTTTCTTTTGTTCTTTACTGAAACCGCTGAGCCTTTTGCTAAAATTACTGAAGATGGATTTAGAGTTTGAAGAATTTTAAAACGTTCACCATAATTAGTTTCAAAATTAATATTGATATCAACATCGATAACTCTTAATTGTTGCCAAGTTGGATGTACCACTTCATACTCAAAGGTGTTATTTTTGTGTTTGGTGTATCCAAAATAATGTTCTGTAATAAATTGTTCTTCTGTGTTTTCCTTAATGGTTGAGGTGTGTTTTTCTGTTTTAACTGAAAAAGATTGCCATTGTTGGTTGAGTTTCCATTGGTATTGAAATTCATTGTGCTTCTCACTTTCTAGCCAGCGATGTTTCATTTTATTTGTTTGGTAATGCTCGTGATAAATTGAATTTGCCACCAAAGTGATTAGAGGTTTTGGTACAATTTCTTTTATAAAAACTACACCTCTTTTGTTGTTATGTTTTACATAGAATCTTAGATTGACTTCTTCAAAATTAATATGGTAGGGAAGTTTAAAGCCTAAAACTCGTGTGTTTTTAAACATAAAACCAACTATACTAACATAGTATTTTCCATGAAAACTGTCTAGTTGCGTTCCTTTGGGTACAAAAGGCTTTAAAATGTTTGGGTCAATTTGGTAGTTAATGAGAATTAGGTTTTCCCAATAGGCTGATAAGAATGTCATATAATACTATTTTAATAAGTTTTGTAACGCAATTTTAATGTCTGTATGTGAGAATTGGAAACCATTTTTAACCAATCGTTCTGGTATTACATTTCTGCTTTTTAAGACTAATTCAGGTTCTGTTCCGATAAGTCTAGCTCCTAGTTTTATTAGCCATTTTGGATGATTGATTCCAAACGGAACGTTCATTACATTTCTTAAAGATTTCATTAAAGTTTTATTGTTTGTTGGTTTTGGTACCGCAAGATTAAAGTTTCCTTTAAGGTCTTTATGTTCAATAAGAAACTCTATTGCTCTGGCAAAATCGGTTTCATGAATCCAACTGACTTTTTGATTTCCAGATCCCTGTTTTCCACCTAAACCAAATTGAACTAGTTTTTTTAAAGGTTCAGTAGCTCCTCCATGTTTACCCATTACAATTGATGTTCTTAAGGATATTTTTCTAGTTTTAGGATTGATTATAGAAAAAAAGGCTTTTTCCCATGATTTGGCGATATTCATTGAGAAATCATCACCAATTTCTCCAAATTTTTCGGTCATTTCTTTATTTGTGGAATCTCTATAGATAGTCGCGGTAGAAGAATTGAACCATGTTTTCGGTGGACATTCACAAAGATTAATGGCTAAGCCTAAAACATGCGTAGAATCTACACGTGAATCATGAATTAATTTTTTGTTAGCCTCTGTATATCTACAATCTACAGATTTGCCTGTAAGGTTTATTAGAATATCTGCGCCTTCAAGTGCGTTAATCCATTTGTCTAACCCATTTGCATTCCAATAGATATGATTTGGTTGTGTTGGCTTTCGGGTTAAGATTTTTATACGATATCTTTTTTTAGAAAAATACGATTCTAAAACCTGACCTAAAAATCCGGTGCCACCTGCTATAATTATAGTTTTCATATTATAAAAATAAAATTAGAAGTAAAACGAGTAGTCGATACAATATCCAAGTTGCTGTTAATACCATTGGTAATTCTAACAGCTTAATACGTTTTATATGTTCAAATAACATAATCATTACCGTGAGCCCGAACCAAAAGAGTAGTACTAGTTCTGGTATGTCAATCATTGAGTTTAGAATTAATACAGGAATTAAAATTAAGCTTCCCATTAAAGAAATGGTCATTAAATTACCGAAGTAATTGAGTTGTTTTTCAAACTTTAATTTTGAAATAAATAAAAATTGAAATCCAATTTGCCCTAAAGCCATTAGGTATTCTCTATAAATATTAGATTCGGGAATGATATTTAATAATTTACCGAATTTGAAGAGAACTATACTCGTTATCAGTGTTGCAAACAAAATGTAAATGTATCTGTATTTGTAGTTGAAATCTGGCACACATTGTAGTGTTTGCGTTTGGTCTTCTTTACTCGGAATTATGACTTTTCTATTATAAGATATAAAAGAATACAACTTTTTTAATCCGAATTTAATAGGTTTTAAATTTCCTATTTTTTCCACCCATGGCATTGAATTACCGATGACTTTTAGTAAACTATCAATACCATATATTACGGTTTTGTTTTTGTTGTCAAAAAGGGCAATTTCGTTTGTGGCACGCTTTAAGTCGATAAAGTTTTGCTCTTCGTAGGTTAAATCACAATAGGCTTTTCTACCATTATTATCTAGCATTTTTGCTTTTATAAATCCACTTGTATAGACGTTACATAATGGACAATCTTTATCGTATAGTAGGGTTTGGTTTGGTAGTGTTTTCATAATTTTTATTTATTTTAAACTTTCAGAAAAAATTGAAAGTTTGATTTAAAAAAATAGATTAACTATTTCATCAGTTTTAAAACTGACTTAGTTAACCAATTTTGCTTTTGATTTACCATTTTATTCATTAATGTATCTAAATCTAAAGTAAGTTGATGTAAGGCTTTTGTTTGTTTAATAAGTTCCTTTGATTTTTCTGTACCATCATCTTTTATAGAGGAAACGTCTTCTAAAACTTTAATAACCGGTCTTATTTCTCTTCTACTTCGTTCTTTAGCTACAATACGCGCCAATTCTTGTACGTCTTTTTCGGTAGTGAAAAATTCTTTTCTTTCGCCAGAAACTAATACTTTTGTTACAATTCCCCAATCCATAAGCTGTCTTAAATTCATGCTGGTATTGCCACGAGAAATTTTAAGTTCTTCCATTATGTCTTCCATAGACAACGGTTTTGTAGAAATAAATAGTAACGCTTGTATCTGTGCCATGGCTTTGTTTATGCCCCAAAGTGAGCCTAAACTTCCCCAAGTACTAATAAATTTTTCTTTTGCTTCTAAATATTCCATACAGCAAATATATAATAATTTTTAAACTTTCAGTAATTATTGAAAGTTTATTTGTGTAAAAAGAGAGCTTGATATCGGCTCTCTTTGATTTTTTTTTATTTCAACAATCCTGCACGTCTTAATAACGCTTCTGGTTTAGGTTCTTGTCCTCTAAACTTCTTGTACAAGGTCATTGGGTTTTCTGTGCCACCTTGTGAGAGTACAAAGGTTTTAAATTTGTTAGCTACGGTTTTATTAAAAATACCTTCTTCTTTAAAATATTCAAAAGCATCAGCATCTAAAACTTCTGCCCATTTGTAACTGTAATATCCAGAAGAATAACCACCTTGAAAAATATGCGAGAAGGATGTACTCATACAATTTTCAGCCACATCTGGATATAAACTCGTATCTCCAAAAGCTTCAACTTCATGAGATTTGACATCTGTTATATCTGAAGGGTCAATGCCATGCCAAGACATGTCTAATAAGCCAAAACTAATTTGACGTAAGGTTTGCATACCTTCATGAAACGTTGATGATGCTGTAATTTTATCGATTAATTCCATCGGAATAACTTCACCTGTTTCATAATGCGTAGCAAATAACTCTAAGGCTTCTTTTTGGTAACACCAATTTTCTAGTATCTGACTTGGTAATTCTACAAAATCCCAAAAAACACTTGTGCCAGAAAGGCTAGGATATGTAGTGTTGGCTAACATGCCATGAAGTCCATGGCCAAACTCATGAAACAAGGTTGTTACTTCATTAAATGTTAGTAAAGAAGGTTTGCTTTTTGTTGGTTTGGTAAAATTACAAACGTTAGAAATGTGTGGTCTTTCGTTTACACCATTTTTAATCATTTGCGGTTTGTAAGAGGTCATCCAAGCACCATTACGTTTGCCTGCTCTAGGAAAAAAGTCAGCATAGAAAATAGACACTAATTCGTCTTCTGCATCTGTAACTTTATAGGTTAAAACATCTTCGTGATATTTATCTATGGTATCAATTTCTTCAAACTGTAACCCGAATAATTTGTTAGCAACTGTAAAAGCACCATTGATTACGTTCTCTAATTTGAAATAAGGCTTCAGCTGCTCATCATCTAAGTCGAATAATTTTTGTTTCAACTTTTCAGAATAATAACCAGAATCCCATTTTTGTAATTGGTCTATACCATCTAAATCTTTAGCAAAATCTTCAAGTTTTTTAAATTCTTCCTTTGCAGCTGGCTTTGCTTTATCTAGTAATTCATTTAAAAAAGAGGTTACTTTTTCTGGCGTTTGCGCCATGCGTTCTTCTAAAACAAAATGTGCGTGAGACTTATAACCTAATAATTGAGCACGCTCAAAACGAAGCTTTGCAATTTTAAGAACAATATCTTGATTGTCTAATTCATCATTCTGAAATCCTTTTCTACCAAAAGCTTTAGATAGTTCTTCACGTAATGCTCTATTGTCTGCATAAGTCATAAACGGAATATAACTTGGGTAATCTAACGTAATTAACCAACCGTCTTTGTCTTTGCTTTCTGCTAATTGTTTAGCAGCTTCTTTTGCGCCATCTGGTAAACCAGCCAAATCATCTTCGTTAGTAAGATGCATTTCAAACTTATTAGTTTCAGCTAAAATATGCTCTCCAAATTTTAATTTTAATTGACTTAATTCTTTGTCAATTGCTCTTAGTTTTTCCTTTTTGTCTTCAGGTAAATTAGCACCATTTCTAGAGAACCCTTTATATTTTTTATCCAGAAGTGTTTCTTGCTCTGTTGTTAACTCTAAAGTAGATTTAGAATCGTAAACCGCTTTTACACGCTTAAATAAATCTTCGTTTAAAGTAATATCATTACTAAATTCTGAAAGTAAAGGTGAAACTTCTTGGGCTATTTTCTGAATCTCGTCGTTAGTTTCAGCAGAATTTAAGTTAAAGAAAATACTAGATAAACGATCCAATTCTTCACCAGAATAATCTAAGGCTTCAATGGTGTTTTTAAAAGTTGGCGTATCACTGTTATTGGTGATAGCATCTATCTCTGCTTTAGCATTTTTAATACCTTCTTTAAAAGCAGGTAGATAATCTTCTGTTTTAATTTTAGAAAATGGAGCGGTATTATATGGTGTATTGAATGGTTTATTAAGAATTGTCATGGTATTGTTTTTCTATTTAAATAATTGACAGTCTGATTTTTAACTAAACGTTAAGACATAAAATACTGTCGTTAGCTTTATCTTTGCAAAATCTTTAGAACGATAATTATTTTTCTAAGATTTGATTAATAGCTAAAAAGCCTTAACGAAAGTTGAGGCTTTTTTTACAAGTCCTTTGCAGAATCATAAACCTTTGCTTTTAAGCCTTCTTTATATTCTATTATTTTATTCAGTACGGTTTTATCAGAACTACCTATAATTTGTGCAGCTAAAATCCCTGCATTTTTTGCGCCATTTAAGGCAACAGTGGCAACAGGTACACCTCCTGGCATTTGTAAAATTGAGAGTACAGAATCCCAACCGTCTATAGAATTGCTACTCTTTACAGGCACTCCAATAATTGGTAAAGGCGATAAAGATGCTACCATACCTGGTAAATGTGCTGCACCACCTGCACCAGCAATTATAACTTGGATGCCTCTAGTGTGTGCGTTTTTACTATAATCGAATAATTTTTCGGGTGTTCTGTGTGCCGAAACAATATCGACTTCAATATCAATATTAAATTCTTTTAAAATATCTATTGCGTCTTGCATTACAGGCAAATCGCTTTTACTTCCCATTATAATTCCAACTTTACTCATAGTTATTCACTAATTACTTCGATTGTTTGTTTTACCTTTTCTGCAATGGCTCTTGCAACTGAAATGTCTTTATTTACTATAGTTACATGTCCCATTTTGCGGAATGGTCTTGTTTGTTTTTTGCCGTAAATATGTGGTGTAACACCATCTAAGGCTAAGATGTTTTCAATGTTTTTATATACTACATTTCCGGTGTGGCCTTCTGCACCAACAAGGTTAACCATAACGCCAGCCACTTTACTTTCTGTGTTACCAAGAGGCAAACCAAAGATGCATCGAATTTGTTGTTCAAACTGCGATGTGTAACTGCCTTCTATACTATAATGACCAGAATTATGAGGTCTTGGAGCTACTTCATTAACAAGAATTTCATCGTCTTTAGTCTGAAACATTTCTACAGCCAATAAACCAACATGTTTAAATGCTTCTGCAGTTTTAAGAGCAACCGCTTCTGCTTTTTTTGCAATAGCATCGGGTATTCTTGCCGGACAAATAACATACTCAACCTGGTTTGCTTCAGGGTGAAATTCCATTTCAACTACAGGGTACGTTGTTAAGTTTCCTTTTTCATTACGCGCTACAATAACAGCTAATTCGTTTTTAAATGGAATCAATTTTTCTGCAATACATTCTACATTTGGTAAATGAACCAAATCTCTTTCACTTCTTACTACTTGTACACCTGTGCCATCATAGCCAAATCGTGCACTTTTCCATACAAAGGGATAACTTAATCCTCCGTTATGTACAGCTTCATCTATTTCTGAAGTGTAAGCAAATCTAGAAAAATCTGCTGTCGGAATATGGTGATCGTGATAAAACAATTTTTGAGTTGCTTTATTTTGAATAATTCTTAAGGTTTTTGAAGAAGGATATACTTTTACACCTTCTTTTTCAAGTGTTTCTAAAGCATCAACATTAACATTTTCAATTTCAAAAGTTAAGACATCAACTTTTTTTCCAAAATTAACAACAGTATCATAATCTAATAAATCACCAACGCTAAATTCGTCACAAGCCAATCTAGATGGCGCTTCAGCACTTGGGTCTAACACACAAGTATAGATATCAAATTTACGAGTGTCGTACAACATCATTTTACCAAGTTGTCCACCTCCGAGAATTCCAAGTTTAAAATTTGAAGAAAAATAATTCATTAGTTTATGTTGTTTCCATTAAAATGGAAGGTTATTAGGGTTAAAATTTTGTATTTTCAAAGGCAAAAATACGCTAAAATTGAGACATAGTTCTAAATTCCTAAATCAAAAATCCTTTAAACAGCAATCAAATATGTATCTTTGCGATTCTAAAATAATTACGTTTTGATAAAGCTTCACGACTTATACTTCAAACCTTTTATATCTGAACAAGAAATAAACGCTGCTGTTCAAAAAATGGTAGATGGAATTGCCACAGATTTAGGTGATGAAGTACCTGTATTTATAGGGATTTTAAACGGCTCATTTATGTTGGTGAGCGATTTTGTAAAGAAATATCCAAAGCCTTGCGAGGTCACTTTTATTAAATTAGCATCTTATGAAGGTGTTAAATCCACAGAAGATATTCAACGTTTAATAGGGTTAACGCAAGACTTAACTGGTAGAACTGTAGTTATTTTAGAGGATATTATAGATTCGGGTAATACATTAGAAGAGGTACATCGTATTTTTAAAAATGAAAATGTTAAGCAACTAATAATTGCAACCTTGTTTTATAAACCTGAAGCTTATGACAAAGATTTTAAACTTCATTATGTAGGTATGGAAATTCCTAATAAATTTATCGTAGGCTATGGCTTAGATTATGATGGGTTAGGAAGAGACTTACCAGACGTATATCAATTAAAAACAACACAACACATGACAAACATAGTGCTATTTGGCCCTCCAGGCGCAGGTAAAGGAACACAGGCTAATTTCTTAAAAGAGAAATACGATTTAATTCATATATCAACAGGTGATGTTTTTAGGTATAATATAAAAAACGAAACAGCCTTGGGTATGTTAGCTAAGTCTTATATGGATAAAGGAGAATTAGTACCTGATCAAGTTACCATTGATATGTTAAATAAAGAAGTTGAGAAAAATGCCGATGCCAACGGTTTTATTTTTGATGGTTTTCCAAGAACAAATGCACAAGCTAAAGCATTAGATGAATTAATGGATAGTAAAGACTCTCAAATTGATGCCATGGTTGCTTTAGAGGTTGATGATGAGGTATTGGTTGGTCGTTTATTAGAACGAGGAAAAACTAGTGGTAGAGCTGATGATGCTGACGAAAGTATTATTAGAAACCGAATTAAAGAATATTATAATAAAACTGCTATTTTAAAAGATTACTACGCTGATCAAAATAAATATTTTGGTGTTGACGGTGTTGGCAGTATTGAAGAGATTACAGTGCGTTTAAGTACTGTTATTGATAAACTGTAAAATCGTTTAAAGGGTTTATCTCAAAAACAATTAAATAATTAAACTTTTAAACCCATCAAATGACTGAAGGAAATTTTGTTGATTACGTAAAAATGCACGTTACTTCTGGTAATGGAGGTAAAGGGTCTTCGCATTTACATCGCGAGAAATATATTGCAAAAGGTGGACCAGATGGAGGAGATGGTGGACGAGGAGGTCATGTAATTTTACGTGGCAACTCTAATCTATGGACATTAATTCACTTAAAATTTAAACGACATATTAGAGCAGGCCATGGTGCACATGGAAGTTCTGGTAGAAGTACAGGTGCTGATGGTGAAGATATGTACGTTGATGTACCTTTAGGAACCGTTGTACGCGATTCTGAAACCGATAAAATCTTATTTGAAATCACCGAAGATGGTGAGGAAAGAATTGTTGTAGAAGGCGGAATGGGTGGACGAGGTAACTGGCATTTTAAAAGCTCAGTTAACCAAACACCTCGTTATGCACAACCTGGAATTCCATTAGAGGAAAAAGATATCACCTTAGAACTAAAAGTTTTAGCAGATGTTGGTTTAGTAGGATTCCCTAATGCAGGGAAATCAACACTATTATCTGTTTTAACGTCCGCAAAACCAAAAATTGCAGATTATGAATTTACGACCTTAAAACCCAATTTGGGTATTGTGGAGTATCGCGATTTTCAGTCGTTTGTAATGGCAGATATTCCTGGTATTATTGAAGGTGCAGCAGAAGGTAAAGGTTTAGGGTATTACTTTTTAAGACACATAGAACGTAATTCTATTCTCTTGTTTTTAATACCTGCAGATGCAAAAGATATTGTTGAGCAATATGAGATTTTGGTTGACGAATTAAGGCGTTACAACCCTGAAATGTTAGATAAGGAACGTTTTGTTGTAGTTTCAAAATCCGATATGTTAGATGATGAATTAAAATCTGAAATATCTAAAGTTTTAGATAAAGATTTAGAAGCTGATTATATGTTTATTTCATCTGTAGCGCAACAAGGGTTAACTGAATTGAAGGATAAATTATGGAAGATGTTAAATGATTAATAGCTAATCTTTAATATGAAAGCTTACCTAAAAAATCTTGTAGAATTAAATGATAATAAACGAAGTAGGCGTTTTGCTTATTTTATACAATTCTTAATTATACTTTCTGTAATTACGTTTTCTATAGAAACCTTACCAGATTTAAAACCGCAAACAAGAGTAGTTTTAAATGCAATTGAGGCATTTTGTGTTGTTATTTTTACTTTTGAATATTTGGCACGTATTTATGTTGCGGATAAAAAGCTAAAATTTATTTTTAGTTTTTTTGGTTTAGTAGACTTTCTTGCAATTTTACCTTTTTATCTTTCTTTTGGTATAGACTTAAGGTCCTTGCGATTATTGCGAATGTTTCGGTTATTTAGGTTGTTTAAACTGGTTCGCTATAATAAGGCGATGCATCATTTTGCAAATGCAATGGTATTAGCAAAAGAGCAAATTATCTTGTTTATGATAATTACTATTATGCTTATATATTTTGCTGCAGTTGGAATTTATTATTTTGAGAACGAAGCACAACCAGAACATTTTTCTTCTATATTTTCTAGCCTTTGGTGGTCTATTGTTACTTTAACAACAGTTGGTTATGGTGATGTGTACCCAATTACTGTTGGTGGTAGAATCTTTACTTTTTTTATGTTACTAATTGGTTTAGGTGTTGTGGCAATTCCTACAGGTATTATTTCATCTTCTTTAACAAAAGCAGTGGAGCCTAATGAAGAAGAGTTAAAATAGTCTTCTAGCTTTTAAATATTTAATATCTTTAAAAGAAAAAAGATGAAGAATTTAAAAGTGTTATTCTTAGCCTTTCTTGTAGCGTCTTGCGGAACTATAGTAACCTACGACTATGAGAAGTCTACTGATTTTAGTAGCTACAAAAGCTATAATTACTTTGATGATATGGAAACTGGTTTAAGCGAATTAGACACTAAGCGCTTAAAAAGAGCGATAGATGCTAAACTTAAAACAATAGGTTTATCGCGCTCTGATACTCCTGACTTTTATATCGATATTCAAAGTCAACAAGTTACTAACCGAAGTAATAGTTCTGTTGGTGTTGGCGTTGGAGGTGGAGGAGGACGCGGTTTTGGAGGCGTTTCGGTAGGTATTCCTGTAGGTCAGAATCAGCAGACTAGAGAAATTATTATCGATTTTGTAGATGAAACTAAAACAGGGTTATTTTGGCAAGCTGTAAGCGAAAGCAATTATAATGCTAACGCTTCTCCAGAAAAACGTGAAGCTATATTTGCTAAATTAGTAGAGAAGGTTTTTGCTGAATATCCACCAGAATAAGATTAATTATTAGTCATATTTTTCTTAAAATTTAGGGAATAGGTTAAACTTCCGTTTAGCATATTCAAATTACCATTCGTCATATTTTCAATGGATTGAGATTATTTCAAATTTATATTTACAGAAATAAGTGTAACATTTTTATAGAATCGCTTACTGATGAAGTAACATTCTAAACTGTAAATCAAATTAAATTAATCATCATGAAAAAAACAAAATCAAATTCAAGTTTAGTACTAAGCATTATAGCATTAGTATTTTCAATTAGCACATTTGCTCAAGATATATCAGGATCTTGGAAAGGAAGTTTAAATGTTCAAGGTCAAGAAATTCCTTTAATATTCGATGTAAAAAATGATAATGGTGAATTGTCTTCTACTATGGACAGTCCAAGCCAAGGAGCTACGGGAATTCCAATGGATAAAACAGTGTTTGAAGACAACCAATTAACAATTGCTTTTACTCAAGGAGGAATTAAATATGTTGGTGAGTTAGAAAATGAAACTATAAACGGTACTTTTTTTCAAGGCGGTATGGAATTGCCATTAAATTTATCTAAAACTGTAAAAACAAAACCAGGCGATGTGTCTTTACCGTCATCTAAAGAAGCCCTAGATAAGTTAGCGGCTTTCGATAACGGGACTTACAAATATTCTGCAGAAGATTATTTTGCCGATCCTACAAAAAGTTCATTTCAATTTTCACCAAAAGGGAATTATTTTTCATTTAGAGAAAAGGACGAAAACGGCAAAAATCATGTTTATGTTAAAGATACTAAAACTGAAAAAGTAACTTTAGCTATTAAAGAAGGAGAAGAGCTTATTAGAGGTTATGGTTGGGCTAATGACAACAGATTAGTTTACATAAAAGATAATGGAGGTAATGAAAACTATCAGCTTTTTGCTGCTAACTTAGATGGAAGTAACCCAAAAGCTTTAACACCTTTTGAAGATGTAAAAGTTAACTTTTCTAATCTTTTAAATGATCAACCAGATCATGTTATTATAATGATGAATAAGGACAACAAGCAAATATTTGAGCCTTATAAATTAAATATAGTTACAGGCGAAATGGAAAAATTGTTTGAGAACAAAGATGCGTCATCACCAATTGCTGGTTACGAATTTGATAAGGATGGAGAATTAAGAGGTTACACAAAACAGCAAAATGGCGTAGAATATGTTTTATATTACAGAACAGGTGTAGATCAACCGTTTAATGAAATTGTAACAACCAATTGGCAAGACTCTTTTTCTATAGTAGCATTTAATTACAATACACCATATAAGCATGATGCTTATGTATTAACAAATTTAGAAAGTAATACAAGCGAGCTCGTACTTTACGATTTAGCTAAAAAAGAAATTATAGAAAAGGTTTATAGCAACGATACATTTGATGTTGGCGGATTAAGCCGATCTAAAAAGAGAGATTACGAAGTGGATTATTATTACTATACAGGTGAGAAAACACATGTAATACCAGTGAGTAAATATTTTAAAAAATTAGATAAAAAGTTTAAAAAAGAATTTGGAGACAAAGTATATTCTATTGTAGACAAAACAGAAGATGAAGATAAATACTTAATCATCTTACAAACAGATAAGCTTTACGGAACGTACTATACATACGATGTTAAGAAAGATGAATTTACTAAAATATTAGATTTAATGCCTCAGTTGCATGAAGAAGATATGGCAGAAATGAGACCTATTGATTTCACAACCAGAGATGGATTAAAAGTTTACGGTTACATCACAATACCAAATAATATTAAAAAAGGTGAACGTGTACCTTTAATTGTAAATCCGCATGGTGGACCGTATGGTGTAAGAGATTATTGGGGTTTTAATCCAGAAACACAATTATTTGCAAGTAGAGGTTATGCAACATTACAAGTGAATTACAGAGGTTCTGGTGGTTATGGAAAAGATTTCTTCTTAGCAGGAAACAAGCAAATAGGTAGAAAGATGCTTAATGATTTAGAAGATGCTGTTGCTTATGCTAAAACTTTAGATTTTATTGATAATGAAAAAGTAGCCATCTATGGTGCAAGTTATGGAGGTTTAGCGACTTTAGGAAGTCTTGTTAAAACACCAGATTTATATACTTGTGGTATTGATTACGTAGGTGTTAGTAACCTGTTTACATTCTTTGAGTCTTTCCCAGAATACTGGAAACCTTACATGGCGCAGTTTAATGAGCAATGGTATAATTCTGAAGATGAAGCTGACCAAAAAATTATGAAAGAGGTGTCACCAGCATTACATGTAGATAAAATAACAAAACCTCTTTTTGTAATTCAAGGAGCCAATGATCCTAGAGTAAATATAGATGAGTCTGATCAAGTTGTAAAAAGTATGAGAGCAAGAGGAATCGATGTCCCTTATATGGTAAAATACGATGAAGGACACGGTTTTTCTCATGAGGAAAATAGAGTAGAATTATACAAGGCTATGTTAGGTTTCTTTGCACAACATTTAAAGTGAAAACGTTAACCAATCAATCAATCTAGTTTGTTAAAAGCCTTTTAAGAGTTAATCTTAAGAGGCTTTTTTATTAGTATTAAACTAATGGTTTCCGCTCACCATATTCTATTTACCACTCGTCATATTTTCAATTTTAAAACTGGTTTGCTGTTATATATTTATACTATCAATTAAAAACGAATAGTATTCATCAATCAAAAAACAACAGTATTATGTTCAATTTAGTAAAAACCATCGTCGAGTTTATAATTGTAATCGTATTCAATTAAGTCAATCAAAAAAATCATCAATCATGAAAAATTTAAATTCACAAAAACAAGACACATTCCAGGCCCAATTAGCAAAGTTTAAAAAATTACTAGTTGGTGCTGAGATGGCAAAGCTATCTTCAATTATTTTAATTGTAGTATCACTGGTACTTGCATATAAATCAAGAGAGAATAGTTTTAATGTTATGCTATTATTAATAGGTGTTTTAAGCTTAGTATTTTTTATCGATAAATTTTTATCCATAAAAGATATAAAACAAAAATCTTATACACAGACATCGTTGGTTTCTAGTATTTCAAAATTAAAAAGTTATATGGCTAAACGAAAAAAATACGAAATGTACTTTATGGCGTTTTGGATATTAACACTAATACCATCTGCAACAACATATTTTGAGTCTAATATTATAGGTGCTATAGGTGTTGTGCTTTATATTGCTATTGTTGCATTTATGGGTAATTTAGCTTATAAAAAAACAGATAAAGAAATTGCATTATTAGAAAACACTATGGAAAATGAATTACAATTGCAATAAACTTCAATTATCTAATATCTTGCAGTGAAATTAAATTAATTAAATTTATTAAAATTGAAATTACTAACTAATTATAAATATTGGATTCTAAATCTTATCGGTTGGGTTTTGTTTGCATTATTAATGCTCACAATAGATAAGATTTCTTATTCAAAAGATATTCCTGCCAATTTTGTTAATTATCTTCTTATTGAAGGTGTTTTGTGTGGGTTTTTGGGCTTTGTTCTCTCATTTATAATATTGTTTTATATCGAAAAATATTTTGATATAGGAAATTACACTAAAACCGATGTATATAAATTAATTGGTGTTGTCCTTTTTACGCAAGTTATTTATCATGTTTTGCTTTGGCCAATGTTAAATATTCCTATTAATTATTTTATGGGAAGACCAATTGAATTGACCTTGGTTCAGAAATTGACAAATGTGCCGCATTTTCTTGCTTATTTTGTAGTCTGGTTATTTGTAGTTTTAACGTTAAAACTAGTGTATTATATTAATACCATTAAGTTAAGGCAGTTGCAATTAGAAACTAATTTAAAAGAGTCACAGCTAAATACTTTAAAAGGGCAAATTAACCCTCATTTTATGTTTAATAGTTTAAATAATATCAGAGGATTAATGCTTGAGGATGTTGATAAAGCTAGAGGAATGTTAACCAATCTGTCTGAAACTCTAAGGTATTCCCTAACAAAGAGTGAAGTAAATTCCATTGCCTTAGAAGATGAATTGGAGATGGTAGAAAATTATGTAGAAATTTCTAAAATTCAATTTGAAAATAGATTAAAATTTGAAAGCAATATTGAAAGTGATACTTTGAATATACAAATTCCTCCAATGATTATTCAAATGTTGGTAGAAAATGCGCTTAAGCATGGAATCTCTAATTTAAAAAGCGGTGGAATAGTGAAACTATCAACGATTATTGAAAATAATCAATTACAGATAAAAGTTGCTAACTCCGGAACACTTCAAAAAAGTAATAATTCAACGCATTTAGGATTACAAAACATTAAAAAACGTCTTGAATTATTATACGGAAAAGATGCAAGTTTTACATTAAATGAGATAGAAAAAGAAGTAATTGCTACTATTAAAATGCCTTTAGTATGACGACATTAAAAGCTGTAATTGTTGAAGATTCTCGTTTAGCTCGTAATGAGTTAAAAGAGCTTTTTAAAGCACATAAAGAAATAGAATTAATTGGTGAAGCAGAAAATGTAGATGATGGTTTTGCACTGATTAATAAAACTAATCCAGATTTATTGTTTTTAGATATCAATATGCCAGAAAAAGATGGTTTTGAACTTTTAGAAATGTTAGATGAAGTGCCAATTACCATATTTACAACAGCTTTTGACGAGTACGCTATCAAATCTTTTGAGTATAATGCGTTCGATTATTTGTTAAAACCTATAAGCCAAAAACGATTTACAAGTTCTATAACTAAGGTATTAGAGAAAGAGAATACAGAAACGGATGCAAATAAAAAGAATGGTGGTTTAAGTTTAGATAAGCAAATATTTATAAAAGATGGTAACAACTGTTGGTTGGTAAAAATTAAAGACATATCACTTTTTGAAATCGTTGGGAATTACACCAGAGTCTTTTTTGATAATAATAAACCATTAATATATAAGTCGCTTGCTCAAATAGAAGAGAAGCTACCTCAAGATGTGTTTTTTAGAGCCAACCGTCAACAAATTATTAATATTAACCATGTTAATAAAGTAGTATCTTGGTTTAATGGCAAACTTAAAATTGAAATGAATTCTGGAGAAGAAATAGAAATCTCCAGAAGACAATCTTATATTTTTAAAGATCAGTTGAGTTTTTAGTTAACATTAACACGAACACCTTCACTATGACTACTAAACTCTGGTGCATACATACTTTGTATGGTGCTTATACCATTACTCATATCACCTGCGTTGTTTACTCTTAGGTCATATTCAAATACGTAAATTCCTTTTGGCAAATAGTCCATAAAGAAATTTGTAGCAGCATCTTTTGTGCTTTCGTAATAGCCTAAACCATCTTGCCATTTGTATTGCGATAACACATTTACAGGTTCAAATCCAGCAGCTCTCATGTCTTTTAAATGCACAAATTCCATGGTTCTATCGGTTCTCAGTTCAATTCTAACTCTGACTAAATCACCGACTTTTAATTTTGAATCTTTTGTAATTTCGGTAATCTCTTCACCTTTGTCTGTATTAGATTTTAAGAAGAGTTTCTTACTTAGTTTTAAAGGTGTTTCTGCTGAGGTTATTTTATCTAAGTCTTCAAAATATTGCCAATACAAAGCGCCCCAAGCAATGCCTTCTCCTTTTTTAGTAATAGTAACTTCTGCTTGTTCGGGTTTAATTTCAGAACCATTCCAAGAGGTTTTATAATAACCTGTTCCGGCTTCAACGGTTACATTATCTAAGGTTGATGGAGATATAGTTTCATTGCCAACTTTTACAGCCACTTGGTCTGTAATACTTAGCCAATCACTACCTTGTAATAGTAAGGCATATACGGCTTCAGTTGTGGCTTTAGTAGTTTTCCAACGGTTGGTTTGTTTATTCTTTAGTAACCAAATTTTTAAATTATCAATGTCGTTGACGTTCTTCGTTTCGCTCTGAATGATAGTACCAACTTCAGAAAATACTTCAACCATTAACGCTTGTGTTTCAATAGGCGCTTGGTACCAATTCCAAGAATTAGTGTTGGCTTTCCAATACATACCTAATTCGTCTGAAGTTATACTATTCTCTTTTAACGATTTAACGATTTTACCAGCTGTTGCTGTATCGTTTATTCGGTTCATCGCTAAAGCCATTAAACCTTTGGCATATAACGAACGCTTTAACCAATAGGTTTGAATCTGAGACTGGTAATAATCTAAGATATTTTGAACTTCTTTAGATGTTTTAATTTCAGGATAAAAGCTTCGTGTGTATAAATAATGTAATTGCATTGACGACAAATGGTCTTTGCTTAAATCTGCATCTTTATCGTATTTTCTTATGTCTTTATATTCTTGAACAAATGCTGCATCTAAATAATTTAAAGCATTTTGAATCATTTGAGATGTCTCGTTGTTGTCCTTTGTTGTAATAACATTTAGTGTCTTAAGATGGCCAAAACCAGCAATAATATGTTGCGTAATAAAACGATTATCGCGTCCACCATTAAACCAAGGCCAAGCACCAGAATTGTGTTGGTTGTTCTTTAATTTTCTCATGGCAGACTGTAACTCATTATTCATTTTATTTAAGTCGAATAATAAAGCAATACGATTTTTCTGTTCTGCTTCAGATTGCGCATCGCGTAACCAAGGCGTTTCTTGTATTAATAAAGATTTTAATTCTTGATTCTTTTCTAAGTTAGATAATAGAGCGTCTGTAGATTTCCATTGGTTAAAAACCGCTTCAATTTTTGGGTTAGATTGTACAATATGTTGCGCTAAAGCATTGGCATAATAACGTGAAAATGTTTGCTCATTACAATCGTATGGATATTCCATTAAATAAGGCAACGCTTGTACAGCGTACCAAGCCGGATTAGACGTCATCTCTAACGTTAATTTATGGTTGGTTAATGTTGTAGAAGAATTAGTCTTAAGCTTGTCTAAAGTAAACGTCTTTGTTTGGTTAGAACGAATCCACATTGGCATAGTTTCCGTCACTAATATTCTGTTGCTTAAAACAGGTAAAGCATTTTGCTCTCCATCACTAAAATCGCCTGCTTTTGCAATGACTTTATATTGTACTGCTTGAAGGTTTTCTGGAATATTCAACTCCCAAGAAACTTGTGTGTTCCCTTTGGCATTTACAACAAAAGAAAAAGCCCCTTCTAGCTTGCCTAAAGAGGAAGAATTGAGCAGGTTTGTAGTAATATTTTCTCCTGTAACGGCATCTGTTAATACTAATTGTGCAATACCAGACAATTTGTTTTCAGTAAGATTTGCAATTTTTGTACTTATTGTAATTTTATCGCCTTCTCTTAAAAAACGAGGTGCATTTGGTATAACCATCAACTCTTTTTGTGTAACAGTCTCTAATCGTTTTATTGAACTTTCTAAAGTTTTGGTATGTGCTAATAACTGTAATTTCCATTTGGTTAATGCTTCTGGAGCTTTAAAGTTAAAACTAACATTACCTTCTGTGTCGGTTTGTAATTGTGGGAAAAAGAAAGCGGTTTCGTTGAGGTTTTTTCTGATTTGGATATTGTCTGAACTTATGGAATTAGTTTCAAGAGAATCTCTTTTCTCAGATAAAAAAAATTCTTCAGTTTCCATTTTGGAAGCTGTACCTGTATAGGCTCCTTTTGTAGTAGTTTCGTATCCAGCAACTGCTCCACTTAGGCTGTCACTCACTTCTTCAATACTAATTTTATCTTCAACCATCATAGCTGCTTCAGGAGCAGCCATACGTTTCATGTTGCCATAATCTCGTCTCAAATAACGATTATTACCAAAATAAAAACCAAACCAATTTAATTGGTCGTAACCTTGGTATGGATAACTCTTGGTGGTATCAAAACTATTATAAACCCTAAAATAGGTTTTGCCAAAACTCTGTTGCGCGTTTTTATAAATTCTACCATAATAAACAGGGTTGCTAATTGGGTTGAAACTCCAGCTATGACCTTTAAATTCATCTAAAGACGCATCGTACATACTTGCTAATAATTCCGCAGCTACTTTTTCGCCTTTTGGTCCTTTAATTTTAAAACTCCAGGTTTCGTCTTGTCCTGGTTGTAGTTTATCTCTAAATGTAGTGGTTTCAATTTCTAAATCAGTCTCAGGATAAGGTACGCTAACGTTAAAACTTTGAGTTTTAAACTCATTAAATGCTGAAAAAAATGTGTGTATCGCAAAACCACCTAAGTCACTATCTAATACCGGAACGCTAATTGTTTTTTTAGAATTATTAAGTTCTACTAATTGAGTCATTATAATTTTATTGTCCTTCTCAATTTCTACAGTAACGGTTATGCCTTTGGCAGCAGAACCTAAAGTTAATTTTGCAATAGAATTTGTAGTGTAACGGTCTTTGTCTAGTTGTGCAGTATATAGTTGGTTGTCTGCGACGGTTTTATCCTTTTCACTGAACAAGCTTGTAAATACTTGGTCTTTTACGTTTTGCCCAAATTTGTCTTTACTTTCTGCCACAATAATGTATTGGCCAGACGTCCATTTGTTTAACTTTTTTAGGGTTATTGTTTTGTTCTTTTCAGTATCAAAAGATGTGCTAAAAACTTCTTTGCCTTTTTTCCAATTTGCTAATTGATTTTCATCACCGTAAGCTTCATGCGGAAACAAGTTTTTAAATTCTGATTCGGGAATGGTTTGGTAATCTGGTGCTGCCCATGGTCTGGTTTTTAAAACACGGTCTGGAGCATTAAGTTTATATATTTTTAATTCACCTTTTGCAGGTGCAAAACCACCATTTAAATTTTGAGAATAAATACCGAGTTCAATTTCTTTATCGCTTTTATCAATTTTTTGAGGTACAGAAATATTTAATGTCATGGCATGATAACCTACATTAATGATGGTAGAAGTAGAGCGTGTTTCGCCATTAATATCTGTTATGTCTGCAGTAACTTCATAATTAAATACTGGAAGGTTTTCTTGCGGAACACTTTCATCTGGCAAAGCTTTAAACGTAATTTCAAATTCGCCTTTGGCATTGGTTTTAGTTTCACCAAAAGTGATTTCTTGAGCATTTGTGTTATAAGAAGGTCGTCTCCAATAATACCAATTAGGGAAACGAACATTTCGTTTTACCGTATACACAACTTTTGCATCTGTAATAGTACTACCTGCAAATGCAACAGCAGTGCCATTAACCGTAATGCTATCGTTTACTTTAAATGTTTCGGTAATAGGTTGAAATTCTGGTTTAAATTTTGGACGTTTGTATTCTTCAACTGATATGTAGGCGTAAGCCGATTTGTTAGAAAACATATCAATGGTAAAGTTACCAGTTAAGCCATCGTTTGGTAAAATAAATTCACCTTGTACAGAACCGTATTCATTAGTTTTTAGTAGCAATTCACTAACCACTTCGCCATTTACATTTTTTAATCTAATTTTTGCGGCTTCATCTGCTGAGACTTCTGTTTTTCCGTTAGTAGATTTAGTTGCTATACCTTTAAAATAAACAGTTTGTCCTGGTCTGTAAATACTACGATCTGTAAATAAAAAATTTCGGTATTGTGTGTGGTTGCCATTATCATTGTTATATTTTCTATTAATGTAATAGTCACCAAAATAGCCGGTATCATCTTTGGATTTTACTTTTACTTCGACGTCTCTGTAATAATTATCGTCTTTTTTAAACTTAAATTTACCATAGCGGTCGGTATTAAAAGATTTGGTTTTTCTGTTGTTATTACTGTTAATAATATAACTAACCTCTACTTTAGCATCCACTTTGGGTTGTCCATTATGTCTATCTATTATTTGATATATATGGTCTTCGTTTTCATAACTTTCTACTAAAACTAAATCTGTAACTTGTATGTGTGCTGCAGCAAAAACCTTTTCACTTTTATTGGTTTCTGCTTTTATAACGTATAAGCCATTTGCTAAATTTGGAAAAACAACTTCTGTACTATGCAGTTGAAAATCGCTTTCGGTTTTTAACGGGCGAGAAAAGGTTTCAACTGCCGTTAGTTTTTTGAAAAAAGCATCCTTTTCATCAGCTCTGTAGATGCTTTCAAAACGTTGTAATTGTTTTTTTGAAACTTTATAAATTTTGAAATTTAATGCTTCAATGTTTTTATAATTTACTAAGATTTTTGATGGTAAATTAATGCCAATAAATTCTTCTGCTTGAAACTGTAAATACGGTTGTTCTATCTCTTCAATTAATACAGCACATTTTTGTGCGCCAATACTTTCTGGGTATTTAGATATGGCAGAATTACAAATGGAAATAGCTTCTTTTAATTTCCATTGTTTTATAGTGTTCTCACTTTCGTCTTTGAGGCTATGATTAAACTGTTGTCCTTCATTTTTATAGACAGTTGCAATTTCATAATCATATAAAGTCGATAAATCGGAGTCTTTTAATGCAATAGATTTTGACTTTAAAGTTTCTACAAGTAAATCGTTTGCATTAGCAAATGTAGCGTGCTTTTTAACAAAGTTTAGACGTTCAATATCTACATCAACAAAAGCCTTTGTTGCTTTGCTGTGGCGATGGAATTTTATTAAATTCTTATAAATTTTTAGGGCATAACGTTCTAGTGATAACGTATCGTTAGAGGATAGTTCTGCATTAATAAAAATGGCACTATCTGCAATAAAATCTTCATTATCTATGCTGAATTTATCTGCAGGTTGTGTGATGCTACTTTCTGGTGTTTTATAGAAGCTTAAGGCATTATAACTTAACAAATCAAATAAAGTAGGACGATAGTCTTTAGAGTTTTCAGCTTCGTTTAGCAACATGCTATAGTTAGCGAGAGCTTCTTGTTGCAATAAAATTCCGTTTTCTAGTGAACGTTGGTAGTAGGTATGGATTTCGTTAAAAATAGTTTCTAAATCCCATGTTCTAAAATCATCACTAACCTTCTCTGTGGTTTTAGTTCTATTGTAGAATTTATAACGATTTTGCTGAAAATATTGCCAATACATTGTGGCTAATACATTTTCTAAAAGGTGTTTAGTGACTAGGTTTTTAGTGGCTTTAATTTCAGATTTAAAACGATTTACAATAGTGAGTTGCGCATCTTCTTCTAGAATTAATTGGTATTTGCTTATGTGTAATAGAGCTTTAATCTTTTGCTGACTGTTTCCTGCTTTAGTGGCTTTTTTGTAAATGTCTTCAGCTACTTCTGAAGCACTTTTTGTTAGTCCTTCGTTTTCTAGTTTGCTAACTTCATTCCATTGATTTTCAAAATCATTTTGAGCAGTAGAGAATGAAGCAAAACAGACGAGCATAAATAGAGAGATATAGAGTTTCATGAAATTTTATATTTTTACCAAAATACCTTCAAAAGGCATTCCAAAAACAGCCAAAATGAGTGTAAGGTTTATTTTGGTGAGTGAAGTTAACAATTTGTTGAGGATACCAAACGTTATTAAATTGTATTTTTGTTTAAATGCTTCATAATTATATGCTAAGAATTCTATTTGTATTAATGCTATCATCGGCTTGCTATGCACAAACCGCTATTGAGAATGCAGAATCGTTTATTGCTAAGAAAGAATTTGTAAAGGCACAGAATGAAATGACCCAGTTTTTAAAATCTAACCCAAACGATTTAAAAGCTATTGAGGTTTTGGGAGACGCTTATGGTCATCAAAAAAAATGGGATGATGCTATTGCGCAATATCAAAAATTGAAGCAAAAACGACCAGAAAACGCCAATTATCAATATAAATATGGAGGTGCTTTAGGTATGAAGGCTTTAAGTATAAGTAAACTAAAAGCGTTGACTATTATTGGCGATGTAAAAGACGCATTTTTAAAAGCTGCCCATTTAGACCCAAACCATATTGAAGCGCGTTGGGCTTTGGTGGAGTTATATGTGTCATTACCAGCAATTGTGGGAGGAAGTAATGCAAAAGCCTTAAACTATGCACAGCAATTACAAGAATTGTCTAAAGTAGATGGTTATTTGGCAAAAGGGTATGTTTACGAGTATGATGATGAACCAGAGCTTGCCGAAAAATATTACAGATTGGCCATTAAAGTTGGAGGTTCTGTAACCTGTTATGAGAAGTTAACTAATTTCTATGAAGGACAAGAGCAACCAGAAAAAGCGATAGGGAATCTAGAAGAGGCAAAAGACAAACACCAGAGAAATGCAATGCATTATCAAATAGGTAAAGTTTGCGCAGATTATAATATTCAGTTAGATAAAGGCGAATCTATGTTAAGAGTGTACCTAGAAAATCATTCTACAAAAGATGGTGTGCCAAAAGAATGGGCTTATTATAGGTTAGCACAAATTTATAAGCACAAAAACAATAAACAGGAAGCATTACAGTGGATTAATAAAGCCATTAGTGGATTGCCTAATATTGAGGTGTTTAAGGAGGAGAAGACTACGATTACTAATCTCTAGAAATCAATATATTTTTTAATTACAGGTCAATTATTTCAGTTTTTTTGAAGTAATAAATTTTTGTTAATTATTTAAAATTAATAGTAATACTATTATATTTGCAATCAAAATAATTAATAATGATAAATTTACTTTCAAATTTAAAAATTTCGGTTCCAGATAAAATCTATTTAAAAGACCCAGAATCTTCAAAATTGGGTAAACGAATTATTGAACATAGTATTCTGTTAATAGATGACATAGGCTTTGATAGTTTTACATTTAAGAAATTAGGAGTAAAAATAGGCTCTAATGAAAGTTCTATTTATCGCTATTTTGAAAGCAAACATAAACTCCTTTTATATCTCACATCTTGGTATTGGGCTTGGGTAGAATACCAATTGGTTTTTGCCACATTTAACATGCCTAATCCTAAAGAACAATTATTTAAGGCTATTGAGGTGGTAACTAAAACAATTAAGGAGGACGTTACTTTTTCTCATATAAACGAAGTGGTTTTAAACAGAATTATAATCAACGAATATTCAAAATCGTATTTAACAAAGGAAGTCGATAGTGAAAATAAGGAAGGGTATTTTGTAGTTTATAAACGGCTTATTAAGCGTTTAAGAGATATGATTATTAACATCAATCCTAACTATAAATTTGCGCTAAGTTTAGCAAGTACTATAGTTGAAGGTGCATTACATCAGCATTTTTTAAAAGAGCACTTTATTTCAATAACCGATTGTAATTACGATGTTACGCCTACAGACTTTTTTAAAGAACTCACCATTAATGCTATTAGTAATTAGATATTATGAATAATAAAGAAATTATGTCACCTTGGCAACGGTTAGTTGGTCTTTTAAAACTTGAGAAAAGAGATGTATTACAAGTTGTTTATTACGCTATTTTTTCTGGTATTTTAGCATTGACGCTTCCATTGGGTATTCAAGCAATAATTAATCTTTTGCAGAGTGCGCAAGTAAGTACATCATGGATTGTTTTAGTAGTTTTGGTAACGATTGGAGTAGCCTTTGTTGGCATACTTCAACTAATGCAAATGCGTATAATAGAAACCATTCAACAACGCATTTTTACTAGAGCTTCTTTTGAGTTTACTTACCGTTTTCCTAAAATGAAAATGAATGAGTTACGCAATAATTATCCACCAGAGTTAGCCAATCGTTTTTTTGATACTTTAAATATACAGAAAGGATTATCTAAAATATTAGTTGATATTCCAGCTGCAATATTACAGATAGTTTTTTCATTGATTCTACTCTCATTTTATCATCCGTTTTTTATTGCCTTTGGTGTTTTGTTATTATTGTTAATTTACATTGTATTTAAGTTTACCGCGCAAAAAGGTATGGAAACTAGCCTAATGGAATCTAAGCATAAGTACAAAGTGGCTCATTGGATACAAGAAGTTGCGAGAGCTGTTGTAAGCTTTAAACTATCTGGAAAAACAACACTTGCCATAAATAAAAATGACGAATTAGTTAATAAATATTTAATTGCGAGAGAAAGCCATTTCAGTATTCTAGTTATTCAGTTTATTCAAATGATTGGCTTTAAAGTTTTAGTAACTGCAGGACTATTGCTAATTGGAGGATTACTGGTTTTAAACCAAGAAATGAATATTGGGCAATTTGTTGCCGCAGAGATTATAATATTATTAGTTATTGCATCTGTAGAAAAGTTGATTCTGGGGTTAGAATCTTTTTATGACGTACTGACTTCATTAGAAAAAATGGGACAGATTGTAGATAAAGATTTAGAAAATCAAGAAGGTGAAAAACCAATGTTTAAAGACGATTTTAGCGTAGAATTAGATAATGTAACTTATAAAGTACCAGAAAAAGAAGATGCAATAATTAAAAATGTTTCCTTAACTATTAAACCAAAAAGTAGGCTTCTTATAAAAGGCGAAAGTGGCTCTGGTAAATCTAGTTTATTACGCTTAATTGGTGGTGTTCTAGCTCCTACTAAAGGCAAAGTTTACCTAGATAAGTTTATGCTAAGTAATATTAACTTAAATCATTATCGGTCTAATTTGGGCATGTCCTTAATAGACGAAACTCCTTTTGAAGGAACCATAAGAGAAAACATAACATTTGGCAATAAAGATATTTCAGATGAGCAATTAATGTGGGCAATTGAAAACGTTGGCTTGTTTCAATTTGTAAAAGAATCTCCTCAAGGGTTAAATACCATCTTATATCCTGAAGGCAGACAAATATCCTTTACTATAGCCAAGAAAATTGTATTAGCAAGGGCTATTGTGAGTAAACCAAAAGTGCTGATTTTGGAAGATCCTTTAGATCATTTTGAAACACATGAGGTAAAAAGAATCATTTCATTTTTAACAAATAAAAGTAATTCTTGGGCATTAGTGGTTGTAAGTAGAGCAAACGATTGGACGCAAAGTTGTACACAAGTAGTAACGCTTAAAAAAGGCGAAATCATTTAAAAAAAGAACTCACCATGTTAAATATATCAAATAATCAATTAAATAAATCGGTTAACCTCAGTGAGTACAAATCTGGTAAGCGTGTTTTTCACGAGCGTTATTATAAACATTTTAATAGGTTTTTACTCGTGTTTGCAATTATTGGTATTATCATTTTATTCTTGCCTTGGACACAGAATATCACCAGCAGAGGAAATGTAACCACATTAACACCAGATCAGAGACCACAAACAATACAATCACCAATTCCAGGTAGAATAGAGCAATGGTTTGTCCGCGAAGGTGATTTTGTGTCTAAAGGTGATACCATTATGCAAATCTCTGAAATTAAAAGCGAGTATTTTGACCCTAATTTAGTGGAGCGCACAGCGAGTCAACGCAATGCAAAAGCCCAATCCGTTAGTTCTTATGGCGAAAAAGTAAAAGCCCTAAACCGACAAATTAGTGCATTGTCTAATGAGCGCAATTTAAAATTACAGCAAGCAAAAAATAAGTTGATACAATCTAGATACAAAGTACAAAGCGATAGTATAGATTTAGAAGCAGCAATAACAAATAAGCAAATTGCCCAACTGCAGTTTGATAGAACTGTAACATTGCAAGCTGAAGGTTTTAAAGCAACCAAAGATGTTGAAGACAAACGTTTAAAACTACAAGAAACTGAAGCTAAATTAATCTCGCAAGAGAATAAATTATTAGCAAGTAAAAATGAAGTAATTAATGCACAGGTAGAAATATCTAGAGTTAATGCAGCCTATGCAGATAAGATATCTAAAGCACAGAGTGACAAGTATACAGCGCAATCTAGCCAATTTGATACTGAGGCTCAAGTTTCAAAATTAGACAATCAGTATTCCAATTATCAACTAAGAAATGATTTACGTTTTATAAAAGCACCTTTTGATGGCTACGTTAATAAAGCTATACGAGGAGGTGTTGGCCAAACTTTTAAAGAGGGTGAGGCTCTCGTTGGCATGATGCCAGCAAAAGTAGATTTAGCAGTAGAAACTTTTGTAGAGCCAATTGATTTACCATTGATTAATATAGGAGAAAAAGTACGTGTACAGTTTGATGGTTGGCCAGCAATAGTTTTTAGTGGTTGGCCAGATATAACCTATGGTACTTATGGCGCAAAAGTGGTGGCTATAGAGAACTTTATAAGCGACAATGGTAAGTTTAGAGTGCTTTTGGCACCAGATGAAGAAATCTATAAATGGCCTAAAGAGATTAGAGCAGGTTCTGGTGCTTATACCATGGCCTTACTAGAAGATGTGCCTATTTGGTTTGAGTTATGGCGAAAACTTAATGGTTTTCCTCCTAATTATTATCAACCAAAAAATCAAACTAATTCTAAAAAGAAATAAGGAATGCGTTTTATTATAGCAATTATATTTTTAAGTTTTGGAGTGATTGGTTATGCTCAAACCAATGATTTGTCAAATGTTTTAAGATTTGATGAATATCTTGGTTTTGTAAAGAAATTTCATCCTATTGTAAAACAAGCCCAATTAGTTATTGATGAAAGTCAAGCAAAATTATTAAAATCTCGAGGTGCTTTTGATCCAAAATTTGAAGTAGATTATAACCGTAAGAAATTTAAGAATACCGAATATTACGATAAGCTCAACGGTACATTCAAAATTCCCACTTGGTTTGGTATAGAAATAAAAGCTGCCTTCGAAGAAAATTCTGGACAATATCTAAATCCAGAAGCCTTTGTGCCAGATGATGGACTGTATAGTGCAGGTTTATCAGTGCCTTTGGGTCAAGGGTTACTGATTAATAACAGAATGGCTTCATTAAAACAGGCCAAATTATTTAGAGAACAAGCTAAGGTTGATCGAGATATATACGTTAATAATATTTTGTTTGAAGCGTCTCTGGTTTATTTTAAATGGCTGAAAGCTTATAATGAATTCTTATTATTTGAGGCTATTTTAAAGAATGCAGAACAACGTTTTTTAGGAGTTAAAAAGGGAGTAGAAGTTGGCGAAAATGCAAAAATTGATGCAACCGAGGCGCGCATTGCTGTAAATAATAGAAAATTGGGCTTAGAACAGTCTAAAGTAAAGTTAATGAAGGCTGCTTTAGAATTGTCTAATTTTTTATGGTTAGAAAATAATATTCCGGTAGAATTACAGCCTAATATAATTCCAGATGTGAATTCAGAACCTATTGTAGATGCTACTTTTTCTATCAATCAATTACAAAGTGATACTTCGTTTTTAGAGTCGCATCCAAAGATGATGTCTTTAGATTATAAATTACAAGGTTTGGAAGTTGATACACGATTAAAAGCAAATAAATTATTGCCAAAAATAAATGTAGAATATAATTTTTTATCAGAAACACCAGAAACGGCAAGGACTTTTAATACAGGTGAGTACAAAAGTGGGTTAAATGTGAGTTTTCCATTGTTTCTTAGAAAGGAAAGAGGAGATTTAAAATTGGCAAAATTAAAATTACAAGACACGGAATTTGAAAGAGATGCTACACGTGTTAATCTTCAAAATAAAATAAGGGCCTTAAAACAAGAGTTAGATTCCTATAATAAACAAAATGAAATTACCACCGAAATGGTATCAGATTATGAGCTGATGTTACAGGCTGAAGAACGTAAATTTCAACTAGGAGAAAGTTCTTTGTTTTTAGTAAATTCAAGAGAATCAAAATTTATTGATGGACAATTAAAAGCCATTGAAGTTCAAAATAAGTTCTTTAATACAAAAGCAAAACTGTTTAATAGTTTGGCTTTAAACCCTGAACTTTAGCTTCATAAAAATAGTTCATCGATGTTAGGTTGTTTATAGTTGAAGCGCAATTTTATATGAGTTTTTATAACATTAGTTGGTCACTTTTTTCATTATAAGATTACAATCATATCTTATACATAGACGAGGTTAATATTCTTTATAAAAACTCTATTTTTTTCAACTATAGAATTCATTCTATCTTACGATGAGGTAAACTTGCAAGTTCTTCTCATTTCAAAAAACTTATAGTATTTTTACAGTACATATTTTAGGTAACAATGAACGTACATTTTATAGCAATTGGAGGTGCAGCAATGCACAATTTAGCCATAGCACTTCATAATAAAGGATATAACGTCACAGGTAGTGATGATGAGATTTTTAACCCTTCAAAAGCAAGATTAGAAGCTAAAGGATTACTGCCAGAAACTTTTGGTTGGTATCCTGAAAAAATCACTGATTCTTTAGATGCTATTGTTTTAGGAATGCATGCAAAAGCTGATAATCCTGAATTGCTGAAAGCGCAAGAGTTAGGCTTAAGAATATACAGTTATCCAGAATTTTTATACGAACAATCTAAGCACAAAACACGTGTTGTTATAGGTGGAAGTCATGGTAAAACAACCATTACATCCATGATTTTACACGTGTTGCATTATCATGATAGAGATGTTGATTACATGGTTGGTGCGCAGCTAGAAGGATTTGACGTTATGGTAAAACTAACTGACACCAATGATTTTATTGTTTTAGAAGGAGATGAGTATTTAAGTTCGCCAATAGACAGACGACCAAAATTTCATTTATATAAACCCAATATTGCGTTGCTAAGTGGTATTGCTTGGGACCATATTAATGTGTTTCCTACCTATGAAAATTATGTAGAGCAGTTTAGCATTTTTGTAGATTCAATTGTTACAGGTGGAAGTATTAATTATAACGAAGAAGATGCTGAGGTAAAACGAGTAGTGGAAGCTTCAGAAAATCAATTACGTAAAATTGCATACCAAACGCCAGAATATACAGTTGAAAATGGCGAAACACTATTAGAAACTCCAGAAGGCCCAATGCCAATTGAAGTGTTCGGTGCGCATAATCTAAATAACTTAGCAGGAGCAAAGTGGATTTGCCAACATATGGGAATCGATGAAGATGATTTCTATGAAGCCATTTCAACTTTTAAAGGTGCAAGTAAACGTTTAGAGAAGATTGCCGAATCTAATACAAGCGTAGCTTATAAGGATTTTGCGCATTCACCAAGTAAAGTAAAAGCGACAACAAAAGCCGTAAAAGAGCAATATGGTAATAGAACTTTAGTAGCTTGTTTAGAGTTACACACGTATAGTAGTCTTAATGCGGAATTTCTTAAAGAATACAAAGGCGCTTTAGATGCGGCAGATATAGCTGTTGTATTTTATTCGCCACATGCTGTTGAAATTAAAAAGTTAGAAGAAGTCTCCAAAGACCAAATTGCTAATGCTTTTGAGCGCGAAGATTTAATTATTTACACCAATCCAGAAGAATTGAAAGACTTCTTATTTTCTCAGAGTTTTGATAATAAATCATTGTTATTAATGAGTTCTGGTAATTATGGTGGTTTAGATTTTGATGAGGTGAAAGGGTTGATTGGTTGATTTATGCATTAAAAACTAATTTTAGAATTTTACTCATTCTCAATCTTCTCAATCATTTCTCTAAATAAATTGAGTAGATAAGTTAATTTACTAGCATCACCTGCAGCTCTAAAACGTTGGTTCTGAATTTTTACACCATACCAATCTTGTTTGCCATTCTCGTTAAGAACCCATTTTATTTCAAGATTAGCAATTGAGGTTTTTGAGATGTCTATTTCAACATCCCAACCTAATGGATTGTCTAAAGTGGTTATTTGGATAACATCTCCTTTTTCCCAGTCTCCATCTGCGTTGTCTTTAAACCAGTTTTGTATCCATTCTAATATTTCCATGCTGTATTGAGGTATTTAATTTGATTATTTATTTTGTCGTCAGTTCGAGTGTTTATTCATTGGAAGTGCAACGCAAAATGAATAAATGTATCGAGAACCATTTGTAAACCTAAAGGTTCTCGATACAATTTTTCAAAAAAGTAAAATCACTCGAACTGACGATTCGGTTTTCAAAATGATTTAATATATTATTTGAAAGCACTATTGTCACATTGAGCACAGTCGAAATGCAATGTAACTAAAATTTAAATTGTCTTCTACTGCGTTCAGACTGACAATGGATTAAATACTTTGCACAAACTCTAAAAACACTTTCTTATGAAGTTCTAAATCCATATCTGGCGATAAAGCAACTCTTGCAATATAATCTTTATCACCTTCTTTGGTCGTGCCTTGTGTTGAGGTTGCTGGTATGGTCCAATACACACCTTTTAGTTGGCCGTAACTCACGCAATATTTACTCTCATCAGGAATTTTAGTAATCATTAAATCAATTAATTTATGATTCAGTGCTCTTTTATAGGTTTCCTTTTCTTCAGCTGTATCGCCTTTGGTTGGCAAGTCTAAAGAAAACACAGATGGTGTAAATCCTTGTTCGGCGAGTGCTTCTGACACAAAATTAATTTTTGCGCCTGATAAGTTTTCATGTATAAAATTAACAAATGCTCTTGTGTTGGTGTAAGCATCCGCAATTCTTTGATTCATTGACGGCATTTGTTTTGCTAATAACTCGTACTGAAGTGCTGTGGCTTCATTATCGCAAAGGTCTAAATGTAAAGCGATGTTAGGCATTAAATCTTTGGCCTTTTTATTCGCAACACAATAACCAGCTGTACATTTTCCTCCACTTGGAAATTTAGAACCACTCACATAAGAAATTGTTCTTACCACAGAAAGCGTATCATTTTCACCTAAAAAGTGAACATTAGGACAAAATGTTTGGTCTAAAATAAAAACAGGGTCAATAGCAGTTTCTCCAGAAGCTGTTTTTCGTTTTTTACTGAGAACGTTTTTAAGCGCTTCTAAATCCGGAACTTCAACACGAGGATTGGTTGGGATTTCTGCAATAATATACGGAATAGCATCTTCTGCAGCCACTTTAGTTAAAACAGCATCAATACTTTTTACCATATCATTGTCGCCATCGACTTCTAAATCTACCACATCTACATGGTCTAAACAGGCAGCAACACGTCTAGCTTGGTCATTAGTACCACCATAACAATTGGTTGGCACAATAAACTTAATTGTTTTGCCTTTGTGATTGTCTAATGCGGAATGAATTAATCCCATCATTATGGCATACTGAATAGATAAACCACTAGAACCAACAACAGCTTGCGTTGCCGAATTGGTAATGGTGTTTATTTCGCTTAAAACCGTTGCTTTATCTTTAAGATTAGTTTGTTCTACTTTAAATGTAGTTTGTTCTGTAAGTGCATTTAAAGCCAATAGCGCATTAGAAGGCGTCATAGCAATAGTTTCACGACGTCTTACATGTTGAATATCTGAAATATACTGGTCGTTTTTCGCTCCATTAACAATTAAAATACTTCCCAATTGATGGTAAAGATTAATGTAGAAATCTATATTAGAATTAAGTTCAATGGCAGCAATTTGGTTGTGTTCTGAAATAAATATGGTACTTCCGTCATAGGCTGCAACATCTTCTAAACGTTCCACTTTTTTAAGTTCAAAATTATAACCGTAAACTCGTTTAATAAGGTCTGCATTAAAAGATTTAGGTAAGGTATTGGTATATACAATTTGAGTGTTTTTATTCGTGAATAAATTAGCTCTCAAAATAGACAATACAGGTACGGTTTGTGACGAAAAACTAATCACACTCTCTGATTTTACATCTTGTATTTTAGCAATTGCCCATTCTAAAACAGAAGATAAAGGATGACCTAATCTAATATAATCGTAAGCAGTTGGTAATGCATTTAATGCTGATGCTTCAGCATTATTATTGTTAAATAACGTTTGAAATTCATCTAAAAACTCTGTTTTAGCCAAGCTTTCATTGTAAATATCTAAACGATGCGTTGTTAGATTTAACCAGTCTGTTGGCATGTGGTCTAAAACGGCTTTTATATAATTGTGTATCTTATTGACTTTCATAATTTCCATTTTAAATGGGTTGCAAAGATACGTTAGTTGGTTTTTTGGTGAAAGACTTACAAGGTGTTTTGTTTAAACGCGGTATTATTTTAAAGATTACAAAACCAACAACCCAAATCCACGCAAAATATCAATAGGTTTAGAATACCAAAACAGTTCAAAATCTTCAAATTGAGTTTCAAAATTGGCTTTTAATTGCTTAAATGTTTGTGGTTTATTTTGAGGTGAAAGGTCTTCTAAAGTGTCTAAAAGCCAAAGTCCTTTATTTTTTTCTAATGTAATTTGATAGCTTTCTACAGCATCATGAAACGTAAATTCTACGTAATCTATAGTTTTTCCTTTTTTCGATTTAGAAAATTCAGACACTAAAGGTAAACCACCTAACCAGGTGATTTTAGCACTTGGTTTTATAGTTGGTGTTACTTCTTCAGCTAAACAATTATAGATAAAATCTGGGTGAATTGTAGTTTCTGGTACATTAAAATCAAACCAATCTTGTAGTGGAATTTCAAACCCAATACCATGCATAAAATTAAATAGGGATTTTTTTAAACCAAAACTAAATTGGCTGTGGTCTATGCCTGTTGAATCTGTAAAGTCCACATCATTATTAGCAAAACTGATGGTTTTGTAATTAGGAGTAATCCCATAATCTTCGGGATGTAAACCAACAGGACTATGTGCTGTTAAAGCAAATTGGTGCCAAAAACCAGATTGTAAAATGCCGATTTCAAAAAGTTGACGTACCATTTCTAAACTATCTACGGTTTCTTGTGTAGTTTGCGTTGGGTAACCATACATTAAATACGAATGTACCATAATGTTGGCTTCCGTAAAATTGCGCGTTACTTGTGCTACTTGTGCAACAGTTACGCCTTTGTCTATTAGTTTTAATAAGCGGTCCGAAGCCACTTCTAAACCACCAGAAACAGCAATACAGCCAGAGGCTTTTAGTAAAAGACAGAGATCTTGTGTAAAGTTTTTTTCAAACCTAATATTTGTCCACCATGTAACGCTGAGGTCTCGTTTTATAATTTCGAGCGCTAAAGCTTTCATTAAAGAAGGAGGTGCAGCTTCATCTACAAAATGAAATCCGGTTTCTCCTGTTTGTGCAATTAAGGTTTCTATGCGATCTACCAAAAGGCTAGCAGCAACGGGTTCGTAAATTTTAATATAGTCTAAAGAAATGTCGCAAAACGTACATTTTCCCCAATAACAACCATGAGCCATGGTGAGTTTATTCCATCTGCCATCACTCCATAAACTGTGCATTGGATTCGCAATTTCTATAACAGAAATATATTGGTCTAACCATAAATCTGAATAGTCTGGTGTGCCAACATCTGCTTGTTTATAATCTGGTGTTGTGCTGTTGTTTTTGTAAGTAACAACGCCATCTGCGAGTAAATAGGTACGTTTAAATTCTTGTTCTGAGGTGCTTCGTTTTGATGCTGAAAGACAAACGTTTTTATAGAGTAATTCAATTGGTAATTCGCCATCATCTAAGGTGATAAAGTCAAAAAACTCAAAAACTCTAATGTCTGTTACAGAGCGTAATTCGGTATTAGGAAAACCGCCACCCATTGCAATTTTTACATTAGGATAATTTGCTTTTATAAACTGTGCACAACGAAAAGCGCTATATAAATTACCAGGAAAAGGTACTGAAAAACAGATGAGTTTGGGTTGCGTTTCTTTTATCTGAGCGTCTAATAGTTCTAATGTAATTTGATCAATATAAGTAGCATCGTCTTGCAATTGTGCATAGAGTTCATCAAAGGAGTTGGCACTTTGTCCTAAACGTTCTGCGTAACGGCTAAAACCAAAATCTGGATCGATACATTCTACAATAAAATCTGATAAATCTTCAATATATAAGGTTGCTAAATGCTTGGCTTTATCTTGCATTCCCATAGAACCAAAAGCAAAATCCATATCATCTAATTGTTCAAAACGAGAGGCTTGTGGTAAAAATCCATCACTACAAATTTGCCTTGCAAAGGTTTGATTTTTACCTTGAAGAAATAAAATAATATCATCTAAAGACTTTAAATAAATATCCTTTAACGCATAAATACGTTGGCAATTTTCAGATTGAATTCTGTCATTTTCTAAAGCAAGTTGAAACAAGTCTTGAAATGTTGATTTAGAAAAAAGCTCTAAAATAACCTCAATACCTAAATCCATTTGAAACGCTTCGATGCCTTTTGTATTTAAGAATCCTTTAAGATAAGCAGTGCCAGGATATGGCGTGTTGAGTTGTGTAAATGGAGGTGTTATGAGTAAGAGGTCTTTCAACTTTATAGATTATATTAGAGTTGCAAATATAGTTGTAAAATGGTTGAATTTTTTGAATTCGAATAGAACTAAAGTTGTTCGTTCGAGTGATTCCGTTTTTAAGGAATCGTATCGAGGACATTTATTTATTCTTCGTTTCACTTCAAATAAATAAACACTCCAACTGACGTTTATGGTTTAAATAAAGATTAGATGTTTAAACCTATCCATTCTTCAAAATCTCTGCAACAGCTTGTTGGTAAGCTCTAGGATTATTCGCTTTTTTAATTTTCTTAAACGTTTTTTGAGGATTAGAAAATGATTGCGAAAAGTATTCCCAAAACCCTTGCATCTTCATTTTTATAGGTGTTGGTCCAGATAAGGCAGCATCGTATTGATGGTAAATGGTATCGTGGAATTCTCTAAAGATTTCCCATCTGTTTTCAGGATAGGTTGTGGTGTTGTTTTTAATCATGCTTGGTAAAAATGGGTCTGCAATTAAACCTCTACCAATCATAAAATGGTCTATACTTGGGAAACGCGTTTGCATTTCCTTCAACTTTGCTACACTAGTTATATCACCATTGTAATATAATTTGTGTTTAGTACTTTCTATACATTTCTGAAACGCCTCTAAATTTACACCACCTTTATAAAGTTGTTTGCCAATACGTGCATGGATGGCAATATTTTTTAATGGATAGGTGTCTAAAATCGGAAAAACATCGAGTATCTCTTCTGGGTTTTCATAACCCATTCTCATTTTCATGGAAACCAAAATGTCAGTTTCTTTGTGTACACGTTCTAAGATATGATTTATTTTTTCTGGATCACAAATTAAGCCAGAACCCATGCCACGTTTAGTGACCATTGGATATGGACAGCCTAAATTCCAATTCAATTCTTTATAACCTAATTCTTGAATATAATCTACTACAAATAGGAACTCATCAGCACTATTAGTCATTATTTGCGGAATAACTTCGAGTTCAGAGTTGTGTTCTAATTGTAAATCTCTTTGGTAAGAATTTTTAATAATAAGTTTATTATTGAATCTGATATAAGGCGCATAAAAAGTGTCAATGCCACCAAAGTAATGGTTAAATGCATTACGAAATCTAAAGTCAGTAAACCCTTGAAGTGGTGATGATAAAAGTGTTATTGACATTTAGTTTAAAATTTAGAGCAACGAAAGTCGTTCAAATTAATTAAAGTGCAAAATCTTGAGATTAATTATATAATAATTCATAAAACAAAACGTTAATATTTTAACTAACCAACACATAAGCTTATAGCACACGATTACGTTTCAATCATTAATCAATCTTATCAATTATGAAACGAATCGTTTATGTCTTATTCTTCGCTTTAATGCTATCATCCTGTTCTTCAGATAACGACGATAATTTACAAACCACCAGCTCCAATTTTTACGCACTAACCGTTGGTAACCAATGGGTTTATAAAAACTATAAATATAATGCTGAAACTGAAGATTATGAGGATACAGGTGTTGTAGATAGTGTAAGTATTATTGGTACTGAAACTATTAATGATAATGTGTATTATAACTTTAAGCGTGTTACCACAGGAAATGAGGAAGGTATTACATTATGTAATGCCAATGGTGAACATTATGAGTTATTGAGAGATTCTTTAGGTTATTTAATTGATGATGGCGGAATGATAAAATATGCTAATAATGATTTTACAGAAAGAACAATGAGTCAACAAGATTGGGGAACTATTTATGATCAGCTTGTTGCTTTAGATAATGAAATAACAGTTGAAGCTGGCACTTTTGAAAGCTCCTATACGCAACGTTACGTTATACTATCTAATGGAGAACAAGCTAATGGCTTAGACCACTATTATTATGCTGATGGTTTTGGTTTAATATTTGACACCTCTTCTTTTGTGTCTGATGATATACCAATTATTAAAAGACGCTTAGATTCTTATGTTATTGAGTAAGATTTATAAATAAAAATTATTTTAAGTGTTTCTTAAAAAAAGCAATAGTACGTTCCCAAGATAAGGTTGCAGCAGCTTTGTCATATCGAGGTGTAGTGTTATTATGAAATCCATGATTTACTTCAGGATAAATGTAAGCGGTATATTCAATTTTATTGTCTTTTAAAATTTTTTCAAAAGCAGGCCAACCTGCATTTACTCGTGTATCCAATTCACCATATTGAAGTAGGAGAGGTGCTTTTATTTTTACAGCATCTTTCGCTTCTGGTTGTCTACCATAATACGGAACTGCAGCACCTAATTCTGGTAAACGAACAGCCATCATATTAGCAATCCATCCTCCAAAACAAAAGCCAACAACACCAACGTTTCCATCGCAATTCTCATGATTTTTTAGATAATTGTACGCTGCAATAAAGTCTTCTAACATGTCTTGTTGGTTACGCTTTTTTTGAAGAGCGCGTCCATCATCATCATTACCAGGATAACCACCAAGAGGAGATAAAGCATCTGGAGCCAGGGATATAAAGCCTTCGGTTGCTGTGCGTCTGCCAACGTCTTCAATATATGGATTTAAACCTCTGTTTTCATGTACAACAATAACACCAGGTAATTTTGTTTTGTTATCTTTTGGTTGAGATAATAAGCCTTTTATTTCGCCGCCACCTTTAGGTGAGTTGTAGGTAATGTAATCCGAATCTAATGTTGGGTCATCTGGTTGTACTAGTAAAGTGTTTACGTAGTCTGGAGACATAAAACTCATTAGTGATGAAAGCGTTACACCACCAACAGCATACAATGAAAGCTTTTCTACAAATTGCCTTCTATTAAGTTTGTTGTGTGCATAATCATCATACAAATCAAAAACTTCTTGTGTAATGTCTTCTTTCTTTAAGTCTTTCATGCCTATGAGTTTTTATTAAAAATTAAATAAAAGCTTAAGTTACAATTTTTTAAATGTGTAGTGTTTTAATTTGTAATTATTTAACACGCTGTATTAGAAAGGATTACTCACTAAAATTTAATGGTCTTTCCTCGTCGAATTTTAAATCAATCTTAATACTATTAGTATCTAAAAATTCTAGTATACCTAATATTTTTTTAGATTCTCCAGATTGTAACTTGGTAATTGTATAATCAATTTCAATAGGTGTTGTTTCAATATTTATAGAATACGTCATCTTTCCTTTTTCTCCATGTAAAGAAAATTCTTTACCACCAAGTATTTGTCCTTGACTTTCAAAAGACGCATATCCTTCCGCATCAAACGTAAAGAATTCAATTTCGTTAATTCGGTCGCTTTTCCATTTGCCAATAATATCCTCTTTAGGATTTGATGTGTTAAAGATGAATAGTGAAAAGATGAAAAGTGGAAATAAATATTTCATGGTCAGTGATTAAAATATAGTTTCTAAAAATTGTTGAATACTGATTTGGTTGGCTCTAATTAATTCTTGGCGAGCAGCTTCCATATCTGTTGGTTTTTTATCTTGAGACAGTTTAAATTTTCCTTCCCAATTAGTAATTGTAATTTCAAACATTTCAATATACTTTAGGTTGGCGTCTAATCGTGGATTGTTTGCTTCTAAAGTATAATTGTGATTTGGAGCTTCTAAAAATTCTGTCATTGTAATTAGTGATTGTTTTAGAGCTGCTTTATCTTCAATGGCGTTTACATTTCCTTTTAAATGAACCTTAATATAATTCCAAGTTGGCAGTTGTGTTGCAGAATAAATACTAGGCGAAATATAACATTCTGGCCCTCCAAAAATAACGGTTATATCGTTGTTGTTTTTAAGAAGTTGAGCTTGCGGATTATTAATATCAATATGTCCTACAAGCTTTTCGTTTTTATAAATTAAAGGTAAATGTGTTATAAAAGGCTGATTATCTTTTACCGAAATAACTGTGGCTAAAGGATAAGTTTTTAGCACTTCAATCATATGGTTTTTATTGTAGTCTTGATGGTGTTTTGGAGGATAGTTCATTTCTTTTATCCTGAATAGATTTCAGAGGGTTTTAAAGGCTTTTATAATTATTATCAATTATTTAGAGGCTTAAAATTACAATTTTTTATCTTTAGAGCATGCCAGAGAAATCAAATTCATTTTCTATTAAAAATTGGTCGCAAGACGATCAACCAAGAGAAAAACTAAGAGACAAAGGAAAAGCAACATTAAGTGATGCAGAATTAATAGCCATTTTAATTGGTTCTGGAAACAGAGATGAAAGTGCAGTTGCCCTCTGTAAGCGTATTTTTGCAAGTGTAGATAATAATTTAAATGCCTTAGGTAAATTATCTATTGCTCAATTAATGGAGTTTAAGGGCATTGGAGAGGCTAAAGCTATCAGTATTGTTGCGGCTTTAGAAATAGGAAAGCGAAGACGACTAGAAGATGCTTTAGAATTAGATAAAATAGCATCTAGCCGTTCTGTTTTTGAAGTTATGCAACCCATTATTGGAGATTTACCACACGAAGAATTTTGGATTTTATATCTCAATAATTCAAATAAAGTGATAAAGAAAAATCAATTAAGTAAAGGCGGAATTACGGGTACTTTAGTAGATGTGAGGTTAGTACTTAAAAACGCTTTAGAAGTTGGTGCAATTGCATTAATTTTGTGTCATAACCATCCTTCTGGTACTTTAAAACCAAGCCAAGCTGACAAGGATATTACTCAAAAGTTGAAATATGCAGCCCAGAGTTTAGATATTTCGGTATTAGATCATCTTATTGTTACAGAGAAAGCGTACTTTAGTTTCGCAGATGAAAATATTTTATAAAACTGAATACTGCAACTAAAAATATGCTACTAGTTTATACTCATAAAATTACTCCACGCGTAACCTATACCTTTAAGCATATTTGCAAGCGTATTTTGGGTATTGATGTTGGTTTTACATCTAAAGTTGAAGATTTTATAGCACATGATAGTCTTAAAATGTCTTATGCAAAACAGCCTTTAAGTCATGAGTTATTCATTAGAAGCCATGATTTATTGTTTGAACATGGTCTATCTGATGTAGAAGTGAACGTACAACAATGGGAAAACACTAAAGGTTTTTTTGCTACTGGCGAGCGTAGCGCTTTACCTTTTGATATTTTTGCAGCTTCATTTTATTTACTCAGTAGGTATGAGGAATATCTTCCACATGTAAAAGATGATTATGGACGGTTTTTAGCATCAGAAAGTATTGCATACCAGCACAAATTCTTACAACAGCCAGTTGTTGATATTTGGGCTTATAATCTTAAAGCTGTTTTAAAAGAGCGTTTTCCAGATTTTCAATTTCCTGTTCAAAATTATAAAGTTTTGCCAGTAATAGATGTTCCAGTAGCATACTATTTTAAGTATAAAGGCTTGTTAAGAACAATTGGCGGTTCATTGAATGATATTTTTCGTTTTAAATTAAGGCAATTGTATACGAGATATTTAGTGTTAATGGGTTTTAAACGCGATCCTTATGATACATTTAAATGGATAATTAGAAAACAGAAAAAGTACAATTTTAAATTTATGGTACTATTTTTAATAGGCGATTATTCAACTTATGATAAAAATATAAATACAAATAAAAAACAATTTATATCGCTTATAAAATCTGTTGCAGATTATTGTGATGTTGGTATTAAAGCTTCTTATTTTTCTTTAGATGATGTTCAGATTCTGAAAGAAGAAAAGCTTAAAATGGAAGCTATAACACATACTGGTTTAAAAGCGGTACGTCATTCGTTTTCTAAACTTAATTTACCTACGTCATATCGTAATTTGGTAGAGTTAGAAATAAATCAAGATTTTACAATGGGTTATATTGATACCTTAGGTTTTAGAGCTGGTACATGTACACCTTTTCAGTTTTATGATTTGGATTATGAAGTGCAAACACCACTAAAAATTAATCCATATCAATGTTTAGATTTTGCCTTACTTAAATATAATTCAGAATTAGATAAAACAGAACATTTGCAAAAAATAATTAATGAAGTTAAAGCCGTAAATGGTACATTTATCCCTATATTTCACAATTATACTTTTAGTGATTTACAACGTTGGAAAGGGTTTAGATCATTGTTTAATTTAATATTAGAGTCGGTAGAATGAAAAAGCAAATAAATCATGTTTTTTTCGACCTTGATCATACACTTTGGGATTTTGATAAAAACTCTGGATTGACGTTTGAAAAGATTTTTAAGCTTAATCAAATTAATGTAGAGCTTAAAGATTTTTTGCCTGTTTATGAGCCAATTAATTTAAAATACTGGAAACTTTATCGAGAAGAAAAAGTATCAAAATCCGCTTTACGTTATGGTCGGTTAAAGGAAGCCTTTGATGTTATAGGCATTTCTGTTCAGGATGAAATGATTAATCATTTATCAGAGGCCTATATTGATCATTTAACAACATTTAATCATTTATTTGATGGTACTTTTGAAATTTTAGACTACTTAAAAGACAAGTATAAATTACACATTATTACTAATGGATTTGAAGAAGCCCAAGAAAAGAAAATGATATCTTCTAATATTAAACAATACTTTAAAACCGTTACTAATTCTGAAATGGTAGGAGTTAAAAAGCCTAATCCAAAAATCTTTAATTTTGCCTTAAATTCAGCAGAAGCAAAACCAATAGAAAGTATTATGATTGGTGACAGTTTAGAAGCCGATATAGAAGGTGCACATAAAATTGGTATGGATACCATTTATTTTGATTACAAAGATTCTGATAAATCAAGTAACTTTAAACGAATTACAACTTTAAAAGCAATAGAAAATTACCTTTAATATTTAAAACTATGTTGAAAAAAATAATATTTACAATTTCATTTATTCTCATAAGTCTATTTGGAATGGCACAAAAAGATATTAATAATTACAAGTATATTATTATACCAAAGGAATTTAGTTTTTCCAAATCTGAAGACCAATATCAGTTAAATTCCTTAACTAAGTTTTTGTTTAATAAGCATGGTTATGAGGCCTACTTTATTGATGAATTGCCAGAAGACGTAAAGTCTGATCGTTGCAATGGCTTAAGAGTTAGCGTGTCTAAAGAAAAAAGTAGTATGTTTAAAACAAAGGTGGAGATTACAGTTAAAGACTGTTATGATAATGTTGTACTGACGTCAAAAATTGGAGAATCTCGACTTAAGGTTTATAGTAAAGCATATAATGAGGCATTGCGAGATGCATTTGAAACTTTTAAGAATCTAGATTATAAATACAATGCTGAAGAAAAATCTGAAGCACCAAAAGTAGTAAAAGAGCATACAACTACAGATGCAATAGCAGTAAAGAAAGTTGAAAAGAATGAGGTTAAAACTTCGTTAGAAGGTACTATAAAAAAGGAAACACCTAAAGCTATTAAAGAGAATGGGCCAAATAAAGTGAAGCGAGAATTGTATTATGCGCAGGAAATTTCTAATGGTTTTCAATTGGTGAATTCTGAGCCAAAAGTAGTAATGATACTTTTAAACACTCAAGCAGAAAACGTTTTTTTAGTAAAGGGAAAAAGTGCCATTGTTTTTAAAGAAGATGGGTTTTGGTATTACTCTGAAAATGATGGGGAATTAGGAGAAAAACAATCAATGAATATAAAGTTCTAATATATAGCAAATAAAAACTAATAACCATATTTCTCTTTCCAAAGCGTTTTTAGAAAATGACGTTGTGCTTGTTCTCTAGCATTGTTTCCTGGGTTATATAAGGTTGTGTTTGCGATTTCTTCTGGTAGAAATTCTTGAGAGGCAAAGTTATTCTCATAGCTATGCGAGTATTTATACTTGTCTCCATAACCTAATTCTTTCATCAGTTTGGTTGGAGCATTCCTAATAGCCAGTGGTACGGACAAATCACCGGTTTCTTTTACCAATTGTTGTGCTCTATTTATGGCTTCATAAGCGGCATTACTTTTTGCAGAACTAGCTAAATATGTAGCGCATTGGCTCAGTATTATTCGAGATTCTGGATGACCAATTACCGAAACAGCTTGGAAAGTATTATTAGCAATCACTAAAGCTGTTGGGTTAGCATTACCTATATCTTCACTGGCCAATATTAAAAGTCGTCTTGCAATAAATTTTACATCTTCACCACCTTGAATCATTCGCGCTAAGTAATAGACAGCAGCATTTGGGTCGCTTCCTCGAATCGATTTTATAAAAGCAGAAATAATATCGTAATGTTGTTCGCCTGTTTTGTCGTAACGAGCTGCTTTATTTTGTATTTGTTTTGTGACTAAATCATTGGTGATTATAATTTGATCATCTTCAAAAGAAGCTACTAATAATTCAAAAATATTAAGTAATTTTCTGGCATCGCCTCCAGATAACCGTAACAAGGCTTCTGTTTCTTTTAGTTCAATATTTAATTTTGAAAGTTTCGTATCTTCTTTCATTGCACGTTGCAATAAGGCTTCTAAGTCAGCTTTACTGAAGGCATTTAAAGTGTAAACTTGACATCTCGACAACAATGCAGAGATAACTTCAAAACTTGGATTCTCCGTAGTTGCTCCAATTAATGTTACCCAACCTTTTTCTACTGCTTCTAACAATGAATCTTGCTGAGATTTACTAAATCTATGGATTTCATCAATAAATAATATGGGGTTTTTAGCAGTAAACAAGCCACCACTTTTTTTAGCTTTATCTATGACCTCTCTAATATCTTTTACGCCAGAATTTATAGCACTTAGTTTAAAGAAAGGACGTTCAGATTCGTTTGCAATTATATTAGCCAGTGTAGTTTTACCTATACCTGGTGGTCCCCAAAAAATCATTGAAGGAATAACACCACTTTTTATTTGATGATACAGTATACCATCTTTACCTACTAAATGTTGCTGACTTAAATAGTCATTTAAAGTGTTTGGTCTAAGACGTTCTGCTAAAGGCGTATTCATAATTCAAAATTACAAAATGCATTTGTGATACTTATTGAATTTTGATTTAAAATATTAGGTGTATTCATTTCTTGATTATGACAATATTGCAGATATCTTTATTTTGGACATAAATTTGAAAGAGTTTCAGTAAATTATAGCATGAGTAACAACCAACATTTCAAATATTCTAATAGCATAATTGTCTATCCGTTGATAATTTTGTTTACCGTTTGGTTGGTGTTTTGGTATCAAGTAAGAATTGATGGAAGCATAAAGAATTTTGGTATTAGACCACAAAAGTTAGAGGGTTTAATTGGTGTAGTCACAAGTCCGTTTTTGCATGGTGACATTAACCATATTTATAATAATTCAATCCCACTTTTTGTTCTTAGCTTATCATTATTTTATTTCTATAATAAAATTGCATGGAAAGTTATTGGCTTTGGGATTCTATTATCTGGTATATTAACTTGGCTCATTGCAAACAACGGTAATCATATTGGAGCGAGTGGTTTAGTTTATGTACTTGTTAGCTTTATATTTTTTAAAGGCATTTTTGCTAAACATTATCGACTAATTGCATTATCTCTATTAGTTATTTTCCTTTATGGAAGTATGATTTGGTATGTATTTCCTATTAAAAGTGGTATGTCTTGGGAAGGGCATTTATCAGGCTTAATTACAGGTTTAATCTTTGCATTAATTTTTAGAAAACAAATTGCAAAGCCTAAGCGATATAAGTGGGAAGAACCACATTACAACGAGGACGATGATCCATTTATGAAACATTTTGATGAAAACGGAAATTTTATAGAATTAGAACCAGAAGTTGAACTTGAAACTGAAAATAGAATTGAAAAGGATTTAAATTTTAAATCCAATGAGAACCCTAACTCAAACGTCAATTATATTTTTATAAAGAGTAAAGATAATACTGATAACTGAATACTTTAAATATATTATTAACTGCGTTGTCTAACAGCTTCATACAAAAAAGCACCGCAAGCTACAGAAACATTTAAAGATTCAATTTCTCCTAAAATAGGAAGTTTAGCTTGATCATCTACGACTTTTAAAACTGAAGGGTTAATTCCTCTACCTTCAGAACCCATGATTATTGCACAAGGTTCTTTAAATGAAACATCATACAAATAATTTTCGGCTTTTTCAGTAGCTGCAATTACTCTAATGCCTGATGATTGCATATGGAAAACAGCGTCCTTTATATGGTCTACTTTACAAATAGGTATTTTAAATATGGCACCAGCACTTGTCTTTATAGTATCTCCATTTATTGGTGCACCACCTTTTTTCTGAATAATTATACCATTAACACCAGTACATTCTGCCGTTCTTACAATTGCGCCAAAATTTCTAACGTCGCTTAAATGATCTAATAACAAAAATAAAGGAGTTTTATCAGACTCAAGAACACTCGATACTAAATCATCAATATCATGAAACGCAATTGGAGATATTTGTGCCACAGCACCTTGATGATTGCCTCGTGTTAAACGATTCAGTTTTTCTACAGGTACATAAGATGAGTTGATGCTCTCAGAACGTATAATACTCTCTAATTCTTTAAAGAGGTCGCCATGTAGTCCTTTTTGCATAAAAACCTTATCAATAGTTTTACCTGATTTTACGGCTTCAATAATAGCTCTAATACCAAAAATTGTGGTTTCGTTTTCCATGCTGTAAAGGTATAAAAAAACCATCCTGATTTTGAGATGGTTTATGAAATATATTAAGTAGATTGAGATTAATGTTTAATTACTTTTTTTGAAACATTATTAGATCCTGAATAAATTCTTAAGAAATAAATACCATTTGATTGATTAGACAAGTCTATGGCTTTAGTGTTAGATTCAATTATTTTGCGTCCAAGGGTGTTATAGGCTTCAATTTTGTCTATCGTTTTATTAGAGTCGATAGCTATTGAGCCTTTGGTAGGATTTGGATAAAAACTAATGTCAAACTGTTCAAAATCTGAAATACTTAAACTATAACATGCACTTAAATCTGGATTGAGCTCTATTGGGTCGCTAGGTGTTAAATCCTTATCTATAAAAGCAGCATATTCTGGTTTATACTTTAAACTTCTAAAAATTGTATTTGCAAAAGTTGAAGGTTCGGTTTCTTGTGAAGACACAGTTCCATTATTAGAATTAACAGGATTAATATATTCCCAAACTATAGATTCATTTGGTGTTATTTCAAACATTCTACCGTTAATACCTTCGCAAATTAAAGTATTTCCGTTAGGTAATCGTTGTGCGCTACTTAATATACCAGAGAAAAAATCTGTTGGAGACGCAGAATTACTGTATATATAATCTGGTGCTACTGGACCAAATGCAGTATTTGATTGATAGGTGTAAACACCAGGGCTATCGGTTTCTGGATTAATAATAAAAACTTCAGAAAACATAGGGTTTCTTCCATTTCCATTATTAAATACTATTATTTTCCCAGCATCTAAGATTCCATTTTCTATTACATAAGGGTAATGCTGTCCATAAAGTTGCCGATCTGCTTCGGTCCCTTGGTTATAAGACTGCGGATTTCCCCAACGGTATAAAAAATCACCACCTTTATTGTATGTGCCTCCAGAATTAGTAGCCGCTTCGGCAGTAGAAGTAGAGTGGTCTATAATATAAATTTCACTTAAATTTCTTGAGCTAATTATTATCTGATCTAGCACAGGATTGAATTGAATAGAATTAAAATGAAGCCAATTAGAGGCTCCAGATCCGCCATTTAAAAAGTTTATGTTTAATTTTTCAGGACTTAATCCCACATCTCCAAAATTATCTTTGCTATTATCAAAATCCTGAACAAGATGATCTTTCACATTCCATTCCCATACAATTGTAGCACTGTTTGCTCCAACAGGAGTCACTTCTATAATCTGCTCATTGTATAAATCAGTTTCTGATAATTCGGCAGGATTTCTGCCTGCTTGAATGGCTTCAGCATTTGTCATTCTAGTTACCGCCAAAATAAGCACATTCCCATTTGGCATCGGATAAATGTCGTGATGTTGCCTCATCATTGGAGTATCGTAAAAATATTGCCAAGTTAGATTGCCTTCCCAATTATAAATCTCTATAACACCACCTTGTCCACCAAAGGTAATATCAGAACTGCTAGTTCTGCCTGCTCTTAAGATGTCTCCGTTTTCTAATAAATAAACGGCATTACCAGGAGGGAAACTACTAGTCCACTGATTAATAACCTCTCCACAGTTATTAATAAGATAAGTTTCTGTATGCGATGTAAATAATGTGTATCCGTCATAAACACCTTCAGAAATTGATGTTGTGCCAATAGTATTTTGGGAAAAAACTACATTTATGGAAATTAATAAAGCAAAAAGTAATTTTCTGTGCATAGCTTATTTTTGTTAGAACAAATCTACCGTTTTATTTTAAATCCTTAAAAAGTAGCTGTTAAACTTAAGTGTACTTTTGAATTTGATAATTTAAAAGAGGTATTTTCTGTTTTGCCACTTGAGTAATTTAAACGGAATAATCCTGCATTGGTAATTAAACCTAATCCAAAACCAAATCCAAAAAGCTTTTCTTTGCTGTCATCTATTTTGTTTTCAAAATATGCAGCATCAAAAACAGAATGCACATATAGCGTATTACTTAAGCGATATCTATATTCGGTGTTCAAAACACTATAAAGATTAGCTACTAAACTATTTTCTTCAAAACCTCTTATAGAATTAATGCCTCCAAATCGAAAAAGCTCATTGTCTAAATAATTACTAGAGGTTACAGTAGCGCCATTTAACCTTGTGTAAATACTATTTTTATTATTTAGGTTAAAGATTTTGTAAGTATCTAATGTAAAAAATGATTGTTTTTGAGAACCGAGGTTGTTATCTCGATTACCATAGCCAGAGGAAAAATTAAACCAAAAATTAACAGGAAATAATGGGTCTAGCGATTGGGTTTTAATGTAATTATATTGAACTGTAAAGAAGGATGAGGTGTAATTGTTTAATACGTTAGTATCATTTTCTAATAGATTGGTGGAATTGGTTGAAGTTATACCTATACTAATTTTATGTTGTGCATTTATCTGGTAATTTATTTTTGCATATTGATCAGTATTTAAAAAAGTAGAATCCTTTCTAAATATTTTTAAACCAACCTGAAGCCCTATAGGAGTTGAGAATAAATAAGGCAAATCAGTTTCAACTTTAAAGGTTTGCTGATCTAGCTCATCGCTTTTATAAAAAAGGTTTAAGGTTTCTCCGTAGTTAAGATTGTTTATTAACCTTAAATCTAAGTAGCCATCAAATTCAATCTTGTTAGTGTCTTCATTGGTTCCAAAACCTAAAAAACCGTCAAAATTATTCGTTTTAGTTTTTTCTACGTATATATATAAGGTAGTAGAATCTTGAGTAAAAAGTACTTCTGGGTCTTTAATTTTATTGGCGAAGCGTAAATCGTTTAATAAATTAACCTTTCTTTTTACAGCATTTATGTTAAAAGATTTATCAGTCTTTAATTTTAAGAAATGTTTCAAATAAGACTTTGGGAAGTTTTCATAACCTTTAATAATAATATTATCAAGTCGTCTTTTTTCATTAGAGTTAACTTTAAGTTCCGCCGAAATTAAATCTGGCTCAAGTTTGGTGAGATTAACAAGTTGTATACTAGAGAAGGGGTCACCTTGTTCAATTATTTTTGAATTTATAATATTCAAATAACTTTCAAGTTCAAAAATTGCTATTTCTATATAGTCTTTATTTGCGGAATAGTCTAACAAATTAGAATAGGTCTCTTCGATATTAGAATTAAAATAAATTCTTATGCGATTAACCTTGTTTCCTAAAATGAGTTTTGCTTCAAAAAGCGAATCGTTTTGTTTTTTTATGCTTTCAATAGCAGTATCTATAAAACCATGTTTGGTTAATTTACGCCTTAAATTTTCAACTTGAATTCGTAGACTCGCGTAATCTTTAAATTGTTTGCTATAATTTACAGAATCTATAACTGAAGTTTTTTCGTCATTCTCGCCTAAAATCTTCAAATTAATGGATTGTCCTGTACTTTGATTAAAAAAAATCATAGTGAAAACTAATAAAAAAAATTTATTGCAATAAGGCATGGACACTAAATAGAATAACTTTTAAACTAACGTAAAAATAACCGATATTATATATCCTTAAAATGAAAGTTTATATTTCTTTGAAAAATAAATTCTCAAGTGTTTGAATAATAGATATTAATTCCTACCTTTGCAGCCCTCAAAAGTGAGGGTTAATAAAATTTTATATAGAAATATATGCCAACAATTTCACAATTAGTACGAAAAGGAAGAGCCAAAATAACCAAGAAGAGTAAATCGGCTGCTTTAGATTCGTGTCCTCAGAGACGTGGTGTATGTACTCGTGTTTATACAACGACGCCTAAAAAACCTAACTCAGCAATGCGTAAGGTGGCTAGGGTTCGTTTAACAAACGGAAACGAAGTAAATGCATACATCGGTGGAGAAGGTCACAATTTACAAGAGCACTCGATAGTATTGGTTAGAGGTGGAAGGGTAAAAGATTTACCAGGAGTTAGATATCACATCGTTCGTGGTGCTTTAGATACAGCAGGTGTATCTGGAAGAACGCAACGTAGATCTAAGTATGGTGCAAAACGCCCTAAGAAGTAATTTAAAACTTTAAGAAGAAGACATGAGAAAAAGAGCAGCAAAAAAGAGACCGCTTTTACCAGACCCAAGATTTAATGATCAGTTAGTAACACGTTTTGTTAACATGATGATGTGGGACGGTAAAAAGTCTGTAGCTTTTAAAGTATTCTATGATGCAATTGATATTGTTGAGGAGAAAAAAAATGATGACGAAAAAACAGCTTTAGAGATTTGGAAAGAAGCTTTATCTAACGTAATGCCTCACGTAGAAGTACGTAGTCGTCGTGTTGGTGGTGCAACATTCCAGATTCCAATGCAGATTCGTCCAGATCGTAAGGTTTCAACTGCGATGAAATGGTTAATTGGCTATTCTCGTAAAAGAAACGAAAAATCTATGGCACAACGTTTAGCTTCAGAAGTATTAGCTGCTGCTAAAGAAGAAGGTGCAGCGGTTAAGAAAAGAATGGATACACACAAAATGGCAGAAGCCAACAAAGCATTCTCACACTTTAGATTTTAAGAAATGGCAAGAGATTTAAAATTTACTAGAAATATAGGTATTGCAGCTCACATTGATGCTGGTAAAACTACAACAACAGAACGTATTCTTTATTATACGGGTGTTTCTCATAAAATTGGTGAGGTACATGATGGTGCTGCGACAATGGACTGGATGGAGCAAGAGCAGGAAAGAGGTATTACAATTACTTCTGCTGCTACAACTTGTGAGTGGAAATTTCCTATTGAAAATGGTCAACCTACAGCAGATGCTAGAGATTACCATTTTAATATTATTGATACTCCTGGTCACGTTGATTTTACTGTAGAGGTAAATCGTTCATTACGTGTATTAGATGGTTTAGTGTTTTTGTTTAGTGCGGTTGATGGTGTTGAGCCACAATCTGAAACTAACTGGAGATTAGCTGATAATTATAAAGTGCCTCGTATTGGTTTCGTTAATAAAATGGACCGTCAGGGATCTAATTTCTTAGGTGTTTGTCAACAGGTAAAAGATATGTTAAAGTCTAACGCAGTGCCAATTGTTTTAAACATTGGTGATGAGATAGATTTTAAAGGAATTATTGATCTAGTTAAGAATAGAGCTATCGTATGGCACGATGAAACTCAAGGGGCAACTTTTGATGTCGTTGAGATTCCAGAAGAGCTTAAGGCTGAAGCTAAAAAATATAGAGCATTATTAATAGAGGAAGTAGCTAGCTACGATGAGAACTTATTAGAGAAGTTCATGGAGGATGAAGATTCTATTACAGAAGAAGAAGTGCATGCTGCACTTAGAGCTGCTGTAATGGATATGGCAATCATTCCAATGATTTGTGGGTCTGCTTTTAAAAATAAAGGAGTACAATTTTTACTAGATGCAGTTTGTCGTTATTTACCTTCTCCAGTTGATAAGGAAGGTATCATAGGTGTAAATCCAGATACTGAAAAAGAAGAAATTCGTAAACCAAGTGTAAAGGAGCCATTTGCTGCTTTAGCATTTAAGATTGCTACAGATCCTTTTGTAGGTCGTTTAGCTTTCTTTAGAGCTTATTCTGGTCGTTTAGATGCTGGTTCTTACGTTTTAAATAATCGTTCAGGTAAAAAGGAACGTATTTCTCGTATTTACCAAATGCATGCTAATAAGCAAAATGCAATTGATTTTATTGAAGCGGGTGATATTGGAGCTGCTGTAGGATTTAAATCTATTAAAACAGGAGATACATTAACTGATGAAAAGCATCCTATTGTTTTAGAATCAATGGACTTCCCTGATCCTGTAATTGGTATCGCGGTTGAGCCTAAGACTAAAGCTGATGTTGATAGATTAGGGATGGGATTAGCTAAATTAGCTGAAGAAGATCCAACGTTTACAGTGCGTTCTGATGAAGCTTCTGGGCAGACTATTATATCTGGTATGGGTGAGCTTCACTTAGATGTAATTGTTGATCGTCTTAAGAGAGAATTTAAAGTAGAGGTTAATCAAGGTCAACCACAAGTTGAATATAAAGAAGCGATTACTCAATCTGCTGATCATAGAGAGGTTTATAAGAAACAATCTGGTGGTCGTGGTAAGTTCGCAGATATTGTATTTACAATTGAACCTGCGGATGAAGGTGTTGTAGGATTACAATTTGAATCTATAATTAAAGGTGGTAATGTTCCTAAAGAATTTATCCCTTCAATTGAGAAAGGATTTAAAATGGCTATGGCAAATGGTCCATTAGCAGGATTTGAGGTTGATGCAATGAAAGTGACATTGAAAGATGGATCTTATCACGATGTCGATTCAGATCAATTATCTTTCGAATTAGCAGCAAAGCTTGGATTTAAAAATTCTGCAAAAGCGGCTAAGGCGGTAATTATGGAACCTATTATGAAACTTGAGGTAATTACTCCTGAAGAAAATATGGGTGATATAGTTGGTGATTTAAATAGAAGAAGAGGTCAAGTTAGTGATATGGGTGATAGAGCTGGTGCAAAAACTGTTAAGGCAACTGTACCATTATCTGAGATGTTTGGTTATGTAACTACATTAAGAACATTATCATCTGGTAGAGCAACTTCAACTATGGAGTTTTCACATTATGCTGAAACACCTTCTAATGTATCTGAAGAGGTTATTAAAGCAGCTAAAGGCGTTGAATCGTAAATCTTAAGAAAATGAGTCAAAAAATCAGAATAAAATTAAAATCTTACGATCACAACTTAGTGGACAAATCTGCTGATAAGATTGTAAAAACAGTTAAGAGTACAGGTGCAGTAGTAACAGGACCAATTCCATTACCAACGCACAAGAAAATATTTACTGTATTACGTTCACCACACGTTAATAAGAAGTCTAGAGAACAATTTCAATTAAGCTCTTATAAGAGATTATTAGATATTTACTCTTCATCTTCTAAGACAATTGATGCTTTAATGAAGCTTGAATTACCAAGTGGAGTAGAAGTTGAGATTAAGGTGTAATTACACAGTAACATGTCCTAAGCTGCGAGCGAAGGAAAAACGGTAAAAATACAATTCAAGGCTGAAACGTATTTTTCAGCCTTGAATTTTGAATAACAAATAGTAATAATTAATAAATAATAAATATGTCTGGGTTAATTGGAAAAAAAATCGGTATGACCAGCATTTTCGATGAAAATGGAAAGAATATTCCATGTACAGTAATCGAAGCTGGACCATGTATCGTTACCCAAGTCAGAACTGAAGAAGTGGATGGTTATTCAGCCCTTCAATTAGGTTTCGATGACGCGACAGAAAAAAGCGCTACAAAAGCAGACTTAGGTCATGCTAAAAAAGCGGGTACTTCTGTAAAACGCAAAGTTGTTGAATTTAAAGGTTTTGGTGAGGAGTACAAGTTAGGTGATGCTATCACAGTAGAGCAATTTACTGAAGGAGAATTTGTGGATATCGCAGGTACTTCTAAAGGTAAAGGTTTTCAAGGTGTTGTAAAGCGTCATGGATTTGGTGGTGTAGGTCAAGCAACGCATGGTCAACACAACCGTTTAAGAGCTCCTGGTTCTATTGGTGCAGCTTCTTATCCTGCGAGAGTATTCAAAGGAATGAAGATGGCCGGAAGAATGGGTGGTGAAACAGTAAAAGTTCAAAATTTAAGAGTTTACAAAGTAGTTCCAGAAAAGAACTTACTTGTTGTAAAGGGATGTGTTCCTGGTCACAAGAATTCTTATGTAATCATTGAGAAGTAATGAAGGTAGCAGTTTTAGATATTAACGGAAAAGATACGGGTAGACAAGCTGAGCTTTCTAAAGACGTATTCGCTATAGAGCCTAATAATCATGCTGTCTATTTAGATGTTAAGCAATACTTAGCAAATCAAAGACAAGGAACGCATAAGGCAAAAGAAAGAGCAGAAATTGCTGGTAGTACACGTAAGATAAAAAAACAAAAAGGAACAGGTACAGCACGTGCAGGTTCTATTAAGTCTGGTGTATTTAAAGGTGGTGGTCGTATGTTTGGTCCGAGACCAAGAAACTACAGTTTTAAATTAAACAAGAGTTTAAAACGATTAGCGCGTAAATCTGCACTAAGTATTAAAGCAAATGACAAGTCAATTATGGTAATGGAAGACTTCAGTTTTGAAGCTCCAAAGACTAAAAACTTTGTTAATGTTTTAAAGGCTTTAGAGGTTGAAAACAAAAAATCTCTCATTGTGTTGGGTGGCTCAAATAATAATGTATATTTGTCATCACGCAATTTTAAAGGTTCGGAAGTTGTAACAGCTTCAGAATTAAGTACTTATAAAATAATGAATGCTAATAAAGTTATTCTTATTGAGAGTGCATTAGAAGGAATTGAATCGAATTTAAGTAAATAGAACAGATGAGTATCTTAATAAAACCTATAATCACAGAAAAAGCAACCATGCAAAGTGAGTTGTTAAATGCTTATGCATTTGAAGTGAATACGAAGGCGAACAAGGTTGAAATCAAAAAAGCAGTAGAAGCTGCTTATGGAGTTTCTGTTGAAAAAGTTCGTACAATAAATGTCCGTCCAGAAAGAAGAACTCGTCATACAAAGACAGGTATTCAACATGGTAAAACAAATGCTGTTAAAAAAGCAATTGTACAACTGGCGGAAGGTGAAGTAATAGATTTATACACTAACATGTAATTTTAGACATTAATGTCAGTAAGAAAATTAAAACCGATCACATCAGCACAGCGATTTAGAGTAGTAAATGGATTCGATGCCATTACTACTGATAAGCCGGAGAAAAGCTTGCTTGCTCCGAAAAAACGTTCTGGTGGTAGAAACAATCGAGGAAAAATGACCATGCGCCAAATGGGTGGAGGTCACAAGAAACGTTATCGTATCATTGATTTTAAACGTAACAAAGCAGGAATTCCTGCTGAAGTTAAATCAATTGAATACGATCCAAACAGAACAGCATTTATTGCATTGCTTAATTATCAAGATGGCGAGAAGCGTTACGTTATTGCTCAAAATGGTTTACAAGTAGGACAAAATATTGTGTCTGGAGAATCTGGTATAGCTCCAGAAATTGGAAATGCTATGCCACTTAGTGAAATACCTTTAGGTACTATTATCTCTTGTATAGAGTTACGTCCTGGTCAAGGAGCTGTTATGGCTCGTAGTGCTGGTGCATTTGCTCAATTAATGGCAAGAGGTGATAAATTTGCTACGGTAAAGTTACCATCTGGTGAAACAAGAATGATTCTAATTACTTGTATGGCGACTATTGGAGTTGTTTCCAACTCTGATCATCAATTATTAGTATCTGGTAAAGCAGGTAGAAGTAGATGGTTAGGAAGACGTCCAAGAGTAAGACCAGTAGTAATGAACCCAGTCGATCACCCAATGGGTGGTGGTGAAGGTAAATCTTCAGGTGGTCATCCAAGAAATAGAAACGGTATTCCTGCTAAAGGATTTAGAACACGTTCTAAGACGAAGTCGAGTAATAAGTATATTGTAGAACGTAGAAAGAAATAATTAAGATAGTATGGCACGTTCATTAAAAAAGGGACCTTATATCCACTATAAATTAGAAAAGAAAGTTGCAGATAATGTAGCTTCAAACAAAAAGACGGTAATTAAAACTTGGTCTAGAGCATCAATGATTTCTCCAGATTTCGTTGGTCAGACTATAGCTGTTCATAACGGTCGTCAGTTTGTTCCAGTATATGTTACTGAAAATATGGTAGGTCACAAATTAGGAGAATTTTCACCAACAAGATCTTTTAGAGGTCATGCAGGTGCAAAGAATAAAGGTAAAAAATAAGAATCATGGGAAGTCGTAAAAAACAAATGGCGGAAGCTATTAAGGCTGAAAAGAAGCAGGTTGCTTTTGCTAAGCTAAATAACTGTCCTACATCACCAAGAAAAATGCGTTTAGTAGCGGATTTAGTAAGAGGTGAAAAGGCTGAGAAAGCTCTTCAGATTCTTAGATTTAGCCAAAAAGAAGCGTCTCGTAGATTAGAGAAACTTGTAATGTCTGCAATTGCAAACTGGCAAGCTAAGAATGAAGATGCGGATGTTGAGGAAGCTAATCTTTTTATAAAAGAGATAAGAGTAGATGGTGGAGCAATGCTAAAGCGTTTAAGACCAGCTCCTCAAGGTAGAGCACATAGAATAAGAAAGAGATCTAACCATGTAACAGTGGTAGTAGATGCAATAAATAAAACACAAAGCTAAGATAGAGATATGGGACAAAAGACAAATCCAATCGGAAATCGCTTAGGAATTATTAGAGGATGGGAATCTAACTGGTATGGAGGAAACGATTATGGTGATAAACTTGCCGAAGACGATAAGATTAGAAAATACGTTCACGCGCGTTTATCTAAAGCTAGTGTAAGTAGAGTAATTATTGAGCGTACACTTAAACTTGTAACCGTTACTATCACTACTGCTAGACCTGGTATTATTATCGGTAAAGGTGGACAAGAGGTAGATAAGTTAAAAGAAGAGCTTAAGAAAATTACTGGTAAAGAGGTTCAATTGAACATCTTTGAAATTAAAAGACCTGAACTAGATGCGTATTTAGTAGCAGCAAGTGTGGCTCGTCAGATTGAAAGTAGAATTTCTTACAGACGTGCTATAAAGATGGCTATTGCAGCTGCCATGCGTATGAATGCAGAAGGAATTAAAATTCAGATTAGTGGTCGTTTGAACGGTGCTGAAATGGCGCGTTCAGAGCATTATAAAGAAGGTCGTATTCCTTTATCTACATTTAGAGCTGATATTGATTATGCTCTAGTAGAAGCACATACTACTTATGGTAGATTGGGCATCAAAGTTTGGATAATGAAAGGCGAAGTTTATGGAAAAAGAGAACTTTCTCCATTAGTTGGTTTATCTAAACAAAAGAGTAAAGGTGGACGTGGTGGAAATAAGAACCAATCTCGTCGTAGAAAGTAATTTTTTAAAGAAAAGACAAAATGTTACAGCCTAAAAGAACAAAATTTCGTAAGCAGCAAAAAGGACGCATGAAAGGAAATGCTGGAAGAGGTCATTTATTATCAAATGGAACTTTCGGTATCAAATCACTAGAGTCTACTTTTATTACTGCTCGTCAAATAGAAGCGGCACGTATTGCAGCAACTCGTTACATGAAAAGAGAAGGGTCGTTATGGATTAAAATTTTTCCAGACAAGCCTATAACAAAGAAACCTCTTGAAGTACGTATGGGTAAAGGTAAAGGTGGTGTTGAATATTGGGCAGCAGTTGTGAAACCAGGACGTATGTTATTTGAAATAAGTGGAGTGCCATTAGACGTAGCTCAAGAGGCTTTACGTTTAGCAGCACAGAAACTTCCGGTAAAAACTAAGTTTATCATAGCTAGAGATTACGAAGCTTAATAAAAAGATATTATGAAGCAATCAGAAATTAAACAGCTTTCAACGGCTGAGTTACAAGAGAAACTTAGTGAGACTAAAAAGAGTTATATAGACCTAAAAATGGCTCATACTATTTCTCCTTTAGACAATCCTATTCAGTTACGTGTCGCTCGTCGTACAGTAGCTAGAGTGGCAACCGAATTAACTAAAAGAGACGTACAATAATTGTATTCTGCTGAAAGATGGAAAAAAGAAACTTAAGAAAAGAACGTATAGGGATCGTAACTAGTAACAAAATGGAGAAATCTATTGTTGTTTCAGAAGTTAAGAAAGTAAAACACCCTATGTATGGAAAATTCGTGTTAAAGACAAAGAAATATGTCGCACACGATGAGACAAACGACTGCAACGAAGGCGATACTGTAAAGATCATGGAAACAAGACCTTTAAGTAAATCTAAATGTTGGAGATTAGTAGAAATAATTGAAAGAGCGAAGTAATTATGGTACAACAAGAATCAAGATTAAAAGTAGCTGATAACACTGGTGCAAAGGAAGTTTTAACTATCCGTGTATTAGGAGGAACAAAAAGAAGGTACGCTTCTGTTGGTGATAAAATTGTAGTATCTGTTAAAGACGCTACACCTAACGGTAACATCAAAAAAGGTGCTGTTTCAACGGCAGTTGTTGTGCGTACAGCTAAAGAGGTGAGACGTCCAGATGGATCTTACATTAGATTTGACGATAACGCATGTGTACTATTAAATCCTCAAGGGGAAATGAGAGGGACGCGTGTATTTGGTCCTGTAGCTAGAGAACTTCGTGATAAACAATTCATGAAAATTGTATCATTGGCACCAGAAGTGCTTTAATTGATAAATAAAATGACAAAGCTTAAAATAAAATCAGGAGATACAGTAAAAGTTGTTGCTGGAGACCATAAAGGTTCAGAAGGTAAAGTACTTAAAGTATTAATGGATAAGAACAAAGCCATTGTGGAAGGTGTAAATATGGTTAAGAAACATACTAAACCAAGTGCACAAAACCCTCAAGGTGGTATTGTTGAGAAGGAAGCATCAATTCATATTTCTAATTTAACATTGTTAACCTCTAAAGGTGAAGCAACAAGAGTTGGTTATAGAATGGATGGTGATAATAAAGTGAGATTTTCTAAAAAATCTAATGAAGTAATTTAATTATGGCTTACGTTGCAAGATTAAAACAAGAGTATAAGGACAAAATCGTTTCTGCTCTTACCGAAGAATTTGGATATAAAAATGTAATGCAAGTACCTAAGCTTACTAAGATAGTAATATCTAAAGGTGTTGGTGCTGCTGTTGCGGATAAGAAATTAATCGATCACGCAGTAGAGGAACTTACAAAAATATCAGGACAGAAAGCTATACAAACAATGTCTAAGAAGGATGTTGCTTCATTTAAGTTACGAAAAGGAATGCCAATTGGTGCAAAAGTAACTCTTAGAGGTGAACAAATGTATGAATTCTTAGATCGTTTAGTAACTTCAGCTTTACCACGAGTTAGAGATTTTAACGGAATCAAAGCAACAGGTTTTGATGGTCGTGGAAACTATAATTTAGGGGTTGTAGAACAAATTATTTTTCCAGAAATCGATATTGATAAAATCAATAAAATTTCAGGTATGGATATAACATTCGTTACTACTGCAGAGACAGATAAGGAAGCGAAGTCTTTATTAACAGAACTAGGATTACCATTTAAAAAGAATTAATTATGGCTAAAGAATCAATGAAAGCCCGTGAGGTTAAGCGTTCTAAAACGGTAGCAAAATATGCAGAAAAACGTAAGGCTTTAAAAGAAGCTGGAGATTATGAAGCATTACAGAAATTACCTAAAAATGCTTCTCCTATTCGTCAGCATAACCGTTGTAAATTAACAGGAAGACCAAAAGGTTATATGAGACAATTTGGAATTTCTCGTGTAACATTTAGAGAAATGGCTAACCAAGGTTTAATTCCTGGTGTTAAGAAGGCAAGTTGGTAAAATTATAAATTGGTTTCAGGTTTGGCAATAGTGCCGAAAACCGCTACCGCAAATTAATACATATGTATACAGATCCAATAGCGGATTATTTAACGCGAGTTAGAAATGCAGTGAAAGCAAATCACAGAGTGGTTGAAATACCTGCATCTAACTTAAAAAAAGAAATAACTAAGATATTATTCGATCAAGGATTTATCTTAAGTTATAAATTTGACGATTCAACAGTTCAAGGTACTATAAAAATTGCTTTGAAGTACAGTAAGGATACTAAAGAGTCAGTCATTAAAAAAATTCAAAGAATCAGTAAACCAGGTTTACGTAAATATGCTTCTTCTAACGAGATGCCAAGAATCCTTAATGGTCTAGGTATTGCAATTGTTTCGACATCTCATGGTGTAATGACAGGTAAACAAGCGCAAAGAGAAAATGTTGGTGGTGAAGTTTTATGTTACGTATACTAAAAACAGGAAATTATGTCAAGAATAGGTAAAAACCCAATAACAGTTCCTGAAGGTGTAACACTTGAAATAAAAGAAAACGTAATTACTGCAAAAGGTAAATTAGGTGAATTATCTCAAGAGTATTCAGATATTGAAATTAAATTAGAGGACGGTACTATTACATTAGAACGTTCTTCTGATAAGAAAGATTTAAGAGCAAAACATGGTCTTTACAGAGCATTAATTGCTAATATGATAGAAGGTGTTTCTAAAGGTTGGACCAAAGAACTAGAATTAGTTGGTGTAGGTTATAGAGCTTCTAATCAAGGACAAAAGTTAGATTTAGCAGTTGGATTTTCGCATAACATTGTTATGGATATTGCTCCAGAGGTGAAAGTTGAAACAATCTCGGAGAAAGGAAAAAATCCAATAGTAAAATTAACGTCTTTTGACAAACAATTAGTAGGTCAAGTTGCTGCTAAGATACGTGGCTTCAGAAAACCAGAACCTTACAAAGGAAAAGGTATCAAGTTTGTTGGTGAAGAAATTAGAAGAAAAGCAGGTAAATCAGCGTAATAAGTAAGTTATGGCATTGACAAAGAACGAAAGAAGATTAAGAATTAAAAACAGAATCCGTAAGGTAGTATCTGGTACAGAAACGAAACCAAGATTAGCTGTTTTTAGAAGTAATAAAGAGATTTATGCTCAAGTCGTAGATGATGTATCTGGTAAAACTTTAGCTGCTGCATCCTCAAGAGATAAGGATATAGCTAAGTCTAAAGGGAACAAAACAGAGATAGCTACTTTAGTAGGTAAATCTGTTGCAGAAAAAGCTATGAAGGCTGGTGTTGAAACTATTTCTTTTGATAGGGGTGGTTACTTATATCACGGAAGAGTAAAATCATTAGCAGAAGGTGCTAGAGAAGCAGGACTTAAATTTTAAGACATTATGTATCAAAAATATAAAAACGCAGAGCTTGTTAAACCAGGCGGATTAGAATTAAAAGATCGTTTAGTAGGTGTACAGCGTGTAACTAAGGTAACAAAAGGTGGTAGAGCATTTGGTTTTTCTGCAATTGTTGTTGTAGGTGACGAAACTAATGTTGTAGGACATGGTTTAGGTAAATCTAAAGATGTAGCTACTGCAATTGCGAAAGCAGTTGAAGATGCTAAGAAAAACTTAGTAAGAATTCCTATCATTAAAGGTACGTTACCACACGAACAAAAAGGTAAGTATGGTGGTGCTAGAGTAAACATTATTCCGGCAGCTCCTGGTACAGGTGTAATTGCTGGTGGTGCTGTAAGAGTTGTACTTGAAGCTGTAGGTGTACATGATGTATTGTCTAAGTCTCAAGGTTCTTCAAACCCTCACAATGTTGTAAAAGCTACTTTTGATGCTTTATTACAATTAAGAGATGCTAAGTCTGTAGCTAAAGAACGTGGAATTTCACTTGAAAAAGTATTTAACGGATAATCGATAGGATAAGATGGCAAAGATTAAAGTAAAGAAAGTAAAAAGTGCAATCAATCGTACTAAAAGACAAAAGTTAACATTATTAGCTTTAGGTTTAAAAAAGATTGGACAAGTAGTAGAGCATGATGCCACACCAAACATCCTTGGTATGGTTAAGAAAGTTGAACATTTAGTTTCTGTAGAGGAAGCTTAAAAATATAACTTAACAATGGATTTAAGTAATTTAAAACCTGCAGAAGGTTCAGTAAAAAATCAAGGGAAGCGTATAGGACGTGGACAAGGTTCTGGTAAAGGTGGTACGGCAACTCGTGGTCACAAAGGTGCAAAATCTCGTTCTGGTTATTCTAAGAAGTTAGGATTTGAAGGTGGTCAAATGCCTTTACAAAGACGTGTTCCTAAATTTGGTTTTACAAACATTAACAGAGTAGAATATCAAGGTATAAACCTAGATACGTTACAAAAGTTAGTAGATGAAAAGAAAGTTAAAAATAGTGTTGACTTTGAATCTTTAGTTTCTATGGGATTAGCTGGTAAAAATGAGCTAGTAAAAATCTTAGGGAGAGGAGAGTTAAAAACAAAATTAACAGTAACTGCTCATAAATTTACTGCTACGGCAAAAGCTGCAATTGAAGCGGCTGGTGGTGAAGCTGTAACTTTATAAGATTTATAGGATGAAAATAATAGATACATTAAAAAACGTTTGGAAAATCACAGAACTTAAGGATAGAATTATTCTAACCTTAGGTTTGCTTTTGGTTTATCGTTTTGGTGCACAGGTTGTATTACCTGGTATTAATATTGATGCCTTAGGTGGTTTGCAAGCTGGTATGGATGGCGGAATCATGGGATTATTAAATGCCTTTACAGGTGGTGCATTTGCTAATGCATCAGTTTTTGCATTAGGTATTATGCCTTACATTTCTGCTTCCATTGTTGTTCAATTAATGGGTATTGCGATTCCTTATTTACAGAAGCTTCAAAAAGAAGGAGCTAGTGGGCAGAAGAAAATTACTCAGATTACTCGTTGGTTAACAATTGGTATTTGTTTAGTTCAAGCACCTGGTTATTTGGCTAGTATTCCTTCATTATCGGGCGCAACATCAATGGGTGCTTTATTAGTACCAGGATTCAGTGATAATATTTTCTACTTTTCATCAGTGATAATTCTTGTAACAGGTTGTGTATTTGCAATGTGGTTAGGAGAAAAGATTACTGATAAAGGAATTGGTAATGGTATTTCATTATTAATTATGGTAGGTATTATAGCTAGGTTACCTCAATCATTTGTTCAAAATGCAGTTTCTAGATTAGAAGGTGGTAATGGTGGATTTATGATGATATTAATAGAATTAGTTATTTGGTTCTTAATTATCCTAGCATCTGTATTCTTAGTAATGGCGGTAAGAAAGATTGCTGTTCAATATGCAAGAAGAACGGCATCTGGTGGTTATGAGAAAAATGTATTTGGATCTCGTCAATTTTTACCACTAAAGTTAAACGCTTCTGGTGTAATGCCAATTATCTTTGCACAAGCCATTATGTTTGTTCCTGGTTTAATAGGTAGTTCATCTTGGTTAAAAGATACATCAGCTGGTCTTTGGATGCAAGCTAATTTTTCTGATATGTTTGGCTTTTGGTACAATTTGATATTTGCTTTATTAATAATAATATTTACTTATTTTTATACGGCAATTACTGTACCTACAAATAAAATGGCGGATGACCTTAAACGTAGTGGTGGATTTATTCCAGGTATTCGTCCAGGATCTGAAACCTCTGAATATTTGGATAAAATTATGTCTCAAATAACATTACCAGGCTCTATATTTTTAGCACTAGTAGCAATATTTCCTGCACTGGTTATGAAATTAATGAACGTACAATCTGGGTGGGCATTATTCTTTGGTGGTACTTCTCTATTAATTATGGTAGGTGTAGCAATAGATACAATGCAACAGATTAATTCTTATTTATTAAATAAGCATTATGATGGTTTGATGAAGACAGGTAAGAATAGAAAAACTGTTGCGCAATAAGATATTATTATGGCAAAACAAGCAGCAATAGAACAAGACGGAACAATAATAGAAGCATTATCTAATGCTATGTTTCGAGTAGAATTAGAAAATGGTCATATAGTGACTGCACATATCTCTGGTAAAATGCGTATGCATTATATTAAGTTATTACCAGGTGATAAAGTGAAATTAGAAATGAGTCCTTACGATTTAACTAAGGCTCGCATAACTTATAGATACTAATACGATGAAAGTTAGAGCATCAGTAAAGAAAAGAAGCGCAGACTGTAAATTAGTGCGCAGAAAAGGTAGACTTTACGTCATTAACAAAAAGAATCCTAGATTCAAACAAAGACAAGGGTAATTATGGCAAGAATTGCAGGTGTAGACATACCAAAACAGAAAAGAGGAGTTATCTCTTTAACTTATATCTACGGAGTAGGTAGAAGTAGAGCAAAAGAAATTTTAGCAACAGCTAAAGTTGACGAAAGCACTAAAGTACAAGATTGGACTGATGACGAAATAGGAGCAATCCGTGACGCTGTTGGAACGTTTAAAATCGAAGGTGAATTACGTTCGGAAACACAAATGAACATTAAGCGATTAATGGATATTGGTTGTTACAGAGGTATTCGTCATAGAGTTGGGCTTCCTTTAAGAGGACAACGTACTAAGAATAACTCTCGTACTAGAAAAGGTAGAAGAAAAACGGTTGCTAATAAAAAGAAAGTAACTAAATAATAAAATAGTCTTTAGTCTTTAGACGTTGGAAAGAATCTGTTTGAAATTTAACGGTTTAGGATTCTAGCGACTTTAAACTAATACTAAAAACTAAAAGTAAACATGGCAAAGTCAAGTACTAAAAAACGTAAAGTAATTGTAGATGCAATTGGTGAGGCTCATATTACAGCTTCTTTTAATAACATCATTATTTCTTTAACAAATAAAAAAGGTGACGTAATTTCTTGGTCATCAGCAGGTAAAATGGGTTTTAGAGGTTCTAAAAAGAACACACCATATGCTGCACAATTAGCTGCAGAAGATGCTGCAGGTGTAGCAAAAGAAGCTGGATTAAAGAAAGTAAAAGCATATGTAAAAGGTCCAGGTAATGGTAGAGAATCTGCTATAAGATCAATACACAATGCTGGTATCGAAGTTTCAGAAATTATTGATGTAACTCCAATGCCACATAACGGTTGTCGTCCACCAAAAAGACGTAGAGTTTAATCTGAATTAGATTCAGTTTTCTAATAAATTTAGTTAGAAAATTCTCAAAATATATAGGTAAACTAATATCATTCATTATTATGTATTGATATTAGTTTATTTTGCATAAATTTGCAAACTGAAAAATTAATACAAGTATCAACCGAGAGGTTAACGGTTATAGAAGGATAAGATTAAGACCTTAATTCTAAAATCACTCTCAAAACAAATTTAAAATGGCAAGATATACTGGTCCTAAAACTAAAATCGCTCGTAAATTTGGACAAGCGATTTTCGGAGATGATAAAGCCTTCGAAAAAAGAAATTACCCTCCAGGGCAACATGGTAATAACCGTCGTCGTGGTAAAAAATCTGAATATGCTATTCAATTAATGGAGAAGCAAAAAGCTAAATATACTTATGGTATATTAGAAAAGCAATTCAGAAACATGTTTAAAAGAGCAACTGCAGCACAAGGTATTACTGGTGAGGTATTACTACAATTATGTGAGTCTCGTTTAGATAATGTGGTTTACAGAATGGGTATTGCTCCAACAAGAAGTGGTGCTAGACAACTAGTTTCACATAGACACATTACAGTAAATGGTGAAAAAGTAAATATTCCTTCTTACCAATTAAAAGCTGGTGATGTTGTAGGTGTTAGAGAAAAATCAAAATCTTTAGAAACTATTCAAAACTCATTATCTAATTCAAGTAATGTATTTGAATGGATTACTTGGAATAATGGTTCAATGGAAGGAACTTATGTTTCTGTTCCTGCTAGAATTCAGATTCCAGAACAAATCAACGAACAATTTATCGTTGAACTTTACTCTAAATAATAATTAATCATATTGGTATTTGGCCAAAGGATTTATTAGTGTTCTTCAAACTTTTAAATCGCGCAACTAAATAACAATTAAAACGAAGAAAAATGGCAATATTAAATTTTCAAAAACCAGACAAAGTAATCATGATTGATTCTACTGATTTCGAGGGTAAATTCGAATTCAGACCATTAGAACCAGGATATGGATTAACAGTTGGTAATGCTCTTAGAAGAGTATTATTATCATCTTTAGAAGGTTTTGCAATAACTTCAGTTAGAATAGAAGGTGTAGATCATGAGTTTTCTACAATTTCTGGAGTAGTTGAAGATGTTACTGAAATGATTTTAAACTTAAAGCAAGTAAACTTTAAGCGTCAAATAGATGAAATAGATAACGAAACTGTTACTATTTCAATATCAGGACAAAATCAAATTACAGCTGGTGATTTCCAGAAGTTTATTTCAGGTTTCCAAGTATTAAATACAGATTTAGTTATCTGTAACTTAGATCCTAAAGTAAACATTAATATGGAATTGACTATTGAAAAAGGAAGAGGTTACGTGCCTGCAGAAGAAAATAAGAAAGCTTCAGCACCAATCGGTACTATCTTTACAGATTCAATCTTCACACCAATTAAGAATGTAAAGTATGCAATTGAGAATTACCGTGTAGAGCAAAAAACGGATTACGAAAAATTAGTTTTCGAAATTCAAACTGACGGTTCAATCAATCCAAAGGATGCTTTAACAGAAGCAGCTAAAATATTAATTCACCACTTTATGTTATTCTCTGATGAGCGTATTACTTTAGAGGCTGATGAAATAGCACAGACTGAAACTTATGATGAAGAATCACTTCACATGAGACAACTATTGAAAACTAAATTAGTTGATATGGATCTTTCTGTACGTGCACTTAACTGTTTGAAAGCGGCAGAAGTTGATACTTTAGGAGACTTAGTATCTTTCAATAAAAATGATTTAATGAAATTTAGAAACTTCGGTAAGAAGTCTTTAACAGAGCTAGAAGAATTAGTAAACGTTAAAGGTTTAAACTTCGGAATGGATTTAAGTAAATATAAATTAGACAAAGACTAAATATAGTATGCCATTTCTACTTTTGTAGGAATGGCGTTCATATTTAAAATAATTATTAATTAATCATATTTTGCTCCTCAAAAAAGAGTTTGGTAGCAAGATGATAAAACAAATGTCATGAGACACGGAAAAAAATTCAATCACTTAGGAAGACAAACAGCACACAGAAAAGCAATGTTAGCTAATATGGCCTGTTCATTAATTGAGCATAAACGTATTAATACAACCGTTGCTAAGGCAAAAGCTTTAAAGCAGTTTGTAGAGCCAATGATTACAAAATCTAAGACTGATACTACACATAACAGACGTATTGTAATGTCTAAACTTAGACAAAAAGAAGCGGTTACAGAATTATTTAGAGATGTAGCTACTAAAATTGGTGATCGTCCAGGTGGATATACACGTATCATTAAATTAGGAAACAGATTAGGTGATAACGCGGATATGGCAATGATAGAATTAGTTGATTACAACGAAATCTACAATGCTGGTAAAGCTCCTAAGAAAACGACTCGTAGAAGTAGAAGAGGTGGTAGCAAAGCTACTACAACTCCTCCAGTAGAAACTAAAGCTTCAAAGGAAGAAGAATAAATGTTAATAAGCATTAATAAATATAAAGGATAGACTGTTTCAGTTTATCCTTTTTTTTTGGATTTTTGCAAAGCAATGTTACGTTTTGGGTGTTTCCCTAAAAGTTTTATTAAAAACTTATTTGGTCGGGCTTTTACTGTGCTCTGTCTGTGAGGAGCACAAACAAAACATTTAATCGCTAACGCAAAAGGAGGTCAAAATAATACAATAGGAAACAAGTTATAAAATCGATTTAGTAGCAATAAAATATTCAATTCAATAACAATGAAATACAGACAAAGAAAAAAGGCCCTTATTCTTTTAGCAGACGGAACAATTTTTCATGGTAAGTCCATAGGAAAAGAAGGAACTGCTTTTGGTGAAGTTTGTTTTAATACTGGTACTACCGGTTATCAAGAAATATTTACCGACCCTTCTTATTATGGTCAGCTTATGGTAACTACCAATGCGCATATTGGTAATTACGGTACTAAAGCGTTAGAAAGTGAATCAGATGATGTTAAGATAGCGGGTTTAATTTGTAAAAATTTCAGCTTTGACTATTCAAGACCAGCGGCAGATGCTTCTTTAGAGGACTTCTTTGAAAAGCATAATACATTGGCCATTGCAGATGTTGATACAAGAGCATTGGTGAGCTATATTAGGGATAATGGAGCAATGAATGCTGTAATTACTACAGAAATAGATAATCTAGAGGCTCTTAAAAAACAATTGGCAGAATTGCCATCTATGAAAGGTTTAGAATTAGCGTCTAAAGTATCTACTAAAGAGCCTTATTTTGTCGGTAATGAAAATGCAACATATAAAATTGCAGCTTTAGATATTGGTATAAAGAAAAACATACTTAGAAATTTAGTAAGTAGAGATGCCTATGTAAAAGTATTTCCTTATAATGCTAAGTTTGAAGAATTAGAAGCATTCAATCCCGATGGTTATTTCTTGTCTAATGGACCTGGTGATCCGGAGCCTTTGGTAGACGCACAAGCTTTAGCTAAAGAAATTATTGCTAAAAATAAGCCGTTATTTGGTATTTGTTTAGGGCATCAGGTCATTGCATTAGCAAACAATATTTCAACTTATAAGATGCATAATGGCCATAGAGGGATAAATCATCCTGTGAAAAATTTAATTACTGGTAAAGGTGAGATTACATCGCAAAATCATGGATTTGCAATAAATAGAGAAGAAACAGAAGCGAATGAAAATGTAGAAATAACGCATGTACATCTAAATGACAATACAGTTGCAGGAATACAAATAAAAGATAAAAATTGTTTCTCAGTTCAGTATCATCCTGAGGCTAGTCCTGGACCAAATGATTCGCTCTATTTGTTTGATCAATTTATAGAGAATATTAAAAGTAAATAATAATAAAAACGCAACAAAACACCTGTTTTATTGCGTTTTTTTAGTTACGAAAACATTATAGTAAATATTAATAGGAAATATGATTTTTGTTATGTTTTACGCTGTATATTTTTGTAAATTTGATAAGAAAATAACATTAAAAATAATATAAAATTATATAAAAATGAGCATTATAATCAATGTACACGCAAGACAAATTTTAGATTCTAGAGGAAACCCAACAGTAGAGGTTGATGTTACTACAGAGAATGGAATTATGGGAAGAGCAGCAGTGCCTTCTGGAGCATCTACTGGAGAACATGAAGCGGTAGAATTAAGAGATGGAGGAGATACTTACATGGGTAAAGGTGTTTTAAAAGCTGTAGAAAATGTTAACTCAACAATTGCTCAAGAGTTATTAGGTGTTTCTGTTTTTGAGCAAAATGCCATAGATAAAATGATGATTGATTTAGATGGTACTAAAAATAAATCAAAATTAGGTGCTAATGCTATTTTAGGTGTTTCTTTGGCTGTTGCTAAAGCTGCAGCTAATGAATTAGGTATGCCATTGTACAGATATGTAGGTGGAGTATCAGCAAATACTTTACCATTACCAATGATGAACATTATTAACGGTGGTTCTCATAGTGATGCTCCTATAGCATTTCAAGAATTTATGATTATGCCTGTTAAAGCTAAAAACTTTACACACGCTATGCAAATGGGAACAGAGATTTTCCATAATCTTAAAAAAGTATTACATGACAGAGATTTGAGTACAGCTGTTGGAGATGAAGGTGGATTTGCACCTAACTTACCAGGAGGTACTGAAGATGCTTTAGATACTATTAAAAATGCGGTGGAGAAAGCTGGTTACGTATTTGGTGAAGATGTTAAAATTGCTTTAGATTGTGCTTCGGCAGAATTTTATAAAGATGGTAAATATGACTATACACTTTTTGAAGGTGATAAAGGAGAAGTAAGGTCTAGTAAAGAACAAGCTAAATATCTTGCAGAATTAGTTGCTAAATATCCAATCATTTCAATTGAGGATGGTATGGATGAAAACGACTGGGATGGTTGGAAAGATCTTACAGAGCAAATAGGTGATAAAGTACAATTAGTAGGTGACGATTTATACGTAACAAATGTAGAACGTTTGTCTCGTGGTATAGAAAACGGTATCGCAAATTCTATTTTAATTAAAGTAAACCAAATTGGTACTTTAACTGAAACAATTGCCGCAGTAAATATGGCTCATAATGCAGGTTATACCTCAGTTATGTCTCATAGATCAGGAGAAACAGAAGATAATACAATTGCAGATTTAGCTGTTGCGTTAAACTGTGGACAAATTAAAACTGGTTCTGCCTCTCGTAGTGATCGTATGGCTAAATACAATCAGTTATTACGTATAGAAGAAGAATTAGGAGATGTTGCTTATTTCCCAGGAGAAAATGCTTTTAAGGTGAAGTAAGAAATTCATTTTTATAATAAGATTAAAGACCTACAAACTTGTTTTTGTAGGTTTTTTTTATGCATAAAGTTTTGATAATTATTAGGTGTTCTGAGGCTATTTAAAAATTTATATTTTTATTCAATTCAAAAAGAAATCACAACAATTTTTTTAACTATTTTGAAATGTTAAAAGGTTTATAAATCTACTTTCGAAATCGTTTGATATTTTGTAGATTTACCACACTAATAATATATAAAAATCCGAAAAGAAGATATGTCAGATAAAGCTACATTAGAAATTAATGGAGAAAAGTATGATTTTCCATTAATTGTAGGTACAGAAAACGAAGTCGCAATAGATCTTAAAAGTTTAAGAGGCGCAACAGGAGGAGTCATTACTTTAGATCCAGGTTATAAAAATACAGGAAGTTGTGAGAGCGCCATTACGTTTTTAGATGGTGAAAAAGGTATCTTAAGATATAGAGGTTATTCTATTGAAGAATTAGCAGAAAAGGCAGATTTCTTAGAGGTGGTTTATTTGTTAATATTTGGAGAATTACCAAATAAAGAAGAATTAGAAAAGTTTCATGCAGATATAAAATCTCATTCTGTTGTTGATGATGACCTTAAGAAGATACTTGATGCTTTTCCTAAGTCAGCACATCCAATGGGTGTATTATCATCGTTAACTAGTGCACTGACGGCATTTTACCCAACATGTGTAGATGTAGCTTCAGAGGTAGCAATGTACAACTCTATTGTAACAATTTTAGGTAAATTCCCTGTAATTGTAGCATGGACAATGCGTAAAAAACAAGGCTTACCTTTAGAATATGGTGATGATAAATTAGGCTATGTGGAAAACATATTAAAAATGATGTTTAAAAGTCCTAATGGCGAATATGAACAAAATCCAATTCTTGTAAATGCGCTAGACAAACTTTTAATTTTACACGGAGATCACGAGCAGAATTGTTCTACGTCTACCGTAAGAATTACAGGTTCTTCACACGCTGGGCTTTTTGTATCACTTGCTTCTGGTATCTCGGCACTTTGGGGACCTTTGCATGGTGGTGCTAATCAAGCAGTATTAGAAATGTTAGAAGCTATTAAAGCAGATGGAGGAGATACAAAAAAATACATGGCTAAGGCTAAAGACAAGAATGATCCTTTCCGACTAATGGGATTTGGTCATAGAGTATATAAAAACTTTGATCCTAGAGCTAAAATAATTAAAGTTGCTGCAGATGAAGTATTGTCTGACTTAGGTATAGAAGATCCAATATTAGATATAGCTAAAGGACTAGAAAAAGAAGCTTTAGAAGATCCTTATTTTGTAGAAAGAAAATTATATCCAAATGTAGATTTCTATTCAGGTATTATATACAGAGCTATGGGAATTCCTGTAGAAATGTTTACTGTAATGTTTGCTTTAGGTCGTATACCAGGTTGGATAGCACAATGGAAAGAAATGCGTATGCGAAACGAGCCTATTGGTCGTCCAAGACAACTTTATATTGGTGAAACTTATAGACCATTTAAAACTATCGACAAACGCTAATTAAATTATAGTTAAATAAAAAAGCTTCATATGTATTATGAAGCTTTTCGTATTTTTAGAGATATTAATATTTCATAATTATATCATATTCTCGAATAGAATAATTATCTGTTATATAGAATATTGATTAATTGCAATAGGTATAAACACATGAAATTAAACATACAAAACGAAACATCTCGTCTTAAAGCGGTAATCCTGGGTACAGCAGAAAGTATTGGTCCTATTCCTTCAATAGAAGATGCTTACGACCCTAAATCCATTGAGCATATAAAAGCAGGTACTTATCCTAAAGAAAGTGATATGATTAAGGAAATGGAAACTGTAGCTGCTGTGTTTAAGAAGTATGATGTAAAAGTATATAGACCAAAAGTAATTAAGGATTATAATCAGATATTTTCTAGAGATATTGCTTTTGTCATTGAAGATAAATTGATAGAAGCTAATATCTTACCAGACCGTGAGCGCGAGTATGAGGCTATTCAACATGTTTTAGATGAAATCGGAGAGGAAAATATTATTGTTTTACCAGAGGAATGCCATGTAGAGGGTGGAGATGTAATGCCTTGGAACGACTATATTTTTATTGGCACCTACTCTGGAGCTGATTATTCAGATTTTATTACGGCTCGGACTAATATGGATGCTGTAATTGCCATACAAGAATTGTTTCCTCACAAAACCGTAAAATCATTTGAACTTAGAAAATCTAATACAGATCCAAAGGAAAACGCATTGCATTTAGATTGTTGTTTTCAACCTATAGGAAAAGATAAAGCAATTCTTCACAAAAATGGATTCTTGGTTGAAAAAGAATATGAATGGCTCTTAAATTTCTTTGGAAAAGAGAATGTATTTGAAATTACAAAAGAAGAAATGTATAATATGAATAGTAACGTATTTTCTATTTCTGAAGATGTTATTATTTCTGAAAAGAACTTTACAAGATTAAACACTTGGCTGAGAGAAAATGGTTTTACAGTAGAAGAAGTGCCTTATGCAGAGATTGCTAAGCAAGAAGGTTTGTTACGCTGTTCTACAATGCCTTTAGTAAGGGAGTAATTGTTTGTTTACTTCCTATATAAAAAATAATTATTTACAAGATCAATATATTCTTGTTTAGCTTCATCTTCAGTGATATCTTTTACCTGAAACAAAGCATTAGTTTTAAAGGCATTTATTATAGGTTTACGACTACTAGGGCGATCGTAATTATTGGTTGCTTTTTTGTAGTAAGCGTAGAGACGTAATAAGAAATCTGCAGGAAACGGTTCTGTATGGTCGTTTACTCTATCTACAGCAGTGTTAAATTCTATGTCTAATTCTTTAGAAACCATCAATTATCATGGGAATTAATTCATTTCTGCAATCACGCTTTCTCCTCCTCTAACTTTTTGGTTAAGTTCTACCTTTATGTTTGCATCTAAAGGTAAGAATAAATCTACTCGTGATCCAAATTTTATAAATCCAGAATCTGCACCTTGCGCTACTTCATTGCTAACTTTCGCGTAGTTAACAATACGTTTAGCTAATGCACCTGCAATTTGTCTATATAAAACTTTTCCAAAAGACGCGTTCTCAACAACAACTGTAGTGCGTTCGTTTTCTTCACTGGCTTTAGGGTGCCAAGCTACTAAAAACTTACCTGGATGATACTTACTAAATGTTACTTTACCTGCAATAGGATATCGAGTAACATGCACATTAATAGGAGACATAAACACTGAGACCTGAATACGCTTATCTTTAAAAACTTCGTTTTCTTCAACTTCTTCTATAACCACAACTTTACCATCTACAGGAGATAAAGCTTGTTTGCCATTAGCATGTGTATTTCGTTTAGGATTTCTAAAAAACTGTAAAATTAAAATAAAGAAAGCTAAAACTATTAGCATTAACCCTTTACGTAACCACTCGTTGGTGATAAATCCATCGATTAAAAAAAACGAACCAACTACAATGACTAGGGTTACGAATATAATTTTATGACCTTCTTTATGAAACATGACTTGTAATTCTTAAAAATAAATATATAAATGGTGCTGCAAATATAATACTATCTAACCTATCTAACAGTCCACCATGTCCTGGCATTATAACGCCACTATCTTTTACACCAGCTTGTCGCTTAAATTTAGATTCAATTAAGTCGCCAAGGGTTCCTAAAACGCTAACAATGATAGCTAATATTAACCAGTGATTAAAATTAAGTGTTTCTGTATATAAGGCAATAAAATAACTGGAGATACAGGCAAAAAGTAAACCACCTAAAAAGCCTTCGACTGTTTTTTTAGGCGAAATACTTGGAAACAATTTTTGTTTCCCAAAATTCTTTCCAACGATGTAAGCTGCGCTATCATTTACCCATACAAGAATAAAACCACCAAGTAATAATAATGGCGTAAATTCATTGTTAAAGTTTGCAATAAGTAGCATAAAAATAAAGCCACTTGTTAAATAGAATGTAGTTAAAATATAACGTTTAGATTTAAAAAGAGGAATTCTTTTAGTTGTAAATAAATCTTTAATTAAAATGAGATTTACAAAAATTGTAATAACTAAAATAATCTGTATGGCTTCTTTACTAGCTATTGAGTTGTGGTAATTAAAACAGAAGTACCAAATTCCACCATATAAAATGAAGAATATGATATATTGAATAACAGTTTTAAGTTTTATTAATTTACTAAATTCTGCTAAACTTATAATGCCTAATACTCCAATTAATACAACTGAAGTTTCCTGCATAAATAGAGAGCCTATTAGCAGCAAAACATAGATAGCTCCAGATAGTGCTCTTGTTGCTAACTCTTTCATTATAAATCTTCTAGTAAGAGTAGGTATAAATTTTTTGAACTACTTCCGTAAGTTAAAAAGTCCTTATCATCAGCAGTTTTAAAATGTTTTATTGTGGTAATATTAGTTGGAATTGATTCTTTACTTTTTGCTTTTATACCTTTAAGGCCTTCTCCAATAGTTTCTACAAATTGGCTAGTGGTTGCATAAATAATAAAGTTATCTGGTAATTCTACTAGTTTTTTTTCTGCAATTTGGTTGGATGAAATTAATAGTGATCCATCATCAGAAATTAAATACTCGCAAGTCGATAAAAAATAAGCGCTTTCCGATAGCTTTTTAGTACTGTTTAAATTAAAATCTTTAAATAATTCTGTTAAGCGTTGATCAATTAAAAAAACTTTATCATTATGCCAATTGTTTTCATCTAATATAGCATTAAAACTTTGCTTTACCTCTTCAAGGTTTTCACAATATAGAAATTTGCCTCCATTTGCCTTAAAGTTAATTGTAAATCGTTCATCTACAGGTAGCTTTACTTCAGGCATATATTTGCCTCGCTCTTGATTAGGTATGTCTTCTTCGGTCTGTTCAGACTTTTTTCTGAAGAATTTACGAAATAAGCTCATTCAATAGTTGCAATTAATCCTAACGTTTATGTTAATTTCAAATATAAAAAAACTTAAATTAACAATTGGTTAATTTAAGTTTTTTATATGATTCAGCGAATTTGAAATTATTCCTCTTCTTCAGAAATAATTGCTTTTTCAAAATCTCGCTTGCCAAAAATCTTTTCTAGATTATCTTTAAAGATAACTTCTTTATCTAAAAGTACTTCTGCCAATTCTGTTAATTTATCTTTATTGTTTTCTAATAAAGTTATAGCTCTTTGATATTGTTCTTCAATTATAGTAGAAATTTCTTTATCTATAAGTTCTGCAGTTTTTTCACTATAAGGTTTAGTAAAACCATATTCTGATTGCCCTGAAGAATCATAATAAGTTAGATTACCCACTTTATCACTTAAACCATAAACGGTAACCATGGCTCTAGCTTGTTTAGTTACCTTCTCTAAATCACTTAATGCACCAGTAGAAATCTTATCGAAAATTACTTTTTCTGCAGCTCTACCTCCCAATGCAGCACACATTTCATCTAGCATTTGTTCAGGGTGAACTATGAGACGTTCTTCTGGTAAATACCAAGCAGCACCCAGAGAACGCCCTCTAGGAACTATTGTTACTTTTACCAATGGTGCAGCATGTTCTAACATCCAACTTACTGTAGCGTGACCAGCTTCATGAAAAGCAACGGCTCTTTTTTCTGCAGGTGTAATAATTTTATTTTTCTTTTCTAAACCACCAATAATTCTATCAACAGCATCCAAGAAATCTTGTTTGTTAACAGCTTTCTTGCCTTTTCGAGCTGCAATTAAAGCTGCTTCATTACAAACATTAGCTATATCTGCTCCAGAAAATCCTGGTGTTTGTTTTGCTAAGAAATCTATATCTAGGGTTTCTTCTTTTTTAAGTGGACGTAAATGCACTTCAAAAATTTCCTTACGTTCTCTTACATCCGGAAGGTCTACATAAATTTGACGGTCAAAACGACCTGCTCTCATTAATGCACTATCTAAAACATCGGCTCTGTTGGTAGCTGCTAATACTATTACATTTGTATTGGTACCAAAACCATCCATTTCAGTTAAGAGTTGGTTGAGTGTATTTTCACGTTCATCGTTAGAGCCAGACATGTTGTTTTTTCCTCTTGCTCTACCAATGGCATCAATTTCATCAATAAATATAATTGATGGCGATTTCTCTTTAGCTTGTTTAAATAAATCTCTTACTCTAGATGCACCAACACCTACAAACATTTCAACAAAATCTGAACCAGATAAGGAAAAGAACGGTACTTGCGCTTCTCCTGCAACAGCTTTTGCAAGTAAAGTTTTACCAGTTCCTGGAGGTCCTACTAGTAATGCTCCTTTAGGAATTTTACCACCTAAGGCTGTATATTTTTCAGGAAATTTTAAGAAATCCACAATTTCTTGTACTTCTTCTTTTGCTCCTTCTAAGCCTGCAACATCTTTAAAAGATGTTTTAGTATCTGATTTTTCGTCAAAGAGTTTTGCTTTCGATTTTCCGATATTAAATATCTGTCCGCCTGCGCCACCGCCTCCTCCAGAAGACATACGTCGCATTATAAAGATCCAAACACCAATAATTAAAACAAATGGTAATAGTGATATTAAGATGTCTCCCCAAGCATTATTTTCTATGTCAGCGTCTCTAGTTGTAGATAACTCATTTTCCCTAATTATGGTATCAATTCTATTTTCAAAATTTTGAAGATCACCAAATTTTAGCGTGTAATTTGCTTCATTTCCGGCAGGTAAAATACCTTTTGATTTGGCATTTTTATGCACGTCTTTTTGTAATGCGGCTTTGGTTAAATAAACTTTAGCTGTTTTTGTGTTGCTTACTACAATAACTTCTTTTACGTCACCATTTTTTAAATAAGTTATAAAATCTGAAGTTTTTATTTCTTTTGAATTCTGAAAAGCAGCACCTCCAAAAATTTGAATTGCTAAGAATATAGCAATTACAGATCCGTAAATCCAATACGGACTAAATTTTGGTTTTTTATTTGTGTTATTATTATCTTTTGCCATTAGTAGCGTTTCTCTTTTTTAGTAACTAGTTTCTATTTGAGTTGTTTTAGCGTCTCCCCAAAGACTTTCAATATCGTAGTATTCTCTAATGTGCTTTTGAAATACATGTACCACAACGTTAACATAGTCCATTAAAACCCACTCAGAATTTTCTGTGCCTTCAATATGCCAAGGCTTATCTTTTAGAGTTTTACTAACTTGTTTTTGTATGGAATTAACGATTGCGTTTACTTGCGTATTTGAAGTTCCTTCGCAGATTATAAAATAGTCACAAACCGTGTTTTCAATTTCTCGTAAATCTAAAATTGTGATTTCTTTTCCTTTAACCTCTTCTATGCCACCAATTATTGTTGTGATGAGTTGGTCTACAGGGATTTTATCTTTCGTCATTAAATTGTATTAATTTTGTGCAAAGTTATTATTTTTTTAGTTCTTGTAGGCTCAATTTGTCATAAGAAAACCATAAAATAAAATTGTCATTTCTATGTATATAATCAAACTTAATGCCATTGACTCCACAAATACTTATTTAAGAGGCTTGGTATCTGTTGCTATACCTAAGGATTACACGGTTGTTGTTGCTGAAATGCAAACTAATGGTAGAGGGCAAATGGGCGCAAATTGGCAAACTCAAAGCGGTAAAAATCTTACTGCTAGCGTGTTTAAGCAGCTTTTGTTTTGTGATGTAAGTGACCAATTTTATATAAGTATGGCTGTTTCATTAGCTATTTACAATGCTTTAAAGTCTTTCAAAATTCCAAGGTTAAGTATAAAATGGCCTAACGACATTTTGTCAGCAAACACTAAAATTTGCGGTATTTTAATAGAAAATGTCATTAAAAACAATAAATTTCAAGGGTCTATATTAGGTTTTGGCCTTAATGTAAATCAAAAAACATTTGATAACCTTCCAAAAGCATCATCTATGTGTTTGGTGACAGGTGTGGTTTATAATAAGGATGAAATCTTATCTGAAATTTTAAAACAGCTTGAAAAATATTTTGATTTATTAGAATCTAAACAACATTCTCAAATTAAATCGGAGTATGAAAGTTTACTTTTTAGAAAGGATAAACCTTCTACATTTCAATCTTCTAAACACGGAAATTTTTCTGGAATAATTAAAAGTGTTACAGAAACAGGTCTTCTAAACGTTTGGACAGAAGATGAAATTATTAAAACTTTTGATTTAAAGGAAATAAGTCTATTATATTAAATAGCCGTTTTCATGTTAGTTACTAAGGTCTCAATAAATTTATTGATTGGACCTTTTATCATCATGGCCATCATTGCATTAAATTCACCACTAAAGTGCAAAGTTACATCGGTTTTATTGGCTTCAATTTCTGCGATATCTGCAATTAATGAAAAATCTAATTTTCCACCAGCAGCTCCTAAAACAATTTTATTATTAGGTATTGCTTCTTTTTTCTTTAAGATAATTTCTGGCATTCCTTTTAAAGCAAAAAGAAATTTATCGTTTTCTAAAACTTCAAATTTGCTAATGTTTTCTGGCATTAAACTTTCAAAATTTTTAACATCAGAAAGAAAATTAAATGTTTCTTCTGTTGATTTATCTAAGGTAACTTTTGGTGATTCTAATTTCATGGGTAATTCTATTAAGTTGTTTACTGAAACAAGTTTAGTTTAAAATTGTTGTCTTTAAATTTGAAATTATTTAGAATGTTAATTTTTTTCAACAATTCGATTTTTCTCAAAGATTAAAGTAGCAATTGTATATCAATTAGCGTTCCATTTACTGGGATTTGCATTCCATTGAGCTAAAACGTCTTGCTGTTCTTTTGTAATATAGAAGGTTTCTACAGCTTGTTCTAGTAAGTTTTCATAGTTTCCAAGAGTGTGTAATTCTACATTAGCATCGCTAAAGTTCTTTGTCGCAATATCAAAACCATAAGAGAAAATGGCAACCATACCTTTAACATGCACTTCTGCTTCGTTTAAGGCTTTAACGGCATTAAGACTGCTCATACCTGTACTTATTAAATCTTCTACAACAACTACGGTTTGCCCTTTTTCAATATAGCCTTCAATTTGGTTTTGGCGACCATGTTTTTTAGCCTCAGGTCTTACATAAACAAACGGAAGATTGAGATATTCTGCTACCAATGCGCCAATACCAATTGCTCCTGTTGCCACACCTGCTATTACATCTGGTTTTCCGTAGAGTTCTTCAATGTTTTTGGCAATGGTTTCTCTTATGTAATTTCTAATTTGTGGATAAGAAAGTACAATTCTATTGTCACAATAAATTGGTGATTTCCAGCCAGAAGCCCATGTAAAAGGGTCGTTAGGCTGTAATTTTATAGCATTAATTTGAAGTAATACTTCTGCTGTTTTTTTTGCTGTATCTTTATTGAAAATCATAATACAAAAATAATATAATTTAGAGGTTAGAAAATTTAATTTGAAAATAAATTTCATTTCAAATGGTTTCTCGTAAAAAATAATAAATTTACAGTTCCAAAGGAAAAGAACCCTAGCGATGTACACTATTTATGTAGGTGATAAGCCTATTATTTTAACTACTGAAATACAAAAAGAGACGGATTTTAAAACCTATCTATTAAATTCTGTTAATATTGGTAAGGTTATTAAAACCTTAAATAAAACAGAATTAAAGGCGGTTCATTTAGTTCATAAAAATCCAGACAAACTTTTAAAAAAATTCTTAAAACTTTTGCCTAATGTGGTTGCAGGAGGTGGAAAAGCCTATAATGCAAAAAATGAAATTCTCTTTATTTACCGTAACGATAAATGGGATTTACCTAAAGGAAAAGCGGAGCGAAAAGAATCTATAGAAGAAACTGCTACTAGAGAAGTAGAAGAGGAGACAGGTGTTAAAGGTTTACAAATCACAAAACAGTTACCAACTACCTACCATATTTTTAAACGTAATGGTAAGCATAGAATAAAAATTACTTATTGGTTTGAAATGAAAACTGATTTTGATGGTCAACTCTTTCCGCAAGAGAATGAAGGTATTACTAAAGTAGAGTGGTTAGATGCAAAGGCAACTCAAAAGGCTTTGGAGAATAGTTATGCGAATATTCGGGTTTTGGTTTAGATTCGTTTAACATGTTCGATGATGAGTTTTATGGAATCAGTGGTTAGTCAGATTCAGATGTAAATCATTCTTTGTTGAAAGTTAATATTTTTCTGTTATGTTTTTGCGCAGCGTAAGTTATACGTTTAGTTGTAATGCGTTTTTTAATTCAAGTTCTCTATTACATTGATAAGTTTTTGTTAATCCTCAGATGCAAGATTTCCTAAGTCCTTATTTTCAACTACATCTATCTAAGCGATTGGGTTTACAACAGAAACTTCAATTTCTCCAATTTAATGTTCTTCCACAATTACATTACATGGTAACAAAACACCTATTTTATCTTCAATTTACAATGCTTTATATGCAAAATGAGGATTGCATGCTTCTAAAATTATGTGGTTTTTAAAATCAACATTTATTTTGTTTTTTAAAGTCTTTTTTCAATTCGGCCGTTACTTGCACTATTGCTTTCTATAAGCTTTTACTTTTTAATACTTTGTAAAAGTAATAGCTCATAATTTCTATTTAAATTTATTTCAAATAATACCTACTTTAATGATATGTTTCTGTTTTAATGACTTATATCAAACCATAGTCTATGGTTGCTGAAAATTTTAACAAAGGCAACCTTTTAAAATGCTTAACTCTTGCTTTTAATACAATGGATTGCTTTAAAAATAGCATTTTTAAATGCTAAATCTATCTTATTTTCATTAGTAAATTTCTGATTAACTTCAATTTCAATTCCTATATAATTGTCAGAAAATTGTTTTCGCAAATAAGTAGTAAACCCATCTGCTTTTCCCAAGTATGGATAGTTGAACCTTACCTTTAGGTTAGAATTTTGTTTTTTAAGTTCAGCCTTAAAATCTTTACAAAATTGTTGTTCAGGTTTTTTAGATGAATCATACAGCAAACCAATATCACAATTTCTTTCAACACTATTTAAAACTGATGTGAAACTATGAATAGATAAATGAAGTACAGCTTCGCCTTTAGCAATATAACGTTGAATGTTGTTTTCTACTGCGGTTCTGTATGGTAAGTAATAGGTTTGTATTATTTCAGTTTTCTCACTTTGAGATATGTTTTTTGTGAATTCTGAAAACAGATTCTTATGATGCAAAGAGCGATTTAGCTCAACCAACAAACGAGATATTGTACTAAAATAGGTTGCATCACACAATGGTACTAAAGTTTGAAACATATCTAAAGCTCCCAAATCATAACCACGATGTGTTTCTAAAATCGCTTTATTTTTGAAGTATTTTATGTAAGCGTAAGGAATTTCATTTCCACCATGCTCACAAGTTAAAACTAGTTTCACGGCTTAAATAGTTCATTAGTTTTTAAACAGTTTTGCATATTTCTATAAACTGAAATAATATGCTCTTCAGATGTATCATTGCCAACTGCTTTTAATAATCGCGTTGCCAATGTACCTTCTTTCAAAATGAGTTCAATAGTTTCATGATGCGATTTGTTTAATTTTGATTTCACGTTTTCATATAAGTGTTGCCAGACGTTTTTTATGCTTGTAGACCCCTTTAAATTGAATAATTCTATATACTTTTCATTTTCAATTATAGAATCTTCTCCGTATTTTATAGCATCATTAAAAATAGGAAACAAGTCCTCTTTTGTCCATAGTTTTTGAGCATTTAGCGTGGAGAATTTTTTATTAATAAAGGCTTTTAAAACTTCAATAACCAATGCACAAATAGCAATATCTGCTTTAGGACATTCTTGTATATCCATTAATCGAATCTCAATCGCATTGCGATCAAATCGTGCTATTGCACCGCGAGAATTTAAAAAATGTTGATCTAAAATTTTTTCCTTATCATAAGGACGAATCGCTTTTTTAATTGGCTCTAAAATCGTAGCATGATAATCTAATTTCGAAAACACACGCTCAGGAATCACCATTCCTGTTAACTCTGGTATTTCCTTTTGGTTGGTTTTATAAAACTCTAATCTGGTATCTTTAAAACCTGTAATTTGCCCTTCTAAAATCGGTGAACTTGCACAAAGCCCTGGCAATAATGGTAAAATTATACGTATGGCTGCATGCAGTTTTTCAAATTCTATATCGTCGTAAAATGGTAAATTAATATGTGTACTTTGTACGTTGCTCCAACCATGACCTTTGCAGTTAAAAATAGTATTGTAAAGTGCATAGACTTCACTATAACTATGTTTCCATAGTTGCGTGTCTGTATCTGGATTCATTAAAGGATGCGAAGCAGAACCTAAAAGTTGCAGGTTTAACGGTTTTAAAAGTGCATCGATTTCTAAAATATTACTATAAAACTTCTCAGCCAAATCATCAGTACTTTTTGCTGGGCCATTAGTTTTTAATTCAATTACATGCGCTACAAGTTCGTTACTCCAAGCAATGTCTCCATTTTCTATATCTGCTTTTAATTCGCCAGCTTTTAGAGTTAAAAGTTTATCTACTTGTGGCGCGACTTTGAAGTTGTTGTTTTTAATGAGCATATATTCGAGTTCAATGCCGTAAACTTCGAAAAGGTGATATTTTTTAGTCATGTTTTAATCTAATCGTTTTTTTAATGCTGAAAGAATTTCGGTATAAATCAAATCGCCATAATATTCATCTTCAACACCAAAATCAATGTTTGGATTGTCGTTAATTTCTATAACCATTAATTTATTGTCCACCACTTTAATATCAATGCCATAAAGACCTAAGCCCATTAATTTTGCTGATTTTAAAGCCATATCAATCACATCTTTTGGGACATCTTCAATAGGTAAGCAATCTGCATCGCCATCTTGTTCGTTTTTGTCTGTGGCTTTCCAGTTGTAAATCTGCCAATGGCCTTTTGCCATATAATAGCGACAAGCGTAAAAGGGCTTGTTGTCTATAATACCAATGCGCCAATCGTAGTCTGAAGGGCAAAACTCTTGTGCGATTATTAAATCTGACTCTTTTAGCATTTCAGTAACTAAAACATCAAATTCTTCTTTGGTCTTAGCTTTTTTTACTCCAAAAGAGAATGTAGAATCTGGTGCTTTTAATACACAAGGTAATCCTGTTTGATCTAAAACTGAATTACGGTTGTTGTTATGTACAATGACCGTTTTTGGAGTGCTAATATTTGCATTGTTCATTGCCTCTGCCATATAAACTTTGTTACAGCATTTTAATATAGCATCAGGATAATCAATTATAGCAATACCTTCTTGTTGTGCTTTTCTGGCAAACGTATAAGCCTCATTATTAACTTCAGTGCTTTGTCTTAAAAAGAGCGCATCAAAAGAGGATAAGCGCGACAAATCTTTAGGCTCAATAATTTCTGCATAGATATTCATTTTCTCAGCAATCTCTATAAACTTTTTTAAGGCTTTAGGATTGCTTGGAGGAGCAGGGTCTTTTGGGTTTACCAAAATCGCTAAGTCAAAATCGTAATTGGCAACTTTTGCTGTATCATAGCGTTTTTTTGCAAAATACTGATTGGCAAACTCATGGACACTAGATATGTGTTCTGCAGGAATTTCAGATTCTGAAATCGCCTTTATGCTCTGTATGTTCCATTTTGTGGTATGATTAAAATTTACTCTCAAAAAGGGCACTTGAAAATGTTTATAAAATAAGGTGCTTAAGTTTTTATATTTCTGAGCGACGTTTTGTCCAAAGTAAATACTCAGGGTAAAGTCTTGCGACTTTATATTTTTAAGGCTTTGTTGAATAACATCATCAAACTCATCGGAAACAATTCTAACGAGTTTTAAGGCTTTAAGATCCACAATATTCTTTGTAGTCGGAATTGGTAAATGTCCTCTAGCTTCTGCCAAAAGGGAAACGTAATAACCCTTAGATTGGTACGAGTAGTCCTTACACAAATTAAATATTCGAGCATTTTTTAAAAGGGCATACTTCGGGTTTGTAAGATAATCTTGGGAGGAAATTACTGTAATTTTATCAATTGAAAAGTTCCATTTTTCAGGTTGATTTACAACAATGTATTTGTTCATTTAGAGCGCGTTACGCTATTAAAATTTAAACAAAATTATACTATTTTTTGATTGGTTTTACATTGGATATAAAATAAATATTTTAATTTTTTTTGATGGTATGTTTAGCTTAAGAGACTTTAGTATGCTAAAGTGACTTATCTTAGACATTAGCCTAAGATATTTGAAAAGTTTCACAATTGTAAGTTCTAATTAACGCGAAAAACAGGATACTGTAAATGTGCCTTTTCGTAATGTTTACTCTGCTTATGTAGCCAATCTAATTGTGCATACCAATTATTAGCAAAGTCTTCATCATAGCTTATTTTTACATTATATTCCATTTGTAGTTTAGGGTTTTCATTTAAAAGTTGTTCTGCTTTATCCTCCCAAACATAAGGCGAAAAACCTTCTTTTTGTTGTAGAATAGTATCGAAAAAATTCCAGTTAAAAAACGAGTCTGGTGCGGATGGCTCTAATGTTTCTAATAAATATCGCATAGCTTTTTGGTTTGTACTAATTAAAAAATCGCCTTTTTTAAAACTTAGCTTTTTATTTGAAGAATTTACGGTTGTATTATAATGCGCATAATGACCTTCATAAGGCGATTTTCTAGTTTCAAATGCTCCAATTTTATAAGATTCTACATTTATTATAGTATCATTTTTAAATTGTAAAAATGCCACATTATTCAACTTTAATAAGTCGATTACATTATGCCAGCCTTGCGGAATGATATATGCTTTAGGTATCTTAATTTCTTCGCTAGGTTTAAAGTAATTATTGTAAGTAACGTTTTTGGTAAATGGTTTTGACCGATCGTACTTTAACCGTTTTGCTCCTGTAAGGTCACTCGGAATCATTTCTCCTTCGAAACCTTTAAAACTTAGTTTAGTTGTTTTTGTTGTATCTACAGTCCATTTTAAAGGATAACTTTTACCTGCTGACCATAAACTAGATTGTTCTTTTCTGAGTTGTGTAATTTTATCACCTTGTTCTTCGGTGATTTCAATCATGCTTTTCATTAATTCGTAGGTACCTACTACACGTTGTTTGTATGGTTTTAGCATATGTGTTTCTATCATTATACCTAAAGTATTGAACAAGGTTGTGTAACCTGTAGAATATCTTGGTGTGTCTAGAAATTGCGTAAACCCAGTATCTGGAGTTCTGTTAAACACATTAACATAAGGTGTAATGTCCCAAGATTTAGCTTTTAGTTTTTGCTCTAATGTTGGCATTATTTCAGAATGCATAAATTCACCAAGATTACCACCTAATTTATTATGCTGCGTAAATAAATGTGTTAACGTATATTGGTAATCTGCGCCATTACTAACATGGTTATCAATAAAAACATCTGGTTGAACTAAATGAAAAATCTGTGCAAAAGTTCTTGCGTTTTTGGAGTCTGATTTTATAAAATCTCTATTTAAATCGTAATTTCTAGCATTACCTCTAAAGCCATATTCTGTTGGGCCGTTTTGATTGGTTCGTGTTGTAGAATTTCGGTTTAGACTTCCACCAATATTATAAATAGGTATGGTAACTATTATTGTGTTTTTTGGAGCTTCAATTTTTCCGTCTACAATATCTCTAAAAAGCATCATCGTTGCATCAATACCATCTGATTCTCCTGGATGAATGCCATTATTAATTAGTAAAACTCTTTTGTTTTTTCTAATGTTTTCATAATTAGTATCAGTGCCATTGATGTTTAAGGTGATAATATGTAACGGCTTGCCAGAATCGGTTTCACCAATAGCTTGTATTGAGATTTCTGGATAATACGCAGCCAACTCCTCATAATATTTAATGGTTTCTTGATATGTTGCAGTTTCTAAACCATCACTTTTCTCAAATACAGTTATAAAGTCCGTTTCAATACTTTTTTTTTCAGTAGTTTGCTTTTCTGATTTGTCGTTGCAAGAGAATATAACAAGTACTAAGATTAGGATTTTTTTCATTTCAACATATTTTCTTTAAATATATAATTATATTTATTGGCATGAAAACATATAAATTAAGCTTTGGAGAAATTATCATTCTTAAAGACAATCTTGCAGAAGTTATAATAAATGAAGGTGTTTTGTTAGATATAGAAATGGTATATGAGTACCATAATTTTCTATTAAAGCATTTAACGGCTCCTTTTTCTCTACTAATTAATAAGAAATATCCTTATACCTATACTTTTAGAGCCCAAAAGGAAATTGGTAATCTAGAAGAAATTAATCTTATGGCAGTTACCGTAGAAGGCTTTAACGGTAAAAAATCTACAGAGTTTTTAATTGCACTTAACAAATCTAATAATTGGAATATTAAAACCTTTAGCACTAGATTAGAGGCATTGAGCTGGATAGAAAAACACCAATGATTTTATTGTTTTTGTAGTTAATAAAATCGGTAACTTTGCAAAAAAAATTACTAAGCTAAATGCAACAAACTACAAATTCTATTTTAATGATTAGGCCTGTAAATTTCAGGATGAATGAGCAAACCGCTGTTAATAATTATTTTCAGGAAGATTTAAAGATAAAAAATACTGAAATTAATACTAAAGCTCAAGAAGAATTTGATGCTTTTGTACAAAAATTAAGAGCCGTTGGTGTTAATGTTATTGTAGAAAGCGATGATAAATTAATGGATACTCCAGATTCTATTTTTCCTAATAACTGGGTGAGTTTTCACAGTAATGGAGATGTTGTAACATATCCAATGTTTGCTGAAAACAGAAGAAGAGAACGCAGAGATGAAGTATTTATTAGATTAGAAGAAGAAGGGTTTGTAATTGAGAATATCGTAGATTATACGTCGGCAGAGCTTGAAGGTGTGTTTTTAGAAGGTACCGGAAGCGTTGCGCTAGATCGTGTTAATAGAAAAGCGTATTGTGCATTATCTCCTAGAGCAGATGAAGATTTATTTATTGAGTTTTGTGAAGATTTTGAATATACACCTGTGATTTTCATTGCCAACCAAACGGTAGACGGAAAGCGATTACCAATTTACCATACTAATGTAATGATGTGTATTGCTGAGAACTTTGCGGTAATATGTTTAGATACTATTGATGACAAAAAAGAGCGTAAAAATGTAGTAAAACATTTAAAGCAAGATGGCAAAGAAATTATTTCTATAACCGAAGCTCAAATGGGTCACTTTGCTGGCAATATGCTACAGGTAAGAGGTGCAAATAATCAACGCTATTTAGTAATGAGTGAGGCCGCTCATAATAGTTTAACACCACAACAAATTAAAGCGATAGAAAAACATTGCCCAATATTATCAAGTTCTTTAGAAACCATTGAAACTTGTGGAGGAGGAAGTGCTCGCTGTATGATGGCAGAGGTGTTTTTGCCGAAAGAATAAGGTATATTCTATTAATTTAGCTTTATATCTAAATAGTATAGATACGTTTAATTGGCCAACACTTTGAGATTTAGAAATTGTTATTTTTAAAATTTAGACTTTAATTTTAGTCTATCTTATTAAAAATATAGCCTGCTTTTTCTGCACCCCAAACATAGTTGCCATTAGAATCAAACCCACGGTCCCAAGATATTATTTTATCTTCTAATATTTCAACTTCACTTCTCGCAAAAGATGCTCCACGCATGGTGCTTATACATGTTTTATCTCCAGTTTTTCCAATAAATTGATTTGGAGCGATTCGATGTAGAATAACTTCACAACCTTCCTTTAGAGCAATATCTTTTAATGAAATTGAATCGAATAATTTTGGATTTTTCCATTTACCAATCCAAAGTGAATCTGCATCGAGTTTATAAATAGCAGAGCTAAATGTACTATCTGAAGCTCTATTAACTTCGTAAATACGCTGACGATAAGGTTTGTTTTGTGCACTACTTAAGGCCTGTTCTACATAAAGAAAGTTCCCTTTGTCTTCCCAAATAGGATACATGTGTAATGATATGTTGTAATAGGTAGAATCAATTTCTGCTTGAATTGCTGAATTAAAAGAACCTTGCATTAAAGCAAATAACTCTTTTAGTTCTTTGTCTTCTTTCACCTCAGGTTTGGTTTCATTTTTACAATTGTAGATAAATAATAAAATAATGATAAAAGGTAGAAATTGCTTCATTAAGATTAAATTTTAGAAGTACAATATAGTCAAAAATAATCTAACCTTTTGCAGCTGCTTTAGGCAATTCTACAAAGAATTTACTGCCTACATTTTGGATACTCTCTACCCAAATTTTACCATTGTTAAGTTCTACTAAATCTTTAGCAATAGTTAATCCTAAACCTGTTCCTTTTTCATTTTTAGTACCAGCAGTAGTGAAGTTTTTATGAGAAGCAAATAATTTGTCAATATTCTCTTTAGCAATACCAACACCTGTATCTTCAATACAAATTAATGTTTTACCATCTACTTCTTGGTTAGAAATAGTAATAACATCACCTGTTCTACTAAATTTTACGGCATTGGTAATTAAATTCTGTACAACAATTTCAACCATGCTGCGATCTGCATAAACAAACCCGCTTTGAGATTCATCAATAAGTACAATGTGTTTATCTTCGACCTTTTGTTCTACTAAAGCAATCTTAGTATCAAAAACTTCTTGAATATTAAACAATTCAGGTTTTGGTTCTAAGTTCTGTAGTTGAGATTTAGACCAGTTTAATAAATTATATAAAAGCGAGTTTGCATTGTTGGCATTTTCACTTAATTCAGGGATTAATTCGTAGAATTCATCTTTAGAAATACTGTCTTCTTTTAATAAATCTAAAAATGCTTTTATTGAAGAAATAGAATCTTTAAGGTCATGAGATACTATAGAAAAAAGTTTGTCTTTTACTTGGTTAACTTCCTCTAAATGATGTGTTTGTTCTAGTATTGCTTCGGTTCTAATCTGTTCTTGTGCTAATATGTCTTTTTGCTTTTCTAACTCTTCTTTATGTGATTTTGTTTTTAAAGAACTATAAACTAAAAATGCTAGTGCTAACGCTAAGGCTCCTATAAGACCGTATATAATAAGTGCATTGTCATTCCAAGAATTTTTAATTTCGGGTTGGTTGGTTTCTTGGTTTGTATCTAAATCAGATTTTTTTTCAGAAGGATGTTCTTCATTTGTTAAATCTAATGGGTCAACGCTTGTTGGAAAAACGGGTTGATTAATTTTAGAAAGTGAGTCTTTTAAGGTATAAAATTTATTCTGCCAAAAGAAAGCATTTTGAAAATAGCCACGAGTAGAGTCTAATGCAATATGCAGTTTGTAATTCTCTAAAAGCTCTGTTTTATTATCAATTTTTTGTGCAATAGAATAGGCTTCATTTAATTGTTTTTCTGCAAGCTTTACCTTTTTATTCTGAAGATTTAAATTTCCTACAGCATTTAAAGCTCTTAAGAGGCCTTCTTTGTTTTTTTGTTTTCTATTATATTTTAAACCTTCAACTAAATATTCTGATGCTTTATCATATTCTTTAAAGCGTAAATACTCACTCCCTAACTTAGGCAGAATTTCACCTCTTAAATCTTGGTCTGTTTTTGGGTTTAATATATCTAAAGCTTTTTCGTAGTATTCTATTGCTTTTCTATGTTCCTTGCGTAAAGAGTAAAGTTCTGCAATGTTTTTTGTAGAGGTTTTTATACCTTCTTTGTCTTTTATATCCTTTCTTACTTCTAAAGCTTTAAAATTAAATTCAATTGCTTTATCGATTTGGTGCGTTTTAAAATAGGCTTCGGCTAAATTGTTATATGCAGTACTTAGTTCTGTTTTTAAATTTTGTTTTTCAAAAATAGAAATAGCAGATAGTGAGTTTTGTAAGCCAACAGCGTAATTACCACGTTTAATTTCAAGCAGTCCAATACTGTTACTTACTTTAGCAACGCTTATGGTATCGTTGATATGCAAAAACAGTTCTCTAGATTTGTTGTAATTATCAATGGCATTAAAGTAATCATTACGTTCAGCGTAAATTATAGCTCTGTAATAATTGCTTTCTGCTAGACCTTTGGTGTAATTTAATTCTTTAGAAAGTTTTAGAGTCTGATTAACATAAAGCAATGCTTTGTCATAATCTTTTATGGTATAAAGTTCATTAATAAGCATAAGAGACTTGTCCACTTTTGTGGAGTCTGCGTTCATATATGCTAATTGAACTGTTAGTTCGTCTATTTTTTCGTTTTGAGAAAATATAACAAACGTCAAAAGACAAGCAGCTAATGTTAGTATCTGCTTCATCTTAATATAGCATTAAACGTATTGTGCTGTTTTGGTGCGAAAAACTTTTAGTGAGGGAAATAAAAAGTAAGTTAACACTAAACAATAACAACTTGGTTAAAGTTTCATCATTAAGCTTCATCAATGTTTGGGACATTATATTAATAGCAATTCAAAAGTGCCATTATGTTAACAAATATGCTAATAATTAGGATTTAATACGAATATATTAGACGAACGGTTGAATAAATTAATATTTAAATTATGGATTTCGATGAACGGTTAAAATCTTGGTAGTATTACACTTTACTCGATGAAATGCATGTTTATTATAGGTATTTGATTACTAGTTGTTTAGTTGTTTATTTGTGTTATTTTAAATGTAAAATAATTATGTGATTATAGAATCTTTATAAAACAATAAAACTTATATCTTTGCAACCGTTTTAAAATGCCAAAAGATAACAGAATTATGACGCTTCAGGAGACTTTAGAATTACATGTAAAAGCAGCAATTAAAGCATTGTTTCAATCGGAAATAGAATCTGTAGAATTTCAAGCTACAAGAAAAGAGTTTGCAGGAGATATTACAGTAGTTGTGTTCCCAATGTTGCGTGTGGTAAAAGGAAATCCTGCTGTAATAGGAGAACAAGTAGGTCAGTATTTGCTAGATAATGTTGAGTTGGTAAAAGGATTTAACGTTGTAAAGGGCTTTTTAAACATTGAAATTAATGATTCTTATTACCTAAATTTCTTTCAGTCTGTAAAAGATAAAACGAATTATGGTTTTGTTGAGCATAAGGATGATAAAGCGGTTATGGTAGAATATTCTTCGCCAAACACTAATAAACCTTTGCATTTAGGACATGTAAGAAATGTACTTTTAGGTTATAGCGTTGCTGAAATATTAAAAGCTTCGGGTAAAAAAGTTTACAAAACCCAAATTATTAACGATAGAGGTATTCATATTTGTAAGAGTATGTTGGCTTACAAAAAATTTGGAGAAGGTGAAGTGCCATCTAAAACTCTAAAAGGCGATAAGTTAGTTGGGAATTATTATGTAAAGTTTGATCAAGAATATAAAGCTGAAATTGCAGAGTTAGTTACTCAAGGCCAATCCGAAGAAGACGCAAAAAAGAATGCACCTTTATTATTAGAAGCCCAAGAAATGCTTATAAAATGGGAAGCTGGAGATGAAGAGGTTGTGGCGCTTTGGAAAAAAATGAACCAATGGGTTTATGATGGTTTTGAAGTAACATACAAAAATATAGGTGTAGATTTTGATACTTATTACTATGAAAGTGATACGTATTTATTAGGTAAAGAGTTTGTTGCAGAAGGTTTAAAAACGGGTGTCTTTTTTAAGAAAGAAGATGGTTCTGTTTGGTGTGATTTAACTGAAGATGGACTTGATGAAAAAATTGTATTGCGTAGTGACGGAACTGCGGTTTACATGACACAAGATATCGGTACAGCGATTCAGCGTATCAAAGATTATCCAGATGTTGGTGGTATGGTTTATACCGTTGGTAACGAGCAAGATTACCATTTTAAAGTGTTGTTCTTAATTTTGAAAAAATTAGGATTCGATTGGGCGAAAAATCTATTTCATCTAAGTTATGGAATGGTAGATTTGCCAAGCGGAAAAATGAAGAGTAGAGAAGGTACTGTTGTAGATGCGGATGATTTAATCCAAGAAATGGCAGATACAGCAGAAGAAATTTCTAAAGACTTAGGTAAACTAGAAGAATACAATGAAGACGAAAAGAAAGCACTGTATAAAACCATTGGTTTAGGTGCTTTAAAATACTACATCTTAAAAGTAGATCCTAAAAAACGGATTCTGTTTGATCCAAAAGAGTCTATCGATTTTCAAGGTAATACTGGGCCTTTTATTCAATATACGTATGCAAGAATTCAGTCTATATTAAGAAAAGCAGATGCCGATAATATTGCTTCAACTTCTGTTAATGACACAATTGTTATGCATAATAAAGAAAAGCAATTGATTAAACAATTAGAGCTGTTTCCAGAAATTATTCAAAATGCGGCAGAACAACATAGTCCTGCTTTAATTGCAAACTACACGTACGATTTGGTTAAGGAGTTTAATTCTTTCTATCAGAATGTATCCATTTTTGGTGCAGATTTAGAGGTAGAAAAGAGTTTTAGAGTTGAATTATCTAGGTTGGTTAGCCAAACCGTTAAAAATGCTTTTCAGGTATTAGGGATTAAAGTTCCAGAGCGCATGTAATTATAAACCAATTTGCGGTTTTTTAGTAACTGAAAAATAAAGGTTAACTTGTATCCAATCAATTTGTGTTTGTTGGATATTGTTAGATACATATTATTTGCTCAAGTATTTGTTGCGTTTTTTGTAGCTGGAGGTGTTTTTTTTAAAACTAAAAACCTCAGAAGTTTAACCTTGTCTTTACTTATTGCTCTAGTCGGTTTTCATATTGTATTATTTTTATTTGGTTCTGGTAAATTGGTAAATGTTTACCCACAATTTAGAAGTTGGTTTTATTATGAAATCGCATTTCTGTTTGGTCCATTGGTTTTTGTTCATTTACAATGTCTCATAGTTAACAAAAAGAAAATACGAATACTTGATGTATTGCATTTAATACCAATTGTAGTTTTTTGGTTGGGTTATGGTGATGTCTTACTCATGGAAGGCAATGTTAGAAGTGCATATATTGAAGCCAATTTTTTGTCTAGAACCATGTTTTGGAATTATGTATTGGCATTTCAAACGTTATTGTATGCTGTTGGATCTTCCATTTATTTGTTCTTTAATCAATCTAAACTATCAGCAAATAGACTTCAATATGCATTGTTTTTGGTTGTAGCGTATGTTTGTTCTTCTATTTTAATTTCTTACTTAACTTATTATGCAAATAGTTGGAGAGATTTTGCATGGTACTACGTAGCTCTTACATTTTTAATTTTTGGCGTTGGGTATTTTTTGGTAAAAAATCCTCTTTTCTTAGTGCAGATAAAAAAGAAATATTTTGGGTCTAATCTTAGTAATAATGATATGAAAAGAATTCGTTCTAAAATAGAAAAAGCATTTATAAACGATAAGGTTTTTTTAAAGGGAAATTTTAATATTTCAGAATTAAGCGCAATGTTAAATGAAAAGCCACACCATGTGTCACAGACATTTTCAGAACTCATTTCTGAGAATTTTAACGATTACGTTAATAAGCACAGAATTGAAATTGCTAAGCAATACTTGCACGACTCTAAATATAAAAACTATAAAATTGAAGCAATAGCATTAGAAAGTGGTTTTAATAATAAAGTGACTTTTTACAAGGCATTTACTAAGTTTACTGGTCAAAAACCATCGGCTTTTAGGAAATCAAAAAAGTGAATAATAATAATTGTTTACGGTTTTATATATTCATTTTTTAGAACTCAAATCCCTTTTTTGTATCTTAGTAAGAATAAAAATTGCTAAATTAAAACTAATGTTATGAAAAAATTACATCCCTTAAAACTTTATGTAAGTACAGTTATTTCAGTGTTCTTATTGTTCTTTTCTCTAAATGCCCAAACAGATTTTGTAGAATATACCGGAACGGTTATAGATGGGCAAACCAATAAAACTCTAGAAGCCGCCAGTTTAAATATAAATGGAACAAATATCGGAACCATTTCAAATTCTGAAGGTGAATTTATTTTAAAAGTTCCTCTAAGTAATTCAGATTCTAAAGTTGTTGTTTCACTTTTAGGTTATAACACTTATGTTGTGCCTTTGTCTGAATTGGCTAGTGGAAATACTACGATAAAATTATATGCTGCAATAACCAAATTATCTGCTGTTAGTATTTCTGCATTTAAGGATGCTAAAGGTTTAGTAAGAAAAGTATTTGATGATAAGAATAAGAATTTTCAGAACGAATCTGTATTTATGACAGCTTTTTACAGAGAAACCATAAAACGTAGAAGTAGAAATGTATCGCTTACAGAAGCTGTAGTGAATATTTTAAAAGAGCCTAATGGTTCTAGCAGTCGAGACGCTATACAATTAGGTAAGGCAAGAAAAAGTACAGATTACAAAAGATTAGATACTGTGTCTGTAAAGTTGCAAGGTGGTCCTTTCTCTACTATCTATTTAGATGTAATGAAATACCCAGAATATATTTTTACAGAAGAGAGTATTAACGCATATCAGTTTAATTTTGATGCGCCAACTACAGTAAATAATAAAGATGTATATGTTGTAAATTTTAAACCTAGAAAAAACGATTTAAAAGTAAATTATAACGGTAAGCTTTTTATTGATGTAGAAACTTTAGCCTTAGTTAGTGCTAATTACGCTTTAGATTTAAGCGATATAAAGAAATCTAAAAATTTATTAGTTAGAAAAAAGCCAAGCGATATTGAGGTTTACCCTTTAGAAGCGCTGTATAAAGTAGATTATAAGGCTAAGGATAATACTTGGTATTATAGTTATTCTAATTTAAGTTTAAAGTTTAAAGTAAATAAAAAACGAGAGCTATTTAATAAAGTTTACACCTTATCTAGTGAAATGGCTGTAACAGATTGGGAAGTAAATAAAGATGATAAGCGTATAAAAAATAAAGATAAGTTAAGACCTACAGTGATAATTACAGATGCAATTTCTGGTTTTTCTGACCCTAATTTTTGGGGAGAATACAATTTAATTGAACCAGATAAATCTATTGAATCTGCAATTAATAAAATTAAAAAGAATATTGAAAAACAAGAACAACGCGAAAAAGAAAATACTGTAAATGGCAGACCTTAGTTATGTGCCAACTAAAATGTTTGAAACCCTGAATTTTTTATTCAGGGTTTTTTAATTAAACAGTTCTTTAAATTTTAGCGCTTGTTTAATGTGTGCCAAATGATGATTGCTGTGCCAAGCATATATTCCTATAGTTTCTTCTAAGGTAAAGCGTTTACCATGTTCTGGATGAATAAATTCTAGTTTTAACTCCTCTTGGTTAAGGGTTCTAAGTAATACTGCAAGTTTTTTATGGATGCCAATTAATATGGATATGGAATCTTCAATAGGTTCTGTATAGTCAATTAATTCGGCAAAGCGATTTTCATAATACGGTTTAATGGTAGGTGAATCTTCTGTTAGTGCCAATTTAAATCTTAGCAAACTATTAATATGGCTATCTGCACAATGGTGAACAACTTGTTTTATGCTCCAACCATTTGGTCTGTACTTATAGTTTAGTTCGTTTTCGTTGAGGTTTTTAGTTACCTCAATTATGGAATTGGGCAAAGTTTCAATAGAAGTTATCCAAGTTTTAATTTGTGCATTGGTTATAATTTCTGGTTTTTCAAATTCGCCAATTGGAAATTTTAATTGATGTAATTCTTTATCAGTCATGACAGTTGTTTTTTTCTTTTAAATTAAAACGATACACATAGCCAAGGTTTAATTCAGTAAAATCTGCTTGACCTAGATTAGCGTTAAGATGAGCTCCAACATAAATGTTATGTTTTGGTGCGTTGTTAGTAGACCATAAGTAATATTTTAAGCCCATTCTTGCGGAAATGGTTCGTTTTATTTCGTAATACCAATCGAGTTCTCCCAAAACTTCAATAGTTTCATTATTGCTAGTTTCAAAAGAATAGCCTTGATTTAATTTCCAGTCTATTTTGTAGAAAGGTTTGTAAATGTTTAGTCCTAAATCTAATTCAAACCCAATATGATCTATTAATAGTTCTGAGGAAGCAAAAAGACCAAATGCACTTGCATAACCAAAAGGGTTTTTTGTGAAATGCGGAAATTGTTCTGCAATTAAAGTTTCGTTATTGTTTATATAATCGTAATAATGCTCATAAACTCTATAATAAATTCCACCACCAAATTTAAAAGTATTATTGATTATTTTTCCGGTTGAAGCAGAAACAGAGTACACTTCCTTTTTAGAGTTAAATTTAGTGGATAAAACGTTTTGCCCTAAACCAAACCTAAAAGCAACATAGCTTTGAGATTTAGTGTTATAATCTGGTTTTTCTATAGTTGAAGCCGTTTGAGTTTTACTATCTATTTTTGCTGAAATACTTGCAGCAACAGAATTTAAACCTTGATTAGGTAATTTTGTGTGACCATTAGAATGGTGTAAAAAACCAATGCCAAATCGCCAATTTGTTATATTAGATTTAATAGCATCGTAATAAAAAAATGACCGAAAAGACCAATTGATTTTAGTAGTAATTGCTCTATTAAATTCATTGCTTGTTTCATCATATTGCGTATCCATATAAGAACTACCAAAGCCAATTTGCAAGTTTAAACCATCTTTACATTTTTTTAAAAATGAAAATTCAATAAATGGTAAAATACTATAAGCGAGCCCAACTTGTGTAGTATTACCAAAATCAGAATACCCAAAAGAAATTCCTGTTTTAGGGTAGTTTAGCCGTTTACTCCATTCTTTGTGGTTATTAAAATTTTGCCATCCTATACTAAAAAATAGATTTTTTTGAAGTTTAGTTTTAGGGAAATCTGTGTTGGCCTCTAATGTTTTGCCAACAAGAACTTCTGGGATAAAAAATAAGGATGAATTTTTAGAATATGAAGTTGTTTGCGCCAAACAATTCTGATGAAAAAACACAAAAATTAATACTATAATATAACTGATATAGTTTTTAAAATACATTAGTTAAAGGTGGTTGGTACTACAATAATACTATTTTATACCAGTTTTTTAAATTAGAAATGTTTTTTCTACTAAAAACTTACCCTAAAACTAAGATTTGGTGTGAGTTTTAGAGAACGATTATTAATTTCAATAATGGAGTCATCTGAATTTAAACTGTAATAACGATTGATAATATTGGTCTGATTAAAGATATTCCAGATTGAAGCACCTATATCTGCTTTAATTCCTTTTGATAATTTAAAATTATAAATAGCAGAAACATCGGTTCTAAAATAGCTTGGTAATCTAGAGCTATTAGGTTGGTTATATTCTATGCTATTGTTAAGGTTGTCTTGTAAATTAGAAGGTGTTGTATAAGGTCTGCCAGAATGCCAATTAATACCAAAACCAACTTTAAAATTTGTCTTACTATAAGTTAAAGACGCATTAGCAACATGTTGTAAGTCTATAGTGTTAGAAAAAGCATTGCCGTTGTTTAAGTTTTCAAAATGATAATCGTTTTCACTAAAGGTATAACTTAACCATGTGCTAAAATCATTAATACGTTTGTTAATTAAAAAATCTATGCCTTTAACAGTATAGGAACCAATGTCATTTACAAACTGAAATTGGTTCTGAAAACCTTGGCTTTGTGCTGTAATATTTGCAACGTTTTTGTAATATCCTTCTAATGAAATTAATAGGTTGTTTTGATTGTAGCTTAAACCAGCAGAAATTTGTTGACTTTTAATTAAAGGAATATTAGAGTCATTTGCTAATTGCCATCTACGTTTTTCTATACCTAAAAAATCTTGTTGTAAATCTATAACTTGGGTAATAGTTTGACTTTTTAATTCGCCTAAAATTTCTAATCTAAAATAATCTGATAATTTTTGGTTGAAAGCAAAACGTGGTTCAATAATAAGCTCTTTTAGTTTACCAAAATAACTAATTCTGGCACCTAATCTTAAATGTGTGTTTTTAGATTTTGAATAACGTTCTACTTCACCAAAAAAGGCATGAGTCCTTATAATTTCTTTCTTTAAACTTATAAAGTTTGGGTTGGTAACATCTTCTAAATTTGTGACACCAACCTCGTTAAATTGGTAACCAAGATTAACATTTAAACTTGGATTTACTGCATTAGTAATATCTATTCTTAAGCCATAATCTTCAACTTTATTTTCTTGTTCTAAACTCTGATTGTTGCTTATATTATTGTTTTTAGCATCTAAATCATAGTTAGAATAATATAATTCTGTAGAAAAATGAAGTTTTTGGTTTACTCGTTTAGAATAGTTGGCGCTTGCACCAAAACTTACTTGATTCAGCTGGCTATTGGTTTCTTGAATATTGTTGTCTGAAGTAATGTAAACCTGATTGTAATCTAAATCATTATATATGTTTAAAAAATTGAGACGTAATTTAGAAGTGTTATCTATATCATATAAAAACTTAGCATTAAAATCGTAAAACAAAAAACGTTCGTCTAATGCTAGTTGAGAATTACTTGCTGTATTTAATTCTGAATCTCTAAATATACGGTCAAAATATACATCATAAGTTTTTGAAACCAGAATATCGGTAAACGACCGTCTGGCAGCTAATTGTAATTCGGTTTTATGGGTAAGTTTTATTTTTGCAAAACCATCTACACTTAACAGGTTTGCGCCAATGCCTGCATTGCTGGTTTTTTCTAATTCATCTGAGTTTTTTATAGAAATTGTACTCGAAACCGCATTGCCAAATTTGGCACTTGTTCCGTTTTTAGAAATTGTTATGCTTTCTGATAAATAAGGGTTATAAGCAGATATTAATCCAAAAAAATGTCCGGATTGATACATTCTAATGCCTTCATGCAAAATAAGGTTTTGGTCGTTTGTACCACCTCTAACATTGATATTAGAAATACGCTCGTCTACACTAATAATACCAGGTAGATTTTGAATAATTTGCAAAACATCTGGTTCAATTAATCCAGGTAAAATTTCAAATGCTTTTTTGTCGGCTTCAATAGTTCCGTTGTTGGTTTTAGAAATACCTTTAGTTAAGAAATTAGTCACCACAACTTCTTCTAAATGTTGAATAGAGTTTTGAGAGTCCTTTGTTTTATTTGGTGTTATAACTATAAAACGTTTACTTAAAATTTCAAAGTTAAGTTGTGTTAGTAGTTGTAATTGTGTTATAACTTGTTTTAAAGATAATTCAGGATACAAAGGGGAAATTAAAATACCATCTGTTGTTTTGGGCTCATAAGAAAATTTAACGTTGTATTTTTCTTCAAGCTTTAGTAGTATTTGTGCAAGTGGTTGTTTTTCCTGTTGCGCCTGACTATGAGTAAGGTTGCAAAAGGCAATCGTAAATATGAAGAAAACTGAACAAAGTAATTTTTTATTCACGTTTAAGTAAAATAGATTTTCCTGAAATACTGTAGCTTAAATTTAAGGGTATTGTAACAGATTTCAAGGCTAAATCTAAATTATTATGCGTAAAACTTCCAGTAAATAAACGCGATGTGTCTATATTATCTGCATGTATATACATATTATACTGATTTTCGAATTCGGTAATAACATGTTTTAAAGCTATACTTTTAAAGCTACTTTCACCATGCAACCAATGCGGTTGCATAGCGTTTTCTTTTTCATTTGCAAGTAGTTTCCCATCAACGATTTTAAAAGTATGTCCTGGTTTTAATTTTACTGTTTTGTTATTGTGTGTAACACCAACTAATCCTTCATAGCAGGTAACTTCAAAATATTGTTCGCGTTGTTTTACATTAAATTGTGTGCCTAAAACGCTAACAATACCGTCTTCAGTAATTACATCAAATTTTTGACCTTTAGCAACTTTAAAATAAGCTTCACCTTGTAGTCTTACTTCTCTATTATTAGACCAATTATCCTCATTAAATGATAATAAAGAATTCGCGTTTAATTCTACAGTAGAATTATCTGGTAAAGCAATACTTGTTTGCTCTGCAATTATGGTTTTAACTTCTGTATCTAAATTAGAAGTATATAAATATACACTCAATGCAATAGCAAAAACCGCAGCGATTCTCAAAAATGGTTTTAGCCATTGATTTGAATTTGTTTTGGCAGATTTAAGTTGAGGTTTTAATGTTTGGTAATTTTGGTCAACAGAAAATTCAGGAGCTTTAAATTTTTTTAAAGCCTTATCTATTTTGATTATATCAGAATAATCCTCTAACTGTTCAAAAGCGTTTTGCTCTTCAGTATTAAGGTTATTATCTAACCATTTTTTTATGAGTTCTTCTCTTTTCATAATATACATTCAACTATATAACAGCTGTATTTAAAAAATCCCTACCTTCTTAACTTTTAAAGTTCATTAATGTCTTCTCTTAGTTTTTTTAATGCACCATAAATACGTTTTTCTACACCTTTTACGGAGATATCTAAAATTGCGGCAATTTCTTTAAAACGTTTACCTTCAACTCTGTTCATTAAAAAAGCGACGCGTTGGGCTTCAGTTAAATTGCTAATGGCTTTTTGTAATTTTATGTGGTATTCTTTTTCTTGTAATATAAATTCGGGAGTTTCGTTGGTAGCATGTTTTTGAGGTTGCTTTGTATGCTTTAAAACTACTTTATTATGTGCAATAACATTAAGCATTAAATTATTTGCTGTAGTAAACAAATAACTCTTTGCTTTGTCTGGAGCAATTTTACCGCAGTTTTGCCACAATTTTATAAAAGCTTCTTGTACTTGGTCTTGTGGATTTAAGTGGTCACCAAATTTGTAGTATAAAAAATCGTGCAAGTTTTTAGCATGTTTTTTATATAAGCGTTCAAAAAATTGCGATTCGCAAATATGGTCATGTAAAGGTTTGCTCATAATTTTGATTAGGTGCCACAAATTATAAATAAATTTTTAATAATTGATAGTAGGGCTTTTGTCTTTTAAACTGTTTTATAATAAATAGTTAAAATCAATCGCACTATGAAAACTAAAATTAATTATTTAGTTACCGTTGTCCTTTTTGCCCTATTTGTATTTACATCTTGCCAAGATGAAGTTTCTGATATTGGAAATCTAGATGAACAAGAAACCATAGTACCAGATTCAGCATTGGCAAATCTAATGAGTAATGTGGTTACAAATGATGGTACTGTAGATGATTTTTTAGATAACTCAAGTTGTTTTTCGTTAGAGCTTCCAGTGACGATAATTGTTGCTGATATTACAATTATAATTGAAACTGAAGATGATTTAGAAGAGCTAGAAGATTTATTAGATAATGTTTCTGTAGATGGTAATATTGTAGATTTTATATTCCCTATTACACTAATTTTTAGTGATTATAGCCAACTGGTTATTGAAAATGAAGATCAACTTCAAACCTTTATAGATGATTGCGTTGAAGATGAAAACGATGCTATTGAATGTGCAGATTTTGTGTACCCTATTTCGTTTTCTGTGTTTAATTCTGGTTTTAATTTAGTCGATACTGTTATAATTGAAAACGACGAAGCTTTATATGTTTTTCTCAATGAATTAGAAGAAGACGACAACGCATTAATTGTAAGTTTAAACTTTCCTGTTACAATTGTATATGCAGATGGAGAAACAATAGAAGTTAATACTAATGAAGAATTGACCAACGCTATTGAAGATGCAGAGCAGTTTTGTGAAGACAATGCAGCTTCTTGTTTAGAAGAAGATGTTGCATTAAATTTAATAGAATGTCCATGGGATGTTTATTTATATACTAATGAGGATGTGGATAATTTAGACGGACCATATCTATTTACTTTTAGTGAAGATGGAACCGTTTTTATTGAAGGAACTGTTTCAGAAGGTTATTCCACTACTTGGGAGCTCACAGCAACTGAATCTGGTTTAGAACTAAATATTGGTACTTTTTATTATTATGAAGCGCAATATGGCAATTGGTTAGTTGTACAGTGCGACGATGATGAACTAAAATTTGAACATTTAACTGTAGACGGAACAGGTTTATTTTTTGAACAAGATTGCGAAGATGACTTGGATTGTTCAATAACTGACATTAGTAGTATGTTGCAAGAATGCCCTTGGGATTTTACAGATGCAGCAGGGAATTATGATAACTATCAATTAATTTTTAATGAGAATGGTGAATTACAAATCTCAGAAGGAATGGCAGCATCTGCAATAGGAGGTTCTTGGAGTTTATCTGCTACAGACAATGGTTTGGTTTTAGAGTTATCAGACTTAACAGCATTCCAAAATGATTTAGGTGGAGAATGGCTAATCATAGCATGTGATGATGATTCCAATGAACTTACAATAACTCAAAACAATATGGTTTTAGAATTAGAACAAGATTGTTTAGGGAATTTGGGTTGTTCTGTTGAAGATATTAATGCAACTATGTTAGAGTGCGCATGGTTAATGCAGACAAATTTACTTGACTCTTTAGTTCCTATTTATATGCATTTCGGAAATAATAGTGAAATTTTTATTGAAGGTGCAGATAATTTAGAATCTCAAATAGGTACTTGGAATATTGAAACCATAGAAGCAAATATTGTTATCAATTTAGAGTTTCAACAAGGGTTTGAGGTTTTAAGCGGACAATGGCAAATTGTAGAATGTAATCCAGGAAATTTATATTTAGTAAATGGTGATAACCAAATTACTTTAGAGAAAGCTTGTGAGGTAAACAACCAAAACCTTTTAGAATGTTATTCTATATATGTTTTATCTCAAGAATGTGATGATGATAACGACGGGATTGCCACCTTTGTTATTGAAACAAATAGTTTGCAAACAACAGAATGTATTGCCCTTTATCCATTAGCAGGTAGTTATCATCCAACATACCAAGACGCAGTTAATACAACTAATCATTTAAATATTCAATTAACAACACCTACAGAATTAAGTTCTCAATCCATATTTTTTAGAGTTTTTAATCAAGATACACACGAGTATGCTGTGCAAGAATTAGAATTAGTAGTAGAACCTTGTAATGAAGAAGTATTTAATTGTTTCGGTGATTTTGAAATTGTAGAATGTTACCAACCTAATAATGTTCCGGTTTTTAACCTAAGCGCAAACACTATTGGGTTAGTAGATTGCCAATATGCTTTTACACCTTCTTTTCATGAAACATTAGCTGATGCCGAGAATGATATTAATCCTATAGCAAATCCAGAAGCCTACGGAACCTTGGTTACTCAGGCTTATTTAAGAATTGAAGCTGAAAGTGGCAATTTTGAAATCTTTACAATTTACCTCAATACAGAAGATTGTAATTATTTTGAATGTTTTGAAAATGCTGTAGTAGATATTTGTGATGATGAAGATGGTATAAATGATGGATTTGCATTATTTAATTTAGAAAATATTTATGCAAATTGTAGTCAAGATAATGTACTAGTAACTTATCATATTTCTATTGCAGATGCTGAAGCCGCTGTTGATGGCTTAGTCTCGCCATTTGTTAATACAAGTAATCCACAGATTATTTATGCAAGAGCCGAGTTATTTGATAATTCTGATATTTATGAAATTTTTACAGTAGAGTTGATTGTTAATGATTGCTCAGCAAATGATTTTGAATGCTTTCAGAGTTTTGATGCAGTTTTAGAAACATGTTATACAGACGCTACTGTACTTTATGAATTTAATCTACCATTGGCATTTGCAAACTGTACGCCTAATGCAGATGTTGTAACTTATCATGTAACACAAGCGGATGCAAATGCTAATATGAATGCTATTTCAAATCCAGAAAGTTATAATACAGCAGAATTAAATTCCCTTGTTTATACCAGAGTAGAAATCAATAATCAGGTTGAAATATTTGTAATTCAACTAAATGTTGTTGATTGTAATTCCGGAAGTTGTACTGAAGAAGATATTGATGGTATTTTAACCGAATGCCAATGGAATATTACAAGTTACAACGGAAGTGATAATCTTTTCAGTTATAACTTCGATTTTGAAGAAAACTCAGGTATTGTAGTGATTTACAATGATACAATAACCATTGACGCTTCATGGTCTACATCTCAGCCTAATGATGGTGTAATTATAGAGTTTTCTAATGTTGCAGGTCCAAATATTCAAGCCATAAACGGTAGCTGGTTAGTTGTAGAATGTACAGCAGAGCAATTGGTGTTGCACAATGTTAATGATAGTAATAATGAAATAGTTCTAGATAGAACTTGTGAATAAAGAAACTAGAGGTTAGTAATTTTAGTAAGTTAAGTTGATTAAAAAGAGTCATTCGCTATGAGTGGCTCTTTTTTGTGGATTAAAATATAATGAACGTTAAATTGGTATTTCATCTTCTGTTAACTACCACTAACAAGGAAAACTTATTCTTAAACACATTAGTAATTCACTCATAAATTCTTAAATTTGCAACTTGTAAAAAGAGATAAAGATTATGTTTAATAATTTAAGTGATAAGTTAGATAAAGCGTTACACGTATTAAAAGGTCATGGTAGTATTACAGAAGTAAATGTTGCTGAGACGCTAAAAGAAGTAAGACGTGCGCTTTTAGATGCCGATGTTAACTTTAAAATTGCAAAGGAATTTACAGTACGTGTAAAAGAAAAAGCGCTTGGTCAAGATGTATTAACAACGTTACAGCCAGGTCAATTAATGGTTAAAATCGTTAAAGATGAATTAACCGAGTTAATGGGAGGCGACGCAGAAGGTATTAACCTTTCTGGTAATCCTAGTGTGATTTTAATGTCTGGTTTACAAGGGTCTGGTAAAACAACTTTTTCTGGTAAGCTTGCTAATTATTTAAAAAACAAAAAAACAAAGAAACCTTTATTAGTAGCATGTGATGTTTATCGTCCTGCGGCAATAGATCAATTACATGTTGTAGGTGACCAAATAGGTGTTGAGGTTTTTAGTGATAGAGGAAATAATGATCCTGTAGCAATATCTCAAGCTGGTATTGCACATGCAAAAGCAAATGGGCACAATGTGGTAATTATTGATACGGCAGGTCGTTTAGCTGTAGATGAGGCGATGATGACCGAAATCTCTAACATTCATAAAGCAATTCAGCCACAAGAGACGTTATTTGTTGTGGATTCTATGACGGGTCAAGATGCTGTAAATACAGCAAAAGCCTTCAATGATATTTTAAATTTTGATGGTGTAATCCTTACCAAATTAGATGGTGATACACGAGGTGGAGCAGCAATATCTATTAAATCTGTAGTTAATAAGCCAATTAAATTTATTGGTACAGGTGAAAAGATGGAAGCAATTGATGTCTTCTATCCATCACGTATGGCTGATCGTATTTTAGGCATGGGTGATGTGGTTTCTTTAGTTGAGCGTGCACAAGAGCAGTTTGATGAAGAGGAAGCAAGAAAACTTCAAAAGAAAATAGCCAAAAACCAGTTTGGGTTTGATGATTTCTTAAAACAGATTCAGCAAATTAAGAAAATGGGGAACATGAAGGATTTAATTGGTATGATTCCTGGAGCTGGAAAAATGATGAAAGATATTGATATCGATGATGATGCCTTTAAAGGTATTGAGGCTATAATTCATTCTATGACACCAGAAGAACGTTCAAACCCTTCAGTTATTAATGCGAGTCGTAAAAAGAGAATTGGAAAAGGTTCTGGTACCTCTGTGCAAGAAGTAAATCAACTTTTAAAGCAGTTTACTCAGATGAGTAAAATGATGAAAATGATGCAAGGAGGAGGCGGAAAACGCATGATGCAGGCTATGAAAAATATGCCAAGGTAAAGTGTTGTTAGTAATTTTTGAAGCCTTGCCTGTAGAAATATTTAGAAATAAAAAATAATTTATAAAGCTTTGCGCCTTAGCGTCTTTGCTAGAAAACAATAACCAAAAGCATGACAATTTTAGACGGAAAAAAAGTAAGCAACGACATTAAAAACGAAATCAAAGCTGAAGTCGATAAGATGAAAGCTAATGATGAAAAAGTGCCACATTTAGCGGCTGTTATTGTAGGTAATGATGGTGCAAGTTTAACTTATGTAGGCAGTAAAGTGAGAGCTTGCGAACGTGTTGGTTTTGAGTCTACTATGGTGCGTTTGTCTAATACCACAAGTGAGGTAGAGCTTTTAGATAAAATTGAGGAGTTAAACAATAACGACGATATTGATGGTTTCATTATTCAATTACCACTGCCTCCTCAAATTAATACGCAAAAAGTATTAATGGCTGTAGACCCAAACAAAGATGTGGATGGGTTTCATCCAATGAATTTTGGAAAAATGTCATTAGATATGTCTACATTTATTCCTGCTACACCTTTCGGAATTTTAGAATTATTAGACAGATATGAAGTAGAAACAAAAGGGAAACATACCGTTGTTATTGGTCGTTCTCATATTGTTGGTCGTCCTATGAGTATTTTAATGGGTAGAAAAGGTTTTCCAGGAAACTCAACCGTTACTTTAACGCACAGCCATACTAAGAACATTACGCAAATTACATCACAAGCAGACATTATAATTTCTGCATTAGGTATTCCTAAATTTTTAAAGGCAGAAATGGTAAAAGATGATGTTGTAATCATTGATGTTGGAATCACAAGAGTGCCAGACGATTCTGAAAAAGGTTATTATATTACTGGTGATGTGGATTTTGAAAACGTGAGTAAAAAAGCAAGTTTTATAACACCAGTTCCTGGAGGCGTAGGGCCAATGACTATTGCTATGCTTTTAAAGAATACATTATTGGCAAGAGAACAACATAGAAAGCATAATAGATAATATTATACATGATTTTATTAGAACTACTTATTGTATCATCTAAAGTTACGATAGGTAGTTTTCAGCATATACTTCCTATACTTTTTAGTCTAGTATTTACGGTTTTTCTAGTAATATATTCAAGAAAGAATTTTACTGAGCTGCAACAGCAAAAAACTATTCATTATTTAGGATGGTTTGTGTCTTTAACACTTATAGGTTTTCATGTTTATCGGATGTTTTTCGATAATTATAATTTTAAAACCGATTTGCCACTTTACCTCTGTAGTTTAATGGCTTTGTTAATTCCGTTTTTTACAAAATATCGTAAATATTGGATGTTTGAAATTTTAGTGTTTTGGGTAATTGGTGGAACGTTGCAAGCAGTTGTTACACCAGATATAACGGATGGTTTTCCTAGTTTTGATTATTTTAGATATTGGGTTGTTCATTTAGGATTACTATCTGTAATATTCTACTTTGTATTTGTTTTTAGAATGAAACCAAAGTTAAAAAGTGTATTTAAATCCTTTTTGGCACTTCAGGTATATGTAGCTTTAATGATAGGATTAAATTATTTGCTAGATGCTAATTATTTTTACCTTAATCAAAAACCTAAATCTGCTACTATCCTAGATTATTTTGGCGAATGGCCATATTATATTTTGGTGGTACAGATAATTGTAATTCCAATGTTTTTGTTGATTTATTTACCTTTCTGGTTGGCACAAAAAGACTAAATTTATTTGGCAAATAATTGACTCATGTCTTTAAAAGCTTTAAATTCTAAAGCATTACCAGATGGGTCTTTAAAAAACATGGTAGCTTGTTCACCAACCAAGCCTTCAAATCTTATGTAAGGTTCAATAATAAATGTGATGCCTTTTAATTTTAATAATTCTGCAAATTGTTGGAATGTTTCCCATGGTAAAACAACACCAAAGTGCGGAACAGGAACATCCTTTCCGTCAACAGAATTTGTATGTTCATTATCATCAGTTTTTGGTTTGTAATGAATAACCAACTGATGACCAAAGAAATTATAATCTACCCAATGGTCACTGCTTCTGCCTTCTTCAAAATTTAAAATATTAGTATAAAAATTTTTACACTCTAAAAGGTTTGAAACTGGAATTGCCAAATGAAACGGTGATAAAGCCATATTTAACGTCTATTTTTTCTTGGGGTTACAAGATTTTCCTCATAAGTTTTTTTAGACTCACTTATGAGTTCTTGTAATGTTGTAAACTCTTCTTTTGTTAATTCTCTATACTTTCCTAAAGCCACATCGAGTTTAATATTCATTATTCTAATACGCTTTAAAGTTTGTACTTCGTAATTAAGATACTCACACATTCTTCTAATTTGCCTGTTTAAACCTTGGGTTAAAATGATGCTAAACGTAAACTTGTCTATCTTTTTTACAACACATTTTTTAGTGCGCTTGCCTAAATCTTCGAGATATATTCCTCCAGCCATTCGCTCTATAAAGGTTTGAGAGATAGGAGTATCTACAGTTACAATATATTCTTTTTCGTGATTATTGCTAGCTCTTAAAATCTTGTTCACAATATCGCCATCATCGGTTAATAGTATTAAACCTTCGCTTGGTTTATCTAATCGCCCTATAGGGAAAATACGTTTAGGGTAGTTGATGTAATCAATGATATTATCCTTTTCAACACGTGTGTCTGTTGTACAAACAATACCAACAGGTTTGTTAAAAGCCAAGTAAACAAAATCTTGTTTTCGTTGCCCAATAATTTCGCCATCTACTTTTACTACATCTTCTGCAGCAACTTTTGTTCCCATTTCTGGTATGACATCATTAATGGTAACTCTTCCTGTTTCTATTAAACGGTCTGCAGCTCTACGCGAGCAGTAGCCTGCTTCACTGAGGTATTTGTTAAGGCGTTTTAATTCTTGCGACATATTACAAAAGTACAATAAAGATTAGTCATTAATAAACGCTATAACCTTGGGAGTTAAAGAAGGGTCTTTTAAACCATGGCCAAATCCTGATGTTGTTATAAACTCAGAATTTTTATAACGATTTGCTAATAATTGTCCATCTTCATAAGGAATAATTCTATCCTTTTTATCATGAATAATCAAGCCTTTTGCATTAATCGTTTCTGCAAAATCAGCAGTAGAGAAATAGGATACTGGATTTCCAAAACGTTCTAAGACAATATTATCTAGTCCGTTAGAAATTCTGTTGTTATAACCCATCATAGATTTATATCTGCTAAAAACACCAGTAAAATGAGCAGGAGCTCCTAAGAGAACCATTTTTTCTATTGAAGAAAGTTCGTTAAGATGCATGCTGAAAACACTTGCCATACCTCCAACAGAATGACCTATTAAAATCTCTGGTTTAAATCTTTTAACGGCTTCATTTATAAATTCAGAATATAAAATAGCATTAAATTGCTTACCATCTGACCTTCCATGTGCTGGTGCGTCTAAAGCGATGATATTATAATCTTCAGTTTTTAAGTCTTTTATAATATAGTCCCAACGTGCAGCATTACTTTCCCAACCATGTGCTAATAAAATAGTTTTTCCATTCCCTATCCAGCGATAGGTGGCAATCTGCATATTTTTATAATTAATTTCTTCAAAAAAAGCAGATTCTATGACTTGTTTTTGCTCGTCATTGTAACGTCCTTTTCTTGGTGTGGCAAATAATGACAACGCTTTTTTTGTTGCTAATTTAGGAGATAATAAACTTGTTGCATTTAAGGCATTACCAATTGATTTTATTACAAAGCTACTCATATTATTGGTCCTCTCTGTTTACAGAATCTATAGAAAATGCAGGTAAACAAATTGCTAAATATTCACACGGTTCAGTAAAAGGGTTAGAGTATTGGAGCCTTGTGTTTTTCTCTATTTTAATGGATTGTCCTGCCTCTAAAACAATAATTTCATCGTTTATTATAAACTGTTTTTTGCCACTAATAATAAAGGTATATTCATCAAATTCTGGAGTCTGAAAAGGTTCTGACCAACCAGCAGGAGCAACCATATGCGCAATACTAATTGCGGAATTTCCGTCACTAGCATTGCCAAAATGTTCTTTTATAATTTTTCCGTCCTCTGTAGGAACTATAAAAGGTGAGTTTTGAATTTTATATTTTTTACGATCCTTGTTCATATCTTTTTTTAAACCCAAATTCTAAATTACCAGTGAATCATGAAGAATTTAATTTTTGCTTTTTCAGGAATTTGAATTGGGTCAATGTTCATATCCATATTAAAGCGCATACTTGCAGGTAATTCTTTTTTATCTATTGTAAAAGAGGCATTAATTTCATTTACAGATACTAATATAACATTAATTAAATTGTCTACTTTAGAAATCTTATAAGCTGATTTAATATCTTTAAAGGTGCTTAAGGTAGAGATGTTTTTTTCTGTTTTAAAACGCTCGTCTATTATACGAACACTTGCAATTACCGAAGTAGAATCTAAAGCTTCTCTTGGTGATAAATCCAATAACTTTTTGCCGCCTTTTTCAAATACTTCAATAGTGTTAACAGAACCGACAAACTCATCGCCAGCAATGTACCTAACTACCGAGTCATTTCGGTAAATAGAATCTAAGTCTTTTACTTGGGTTGAATCATTTAATAATCCTATATGGTCTTTTTTAATTAAGAAAGGATTTAATTCTTTGTCTTTAGTACAACTTGTGGTTAGAAGTGCACACATTAATACGGTGAATAATATATTTTTCATGTTTGGGATTTGGAGTATTTAGTTAATACTCAATGTTATAGTTATAATAGATTTAGTGACAAATTATTTAATCATTTTGCTTAATATTCCCAACACGCCTCGTATAACCGTTGCGCTTGTTAAAACCTTAACGATAGGATTCATTCTTGTGCTTTTTCTTCGAGTTGAACTTGTTTTTCTTTTGCTTTCTGCGCGTTTTAAAGCTTCTTTTTCTTCTTTAGCTTTTTGCTTAACTTCTTCTTCGTCTGCTTTTTTAATTTTCTCGTTAAGCATTTCGTATGCACTTTCTCTATCAACTTCTTTGTTGTATTTTTTTGCAAGTTGCGATTGTGCTAAAAGGCTACTAAGTTCAGATTCCGTTAAAATATCCATTCTACTCATTGGAGCTCGCATCATAGTGGCTGCTAAAGGCGTTGGTTTTCCTTTTTCGTCTAGTGCAGAAACTAAGGCTTCTCCAATTCCTAAAGACGTTAAAACTTCGGCCGTATCGTAATATTCTGTATCAGGATAATTCTGCGCTGTTAATTTTATTGCTTTTCTGTCTTTTGCAGTAAATGCTCTTAAGGCATGTTGTACCTTTAAGCCCAATTGTCCTAAAACGGCTTCTGGCACATCCATAGGATTTTGGGTTACAAAATACAAGCCAACTCCTTTACTACGTATTAGTTTTACAATACTTTCTATTTGGTTTAATAATGCATTAGAAGCTTCATTAAAAATTAAATGAGCTTCATCAATAAACATTACCAATTCTGGTCGTCCGCTGTCACCTTGTTCTGGGAAAGTAGAATAGATTTCTGCCAATAAACTCAACATAAATGTTGAAAATAATTTAGGCTTATCTTGTATATCTGTTAATCGAATAATGTTTATATAACCTTTTCCGTTTTCATCAATACGCAATAAATCTTGTGTGTCAAATGATGTTTCGCCAAAGAATAAATCTCCTCCTTGTTGCTCAATTTCAATTAATTTTCTAAGAATTGCACCTGTTGAAGCTGTTGAAATACGACCGTAAGCTTCTTCAAATTCTTTTTTGCCTTCACTTGTAGCGTATTGCAAAATTTTCTTGAAGTCTTTAAGGTCTAATAATGGTAATTTATTGTCGTCACAATACTTAAATATTACAGAAATTATACCTGCTTGTGTTTCTGTTACATCTAATATTCTTGAGATTAAAACAGGTCCAAATTCGCTAATTGTTGCTCTCAATCTAACACCATCTTGCTCAGATAATGTCATAACTTCTACAGGGAAACCTTTAGCTTCAAAGGGTAATCCTATTTTTTTATGACGTTCATCAATTTTAGCATGGCCAGGACTTGGTTTTGCTAAACCACTTAAATCTCCTTTAATGTCCATTAATAAAACAGGTACACCTTTTTCAGATAGATTTTCAGCTAATACTTGCAATGTTTTTGTTTTTCCTGTACCTGTTGCTCCTGCAATAAGTCCATGTCTATTCATGGTTTTTAATGGCACATTTACAAATGTATTTGTAATAGTTTCGCCATTTAACATAGCAGAGCCTAAAGTAATGTAGTCGCCTTTAAAATTGTTTCCTTCGTTGATCTCTTTTTCGAATGTTTCAGTATTCTTCATTAGTCAGAAAATTTGGATAAAAATAATGTAATTTTAATCAAGTATGAAATTGTTTTAAGTCTCAGTTTACAGTTCTGCTGCTTAAACCTAGTTTACGATTTCAATATTAGTTTGAGTTTTAGCTAAAAGTTAAAGCCAAAATCTAAAGTTTTACGATAAAATTTACTGTTAGTAGAGACTAAAAACTGAAAACTAAATAACTATCTTTGCAGCCTTATGACAAGAAGAGAAAGACAAGAGTTAATAGATAAAGGATTATTGCTCCCTTTAATGGAGGAATTTTATACCATTCAAGGCGAAGGATTTCACAAAGGTACAGCAGCATATTTTGTTAGAATTGGTGGTTGTGATGTTGGTTGCCATTGGTGTGATGTAAAAGAAAGCTGGTTGGCAGAATTGCATCCGCCTACAGAGACAGAAAAAATTGTTGAAAACGCTGTTAAGTATAGTGATACAATTATTGTAACTGGTGGAGAGCCTTTAACCTGGGACATGGGACCGTTAACAGCTCAACTAAAAGCAAAAGGTGTAAAGACGCATATTGAAACGTCTGGTGCCTATAAATTAACTGGTGAATGGGATTGGATTTGTCTTTCGCCTAAAAAAATGAAACTACCAACAGAAGAAGTTTCTAAAAAAGCACACGAGCTTAAATGTATTATATATAACAAAGACGATTTTAAATTTGCAGAAGAACAAGCTGCTAAAGTTAATAAGGATTGTATTTTATATCTGCAACCAGAATGGAGTAAGCGTGATAAAATGATGCCAATGATTGTAGATTATGTTATGGCAAATCCTAAATGGAAAGTGTCATTACAAACACATAAATATTTGAATATTCCATAGTGAAAAATCAATTTAATCAAAAAAAAAGTTCCAATAATCAATTTGATTATTGGAACTTTTTTTTGCTAAATACTTATATTATATAGTAAAAGGCACAGCAACTCTTAAAGTTCCCCAACCTAAATGCATATTAATACCATTATCACTTTTATCAAAAGCAATAGAAAATGCTTCTAAAGACTCTTTGCCTTCGGTAACAGGTACAACAATGCGAGCTACATCATTTTTTTCCTTATAAGAATAACTTCCCCAAACATTAATATCAGAACTTATTATTGCTGTCCACTCTGAAGCTTCCGGAATTACAAAAAAGGAATAGGTACCAGCTTTTATTAAAGTTTCACCAAGTTTTACATCTGTGTAAAACGTAATTTCTGCAGCTTCATTAGCTCCCGTTCTCCAAACTTCACCTTCTTTAGCTAATTCATCTACAGAACGTCCTTTTAGTTGTGGACGACTATAAGTGATTTTAACTAATTTATCTGATTCTTTATAAGAACTTGGGTAAGACGCAGCATCCATAGGGCTTTTGTCTAAGCCTCTAAATTCTTGTGCGTTCATCTGAAATGAGAAAAGCATAACAAACCCAAAAGTAACTGCTGTAATTAATTTAAAATGTTTCATAATTTAAAATGTGGTTTTTAGTAAAGTTAGATGATATAAAATCGAATAGTCGAAATTAATTAATAAAATTTACAGATTAAAAGTTAAATCGTCTTTTTTAACAGCTGATGCTTTAAATTAGTTTTTAATTAAGTGTAATTTGTTTTAATTTGAAACTAATAAAACTATTTGTGTTTATAATATGAAAGTTTTATATCATATTTGCTTCAGAATTAATAATTAAACATCGGGTTAAATCCCGAATTCAAATATAAAATAAGTTATGTGCGGAATAGTATGTGCGTTTGATATAAAACAAAAAGTAGATGATTTAAGGCCTCAAGTCTTAGAAATGGCAAAAGCAATTCGTCATCGTGGACCAGATTGGAGCGGAATTTATAGTGACGATAAAGTGATTATGGCTCATGAGCGTTTGGCAATTGTAGATCCAGCATCAGGGAAACAACCCTTGTTTAGTCCAGATAATAAATTAGTATTAGCTGCTAATGGTGAAATTTATAACCATAGAGCAATTAGAAAACAATTTGAAGGTAAATACGATTTTCAAACTGAAAGTGATTGTGAAGTAATTTTGGCACTTTACCAAGAAAAAGGAGTCGACTTTGTAGATGACCTAAATGGTATTTTTGGTTTCGCAATATATGATGCTGAAAAAGATGAATATTTTATTGCTAGAGATCACATGGGAATCATTCCACTATATATTGGTTGGGATAAAAACGGAACTTTTTATGTGGCTTCAGAATTAAAGGCTTTAGAAGGTATTTGTACTAAAATAGAATTATTTCCTCCAGGGCATTACATGTCTAGCAAAGATGGAGAATTTGTAAAATGGTACAAACGTGACTGGACGGAATATGAAGCAGTAAAAGACAACGAAACAAGTATTGCAGAAGTAAAGCAAGCGTTAGAAGATGCTGTGCATAGACAATTAATGAGTGATGTACCTTATGGTGTTTTATTATCAGGTGGATTAGATTCTTCAGTAACATCAGCCATTGCAAAAAAATATGCTCAAAAACGTGTAGAATCAGATGATACAACAGATGCTTGGTGGCCACAATTACACTCCTTTTCTGTTGGTTTAGAGGGGTCTCCAGATTTAGCGGCTGCAAAAAAAGTAGCAGACCATATTGGTACGGTTCATCACGAAATAAAATTTACAATACAAGAAGGATTAGATGCTATTAAAGATGTAATTTATAACATAGAAACTTATGATATTACTACAATACGATCGTCAACTCCTATGTATTTAATGGCAAGAGTGATTAAATCTATGGGTATAAAAATGGTGTTATCTGGTGAAGGAGCAGATGAAATATTTGGAGGTTATTTATACTTTCATAAAGCACCAAATGCTCAAGAGTTTCATGAAGAAACAGTTCGTAAATTAGATAAACTTCACATGTACGATTGCTTAAGAGCGAACAAAAGTTTAGCAGCTTGGGGAATAGAAGGACGTGTACCGTTTTTAGATAAAGAATTTATGGATGTTGCTATGCGCATCAACCCAAAGGATAAGATGATTAATGGTGAACGTATGGAAAAATGGGTGGTTCGCAAAGCATTTGAAGATATGATACCAGAAAGCGTAGCATGGAGACAAAAAGAACAGTTTTCTGATGGTGTGGGTTATAGTTGGATTGATACCTTAAAGGAACTCGTTGATAAAGAAGTTACAGATGAGCAAATAGAAAATGCAGCGTTCCGTTTCCCAATAAATACACCTTTAAATAAAGAAGAGTATTATTACAGAAGTATTTTTGAAAGTCATTTTCCTAGTGATGCAGCAGCATTATCTGTACCACAAGAAGCAAGTGTAGCTTGTAGTACGGCAACAGCTTTAGAATGGGATGAAGCATTTAAAAACATGAATGACCCTTCTGGTAGAGCAATTGCTAATGTGCATGATAAAGCGTATTAATAAAAGCCTATAAAAACGACTATTTAGAATAGTTTTTTATAAATTTAAGATTTAAAATCTCGCTTCTGCGAGATTTTGTCTTTTACGGTATATTTTGATTCAATTTAAATTTACCAAAATCTAATTTAAAGCGCTTTTTAAGCGTTTTAAGAGACTTTTGCGGTAATTAACAAATGTTGATAATTATAAGCTTCATTGCATAAAAAGCTTTTTAAAAGCGTTATTAATTTGTATATTTGTTAGTATTCAAAAATGATACAATAGTGTCATTTTTTTATGCGATAAATCGAACTTAATTTATTTTAAATAATGAGCGAAAAGAAAGAAGAATTTAATAAGGATAATTATTCTGCAGATAGTATTCAGGCCTTAGAAGGTATGGAACATGTGCGTATGCGTCCATCCATGTATATTGGAGATGTTGGCGTAAGAGGTTTACACCATTTGGTTTATGAAGTTGTGGATAACTCTATTGATGAAGCCTTAGCTGGTCATTGTGATAATATTACAGTGACAATAAATGAAGATAATTCTATTACTACAGAAGATGATGGTCGTGGTATACCTGTAGATTTACATAAAAAAGAAGGTGTATCTGCATTAGAGGTTGTAATGACAAAAATTGGTGCAGGTGGTAAATTTGATAAAGATTCTTATAAAGTTTCTGGTGGTTTACATGGAGTTGGAGTTAGTTGTGTAAATGCATTATCTGAGCATCTTAAAGCTACCGTTTTTAGAAAAGGTAAAATTTACGAGCAAGAATATGAACGTGGTAAAGCCATGTATCCTGTAAAATCTGTTGGAGATACTGATAAAAGAGGTACAACAGTAACCTTTAAACCAGACCCAACTATATTTACTCAAACATTAGAATATAGTTACGATACTTTGGCAAGTCGTTTACGTGAATTAGCATACTTAAATAAAGGTATAACTATTCATTTAATTGATCGTCGTCATAAAAAAGATGATGGTGAATTTGAAGGTGAAACATTTCATTCTGAAGAAGGTCTTAGAGAATTTATAAAATTCTTAGATGGTAATCGCGAACCTTTAATGAAAGATGTTATTGCATTTGAAGGGGAAAAGAATGGTGTTCCTGTTGAGGTGGCCATGGTTTATAATACGTCTTATGCTGAGAATTTACACTCGTACGTAAACAATATTAATACCCATGAAGGTGGTACACATCTTTCTGGTTTTCGTCGTGGATTAACCCATACACTTAAAAAGTATGCGGATGAATCTGGTATGTTAGATAAATTAAAGTTTGATATTGCAGGAGATGATTTTCGTGAGGGACTTACAGCAATTGTATCTGTAAAAGTACAAGAGCCACAGTTTGAAGGACAAACAAAAACGAAGTTAGGAAATCGTGAAGTTTCTGCCGCTGTGAGTCAGTCGGTTTCAGAAATGTTAACAGATTATTTAGAAGAGCATCCAGAAGATGCTAAGGTTATTGTACAGAAAGTGATTCTTGCGGCTCAAGCACGTCATGCAGCACAAAAGGCTCGTGAAATGGTTCAGCGTAAAACGGTAATGAGTATAGGAGGTTTACCTGGTAAATTATCTGATTGTTCTGAGCAAGATCCTGCAAAATGTGAGGTTTATTTAGTCGAGGGAGATTCGGCAGGTGGAACAGCAAAGCAAGGTCGAGATAGGGCTTTTCAAGCAATTTTACCATTGCGTGGTAAGATTCTTAATGTAGAAAAAGCAATGACCCATAAAGTTTTTGAAAACGAAGAAATTAAAAATATTTTTACGGCTTTAGGTGTTACTATTGGTACAGAAGAGGATAGTAAGGAACTTAATCTTTCAAAATTAAGATACCATAAAATAGTAATTATGTGTGATGCCGATATCGACGGTTCTCATATTGAAACTTTAATCTTAACGTTCTTCTTCCGTTATATGAAGGAGTTGATTGAAAATGGCCATATTTATATTGCAACACCACCTTTATATTTAGTTAAAAAAGGAGCCAAAAAACAATATGCATGGAATGATGAAGAGCGTCAAGCACTGCAAGATGAATATGGAGATGGCGCAAAAATTCAACGTTATAAAGGTCTTGGAGAGATGAATGCAGAACAACTTTGGGATACCACAATGAATCCTGAGTTTAGAACTTTACGTCAAATTCATATAGAAAATGGAGTAGAGGCAGACCGTGTTTTCTCAATGTTAATGGGAGACGAAGTGCCACCACGTAGAGAGTTTATTGAGAAGAATGCTATTTATGCTAATATTGATGCATAAGTTATAGCCATCTTAAGGTATTTTTACAGTTATAAAAAGACATCCAAATATTGGGTGTCTTTTTTTTATTTTCCATATTAGGATATTCGATAAAACGTAAAAATAAACGATAAAGTGTTGTTTTTGAAATTATTTTTATATGTTTACAACAAATTAAATCTTTGATATATGAAAAATTCAATCACTTTAATTGTTTTAATTATAAGTTTTCAATTCGCTAAGGCTCAAGACTTAGAGACTATAATATTAGCAGCAGATGATGCTAGTTTGTTGTCACAAAACTATCTAAATCCAGCAATGGAAGGATTAATGTATAGCATGAATGGTGGATGGGCAACAACCGCTAAAGTTCATAAAAAATTTGGCTTTGACTTAACCATTGGCCTCAATGCGTCATTAGTACCAGAAGAAGCTAAATCATTTGCTTTTGTTCCAGGTGATTATACATATCTCTCCTTGCAAAACAACGAAACAGAATTACAAACCATAATGAGTGAGGATGATGCCGAGGTGATGGTAGATGTTAAAATACCTAATGACAACGGTACATATAAAGTAGTGAGTTTTACAATGCCAGGAGGAATTACGGAAGATTTACCAATAAATGCAGTGCCAGCACCAACAGTTCAGGTAGGTTTTGGTTTGCCTTTTAAAACAGATATTAAAGCACGTTTTGTCCCTACGCAAAGGTATGATGATGTTGAAGCAAAATTAATTGGATTTGGTTTACAGCATGATTTAACTCAATATTTAGGTGTTGTAGATAAATCGCCTTTAAGTATTTCTGTTTTGGGTGCATTTACTAACATGAGTGTTGTCTATGATATGAAAGATGAAGATGCTACAGATAATGTTGAAGTGGTTAATGGTGAAGCAGAATTTAAAATGAATACATGGACAGTTCAGGCTTTAGCTTCTTTAGACTTTAAATTAATTACTTTTTATGGAAGTGCAGGTTATAACAATGGTAAAACAACTGCTAAAATGAAAGGTGATTATATGTTAACATACGATGTGGAGGATAATAACGGTAATCAACTAGGGACAGTTAATGAATCTATTACAGATCCAATAAATTTAGATTTTGAATCTAATGGAATGAGGGCAACCTTAGGTATGCGATTTAATCTTGGTGTTTTTAAAATATTCGCAGATTATACATTCCAAAATTATGATACAGCGACAGCTGGTATTGCTTTCAGCTTTAGGTAAATATCAATTATAAAATTTAAAAAAGAGCAATCCTAAGATTGCTCTTTTTTTTTATTTGAATACTATGATTAATGTCATGGAAATTAAAACCTAAAACCTTAAATTTGTGTACTTAATTATTTAACTGATAAAATATAATATAGATATGAAAGTAACCGTAGTAGGCGCAGGTGCAGTTGGCGCAAGTTGTGCAGAGTATATTGCAATTAAAAACTTTGCTTCAGAAGTAGTAATTCTAGATATAAAAGAAGGCTATGCAGAAGGAAAAGCAATGGATTTAATGCAGTGTGCATCCTTAAACGGATTTGACACTAAAATTACAGGAAGCACCAATGATTATTCTAAAACTGCAAATAGTGATATTTGTGTAATAACCTCTGGTATTCCTCGTAAACCTGGTATGACTCGTGAAGAGTTAATAGGTATTAATGCAGGAATCGTGAAAACAGTATCTAAAAGTTTAGTGGAGCATTCTCCAAATACTATTCTTATTGTAGTAAGTAACCCAATGGATACTATGACATATTTAGCTCATAAATCTACAGGTTTACCAAAACATAGAATTATTGGTATGGGTGGCGCTTTAGATTCTGCTCGTTTTAAATACAGATTAGCGGAAGCTTTAGAAGCTCCAATTAGCGATGTAGACGGAATGGTAATTGGTGGACATAGTGATAAAGGTATGGTACCATTAACTTCTCATGCAACAAGAAACAGTATTAAAGTTTCTGAATTTTTAACAGAAGAGCGTTTAGAGCAAGTTGCAGCAGATACTAAAGTGGGTGGTGCAACATTAACTAAATTATTAGGAACTTCAGCTTGGTATGCTCCAGGTGCTGCAGTTAGTGGTTTAGTTCAAGCAATTGCTTGCGACCAAAAGAAAATTTTCCCATGTTCTACTTTATTAGACGGAGAATACGGATTAAGTGACCTTTGTATTGGTGTGCCAGTTGTTTTAGGTAGAAACGGAATTGAGAAGATTGTAGATGTTCCTTTAAGTGATGCAGAAAAAGCACATATGGCAGAGAGTGCAGAAGGAGTTAAAAAAACAAATGGTCTTTTAGAACTATAAGTATCAATTTATTAATGTTAATACTTAATAAAGATTATAGAAATACTCTCGATAACATTCGGGAGTATTTTTTTGTCTATATTTGACACATGAAAACCAGATTGTATTTTGGGTTAATAGCTATTCTCTTAGCGTTTTTTGGAACGTTTGTTGAGAAAACAACTGTACCCAATCAACAAATTGTAATTCAGTTTTCAAACAATGCGATTTCAGTTGAGGAAAGCGAAAATGCGATTGAAGCAATCCAAACCAAACTGCAAAGTATTGGTGCTACTCTAATTAAAATAGGACAAAATGATAGTGGTCAACTAAGAATTACATACCATAGTGATACTGATGTTGCGCATATTAAGAATGTTCTTTTTAAAGTAGAAAATCTTAAAGTAGCTTACAATGCTTCAGATGAATCTTCAAGCAAATTCCCAAAAGAACAAAATGTAAAGGGTTACAAGCTTAATGTTTCAGAAATTAAAACCAGTACCACAAATACTTGGGATTTTGAAGGAACTCAAGTTACTGAGTTTAATAATAAGACTGACCATTCTAATACTTTAAAAGTTCATGATTCTGGTAATCCAATTGATTCAGAATTAAATAATCACGTTTTAAATACTATTGTAGAAGCTTATAAAGTTGTTGCAATAGTTAAAAATAATTCATCTTACAAAATTCCAGAAGTAAGAGCAGGACCTATGGTTTAAGGAATTTTAAATCTAAAATAATTCCACTTCAATTCATTAAGCTTTTGTCAATCAAAAAGCTAAACATCTAATTTATAAAAAACATTGTCGGATTATAGTGTAAAAGTTATATTTGCGCGCTAGTTTCAATAACTATCGTAATTAACTAACAATTCGACATTAAAAAACAACAACAATGCAAAACAAAGGAATAATTAAGCTATTTGCGCTTTTATTTGGTTTGGTAAGTATCTATCAATTATCATTTACTTTTAAGGCCAATCAAATTGAAGATACTGCAAAAGAAGCAGCAATAGCAAAGTATGCAGACACTGTAGATGACTACCAATATAAGAGAAACGTAGAAGAAGCACGTTATTTAGATTCTTTAAAAACTTCTAAAATAAAAGTAGGAGATAAGTTTGAATCTATTGATGTGTATAACCTATTAGGCGTAGCTCAATACGATTATAATGAAGTAGAAAATAATGCCATGAATTTAGGTTTAGACCTTAAAGGTGGTATTAATGTTATTCTTCAAATTTCAGTTAGAGATATCTTAAAAGGATTGTCAGATAATAGTAAAGATCCTTTATTTAATAAGGCTTTAGATGATGCCGAAGAATTACAAAAAGATTCTCAAGATTCTTATTTACAATCTTTCTTCACGGCATTTGATGCTATAAAAGGAGATACAAAATTAGCGTCACCAGATATTTTTGCAAATAGAACTTTGAGTGATGAGATTAAATTCGATATGTCAGATAACGAAGTAAAGGGTATCATTGAAACTAAAATTGATGAATCTATAGTATCTGCTTTTGAAGTGTTACGTAAGCGTATTGATAAGTTTGGTGTAACGTCTCCAAACATTCAACGTTTAGGAAATACAGGTCGTATTCTTTTAGAATTACCTGGAGCAAAAGACATTGAGCGTGTTAAAGATTTAGTAACTAAAACAGCACAGTTACAGTTTTGGGAAACTTACAAAGCGCAAGAGGTTTTACCATATATAATGGAAGTAAACCAAAAATTGGTTGAAGAGAATAAAAAGAAAGAGGTTAAAGAGGATGTTGCTGAAGTGCAGGAAGATGACAATGACGCTTCAGATGCGATTGATGATTTAACAGGTCAGGTAGAAACTGATTCTACTGCTACAACTAGTTTAGCAGATATATATCCAATAGGTATTCAAGAATTTGGAAGAGGTGGTTCTGTTATCGGAATCTTCTTAAAAAAGGATAGAGAAAAAGTCTTAGAGCATTTAAATGCTTCTAAAAACAGAGCGTCTTTACCAGCAGAAATGCGATATGTAAAGTTTGCTTGGGGATTACAGTCGGAAGATTCAGAATATTCTGAGTTATACGCATTAAAAGGTAATAGAGATAATGAGCCAAGATTAAGTGGTGCAGTTATTACTGGTGCTGATCAAGATTACGACCAAGTAAGTAGACCAGCAGTAAGCATGCAAATGGACGCAAGAGGTGCTAAGATTTGGGAAGAAATGACCAAAGAAGCCAACGAAACAGATGGCAATATTGCTATTGTATTAGATAATATTGTTTATTCTGCTCCAGGTGTTACACAAGCAGGTGGAATTTCTGGTGGTAGATCACAGATTTCTGGTTCATTTACAATGGCAGAGGCTGTAGATTTAGCCAACGTTTTAAGAGCGGGTAAATTACCTGCATCTGCTCAGATTGTACAAGCAGATGAGGTTGGGCCATCTTTAGGTCAAGAAGCTATTGATAGTGGTATGCTATCTTTTGTTATTGCATTAGCTTTTGTATTAATATGGATGATTTTCTATTATGGTAAAGCAGGTGGATTTGCAGATATCGCTTTACTTTTAAACATCTTATTAATCTTTGGTGTTTTAGCAAGTTTAGGAGCTGTATTAACATTGCCTGGTATAGCAGGTATTGTATTAACTATTGGTATCTCTGTTGATGCAAACGTTCTTATATTTGAGCGTATTAGGGAGGAATTGGCAAAAGGAAAATCTCAAAAAGAGTCTATTAAAGATGGTTTTTCTAATGCGTTGTCCTCTATTTTAGATGCAAACATTACCACAGGTTTAACCGCTTTAATATTATTTGTATTTGGTACAGGGCCAATTAAAGGTTTCGCAACAACATTAATCATTGGTATTTTAACATCATTATTTACTGCGATTTTTATTACGCGTTTATTAGTAGATTGGTATGTAAATAGAGGTGGTAATTTAGAATTTTCTACAGGCTTAACTAAGAACTTGTTTAAGAATGTAAATATCGATTTCTTAAGAAAAAGAAAGTTTGCTTATATTTTGTCTGGAGCGTTAATTTTAGCAAGTTTAGGTTCTCTTTTCACAATAGGATTGGATCAAGGTATTGATTTTGTAGGAGGAAGAACGTACCAAGTACGTTTTGATCAAGACATGAGTGTTGAAGAAGTTAAAACTGATCTTCATGCTATTTTTGAAAGTGCTGAAGTTAAAACTATTGGTGGTCCAAATCAATTAAAAATTTCTACAAAATACAAAGTAGAAGATAGTTCTATTGAAGCTGATGAAGAAGTGCAGTCAATGTTATTTAAAGCATTACAAAAGTATCTTCCAGCAGGAATGACTTATTCTGAATTCTTAGATGGATCAGGAGACAAGAAAATAGGTAAAATGTTATCTAGTAAAGTAAGTCCAACCATTGCAGATGATATTCAAAAATCATCAGTTTGGGCCATATTAGGATCATTAGTAGTTGTGTTCTTATATATCTTATTAAGATTTAAGAAATGGCAGTTCTCTCTTGGAGCTGTAGCTGCAGTTTTCCATGATGTATTAATTGTATTAGGTATCTACTCATTAACATGGCGTTTTATGCCATTTAGTATGGAGATTGATCAAACCTTTATTGCGGCAATTTTAACTGTAATTGGTTACTCCCTAAATGATACCGTTGTTGTTTTCGATAGAATTAGAGAATACTTTAATGAAAACTTTGGTTGGAATTTTGAAACAACAATTAATAAGTCTATTAATAGTACAATCTCAAGAACGTTAAATACATCGTTAACAACATTAGTGGTGTTATTAGCAATGTTCTTGTTTGGTGCAGATTCACTTAAGGATTTATTATTTGCATTAATTGTAGGTGTAATTGTAGGTACATATTCTTCTGTATTTATTGCAACACCAATAATGTATGATACAGCTAAGAAAGGAAACGCAACTGATGCACTTAAGAAAAAAGTGAAAGAGGTTGAAGAAGACGCTTAAGCTTTGTAGATAAGTACAATTCTATTTTAGAATAAAAAAGGCCTTTCTTAATTGAAAGGCTTTTTTTATTCTAAAATTTTAAATTGGGAATATGATTGTTTAAGAATTATCCTCAATCCATGTATGCGCTATTTGCCATAACGAATCTTTAAATTGAGGTCTAAAGAATCCGAAGTGACCAATATTTGGAATACCTAAGTCACTAGGAATTATATGCCTTCTGTCAATATGTGCATTTTTAAATTGTTTAGTTAGCCAATCTACTGAAGATTTTGATGCAAATTGGTCCTTTGGGAAACTTAAAGCAAGTAAGTTGTTTTTATAGTTTTTAAATTGAAGTTCTTCAAAATTAAACTCACTCAACATATATGCTTTGTATTTTCCCCAACCGCTCCATTGATAGGCTACGAGCTTTGGTAGATTTTCAAAAAGCCCTATTTTTTTCGCCGGAAAATAACCAAATAAAGGCGTTAAAACAGGAATTAACACATACCAAAACGTAATCATTTTAAAGCGCTCAAAACCTTTCCAATGGTTCCAATATCCACTTTGCGACGCTACAGTAATAATGGTATCTATTTTTGTGGCATTTTTATTGAATGCTAAAAGTTGGCCACCAATGCTATGTGTTATTAATATTATTTTATGATCTGCATTTTGGAGTTTAGCGTAGTCAATAACTGAAGCTTGGTCGTTTTCGCCCCAAGTTTTTAAATCGACTTTACTCGATTTTAATTGTGATCTATTCTTGTTAGATTTCCCAATTCCAGAATAATCAAAAGTATAAACTGTATAGCCTAACTCGGCAAAGTATGTTGAAAATTTAAAGTAGTAATGCTGAAGAACTCCTGTGGCAGAAGAAATAATTATACTTTTTTGATTTGAAGATTTAGGTTTAAAAACCGTAATACCTAATTGATGTCCTAAGGGTGTAGTAATATTTAGATCTAACCCTTTAATCATTTATTAATGTGGTGTAGCTTATCTTGTCTCCAACATCTAGTTGCCATTCATCAGACAATCCACCATTAATTTCTAAAACATACTTAGCTGGTGCTTCAGATGGGAGGGAAGTCTCGTCAAATGGTTTTGCGTTTTTTTGAAAACTAACAATAGAAAGGGATTCATCTATATAAATAATATCTAAAGGAATTTTAGTGTTCTTCATATAGAAACTACGAAATTCTACATCTGGAAATATAAAGAGCATTCCATGATTAGTTTCTAGCTTTGTTCTATACATTAAACCTGTTTCGGTTTCATAGTTGTTATCAGCAATTTCAATATCAATAGTATTTATAATAGAATCCGTGCTGGCTTTTTTAATAGTCAGCGTACCTTCTTTTTTAAAACTAACAATTACCTTGTCTTCCGATTTTTTGGTTTTATCTTCTGTGCATGCAAAAAAGACAGTAAGTGTTAAAACAACTATTGAAACTCTTAAAAAAGTTAGGAATCGCATTAATTCAAATTTGTTTTAGGTTTGTAGAAAAACATAAAGTATAAACCAATTAAAATAAAAGGAACGCTTAAAACTTGTCCTGTATTCATAAATGAAATATAATCATCTCGTCCTTCAACTTGTGCTTCTTTTACAAACTCTACAAAGAATCTAATGGTCCATAGTAAGACTAAAAAGAGTCCAAACAGAAAGCCTTGTTGTTCGGATTTTTTAGTTTTCCAGTAAAAATAAAAAAGAATTAAGAAAACAAAAATGTAACAGAATGCTTCATAAAGTTGTGCAGGATGTCTAGGTTCCGTTTCTCCCAATTGTTTAAATACTACTCCAAAATCACTTCCGGTTTCTTTACCTATAATTTCAGAATTAATAAAGTTACCAATTCTAACAAATACGGCACCTGATGCTACAGGTATAACTACACGGTCTAAAATCCATAGTACCGTTTTGTGCAATACCTTTTTATTGTACAGGTACATCGAAATTATCATAGCAATTGCGGCTCCATGACTGGCTAAACCTTGAAAGCCAGTAAACTCAAATCCGCCTTTAAACTTAAAAGGTAAAAAGATGCTGAAAAAATCTTCAGTAATCAATTCAGATTGATAGAAAATAACATGACCTAATCTTGCACCAAGCATAATACCTAATACAGAGTAGATAAACAATGAGTCTAAGGATTCTTCAGATTCACCTTCGTTTTTGTAAATACGCTTCATAATACTAAAACCTATAATAAAGGCCGTAATCCACATTAGACTGTAGAAATGAAGTTTAAAAAACCCTAAGTCAATATACTTTATAGGATCCCATTCAATCTGTAATAAAAACATAGATATTCTATTTATGTGGTAAAGATAATATTTTGAAGGGTTTTGAATACAGGATTAACGTAATATTAATCTTCTTTTGGAGGAACTGGGTCGTAACCTTTTCCGCCCCAAGGATGACAACTAAAAATTCTTTTTATAGCTAACCAACCACCTTTAAAAAAACCATGTACTTCTAAAGCTTCTTTTGCATAGTGAGAACACGTTGGTTGGTATCTACATGTCGCTGGCGTAAAAGGAGAAATTACAGTTTGATAAATTTTTATTAAAAATAGAAATGGATATGTTAATAGCTTTTTCACTATTTAATTAGTCGTAAAAGTTGTTCCTTCCCTACTATCATTGAGTTGAATTCCGGCTTCGGCTAATTCGTCTCTAATCTTATCAGATAACGCAAAATCTTTATTTAAGCGTGCTTCTTTTCTAAGGTTAATTAATATTTCAACTGCACTTGCTAATTTATCACTACGCGAATTTTCTTTAGAAATATTTACCAAACCAAGAACATCAAAAACAAAAGTGTAAATAGTTTCTTTTAAACTTACTAAGTCTTCTGCCGTAATTGTTGCTTTTCCATCTTTAACTAAATTAATAATTTTTACAGCTTCAAAAAGAGTAGCAATTAAAATAGGCGTATTAAAATCGTCGTTCATAGCATTGTAACATTTCTGTTTCCATTCTGCTACATTAAACGAAGATGAAGAACTTGTTTTTAAGTTGTCAATTAAGCTAATTGCATCCATAAGTTTATGAAAGCCTTTTTCGGCAGCTGCCAAACCAGCATCTGTTAAATCTAATATACTTCTATAAGAGGCTTGCATCATAAAAAAGCGAATAACACTTGGGTTATAGGCTTTAGACATAATATCATTCTCTCCAGATAGTAATTCTGCAGGGTTTATATAATTCCCTGTAGCTTTACTCATACGAGCACCATTAAGTTCTAGCATATTGGCATGCATCCAATATTTTACAGGTGCTTGCCCTTTTGCTGCTTGGTTTTGAGCTATTTCACATTCGTGATGCGGAAATTTTAAATCCATTCCACCACCATGGATGTCAAAATAATCTCCAAGATATTTAGTGCTCATTGCTGTACATTCTAGATGCCAACCAGGAAAACCGTCACTCCATGGTGATGGCCAACGCATAATGTGCGAAGGTTCTGCTTTTTTCCAAAGTGCAAAATCTTGAGGATTTTTTTTGTCGCTTTGTCCATCGAGTGCGCGTGTATTATGTATTAAGTCTTCAAGCTTACGCTTACTTAAAATACCGTATTCGTTAGATTCATTGTATTTATGAACATCAAAATACACAGAGCCATTAACAATATATGCAAAACCATTATCAATTATATCCTGTATTAAACCTATCTGTTCTATGATATGACCAGTTGCAGTAGGCTCTATGCTTGGTGGCAAAAAGTTAAAGGTGTTTAGAACATTATGAAAATCTACGGTATAGCGTTGTACTATTTCCATAGGTTCTATAGCTTCTAAACGTGCTTTTTTAGTGATTTTGTCTTCGCCCACATCAGCATCATTTTCTAAATGGCCAGCATCTGTAATATTGCGTACATACCGTACTTTATAACCTAAATGTTTGAGGTAGCGAAAAATCATATCAAAAGACATAAACGTTCTCACATTTCCTAAATGTACATTGCTATAAACCGTAGGTCCACAAACGTACATACCAACATGGCCTTCTGTTATAGGTTGAAAAACATCTTTTTCGCCAGTAAGCGTATTGTAAATTTTTAATTTTTGTGTATTATATAATGACATGATGCTATTTTGAAAAATGTAAATTGAATTAAAACTGAGTATCTAATTGAATGTAATCGAGCAGTTCTCTTCGAGTTTCTTTTTCTTTGAATTTTCCTCCAAATTCTGATGTAACCGTACTACTTTCAATATCTCTTATGCCTCTAGAGTTTACACACAAGTGTTTTGCATCAATTACACAGGCTACGTCTTCGGTGTTTAAAACAGATTGGAGTTCTTTTACGATTTGAATTGTTAATCGTTCTTGTACTTGAGGTCTTTTAGAATAATAATCTACAATTCTATTCATTTTAGATAGACCAACTACAGTACCATTAGAAATGTAAGCAATATGTGCTCTCCCTACAATTGGTAATAAATGATGTTCGCAAGTAGAATACACAGTTATGTTTTTTTCTACAAGCATTTCACCATATTTATATTTATTGTCAAAAGTTGAAGCACTTGGTTTTTTATTAGGGTCTAATCCACCAAAAATTTCGTTAACAAACATTTTTGCTACTCTATTTGGTGTTCCTTTTAAACTATCATCATTAAGATCTAAGCCTAAAGTTTCTAAAATATGTTTTACATCACTTTTAATCAGTTCAATTTTTTCATTAGCTGAAAGTTTGAATGCGTCTGTTCTTAAAGGTGTGTCACTAGATGAACCTATGTGGTCATCTCCTAAAGCGTCTATATCGTTAAAATCACTTTCGATTTTCATCTCTTAATTAATTGTTTTTCAGTTTTTATAAGCAAGTGGCAAAGATAAACAATAAAAATAGTAACCATTGGGTAGGGAAAATATTTATATAACTGTTATATAGTTAAAACCGTTAAAATGTCAATATCCTTGATGAATTAACAATGGTTTAGCCAAAATTTTCTTAATTTTCGAAACTTTAAAAAATCCATTTAAATAATGAAAAAACTATTTGCTATTATGGCCTTTGCACTACTTCCCTTATTGGTGTTTGGTCAAAAATCACAAGGTCAGCAACCACTTCCTGTTATAGAATTTAGAGATAACGTAAAACTTCCATTAACAGCACTAGAACGTGCTCAAATTGATGAGGTTTATGGGGAATATGCTGAGAAATATATATACAGTGATCCTTTTAGGTTATTGAGTGTAAAGAACATTCTTAGAAATAGAGTTGTAATAGAATTGGTTTCTGAAGATACTAAAACTAAAGATTGTACCTTATTATCTGAGGTAACAATGTTTAATAGTTTTGTGAAAGATGTAGAAAGAGATGAAGTATTTAATCCTGAGAATTTTAATCCTTTAAAATATAATTTTCGATTTTATTCACGTTCAGCAGCATTGTATCATGTTGATAATACAAATTACTACATTTTAATTAAGTCACAATATCAATAAGAAGACCTATAATATGAAAAATTTAATTACAATTATAGCATTATTGTTCTCTTCTATTGTAGTAGCGCAAGATGTAATAATGCAAACTGCAACAGTAAGTCAATGTGGAGGAGTCTTTTACGATTCTGGAGGAGAATTTGGACCCTATGGAAATGACGAAGACTTTGTTTTAACTATTTGTCCTGAAAATGCAGAACAAAAAGTTCAGATAGATTTTACGGATTTTAATACACAATTAAATAATGACGTTATGACCATTTATAATGGTGATACAGTTGACGCAGCTACTGCATTTGGTACATTTACAGGTGTTGATAGTCCTGGTTTAATTACTGCAACACCAGAAAATACAAGTGGATGTATAACTATTCAATTTGTGTCTAATGAAAGTGGGAATACTACAGGTTGGGTGGCTAACATTTCTTGTCTAACACCATGTCAAACAATTACTTCACAGATAGATACCTTTTCGCCAACACCAAATGGAGATGGTTATATTAGAGTATGCCCTAATGAAGAGATTACATTAACAGGTAGTGGTAATTTTTCTTTAGATGGAACAGGTGCTTCTTACGAATGGGATCTTGGAGATGGTAATACAATATCGGGTCAAACCGCTACATTTTCTTATGACACTCCAGGAGTATATATTGTTAATTTAAATATTAATGATACCAACACTTCTGTTATAACAGAGGGTTGTTCTAATACCAATTTAATTAATCAAGTAATTCAAGTGGCTACAGAACCTGATTTCACAGGAACTGAAGCAGCAGAAGTAAATATTTGTTACGGAGAGAGTACTACAATATCTGGAGTAGTTAATGCTGTAGAATTTATTAATGATTGTACACCTCCTGCTAGTGGAACCACCGTATTACCAGATCAATCAGGAGCAACTTATGAAACTTCAATTACGGTAGATTGTTATGATTCTAATCAAACTTTAACGGACGTAAATCAGATTGTTGAAATTTGTATTAATATGGAACATTCTTGGTCAAATGACTTAGATATTGATATTATTAGTCCTACTGGTCAAATTGCTAGTTTGTATGATCGTGGTGGTGGAGGCACTTACTTTGGTGGTGCAAATAATTTAGACAATCAAGTACCAGGAGAAGGTGCAGATTATTGTTTCTCTTTGTCAGGATCTGTATTATTGAATCAAGGACCAACAATAATAGCAGGTTCTAATCCTCCTGGTCCATCTTGGACACCAGGAACATATCTTCCAGTTGATGATTTTACTAGTTTACTAGGAAGTCCTCTAAATGGAGATTGGACAATAAGGGTTATTGATAATTTATCAGTAGATGATGGTACAATATTTTCTTGGGTAATTAATTTTGATCCTAATTTACAACCTCCTGAGTTGTCATTTACACCAGTAATAACATCAGAAGCTTGGGATGCTGACCCAACAATAACAAACGTAAATGGTAATGATATTACTGTATCTCCAGATACAGCAGGTCAACATTGTTACACTTACAGAGTAACTGATGATTTTGGATGTGAATATACCGAAGAAGTTTGTGTTGAAGTTTACCCAGAAATTGTAACTGAAGTTCCAAACAATTTATATTTATGTGATACAGGAATTCCTCCCTATATTTTCGATTTAGAGTCAAATACTGCGGTTGTTTTAGCAAGTGCATCAAATACTGCTGATTTAGTTGTTACTTATCATAATTCATTGGCAGACGCTGATGCCGACACTGCTGCAATAGTAGATACTTCTAGCTATTCTGGTACTGATGGAGAAATTATATATGTTAGAGTTGAATATTTAGAAACCGGTTGTTATGAGGTACTTTCTTTTACTTTAAATGTATCAGGTCAACCCACCATCAACCCATCCTCTAATTTAGAGTTATGTGATGATGATAGTAATGATGGTTTTGAGGAGTTTGATTTAAGCGAACAAACACCGATTATTTTGGGTACTCAATCCGCTACAGATTTCA
>NZ_JABRWQ010000009.1 GCF_013249065.1 Winogradskyella litoriviva
AATTTCATAAACTTCAATATTTTTAATTATTCCGCTAAAATGAACTATTAAAATTATTCCAAATATTATTTCCGCTTTATATTTCTTTATAATCGTAATCATTTTTTTTATGTGTGCCAACGTGTTTATATATGGTTTGTTGCGTTGTTTAAGCAACTAATTTAGTAAATAATTACAGACAAAGAAAATCCGCGAGGATTTTCGTAAGTAGGCTAGAACCAGCAATAAATTATATATGGTGTTGTGCCCAGTTATTTTAAACGATAGATTGTCTTATTTTTTTCTCCTATTTTTTCAAATAAATTCAATTCAGCTCCTTTCTTTAAATCTCTACTTGCAGTCGCTGATGAAATATCTTTAAAAACATCCATATAATCTTTTCTTGTAAATTCAATTTTGTTTAATGAAACATAATATTCTAATCTATCTTTTTCATTTAAAGTTCGATTATTAAAATCTAATAATTGACTTATTGAAATGTCAATTACGTTAAGCATATATTCAATAAACTTGGTTGATTTTCCTGATTTGTCACTCTCAGCCAAGGCTTTATAATATTTTTCTTGGTCGTTGCTAATTAACGTTTCAAAGGGTAGAAACTCAAATATTGGATATTTTTCCATTAAAATTAAAGTTTGCCATAATCTTCCCATTCTACCATTTCCATCCAAAAAAGGATGTATAAACTCCATTTCGTAATGAAAAACACAACTTTTAATTAATTCAATTTCATCAGATTTTTTTAAGTAATCAAAAAGGTCTTTCATTAAGTATGGAACATTTTCAAAAGGAGGTGCTAAATGCTCGACTTTAGAGCCTTTTACAATTCCTACACTTTGATTTCTATATTTTCCAGGGTTTTCAATTAGACCTTCCATTAAGTTTTGATGAGCTTTTAAAAAGGATTTTTCATTAGAGGGGTTATATTCTTCTAAATTTTCATAGATTTTGATTGCATTTAAAACTTCTAGAACATCTTTTTTAGGACCAATAACTCTTTTGTTTTCAAGAAGTGCAGTAATTTGTTCCTCTGTAAGTGTGTTTCCTTCTATTTTTAACGAAGAATGAATAGTTTTGATTCTATTCTGTTTTCTCAATTTAGGTGAAGGTCTGTTTAATAAATTAGCATTTACTTCTCCTATTTTTTCTGAAATAGAAGTTATTAATTTTAAAATAGAAGATGTTATTTCGTAAGGTGGTTTCATTTTTGATACTATCATTTGATACTATCAAAGATACAATCATTTAATCTGAATTATGTTATGAAACGTAATTTTTTAATTGGGCACAACGTGATTGTGTATGGTTAGTTGCGTGGTTAAGCAACTAATTTAGCAAACTTTTACGAACCCGTGAATATTCCGAAGGAATATTCGCAAGTAGGGAAGAACCTAGCAATTAATTATACACGGTGTTGTATGCAGTTTTTATTCTTTTTTATTTCTATTTATAAAAGTCATTTCAGAAGCATTTATTTTGTCAACAACCTCTGAATAATCGAAACTATTTATGTTTTCCGTTTCAATTATTGGTCTGTAAATTTCCGTATTGGTTTCAATTCCGTTTTGATAAACCCAATTATATAAATCCGTAGAATCTTTTTTTCGAGTTCGGATATTTATGCGTTTCCAGTTTTTTTCTATTATTCCAAATTCAGAAGTTGATTTATTTAGTATTATATCTCCACTTTTTGAATCATAATATAGTTCTTTCAGGTCGCCATAATGGTCTTCAATTTCCATTGAGTAAAGTCCAAATCCAATAAATCCGACAACTGTAATTATTACAATTCCGAAAATTAGAAGTCTATGTTTTAATCCTTTCTTCATTGGTAGTTAAATTGCATACAACGTGTTTGTGTATGGTTAGTTGCGTGGTTTGGCGACTAAGTTAGCAAACATTTACGAACCTGTGAATATTCCGAAGGAATATTCGCAAGTAGGCAGAAATGAAGCAATTAAATATACACGGTGTTGCCAGTAGTTTTTATTCCAGTTCGATTATTTCCGTTTTCTTTTCAGTCAAATTTACTCCAACTTTGAATTCAGGTCCCCAATTATATTCTGGATTGTTTTTACTCTTGAAGCTGTATACTGTCCAATAATATATATTTCCATCAGCAGAAACACTTTCTAGATAAGTGTTTGTTCCTTTCTTTTCTTTTTTAATTTTTCTAATTCTTTTTTTTATTTGTCTATCAGAATCAAATATTTTTTGTGCCTCATTTATTCTTTTCATTTCGGCAACGGTTTCTTTTAGAAACTTTTTTTCGGAATCCATACCGTGAATACTGTCCATTTTTTTCCAGAGTTTCTTATTGACAATTTTAACGCTATCCATTAATTCTTGAGAAACCATGCAACCTGCAACAGGATAAAGTTCAATTCCCCATTTTTTTCCGACAAACTCCATTGCTTTCTGATAGTCAAAATTCGGCAAACCATAGGTCAAAATTCGGTCAGGACTTTTTTCAGACTGCGAGAACGTAGTCCAACTTATAAATACTAATAATATGATTATTGTTTTTCTCAAATTACTGGCAACGTGTTTGTGTATGGTTTAGTTGCGTGGTTTAGCGACTAAGTTAGCAAAAACCCACGAACCCGAGAAAATTCCAGCGGAATTTTCGTACGTAATCTCAAAAAAGCAATTAACTATACACGGTGTTGTGCATAGTATTTTTATTCGAATGTTTGTTCGTTTTGCTCCATTAAATGTGTGTTCCTAGTCATTTCATCATTTAGCGACAAATAATGTATTGCTAAAATCAACTGAATATTTGGGTCATTTAAGTCAAATACACTATTCGGTTTTAAAATTTCGTAGTACTGAATATCAAATCCATTAAATGCGCCAGATGCTTGAATTCTATCCGCATATTTAGCAATTCTAGGGTTTGCTTTTCCTAATTCTGTTAAGTAATTTTGATATTTACCAAATGCTACTGCGCAAATATCTTTAGATTTTGTTCCACTTGGATAATAAGTAGATTCGCAATACATCCAAATTTTATTAAAAGTTGATGGCGAGATTCTATCATACAATTTTTTTTGTTCCTCAAAATCAATTCTTGCCCAAATTCCAGTTCCGCTTGCAGTTAAAGAATCGTGATTAACTTCTCTAAAGCATTTTTTCAAATCAGAATCATATTCCGCACACACGTTTTTAACAAAGAAAGTGGTAATTTCTTTCAAGTCATTAATCTCCTCATTTGTGAAATTTGACTTCAATTCTGCCGTAGAATATTTTGTCCCACAAGAAATTGTAATGAGTAATATCAAAATGCTAAAAGTGAGCAAAAGTGTTTTTTTCATATTATGCACAACGTACTCGTATAACCGTCAGTTTACGGGTTAAAGTACGCAAATTTTTCGGTTTAGCACAGACGTTAGCAATTCCGAGTGGATTCGGACGTAGTCGAATCCGCCGTAATTGCGGTTATACATTGTTACAGCACGTATTTATTCCTCAAAATATTCTTCGAAGCAATTTTCGCCTCGTCCACGTATCCGCTTTTATCGTCTGCAATATTCTTCAATTCCGATTCCGTTTTTGATTCGAATTTCCGCTCATAAATCATAATCAAATTTTCTTTTTTTGCGCTCTGTTCCGCCAAATCCTTTTCGGTCATTTCTTTTTCAGGAAATATCTGATTCAGAAGTTGTTTGTTTAAAGCCAAGAAAATAAATAGTAAGGTCATAAAAATTGGATTGAATTTAATTGGCCCAATTCCGAAAACTATATTCGAGTAATATATGTCAATTAAATTCGCTATTCCGAGAATTAAAGTCAGTCCGAATAAGTAAACATATACTTTTTTGTTTTTAAAGTACAGAATTGATGAAATTCCAACGAGTCCAATTCCCACGTAATGCTTATAATTCAGAACGTAATCTGTAAACAATGTAATTCCGATTGAAATTATCAGAAGTATTATTGAAATCAGAAGTGGAATTATGTCTTTACCGATGGTTTTTCTCATATGTGCTGTAACGTGTTTGTGTATGGTTAGTTGCGTGGTTAAGCAACTAAGTTAGCAAACTTTAACGAACCCGTGAAAATTCCGCAGGAATTTTCGCAAGTAGTGAAGAAAACAGCAATTAATTATACACGGTGTTAGCTAACGTTTTTTTATCAGTTTAATGTTTGTCAATTCTTTTTCTTTTCCAAATTCAAGAGTGTTATCGGCAGTTTTATCAATTATCATTAAGCTATCAGAAAGAAATTTTATTCGCCAAAAGGTTTCCTCGACTCCAAGACCTAAATCAAAATTTTCTAAACGCATTTTTAAGAACTCACCTGTATTATTTATTTCAAGTTGTGACTTTGATTTATGATAATCGTAAGTTAAATAAATAGAATCACCATTTATTTTATACAAAGGTGGATATTGTGAATCACTTTCCGAAAATCCTGGTGGTGCAGGAACTGGTGGTGGCTTGGAAATACTATCGTTTGAGTGATATTCAAATAATTCTTTTTCAACCCAAGTTCCATTTAATAGCTCTTTATTCCATTTTGGCTTTCTTACAGCCAATTCAAACGAGTTGTCTCTCAATCCGATGTAAGTACAGTCAAATGTATCCTCACTTGACTTTTTAATTCCGATTACTCTATTGTCAAGAACTAAAAAGTTTGAGTTATTATAGTTCGAGATTCTCCAAGGAATTTTCCCTCGCCATAAATTGCCAAATATTTGATGTGTTGAATCTTTAAATTCAATAAAAAGTGTGTCTGGTTCAGATTCCGAGATAAGATTGAACGTTTTATTCTGGAATTCAATTTTATCAATTTTGGTTTCAGTCTTTTTTCCGCAACCAACTATCGTTAAAATCAGAAGTAAAATTATTATCGGTTTGTTCATTTTCAAATGTTAGCTAACGGTTTGTGTATGAAACGTAGCGTGCAAAAAGACACTAACTTTTCGGATAAACACAGAGCCGAATTTTTATATTTTGTTTTTAATTTTTCTGTTTTTAAAAAGCCAAATTAAAAATTTGGCGGACTTTCTAAATATACACAAACCTTTTGGTTTAGCACTTATTAGCTATGTTTTATACACCGTGTTAGCAAACGTTATTTTATTTCAATTAGTCTAGTCTTTCTTTTATATTTAGAAAGCTCAATCAATTTATTTTTTTCAATAACGGAATCCTTATTGATAATTATTTTTAATTCGCTTTTGTCGAGTTCCTGTTCAAACGATTCAAATGATGCATAACCTCCAATAAAAACAGCTTCGCTAGGTTTGATAGTCAGAGTTACCGTTTTCAACTCTTCATCATATTCAGCGTTATTAGGTAATTCAGATGGTCTTTTCTTTTCGTTTTTATAATAAAGGCCATATATGTTTTTGTCAAAAGCAAATGTTTTAGGGCTTTTTAAAAAATTAGTTTCATTTATCTTATAAGTTACCTGTATCTCTTGGTCAAAATTATTACCGACAAATAGTAATATTCCCCAAGAACAGGACGAAAGACATAAGGTTATAATTAGTAATAAACTAAATCCAAATATTTTCTTCATTGACTTCGTTCTAATGTTTGCTAACGGTCTCGGCTATGAGTAGTTGCGTGGTTTAGCAATTAACTTTGCAAGTACACAGCGAGCTGAAAATCCGCTAGGATTTTCAGAAGTAAGCGAGAACAAGCAATTACTTATAGCCATTGTTGTAAGCAGTTATTTTTTGTCAATTTTATTAGCTATTTTATTAAGTAATTCAGAAGCTTCTTTCTCCTTATTTTTCTGTTCCTGTATTTTGATTTTTTCATCAAGTATTAATTCAATACCTAATTTTACAGCTGGGAAATATTCCATAGTCTCCTGTTCAGATAACTCGTGTATTCCTTTGCTTAAAATTCCATACATTTTGGCATTATCAACAAGAAATTTCGGTAAATAATTTTTTAGTTCTTTTATTTTTTCTCCCATCCTTAATTTACCATACTCTTCTTCATTCCAATCCTTTTCAATTTTCATTGCTTGTTGATGAGCTTCTTCAATTAGTACCTCGAATATTCGCCTTAAATAAACGAATGAACCAATTCCAACTCCGTGTGATATAAGTCCGATAGCTCTTGTGTATTCACTGAATTGTTTTTTAAGAATTTTGCGATACCTGTTTACATCTCCTTTCATAAGAGAAGCAATAGTTGGGAATTGTCCAATTTTGATTATTCCCTCAAATTCAGGAAGAACTTTATAAATTATTTCAATTTTGTGCTCTGCATTTCTTGCGCAGGTCAGAGTAAAACCTAAAGTTTTTCTGGTAGCCATAAACCAACTCGTATCCCAAGTATTCGGAACTTTGTCTATTCTTTGAAATGTACTTTCTTTTGCACATTCTACGCAATATCCATCGACTTTCCCTTGGAAACAAACTATATTTTGTACTTCAAGTTCTTTACCTTCTGTTCCCTGAAATTCTGCATTTTCTATTTGAGCATCCTCGTCTTTCCAAGAAATTAATTCGTAAAGAGGTGTTTTAAAAACAAAATCAGTTGGTGATGGTACATTCATTTAGTTTCGGTTTTAATTGCTTACAACGTGCGCGTGTATGGCTTAGTTGCGACGTTTAAGCAACTAATTTAGCAAAAATAGACCGAACCAGAGAAAATTCCAGCGGAATTTTCGTGAGTAAGCTTTTTATAGCAATTAACTATACGCATTGTTGGCTGTAGTAAATTGGTTTTGTAATTATTTGAGTGCTTTTTTGCGTTTTAAATTCCAGTTTTGATTTAGAGAAGTAAAGTAGAAGTCAGATTTTGAGTAATAAATTCGCGCGTTGCTTTTTCGATTGCAATTCTGATTGCGCAAACGAGCTAAAAAATCCAGCGTAATATTTTTCAGAAATCGAGCATAAAATTCCGACTGAGTGAATTTCCAGAGTTGAGTTAATATTCAGTTCCGTCGTTTTTGGATTGAGTGAGCATTTTGCGTTCAATTCGGCTTAAAACACTTTGATTATTTTGCTTAAAATTCCGATTTTGGTTGCGCTGCGTTATTACAGCCAACGTGTTTGTGTATGGTTAGTTGCGTGTTTCAGCAACTAATTTAGTAAACATTCACGAACCCGTGAATATTCCGCAGGAATATTCGCAAGTAGAGAATAAAAAAGCAATTAATTATACACGGTGTTGCCCACAGTATTTATTCGGATTTTACATTTAAGCAATTTCGGTTATAATAATCTAAAATTTTCCATAGCTCATCATTTTTAAACTCTTTGTTTTCAACTTTGTCAATTAATGAGGGACAATTCTTAAAGTATTGTTTCATTGACTTTTTGAAACTTTTCGCAAATGGTAAACCTTTAGTATATAAATGTTCAACTTGGTCACTTTCTCCAAAGCCAACATAATAACTGTATCTCGGAAAGTTAATTTCCGTGTAGCTGTTACGAGGTCGGTTACTTATATTTATTTTTTGTCCATTATCTAACTCAATTGTTTGCGGGTTGTCAATTCCATTAATATTAATTGGTTCATTCACGAATGAGTTTGTTAAAACACTACCGCTATAAGTTCGCACATAGAGGCTTAAACTATCAATAGAAACTATTTCCAATATTTCTGGGAACTTGTCTTCGTCCTTATATTTATATCGAAACTGTCTATAATAATCGTTTTCTAATATGTCTATTCCGATAACTTCTTTTGACTTATAACTTCTCCATTTTAGGCTGTCATTCTTGAATTTTATTGAAACGATTGATGAAATTCCGCTTATTTCGCCAAACCCATTAATTCTAGTACTATCTTTCAATATTAAAGTAGCTTTTCCACTTTGGGCAAAAGTTAAATAGCTAAACGAAATCAAAAATAGAGTTAAAATTGTTCTTATCAATTGTTTTTTCATATTGTGGGCAACGTGTTTGTGTATGATTAGTGGCGTGTTTAAGCATCTAATTTAGCAAACTTTTACGAACCCGAGAAAATTCCGCAGGAATTTTCGCAAGTAAGCACTTAAAAAGCAATTAATTATACACGGTGTTGTCTGTAGTTTTTTATTTCCAGTTTCTGAAATCAGTATATAAAAATCCATTATCAGATAAAATCAGCTTATTATATTCTGTATTACTTTTTTTATCGAGAAAGGTCAAGTTAATATTTACGGAACATTTGTGTTTTCTTAAATCTGTTATTAATGAACGTTCCAATTTTCCATTGTTGTCTACAATTTCATAATAGCCAACAGGTTTAATAAATTCTATTGAATCGAAGCAGTAGCTTAAGTTGATTTTAAAATTTTCTGAATCAAATCCCCAATAATTTCCAGCAGAAACATCTTCACTTAAAATTGAATTGCATATTTTGATATCAACTTCAGAAACTTGAGTTGAATCTGAAGTAGATTCAATTCTTACATTTTGTGTAAAGCAAATGTCATTATCATTAATATTCCATTCTTTAATTTGAGAATTACCTCTTTTTTCGCTGAACACATTTTTATTAATCCAATCAGAAATTTCTTTTTCTTCTAAGGTGCTAAATTCAATAAGTTGACTTTTAGTATATTTCAAAATACTTTCAGAAACATCACTTTCCTTTACTGTATTGAATTTTACAATTGCATCAGATGGACTTTCACAGTTATTCGATTTTGAACCGACTAAGGTCTTTTCTTTATCAACTTTACATCCTATAATTATAAGAGAAACAACAAAAAATAATATTTTCAGAAAAGCTTTACTCATAGTTTTGTTAAATTACAGACAACGTGTTTGTGTATGGTTAGTTGCGTGGTTAAGTAACTAATTTAGCAAACTTTTACGAACCCAAGAAAATTCCGCAGGAATTTTCGCAAGTAAGCACATAAAAAGCAATTAATTATACACGGTGTTGTGCGTAGTTTTTTATCCTTTTCTTATTAAATCTAAATAATAACGATATTCTTTTTTTAATCTTTTCAGTTCAGAATGAAGGATTTTTTTCCTGTTCTTTTCATATTCTTTTCGGTTAGTTGATATTACCCTAAATCCTTTACTATTTCTGTTTTCGAGCAAATAATAAAGATGATTATATATTTCCTTTAAATATTCTTTTGATTCTTTTTTTGATTTATCAAGTCCTAATACTCCTCCAAATAGGGATTTAGTATCTTCTAGAGGTGTAGTATAAAGGATAAATTCATTTTTATTTTTCAGCATTAAATAAGAATCCCAATGATAATGATAATAAATGCTGTATATACCTTTGGTGATAATATCGTCAACTTTATTTTCAGAATTGATTAAATCAGTAATATTAATTTCTGAAGATTGAACATCAGAAGGGAATATATTTTTCTCATGTAATATACTAATCACTTTTGAATGTACATTTTTAAATTCAGAGATTTTAAATTCACTTTGACAATAAAAGATATTTGGAATTATTAATATTAACAACAATAGTTTTTTACTCATGTTTTCTTAGTCGTTGTGAAAATCAGATACTAATATTTTAGATTTTCGTCTTTCTTTTGTACACTCACTAAACGCTGATAAGATGTGATTATTTTCTTTTGCGTAATCTGAGGAATTACGCACAACGCTTGAGCTATGAACAGTACGGGAGCAAACTAGCGTTTGCTTTCCGCCACGCACGTAGCGAAATCTTTTTGTTTTGATTTATTTTTTCCTGTCCAGAGCAAAATCCAAAAGATTTTGCGGACTTCATAAAAATACACAAACCTTTGGTAAAGCCCGAAGCCCGTATTGTTTATAGGTTTTGTTGTACATAGTGCTTTATTAGTTTTCGAATTTCACGTATTCGGTTTCTTTGTCCATATCAGACCACTTTATTTTCAGAATATCATTTTCCGTTGATGTAATCGTTCCTTTTTGAATAAAGTCATTATAAAATACTGTTATTTTATTTTTGTCCAAAATATATGGCATTGCTCCATCTCCATCATAGTCCACAACATAAAATGATTTTTTAGTCAGCCAAAAATCTGCGTGAGGTCCGTTTGGGTCTTGGGTCCAAATTCCGAATGCTTTAGTTGTGTCAATTTCTAAATTTCGAATAATTGTTTTTTCGGGTCGTTTAATATTTTCAGTTTCCGAGTTATCAGTATTATATTCTGAGATTTCGAGTGTTTTTCTTTTCTCAGTATTTGCTAATTCATTATAAGTTTCTACAGAATCAGATTTCAATTCCGTTCCCGTTTCTAAATTCAGAATATTATTTTTCTTTTCGTTTTTACACGAAATACTCACTGAAATCAGAGCTAATATCAATATGTAGTTTAGTTTTTCTAGCATTATGTACAACGTTGTTGTGTATGGTTAGTTGCGTGGTTAAGCACCTAATTTAGCAAATAAATCACAGATAGAATATTCCGCAGGAATGTTCGTAAGTCGGCAGTGACCAAGCAATTAATTATACACGGTGTTGTAGGTAGTATTTATTTTAAAAATTTATCCAATAAATAGTCAAATATTTTCCAATAAGCTATTAAAACAAGAATGACCTTAATGAAAAAAAATACCCACGATGGATAATTCAAATATTCAGGGGATTTAATTTTTTTATCTTCTGATTTGTTTTTTCTGTTTTTTCTAGTGTAGAAAATCGACCAAACAACTGACTGATAAATGTATTGAAACATATCAAAAGCTAATGCACCAACTATAAAAATTGCAGGTAAAATAAGTTCATTGTCAATTTGAAATTCTGTATTTTCTCCTTTTTTAAAAACCCAAATTAGTGCAATTCCAGCAAAAGCAATTTGCCTATTAATGTCGCTTAACTTTCCCGTGAAAAAGTAGTAGTCTTCTTTAAATTCAGATAACTTTGATTTAGCCATTATTTTTTCTGTCTTGGTCCAGTTCCTTTCTGACTTTTTCCGTCAGAACCTGAACGTTTGTGCTCTTTTAGTTGTGTTTTTTTTCCAGACTTTGAAGAGTCTTTTTTTGGTGTATTTTTTTTTGCCATATTATCTAGGTCCAGTGCCTCTTTTTATATAAACTTCTTCTTTCTTAAAATGTTTAGTCAGCAAGTAATAAACAACAGCTCGATATTTATTTCGATTTGACTTACCGTATTTTTCAATAACATTGTTAATCGCAGTATCTAATTCAGGACTTTCCTTTAGTCCTAACTTTTTTATTAAGAAATTGTTCTTTACAGTTCTTAATTCAGATTGGTCAGAGCCAGAAATAGTTGCTGAATCAGCGTTGTAAATTGAAGGACCAAGTCCAATAGTCACTTTAGTTAGTAAGTCCAAATCGGTATCCTCTCCCAATTTTTCCTTCAATTCAACTGCGTATTTTTTTATTAATTCGTCTCTTTTCGACATATTGTGTTTTTTATATTACCTACAACGTGTTTGTGTATGATTAGTTGCGTGTTTTAAGCACTAAAGTTAGTAAATAAATCACAGATAGAAAGTCCGCGAGGACTTTCGTAAATTGACTAAAACCAAGCAATTAATTATACACTGTGTTAGGTGCTGTACTTTTTATATTCATAAACAGCTATACTTTTTACTTTTTCGTTTGATTGTGTTGTTATTTTTAAAATATTTCCATTTTCATCCAAATCGTAAGTGCTTGTCGATATGAAAGTGCTTTTTCGGTCACTTGTAAACACTAAACTTTTACTTTTAATTAAATATCCTTTATAGTTGTAAAAGTTTTCCGTTTGAAGTCGTTTAGGGTCGTCTTTAATTCTCCAAACCTTGGTAACGTCTCCATTTTCGTTGTACTCATATTCAAAAAATCCACTTTCGCTGAATTGGTTTAGAGTGTTTTCATCATCGGATAAGTCAAATTCTTGGTCAATCCGTTTTATTTCGTTTCCTTTTTTGTCAAATGAGATTAAAATCCGTGATTTATTATTTGGGTATTCAAATTTGTAATGAGACTCAAAATTTCCATTTGATTGAAATCTTTTTTTCTCCGTCAAACGTCCTTCTCGGTCATAATATTCCCAGTCCCATAATCTTTTTTGATTTTTATTCTCAACATTTTGCTGATAGATTTTTACTTCTTTAATATTATTCTGCTTGTATTTATCCGCAGCTTTTTTCCACATACTTTGTGAAAAACTCGAATAACTTATTATCAAAGTCAGAAGTAGTATTATTCTTTTCATGGTTGTTTTTCAGTATTGCACCTAACGTGTTTGTGTATGGTTAGTTGCGTGGTTAAGCAACTAAGTTAGCAAACTTTTACGAACCCGTGAAAATTCCGCAGGAATTTTCGCGAGTAAGCTCTAAAAAGCAATTAATTATACACGGTGTTAGCCATCTGGCTTTTCATCTTAATATTTCAGTCAGATAAACAATTCCGAATATCCAACCTAAATACAATATAGTATAAGTCAACGAATATATTGCAGAAATTCCGATATCTCCTTTCGTTTCTGTTGATTTTGAAAACACAAATTTTAAAGCTCGAAAAAACACCCAATAAAGCATTGCTAAAATTATAAAAATCGAAATCCAAAAAAATGCCTCCAGCAAAATCAGAAGAAGGAAGATTATAATAGTCATTCCAATCCAGAGTAGAATCGACATTATTAATCCACCAATTCCGTCTCCAACTTCTATACTAGGCAAATCAGGTGCAGTTCCAGATTGTGCAATAAAATCTCCAGTCTTAAATTCTCTAAATTTAGGAAAATTGTCTTTTAATCCAATTCCTTTGTAAAGGCCATAAGTCATAAACAAGAAAAGTACTGTTCCAATTATGGACAACGATAAATATAAATTCGACGTTACATTTCGGTTATAATTTTCGCCAGTCAGATAAACAGTCAGAATTGTAATTCCGATGACAAGTAACGAAACTATAAAGACGGATTTTCCTTTTAAATATTCCTTTTTATTTTTCAATATGGATTTTTTTCAGCTTGTGGCTAACGTGTTTGTGTATGGTTAGTTGCGTGGTTTAGCAACTAATTTAGCAAACTTTTACGAACCCGAGAAAATTCCGCAGGAATTTTCGCAAGTAGGCACGTAAAAAGCAATTAATTATACACGGTGTTACCCACTGTTTTTATTTCCATCGTTGCTAGTGAATCAATTTCAGTTCGATTCAATTTTGTTTTTCCACTAGTATAAATTCTTAATCCAATATTGTCAATTCGGTCTGGATTCATTCTTGTTCCAGACCAATTTTTCGGTGTTTCAATATCCAATCTATATTTGCTTTGAAATTCGGCTGGAATTATTATCGAGTTTGAGTTATATTCCACTTTTTTATTAAATGGAAATGACCAATTTATATTAGAGTTTTTTAAATTCCCATCATTATAAACTATCACAAAATAATCGCTTTGATATTCGGTCAAGTCAACTACTAATTTTTTATTGTCTGATGAATAAAATAATAATGCAATTACACTTAAAATTAACTCGAAAATTGATAGTTTGAGTGGCTTTATTCGTTTTACTAAAATTCGGTCGATTGCCAAAAAAGGCATAAATGCAACAACTCCGACTAAAATCAGTACTCCTCCCAAACTTGCTCCTCCATTTAACGTTAAACCATAGATTCCAGCAGGAATTCCAATAATAAGAACGATAATTCCTATTACGAGAAATAGAGTTGGTTTATTCTTTAAATTTTCTTTGAAGTACTGCATTTCTCAAATAGTGGGTAACGTGTTTGTGTATGATTTCGTTGCGTGTTTTAAGCAACTAAATTAGCAAATACAAACCGAATAGAAAATCCGAGAGGATTTTCGTAAGTAGGCGAGTACTAGCAATGAATTATACACGGTGTTGGCAACAGTATTTATTTCACATTGGAAGCAGATTTTTTCGGTCGTCCGTCAATTAAAATTATTGATTCTTCCACTTCCTTAATTCCAAGCTCTCCGATTAATTTCTTTACTTTATTATACTCCGTCGTACTAAAATACAGTATGGCTGTTATTCCATTTGTTGTGTTATTTGCTTCTTTATAAACTTTAACTTGATTCTCTAAATTCTGACGAATTTTGGAATTAGATGCAAGTTTAAATTCAACTACAGTTTTGTCATTTGAACCTTTTGATACAGAATAGTCCACTGGTCCACGTCCATTATTCGGCTCTCTATTCACATCAAAATCTGATGCAAACCAAGTTAATCGGTAAATAATTTGTAAATCAGCTTCTCTTTTAATTGGTTCTCCATCAATGTAGAAAAGTTTATAACCATCATTTTTCTCGATTACATCTTTTAAATAAACAATTCTTTTCATCGCTTCGTCAAAAGATGTTTTTGGCGGAATGTCGTAGAAATCACTTTTCTCTAAAAGTAATTCCACGAATGAACTGACATTTTTTACAAAAATTGTGTCTACTATCTCAACTCTTTTTTCCGCAATGCTTTTTGCTCCTTTTTTATTCTCCTCTTTTTCTTTAACGAAGAATTTTATTATTTCTGGGAATTTTAAAATCGTTTTTTGAATTGCCGCAGTTCTTTCTTTTTGAGTGTGTTTTTGATTAGGTTTTTTTGCAGGTAGCATTTTTCTAAAGTAGTTGAAGATTTCTCCTCTTAATTGGTCGTTTGAAATGCTTGTGCAAATGCGAGTAAAGTCGCCTCTTAAATCGTTACTATTTATCCAATTTTCGTCTTTGGTTAAAATGTCTTTTGGCGTAATAATGACGAAATCATCGTTGATGCGAGGAAGAACGTACTCTTTTGGCATCCAACGTTCTAATTTGTAGTCAAAGTAAACTCGTTCAACATTTACTGTTTTGAGATGTTTTTTGTCAATCTCTTTCTTTGCAAACGTTTCTGTATATTCAAGTAAAAACTCTTTTAATAAATTCGTAGAAAAATCACTAATGTTATCTTTTCCAACTCCAATTTGAAATAAACCAGCCTTTTCCAAATGAGAAGATTGAGTTACTTGTTCTTTACCTAAATCGTCAAATACAATATGAATTGATGAGGAAAACGCTTTTCCAAACTTTCGTCCTAATCCGCTTCCAGAGTTTCCTACTTTGCTATATCCAAACCAATTTTGTTTTACTTCTTTAAAAACATACCAAGCTTGGATAGTTGAGCTGTTATTTAGTCCGTTTTCAGCTTTTTCTTTTAAAAATGTTAAGTATTTTAAAACCTTATTATGTTCATTTTGATATTCAGGCTTTGAACTTCCAAATAGAAGGAAAGGGTCAATAAAAAGAGGAAGGTCATTTATCAGCGAAATATTGAATGCTCCATATTCCTCTAATTTATCAGAGTCTATTCCAAAAAAATCACTAAAGTATATTTTCATTCCTAAATTTTATTGGTCTGGCTATATTGTTGCCAACGTGTTTGTGTATGGTTAGTTGCGTGGTTAAGCAACTAAGTTAACAAACAAATCACAGATAGAAAATTCCAGCGGAATTTTCGTAAGTCGGCAGTGACCAAGCAATTAATTATACACGGTGTTAGCCTTAGTTAATTGTTTTCAGTTTATCATTAATTCCTTTCGATATGTAGTCTTTAATTTTTTGTTTTATTTTATTTTCAATAATTCTTTTTGCTTCTTTTCCAGAACAAATTCCATAAATTTTATTATCTCCATCAATTTTTATTGAACCAGAACAGTTAATTGAGGTTATAGTGTCGTTTTTTTCTATTGTTGTATTCCAATTATAAGAAACATCCGAATTGAAATTAATTGGTTTTATAAACGGAATATACCTTGTCAAACTAATATTAGGGTAGTTCATCACGCTCACATTAATATAATTCCCGTTCGGAAAAGTCGAATTATCAACTTTTTCATCGAGTCCGAAATAAATTATTTTAGGAATGTCATTTTCATTAGACTTAATTATATTACTTTCTATGATTGAGGATTTTTTTTTATAGCTGCTTGTATTTATATTATTGTTGTTAGTTGAATTAATATTAGAATAAGCCTTATAATAAGTTATTTCAGACGAAGAAAACTCTCTTACTACCAATAGAGTTAGGACTAAAATTATAATTATTTTCCACTTTTTCATAATTAAGGCTAACGGTCTCGTATAACCGTCAGTTACGGGTTAATATGCATTAATTTTCGGTTTGGCACAGACGCTCGCAATTCCGAGTGGATTCGGACGTAGTCGAATCCGCCGTAATTGCGGTTATACATTGTTGTGACACGTTTTTATTTTATTTCACAGTTCCGCAAATAATTCCCGAGTAATTCAGTCAAATTCTCTTTTTCTTCGAGTTTGTAATATTCATCATCTAATCGGTCGAGTTCTTGTTCTATTTGTTCATTTTCCCAATATTTATTCTGGGTTATGAATTCAAACAAGTCAGTTTGCGGTTCTTTATGTTTATTTAATATTTCGATTGCACTTTTTAAAAGTCCAAAAGTCAATTCAGCTCCAATTTTTTTCAGTCCATTTAGCGTTTCCTCTGCAAAAATTCCATAATCATTGTCAAAATACTGTTCAAATCCACCATTCATTACTTGCATATTCAAAACTCCAATTCCATACGTATATCGAACAGGTTCTGATAATTCAAAAACTGTTTTATACCACATTCTCGTTTGACTCCAATCATTGATTTTTTCGTTCAGATATTTTCCTGCAATGTCATAGTAGACATAGTCAATTAATTCTTCGTTTGTCAATGTTTCTTGGGTTTTCATCAAATGTGTTACAACGGTTTTGTGTATAGTTAGTTGCGTGGTTTGGTAGCTAATTTAGCAAACTTTTACGGACCAGAGAAAATTCCGAAGGAATTTTCCAAAGAAGCACTTGCCAAAGCAATTAATTATACACGGTGTTGGCAGCCGTGCTTATTTTTTTATAAGCTATGTTTTTAATAAATGATAATTTAATATACTCCAATTAGCTAACTAATTAACTTAATTATTAAATAAATCTAGAGATAATCTGTTTTTAGTCCTGCGTTGTTGCTAATCAGACACGCATTTTACGCTCAGCTTGTAAATCCTGCGTTATATTTTTAATTTCAGGATTTTACGTATAATGAGTTAGATGACTATTCTAGTTCCGTAAGAAATTAAAATTTCCGGCTCTATTTTTTCTGATTTTACTTACTTAAAATTCTAAAAAAAAATCGCGAAAAAGAAACTAGGCTATTTTTTTGTTTAACGTAGGTGATTTTGAAATGTTCAGTTAAGGTTTAATTTGAATGAAATTGTCCAGGTTTTGGTTTAATCAGCAGTTTTTATTGCAATATATTCGATAAGCTTTAAATCCATCGTTTTGCATTTCCAAATAAAGGTTCTTTGATAGCGCGAATAAAGAAAGCCTGAAGTCAGGGTAGGCGAAGGCTTTTGCTGTCGAGGCGCATTGCTGCCAACGTGTGCGTGTATTACTTAGTTGCGTGGATTAAGCAACTAAGATAGCAAACATTTACGAACCCGTGAATATTCCGAAGGAATATTCGCAAGTAGAGACTAATACAGCAATTAGTTATACACATT